>CAWAVV010000018.1:0-48109 GCA_963785565.1 uncultured Alphaproteobacteria bacterium | reverse complement strand
CGATGACAACTATGACTTCATGATGATTTAAAAACATGCTGCATAATGGAGTTTATGCGGCTTTGATCGAGGGAGTTGACGGGCACAGAGACACAAGATATAGGGTTGCAAAAGCGCGGGAGACTGTCATGCGGAAAAAATCTAGTGTCGCCCTCGGCGTGGCGCTCGCTTGTCTAGTGGTATGACGCAATCACAGGATTCCATAAAGATCGGCGGTGTGCAATCATGCCGAATGCGCGAAGGGATCAGCATTGACGTGAGTGCCGGCGACCGCGAGCGCTTGGCCGCGGTGGTGGCGGATCGCAATAGCCCACAGAAGCATGTCTGGCGGGCGCGGATTATGTTGGCGACCGCGGAAGGCTGCGGCACCGCCGAAATCATGCGCCGCGCCGGGGTCTCGAAGCCGTGTGTGTGGCGCTGGCAAGAGCGGTTCATGCGCGAAGGTGTGGCCGGGCTGCTGCGCGACAAGACCCGAAAGCCTGGGCTGCCGCCATTGCCGCCGGCGGTGATCGACCGGGTGGTTGAGTTGACCTTGGCCGAGCCGCCAGGCGAGGCCACCCACTGGACCGGGCGGGCGATGGCCGCGGCGAACGGCATCTCGCTGCGCTCGGTGCAGCGGATCTGGACAGCGCACGGTCTGCAGCCACACCGGGTACGGCGCTTCAAGCTGTCGCAGGATCCCGCCTTTGCCGCCAAATTGCGCGATGTGGTCGGGCTTTACGTCGACCCGCCGGCGCACAGCTTGGTGCTCTCGGTTGACGAGAAGAGCCAGATCCAGGCGCTCGACCGTACCCAGCCGGGGTTGCCGATCAAGCGCGGGCGCGCCGGGACGATGACCCACGATTATATCCGCAACGGCACAACCACTTTGTTCGCGGCGCTCAATGTGCTCGACGGCACCGTGATCGGGCAATGCATGCAGCGCCATCGCCACCAGGAATTCATCCGGTTTCTGAACCGGATTGAGGCGGTCGTGCCGGCCGGCCAATTGATCCACGCCGTTCTCGACAACTATGCCGCCCACAAGCACCCCAAGGTGCTTGCTTGGCTTGCTCGCCATCCGCGCTGGACCTTTCACTTCACGCCGACCTCGTGTTCCTGGGCCAATGCGGTCGAGAGCTTTTTTGCCATCCTGACCCGCCGGCGCTTGCAGCGCGGGGTCTTCCACTCGCTCGTCGACCTGCAGGCGGCGATCAACCGCTATCTCGTCGAGCACAACCAAAAACCCAAACCCTTCGTGTGGACCGCCGATCCCGATCGCATCATCGAAAAGGTCAATCGCGGGTACCAAGCGATCGCGTCATACCACTAGCGTCGCCCGGTATGGCTCAACAACAGAATCCGCCGCCAGAACCGGCACGGGTTGTCAGCGCAGTGAAACATTGCGTCGAGTTCGTGCATCGATTCCCGGCACATAATCAAATGGACGTGACGACCAACGAGGGATTTTTTAAAAAATTCGATGCATTTTACAACCTCGCGACCGGCACCGTACAAAATAATGCGACAGAAGTAGCCGGGGACACGGAACCGCTCTATGAGTTCAACAAGTGTATGGCGTCGGAAGGGTTGCCCCTAAAGTGACGTGCAAACCACTTTGAAGGAAATGCGCGATGATGCTCAACACAACAATGATCTTAGACCTTTTGCACCAGACGCCCGGCAGATACATTCAGCATGACATGGGCCACTATCGCATGAAGGAAGCGAACGGTGCTGATGTGGAGGTCACAGAAAACGGTCGGGAATATCTTGTTGAGCCGATAGCCGAGCAGATGGACGACCTTACGGATGCGTCCAAGTTGGTTCGCGATGGCTCGAAATACCGGTTGCCCATCGCCGCCCCCGAAGATTGAGTTTATGCGGCTTTGACAACCGCCGCTGGACGCGCAAGACTGCTGAACGAACTCGCTCAGAGCTACGGCGTCGGCATATCCACCATTCGCCGCGCAACGCGCGCCACATGAGCAGCGACACGACCGCCCCAGTCGCAGACGGCATGGTCTGGACAACGCCAAGTTTGTGGCGCAGAGCGATTTTGTGGCATCATCTCCGGCCGATTGGAAATTCGACTACAGCGAAGTTGACCATTCTCATCCCGATTATTGGTTATCTGATTATATTTAACGATTACCTGCAAATATATATCCGACTTTCCCCGCCACTTGATGTTCGCAACGCACTCGCGGCTGTAGAGCCACGCCTTCTGTTTATTTATTTTGGGCTGTGTTTCATAGCACTGGGATCGTGCCTCTTTACGACGTGTTGCCCGCTACAGGTAAAGAAGTATGCGTCACCCGAAGAGTACATTGCAGGTGAAGAAAGCTCCCTCAGTGAGCGTGGCGTGGTCTTGGTGGAACAGGCGCTAGCCAACGGTGATAAGATCACAAAGAGATGGGTGAGAGAATTAGAGGAATGGTACGAGCGGCGACCATCTGCCCAGAGCCTCGAAGAAGTACGGCGCAGAGGAGCAAATCTGTTCAGGTACAAAATGCATATTTACTACGAATTGCTTGATAGAAAACGTGTCGCCGTTCGATGGATTACAACGCTTGCGTACATAATTGGCTTTGTAGCGCTCATGATTCCGGCTCTCCGGATATTTGTCAGAGTCGCAGCGATACTGTATCATACGGTCGTCACTGATCTTCCATAAGACCGGTTATGCGGCTTTTGTAAAGGGGCATACGCGTAAACCGGGTTTCCTCTGCGCCTTCGGCCCAGGACATTGGTGCCGCATCGCGGGTCGGAGCGCGCACTTGCTCCGAGGGCGCGCCATCATTTTCGCGGACGGGCTTTGCGGGCGGCATAGCGGGCATCTCGGGCCGCCTTGCGTTCGGCTTCCAACGTGATGTTATCGACCGCCTGCCTGACGATTTCGGCCTCGCGGGCGGCCTGCTCAGCTTCCGCCGCAACATCGCGGGACGCCTGCTCGGCTGCCGCGGTTGCATCGCGGGCGGCCTTCTCATCGGCCTCTCGGGCGATGCCGGCCAGCCGGGCGGCGTTGCGCTCGGCCGTGCGCGCATCGCGAGCGATGCCGACAGCCTGTCGGGCGGCCTGTCGGGCGGCGGATGCGGGATCGTTTGCCCGGGATCTCGCGCGAAACTTCTCAAGCTGCGCCTTCCTCGCGTTGGCGGCGGCGTTCAGCCGGTCGTCGAAACTCGTCTTCTTGGAATTGTCCATCTCACTCCATCCGATGCGACGATCCGGCCGCGTCGATAGTTCGTCATCGCCCCAGCATGCCCGAGATCCGGTCATTGCGGAATGCGCCTGACGATGGGATGCGCTGCGAGGCTGGGCTTCTATCGTCGAAGAGAATGGATTGATGCCGTGCGTCCTTCGAGATGCCCGCGGAGCCTGTCCTCAGGCCGCGCGACGCGCGGACCCGTGGGCAGGCTCCTCAGGATGACGTTCTTTCTCAATGCCATCAAAAGCATACCGTCATGCTGAGAGCTTGTGAATTTATCGGCTCCGAGGCGGAATAGGGGAGCGTGGTCGGCGTAAGGGATGCAACCGGAAGTTTGCTCATCGACACGCAAGACGTTGCCGATGGGAGCGGGCAGATTGCCCTCACGCCGCTGCCGCGCGGCGCAGGCTGAGGCCACGCGTCAGGTTGTGCGCCAGCGCATGCCACAACAGGATGTTTTGGGCTTTTGCCTTGCCGCGCACGGTGAGGCGGGCCAGCCCCCGCCGCCGCAGGTCGGCATTGATGCGCTCGTGCAGGCTGCGCAGCCGGTAGCAAGCTTGGCCGGCGGCGCTGGCCATGCGCGCCCGCCAGGCCGCCACGCCGGGGCCGTCGCCATCGCGTGGCTTGTAAGGGTCGGTTCCGTGCTTGGTTTTGGTCGGCGCCATGAGCACCGCCGTCGCCCCGTTCTCTGGGCACGCCGCCCACTCGATGTCGGCGGCGCGCGCAAAGCCGCCATCGACCAGCAACTGACCGGGCGCTGTGCCGTAGCGGCGCTGCACCTGTCGCAGCATCGGGGCGATCCAGCCATGGTCGGAGCCGCTTCGGTCGATATCGACGCCGACGATCACATTGCTGAGCGGATCGCCGATCAGCTGGCCGTTATAGGCCGGCCGGAAGCCGCCATCCGGCATCTTCATCACCCGCGCCTCGGGATCGGTGGTCGAGGCGCGCGCTGGCGCGCGCTGCTCGACCTCCTCGGCATGGCCGCGGGCGCGGCGGCGCCGTTCGTTTTCGCGCGAGCCCACCGCGCGCAAGGCGGCCTTGATCCGTTCCAGGCGATCAGCCGCGGCGCGCATCTGTGCTGCCTGCCGCCGCCGTTCGCCGGCAGCCGGATCCTCCCGCAACTCGCGCTTGAGATGGCGCACCAGTCGCTCGGCCGGTTTGCGGCAGGCCTCCAGCGCCGGCCGGCGGCGAAACGAACTGGCGCCGGCGTTGGCCCGGACCCGCACACCATCGAGCGACAACCGCTCGAGGCTCACCAGTCCCTCGGCACACAGCGCCGCCACGCTCTCGCTCAACAGCCGGTCCAGCAGATTGCCATTCTCGATGCGAAAGTCCGACAGCGTGTGATAGTTGACGCTGACCCCGCCGCACAGCCATTGAAAGCCGATCTCGCGCTCACACAACCGCTCCACCGCCCGCGCGCTGCCGACCCCGCGCAGCGTCGCGTAGAGCCATACCGCCATCAGGATCTTGGGGTCGATCGCCGGATGCCCCGGCTCGCCTTCGCACGCCGCAATCGCGGCGTAAAGCGGGCTCAGGTCGAGACCCTCGACAAACCCCCACACGTCGCGGACTTGATCGTCCTCCGCCACAAGACCGTCGAGATCGACCGCGCGCAGCGCCACCTGTCGCCGCTCGGCCGTCAACAGACGCGGCGCTCCCCGCAACGGCGGCGGCGCGGCCTGCTCCGGCAGATCCTCAAACAGCTCTCGATCCGACATTGCCCCCCCGATCGACATTCCCCGCCGCATCGAATCACGAACATCCCCGGCGACACCACAATAAATTCACAGGCTCTGAGGAGCGCTTCGGCGAAGCCGGAGCGCGTCTCGAAGCACGCACAATGGCGATGCACCGGGATCTTTGCCCAGCCGCTGCGCTGTTTCTATCGCCCGGTTCAGCAGCTTCATCCGCCACCAGTACCCGCTCTACTGAAGGCCGTGCGTTGCGGCGGACCGTGGGTAGACCTATTTTGCCCGTATCGTCGGCCTTTTTCCTTCTGGGGGGGTGACCCGTGACCGAGTTTCTGCCGCCGCTAGCCCCCTACCCTCGCCTCCGGCTGCGGCGCAACCGCCGCGACGCCTGGTCGCGCAAGCTCGTCGCCGAAAATGTGCTGACATCAGGCGATCTGATCTGGCCGGTTTTCGTTCACGACGAGGGCCGTAAGCAGCCGATCGCGTCGATGCCCGGCGTCTTCCGATTGCCGATCTCGGCATTGGTCGACGCGGCCGGCGAGGCGGCCGCACTCGGCATTCCGACGATCGCGGTATTCCCCGCGGTGCCCCCCTTGCTCAAGGATGAAGAAGGCAGCGAGGCGCTGAACCCCGGCAATCTGGTCTGTGGCGCGGTGACCGCACTAAAGCATGCCCTGCCCGATCTCGGCGTGTTGTGCGACGTGGCGCTCGACCCGTTCACCTCGCACGGCCATGACGGGGTGATCCGCGATGGCTATGTCGAGAACGACGAGACCGTCACGATTCTGCAGCGGCAGGCAGTGGTGCAGGCCGAGGCCGGCTGCGACATCATCGCCCCCTCCGACATGATGGACGGCCGGGTCGGCGCGGTGCGCTCGGCGCTCGACGAAGCCGGGTTCGCCCATGTCCGCATCATGTCCTATGCGGCCAAATACGCCTCGGCGTTTTATGGTCCGTTCCGCGACGCGATCGGCTCGAAGACCGCGCTCGGCAGCGCCGACAAGCGCACCTACCAGATGGATCCGGCCAATGGCGACGAGGCCTTGCGCGAGGTGGCGCTCGACATTCAAGAAGGCGCCGACATGGTCATGGTGAAGCCTGGCATGCCCTATCTCGATGTGGTGCGCCGGGTCAAAGAGGCGTTCCGCGTGCCGACCTACGCCTATCAGGTGTCGGGCGAATACGCGATGCTGCATGCCGCGGCGCTGAATGGTTGGCTCGACGGCGACCGCGCGATCATGGAAAGCCTGATCGCCTTCAAACGCGCCGGCGCCGACGGCATCCTGACCTACGCCGCGGTCGATGCCGCGCGAATGCTGAAGGCGGGATAAGCTCGATGTGACTGAGCCGGTTGCTACACTTTCAGAGCCAACCCGGCGGCCTTGCCGATGGCATCCCAAATTACCCCGACAATGGCATTCCATGTCTGCTCGATCACCACGGTAACGAGGCCCGCCAGCGTATTCACAAAGCTTCGGACCATCTCCTTGAGGCTATCGAGGAAAAACCCGCGCGTGTCGCCCGTGATCGATCCGTCCGCGATCCCCGCGGAGACGAACACCGCCTGTTGCGCTATCGCTGTCAGTTGTTGATTGGAAAAGCCGCTCAAGGCCGTGACGTCCTTGCCGATCGCGGCCGTCGCCGCGGTTTGTATCTGCGTCACCAGTGTCCCCAGATCGATCGGTTCCATCCGTCATCTCCTACCGCTTCAGGAAGTTCTCATAAGTAATCGCTTGAGTTAGATATATATTAGCTTGGTTTTCGTAGGCAGACAGCAGATTTGGCGGTAGACCAGTCGTTTGGTCGCTGATCTGCATATGTTGGATAGTTTGCACCAGATCGGCGACCGATCGGGCGCTCGGATAGTTCGAAAAATTTGGGTCGTTGCTGATGCCGCCGACGCCAATTTTCATTAGCAGCGTGTTCGCCTGCTGCAGCACGTCGGAGTTGGGAATTGGGCGCGTTTTAATCTGCAGCTCAACCGCCTTCAACTCCGCCACAATGTGATTGTAGGCGGATGCCCGCATCGGGTACGTGTCCTTTGTCGCGGAAGTCCCGACAGCGACAAATAACGCCTGAATATCTTCATTCGCCGAAACCAGACGGTCCGACACGGCTTGATCGTAGGCCGGCGCGAGTTGCGTGGTGCAGCCGCATATCAACAGCAACACGAGCAAGGCGCGCACAATGCTCAAACTACGACTCATCTCCCCCACGTCTCAATCTAAAATTATCACTCGCTAGACCGGCACCACCCCGGCGAGGAAACCGACGATCTCCTTCGCGATGGTGCTTTCGCCGGTTTCCGGGCCGAGGATACAGGCCGCGCTGCCCTCCTCGCCTAGCGGGACCGGGGTCGTCGCCGCAATCGTTTCCTCGTAATCGAGCATCGCGCAATAACAGATGACGTGGTGGTTGCAGCCGATGTCGAAACGGATCGCCGCCTCGGCGGTCGACGGCCGGATCACGGTCCGTCGCGGAAGCGCGGCATAGCCGAGGCCCGGCGGCACGCGCGGGACGATGTCCAGAATGTAGTTGAACAGGCGATAGTCGGCGATCGTCTGGTCGAACAAGGTGACGAACGCCTGATCGCCGGGGTGCGGCGACGCGAACAGGCAGGCCGACACCCGCGCGCCAAGCCCCGCGCGGGCCAGATCGAGGGTCAGATAGGTGGCCAACGCCGAACCGAGGCTGTGCCCGACAACCGTCACCGGGCCGACCGCACCAGCCAATGCGACTACCGCCGGAGCGAGGGCGCCGAGCGCGGCCCCAGTCGGGTCGATCAGCCGCAGGCTCGCGTAAACTCCCCAGAAACCCTGCTCGACCGTTATCGGGGGAGTTCCCGCCGGCAGCGCAATCGCCGGCCTGTAGGGGATTGGGACGAATTCCGCATCCTCGATCCATTCGACGAACCCATCCGTGCCGCGGATAACGACAGCCAACTCGCCGGCGGCATTCCTCGCCGCAAATCCATAACAGATCGTCGTCACGGCCATTTGCATCGGCCCAGCCACGCCCCGGCGCAATACCGTGTCCGTGCCGGTGACATAGGCGACGACCTGCCACCCGGCCGCCGTCAGCCCCGCCGCCGGAGCCGGCGTCAGCGAGTGTAGCTGCGCGCGGTACATGTCCATCGCATGCATGGCCAGAAGCCCGTAAGCCGCCGCGCTTGTGTTGGTGAACGGCATCGCTTGTCTCTCGCAGGATGGTGGCGGCAGTCGTCGCCTACAGCGCACTCCGGCGGCTGGAGCCGCCGCCGTCGATGGTGATGATCGAGCCAGTGGTGTAGGCCGAGCGGTCGGAGGCGAGAAAGGCGGCCATCCAGCCGATCTCCTCGGGCTTGGCGGCCCGGCCAAAGGCCAGCGGTTTCATCAACTCGGCCCAGCGCTCGGCATCGCCAAAACGGTCCTGGGCGCGGGTGCGCATCAGCGTGATCAGACGCTCGGTCATGACCGGCCCGGGGTTGATGCCGAGAACGCGCAGCCCGTCGCGCGGCGCGGTCCCACCCATCCCCGGGTGAACGCCATCAGCGAGGCATTGCCCGACGATCCCGCGATGTAGTCGAAGTCGGGGTTCTCACCGGCGGCGCCGAGGATGTTGACGATGACCCCCTGCTTGCGCCCGCGCATCAGCGCATAAAAGCGCCGGGTCATGTTGATATAGCCGAACACCTTCAAATCCCAGGCCTCGCGCCAGTGTACTTCGTCGATCGCGTCGATATTTCCGCCCGGAATGGCGCCGGCGTTGTTGACCAGGATTTCGGTGTCCGCGCATTCCGCAGCGAGCTTGTCGACATTGCGGCTGTCGGAGAGGTCGAGCGGAAACACCCGCACCGCGACATTGTGCTTGGCGACGATCCCCGCCCGCGCCGCTTCGAGATCGGCCGCGGTGCGCGACACCAGCACGACGTCGCACCCCTCCTCGGCCAATACGTCGGCGCAGGCCCGCCCGATCCCCTTCGAAGCGCCGGTCACCAGCGCCTTCTTTCCGCGCAACCCCAGCTCCATCCCGTCCCCCCTTTTCGAAGCTTCCGCATCCTAGCCGATCTTGCTCCAGGTCAACTCGTGCTTATTGTGAAACAGGTGGCGCAATTGCGAGCCCGGGATGGCGGCAAAGCGCCGGGCGATCTGGTGATCGGTCTCGCCCTGGAATTTGATTGTGCAGACAAACTTCCGGCAGATGCCGGCCCCGAACCAGCGCTCGACCAATGCCAGCAGCCGCGCCGGATAGCACACGACATCCGAAAACAGCCAGTCGACCGGACCGACCGCGTGCGGATCGAGGGCAAAGGCGCTGTCGAGCCGGTGCTCGATGCCCGGCAGACGCGCGACCCGGGCGGCGAGCGGCGCCTTGTCGACACTGATCACCCGCGCCTCCATCTGCTGCAACGCCCAGCTCCAGCCGCCGGGGCTGCTGCCGAGATCGAGGCAAATCTCGCCGCCTCCCGGCCGCCGGCCGATCAAGGTCAGCGCCTCCCACAATTTCAGATAGGCGCGGCTTGGCGGCCCGGCATGGTCCTCGACAAAGCGAACCTCACCGTGCGGAAACGGGCTCGAGCAATGTGGCGACGCCAGCATCGTGCCGGCATCGAGCAAGGTCCACGACCCGAGCGGCGCCGTCGGCGCCGGGGTCCCGAAAACCAAGGGCCTGGCCGAAACCTTCGGCAATTGTTCCTGGATCAGCATCGCACGCCGGTGCAGAACCGGCGCATAAACCGCCCAATTGCGCTGGACGGCGCGCAATTTTGCCACCGCGTCGGAAATCGACTTGATCACGATCTCCCGCGGTTCGAGCCACACATTGGCCGCCCATGCGGCCGGCCGCGGCGCTCCCTCCGCGGTCAGGAGGCGGTGATGTGCGCGCTCGACCACCCCCAATTCCGCGGCAAGCTCGTCGATATACCCTTCGGCGGCGAGATAGGCGGTGCGAACCATGCGCTCAGCATTGCATGCCGGGGCGGCGCTCGGCACCCGGGTTCGCGTCCCAGCGGCACTCGATTGACTTGATTCGATCGGCGGGCTCAGGATTGCTTTGGCCTGGACACCGCACCTTGCTTCGCTCGCACAAGGTCAGGGACGCCGAGACGATGGCGATGGATGCCGACGACATGATCCTGGTGCCAGGCGGCACGTTCCGCATGGGATCGGACAAGCATTACCCGGAAGAAGCGCCGGCCCATCAGGTCAGCGTCGATGCGTTCCGGATCGACCGGCATCCCGTTACCAACCGGCAATTCAAGGAATTTGCCCGGGCGACCGGCCACGTCACCTTTGCCGAAATCCCACCCGACCCCGAGGATTATCCAGGCGCATTGCCGCACATGATTTATGCCGGCTCGCTGGTGTTCACACCTCCCGCGCACCCGGTCGATCTGCGCGATTGGAGCCAGTGGTGGATTTTTCTGAAGGGAGCCGACTGGCGCCATCCCTATGGCCCGAAAAGCAACATCAATGGGCTCGACAATTATCCGGTGGTGCACATCGCCTACGGCGATGCGCTCGCCTATGCGCGCTGGGCCGGCAAGGACCTCCTGACCGAGGCCGAGTGGGAATTCGCCGCCCGCGGCGGGCTCGACGGCGCCGAATTCGCCTGGGGCAACGAATTCACCCCCGCCGGCATGCATATGGCCAATACCTGGCAGGGCGAGTTCCCGCGCCAGAACCTGGCGCAGGACGGGTTCGAGCGCACCTCGCCGGTTACTGCCTTCCCGGCGAACGGCTACGGCCTTTATGACATGATCGGCAATGTCTGGGAATGGACTGCCGACTGGTATTCGCCGAAGCATCCGGCCGAGGCGCCAAAGGCCTGCTGCATCCCGGAGAACCCGCGTGGCGGACCCGAAGAGGCGAGCTACGATCCCCGCCAGCCCGACATCAAGATCCCGCGCAAGGTGCTAAAGGGCGGCTCGCATCTGTGCGCGCCCAATTACTGCCGCCGCTATCGCCCGGCCGCGCGCCATGCGGAACCGGTCGACACCTCGGCCAGCCATGTCGGCTTTCGCTGCGTCATCCGAGGCGAGTGAGGCCCCTAAGCAGTCACATTGGATGTTGGCTCGCCTCGGCTCCTTTGCCACAATCACGCCATGCTCGATGATCCCGCCATCGCCGAACTTGCCGAATTGATCGCACAAGCGCGCCGCGCCGTCGTCTTCACCGGCGCCGGCATCAGCACCGAATCGGGCATTCCCGACTTCCGCAGCCCCGGCGGCATCTGGACGACAATGGCGCCGATCGACTTTGCCGATTTTCTCGCCTCGGAGGAGGCGCGCCGTGAAACCTGGCGGCGGCGCTTTGCGATGCAGGAAGCCTTTCAGTCCGCGGAGCCGAACCGCGGCCATCGTGCGGTCGCCGAGCTGGTCAGCCGCGGCACCGCCGCCGCGGTCATCACGCAGAACATCGACGGGCTGCACCAGGCCTCCGGCATTGCCGATGACCAGGTCGTCGAACTGCACGGCAACACGACCTATGCCCATTGCCTGGATTGCGCGCAGCGCTACGAGCTGGCGGCGCTTCGCCTTGCGTTCGAGCGCGATGAGGCCATCCCGCTTTGCGACACCTGCGGCGGTTTCGTTAAGACCGCGACGATCTCGTTCGGCCAAGCGATGCCGCCCGCGGCGATGCAGCGCGCGCACAGCGAAACCCTGGCGGCCGACCTGTTCATCGTCGCCGGTTCCTCGCTCGTGGTCTATCCCGCCGCCGCCTTTCCGGAACTGGCCCAACGCAACGGCGCAGCGCTGATCATCGTCAATCGCGAGCCGACCGGGCTCGACGGCATCGCTGATCTCGTGCTCCACCGCGCCATTGGCGAAACCCTCGGCGCCGCAATCGGCGTCGAGTAGGATCGACCGGCAGGGAGCGCGTCCATGGTGCATCGACCCGAGGTTGACGAAGGCGGCGAGCCTCACTTGCCGACCTATCGTCACGACTGCGGCAATCTTTTTGGCTGCGGCGACGAACAGGGCGCCGGCGTGCTCCGCGAAGATATCAAGGACGCGGCATTCGACGCGCGGACGGCGGACCGTCTGCTGCACCTGGACGAATTGAACCAGGAGCGCGTGGACGATTTTCTAACCGCGCGCGGGCGCAGACGCCGCCAATTGCTCCGGGCGAGCAGCTTTATGGGCGCGCTTGCCGCGGTCGGTCCGTGGTTCGATCGGCTCGCCCAGGCGGCCGGGGGCGACGGTGCAGCGCCCGCTGCCGGCAGTAAAACCAACAGTCGTATCCATGTCGTCGACTCGACAAAGGAAACGGTGCGGCTCGGCGTGTTCGACGCTACCTTGCCGCCGATCGGGCGACTGGGTCAGCTTTCCCAATACCTGGTCGCATTTCCTGAACGAATTGCAACCGGGGGTAGCGATCGACCGCCTGGCGGCAATGCGGGTCGGCAATCCCGGGCGCGGCCCACATTCGATCATCGGCCCGATCGCGGTCAGGGACGCGATGCCGGGCGACGTGGTCGAGATCCGCTACCGCCGGCTGCGTCCGGTCGCCTGGGGTGCGGTGTTCAACAATCCGTCGGCTTTGGGCACCGGTCTATTGCCGAAAGACTTTCCGCAGGGTCAGGTCAAATATGTCGATCTCGATCTAAAGCGGATGCAGGGCAAGTTCGCGCCGGGCATCAACATCCCACTGACGCCGTTCCAAGGGACGCTGGGGGTCGCCCCGCCTGACGGATTTTTCCCGCCGCTGAGCCCCGGCGTCACCAATTCGGTGCCGCCCGGCCCGCATGGCGGCAACCTCGATCTTAGGGAGCTGACCGAAGGCTCGATCCTCTACCTACCGGTCTGGAAGCCGGGCGCGCTGATCTATACCGGCGACTCGCATGCCGTGCAGGGTGACGGCGAGATCAGCCTGACCGCGCTCGAGACCAGCATGCGGGAAGTGCTGATCCAAGTCGTCCTGCACAAGCAGAAGAATTTTCATTGGCCGGTGGCCGAAACCGGGACCCATTGGATCACCGTCGGCCTCGACAAAGACCTCAACGCGGCGATGACCTCGGCGGCGCGCAATGCGATCGATTTTCTGGCCACGCGGGCCAAGCTGACGCCGCTCGATGCCTATGCGCTGTGCAGCATCGCCGTGAGCTTTCGCGTGACCCAGGTCGTCGACATCATGCGCGGGGTTCACGCAATGATACCGAAGAGCCTGTTCGCCGGTGAGCTGCGCCGGCAGATCGCCGTCGTCTAGCCCGCGACCGCGACTGCAGCGTCGCCGCCGACGGTGCGGCTACAATATCAAAGGGAGGAAGGCAGATGAGACTCGAAGGCAAGGTCGCGCTGATAACCGGGGCAGCGTCTGGCATGGGCGCCAGCATGGCCCGGATCTTCGCCGGCGAGGGCGCCAAGGTCGCCGTTGCCGATATGCTCGAAAACGAAGGCAAGCAGGTCGTCGCCGACATCACCAAAGCCAACGGCGCGGCGCTGTTCCGCCGGCTCGACGTCAGCAACGAGGCGGAATGGAAGGCAACAGTCGAGGCTACCCTCGCCGAATACGGCAAGCTCGACATTCTGGTCAACGACGCCGGCTTGAGCGGCAGCACGGTCGCGGATTTGTTCGACACTGCAGCCTGGGATCGGCTGATGGCGGTCAACGCGCGCGGCGTCTTTCTCGGCATGAAATTCGCGATTCCCTTGATGAAGGCGCAGGGCGGCGGCTCGATCGTCAACATCTCGTCAATCTCCGGCATCACCGGCCAGCACGGCGTCCATGTCGCCTACAACGCCTCGAAGGGCGCGGTCCGTACCCTGACCAAGGCCGCGGCGGTACAGCACGGCGCCGACAACATCCGGGTCAATTCGGTGCATCCGGGGTTGATGCCGCCGATGCGCTCGTCAGGGCGCACCGCCGACCCCGAGGTTCGCGCGAAAATGCTGCGGCAGGTGCCGATGGGCCGCGCCGGCCGGGTCGAGGAGGTCGCCAACGCCGTCCTCTTTCTCGCTTCGGACGAAGCCTCCTACATCACCGGCGCCGAGCTCTGGGTCGACGGCGGCTATCTCGCCACCTAGTAGTCGCTAAGCTGCTCGCCGACCGCGGCGTCAAGCCAAGCCGGCGGCCTCGCGGAAACGGTTCTTCAGAAAGACGCCGTCGCGCGGCGGCAGAACACGGGGCGGCTCGTCGGCGCGGATCGCGACGCGGGCGAACAGGGTCGTCGCCGCCTTTTTGATCCGGCCGGCGAAGTCGCGCAGCCCAAGCTCGTCGCTGATGTCAAAGGTTTCCTTGATGCCGCAAGCGCGCGCGACGCCGATCAGTTCGACTGCCGCATCGGTGTGGCTCGCCTGCATGCCGGTCTCGCCGTAACGGCCGTTGTCGAAGACCGCAATCGCCAGGTTCGGCGGGCGCTGCACGCCTATGGTTGCAAGCGCCCCCAGCCCCATCAGCATTTCGCCGTCGCCGGTGACCACGAGGATGCGCCGGTCCGGCTGCGCCAGGGCCAGACCGAGCCCGACCATCGCAGCCGCTCCCATCGCCCCCCACAGATAGAAATTATGCGGGTCATCGCCGACCGAGGCGGCGTCCCAGCTGGTCGAGCCGAGCCCAGTCACCAGCAGCAGATCGCCGCGCTCTTCGAGCAAGGCGCGGATCGCGGCGCGGCGGTCGAGGCGGCGGTCGTTCGAAATCATTTGACCCACCGTTTGGCGCCGATCAGCCTTTGCGACAGCAGCACCGCGGTCGCGAGATCGCCGTTGTAGGCAATGTCGAGCACCGCGGCGACGGTCTCGGCGGCGTCTTCGGCCCGCTCGACGCGATAGACCAGCACATCCATCAGCTCCAGCGCTGCCTGGGTTTTGGTCCCCATCGGCACCTGCCACGGGTTGAACTCGGCCCATTCGCCGCGCATCGTCACCAGCATGACCAGCGGAAATCGGCAGTTTTTGGTCAACGACAGCATATTGACGCAATTGCCGACGCCGCTTGACTGCATCAGCAATGCCGCACGCTCGCCGCCGAGCCAGGCGCCGGCAGCCAATGCCACGCCCTCTTCCTCGCTGGTCAGCGGCACCGCGCGGATGTCGGGATCGACTTGGCACAGCTCGATCAGCCGTGCATGTCCGGCATCCGGCACATAGCCCACTTGCCGGATCTCCGCCGCCTTCAGCGCCGCGAAGATTTCGTCGCGCCAATCCGGCGTTTCCGCCGTTGCTGGTCCGCTCAATTTTCGACCTCTCTCACCAAGCCGCATCTTAGCACCGGCTAGCGCGCCGGGATCGAAATGATCAAAGGCGTGTTTGCACCACATAGGCGCGATCGCCAAACGGTCGATATGCCAGATCGTTAGCGATCAGGGATGCGTACCTTGCGGGCTCCTGATCGACCTCTCGGGTCGCAGGTCGAGCCCTGCCGACGACAGCCATTAAACTTAATAGGAGGTAAGTGATGAAAGTGATTGGTGCGCTCGTACTCGTTTCGGGCCTTTCGAGCCTGGCCGCTTGCAGTCCCAATCCGGCAGCGAATACGACAGAGGGCGGCCTGGGAGGGGCTGCAACCGGCGCTGCTATTGGATGTGTGGCGACGATACCGATCGGTTGCGCCCCCGGCGCCGCGGTCGGGGCCGCGATCGGCGGCGGCGTAGGCGCTGCGGGGGGCCTCGCCTCGACCACGCCGCTTCCGCCGCCCGCGCAGGCTTATGCGCCACCTCCTCCGCCCCCGCCGCTCTATGCGCCGCCTCCGCCGGCATACGCGCCGGCGCAGCCTTACGGTCCGCCGGCGGGTGGCTGAGGCCGCGGAGTAGAAGGAGCGCGCTTCCCCCGGTAGGCTGCGGCCGACGGTTTCGAGAGAGCAAGGCGGCGGTCGGTTGAGTAAGCCGGGGGTGTCGCGCGAGAGGCGGTCAGGCAACGAGCCCCGGCATCGGCGGCACGCCGCCGCTGTCGGGGAACACCTGGGCGGCAAGTGCGGTCTCGCCGACGCCGAGGTGGTCCTTGAGAAGCCCCTTCAGCACGGCGCGCAGATCGGTCGTCGGCTTCAGATCGCGTTGCTGGTAGAGATCAGCGTCTTTGAGGCCCGGCCAATCGGCGACGACGCGGCCGCCCCTTACCGCGCCGCCAGCGATCAGGGCCACCGTCGCGGTCCCGTGGTCGGTGCCGCTAGCGCCGTTCATGTGCGCCGTGCGACCGAACTCGGTGATTGCGACAACGACCGTTTCGCGCCACGCATCGCCCATACCGGCCGCAATCGCCCCCATCGCGTCGTCGAGCGCGGCCAACAATGCCGTGAGCCGGCCCTTGACCGGGCCTTCGTTGACATGGGTATCCCAACCGTCGAAAACGATCGCGCCGACGCGCGGCCCGTCCGTCCGGGCGAGGAACTTCGCCGCTGTGCCGGCGGCCTCGGCGAAATAGGCGCGCACCCCGGCAATACCGCCCGGCTGGACGATGGGGCTGCCATTCGGCGGCGCCTGATCGATGCCGCCGGCATGTGCAATCGCGGCGATCCCGATCCGCCCCTCGAGCGCCTTTGCGAAGACCGGGTCGCTGTGGCGATAGAGATCGAGCAGCCGCAAAGTCGTCTCGTCGCTGACGGGCGGCAGTCGCGGCGGCTCCCACGACAGCACCGGCGCGGGACCGCGCAAGACCAGCGGTGTTACCGGTCCGATCGCCAGGACCTGGCCGGAGTGTGGATCGGCCGATCTCTCGGGCTCTAACGATGCCAGGGCGCGGTTGAGCCAGCCGGTATCCAGCGCCCCCGGCCTGGTGGCCCCGGTCTGCAATACGTCCTGCCCATCGAAATGCGAGCGGTCGCGATAGGGCGTCGCCACCGCATGCACGATTGTCGCCTGCCCGTGACGATAGAGCTCATGCAGCATTGGCATCGCCGGGTTCAGCGCGAACAGGTTGTCCAGCCGCCAACCCGGCGACGGACCGTCGAGAGTGAGGGCATCCTCACCACGCAATTCGCGCCAGTGCGGATCGCCCACCGGCGCGACGACCGCAAGCCCATCGAGCGCACCGCGCAACACGATCGTAAGCAACCGCGGGTCGCGGCCGTCGGCGCGCGCGCGGCGCGGGAACTGGGCCCAGGCGAATAAAACGCCGGAGCCAACCAGCAGCGCGCGACGGGTCGGAGCAGAGGATGGCGGCATCGTCAGGTTACCTGCGCAGGAATTCGGGAGACATCAGCGCGAAAGTCAGGGCTTGCGGCCGGCTTTCGGCGCGCGCGATCGCTTGGCGCGTCTCGACCGAGGCAAGCGGACCGAGCGCGGCATCCATGACCGCCGCGGGATCGAGGGACGTCCCGAGCTGTTGGGCAAACGTGTTGGCGATCTCGAGACGTTCCGCCAAGCCGTCGAGCCAGGAAGCACTGTCGTCGGGGAAGCCTTTGGGAGCGGGCGGCCGCCACAGCGGCTCCCCGAGCAATGCCTCGGCCGCTACGAAGCGGCGAATATCGCCTGCTTGCCCGGTGGCGCGCAGCGCCGCGACCAGCCATTCGCCGGGGCGCTTCACCTTGGCGCGCCGCGGCATCCAGGCTTCCGGGGCCGCGATCAGCGCTCTCGCGACTTCCTTGAGGTCGCCATCGGTGTCGCGAAAGCAACGCGCGAGGCGGTCGATCAGCCCAGCCGGCGGGTCGTCGGCCACGAAATGGATCGCCAGCTTTGTCGCGATGTGCGTCGCGGTGGCGGGATGGCGCGTCAAGTCGGCAAGCACCGCACGCCCTTGTGCGACACCGTTGTCGGGGTAGGTCTTGCCGAGCACCGTCTCTCCGCCTGGCTCGTGGGTGCGGGGGATGTACACAAACTGTCCGCCGATGTCGGGGTCGCTAACGGGCGGGCGGAGGGTCCATCCGGTCAGCGCCTTGGCGAAACTGATCACGTCGGCTTGCGTATAGCCGGTGCGCACGCCGAGTGTATGCAACTCCAGGATCTCGCGCGCGAAATTCTCGTTGAGGCCCTTGCCGCGATTTATGCCGGCGACCGAGTCGGGCCCAATCGACTGGGCGTCGTTCAGATAGATCAGCATCGCCGGGTGGCTTTCCGCGGCGAGCAGCATGTCGATGAACCGGCCCAGCGCATGAGGGCGGATCGCCTCGCGCTCGTAGCCTCCGGCCATAACTGACGTGTCGATGCTGACGCAAAAATGGTTCGACCAGAACCATACGAGCCGCTCGACGAAGCCGATCTCGGCCTTGCGCGCTGCGTCGATCCGAGCCTTGGCCTCGGCGAGGAAAATCCGGCGCGGCAGCGGTTCCTCGGCGGGCTCGCCGGGCGTCGATTTCTCGGCTTTATTACCGGCGGGGTCCATACCCGGCTGACCCGCCCCGGCGGAAGACCGCGCGAGCTTTGCCTGCGCCGCGCGCGCGGCATTGAATTCGAACACCGCGCGAAACGCGGCGTCGCTGCTCAAGAGCCCGGGATCGACGATTTGCCCGGCGTTCGGCCGGTCGAGTTCGGCCGCGAGCGCCCCCCGCGGGTCGGCGGCAATCGCCGCAATCGTCTCGGCGCGCGGGCCGAATCCGAACCGATGCAGTGCTAGAGCCGCCTTGTCCCAATCCCGCATCATTGCAGTCGCGTCAGCCGAGTAATACGGGGCTTCAGGTTATGCGCTTGCAGCGGGGCGAAATATCCCCGCGCTTTTCTACAGATCATCGCGCTGAACGAGGGCCTCGGACGGCCTCGGCCTTCGGCGACCCGCCTCAACTCTTGGGCCGCTCGCCGTGATAGCGCGCACGGGGGCGGATCAAGACCCCGCTGTCGTATTGCTCGATCGCATGGGCGATCCAGCCGACGGTGCGGCCGACGACGAACAGACCGAGCGCTGCATTCCGCGGCAGCCCCAGGACGCTCGACGCGGCAGCGAGCGCAAAATCGACATTTGGATGCCGCCCGGTCAGGCGCATCCCGGCGACGACGGCGGTCTCGATCAGCAGCCGCGAGGCGGGTGCCGCGCAGGTCAGGGCGGCGAGGATCGCCGCGGCGCGCGGATCGCCCTGCGGATAGAGAAAATGCCCGAAGCCCGGCAGATCCTCGTCGCGGGCAAGCCGCGCCGCCATGACCGCCAGCGGCCCGCCACCCCGGGCGAATTCGTGGAACAGCGCCTCCGCCCGCGCCGAGGCGCCGCCATGACGGCGCCCGGAGAGTGCCGCAAGCGCCGCCGATATCACGGCGTAAGGTGTGGCGCCGGTCGAGGCGACGCAGCGTGCGACAAAGGTCGAGGCATTCAATTCATGATCGGCGATCAACACCAGGCAGCGGCGGACAATCTCGCCGCCCGCTTGATCGAGGCTCCAGGCCGTCGCTAGCCGCCGATGGATCGGTTCGGGTGGGCTCGGAACGGGCGTAAGGCAGCCGGCGAGCGCGTGCAGAATTCGCCAACCCGTGCGGATCACCCCGGGCCGCGTCAAATCGAGCGCCGGCAGATCCCGGTCCGCCAAGCTGGCGAGCCGGACCTGGCAGCGTTCGATCAGCCCGGAGGCCGCCACATCCGGGAAAAAATCGGTGTCGCCCGCATCGCTCGACAGCGGACCGGTCTCGGCGCGCCATAACAGAGCGGCGACGTCTTCGAGGGTCGCCGTTGCCGACAACCCAATCGCGTCCTGCCCGCGGTAATAGAGCCTGCCGTCTTCGATCAGGCAGATCGACGAGCCGATGACCGGCATCAGCGCTTCGGGATCGGCGCCGCGCGGTGGCGCGCCGGCGCCGCGCAATGCTTCGACCTCGGCGGCGCGATAGCGGCGCTGGCGGGTTCCCGGAACCTCGACCGACCGCAGCCTGCCGCGACTGACATAGGCGTAGAGTGTGTCGAGTTTGATCCCCAGCAGATCGGCGGCTTGGCGGGCGGTCAGCAGGGGCGATATAGATTGATTCATGAATCAAGATTGACAGTCAGAAAATGCAGCAGTCAACTCCGGTATCTACGCGGAGGAACCGATGAGTGCAATCGCCAATCTCCACCGGACCGAGACCCAGACCGAGACCGAAATCGGGCGCGCGGCCTGGCCCGACCTGCCGCAGCTGCGCCCGACGATCGGCCCGCCGATGTTCGATATCCGCGGCCTCCATCGAGATAGCGGGAGGTATGTCTACGATCCCGCCCTCGGCGAAACCGCGATCTGCCGCTCGACCATCACCTATGTCGATGGCGACAACGGGATACTGCTCTACCGCGGCTATCCGATCGCCGAACTCGTCGAAAGCTGCAGCTATCTCGAAGCTTGCTGGCTGCTGCTCAATGGCGACCTGCCGGGCGCCGCACAGCTCGCCGGCTTCACCCGTGACGTCACCCGCCACACGATGCTGAACGAGCAGCTGCACGCGATCTATCGCGGGTTCCGCCGCGACTCGCACCCGATGGCCGTCATGTGCGGCGTCGTCGGCGCCTTGGCGGCGTTCTACCATGACGGGCTCGACATCTTCGATCCGCGCCATCGGCTGATCGCGTCGCACCGGCTAGTCGCCAAGATGCCGACCATTGCCGCGATGGCCTACAAATATTCGCTGGGCCAGCCCTTTGTTTATCCGCGCAACGACCTCGGCTACACCGAGAATTTGCTGCATATGCTGTTCTCGGTGCCGTGCGAGGACTATTGGCCGCCGGCGGCGGCGGTGCGCGCGCTCGAGGCCTTGCTGATCATCCAGGCCGACCACGAGCAGAACGCCTCGACCTCGGCAATGCGGCTCGTCGGCTCTACCCGGGCCAACCCCTACGCCTGTACCGCGGCGGCGATCGCGGCGCTGTGGGGGCCGCTGCATGGCGGCGCCAACGAAGGCGTGTTGCAGACCTTGGAGGAGATCGGCGCCGTCGAGCGCATTCCCGAGATGCTGCGCCGCGCCAAGGACAAGAACGACCCGTACCGGCTGATGGGGTTCGGCCACCGCGTCTACAAGAGCTACGACCCGCGGGCCAAGGTGCTGCGCCCGCTGTGCCACGAAGTGCTGGACGCGTTGGGCCAGCGCGACGACCCGCTGTTAAAGCTGGCGATGGAATTGGAGCGGATCGCGCTCGAGGACGATTACTTCGTCAGCCGCAAGCTTTATCCCAATGTCGATTTTTATTCCGGCATCATCTTCCGGGCATTGGGTCTGCCGCCGGCGATGTTTACCCCGATCTTCGCCGTGGCGCGCACGGTCGGCTGGGTCGCCCATTGGAACGAGATGATCGCCGACCCCGAAACCCGGATCGTCCGCCCGCGCCAGCTTTATTTGGGCCCGAGCGAGCGCCCGGTTGTGCCGATCAGCCAGCGCCAAGCGCATCCCCCGTTGGTCGGGTAACCCGCCGAAGCGGCAGTCGCGCCCGTCCGGTCTCTGCCATTGGCAAGGCCAGCCCGTGGCAAACCCAGCGGCAACCGCCTTGCATATCCCTGCCCGCTTCTGTATCCAACCCCTCGCCGCGGTCATCGACACCGTCACGGGCACCCGTAGCTCAGCTGGATAGAGCGCTGCCCTCCGAAGGCAGAGGTCGTGAGTTCGAATCTCGCCGGGTGCGCCAGCTTTACAGGCCTTAAAGTGTGAAACGCCCGTGCTGGGCTTCGAGAACCAACCCCAAAATCTACTCGGCGGCGAGCAGCGGCGGCTGAACGGCGGCGCGCTCGGCGCGGGCCATCGGTTGTGGCCACCAGCGGTCCTCCCATTCGGAGAACAGGCCTTTGAGCTTTGGCATGACACGCTCGGCGAAGAGCTTGGTGTTGTAGGCCGCCAATTCCTTGCCCATGCTGCCGAACTGCAAGAGCAGCATCAGGTGCCCGACATTGAGGTCGGTCGCGACCTCGGTCAGTTGTTCGGCGACCTCGTCGGGCGAGCCGACGATGACATAGCCGCGGTCGACGATGTCGCCGATGTCGGTCGTCGCTCGGGCCTTTTGGCGGGCGTCGAGGCTGGCAGCGCGGCCGATCTGGCCCTGGATGCCGGCGCGCTGCGTCGCCTCGGTGATATAGCCGGGCGGCATCGCCCAGCGCGGGTCGACGCGAAGGCAACGGCCATAAAAATATTCGGCCGGCTCCTTGTAGAGCCGCATCGCCTCGTCGCGGTTCTCGGCGACGCCGACGAATTGCAGAAAGCCGGCGCGGTACGGGTTCCGGTCCTTGCCGAGACGCGCCATCTCGTCCCAAAAGCCCTGCATCGTGGCGCGGCCGTCCTTGAAGCCGAAATAGGACAGGTAGGCGTAGACGTAATCCATCTGGGCGCACCATTGCCAGGTCTCGACCGAGCCGCCGCCGGGGATCCAGATCGGCGGGTGCGGCTTTTGCACCGGGCGCGGCCAGATGTTGACATAGCGCTGCTGGTTGAAGCGGCCGTTGAACGCGAAGGTGTCCGGCTCGGTCCAGGCGCGCAACACCAGATCGTGCCCCTCGTGATAGCGCTCGCGCAGGCTCGACGGGTTCTGGCCATAGGCAAAGCAGGTGTCCATCGGCGTGCCGACCGGAAAGCCGGCGATCAGCCGCCCGCCCGAGATCACGTCGATCATCGCAAACTCTTCGGCCACGCGGGTCGGCGGGTTGTACAGCGCCAAGGAGTTGCCCATCACGCACAGCGCCGCGTCGGATGGTGCGGCGGGCCAGCGAGGAGGCGATCAGGTTGGGCGACGGCATCAGCCCGTAGCCGTTCGAATGGTGCTCGTTGACGCAGACCGCGTCGAACCCGCATTCGGCGGCGAATTCGAGCTCGTCCATGAAGTCGTTGTACATGTGATGGGCGCGCCGCGGGTCGAACAATGAGGAATGGATGTCGACCCACACCGAGGGATGCTTCTCGCGGAAATCGTCCGGCAATTCCGTGTAGGGCATCAGGTGAAACCACATCAGCTTCATCGCGCTCACTCCGCAGCATCGTTCCCGAGACGAGCCTGACCTCGCCCCGCATCCGCGTCAATCGGATCGTTACCACAGATTGAGGATTGACCTAGGCGGGGTCGGCGCGCGGTAATCGCGGACGGTGAGAGAGCGATGACCGCACCTCCATTTGCCCCGATCCTCGAAGCGGCGCAGGCCCGGCTCGGCGCCGCGGCGCTCGAAGCACGGCTGACCCGGCCGCGCTCGCCGGCCGCGCTCGAAGCGCTCGGCGATGACCGCTATTTGTCGCAGATGTCGCTGCGGATCTTTCGCGCCGGGACTCAAGCACAGCCTCGTCGACGCGAAATGGCCAGCTTTCGAGGAAGTTTTCGGCGGTTTCGAGCCGCGCCGGGTGCGGGCGATGCCGGACGAAGCGCTCGAGGCATTGCTCGCCGACCGGAGGCTGATCCGCCACTGGGGCAAGCTCAAAGCGGTCCGCGACAACGCCGCGGCGATGATCGCGGTCGCCGAAGAGCACAGCAGCTTCGGCGCTTGGATCGCGCGCTGGCCGGCAACCGACATCCTCGGGCTGTGGGAGGCGCTGGCCAAGCAGTTCAGCCAGATGGGCGGCAATTCCGGGCCGGCCTTTCTGCGCATGGTCGGCAAGGACACCTTTGTCGTGACATATTCGGTCGCCGCCGCGCTGAAGCGCTGGGGCGCCGTCGACGGGCCGGTGAAAAACCGCAAGGACCGGGCCGCTGTCCAAACCTGCTTCAATGCCTGGGCCGCCGAGACCGGCCGGCCGCTCTGCCAATTGAGCCAGATCCTCGCCGCCTCGATCGAGGATTGAGGCCCAGGCTCGTCTTTTTAGGTTCGACGGCCTATTGAGTGAGGCGCAGAGCGAGCAGCGACTTCGCGATATCCTGAAACACGGTCTGGAGGTTGCTCGTGGTCGCGGCCTCGAAATAGCCCCCGGTGTTGCCGGGACAATTTTGCAGATCGGTGTTGCTGGCGCCGTCGCTGCCGAGCCCGATCGTGTAGATGACGAAATTGCCGCTGGCCGCCATGTTGCTGCAAACGTCCGCCAAGCGCGTGTTCAAATTGGTCACCGCCGTTCCCGTGCTCGTCGTATCGATCTTGCCGTCGGCGATCTGGCCGAGGCCGGTCGTGTTGTCGGTCGACGGCCACTCCTCGGTCCCATCGGTCATCAGCACCACGACCTTTTTCCAACCCGTACTGGAGGCGTTGCTGTAGCTCAGCGGATGACCGTTATTCGACGTGAACGGCCCGTTCGACGAAAGCGCCCGCCAGCCCCAAATCATGCCGATATGGACCTGAGTGCCGCCGGCGTCGCGGGGCCACATGCTGCTGATCGTATTGAGGATCGTGGTCTGGCCCGCGGCGGTGGTCGCGTCGGTGAGCGGGATCATCGGCACTGGGCAACCCTGGTTTGGGCCGTACAATGTAAGCCAGTCCGTCACCACGGCACCCTGGGTTTCGGTGGCGGTGCTCTGGGCCTTGACGCCATTTGTTGCCCAGTTATTCCCCGAGTCGTTCGCCCACCACAGCGGGTACCAGTTCGGCCAGCCGCCCGCGGGCTCGCTGTAATCGGGGTCGGTGGCCGCGGCATTCACGACCCCGGTGCCACTGCTGTTTTCATCGGAGCTGGTAGGCTCGGCGACGCAACCGCCCCAATTCTGCGTCGTCGACGACCCGGCCGGGCTCGCCGAGTTATACGTCGAATCATAAGTAAGCGGCGAAAACTCCGCCAGCGTGGTATTGCAGCATGTGCCGGTCGCGGCGGAGAAATTGCTCGGCGTCGTCGCGGCGTTCGAGACGGTCAACTGCCCGGTGCCGGCGGCGAATTGCGCCGCGGTGCCGGTGACGGCGGTTATCGTCGTGTTCGCGGGAATGCCGTTGCCGACGATCACATTGCCGACCAATGGAAGGGCGTTGAAATAGACGCCGGTCACCGCCGTGCTGCCGCTCGTCGTGGTAGCCCCGAGGTTGGTCAACGTCAGGATATCCCCGGCCTTCGTCGCCGTCGCGGCGGCCGAAATCGTCAGGGACGTGGGCGGGCTGCCAGTCGTGCTGGTGACATAGGCATTGGCGGGGATTCCACTGGTTCCGCCAATGCCCATACCGACCACGATGCTGTTAAGGCTGGCGGCGGTTCCCTTGAGGCTGCTGATCGTCGTACTGCCGCTCGTCGTGCTCCCGGCCAGGCTGAATATCACCGATTTATTGGCCTGAGTCGCGGTCGCGTTGGCCGACAGCGTGACCGTCGTCCCGACGATCGACGAGACGGTGGTGGCGGTGGCGGTGGGGATGCCGCTGCTGGCGCTGGTGACGACCATTCCGGCCACGATCCCGCTGGCGCTGGCGACGGTCAACGTCTTGCTGCCGTTCGTCCAGCTTCCCGTGGTCGTGAACGTTGTCGGGTCCGTATATCCAGGGCTCGTCGTGTTACCGCTGGTGGGGCCGACCGCCAGCGAGTTGCCGGTGAAGGTCAGGCTCGCGTTCGACGAAATCGTGATCGACGAACCGCCGACGCTGCTGACGGTCGCAGGACTCGGAATGCCGTGTCCGTAGATGGACATTCCCTGCTGAATGGCGGCGGTGCCCGAAACCGACCCGCTAGGCGTCTGCATTGAGACGCTCGATATCGTACTGCTGCCGCTGGTCGTGGTGCCGATGATCGGAGTTACCGGCATGATGTTGCCGCGCAGGTCGGTAAAATCGCCGCCTGTGGTGGCGATGCCGCTGCAGCTGGTCGCGCCGGTGCACAACGCGTTGCCGACATTGACCGTGGTCACATAGGGGACGACGCTGATGTACAGCTGTTGAGCGCTGCTGATGGCGTTGGTCAGCGTGTTGACGAACTGCGTGGCGGCGTTGATCAAGGTGCAGATGCGGCTCCCGTTGTTCGCATTGGTGCAAGTCGTGTCCGCTGCCACCACCCCGGTTCCGCAGGTCGCATTGCTGTAGTTGGGTGCACCGTCGTTTGGGCCGCACAGCATCGATCCGGTATTGTCGAGCACGACCGCGATTTCCAATCCGCTGGTTTTCTGAGTTTGCGCCGCAGCCGTCACGGTGATGCTGTTGATGCCGATAATCCGCATCAAGGTCATCGGCACCGTGGCTGTCGCCTGATAATTGACGGTCGATGCGCTCAGGCTGGCGGTGCTGGGCACCGGGGTGACGGTGGCGGTGGCTCCGCCGAGCGCGGTCGCCGGATAATTCGCGGTGAAATAATTTTGCAAATCCGTCGCCAACTGCGACGAGGTTTGATTCGATTGCGACCCCACCGCCAACGCCGCCGCGTCCAACGCGGCGCCGAGCCGCACTTTGACGGCATAGGCGCGTCCGATGTCGACCGCCATGCCCGCCGCGATAAAAATGGGAATTGCGCACAGGGCAAAGATTATTGCAACGATCCCCTCCTGCCGTTCGATGAGCCGGCGTAGGCGCGCAATGGCGGCGGCAATCGAATGATGCATCGCCAAGCCTCCCTTTTGTCTCTGGCTTTCGCTCACGGACAGACGTTGCCGGTGTTCAAATATGTCGCCACGCAGTTGGTGTAGCGCGGCCGGTTGAAGGCAATTTCGGACAGCGTATAGGAGGAATTCAATACATGGCTGAACGATGAGGTGTAGGCGTATGTTAGTTTGACGATAATCACGCTGTCGGTCGACCCGTTGGTTTCGCTGCCGAGGTTCGCCAGATTTTGGCTGCTGGCAATATTGGCGATGGTGAGCGCGGTGGCGTTGTTGAACTCGTAATGCCAATCAATTACCGGACTACCGGTACTGTATGTCACGCTGGCATAGGCGATCTTGAGTTGGCTGCCGCTTGTCGGCAGCGGCGACAACACCTGTTCGACCGCGTTGGTAAAGCCGGTAAAGTCCGAGCTTTGAAGCTCTGTGTTGACTGTAGCCCGGGCGACCAGATCAGCTGCCGTCTCCGCCGCATTCTCCAGCTTCATATAGGCGAGGACGAGATTGGCGGCCTCATAGCTGCCAAAAAAGATTATCAGCATGATCGGCACGATCAGCGCGAACTCGATCGCTACTACGCCCGAGCGATCGCGGGCGAGGTTGATGAACTCGCGTATTCCGCGACCATCGCTCGATCATGTGAACGGTTCGTTCTGGAAAATTACGGTCGATGTCAACGTTATGCCGCCGGTGCCGGGGTTCGCGCCCCCGGCGCTACGGGGACCGGTCCAGCAGCTGCCGCCGCTCAGGCACGCTCCGACCCATGGCACGATGAAGGATCGGGTATAGGTGGCCCGAACCGCGACGATCTGGGTGCCGGTGCCGGGCGTGAAATTACATTGGGTGCCGCTGCCGACCTGGTTGTTGTTCAGCGTGCAGGGCGTAAAACTAACTGAACCAAAGCTGGCGAAAGTCTGGACTTCGAAAATGACGTTGCTGTCGCATTGGGCGGCCGACATCAGCGGCGCCATATCGGAGCACAGCAGGGTCTGGAATGTGGTAATCGGGCTGTTCTGGGACTGGACCTGCCCGGTGCGGATCAGACGCGCCGCGTCACGCGTCGCGCCATCCAGCAGCGATTGGGTGGTGAGGGTCAGGCCGAGTTCGACGATCACCAGCAACAGCAGCAAAAAGATCGGTGCGACAAAGGCAAACTCGACGGCGATAGCGCCCCTTGCGTCGTGCGCGATATGGCCAAGTATCCGCGTTAGGAAAGCCCTGTCTCCACTCGACAGTGCTTTGCCGGCGGCGGACCCGGATGGGCTTCGGGCTAAGAGACGCCACATTTGCACTTTGCGATCCCTAACAACCCTGTCGGCAAGGGTCGGCTGTCGCTCTCTAAGCTTGAGCACTCACCGGCGCCGACCCGCGCCTTCGATCATCAAGCAAAATTATTTAGACCGAGTTAAAATCGGGTTACTGAGACCGGTCTAGCTGCGCGGGATGGGCGTGCGACCGTCGCCCGGGCGAGGCGGGGGTCGGCCGTTCTCGCTTTGCGCTTTACCTGAGGCGGAGCAGGGCGTCGGCGACTTCGACAAAGCCGCTGCCGCCGCCGCCCTGGGTCACCCATTGTGGCGGCGTGGTCATGCGAGCGACATAGCGGCGCACCGTAGCGACGCCGACCGAATTCGGGAAAAAGCCGAACATCGCTTCGTCGTTGAGCGAATCGCCGACATAAATGAAAGCTTGGCGGTCGCGCTCGATGTCGGTCGCGAACAGCTCCGCCAGCATCCTGCGGGTCATCGCCAATTTATCGAAGCCGCCGAACCAGCCGAGCACCCACAGCGAGTTCACCACCGTGCGCGCGCCTGCTGCGCTGAGCTCGGCAACGATTCGCTCCGGCTCCGCGCCGGCGGCGGGGTGTTCCGAAACGCGAGCGTGACTTCACGATAGGGCTGATCGGCCGCGAGCGTGGCGCCCGGAACCAGCGCCTGGACCCTTGCGCCCAATTCGCTCAGCCGCTCGCGGTCGCGCCCGCGGTCGGGCGCCGACGCCCAGAAATGGCGCTCGGTCTCTCCCGATGTCGGATCATGGCGGAAGCACAGCCCGCCATTCTCGCCGACAACCGCGGCGACCGGCCACATCCGGCACATCAGATCGCACCACCCGGCCGGCGCGGCGGTGATCGGAATCACCTGAAAGCCGGCGTCCTGAAGCCGCTCGAGCGCATCGAAAGCGGCGGCCGGCAGGCGCGCCCCGTCGGTCAAGGTGTCGTCGACATCGGTCAGCACAAAGCGGATCGAGCCGAGCCGGGCGGCAGGGAATTGGGCGAACGGCTGCATCGCGAGCTTACCTTGCCGGAGGGAAATGCTTTCCCTCGATATGCCCCTTGTGCTAGCGCACGCCCATATGTAAATGCGCGATCAGGTGGTCTGGGCCGCGACCCGCGCGGAGAGCGAGAGGATGCAGAGCCAGAACCGGTTTTTCGACGACCTCGCCCGTG
Source organism: uncultured Alphaproteobacteria bacterium (assembly GCA_963785565.1). Taxonomy (GTDB): domain Bacteria; phylum Pseudomonadota; class Alphaproteobacteria; order ATCC43930; family CGMCC-115725; genus AP-15. The sequence goes on along the minus strand of CAWAVV010000018.1, from coordinate 19,592 downwards.
TCGCCGCCGGGGCGATGGGTACGCTGTCAGGGGTCAAAAGCGAAGTCGAATCGCGACTGCGCGAGCAGCTCGAACGGGTGCTGGCCGGCATGGATCTCGTTACCCGCGACGAGTTCGAGGCGGTCAAGGCGATGGCCGCCAAGGCCCGCGCCGAGCAGGAGGATCTGGCAAAGCGGCTGGAGGAGTTGGAAGGCTTGCTCGCCGCTCGACGCGACCGCGCGACTGAGCCCCCACCCACCGGCTCGGATCCCTCCGGCTAGAATTAGTTAGTGACTCAGCTTTGCGACCATTTTATCGAGCCGCCCGAAGGAGCGCCCGATGACTTCCGTTGCCCTCTCCGAACCGACGCCCTTTTCCGGGAACCCGATTGATCTCGTCGAAGAGATCGTCAGCGCCAATGATTGGGCGCACGACCGGGCCAGCGACGAGGAATTGGTGGTCGAGATTTCCGGCCGGTGGTGCGATTACCGCCTTTATTTCGTCTGGCAGGAAGAAATCTGCGCAATGCATTTCTCCTGCGGGTTCGACATGAAGGTGCCCAAGGGCCGGCGCGGCGCCGTGTACGAGCTGTTGGCGCTCGCCAACGAAAAGCTGTGGCTCGGCCATTTCGACCTTTCGGCCGAGGACAACTCGCCGGCCTTTCGGCATGCGGTGCTGCTGCGCGGCGTAATGGCGGCGAGCGCGGAGCAGGTCGAGGATCTGGTCGATATTGCCCTGTCGGAATGCGAGCGCTTTTACCCGGCGTTCCAGCTCGTGTTGTGGGGCGGCAAGAAGCCGGCCGAGGCGATGGCCGCGGCGATGATCGACCCGGTCGGCGAAGCCTGAGGCGAGGCGGCTGGCGATGAGCGGCGGAGCCGGCGAACGAGGCGGCGCCGCGCGCCGCACCTTGGCCCTCGTCGGTTGCGGCAAGATGGGCTCGGCGCTGCTGCGCGGCTGGATCGCCGGCGGTGCTGCATCGCGCTTTTTCGTGGTCGAGCCGGCCGGGGCGCCGGCCGGGTTTGAGGGCGCCGCCGGCGTCTCGTGGCATCAGACACCCGAAGAGCTGCCGGACGAGCCCGCGCCCGCCGCCGTCGTCTTCGCGGTCAAGCCGCAGGTCATCGATGCGGTGCTTCCGGACTACCGCCGCTGGGCCGGGCCGGACACCTTGTTCGTCTCGATCGTCGCCGGTAAGACGATCGCCGGCATAACCCGCGACCTCGGCCCGGCGGCGCTCGTCCGCACCATGCCCAACACCCCGGCGGCGATCGGGCGCGGGATCACGGTGGCGTGCGCCAACGCGCGGGTGACGCAGACGCAGCGCGCGCTCTGCGACAGATTGCTTGCGGCCGCCGGCGAAAGCGCCTGGGTCGAGGACGAGGCGCTGCTCGACGCGGTGACCGCGGTCTCCGGCAGCGGTCCCGCTTATGTCTTTCTGTTGATCGAGGCGTTGGCGCAGGCCGCCGAGGCGGTGGGACTGCCGCCGGATCTCGCCTTGCGTCTCGCGACGCCACCGTCGCCGGGTCGGGCGAGCTCGCCCGCCTATCCGACGAGAGCCCGGCGCAGCTGCGCGAGAACGTAACCAGTCCCGGCGGCACGACACGCGCCGCCCTCGACGTGCTGATGGCCAGGGACGGTCTCGTACCGCTGATCGAGCGCGCGGTCGCCGCGGCGGCGGCGCGCTCGCGCGAGCTGGCTAGCTGAGGTGGAGGCGGACGGAGGACCCGGACATGGCCAAGAGCGCCGGCAGGGGTGGCGGAGCGGGGCGCAGCCGCAGCGGCGGCGCGGAACCGACCGGCGATTCCGACCGAATCATCGACGCGGCCCTCGCGCGGATCGCGCAGGATGGGTGGCGGCGGTTGTCGCTGGCCGCGGTCGCCAGCGAGGCTGGGCTGCCGATTCTGCGCGTCTACCGTAACTTCCGATCGAAGCAGGCGATTTTGAGCGGGTTTTTGCGGCGGGTCGACGAGACGGTCCTCGCGGAGCCGCCGCCGGCAGAGGAAGACGAGCGGCCGCGGGATAGGCTATTCGACCTCCTGATGCGGCGATTCGACGCACTTCGGCCGTACAAACCGGCCCTCGCGGTGCTCCGCCGAGAATTGCCCCGCGACCCGGCGGCAGCGCTTTGCGTCGCCGTCTCGCTGCTGCGCTCGATGCGATGGATGCTCGAAGCCGCCGATATCGCCACCGCAGGGGTGCGCGGCGCCCTTGCGGTCAGGTTGACCGGGGCCGCCTATGTGACCGCGACGCGGGTCTGGCAGCACGACGATGCGCCGGATCTCGGGCAAACCATGGCGGCGCTCGATGGGCGGCTGCGCCGGATCGAACGCTGGCTCGCGCCGAACCGGCCGTTCCGCCGGCGATGGCGAGACGGCGGCCGCCTAATTTTGCTGCACTGCAAAAAATAGTTCCTTGACGACGGCCGGGCAAACGCCGATATTTTGGGCGTTGTGCAGCGCACAATAACCCGCAGCCTGAACGGAACCCCAACCATGGATGCCCGCCCCAGTTTTTTCGATTTCGACGTCACCAAGATGATGACCGACTTTCGCTTTCGTCCGTTTGACGTCGAAGCGCTGATGGCCTGTCAGCGCCGAAATATCGAGGCGCTGAGCCAGGCCAACCAGCTCGCCGTCGAAGGCGTCCAGGCTGTCGCCCGGCGTCAGATCGAAATCGCCCGACAGGCGGTCGAGGACATGTCGGTATTGTTCCGCGACCTCACCCAGCCGGTCTCGACCGAGGACCGGATCGTCAAGAACACCGAATACGCCAAGCAGATGCTCGAAAAGAGCGTCAATCACGGCCGCGAGATCACCCAATTGGCGGCCAAAGCCGGCGCCGAGGCAGCCGATGTTCTGCGCAAGCGCGCGTGCGAAAGCCTCGACGAACTGCGCGAGATGGCAAAGCACCAAGCCGCGCACTGACCGCAAGGCTTATTCTACCGGGAGGCCGTGCCGTACCCGCGGGACGGCCTTTTTGCATTCATCCCGGAGCACACGCCTCCGGGTCACCTTGGCAGGTGAAGTCGGGCGCGCAGACCGCCCTGCGGCGAATCCTCGAGTCTGACATCGCCGCCATGGCCGCGGGCTACGTCGCGCGCGATCGTCAGCCCGAGCCCAACCCCACCGGTCGACGGGTTGCGCGAGGGATCGAGGCGGACGAATGCCCGGAAGACGCGGCCGCGGTCGGCCAAAGGTATCCCCGGGCCGTCATCGTCGACGAGGATGTCGATGCCATCGGCGACCGGCACAGCCGTCACCCAGACATGACTGCCGTGGCGACGGGCATTGCCGATCAGATTTGCGAGGCAGCGCTTCAGCGCGTTCGGCCGAACCGGCAGCACGTATTCGGCCGGGGCGGTCAACGACAGTTGCGAACCCTCGCGCCGCATCGCTATGGCGACATCATCGAGCAGCAGCGCGATGTCGGTTTCGATCGGCGGCTCGGTCCCCTCGCCGCGGACAAAGTCGAGATAGCCGTGCACCATGTGCTCCATCTCGGCGACATCCGATTTCAATTCCTCGACCGCCGGATCCTCGCCGAGTATCTCCAAGGCCAGCTTCATCCGCGTCAACGGCGTGCGCAAATCGTGCGACACGCCGGCCAGCATTTGCGTGCGTTGGCGAACCTGGCGCTGAATCCGATCGCGCATCGTGATAAACGCGACCGCTGCTTGACGGATCTCGACCGCGCCTTCGATCTTGAAAAACGGCACCGGGCGGCCTTTGCCGAACCCGTCAGCCGCCGCCGCCAGACGGCGCAGCGCCTTGACTTGATTGCGCAGGAACAAGATCGCCACCGCCAGCAGGACCAGCGAGGAACCGACCATCCACATGACAAAGATGTAGGTGGTCGGGCTGTACAGCCGGTTCCACGGCACTCCGACCGTCAATAGCCCTTGGGCCAGCTGCACCCTGATCCGCGGCCCATGCGGATCATCGAGCCGGTCGATGCGCCACGGCAGGTCGACCCGGCCATGCATCGCCTGAGTCAGCTGGTCCTCGATCAGCGTGCCGCTGGGCGGCAGCGGCGGCGGCAGGCGCGCGCCGCGGTGCAGGGTGAATTCGAGGTCGGTCAGCAGCCCCGCGCGCTGCAACAGCCGGGTTGTGGCCGGTCCGGAACCGGCGAGCGGGATCGCCTCGATTATCAGCCCGATGTCGCCGGCAACGCCGGTCGACAGCCGCCAGGATATCGCCGCCCAGTGACGATCGTAAAAGATCCAGGTCGCGATCGCCTGCAACAGAATGAGCGGCATGACCACGATCAGCAACGAGCGGCCGAACATGGTGCGCGGCAGCAGCTGCTTGATCCATCCGCGCGGATGGATATCGCGCTCGCCGACGATTTCGGCCTCGGCCTCCTCCGCGGGGTCCGCCGCCGCCAGCCCCAGCGGCGGATCATCAATCCGGCTTGAGGACATATCCGGTGCCGCGGACGGTCTGCAGGTAGCGCGGGAAGCGTGGATCGCGCTCGATCTTGCGGCGCAGCCGGGTCATCTGGACATCGACATTGCGCACACTGCCGCTGAACTGCGCCGACAGCGACAGCTCCTCGCGCGAAACGGCTTCCCCCGCCTTTTGCGCCAGGCTGCCGAGCAATCCGGCTTCGGCGGCGGTCAGGCGGATCGGGTCGCCGCCGCGGAACAGCTCGCCGCGGACGAGGTCGAAGCGGCAGCCGCCAAAGCGGACTTCGCCGCGATCGGCGTCCGTCGCCGGCCGACGCTGCAGCAGATTGCGGATGCGCAGGACCAGCTCGCGCGGCTCGAATGGCTTGGAGAGATAGTCGTCGGCCCCCTGTTCGAGCCCGTTGACGCGATCCTCGGGCTCGCCCATCGCGGTCAACAGCAGGATCGGCACGCGGCCCTCATGCCGCAAGTGCGCGGGTCAGGGCGAGCCCGCTCTCGCCTGGCATCATCACGTCGAGCACGACAAGGTCAAAGGCGAAGCTCGCCAGATTCGCCCGCGCCTCGCCAGCATCCGCCGCGGTGGTTACCCGGAACCCGCTTTCCGATAGATAGCGGCGCAGCAATTCCCGCAAGCGCTCATCGTCGTCGACAACGAGGAGATGGGGTTCAAGATCGCTCATGACCGCAAATTATACGCCGGGTCTGCGGTCAACGCTCCCCGGTCGCCGCGGCCTCGAAACGGCGCCGGTCGCCGGCGTCGGCGATGATCCCCAGCAGCACCCTGCGGAAACCCTCCACCGCCGGCGAGCCGGCATGGCGATATGCATTGGCGACGCGGGCGCGCTGCGGCGCCGACACTTCGCGCTCGAGCGCACGGCCCTCGGCGGTCAACTCGAGCAGCCGTTGCCGGCGATCGACCGGGCCCGGGCGCTGACGGATGAACCCCTGTCCGACCAGCTCGCCCAAAACCCGGCTCAGGCTCTGTTTGGTGATGCGCAGGATGCCGAGCAGCTCGCTGACCGTCATCTGCGGATGGCGGCCGACGAAATGGATCACCCGGTGATGCGCCCGACCGAAGCCATAGCGCGCGAGGATCGCGTCGGGCTCGGCGGTGAAATCGCGATAGGCGAAGAACAGCAGCTCGATCCCGTCCCGGACCGCATCCTCGGCCGAGAACACCGTATCGGCATGCGATTTTATGTCAGACATATTGACTTATCTCGCAACCTTGGATACCTTTCGGGTGTCCTCTTGGATATAGAGTTCCATCGCGACCGGGCCGGCGAGGTTCGCGACCAAGCGCCGGCTCCGACAGCTTCGGTGCAAGGAAGACGTCCATGTCCATGATCCCCTTCGACGACCGTGACGGCTCGATCTGGTATGACGGCCGCTTGGTTCCCTGGCGCGACGCCAAGCTGCATGTGTTGAGCCACGGGCTCCATTATGCGAGCTGCGTCTTCGAAGGCGAGCGTGTCTACAATGGCGCCGTCTTTCGGCTCGATGATCACAACGAGCGTCTGGTGAACTCGGCGCGGATATTGGGCTTCGAGGTGCCGGCCAGCATGGACGATCTGACCAAGGCGACCAACGAGGTCATCGCCTCCAACAATATCGTCGACGGCTATGTCCGCCCGATCGCGTGGCGCGGCGCCGAGCAGATGGGTGTTTCGGCGCAGGCGACCAAGATCCATCTGGCCATGGCCGCCTGGGATTGGCCGGCCTATTTCTCGCCCGAGGCGCGGGCCAAGGGGATTCGCATGAAATGGGCGCCATGGGCGCGCCCAGCCCCGCATACCGCGCCGACCCAGGCCAAGGCGTCCGGGCTCTACATGATCTGCACGATGTCGAAGCACGACGCCGAGGCCCATGGCTGCGACGATGCGCTGATGCTCGACTGGCGGGGCCAGCTCGCCGAGGGCACCGGGGCCAACCTCTTTCTCGTCATCAACGGCGAATTGCATACCCCGACGCCGGACTGCTTTTTGAATGGCCTGACCCGCCAGACCGTGATCGGCCTCGCCAAGAAGCGCGGCATCAAGGTTGTCGAGCGCGCGATCATGCCCGAGGAGCTGGCAAAAGCCGACGAAATGTTCCTGACCGGCTCGGCCGCGGAGGTCACTCCGGTCGGCGAGATCATCGGCGAGCGCGGCCACTACCGCTTCACCCCAGGCGCGATCTGCCGGCTGATGTGGGAAGACTACGACCGCACCGTCGGCAAGAAAGTCTCCGCAACCGCGAGCGCCGCGTAGTATTTTGAAGCGAGGCGCCCCTGTGCGAGGCCGATAGTGAGCGACGAAAGAACCGATCTGATCCTCAACATGCTGCGAGCAATTCGCGCCGAGCAGGGAGCGCAACGCGAGAAGCTGGACGAAATTATCAACCGGCTCGGTGCCCTCGAACGAGAGGTCGCCGCGCTGAGCTTGCGCATCGCCGAGATCAGGGTTGACTTCGCTGGCTTGTCGGTGCGGGTCGACAATCTCGACCGCCGCGTGGGACGCATCGAGCGGCGCCTGGAGCTGGGTAACGGCCCGGCAACAAGCTGATCCTCGACGTAAGCGGCCGCCTTGTGCGGCAGGCGCGCCTGTTCCCGACCGGCTCGGCGGCCGAGGTCACCCCGGTCGACGAGATCATCGGCGACCGTGGCCATTACCGCTTCACCCCCGGCGCGATCTGTCGGCTGATGTGGGAAGACTACGACCGCACCGTCGGCAAAAAAGTCGCAACCGCGAGCGCCGCCTGACTGCGCCCTTTGCGTCCGCGCACGCGGCTTGGGATCGGTGGTTCCGCTCCCAGGCCCTCAGCGTCTTGCCGCCACCAGCAAAAATGGCGGGCGATGCCGCTCATCCGCCATATTAGGCTGCGAGCGGATTTGCTCTTCTGTCGGCCCCCATTCCTCAACATGAGATATGGCGAAACCGGCGCGGATTAGCATGTTGAGGTAGGTTGCGACGGTTCGATGGTGCTTGATCACGCCCGTGGCGAGCCAGTCGGTCGAACGAGGCCCTTCATCCAAATACGAATTTATCGGCCACGTAATACAGCCATCGGCGTCGTGAGACCAACCCGGCCTGGTAGGGCCGGTGAATATCGGATGCTCGACCGAGAAAACCAGGCTGGCGCCCGGTAACAGCGACCGGTGCACTACTCCCGCCAGCCTGTCCAAGTGTTCGACATAATGAAGGGCGAGAGAACTGTAGGCGAGGTCGAATGACCCCGCGGGCAATTCGAGGTCTTCCATATCGGCCCTGGCGTAGGTGACTGCCGGGTCCTGGGTGGTGGCCCGGGCCTGCGCCAGCATGCGCTCGGAAATATCGATTCCGAGCACGCGGGCGGCTCCTTGCTGCCGCGCCCAGCGGCAAAACCAGCCGAAGCCGCAACCGAGATCCAGAACGCCGCGCCCGCGCAAATCCGGCAGCAGAGAACGTAATGCCGGCCATTCCGGCGCACCGCCCAAGCCGTCAACCGAACGCCTCAACCGGCTGTATCCGGCAAAGAATTCCTCATTGTCGTAGACGTTCTGCGTCATCGTCGTGTCCCTTTGCGATGCCGCCGGCGGCGGGCCGTAATCAGAAACCGGGCTGCTCTCGCCGCAAACCAGGGCTATCCTCGCCCGCCTGTTGTGCACATTTTCGGAGAGCCGCTATGCCGGATCATCTCTACAATCCGAAAGCAGCGCTGTTCTGCGCCTATCCGGCGATGAAAACGCTCTCCAAGCAAGCCAACGATCTGATGGAGGGAACTGAAAAGACCCTTTCCGAGCGAGAACTGGCCGGTTGCGACACCAGCTGGGCGCGGGATCGTCATGCGGAGGCGGAATGGCGCATAGGCTGCACGAGCGATCATGCGGGGGCCTCTCTCGCCATCGAGCGACTAAAGACCGCGCTGGAATGCGCCGATCCACCGGACGGGCTGACCCAGGATTGCGAGGGCAGTTTTGCGCCCGGCACCGACGTATGGTTCCTCAAGCTCGACCGGTCGACCGACCAACTTCTCGCCAGGGAATGGCCTTGGCGGGCCAAACCGACCTTTCTCGAGCAAATCGACGATCCGGCGCGCATGGTTACGTATCTGCAGGATTTGTGCTGGTCGGATGTCCGGCGCTGTGGCCGGGATAATCGCAAGGAGCTGAACCTAGCAATATCGGTGATTGCACGCCTGGTCCTGCAGGGAGGTCAGGCCGGCTATCTTAGCGGACCCGCCTTCCAGCCAGTGTTCGAGCGATTCGTTCGCGATTGGCAAGACCCGCAGACCGGCTTCTTCGGCATGACCTACATCGTCGATGATGAGGGCAGCGAGATCAGGACCACCGATTTGAGCCTGACCTTTCACATGGCGCGCTATGTGCCGCATCTGGTGCGCTGGTGGCCGACCCTGATCGACACCTTGCTCGGGATCAGCGAGCAGCAATATCCACAGGGCTGGATCGAAGACGGTAAGATGAGCGATCACAATAATTACGATGTCGTCGAGCTGTTCTATCGCGGTTGGAAGCACATGTCTCCGGGTCAGCGCCGGCTGGCGCGCCGAGCGGTAGCTACAATGTTCGAGTGGTGCCTAGCCCACTCGGTGGGACAGAACGGAGAAATTATCGAGCCCGATAAAGGCGACATGATCCCGGACTCGTATTACTTCGCCGCAGCCTTTCTAGACACAATCGGTTTCTTCGACCGCGGCAAACGGTTCTGGACCAATCGGATGCTGCCCGACCCGGAGCCGATCAGAAAAGGTATGGTCGCCCAGCTGAGCCGGTTCAACGCCGATTTGACCGTCGTCGACGACACGCTCGAGCGGCTCCACGCCCGGGTGCGGCCGTGGTCGAACGCGATTCTTTAGCCGGACCGGCTGTCCGTCGTGGGACCTCGGTCCCGCATCCCTTCCCAGCGCTCCTTCGCCGCGTCGTCTTCATGCGCGCGCTTCGACCCAGCGCTCGCCTCTGGGGGTCTCCTCGCTCTTCCAGAACGGGGCGTCGGTCTTCAGCCAGTCGATCAGGAAATGGCAGGCGGCGAGTGCTGCCTCGCGGTGCGGCGAGGCGGTCGCGACAAGGACGATGCGGTCGCCGGGCTCGAGCCGGCCGTAACGGTGGACGATCAGCGAGGCGTCGAGCGGCCAGCGCCGATGCGCCTCGAGCTCGATCTCGACGAGCTTTTTCTCGGTCATTCCGGGATAGTGTTCGAGGGTCAAGGCCGAGACCTGGTCACCGCCGCCCATATCGCGCACCAGCCCGATAAAGCTGGCGATCCCGCCGATCCGGTGATTGCCGGCGGCGAGCCGATCGAGCTCGACGCCGACATCAAAATCCTCGCGCTGCACACGGATCATCGTCTCAGCCTCCGGTGACGGGCGGAAATATTGCCACCTCGTCGCCGTCCCGCACGGGGTGCTCCGACCCGACATAGTCCTGATTGACGGCGACGCGGACGATCGCGAGGTTCTGTAAGGCCTCGGCATAGCCGCCCCCGCGCGAGCGCAGCCAGCCGAGCAGCTCGGCCACGTCATGCACTTCGGGTGGCAACGCCAATTCCTCTTCGGCACAGCCGATACGCGCGCGCAACCAGGCGAAATAGAGGAGCTTCACCCGATCACCTCGGCGAAGGGCAGAAAATCCACAATCGAGCCGGCGGTGAGATCACCGGTCGCCTCGTCGAGGATGACGAGGCCATCCGATTGCACGATCGAGGACAGGATACCGGCGCCGTCGCGGGCGTATTTGACGGCGACGACTTGATCGCCGTCGCGCTCTAGCCGCGCCCGCAGATATTCGCGCCGCCCGGGCTTTTTGCGATAGGCGAAGCCGGCGCGCACCGGCAACAGCCTGGGCGCCGAGGCCTGGGCGCCCGCGAGCTTGAGGATCAGCGGCCGAGCGAGGACGGCGAAGGTCACGACAACCGCGACCGGGTTGCCGGGCAGTCCGATCAGCGGCACCCTGCCAACCTGGCCGAGCGCCACCGGCCGGCCCGGTTTGATCGCCAACCGCCAGAAGTGCAGCGCCCCGATCGCGCTCGATCGCGCCCTTGACGTGATCCTCTTCGCCGGTCGAGACGCCCCCGGAGGTCACGATCAAATCGTGCTCGGCGCTCGCCGCGGCGAGCGTGTCGGCAAGGGCGGCCTCGCGGTCGGGCCGGATGCCGAAATCGGTCACGGCACAGCCGAGACTTTCGAGCAGCGCCTTGAGCATAAAGCGGTTGGCGTCATAGATCGCGCCGGGCGGCAAGGTCATGCCGGGCTCGCGGACTTCGTCGCCGGTCGACAGCAGCGCCACCCGCAACCGGCGGAACACCGGCAATTCATGATGGCCGAGCGCCGCGGCGAGCCCTAGATCGGCGGGGCCGAGGCGCCGCCCGGCGGCGAGCGCGGTCTCGCCCAGCGCGACATCCTCGCCGGCGTGCCGGCGGTTCGCTCCCTTTCTGATCCCCGCCTTCAGCCGGACCCGCCCGTCGGCCGCGACACAATCCTCCTGCATCAATACGGTGTCGGCGCCCTCCGGCATCGGCGCGCCGGTAAAGATGCGGATCGCTTCGCCGCGGTGGAGCGCGCGGTCGAGCTGGTGGCCGGCCGCGGCCCGACCGCCGACAGGCAAGTCGGTGTCACGATCGGGCAGCAGGTCGGCATGGGCGACGGCGTAGCCGTCAACCGCGCTGTTCGCATGCGGCGGCAGGTTCATTGTCGCGACGATATCGCGCGCAAGCACACGGCCGGCCGTTGTGCCCAGCGGCGCCATTTCGCTCTCGACAACCGCGACGACGCGCCGATCGATTCGGGCGAGCGCCTCGTCGACGCCCAACAGGGCGCCGCCAAAAGCAAAGCAATCGTCGCTCAGCTGGGCCATCGCACACGCCCATCATATTGCAGGATGAAATCGGCTATCGCGGCCGGGTCGCCGAGCGGCAGCCACGGCAGCGCCAGCCCCGGCAGCTCTTCGTCGGAAGCGACCGCGACGACATAGGGATCGTCGGGATGCAATGGTGGCTTGCCGAGCGAGGGACGGTAGATTTCGATCTTGGGATGGGGGTGATGCTTGAACCCTTCGACCAGCAGCAGATCGACCGGGGTCACCCGCGGCGCCAGCTCGTCGAGACCCGGTTCGGGCGCGCCGCGCAGCTCGTGCATCAACGCCCAGCGACGTTCCGAAACCACCATGACTTCGCTCGCCCCGGCTTGGCGATGGCGCCACGAATCCTTGCCCGGCTGATCGACGTCAAAGGCGTGATGCGCGTGCTTGATCGTCGAAACGGTTATGCCGCGGCCGACGAATTCGGGGATCAATGCCGTCATCAGGGTAGTCTTGCCGCTTCCGCTCCAGCCGGCGAGGCCAAAGATGCGCATCGCCGCGCGTCCCTGCGGCCTCACTTGGGGGCTGAGGACAGCCGAGGCAATGCGCGCCTATGCCGGCGTCTGGGATTTGCTGCGGCCGATCGCGCCGGCGCGGCGGGGGCGGGTGATATGCGGCAGTCCCGCCCGCAAATAGTCGTAGCCGGTGACCAGAGTCAGCGCCGCTGCTATCCACAACAAGCTTTCACCGATCGCCTTGACCGGCAAAAAGCCCGGGCCGGCATCACCGACGATCAGAAAACCGATCGCCACCATCTGGATAAACGTTTTCCATTTGGCGAGCCGCGATACCGGCACGCCGACGCGCAGCCCCGCAAGATACTCGCGCAATCCGGAAACCAGGATTTCTCGGCACAGGATCACCAGGGCCGGGAAAACCGCCGCCGCCGACAGCCGGCCAAACGTCGTCAGCATGAACAACGTGGCCGAGACCAGCAATTTGTCGGCGATCGGATCGAGAAACCGGCCGATCTCCGACTGCTGCTGCCAACGCCGCGCCATGTGCCCGTCGAGCCAATCGGTGATCCCCGCGGCCGAGAACAGCGCGCAGGCGAACCATCGCGCGTAATCGCCCGGCACATAAAAGCTCGCGATCACCACCGGGATCACCAGGATGCGCGACAGGGTCAGCAGGTTGGGCAGGCTGGTCAGCAGCACGCGCCGCTCCCGGTGGGCGAGAGGATATGGGCCATCTTACTCATCGGCATGAAAATGATCATAAATCTTTTTTGCGACGGTTTTGCTAATCCCGCCGACGCGTTCGAGCTCACCCAATCCGGCGCGGGCGACCGTGCGCGCCGAGCCGAAATGGTGAAGCAACGCCTGCTTGCGGCGGGCCCCGATCCCCGCGATCTCATCGAGCGGCGAGCGCCCGATCGCCTTGGTCCGGCGGGCGCGATGCGTGCCGATCGCAAATCGATGCGCCTCGTCGCGCAGCCGCTGCAGGAAATAGAGAACGGGATCGCGCGGATCGAGCGAAAACGGCGACCGGCCCGGCATGAAAAAGCGCTCGCGGCCGGCATTGCGGTCGGGCCCTTTGGCGATCCCGACGATCGCGACGTCGGCGATGCCGAGTTCGTCGACCACCCCCTGCGCGACATTGAGCTGCCCCAGCCCGCCGTCGATCAAAACCAGGTCGGGCCAGCTGCCCTGCGCGCGCTCCGGATCCTCCTTCAGCGCGCGGGCAAAGCGCCGCTGCAACACCTCGCGCATCATCGCGTAATCGTCGCCGCCGGCAACCGCGATCCCTTGCGGAATTATTGCCCTCTCCGCCCCCGGGGGCGGAGAGGGCTGGGTGAGGTGTGGGATTCCAGAGCGGTTGCCGACATCCACCTCACCCTCCCCATGGCTTCGCGATGGGTCCCCTCCCTCTCCCCCCTGAAGGACGGAGAGGACATTTTGATCCCCGGCGCGCGCAGCGACAGCCGCTGGTCTGAGCCCGCGGATCGTGAATTTGCGATAGGCCTTCTTCATCAACCCGTCCGGGCCCGCAACGATCATCGCGCCAACGGCGTTGGTGCCTTGGATATGGCTGTTGTCGTAGACCTCGATGCGGTTCGGCGCGGCGTCGAGGCCAAACGCCGCGGCGACGCCCTCGAGCAGCCGGCGCTGCGAGGCGCTCTCTGCGAGCCGGCGGCCGAGCGCCTCGCGCGCGGTGGCGAGGACGCGATTGATCAGCTTCTTTTTATCGCCGCGCTGCGGCACCGCCAGGACGACACGGCCGCCGCCGAGCGACAGCGCCTCCTCGACCAGCTCCTGCTCGGCCAGCCGATGGCTGAGCAGCACCAGCGGCGGCTTTGGCCGGTTGTCATAGAATTGGCCGACAAACGAGCCCAACACGTCCTCGACCGGGAGTTGGCGATCGTGGCTCGGGAAATAGGCGCGGTTGCCCCAATTCTGCCCGCCGCGGAAAAAGAACACCTGCACGCAGGTTTGCCCGGCCTCCTGATAGGCCGCGATCACGTCGGCGTCGACGATGCCGGGCACGTGAATGTCCTGATGTCCCTGGACGAGGGAGAGGGCGCGGATGCGGTCACGGACCAGCCCTGCCGCCTCGAAATCGAGCGCCGCCGCGGCGGCCTGCATCTCGGCCGCAAGCCGCACCTGCACAGCGCCGCTGCCGCCCGACAGAAAGGAATGCGCCTGTTCGATCAGGCCGGCATACTCCTCACGGCTGATCCGCCCGACGCAAGGCGCGCTGCACCGCTTGATTTGGTGCAGGAGGCATGGGCGGGTGCGGTTGGCAAAGATGCTGTCACTGCACGAGCGCAGCAGAAACGCCTTTTGCAGGGTGATCAGGGTGCGATTGACCGCCCCTGCCGAGGCGAACGGGCCGAAATAGCTGCCGCCCTGGCTCTTCGCGCCGCGATATTTGGTCAATTGCGGGAAGTCGCGATCGGCGGTCAGATGGATCAGCGGAAACGATTTGTCGTCGCGCAGCAGAACATTGAAGCGCGGCATCAGCCGCTTGATCAGATTGCATTCGAGCAGCAGCGCTTCTGCCTCGGTGTGGGTCGAGACGATCTCCATCGCGGCGGTCTCGGCCACCATGCGCCGCAGTCGGTTCGATAATGCCGCGGGGTGGGTATAATTCTGCACCCGGCTCCTTAGGCTGCGCGCCTTGCCGACATAGAGCGCATCGCCTTTCCGGTCGAGCATGCGATAGACGCCGGGCGTCGCCGGCGTAGTCCGCAGCGCGGCGCGGATAACAGCAACGCCCGCCGTTAGCCCGGTCGCGGTCTTCAGCTGCGGCGCGGGGTTCGCCAAGGCGGGATCGGTCGCCGCTTGCGAGCCCGGCGACGGCTCGTTCAAGGACCCTGGGACCACGTCTTCCGGCGCCCGCCGCGGGTCCATCGGCGGCAATTTGCGACGCCGCCGCCCCGTTGTCGGGATTTTGACGTTTGTCAGCGGATCGTCAACTATTTGTGTTGCCATCGTAATTCAAACCACCTCAACGATATCCACGAAATCTGTGGATAACTCTGTTGAAAAACCAGTCTCATCAGAGCCCAAACCTAATGGCACTTCGGGTTCTTAGCGTTTGCCTAATAATTAGGCAATATTGTAACGCGTTGATTTGGCTTATCTTTCCAATGGAATGGTTAATTTATTTTGAAGCAAACCGATCGCTCACCGTCCGAGTTGTTGTCGCACGATCGTCACACCACCTGTGAACAAAATGCCACCGCCGATCGATAGACAACAAGATACAATAGTTTCCTCAACTTAACATCGAACCGCGACACATGTCGCATTCGCGCGTCGGGCGAACTCCGCTATTCGAGCAGCGGGGGGCGTTGCGGCTGCGCCCATCCCAGATGCTGTCCGCCGTCAAGCGCGATCATCTGCCCGGTCATCGCGGGCGCCGACAGGATAAAGCGCAGCGCCGCCACGATCTCCGGTGGGCCGGTGCCGCGGCCGAGCGGCATCATCGCGCGCTGGCGAGCAAATTGCTCGGGGCTCTGCCGCGGGCTCGGCAAGGTCGGGCCCGGTCCGATGCCGTTGATCCGAATGCGCGGCGCCAGGGCCAACGCCATCGTCTGCGTCAAAGCCCACAACCCCGCCTTCGACAGCGTATAGGAAACGAAATATGGGGTCAGCGACCACACCCGCTCGTCCAGCATGTTGACGACGACCCCGCCCGCCTCCGCCGGCAGCCGCGCCGCGAAATCCTGGATCAGCACGAATGGCGCCCGCAGATTGACCGCGAGGTGCAGATCCCAGCTTTCCCGGGTCGTCGTTGCGACGGTGTCGTCGCCAAACACCCCGGCGTTATTGACCAGACAGCCCAACGGCCCGAATGCGCGCTCGGCCTGCGGCAGCAAGCGGCGCACCGCCTCCTCGTCGGCGAGATCGGCGCCGAGCGCCAGCGCCGCGCCTCCCCCGCCCCGGATCGTCTCGACCACCGCCTCCGCCGCTTTGCGCGAACGGTGATAGTGAACGGCGACGGCGAACCCGTCCTCGGCCAGCGCCAGCGCCAATGCCCGGCCGATCCGCCGCCCGCCGCCGGTCACCAGCGCCGCCTTTGGAATGGGCGGAGCCGGCAGCGCTCCGGTCAGCTCGTCAGCCGGCTCGGCGTCAGCGGCGGAGGGCACGGCGTTCCTTGCGCGCTCGTATCTTGGCGCGTGTTACCTCGCGCGCCGAGACGCCGGCGCGCCCCGCGATCGAACGGCCGCGCGTGCCGTCCGAACGCCTCGCCCAGGATCCGGCCGCGCCCGCCGGAGCGACCGGGAGCCCGAGATCGGCCTGTTCGAGCCGGCGGATCTCGTCGCGCAATCGCGCTGCCTCCTCGAATTCGAGATCCGCCGCGGCGTCGCGCATGCGCTTTTCCAGATCGGCGATCACGGTTTTCAAATCCGCGCCCTGATAATGAGCCGCCTCGCCCTCCGACAGGCCAAAGGTCACGTGATCGCGCTCGTACACGCTTTCGAGAATGTCGGCGATGCCCCGCCGCACGCTCTCGGGCGTGATCCCGTGCGCGGCGTTGTAGGCCTGCTGCTTTTCCCGCCGGCGATTGGTTTCCTCGATCGCCGCCTTGAGGCTGTCGGTCATCCGGTCGGCATAGAGAATGGCCCTGCCGTCGATATGCCGCGCCGCCCGCCCGATCGTCTGGATCAGCGAGGTGCGCGAGCGCAGATAGCCCTCCTTGTCGGCGTCGAGCACCCCGACCATCGCGCATTCCGGGATATCGAGCCCCTCGCGCAACAAGTTGATGCCGATCAGCACGTCGAACACGCCGAGCCGCAGATCACGGATGATCTCGATCCGCTCCAAGGTGTCGACATCGGAGTGCATGTAACGCACCCGCAACCCGGCCTCGTGCAGGTACTCGGTCAGGGCCTCCGCCATCTTCTTGGTCAATGTCGTGACCAGCACGCGGTGGCCCTTTGCCGCCTCCTCGCGGCATTCGGCCATCAGATCGTCGACCTGGGTGTCGACCGGGCGGATCAGGCAGGGCGGGTCGACGAGGCCGGTCGGACGGACGATCTGCTCGACGAAGACGCCGCCGGCGCGGTTCATCTCCCACGGCCCTGGCGTCGCCGAGACAAACACCGTTTGTCCGCGCATCGCCTCCCACTCCTCGAATTTGAGCGGTCGGTTGTCGGTGCAGGACGGCAGCCGGAACCCGTATTCGGCCAGGGTCGTCTTGCGCATCCAGTCGCCGCGGAACATGCCGCCCAATTGCGGCACCGTGACGTGGCTTTCGTCGACAAAGACCAGCGCGTCGCGCGGCATGTATTCGAAAAACGTCGGCGGCGGTTCGCCCGGCTTGCGCCCGGTCAGATAGCGCGAATAGTTCTCGATGCCGGCGCAGCTGCCGGTCGCATCGATCATTTCGAGATCGTAGGTCGTCCGCTGTTCGAGCCGCTGCGCTTCCAACAGCTTGCCATCGGCGAACAATTCTTCGAGGCGGATCTTGAGGTCGCGCTTGATCTGCTCGATCGCCTGCAACAGGGTTGGGCGCGGCGTGACGTAGTGGCTGTTGGCGTAGACCTTGATCGATTGCAATGCCGCGGTCTTTTCGCCGGTCAGCGGGTCGATCTCATGGATCGCCTCGATCTCGTCGCCGAACAGGGATAGCCGCCAGGCGCGGTCCTCGTAATGCGCCGGGAACAGCTCGATCGTGTCGCCGCGCACGCGAAACGCGCCGCGGACGAAATTGTGGTCGTTGCGCCGGTATTGCAATTCGACGAATCGGGCCAGGAGCTGAGTGCGGTTGACCCGGTCGCCCTGGGCCAGGGACAGGATCATCTGCGAATAGGTCTCGACCGAGCCGATGCCGTAGATGCACGAAACCGAGGCGACGACGATGACGTCGCGCCGCTCCAGGATCGCCCGCGTCGCCGAATGGCGCATCCGGTCGATTTCTTCGTTCAGCGACGATTCCTTTTCGACATAAGTGTCGGTGCGCGGGACGTACGCCTCGGGCTGGTAGTAATCGTAATAGGAGACAAAGTACTCGACCGCGTTTTCCGGGAAAAAGCTCTTCATTTCGCCGTAGAGCTGCGCGGCCAGGGTCTTGTTCGGGGCGAGGATGATCGCCGGCCGCCCGGTGCGGGCAATGACATGCGCCATCGTAAAGGTCTTGCCCGAGCCGGTGACGCCGAGCAGCACCTGATCGCGCTCCTCGCGGGCGAGCCCTTCGCACAATTCGTCGATCGCCTCCGGCTGGTCGCCGGCCGGGCGGAATTCCGAGCTGAGCGCGAACGGCTTGCCGACATCGCTGTGCGGGCGTTCGGCGACAAGAAGCGGGAGCATGGCGATAGAATGTAGGACCTCAGCCGAGTTCATACCACCCACCAGGTTAGCGTCGAGGGTTCGCGCCGGTCGATCGCCGGCGCCTACGACAGCTCGCCGGCGGCGGTCGAGACCAGACCGCACACGTTCGAAACCGCGACCGGACGGCTGAGTCCCTTTAGCGCGAGATCGCCCAGCGACTCGAACTCGGCGAGCCTTGTCGATCGCTGCGGCGATGCGCCGGGTCACCAGAATCTGCCCGTCCCGCGCCTCGTCGCACAGCCGCGCCGCGAGGTTGGTCACCGTGCCGATGGCGCTGTAGTCGAAGCGGTCGGCGAACCCGATCCGGCCGAGCGTGGCGTAGCCTTGGGCGATGCCGACGCCAAAGCCGATTTCGTGCCCGCGGGCCGCCCAAGAGCGAGGCAAGCGCCGCGACCGCTTCGCGCATCGCGACCGCAAGGCGCACCGCGCGTAGCGCCGGATCGGGACATGGCACCGGGTCGTTGAAAAAGACGATCAGACCGTCGCCGGCAAAGCGATCGAGGGTGCCCTCGTAGCGATGGATCAGCGGCCCCAACGCGTCGTGATATTCGCCGAGCACAGCCATCACGTCCTCCGGCTCGGCGGTTTCGGCAAAGGCGGTAAAGCCGCGCATGTCGCAGAACAGCACGACAATATCGCGCCGGTGATGATCGAGGATCGTCTCGCCGCCCGACGAGACGATGGTTTCCACGATCTGCGGCGCCAGAAACCGCTTCAGCCTGCCGATCCGCTCGATTTCGTCGACCTGCGCTGCGACCCGTTCCTCCAAGGTCCGGTTCAACGCAGCGAGGTCGGCCGCCTGCTCCTCCAGCCGCCGCGCCTGCGTCCTGGACCGTGTCGTGCAACGCCTTGATCCGCAGCATCGCCCGCACCCGCGCCGAGAGTGCTGCATGGTCGACCGGCTTGGTCAGGTAATCGTCGCCGCCGCTTTCCAGCCCGGCGATGACGTCCTAAGCATCGGCTTTGGCCGTGACGAGGATCACCGGGATAAACGGCAGCGATGTGTCGGCTCTTCATCTGCTTGACGGTTTCGATGCCGTCGAGCTTCGGCATCATGATGTCGAGCAATACCAGATCGGGCCGAAGCTCGCGGACCTTTTCCAGCGCTTCGACGCCGTCGCCGGCGGTGACGACCTCATAGCCCTGCCTTTCGAGCCGCATCTGCAGGACCGTCGACATTGTCGGGCACGTCGTCGACGACCAGGATGCGAGCCGGCTCGCGCATTTCGTTACCCCGCGTCGGGCAGGAATTCGCGGATCTTGGCGAGCAATTGGCGCGGGCTGAAGGGTTTGGCGACATAGCCGTCGCACCGGCGTCCCGCGTCTTGGCCTCGTCGCCGGAGAGCGCGTAGGAGGTCACCGCGATGATCGGCACCGCAGCCAGTTCGGGGATCGCGCGGATGCGGCGGGTCGCTTCGTAGCCATCGATGACCGGCAGCTGAATGTCCATCAGGATCAAATCTGGCCGCTCGCTTTGCGCTATCGCCACGCCCTCGGCGCCGTCCACCGCCTCGATCAGTTCGTAACCGACGCTCGACAACAGATCGCGGATGATCTTGCGATTGTCCTCGGTGTCCTCGACGACCAGGATGCGCTTGGTCAT
>CAWAVV010000017.1:0-40099 GCA_963785565.1 uncultured Alphaproteobacteria bacterium | reverse complement strand
CAAGCGTACACAACCTGCAATTCGGTGTTGATTTGGTCCCGCGTGAAGCCCGACCGAGGGTATATACTTGATCGTTCCGGATTCCCGTGAGGCTCGGGCGGCACTATATGTGGCCGAGGCTGTCCCCTTTCAATCGAGCGCGTAATCATAGCGGATGAAGCCGTTGAAATGGGCGATGCGGTCGTAGAGGGAGCGGGCGACGGCATTGTCTTCCTTGGTTGTCCAATAGAGGCGCAGGCAGTTGCGCTCGCGGGCGATGTCGGCGACGGCTTCGATCAGTTTGGCGCCGATGCCATGGCGGCGGGCGGTGGGGTCGACGAACAGATCTTGCAGGTAGCAGACCTCGCGCGTCGTCCAGGCGTGGGCGTGGAACAGGTAATGGGTGATGCCGATGAGCGGCGCGGTATCGCTGTCGAGCCGGGCGCCGAGCCCGCGGATCTGGCTGTCGGGCATCAGCAGGCGCTGCCAAGTGTGATCGTAGATCTCAGGCGGCAACTGCGTTTCATAAAAATCAAGATAGCCGCGCCACAATTCGGTCCAGCGCACCCGGTCTGGCGCAGCGAACCGGGTAATAAGGATGTCGGTCATCGTCAGCCGTCTCCCTTTTTTTCGCGAGTGGCTGTAAAATAGCGCAAACCTCCTACCGGAGTCGGCAATGTTGGTTTTCCGACAATTATTCGATCCGTCGTCCTCGACTTACACCTATCTGCTGGCCGACGGCAAAAGCGGGGCGGCGGTCATCATCGACCCGGTGTTCGAGCAGGTCAGGCGCGACGCCGCGCTGATCGACGAGTTGGGTCTCAAGCTCTTCTATTCGCTCGAAACCCATGTCCATGCCGATCACGTCACCGGCGCTTCGCTGCTGAAACAGCAGACCGGGTGCGCCATTGCATTGTCCGCCGACAGCGGCGCCGAGGGGGCCGACCGCTACCTGGTGCAGGACGATGTGATCGCGTTCGGCGAGCGCAACCTGCAGGTGCGCAAGACGCCGGGGCACACCAATGGCTGCCTGACCTACGTGCTCGACGACCGCAGCATGGCGTTTACCGGCGATTGTCTGCTGATCCGGGGCAGCGGGCGCACCGACTTCCAGCAGGGCGACCCGCACGCGATGTACCGCTCAGTTCACCAGCAGATTTTCGCCCTGCCGGATACCTGCCTGCTCTATCCCGCGCACGATTACCGCGGCTTGACCGTGACCAGCGTGCGCGAGGAGCGGCAGTTCAACCCGCGCCTCGGCGGGGAAAGCGGCGAGGCCGATTTTACCGGCTACATGAAAAACCTACGGCTGGCGCACCCGAAAAAGCTCGATGTCGCGGTGCCGGCCAATCTCAAATGCGGCCGGCCGGACAGTGAGGTTGACATCGGGGCTGCACCCAGCTGGGCGCCGTTGCACTACAGCTTTGCCGGGATCTGGGAAATTCATCCGCACGGGCTCGAAGAGCATGCGCGTGAGGTGCAGATCCTCGATGTCCGCGAACCCGAGGAATTTTCGGGACCGCTCGGCCATATCCGCGGCGCGACGTTGATCCCATTGGGCATATTGGCGGAGCGCGCGGGCGAGTTGGCAAAGAACCGCCCGATCGTCGCCGTGTGCCGCGCCGGCAGCCGCTCGGCCCAAGCAACCACGATTCTGCGCGAGGCTGGCTTTAGCGATATCGCCAATCTCGCCGGCGGCATGCTGCGCTGGCGCGCCGAGGGCCACGCCGTCGAAGGCGGCAGCGCCTTGGACCCCATTCTCGAATATTCGATCTGATCCGCGCCGATTTTTGATAAGGCGGCGATGATCGGGTGCTACACTTTTTCGCAGGAAAAGGGTGTCTGTTGCGACTACTAAGAAAGGGACGGAAATGGCGTATGATCTGTTGATCAAGAATGGTCGGATCGTCGATGGCTCGGGGATGCCGGCGTTCCGCGGCGATGTCGGCGTCAAGGACGGCAAGATTGTCGAAATCGGCAAATTGAGCGGACCGGCCACGCGCACGATCGACGCCGCCGGCCATGTCGTGGCGCCTGGGTTTATCGACAACCACTGCCACTATGATGCGCAGGTCACCTGGGACCCGCTGTGCTCGTTCTCACCCGACCATGGCGCCACGACGGTCATGTTCGGCAACTGCTCGCTGGCTTTGGCGCCGGTGCGGCCGGGCACCGCAAAGCGGGTCGCCGAGTTCCTGTCCTATGTCGAAGCGATCCCGATGGAAGTGCTGAACACCGTCGAGGTCGATTGGGAGACGATCCCCCAATACATGGACCGGCTCGACCAGCATTTGGGTGTCAATGTCGGCAATTTGATCGGCCATTCGACGGTCCGCTATTACGTCATGGGCGACGAGGCCCAGGGCCGCACCGCCACCGACGACGAAATCAAGAAAATGCAGGATGTCGTGCGCGACGGCATCAAGGGCGGCGCGCTCGGCCTGTCGGTGTCGCGCAATAAGGGCCACTACGACCCGCAGGGCGTCCATATTCCGGCGTTGTGGGCCGACGAAAAGGAAATCTTCGCGCTCGGCGACGTGTTGCGCGAAATGGGCACCGGCATCATCCAATCGGGCGGCGGCCGTGCGGCCGAGCTCAATGATGGGTTGATGGCGCGTCTGTCGGAGGCCACCGGACGCACGGTGATCTACAACAATCTGGGACAGACGGTACGCGAGCCCGATTTGTGGAAAAAGCACATGGCCCGCGTCGACGAGACCTCGAAGGCTGGCATTCGGGCCTATCCGCTGTGCAGCCCGAACCGCACGACGCAGAGCTTTACGATGCACAACTGCCAGACCTTCCGCGGCTCACCGACCTGGCATCCGATCCTGCTGTCCTCGGACGACGAAAAACTGAAGGCCTATGCCGATCCGGCGATCCGGCAGAAATTGCACGAGGAAGTCGTCGAGCACACGGTCGAGGTCCCGGCCGCCGGCTACTCGCGCCAATGGTACAACTATATGTGGGTCGAGACGCCGGTGCTTGAAAAGAACCAGGCGCTCAAGGGCAAGACTATCGGACAGATCGCCAAGGACCAGGATAAGCGGGTCATCGACGCCTTTCTCGATCTCGTCGTCGAGGAGAAGTTGGACACGGGCTTTATGATGGCGGAGAACAACGTCGACGACGAAGCCATGGCCAAGATCCTGACCTATCCGAACGCCATCGTCGGGCTGTCGGACGGCGGCGCGCACGTGCAGTTTCACGGCGGCTATGGCTACAGCACGCGGCTGTTGAGCGAGTGGGTCCGCGAAAAGCGGGTCATGACCTTGGAGCACGCGGTGCGGCGGCTGACTTTTGATTCCGCCTCGGCGTTGGGCCTCTATGACCGCGGCTTGCTGCGGCCGGGCATGGCGGCGGACATCGTGATCTTCGATCCTGATACCGTTCGCCCGCTGCCGGAGAGCATCGTGCACGACTTCCCGGCGGGCGGCTGGCGCGTCAAGGAGCCGGCGGCCGGCATCATGGCAACGATCGTCAACGGCCAGGTGCTGATGGAGAACGGCAAGCACACCGGGGCGCTCCCCGGCCGCGTGCTGCGCAACACCTACTATCACGCCAACCATGGCTAACTAGCTCGCATACGCCCGGGCAGGCCGCCCGCAGCCATGGTTGCGGGCGGTCGCCGTTTTGGTCTTAGCCTCCTATATTTCCCGCATGGATTTCGAGCTTTCCGACGAGCAGCGGGCGTTTCGCGAGACGGCGCGGGCGTTTGCGCGCGCGGACTGGATGCCTGACGCGCCGGGCTGGGACGAGCGCCAGGAGTTCCCGGTCGCGGCGCTGCGGCGGGCGGCGGCATTGGGCTTTGCCGGGATTTATGTTGGCGAGGCGTTCGGCGGCAGCGGGCTCGGCCGGGTCGATGCGGCGATTATCTTCGAGGAATTGGCCGCGGCCTGTGCGTCGACGGCGGCCTATCTGTCGATCCACAACATGGCGTCGTGGATGATCGATCATTTCGGCTCGACCGAGCAGCGCGCGCGGTTTCTGCCTGATCTGACCAGCATGGCGCATCTTTCGAGCTATTGCCTGACCGAGCCGGGCAGCGGATCGGATGCGGCGGCACTCGCCACCCGGGCCGTGCGCGACGGCGACGATTACGTGCTAAACGGCGCCAAGGCGTTCATCTCGGGCGGCGGCATCAGCGACATCTATGTCGTGATGGTGCGGACCGGCGGCCAGGGACCAAAAGGCATCTCGTGTCTGGTCGTCGAAAAGGCGACGCCCGGCCTCTCGTTCGGCAAGAAGGAACGAAAACTCGGCTGGAACTCGCAGCCGACGGCGATGGTGATCTTCGAGGATTGCCGGGTCCCCGCGGCCAATCGGATCGGCGCCGAAGGGGATGGGTTCAAGATCGCGATGATGGGGCTCGACGGCGGGCGGCTCAATATCGCCGCGTGTTCGCTGGGCGGGGCGCGGGCCTGTCTCGAAGCGGCGCGCGCATATCTGCTCGAACGCCGCCAGTTCGGCCGCCCGCTGGCGGAATTCCAGGCGTTGCAGTTCAAGCTCGCCGACATGGCGACCGAGCTCGACGCGGCGCGGCTGATGGTCTGGCGCGGGGCGGCGAGCCTCGATCGCAGCGATCCGCAAGCGGTCATGCATTGCGCGATGGCCAAGCGTTTGGCGACCGATGCCGGGTTCCACATCTGCAACGAGGCATTGCAGCTGTTCGGTGGCTACGGCTATCTGAAGGACTTTCCGATCGAGCGCTATCTGCGCGATTTGCGCGTGCACCAGATCCTCGAAGGCACCAACGAGATCATGCGGGTGATCATCGCCCGGCATCTGCTCGGCCCGTCGAATGAGTTTGACGGGATCTGGGAAATTCATCCGCACGGGCTCGAAGAGCATGCGCGTGAGGTGCAGATCCTCGATGTTCGCGAACCCGAGGAATTTTCGGGACCGCTCGGCCATATCCGCGGCGCGACGTTGATCCCATTGGGCATATTGGCCGAGCGCGCGGGCGAGTTGGCAAAGAACCGGCCTATCGTCGCCGTGTGCCGCGCCGGCAGCCGCTTGGCCCAGGCAACCACGATTCTGCGCGAGGCCGGCTTTTGCGATATCGCCAATCTCGCCGGCGGCATGCTGCGCTGGCGATCGGAAGGCCATGCTGTCGAAGGCGGCAGCGCCTTGGACCCCATTCTCGAATATTCGATCTGATCCGCGCCGATTTTTGATAAGGCGGCGATGATCGGGTGTTACACTTTTTCGCAGGAAAAGGGTGTCTGTTGCGACTACCAAGAAAGGGACGGAAATGGCGTATGATCTGTTGATCAAGAATGGTCGGATCGTCGATGGCTCGGGGATGCCGGCGTTCCGCGGCGATGTCGGCGTCAAGGACGGCAAGATTGTCGAAATCGGCAAATTGAGCGGACCGGCCACGCGCACGATCGACGCCGCCGGCCATGTCGTGGCGCCTGGGTTTATCGACAACCACTGCCACTATGATGCGCAGGTCACCTGGGACCCGCTGTGCTCGTTCTCACCCGACCATGGCGCCACGACTGTCATGTTCGGCAACTGCTCGCTGGCCTTGGCGCCGGTGCGGCCGGGCACCGCAAAGCGGGTCGCCGAGTTCCTGTCCTATGTCGAAGCGATCCCGATGGAAGTGCTGAACACCGTCGAGGTCGATTGGGAGACGATCCCCCAATACATGGACCGGCTCGACCAGCATTTGGGTGTCAATGTCGGCAATTTGATCGGCCATTCGACGGTTCGCTATTACGTCATGGGCGACGAGGCCCAGGGCCGCACCGCCACGGACGACGAAATCAAGAAAATGCAGGATGTCGTGCGCGACGGCATCAAGGGCGGCGCGCTCGGTCTGTCGGTGTCGCGCAACAAGGGCCACTACGACCCGCAGGGCGTCCATATCCCGGCGTTGTGGGCCGACGAAAAGGAAATCTTCGCGCTCGGCGACGTGTTGCGCGAAATGGGCACCGGCATCATCCAATCGGGCGGCGGCCGTGCGGCCGAGCTCAATGACGGGTTGATGGCGCGTCTGTCGGAGGCCACCGGACGCACGGTTATCTACAACAATCTGGGACAGACGGTACGCGAGCCCGATTTGTGGAAAAAGCACATGGCCCGCGTCGACGAGACCTCGAAGGCTGGCATTCGGGCCTATCCGCTGTGCAGCCCGAACCGTACGACGCAGAGCTTTACGATGCACAACTGCCAGACCTTCCGCGGCTCACCGACCTGGCATCCGATCCTGCTGTCCTCGGACGACGAAAAACTGAAGGCCTATGCCGATCCGGCGATCCGGCAGAAATTGCACGAGGAAGTCGTCGAGCACACGGTCGAGGTCCCGGCCGCCGGCTACTCGCGCCAATGGTACAACTATATGTGGGTCGAGACGCCGGTACTTGAAAAGAACCAGGCGCTCAAGGGCAAGACTATCGGACAGATCGCCAAGGACCAGAACAAGCGGGTCATCGACGCCTTTCTCGACCTCGTCGTCGAGGAGAAGTTGGACACCGGCTTCATGATGGCCGAGAACAACGTCGACGACGAAGCCATGGCCAAGATCCTGACCTATCCGAACGCCATCGTCGGACTGTCGGACGGCGGCGCGCACGTGCAGTTCCACGGCGGCTATGGCTACAGCACGCGGCTGTTGAGCGAGTGGGTCCGCGAAAAGCAGGTCATGACCTTGGAGCACGCGGTGCGGCGGCTGACTTTTGATTCCGCCTCGGCGTTGGGCCTCTATGACCGCGGCTTGCTGCGGCCGGGCATGGCGGCGGACATCGTGATCTTCGATCCTGATACCGTTCGCCCGCTGCCGGAGAGCATCGTGCACGACTTCCCGGCGGGCGGCTGGCGCGTCAAGGAGCCGGCGGCCGGCATCATGGCAACGATCGTCAACGGCCAGGTGCTGATGGAGAACGGCAAGCACACCGGGGCGCTCCCCGGCCGCGTGCTGCGCAACACCTACTATCACGCCAACCATGCCTAACTAGCTCGCATACGCCCGGGCAGGCCGCCCGCAGCCATGGTTGCGGGCGGTCGCCGTTTTGGTCTTAGCCTCCTATATTTCCCGCATGGATTTCGAGCTTTCCGACGAGCAGCGGGCGTTTCGGGAGACGGCGCGGGCGTTTGCGCGCGCGGAATGGCTGCCCGACGCGCCGGGCTGGGACGAGCGCCAGGAGTTCCCGGTCGAGGCGTTACGGCGGGCGGCGGCATTGGGTTTTGCCGGGATTTATGTCGGCGAGGAGTTTGGCGGCAGCGGGCTCGGCCGGGTCGACGCGGCGATCATCTTCGAGGAATTGGCCGCGGCCTGTGCGTCGACGGCGGCCTATCTGTCGATCCACAACATGGCGTCGTGGATGATCGACCATTTCGGCACGCCGAGCAGCGCGCGCGGTTTCTGCCTGATCTGACCAGCATGGCGCATCTTTCGAGCTATTGCCTGACCGAGCCGGGCAGCGGATCGGATGCGGCGGCACTCGCCACCCGCGCCGTGCGCGACGGCGACGATTACGTGCTGAACGGCGCCAAGGCGTTCATCTCGGGCGGCGGCATCAGCGACATCTATGTCGTGATGGTGCGGACCGGCGGCCAGGGACCAAAAGGCATCTCGTGTCTGGTCGTCGAAAAGGAGACGCCCGGCCTCTCTTTCGGCAAGAAGGAAAGAAAACTCGGCTGGAACTCGCAGCCGACGGCGATGGTGATCTTCGAGGATTGCCGGGTCCCCGTGGCCAATCGGATCGGCGCCGAAGGGGACGGGTTCAAGATCGCGATGATGGGGCTCGACGGCGGGCGGCTCAATATCGCCGCGTGTTCGCTGGGCGGGGCGCGGGCCTGTCTCGAAGCGGCGCGCGCATATCTGCTCGAACGCCGCCAGTTCGGCCGCCCGCTCGCGGAATTCCAGGCGTTGCAGTTCAAGCTCGCCGACATGGCGACCGAGCTCGACGCGGCGCGGCTGATGGTATGGCGCGGGGCGGCGAGCCTCGACCGCAGCGATCCGCAGGCGGTCATGCATTGCGCGATGGCCAAGCGTTTCGCGACCGATGCCGGGTTCCACATCTGCAACGAGGCATTGCAGCTGTTCGGCGGCTACGGCTATCTGAAGGACTTTCCGATCGAGCGCTATCTGCGCGATTTGCGCGTGCACCAGATCCTCGAAGGCACCAACGAGATCATGCGGGTGATCATCGCCCGGCATCTGCTCGGCCCGTCGAATGAGTGAGGGCGGGCGATGAGCGACGGCGAGATCCTGCTCGGCCGCGAGGGCGGGCTCGCCACCCTGACGATCAACCGGCCGCAGGCGCTGAATGCGCTGACCCTTGACAATTACCGGCGCTTTGCACCGGCGCTGTCGGGCTGGGCCGAAGACCCGTCGGTGCATGCCGTCGTGGTCCGCGGCGCCGGCGGGCGGGCGTTCTGCGCCGGCGGCGATGTGCGGGCGGTCTACGAGGCCGGACGCGGGATCAGCGGCGATCCTGATCTGACTGCGGTGTTCTTCCGCGAAGAGTATGAGCTCATTCGCCAAATCCACCGATTTCCCAAGCCCTATATCGCGATCATCGACGGGATCACGATGGGCGGCGGCGCGGGAATCTCGGTCAATGGCGCCTACCGGGTCGCGACCGAGCGCACCTTGTTCGCGATGCCGGAGACCGCGATCGGGCTGTTCCCCGATGTCGGCGCGACCCGGTTTTTGAACCGCTGCCCGGGGCAAATCGGGCGCTATCTCGGCCTGACCGGCGCCCGGTTGCGGGCAGCCGACGCGTATTATTGCGGCTTTGCCACCCATGTCGTCGCGCAGGAGCGGGTCGAGGCGCTGGTCGCGGCGCTCGCCGGGACTGCGTGGGCAAGGGACGGCAGGTCCGAGCAGGTCGCGGCGCTGCTCGCCGAGTTTGCGGGCGATCCCGGCCCGCCTCCGCTGGCGGCGTTGCGCCCGGCGATCGATCGGTGCTTCGCCGGCGACAGTGTCGAGGCGATCCTCGATCAGCTCGCGGCCGAGGCGGCGGCAGGCGGGGCCGATGCGGGCTGGGCGGCGGAAACCCGCGCCGGGCTGCTGACGAAATCGCCGACCAGCCTGAAAGTAACCTTGCGCCAGCTGATCGTAGGGCAGGACTACGGCGTCGAACCGGCGCTCGAGCTCGAATATCGGCTGACCCAGCATTTCATGGCCGCGCACGATTTTTACGAAGGCGTGCGGGCGGCGTTGATCGACAAGGACCAGACCCCGCGCTGGCGCCCGCCGACCCTCGCCGAGATCGACGACGAAATGATCGAGGCCTATTTCGCGCCGATCGGCGAGCGCGAACTGCGCTTCGACGATTAGGATGAGGCGATACGCCCCCACAAACGCCGCTTGGCGCGTCATTTCACAGCGGCACGCGAGCGACATTTTGATCGGGCGCCTACACGCGTAAGCAGCATAATCCCTTATGGAAAATCACCGTTTGGCGCGTGAGGGGGATTCTGGAAAATCGCCAATGCCTCGTCACAAATGGCGATGTCGTCCAGCACTCCCCATGTGTTGGTGCGATGGAGAAGATCGAGACGATTCCAAACCCGGTCGGTTGGGGAGATGATGAATTATCCGAGTACCTCCAGCGCGCGCGCAATAATCAGCTTGCCACCTTTGTCAATCTTCGATTGGAGTTCGATCTATTGCATGAGGTTGACGAATGCTATGTGGATATTGCCAAAAATATGTTAAATCCAAAACGGAATTTGTTGTCGATTTTATTGTTATATCGCTCGCATGCGGCCTATCGCGCGGCATGCGGGACTAGCATGGCGGGTCAATCACCGGAAACGTTTGTGCTGTTGCGGTCGTGTCTGGAGTATTCGGGCTACGCGCTGTTGATTCATCAAGACCAGAGCCTCGCGCTGGTGTGGCTCAACCGGCATACCGACGATGCCACGCTGCGGAAAATGCGCAGAGAGTTTCAGGCGGTGAAGGTTGACAGCGCAATTCAATCGGTGGATGCCGGGCTAGGGCGCATCTATAGCGAACTGTACGAGCGGGCAATTGATTTTGGGGGTCATCCCAATACGCGCGGCGTCACCGGGAGCCTGCAATTAGAGGAAGGGCCTGACCTGTCGCAATACCTCCAGATATATCTGCACGGCGACGACATGGCGCTGCGTCACTGCTTGAAATCAACTGCGCAAGTAGGGGTATGCAGCCTTCATATATTTCAACATATTTTGCCCGAACGGTTCATGCTGTTGGGGATTCGAGAAAAACTTATCGAGTTAAGGAAGCGCCTTTAGTATGGTCGCCTTCTTTGCGAGCGGCGTGCGGGGTGACCGGCGGCGAGTCAAACGCAGCACGCTGCTTGCTGCCGCAGGCAACGGGGGCCCGATGTCAGTTTTGGCGGTGCCATAAGGCGATTTTCACTTGCGCCGTTTCGCTTTCGGCATACCTGCAAGGCGAATGGACCAAGACCATCACTCGGGTTCCCGCGCGGCGGCGCTCGGAGGTATCCTCGCAATAATCAGCATTGGCGTCACGCTAATGACGCCCGCGCCGCAATCGTTTATTATCGGTGCTCTCTTGTGTTGGGGCGGCGCTCTGAGCATAGTCTATTATCATCCAGAGTTCCGGCTGGTCGTCAGTCATGCGCTTCACCGTGACTGGGGTAAATATAAAACCTTTCGCGACGATACGTGGTCGTCGTTAACTCTCTTCTTAGTCGTTACCATTTTACCTGTGTATTTCTATATAAATCGTCTTCCCGCAAATACAGATATCACCCTGTTATTTTCAGAGTTACAAACAAAACCGGGAATGATGATTCAGAATATAGGCCCGGTTACCGCCGATGCCGCACGATATGTTGGCTTTTACTGGGATCTTGACCTCGATGCTGCCAAGCAACCCGATCCGCACCCTGTGGCGAATGCCGGTTGCGATTTCATAAAGGCTCACGATGGCTGTGGTCCTCTCGATCTTTTGTTCAACGCGAATTTGTCTTTTCCTGATAATGCACAAATCCTGGGCCTAGCAACGATTGACTGTCGTAATTGTATAACACGACGCGGCTTTTGGGTGTTCATGCATTGGCAGCATAACGGCTGGTATGCAGAAGTAAAGGACCTGAAAAGATTGGATTTCGACAAATTCGTTGACGAATTGCCAGCTATTGCGAAAAACCGCACCACCTTTATTGACTCTATTACTGGCGTAAAAATACCTTTTGCTAACCGAGATTAAATATCACCGTAGCGATGCTGCCTGACGACGGTTTACTCTGAAATCGCTAACGCTCTGTCCGCGTGCAAAGCCCGCATTGTGCATCAGAAATCTGCATCGAAAAAGCCCAATTTTATCAAGAGCGCGGCGATGATGCAGATATCTTGCTTTGCGGCGCGTTTGGTCACCGGCGCATGCGGAACCTCGGCGTCGGTTTTGGTTCGGCTCCCTTCCAGTGGCGCCCGATACTCCGTATCGTGGCGTGCGCAACTCCGCGACGTGCAGGAGACGGACGGATGACGGCGATCGGCTTTATCGGGCTCGGCAATATGGGGGCGCCGATGGCGGCGAATCTGGTCAAGGCCGGCCATCAGGTGACCGGTTACGACATCGTGCCGGCAGCGGTCGCCACCTTGGCGGCGAAAGGCGGCCGGGCAGCGGCGAGCGCCGCCGAGGCCGTCGCCGCGGGCGAAATCGTCATTACGATGCTGCCGGCCGGGCCGCAGGTGCGCGAGGTCTATCTCGGCAATGGCGGGGTGCTGGGACGCGCGCGCAAGGATGCGCTGCTGATCGACTGCTCGACGATCGATGTCGAGACCGCGCGCGCGGTCGCTGCCGCGGCGGCGGAGGCTGGCTTCGACATGCTCGACGGGCCGGTTTCCGGCGGCACCGCCGGCGCCGATGCCGCGACCCTGACGATCATGGTCGGCGGCAGCGCCCAGGGGTTTGCCCGCGCCCAGCCGATATTGGCGGCGATGGGGCGCACGATCGTCCATGCCGGGCCGGCAGGCAGCGGCCAGGCGGTCAAGATCTGCAACAACATGCTGCTCGCCATATCGATGATCGGGGTGTGCGAGGCCTTCACCCTCGCCGACAAGCTCGGGCTCGCGGCGCAGACTCTATTCGACGTCGCCGCCAAATCGTCCGGCCAATGCTGGGCCTTGACGAGCTATTGCCCGGCGCCGGGGCCGGTCCCGTCCTCGCCCGCCAACCGCGACTACGCGGCGGGCTTTACCGCGGCGATGATGCTGAAGGATCTGCGGCTGGCGCAGCAGGCGGCCGGCGCAACCGCGGCGCCGACGCCGATGGGCGCCGCCGCGGCGGCGCTCTATCAGCTGTTTGTCGATCAGGGAGCGGGCGGCCTCGATTTCTCGGCGATCTATCGCTTTATCGCCAAACCTGACCGTAAAATTTGAAACGAATAGTTAATTAAGCCCAGGCTATTCTCGCCGAGACCGTCCAATGACGAGGCTCGGATGAACAATACGTATTTGGAAGTTATCTCGCTCGTCGAGCGTCTCCACCGTCATTTCCTGGAAGTGGTGAAGCTCGAGCTCGAGGGGCTCGGGATTCACGACATCAACAACGTCCAGGGGATGATGCTGTTCAATATCGGCGACGCGGAAATGACCGTCGGCGAACTGACCTTGCGCGGCTGCTATCTCGGCT
Organism: uncultured Alphaproteobacteria bacterium; assembly: GCA_963785565.1. Taxonomy (GTDB): domain Bacteria; phylum Pseudomonadota; class Alphaproteobacteria; order ATCC43930; family CGMCC-115725; genus AP-15. Next base: position 27,516 of record CAWAVV010000017.1, on the reverse strand, counting down.
CGAACGTCTCGTACAATGTCAAAAAGATGGTCGAGAACGGCTATCTGGTACAGCAGCGCTCGTTGCACGATCGGCGCTCGGTCCATGTCCGGCTGACCGAAAAAGGGTTCAAGCTGCGCGACAGCCTGACCACGATGCATCGCCGCCATGCCGAGATGCTGCCGCAGGCTCTGGTCGGCGCAGACGATCTCCAAGCCGCCAGCGTCACCTTGCGCCGGCTCGAACGCTTCTGGATCCGCGCCGGCGACATGATCCAGCGGCCGCCGCAATTCGCCGCCTGATCTTTTCAGGTGACCGCGGCGGCGCCAGCTGCGATTCTGCACCGACAAGGTTGTGGAGGAGCAGCATGACCGCCGAGCTTTTTCCGCTGATGCCCGGGCTGAGCGTTGCCGGCCGGCTCGATCGCGCGGACATCGACGCGCTGGCGCGCGCCGGGGTGCGCACGATCGTCAACAACCGGCCCGACGGCGAAGACCCCGGGCAGTTGCCGGCCGCCGAGGCCGAGCAGCTCGCCGCGGCGCACGGGATCGCCTATCACCACATCCCGATCACCGCGGCGACATTGACGCGCGGCGATGTCGACGCCTTCGCCGCAACCCTGCGGGACGCCGCCCAACCGGTCGTCGCCCATTGCCGCAGCGGAACCCGCTCGGCCTTGCTGTGGGCGTTGACCCGGATGCGCGAGGGCGCCGATCCGTTGGCGCTGATCTCCGAAGCCGCGCGCCACGGCATCGATATCGCCGGATTACCGGCAGTCGCCGCCCGGCTGCGATAGCGTCCGTCCCGCCGCGCGACCGGGGAGGCAGTCAGCCGGGCATTTGCCACGCTGCTCGTGCACGGGCCACAGACACCGCAGGTAGGCGCTGATCTCCAGCGCGAGCGGCATGCGCAGCAGTTGGGTCAGGACGATCGCCGCGAGCCCGGCGATCAGCCACCACCACACCAGTTCGCGGCCGATCCAGAACAAGAGTTCGACGCGCGGGCGCAGCCAGTCCGCGGCAATCGCGGCAGCGATCATATCGATGGCGCGGCGCAAGGGCTCTTCCCAGGCGACGAACAGAACGGCGGCAATCATCCGCGCCAGAAATCGCCTGATGGCCGCGTCACCGGCCGATTGGCAGAGGCGGACCAGACCCGGCATTACCAATATGAAATAAATGCCGCGGTAGTCGATGTTCTGACCTGCGAAAAAGCACGCCGTCAGCAGCAGCGCGCCAACCAGCAGGCGCTGCGTCTCGGGCAAATCCGGGTCGGGCGCGGCCGCGTCGAGCATGTGGAATGTGCGTCGGGCCCGGGCGATCGCCAGCGCCAGCACAATGCTCAGCAGCAGAAGACCGGCCGGAATGGGCAGGCGAGGGCCGAAGACGACCTCGACAAAGCCGAAGGGAAGGTTCCGAGCCGAGAACGAATCGGCGAAATAAGAGAGTGCTGGAATATTCGCCAGCGCCTTGGCGAGATCGGCGTGGCCGCGGATCACCAGCAGGATGACGACCGCCGCGGCAAGGCCGGCGATCAGCAGCCCGTCCCGCCGCCGCTCGCGTGCGAGCAGCACCAATAAGACCAAAGGGTAGTATTTGAGCAGGCCGGCGGTCAGGTAGAACGCATAGCAGCCGAGACGCCACCGGCGCGGCGCGGCGTCGAGCGCAAAGCCGGCCAGGATCAGCAAGAAGACGACGAGATCGCAATTGGCGCGTTCGAGCGCATAGACCGTCATCGGCGACAGCGCCACCAATCCGATGACCAAAATTTCCCTCCCCGTCGCCGGGCGGATCACGATGGCCAAGGACAGGATGAACATCAGGTCGAGCGCGACCCCGACCGCGGTTGTCGCCGTGGTGTCGAGGAAGCTCGGGGTCAGCGCCAGCCACAGCGGCGAGTAGACATGCAGGCGTCCGAGCGCATCGCACGGGTTGTAGAGGTAGACGTCGATCCCCGCCCGCTGGCACTGCGCCGCGGCAAGAACGGCGTGGATGTCGAGAAACGGAAAGCGGAACGGCTCAAAACCGAAAAGCCCCAGGGCGCCGAAATAAAGGGCGTGCGGCCCTCGTAGGCGCAGCAGCGCCAGCATCGAAAAGAGCACCAGCGCGAGGCCGGGGATCGCCAACCGAAGAGCTAGCCGCCGGCCCGTGGCCGGCGCTGCAGATGGGGGGGTTGGAGCCACGTTGGCGACAGCCTAAGCGCGGCGCCCTAAGCGACGGTAAAGACGAGCCCAGCACGATCGCCTCATCGCACTGTGGCGTTCACCCTTCGTTAGTCCGCTCAACCTAACTTCTTTGGGAGAGCGATGTAATCGCCAAAACTTGCACGATCGCCAACGTCGACAAAAATGCGTGTTGAAACTGTGTCTTTGAAATGTAGAAACCCGGAGTCCCGGCCGCTGCGGTGGTACACAAGTCTGTTCTCACGAACGTATTTTCCGAACCATTTCCAGAATAGAATGGAATCGGAAGGAGATTTGCAGCGAGCGCGCGACAGATATTTATTGGAGAAAAACGATAACCTTCGGCTCTTGCTCAACAACAGATACGCATGGATGAATAACTATATAAAATGCCATGATGTTATCGTCGACATCGGAGCAGGAGCGGGGTTCTCGCAGGAGTTCATCGAGACCAAAGTCACGATTACCGAAATCACCCCTTACCATTGGGTGGATATCTGCATAGACGCCGCGAATTTGCCATTTGGCGCCGAAACGCTGGACGTTGTAATATGTTCGAACGTGCTCCACCATTTTGCGACGCCAATCAGATTTCTCCAAAAAGTATACGAGTGCCTCAAGCCCGGCGGCCGCGTCCTGATCTTCGAGCCCAATCCAAGTTTTCTGTTGCTGCTTGCGCTTCGCATGATGCGGCATGAAGGTTGGTCGTTCGAGGTTGATGTCTTCGACCCCACGGCATTGGTAAACGACCCTAAAGACCCGTGGTCAGGCAACAATGCAATTAGCTACCTCATGTTCCGCGATCCGAAAGTGTTCGAGGAAAATTTGCGGGGATTTGAGGTTATCCATGACAGCTTCGCTGAATGCATGATGTTCCCGCTGTCCGGCGGCGTAACGGCTAAGACCAAAACCGTCAATCTTTCAATAACGATGCTGAAAGTTATTGATTGGCTCGACGGTAAGCTGTGCCGCCTGTCTCCTTCCATCTTTGCGATGGCCAGATTGGTCGTGCTTCGCAAACGGGCGAGTGGTGAGGTGAACGGTCCCTATTTGACGGATCAAACCTGACGCTTGGGGTAAAACCTCCCCCCGACAACCGCGATGCTCTAAAACCGGCGCAAACGGTGTGGCCGGAAGACGGGGGTTCGTTGGCCACAGCATCCATCGCTCGGTTCATCCTTCGTTAAAATTGTCGGATGTAGACTGGCCACGGCGCAATCGGACATCGAACGCCATGGCCAAGACGATCGCGATCGTGATGCCGGTCCTCGATGACTGGGTATCGTTCACTGCTGTTGTCATCGAGATATCCGAGCGGTTCGCAGGGTCCGAGTTTGCTTTTCACGTAGTCGCGGTCGACGACGGCTCGGCCAAGTCGATAGATCCCGCCAGCATCGTGCTACCCCGCGCCTCGTGCATCAAGTCGCTCGAAATCATCCGGCTCGCCGCCAACCTCGGTCACCAGCGGGCGATTGCCGTTGGATTATGCGCCATTGCCGATAGCGGCGAGGCCGAAGCTGCCCTGGTGATGGACAGCGACGGTCAGGACCGCCCGGCCGACATGGCCGCGCTGTTGGCGGCGAGCGCCGAGCACCCGCGTAATGCGGTGCTGGCCCGGCGGGACAAACGCTCCGAATCCCGCGCCTTCCGGTTATGCTACGGAACCTATAAGCTGTTGTTCCGGACATTGACCGGACATGCCATCAACTTCGGCAATTATTGCGTGCTGCCGATGGCGGCGGTCCGCCGGCTGGTACACATGCCCGAGCTGTGGAACAACCTCGCGGCCTCGATCATCCGTTCGCGACTTGAGTACCTGACCGTGCCGACGGTGCGAGACAGCCGCTCGGCCGGCGACTCGCGGATGAACCTCGTCTCGCTGATCGTGCACGGCCTCAGCGCTATGTCGGTTCATACCGATATGATTTTCATCCGGACGCTGCTCGCCGCCGCTCTCGTCGCTACTATGGCCGGGCTAGGTATCGTCGCTGTCATTGTGGTTCGGATCGCGAGCGATCTTGCAATCCCGGGTTGGGCTACGACCGCGGCCGGCGATCTGCTGATCATCCTGCTGCAGACATTGGTCATCGGGGTAGCGGCGAGCCTGACGGTGCTGGCAGGACGGAGCAACCGGCCGATCGTGCCGATCGTTGATTGCAAGTGCTTTATCGCAGAGCGCATACGTTGCCGGTTCGACCGCCGTGGAGTTGCGACCGCCGCGGTTCGGACGGTTGCATAAGCTGCCGGAATGTCGGCAGGAAGATCGGGCTGTTCGCGGCCTCGACGAATTGGGGAAAGCAGGTCAGCAAACTCCTCGGCCGCGCCGTTGCCGGCCGCCTGCTCGAACTTGGCGCCGGCATCGGGATCGACACTGCCCAGCTTCATTACCGCAACGGCCGAGACTGGGTTTCGATCGAATTTGGTCACAATGCCGCCAATCGTATTGGCGGTGGCCGCGCTGGGTTCGCTTTACGGCTGGGCGCTCGTCGTATCGACCATATCGCATCCGGGGTCCATTGGTCTCGATCTGGATGCCCCTGGAGGCGATTGGACTGTCTTTTACGGTGCTGTCCGAGCTTTTTTCAACGGGAATCTCGGGCTGATTTTCGATGGCGACCGGTTCACCGCATACCTGAATTCCACGTTCTCATGGTGGCTTCCAAACCCGATACCGTTCCGCCCGTGGGTCTATCCCCCATCATATCTGCTGGTGCTCCTGCCTTTTGGCGGATTGCCGTTCGTGGCTTCCTACCTCACCTTTCAGTTTGTCAGCGCCGCCTTGCTCGCAGGCGCTCTCTGTTTTGCCGCCGATAGGTCGACCCCCAAAGCATTGATCGCATGCTTTGCGCTCGCCAGCCCCGCAGCATCTTTCAACATTGTGGGTGGGCAAAACGCCTTTCTTATCGCGGCGCTGCTTATAGCCGGCTTGCGGTCGCTCCGTAGACGACCGTTAGTCGGCGGAGCCCTGCTGGGCGTGCTTACACTCAAACCTCAGTTTTGGATACTCGTCCCGGTTATGCTGATAGCCGCTCGCGAGTGGAAAGCCCTTATCTCATCCGTGGCCGCGGCAGCGGTTTTAGTCGGGATCAGCGCCGCCGTGTTCGGGTTCGACGCGTGGCAACGGTGGCTCGACTTTGCGATCGGCAGCTTTGCTGCTGCTGACGCAAAATGGGTCGAGTACGGGAGGATATGGGGCGACAGCGTCTACGCTTGCGTCGTTGCCGGCACCGGCTCTCAAACTCTGGCCAATTGGGCGCAAGCAGCGGCGATGCTTTTCGCCGCTTGTGCCACATACCGCGCTTTTCGTCTTCCGCTGCCTTTTGACTACAAGATCGCCGTCGCCCTGGCCGGGACAATCCTCGCGGCGCCGCACTCATCGCTTCCGATGCACTTTTGCTCGCGATCGCGGCGTTGCTGTGGATCAGCCATAGCACCGCCGATGGTGGGTCGATATGGAGATGGCTTCTGGCCCTCTGCTCATGGTTGATCCCGTTTCTCAACCCGCCTTTGATTTCACCCATAGGCCGACTTAGCCCCTTTGTCGTCATCGCTTTTCTCGGCGTGGTCATCGCCGACGGGAAGAAAACCAACTCGAGGGGAGGTGCTTTCTTGACGCACTACTGATGGTCTGTGCCCTTCCCTCGTCCCGTTGAGAGGGGTTCCCCGAAACCCCTCATTCGGCCGCCCCAAAAGTCGAATCGGCGCGACTCGTCGATTCACCCTCTTGCACTGCGGTCGCGCGGTGCCACAATCTGTCTGATGCAGACGACCAACGACATCCGCACCGCGTTCCTCGACTATTTCGCCCGCAATGGCCATGAAATCGTGCCGTCGAGCCCGCTGGTGCCGCGCAACGACCCGACTCTGTTGTTCACCAACGCCGGGATGGTGCAGTTCAAGAACGTCTTTACCGGATTGGAGAAGCGCCCTTATTCGCGGGCCGCCACCGCGCAGAAATGCGTACGCGCCGGCGGCAAGCACAACGATCTCGAAAATGTCGGCTACACCACCCGGCACCATACTTTCTTCGAGATGCTCGGCAATTTTTCGTTTGGCGATTATTTCAAAGACCGTGCGATCGCGTTCGCCTGGGAGCTGATCACCCGCGATTTTGGCTTGCCGCGCGATCGGCTGCTCGTCACGGTCTACTCGGAGGATAACGAGGCGGCCGAATTGTGGGCGAAGATCGCCGGATTGCCCGAAGACCGCATCATCCGGATCGCAACCTCCGACAATTTCTGGTCGATGGGCGATGTCGGCCCATGCGGGCCGTGTTCGGAGATCTTTTGGGATCACGGGCCTGCGATCCCCGGCGGCCCGCCGGGCGGCCCCGACGCCGACGGCGACCGGTTTGTCGAGATCTGGAACCTGGTCTTTACCCAATACGATCAGCTCGCGCCCGGTGAGCGCGTGCTGTTGCCGCACCCGTCGATCGATACCGGCATGGGGCTCGAACGCATCGCCGCGGTCCTGCAAGGAAAGCACGACAATTACGACATCGACCTGTTCCGCGCGCTGATCCTGGCCTCGGCCGATGCGTCGGGCGTGGCGGCCGACGGTGAGCATGCGGTGTCGCACCGGGTGATCGCCGACCATCTGCGCGCCTCGGCGTTTCTGATCGCCGACGGCGTGTTGCCGAGCAAGGAGGGGCGCGGCTATGTGCTGCGCCGGATCATGCGCCGGGCGATGCGCCACGCCCATATGCTTGGCTGCACCGAGCCGATGGTATGGCGGCTGGTGCCGTCCCTGGTGCACCAGATGGGTGCGGCCTATCCCGAGCTGGTCCGCGCCCAGCCGCTGATCGCCGAGACGCTCCTGCTCGAGGAAACAAATTTCAAGCAGACCTTGGAGCGCGGGCTGCGCCTGCTCGAAGAGGAGACCGCCCGACTGGGTCCAGACGAACAGTTCCCCGGCGAGGCCGCTTTCAAGCTCTACGATACCTATGGCTTTCCGCTCGATCTGACCGAGGACGTGCTGCGCGGGCAGGGCCGCCGGGTAGCGGTCGACGGATTCGAGGCGGCGATGGCGCGCCAGCGCGCGGAGGCGCGCCGCAGCTGGGTTGGTTCGGGCGAGGCGGCGACCGAAGCGGTCTGGCTGGGCTTGCGCGAGGATCTCGGCGCAACCGAATTTCTCGGTTACGAGACCGAAGCCGCCGAAGGCGTGGTGCTGGCCATTGTGCGCGACGGCAAGCGGGTCGGCGAGGCTGCCGCCGGCGACGAGATCGCGGTGATCGTCAACCAGACTCCGTTCTACGGCGAATTGGGCGGCCAGGTCGGCGATACCGGCGTCATTTTCTCTGCCTCGGGCGCCGAGCTGGCGGTGCATGACACGGTCAAGAAGGCCGGTGAGTTGCACGTTCATCTCGGCCGCTTAGTCCACGGCTCGCTGAAGGAAGGCGACGCGGTCGAGCTGCGCGTCGACGGCGCTCGCCGCCGGCGGTTGCGCGCCAACCATTCGGTGACCCACCTGTTGCACCAGGCGCTGCGCCGGCGCCTCGGCGCCCATGTGACGCAAAAGGGATCTCTGGTCGCGCCCGACCGGTTGCGCTTCGATTTCAGCCACCCGAGGGCGCTCGGCCCCGAAGATATCCGGACGATCGAGTCCGAGGTCAACGAGCGCATCCGGACCAATGCCGCGGTGGGTACACGATTGCTGACCCCGGACCGCGCCGTGACCGAGGGGGCGTTGGCCCTTTTCGGCGAGAAATATGGCGACGAGGTGCGGGTCGTCTCGATGGGCGGGGCCATCGACGGCGAGGATCGGGCCTATTCGGTAGAGCTGTGCGGCGGCACGCATGTCCGCAGCACCGGCGATATCGGGCTGTTCAAGATTATCGGCGAGACCGCGATCGCCTCGGGCGTACGCCGAATCGAGGCGCTGACCGGCGCCGCCGCCGAGGCGCATCTGGCCGAGGAGGAGGGGTTGCTGCGCCAGGCGGCCGCCGCGTTGCGGACGAGCCCTGCCGAATTGCCGGCGCGGATCATCAGCCTCGTCGACGAACGGCGGCGGCTCGAACGCGAGCTGGCTGAGGCGCGCCGGGCTCTGGCCAGCGCCGGTCCGGCGGCGAAAGCGGCTGCAAGGCGCATCGGCGAGATCGCTTTCGACGGCCGGGTCGTCGACGATGTTTCGGGGCGCGAACTGAAATCTCTGGCCGACGAGCTGAAGCAGCGGATCGGGTCCGGCATCGTGGCCGTCGTGTCGCGCGCCGACGGCAAAGCGGCGATCGTCGTCGGCGTCACCCCCGACCTGGCAGGCCGCTTCAATGCGGTCGAGCTGGTCCGGTTCGGCGCCGTGGCGCTCGGCGGCAAAGGCGGCGGCGGTCGCGCCGACTTGGCACAGGCCGGGGGCCCCGATGCGGCGCATGCCGAAGCGGCGCTCGCGGCGGTCGAGCGCGCGGTTGTCGCCAAGACGCAAGAGACAAGCTCGATGTCGGCAGCCGGTTAGTCCCGATTCGCTCTCCCCTGGTCTCCCTCGCGGACCGTGACGCTCTTCGTAACTGATTGAAGTTTGAGCCTGTCCGGAAAGCATTGACGCATTTTTGACGATAGCGGACTTATTCAACCGGGGGTGGGGTGTATCGACGAGACAGAAATGATCAAGATAAGGGGTCGGCGCAAGCGGTGCATAGGAAACCCTCTATCCGGACGATTTCTCGCCATTACTGTGGTGTTGCTGGCAGCCGCGGGGTGTCAGCCCGTTCCGTTCCATCTCGATCCCCTGAGTGTCAACGGCCGCGATGGCGGCGGCAGCCCGCCAAGCTATGAGGCGCTGATGCGGATCGCAACAGCGGCCCGCTCGGGCGGGGATTACGCCAACGCTGTTGCGATCTTCCGCCGGGCCGCGGAGATCCAGCCGGGAGCCGCTGCGCCGTTTGTTGGGCTCGGCGACACATTGATCGCCACCGGCGCCGTCAACGAAGCGATCCTCGCCTATAATTCGGCGCTGGCCCGTGACGGCGGCAATCTGCCGGCGGAGCTTGGGCTGGCCAAGGCCTACCTTCAAACCGGCCGGCCCGAGCTTGCGCAGGTCCCGCTCTCCAGAGCGCTTGCCGACAACCCCAATGATCCCAAGTTGCTGGTGCTGCTTGGCCTGACCCAGGATGTCGAGGGGCGGCATCAGCAGGCGCAAGCGTATTATCGGCACGGTCTGCAGGGCGCTCCGGGCGATCCGGCATTGACGGTCGATCTGGCGCTGTCGCTGGCGCTCAGCGGCAATTATCCGAACGCAATCGCCGTGCTGCAACCGGTTGCCATGGCCCCGGGCGGATCAGCGCAGGAGCGGCAGACCTTGGCGCTGATCTATGGTTTGCAGGGAACCGTCACCGAAGCCGCCCGGCTCGGCCGGATCGACCTCGACGAAGCCGCGGTCGAACATAATCTCGCCTATTACCAGACCTTGCGCGCGCTGTCGCCCGAGGCCCGCGACCACGCGATACTGCCGGTTGGCAGCAACCGCAGCGCTGCCGGTCCGTCGTGATCTAGGCTGGTGCGCTTACGGTTTGCTGAATGTATCCATTATATTGATCGCGGCGGGCCCCAGCAGAACGATAAACAGCGTCGGCAGGATGAACAGGATCATCGGCACGGTCAGCATCGCCGGTAACCGCGCCGCTTTTTCCTCAGCCCGGGTCATGCGCGCCGCCCGCGACTCGTTCGCCAATATTCGCAATGAATGGGCCAGCGGGGTGCCGAATTTTGCGGTCTGCTGCAAGGTATTGACCACCGCTCGAATCGCATCCGAATCGGTCCGGTTGTTGAGATTTTCGAACGCCAACCTGCGATCTGGCATAAAGGTCAGCTCGGCGGCGGTTAGCGCGAACTCTTCGGCGAGTTCGGGCCAGCTGGCGGCGAGCTCGCGTGCTACGCGCAGCAAGGTTGCGTCCAGGCTGAGCCCGGCCTCGGCGCATATGACCATCAGGTCGAGCCCGTCGGGCAAGGCGAGCTGCAGCTGTTTGGCGCGTTTGGCCGCGACATTCTTCAAATAAATGTTGGGTGCATAGAACCCGAGCAGAGCCGCGGCGATTGCCGGCATAAATCGTAAATCGGGCGGGACCGGCAGCATCCGCAGCACCGAACTGTCCAGCAGCGCAGCGCACCCGAAGAGCGACGGCAGGCTGAGCCGCGCGAACAGGTAGCCGATCATTGCATCCGGCGATCTGATCCCGGCCCGGGCAAGCCTCTGCCGGGCTTCCGCGGCGTGCCGGCTGCGCAGCAGATTGAGGCTCGTTACCGCCGCGCGCATCCATCCGATCGGCCTGCGGGGCTGGCGGCGGGTTCGCGCGGAGAGCGCCTGTCGGCGCAATGTCTCTTTGCGCTCGACGACTTGCTCGAGGCGCCGCTCAAACGCGTTCTTCGGCCGCAGCGCATGCCAGGTCGCCGCAAGCATGGTCAGAACCGCCAACGCGGCGAGCCCCGCGATGGCGTCGTCGAGGCCAGTGCCGGCCGGCAGCCAATTGGCGATGTTCAAATCTTGCGGCCTCAGGCTGATCATATTTCGAACCGCGCCATCTTGTTCATGATCGTGATCCCGATAACGAGCATTGCGACCGCTATTCCGTCGAGGACGTAGCCGCGCCCATCGTGGAACAGCGGCGCCAGATAGGTCGGCGAGGTCAGCATCAGCAGCCCGATAACCACCAACGGCAGCCCGCCTAGGATCATCGTCGTCGCCCGCGTTTCGCTCGACATCGCGCGGACCTTGGCGCGCATCTGGCGGCGCTTGCGCAGGGCGTCGGCGAGATTGGCGAGTGTTTCGGCGAGGTTGCCGCCGGTCTCGCGCTGGACGCTGAGGGCGATAATAAAAAACCGGAATTCCGGCATGTCGATGCGCTTGGCGATGTCCCAGAGCAGCGCTTCGAGGTCGCGCCCCATTCGCATTCCGCTCTCGACCAGGCGCAACTCGCAGCCGACCGGGTCGGCGATCTCACGACCGGCTCCGATGATCGCTTCGCTGATCGGCATGCCGGAGCGCAATGCGCGCACGATCAAGTCGATGGCATCGGGAAACAGCGCGATGAAGGCAGCAACCCGGCGCTTTCCCAGACGGCCGATCACCAGGTGGGGGAGCGCCATCCCGAGGAAGAGGCCGATCAGCACGTCGGGGACAAGGCCGAGCGGTGCGACGCAGACGAGGCCGAAAATCGCCAGCGCCGCCACGCCGACCACCATGAGCCCATAATGGCCGATGGTGATCGACCGGCCGGTGCGGGCCAGGCGGGAGGCCAGCAGGTGGCGTCGCGGCAACCAGCGGCGGGCAACGCGGTCCATCTTGGGGGTTGCGCTCTGCATCCGCGCCAAAGACTGGGCCGCGGCAGGCGCAGGAACGCCTCTGGCACGATCGCGCACGGCGTTGAGGCGCCGCTTGTAGCGCCGATATGCTCCGCCGCCGCCGATCGCCAGGGCTATCATCAGAAAGCTCAGCGCGGCGGCGAGGGCGGACAGGATCGCCAGCCCATCGGCCTGATCTAACGCGAAAACCATGCTTCACCACAGGATCGAGGAGCGGGCCATCTCGAACAAAGGGCACTCATTCACCGCGCGGCTCACTCCGATATCGATGCGCCAGCCGATTTGCCCCCAGCTCTCCGCCAGCGATAGCCCGTCTTTGTCGAGGTTCGAAAGGTGTTGGCGACGAGTTATTCCTCAAATGATTTCGAGCAATGGCCGGTCGAGACCAAAATATTCGGCGCGCGGCAGGAAGTGTGGACGCACGCCGCTCGACTTGAAGATCACCGCGCAGCCGGCCGTCCGTGCTTTCGCCCTGGAAGTGATAGCTGAACAATTCTTGAGTCGTGATGATGTCGCCCTCCATCCCGACGACCTCGATGACGTCGGTCACGCGCCGCATGCCGTCGCGCATCCGGTTGACTTGCAAGATCAGATTGACCGCCGCGGCGATCTGGGTCCGCACCGCGTGCGAGGGCAGATTGATGCCGGTCATTCCGACCATGTTTTCGAGCCGGGTCAGAGCCTCGCGCGGGCGATTGGCATGGATCGTGCTCATCGAGCCGTCATGCCCGGTGTTCATCGCCTGCAGCACGTCGAGCGCCTCGGCGCCGCGGATCTCGCCGAGGATGATGCGGTCCGGGCGCATGCGCAGGGCGTTGCGCAACAGATCGCGCATCGTGATCTCGCCGCTGCCTTCGAGGTTGGGCGGGCGGGTTTCCAACCGCACGACATGGGGTTGCTGCAATTGCAGCTCGGCGGCATCCTCGATCGTCACGGTGCGCTCGGTCGGGTCGATCAGCCGCGACAGCGCGTTCAGCAAAGTCGTCTTGCCCGATCCCGTGCCGCCTGAAATCAGAATGTTGAGCCGGCAGCGCGCGGCGATCTTCAGCAAAGTGGACATTTCCGGCGAGATGTTCGCCTGCTGCGCCATCGTGTCGAGGGTGATGGTCTTTTTCGAAAATTTACGGATCGAGATCGAGGGCCCGTCGATCGCCAATGGCGGGATGATGATGTTGACGCGGCTGCCGTCGGGCAGGCGGGCGTCGACGAGCGGGCGCAACTCATCGATGCGGCGGCCGATCCGGGTGACGATCTTGGTCGCCACATTCATGACGTGCTGATCATCGCGGAACGACACGTCGGTGGGTTCGAGCTTGCCGCGCCGCTCGACATAGACCTGCTTTGCCCCGTTGACCATGATGTCGGTGACGGTCTCGTCCTCGATCAGCGGTTCGAGCGGGCCGAGGCCGAGCATGTCCGCGACCAGGGATTGGACCAGCTCGCGCTGCTCGACGAAATTGAGCTGGATCTTGGTCTCGCCGAGCAATTCCTTGACCCAGCCGTCGAGCTGCGCCTCGAAGGTGGCGCGCGGCATCGCGGCCGCGGCGGCGACGTCCATGTGTTCGAGGACGAGCGGCTGGATTTGCGTCTTTGCGGCCTCGATCGCCGAGCGGTTGGAGTGGCGCTGCCCGGTGGGCTTTTCGGGTTCCGCCTCCGGGATCGGCGGGCTCAGCAGCGCCTGCATCAGCGCCGTAATCAGATCGCGGCGCTCGAGCGCGTTGACCTCGATCCCGTTGCGCGGGAGATAGGCCTGCACCGCGGTCTCGACGACCTTGGCAAGCTCGCCCCGGCTCAAGATTAGCCGCCGCTCGGGGCGGATTTCGCTGTTGAGACGGGCCAGCACTTCGGCGCGCGCCCTCGCCAGGCGGTCTTCCTGGGAAGTGCGGGACGCCGGCTCGGCGATCGGCGCTGCAGCTGCGGCGACCGGGGGTGCGGCCACCGCCGCATTCGGGGCGCGTCGCTGAGACAGTCCGGCGATGCGCGCGTCGAGCGCGTTCTCGCCTTCGGGCCGTTTGAAATACCCTACCACAGCGAGCGCAACGCGAACCGACGGCGCTTGGGAGTGCTCGTGGCGGGGCCGGCGACGAGTTCGGCCAGCCGACGGAATTCGCGCACGACCGGGCTGCGCGGGGCGGCAACCGGAAGCGGCTGGCCTGTATTGGCCGCCGCGCCGGCCGATTTCGGGTCGAAGGAAATGGTCATGTCGAACGCCTTGCCGACCCCCTTTTCAAATTCGCCCTTGCCGATCAGCGCCCGGCTTCCGCTGGCGCCGGCCTCGACCAGCCAGAGGCGAACCTGCGGCGCCTGTTCGCGCATCAGTGTTTGCAACCGGATGGTGTCGCGCAACCCGGCGAGACTGCGCTCGCAGAGCACCACCACATGGGCCGCCGCGGCGAGCATGACCCGCTGGACCGGGGTGGCGGCGCGCGGCAGATCGACCACGACCCGCGAAAATTTGCGCCGCAGCTCGTAGAGCAGCATGTCGATGGCGCCGGCGTCGATCATCAAATGCTGTGCCGCCGACGCCTCGGTCGCCAGCACCCGCAGATTGTCGGTGACCTTGACCATCGCCCGATCGATGAACAGGCTGTCGATGCGTGAGGGCTGCTCCAGCGCTTCGTACAACCCACTGCCGGGGTCGGTATCGAGCTTGAGCGCAACCGTGCCGAAATGCAGATCGAGATCGAGCAGCGCGATCGATTCCGCACGATCCTCGGCGAGCAGCCAGGCGCAGCCGACAGCGGTGGTCGTCGCGCCGACGCCACCGCGGCTGCCGACGAACACGATCACCTGGCCGAGCCCGCCATCGCCCGCGGCCGCCGGGCCTCCGGTTTGATTTTGCAGGACAACCGCCAGGGCATCACGGCTCGGCGGCTTGACCAGGTAGTCGTTGGCGCCGGCGGCCAGCAGGTCGCGGTAGAGTGTGACATCGTTGACGGTGCCGAGCCCGACCAGCGCCAGATCGGCCCCGCCCATTGCCCGCACCGCCCCGATCTCGGCGATCGGCGCCGGCAGATCGGTGAGGTCGAGAAGCACGATCCGCGGCGCCAGTCCCGAGCGGATGCGGTGTAATGCGAGGTCGGGTGTATCCGCGATAGAGAGCTCGTCATCCAGTTGCAATTCGCGGATCACCCCTTCCAGGCGATCGAGCGTCGCCTCGTCGCGGGTGACGGCGAGGACACCCTCGCGCACCGGCTTGCTTGCGGCCGCCGAGCTCGGAGATTTCACTGGTCGCCCGTCCCTGCGGTCGATGAGTCGGTCGGCGTGGCGCCGCCTGAGGACACCGCAATTGGCCCCAATTGGACCTCCTGCGGCAGCACGACTTTGTCGTTGAGGTAGCGGCCGACTGCCGCCGCCGTCGGTTTGCCGTCCGCCGACGCCAAGGTGCGGCCTTGGGCGAGATCGGCCGGGCTCGCCACCATCAGGCCGAGATTGACCGCGGTGGCGCAGCCGAAATTGCTCGGCGGCGCATTGGTGAAGTCGTTAGCGCGCGGCATGCTCCAATTCGGGCAGGGCGGCAGGGTCACGGCGTAGCGGCCGACGATGACGATGGCGCGATTGGGCGCGACCGCGGCTATCGGGCGGGCGTCGGCGACGATGCCCCAGCGCAGCAGCCGACTTGAGATCGCCGCAACGCGCGCATCGGCCAGCGGCGGCGCGCCCGAGGCTGCGATCGCCACCCGGTCGGCTCGTTGTATGGCGCCACTGGCGACGAGCCGGTCGAGATGTGCGGCTTCGCCCGCGCCGAGCCGGGCCGAGCCTGGGGCGAAAGCGAGCGCCAGCTGGCTGGTGGCGCCATCGACCTGCAGCCGGTTCGGCGCTTCGCTTTTGGTGTATTCGGCGGCCCCCGGAGCGCAGGCTGCGAGCGCCAGCGCGAATGCAATCGGATAAAAGCGCTGTCTCATGACCAGTCCCCCCTTCAATCTAGCCGGAATCCAGCGGGCCCGATCAGGCCCGGCGCCGCCGGCGTCGAGCGGGCCACGCGCCGGCGCGGGCAGGCTCCGCCGCCAAGTGTCGCCCCACAGCACCTGCTGCGCGTCATGCGGCGCCCATGAAACCGTCGGTCGGGGACGCAAGCGCGGTCGCCGATGGCCGGACCAGGTAGGGCGTGACGATGACCACGAGTTCGCTCTCGTTGTTCTGAAATTTGTTCGATCGGAACAGCGCACCAAGGATCGGGATGTCGCCCGAGCCATGGGACCTTGGAGATATCTTGCTGAGTGTTGTGCATCAGCAGCCCAGCCAGCGCGAAGCTTTGCCCGCTGGCGAGCTCGACTGTGGTTTCGGCCCTGTCCACTGTCAGCGCGGGGACAGTGACGAGCCGTGATGATGGTCACGGAGTTGGCGAAATCAGCTGGCTGACCTCCGGCCGGACCTTAAGGCTGAGGTGGTTGGCATCAATGATCGTCGGCGTGAACGCCAGCTGGACCCCAAATTGCTGGAACTCGACGGTGATCATCGCAGTGTTCCCGACCGATCCCGGTTGGGCAACCGGGTACTGGAAACTCGCCGCCTGCAAGAAAGCTCGCGGTCTGACCGGAGACCGCGGTCAGGTTGGGCTCGGCCAGTACGGTCAGGAAGCCTTCGGTCGCGAGCGCCGTCGATCGTCGCCATGACTGTTGCCCCAGGGATGGAAGCATCCCAATCGCGATTTGATTGATCAGTACGGTCGGCTCGGGTTGTTGATGCGTGCTGAAACTGACCGTCCGGGGGCTGGTGCCGACCTCGGCTCCAATCGACGCCGATCTGTTTCAGGATTTGCCGGTCGACCTCGGCGATCGGACCTGCAGATTGACCTGGTTCGGGGTCTCGACCGAGAGTCGATTGATCACCTGGCCGCTCTTGACCCCGCCGGCGACGGCGGCGGCCAGCACGCGGGCCTTTTCCGCCTGACCGGCGCTGGCAACGGCGCCGCTCAGCACCAGGCTCGAATCCACTTGAGTGACCGAGATATCGGTTCCCGGCACCAGCCGGTTCAGCGACTGGCGCAATTCCGACAGGTCGAAAGCGACGCGCACCGGCGCGTTGAGCAATACCGTGTCACCGCCGTCAACGGCGTAGATCACGGTCTGGCCGGGCGCTTTCGCGCTGATGTAGATCAGCTCGGGCGACTTGATCTGCACATCGGCGATGTCCGGGCTGGCGACGAAGACGGTGCTCGCCGGCCGCGACAGCCGGATCAACGTGCCCTTGCCGACTTCGAGGACAATCGGCTTGCCGTTGGCCGGGATCTGGCTGGGCTCGCCGGCATAGGGCGGATGGGCGCGGCCGGCGGGCGCCGGGCCCGACGCGTTCGGCTGGGCGGCGAAAGCCGGGGCCGCGAGCCCCAGCCACATCAGCGCTAGAGCGGCAGCGGAGCGAGGCGACGGGATACATCAGGAACCTCGGGACGCGGGTTGCGACGAGACAGATGTACCGTTATTGCCATTCCCGCGCAATATGGTAACCATACCATCGTTAGGGTTTTGCTTTGATGTGAACGGCTTCGGCAGAACCTGGCTGACCTCGCTGTCGAGAGTGAAGTTACGCAGGCCGGGGTCGTCGTGAGAATCGGCGGCGGCGACGACCGGCGATTTTGGGCCCTTCACCACGGCGAGGCTGCGCAAACTCAGCGACAGCTTGCCGATTTCGCTGGCGACGGCGATGATCTCGCTCTGCTTCGGCGTCACCTCGAAGGTTACGTTGCGGGCCACCACCGCCTGGCCGTCCTTGCTGTCGAGGTGCTGATCGATGGCGATCACGCGCACATCGCGCAGCACGGTTTCCGCCGCCTTGTGCTGGTAGCCGCTGTTGCCGTTGGGGCCGTCTTGCGGCACCGGCAGGGTAATCAGGATGTCGACCCGGTCACCGGCGAACACGAAGCCCGAGACGTCGGTGGTCGCATCGACCGGGACCGAGACCGCGCGCATGCCCGGCTGGAGCACGGCGGCGAGAAAGCCGCGGTCGCCGGGCACGACGATCTTGGTCTTGATGATCGGCTCGCCGGCGGCAATCGGTTCGCGGGCGACCGCGCCGACGAGCGCCTTCGCCGGCGCGGTTCCGGCGACGGCATAGTCGCCGGTGATCGCGGCGTCGGGCCATGGCTGCGGGGCGAGATCGGCGGGCTTGAGGATCTGTCCGCGGGCAATCGCGGCGCGCGCGACGATGATCGACTTTTGCGGCGCTGGCCGGGGCGAGGGGGCGACCGCGGCCACCGCCGGCCGCTGCGACAGCCACGAGCGCACCAGGATGGCGGTGCCGCCGGCGAGAACGATGGCGATCGCAAACAGGATCAGGGTGCGCAGCCGCATCGCCGCCTCTCAACCGAGCTGCGGTGCGATGGTGACCGCCAGCGCGGCGGCGGCGATCGCGACCCCGTAGGGTACCGGCTTGCGGCGCGCCGCCAGCCCGCCGCCGGCCGGCTCCGGGCCGCCGTCGCGGCGCGGCGCGGCGAACCGCGCGCCCAGCGGGGTCAGCAACACCAGAGCCAGCAAGCCGCCGATCAGGGCGGTCAGCAAAAGCAGCGGCGGGAGCGCGTCAGCGCCGGCCCACAATGTCGCCGCGGCCAACAGCTTGACGTCGCCGCCACCGATCAGCCCGCGTGAAAACGGCACGGCGCCGACGAGAAAAACCGCCGCGGCGCAGCCGATGGCCGCGAGCGTGGCGGCCGGAGTGGCGCGCGAGGTGGTTTCGAGATGCAGCAGCCACAAGATGCACAACCCCCCGATCAGCGGGTTGGGAATGACCAGGCGGCGGAAATCGATGATCGCGGCGGCGATCATCAGCGCGGCGAAACCGCTTAGCCAGACGAAGTAAGGATCGATCGTCATCAAGTCCGCCCCAGCCCGGCTCTGCGGCCGTTGCCGATGTGGGCCATATCCTGCCGCGCAGCTACCGGCGGGGCGGGTAGGCGCGAGCGCTGCGGCCGACCGGGCATGATGGGCTCCGAGGCAATAATCGACGAGAGCGCCATCCTCAAAGACATTGCCTAAGGACCGGTTAACCGACCAGCGAGTTTAACGCCGGGCCGTCCCGGTTCCGGTCGCCGACGTGTTCGCCAATCCGCCGGCGGCGCGACGGTTTACGCAGGCGTGGGGACGAGGTCGAAGGCGGCGGCCATCAGGGCGCGGGTGTAGGGGTGCTCAGGCGCGGTCATGATGCGCTCGGTCGGACCCGATTCGACGATTCGGCCGTCCTTCATGACCATGATCCGATGCGCCAGCGCGCGCACGACACGCAGGTCGTGGCTGATGAACAGATAAGCGAGGCCGCGGCGCTCCTGCAGCTCGCGGAGCAATTCGACGATCTGCGCCTGCACCGACATGTCGAGCGCGGAAGTCGGCTCGTCGAGCACGACGAGGCGCGGCTTCAGGACCAGCGCACGAGCGATGGCGATGCGCTGGCGCTGGCCGCCGGAGAATTCGTGCGGATAGCGATCGGCGGCCTCGGGGTCGAGCCCGACCTCGACGAGGGCGGTCTCGATCAGCTTTCGGCGCTCGGCCGCGCCGGCGGCGAGATTGTGCACCTTCAGCCCCTCTTCGACGATTTGCGCCACCGACAGCCGCGGCGACAGGCTCGAAAACGGGTCCTGGAAGACGATCTGCATCTCGCGCCGCAGCGGCCGCAACTGCCGCCCCGTCAGCGCCGTGATATCGCGACCGGCAAAACGGATTTGCCCTTGGCACCCGGTCAGACGCAACAGGGCCAGGCCGAGCGTGGTCTTGCCCGAGCCGCTTTCGCCGACAATGCCCAAGGTGGAGCCGGCGTGCAGCGCCAGCGAGACGCCGTCGACCGCCTTGACGTGGCCGGTGACCCGGCGCAGGAAGCCGCGCCGGACCGGAAACCACACGCGCACCGCCTTCGCCTCGATCAGCGGCGGGGCGGCGAGGTCGGCGGGTGCGGCCCTGCCTTTGGGCGCTGCCGCCAGCAGGCGCCGGGTGTATGGATGGCGCGGCCGGTCGAAGACGGTCGCGGTCGGGCCGGCCTCGACGATCTCGCCCTGGGTCATCACCGCGACCCGCTCGGCCATCCGGCCCACGATCGTCAGATCGTGGGTGATCAGCAACAGCGTCATGCCGAGCCGATCGCGCAATTCTCGAAGCAGGGCGAGGATGTGCGCCTGGATGGTTACGTCGAGCGCCGTCGTCGGCTCGTCGGCGATCAGGATGTCGGGCTCGTTGGCGATCGCCATGGCGATCATGACCCGCTGACGTTGACCGCCCGAAAGCTGATGCGGATAGGCGCCAAGCCGGCTCTCGGCCTCGGGCAAGCCAACCAGCCGCAGCAATTCGAGGGTGCGTTCGCGCGCCGCGCGCGGCGACATCCGCCGGTGGACGAGCAGGATTTCGGCGACCTGCCGCTCGAGCGTGTGCAGCGGGTTCAGCGAGGTCATCGGCTCTTGAAAGACGATCCCGATGCGGCCGCCACGGACCCGGCGCAACTGCTCGGGCGAGGCGCCGACCAGCTCCTCGCCGGCAAAGCGGATGCTGCTGTCCGGCCCGTGCGCGGCGAGCGGGTAGGGCAGCAGCTGCAGGATCGACAACGCGGTGACGCTCTTGCCCGAGCCGCTCTCCCCGACCAGCGCCAGGGTCTCCCCGCGGTCGAGCGCAAACGTCACCCCGCGGACCGCCTCGACCGGCGGCGCCCGGCCGCGGCCGGCGAAGGTGACGCTCAGGTTGCGGACATCGAGCAAGGGCCGGGCATTGGGCGCTCCGCTCACAAGGTCACCTTGCGCGGGTCGAATGCGTCGCGCACCGCCTCGCCGACAAAGATCAACAGGCTCAGCATCAGCGCCAGCACGAAAAAGGCGGTGAGGCCAAGCCACGGCGCCT
This sequence comes from uncultured Alphaproteobacteria bacterium, assembly GCA_963785565.1. Classification (GTDB taxonomy): domain Bacteria; phylum Pseudomonadota; class Alphaproteobacteria; order ATCC43930; family CGMCC-115725; genus AP-15. The sequence continues at coordinate 7,258 of CAWAVV010000017.1, read as the reverse complement.
GCAGATTGGCCTTGCCCTGGGCCAACAATTCGCCTAGCGACGCCGAGCCCGGCGGCAGACCGAAGCCGAGAAAGTCGAGCGAGGTCAGGGTCGTGATCGAGCCGTTCAAAATGAACGGCAGAAAGGTGATCGTCGCCACCGTGGCGTTGGGCAATACATGACGCAGGATGATGACCCGGTCAGGAACGCCGAGCGCACGCGCGGCGCGCACATAGTCGAAATTGCGGGCGCGCAGGAACTCGGCGCGCACGACATCGACGAGGCTCATCCACGAGAACAGCAGCATCAGGCCTAGGAGCCACCAGAAATTGGGCTCGACAAAGCTCGCCATGATGATCAGCAGATACAGCACCGGCAGCCCGGACCAGATCTCGATAAAGCGCTGAAAGCCGAGATCGACGATGCCGCCGAAATAGCCCTGGACCGCGCCGGCGGCGACCCCGATCACCGAGGAGACCGCGGTCAAGGTCAGGCCGAACAAGACCGAGATGCGAAAGCCGTAGATCAGCCGCGCCAGCACGTCGCGGCCCTGATCGTCGGTGCCGAGCCAATTGACTCGCGACGGCGGGGAGGGCGCGGGGCTCGGCAGATTGAAATTGATCGTATCGTAGTGGAATGGGATCGGCGGCCAGATCATCCAGCCCTTGGCGCCAATCAGCTGTTGTACGGCCGGGTCGCGGTAATCGGCCGCGCTCGGGAACTCGCCGCCGAACGCGGTTTCGGGATAATCGGTGATGATCGGGAAATACCAGGCGCCGTCGAAATGGACCAGGATCGGCCGGTCGTTGGCGATGAACTCGGCGAACAGCGATACGGTAAACAGCGCGAGAAAAATCCACAGCGACCAGAAGCCGCGCCGATTGGCGCGAAAGCTGTCGAGCCGACGCCGGGTCAGCGGCGAGATCGGCCGGCCGAGAAAGCGATCGGGCCCGCGGGGCGCCAGCGCCGTCGGCGCCGCCTCGGCGGTCATATTGCTACCGAGGCCAAACCTGCGAGATCCGTCATCTGCCGCCGCCCTTCATGCTCCCGCTATGCGGGTCGGGGCAAGGGTCGACTACAGGGCTGCAGTCGGCGCGTTACCCCGCCTTGCGGCGCAGCGGCTCGACATTCGAGCGGGCGGGGGCGCGCTTGCCGCCGAGATGCTCGGCGACCAGGATTTCGGCGATCTGCACCGCATTGAGCGCGGCCCCTTTGCGCAGATTGTCGGCGACCACCCACAGGTTTAGCCCGTACGGCACCGATGGGTCGCGGCGGATGCGGCTGACATAAACCAGATCCTCGCCGGCCGCCTCGTTCGGCGTCACATATCCTTCGTCGGCGCGGTGGTCGACAACGCTGACGCCGGGAGCTCGGCGCAGCGCGGCGCGCGCCATGTCCGCGCTGAGCGCCCGCTCGAACTCGACATTGACTGCTTCGCCATGGCCGATAAAGACCGGCACGCGCACGCAGGTCGCCGTGACCGCGATGTCGGGATCGAGGATCTTGCGGGTCTCGACCGCCATCTTCCACTCTTCCTTGGTGGCGCCATCATCCATGAAGATGTCGATGTGCGGGATGACGTTGAAGGCGATCTGCTTGGTGAACTGCTCGGGCTTGACCGGATCGTTGACGAAGATCGCGCGGGTCTGGTTGAACAATTCGTCCATCGCGGCCCGCCCGGCGCCGGAAGTCGACTGATAGGTCGCCACCACTACCCGCTTGATCCGCGCCAGGTCGTGCAGCGGCTTCAACGCCACGACCATCTGGATTGTCGAGCAGTTCGGGTTGGCGATGATGCCGCGCCGTTGATATTCGCCGATGGCCTTGGGGTTGACCTCGGGCACCACCAGCGGGACGTCGGGCTCCATGCGGAATTGCGAGGTGTTGTCGATCACGACGGCGCCCGCCTTGGTCGCGCGCGGGGCGAATTGCGCTGACACCTTGGCGCCGGGCGAGGACAGCACGATATCGATGCCGCGAAAGTCGAAAGTTTCGAGGTTCTGAACCTTGAGGATGTCGTCCTCGCCAAAGGAAACCTCTCTGCCGACCGAGCGCGACGAGGCCAGCGCCACGACCTCGTCTGCGGGAAAGTCGCGCTCGGCGAGCGTCGTCAGAATCTCGCGCCCGACATTGCCGGTGGCGCCGACCACCGCTACCTTGAAACCCATGTCGCGACTCCGCAGTCGAAAGGGGCGATAATGGCTGCTGACTTACGCTGCCGGCCGCCGCTTTACAAGCACGGCGCGCCATGAGCTATGCCGAGTTCTGGCGGCGCTATCTCGCCGCGCATCACGACCCGCGCACCCGCGGATTGCACTATCTCGGCACGACGTTCGGGCTCGGCGCGCTGGCCATGGCCGGGGTCACGCGCGATTGGCGTTGGCTGATCGCCGCCCCGGTTGTCGGCTACGCGCTTGCCTGGCTCGGGCATCTGGTTTTCGAGCACAACCGGCCCGAGACCTTTGGGCATCCGGGTTGGTCGTTGTTGAGCGATCTGCGCATGCTGGGCCTGTTCTTGTCCGGGCGGCTCGGCCGAGAACTGCGCCGCGCTGAAGTGGGAGGAAAATGATGACCATGGTTCCGCCGGTCGAATACGACCGGGCGAGCGCCGAGGTGCGCGCGGTCTATGACGATATTATGAAGACGCGCGGCACCGACTGGATCAACAATTTCTGGAAGGCGCTGGCCAACGACCCGCCGACCTTGCGGCGCACCTGGGAGAGCATCCGGCAGGTCATGGCGCCAGGCGCGCTCGACCCGTTGACCAAGGAGCTGGTCTATCTCGCGGTCAGCGCCAGCAACGGCTGCGCCTACTGCACCGCGTCACATTCCGCGGCCGCGAAGAAGCAGGGCATGACGCCGCAGATGCTGGCGGAGCTTCTGGCGGTGGTCGGCATGGCCAATGAAACCAATGCTCTTGCCAACGGCTATCGCGTACCGGTAGACGAGAGGTTCGAAAAGTTGTTTTGATATCGGCGCATGCGGGCGACGGCGCGGCGCCCCCCAAAGCCGCGTCGCTTCGCCGTGCACGTCGATTACCGCAAGGCCGGGCGGCGCGGGCTGTCCGGCAAAATTGGAGGTCGCTAATGGCGCAACAACTCTATGACCGCACCGCCGAGGATCTTGGCAACCTGGTCGGTCTCGAACACGTCAATCTCAGAGTCAACAATCAGGGGCTGGCGTCCGAGTTTTACCTGTCGGCGCTCGGCCTGACCCGCGATCCCTTCATGTTCCCCGGCACCAACAACATGTGGGTCAATGTCGGCAACAGCCAGTTCCACTTGCCGACCGGCGACCCGAACGTATTGCGCGGCCATGTCGGTCTCGTGGTCCCGTCGCTCGAGGAATTGTGCGAGCGTCTCGGCGAAGCCAAGAAAAAGCTCGCCGACACCAAGTTCGACTGCAAGCAGCACAATGCTTATGTCGAGGCGACCTGCCCGTGGGGCAACAAGTTCCGCCTTTATGAGCCCGATGAGGAGCGGTTTGGCTACATCAATCTCGGCATGCCCTATGTCGAATTCACCGTGCCGGAGGGGACCGCCGATGGCATCGCCCGGTTCTATCGCGAGATTTTCTATACGCCCGCCTGCGTCAAGGAGAATGGCGAGGGCCGCGCCGCACACGTGCGCACCGGGGCCAGGCAGGAGCTAATCTTCCGCGAGACCGACAAGAAGCTGCCGGAATTCGACGGCCATCACCTGCAGGTCTACGCCCAGGAATTTTCGGGGCCGCATGACGAGCTCGAAAAGCGCGGGCTGATCACCGAGGAAAGCGATCAGTACCAATACCGCTGGCAGGACATCGTCTGCCTCGACACCAGCAAGCACCTGTTTACGATCGAGCACGAGGTCCGCAGCGTCACCCACCCGCTCCACAATCGCCACATGGTCAACCGCAACCCGTCCCAGAACAATCGCCATTACCAGATGGGCGCGGATGAGTGGGATTGGACTCTGCCGCGCTCGACCAAAAAGGTGCAGGCCCCGCCGGCGGTAGAACCGGCGACACCGCTGGCCAAGCGCCGCGCCGGCCGCATGGCCGCGATGTAATTGCCGAGATCGGGGAATGGCCGGGCTCGTTTTCGGCCCTCCCCCCGAATTGCCGGAAGGACGCCGATGCGCGGGTCAAGCCCGCGCTGACGCGTGTTCGAGCGAGTGGCGAATTCCCGCTTAGCTCGGTTCGCGACCGTCAGGCGCTGGGGCGGGGCGGTTGTGGTGGTCGCGCTCTGACCGGCGCCCGAGCACCGCGATGCGGCGGACCGCATTGCGGATCACGAACCCCATATCCGCGAAGAACGGTCTTGGGTCGCGAAAAGTGAACACGAAATATCTGCTGCTCGGGCTGAAGAACTGACGGACGTACTCGATTACCTCGCCGGCCACCGAGAACGAGAGCGCCCGATTTTGCGTGCGCCCGCGTTGGCGAATCAGGGTAAGGAGGCGCCGCGTCTCCGGTATCATGTATCGGCACCTGACACCGGCATGGTAGGCGGGCGGATCGGGTCTTACACCGAGGCCGAGGACGGCATAGGTGTACCATGCGAAAGGCACGCCGGCATGGTAGGCAAGCGGCAGGCTGCCCCAGAAGCGTCCGTTGACCTCCATCAGGGCTGCTCGCCCGGTGCGCGGATCGAGGCGGTATTCGACCATCGCGGCCCCCTGCCAGCCGATCCGCCGCAGCAGCGCCTCCGATTTGGTCAACAGCCCGGCATTGATCGAAAGCGGCAGGCTTTCGCACACCGTCGAGGTTCCGCCCTCCGGGGGCCATTCGGAAATGCGGCGGTGCTGGAGGCGCAACAGCGCCTCCCCGCGATCGAGAAAAATCATGTGACCGAGGCCGCCGCCGGGGCAGAACGCCTGGACCAGCGGATAGCGGCCGTAAGGCGCGTAGCGCGCGAGCGCGCGGACCAGCTCCGCGCGGTCGTAGCAATACTCCGACTTCAGTAATTCGAGGCCGTGACCGGACAGCCCGCGACCGACGCTTTCAGGATTGCTCCATTTGAGTACGCACGGAAAGGTCAGCTCTTCGGGTGATCGATCGGCGATCGGACCGTCTTGCGGCTGCCAGGTCGCGGGCACCGGCACCCCAACCTCTCGGGCGACGGCGTAGGTCGCGGCCTTGTCGCCCACGATCGCGAGTTGCGCCGCCGGCGGCACCAATGCCTGCAGACCAATTAGTCGGCCTCCATCGGCGGCGGCGCGTATAAAAAGAAGGTCTGTCTCGGAGACCGCCAGCAGATAACGAGCGCCCTGCTGCGACACGATTCGGTTCAGAAGCTCAATCGTCGCATCGTTGTCGGGCGGGCGCAAATAACCGCGGGTGGCCCACCTGGAATAGAGGCCGATGCCCTTGCGTGACCGCGCAATGGCATGGACCGGTACGCCGTGCTCCCCCAGATCGCGAATGATCGTGAGGCCGATCGGGGTATCCGCGCCCAGCACGATAGCCGGCGGGTGCGCCGGCCTATCTCCCATCTGGCGGGCCCGGACGCGTCCGCTCGGCAATGCCCCGCACAGCGGAATCGATGATGTCGAAGCACTGCTCCCAATATGCTTCGCCCAAACGGTGCGGGTCGTGAATATGCGGACGACGGGGCCGGCTCCACAGGCCAAGCATGGTCAATTGGCAGGGTACCGTCGGCAGACATCGCGACATCGCGCGTGCTTGCCGTGGCTCCATGACGATCAGCAGATCACCGCTGTGAAATTCGAAATCCTCGGCCGCACGGGCGCGATGCTCCGCGAGCTCGATCCCTCGTCGCGCCGCAGCACTGAGCGCGCTCGAGTCGGCCGGCGCGCCGGTCTCCGCCGATAGACCAAAGGATGCGGTGGGCAAACCGTAAGTCGCCGCGCGGCGCTCTGCATACGGACTGCGGCAGATGTTGCCGTGGCACACAAAGACGACGCGCTCCACCTTGTCCCAGCGGATTTTCTTGAGGTGGCGATAGCCGCCGATGCCGTTTTCAAAGTAAGCAAGCAGGAGGCGGGCGAGCCCGCGGTAGCTGCCAAAGCGGGCGCATATCCCAACGGGGTCCCCGCCGCCAAAGGGCATGGATCGCGGTGGAAGCTCCTGTAGGGCCGAAAAAAAGCGTCTGGGCACGATCGCTACTACCCTGCGTCCTCCATCGCTCCATCTCATACTACGTTAGATGAATCCCAGATGATCGTTGACCACGTTGGTGACCGCGCGAACGATCGAGTTGAACGCATTCCCGGTCAGTTCGGTCCATGCCCGATCATTGTTGATCGTATCCGCGGCAACAGCGAGCGGCACGACCTCGAACCGATCGGTGTTTTGGGAGAGGAACGCGCACAAGCGTCGGAAACGGTCCTGGATTATCCGATTGGGCCGCAGGTCGGTGTAGCGGAAATCCCGCTTTTTGACGAACTCGAACGGATGCGTGACGATCACCACGACGGGATTTTCACACTCGTGCGCCGCATTGAGCAGGCTGATCTGCTCACGCGCGGTCAATGCGGTGACTTGCATCGGGCGCAGGCGTCGGCGCCCTACCGGGCCGACATCGACAAAGCAGGTTACCGGCAGTTCACGGATGCCGGCAAAGTCATGCACGCCGCCGGCCATCGCCAGCTCCGGCTCTGGCGGGCGATGGACCGCGAGGCAGATGTTGGACGCATGGCGCAGGCCTGCCTGGCTCATCGCCTCGAACACCGATAGCGCAGTGGAAAAGTTACCCGAGCGCATGCCGCTCGGCCGCACCCCGGTCCAGGCGGCGATTTGATCGGCGCCTTCGCCGATCAGCTCCACCAGCGGCCCGGTTTCCAGCTCGTGACAATGGTCGGAGGCCGGGTTGAGGCGGTCGAACTTGCCGTCCTCGAACGACAGCCAGCAAGGGTGCAAATGCAATTGCACGTCCTGGCCGGCGCGCAACAATTGGTCGACGTAGCCGCCCATGACCGTGTCGGGAAAGTAGCGCGTATGGACAGTCTCGACGAAAAAGGTCGCGACCAACCCGTGCCCGCTCAGCGTCTCGACCAGAAAGCCCAGCGCTTCGCTCTTGCCGTCGACCACGCCTGCCACCGGCTCGTGGATCAGCGGAGTATTGACTTCGTTTCTGCGAAATGCCCCGGCGATCGACGGTTCGGTGTCGACCGTCAACACGACCTTGGTCTTCGCGCGTCTTTGATGCCCGCTCGTCACGATGGGCAGTCCTCATGGCCACAGACGATATAAATATCAGGTTTCGCGTTATAATTCAGCATTGGCCTGGGCAACGCCGGCGTTATGGTTCAGGCCGTGGGGCGCGTGACGGGACTTG
>CAWAVV010000016.1:0-12592 GCA_963785565.1 uncultured Alphaproteobacteria bacterium | reverse complement strand
CGAAATTTTCGAGATCATGCACACGATGCGGGCGATGCGGCGGTTGAAGCCCGACCCGGTGCCTGACGATCTGATCCGCAAGATCCTGCTCGCCGGCCAGGCTGCGGCGAGCGGCGGCAACACCCAGCGTTGGCGCTTTCTGGTGCTGAAAGACCCGGCGATCAAAAAGGCGGTGCAGGTCTATTACAAGAAGGCCTTCGACGAGGTCGTCGGCCCGCGGTATGCGTCCAGCGCGCCGCCGCCGGGCTCGGATCTCGCCCGCTATAGGCGCCAGCATTCGGCGGTCGAATACCTGACCGACCATTACCACGAGGCGCCGGTCTGGATCGTCGCCTGCCTCGAGGATGGCGCCAATCCGGGCCGCTCGGCCGGCTCGTCGATCTACCCGGCAGTGCAGAACATGCTGCTGGCGGCGCGCGCGCTCGGCCTTGGCTCGACCCTGACGACCAGGCACATCAGTTACGAGAAGGAAGTCGATGCGGCGATGGGCATCCCGCCGGGCTTTCACTCCTATGCCATTCTGCCGATCGGCTATCCGATGGGGCGCTTCGGCCCGGTCGGCCGCGGCCCGCTATCCGATGTCGTCTATCTCGACGGGTGGGGCAAACCCTATCCGGGCATCTGATCATAGTGGAGGAAGTCATGCCTAAAATCGCCCCGGTCAGCGGCAAGGCTGACGTGCCGGCCGAGCATCACGGCGTTGTCGACGACGTGGTCAAGGTCTTCGGCGGCGTGCGCGGCCCGTTCAGTATCATGCTGCACAGCCCGCCTTTAGCAGAGCGGGTGCTGCCATTGGTGACCTTTTTCCGCGAAGGCAGCGTGGTCGACGGCAGGCTGCGCTCGCATGCCATCCTCGCCTCGGTGCGCGAAAAAGAGGCTGCTTACGTCTGGGCCGCCCAGGTCGGGGCCGCGCGCCGCGCCGGCGTGCCCGAGGCGACGATCGATCTGTTGCGCGCCAAGGGCGATCCCTCCGGGCTTCCCGCCGACGAGCGCGATATCATCAACTACACGCGCCAGCTGATCCGCACCAACAAGGTTGATCCGGCGCTGTTCGACCGGCTGAAGGACCGCCACGGCGTGCAGTGGATGGTCGAGCTGACCGGGGCGGCGAACTATTTCGCGTTCCTCTCCGGCATGGTCAACGCGTTCGAGGTTCCCGCGCCGCCCGACGGCGACAAACTCCCGAGCTGAACCGGCCGGGGGCCCCCAGGCCCGCGTGCGTATGCAGGCCTGCGGGCTGATCCTCGCCGCACCGGCTTCCGGGAGCGGCAAGACCCTGGTAACGGCGGGCCTGCTACGGCATCTGCGCCCGCGCGGCGTGCGCGTCGCCGCGGCCAAAGCCGGGCCCGATTTCATCGATCCAACCTTTCACGCGCTCGCCAGCGGCGCGCCATGCATCAATCTCGATCCGTGGGCGATGCGGCCGGAGACCCTCGGCGGGCTCGTCGCCGGGTTGGACGCCGCAGCCGAGATCGTGTTGTGCGAGGGCGTCATGGGCCTGTTCGACGGCACGGAAGCCGACGGCGAGGCGGGCTCGACTGCTGACCTCGCCCAATTGACGGGCTGGCCGGTCGTGCTGGTCGTCGACGCACGCGGCCAGGGAGCGTCGGTCGCCGCTTTGCTGCGCGGCTTTACTCGACATCGGCCGGAAGCGGCGATTGTCGGTGTGATCTTCAACCGGGTTGCCAGCGAACGGCATCGTGCGCTGCTCGCCGGGGCGGTACGGCGGCATCTGCCGGGCCTCGCGATATCAGGCGCGCTTCCCGCTGACCCGGCATTGGCGCTGCCGTCGCGCCATCTCGGCTTGGTCCCTGCCGGCGAGATCGGCGAGGCCGAGCGGGTCATCGAGCGCGCCGCCGAACAGGTCGGCGCCTTTCTCGATGTCGATCGGCTGCTGGCGCTGGCTCGGCCCTCGACGCTCGCCCGCGAGCCCGTGACCCCCGGCATTCCGCCGCTCGGCCGGCGCATCGCCGTAGCGCGCGACGACGCCTTCTGCTTCATCTATCCGGCGTTGCTCGACGGATGGCGGCGTCATGGCGCTGATCTCGCCTTCTTCTCGCCGCTCGCCGATGAGTCGCCCGACCCCGCCGCCGACGCGGTGTATCTGCCGGGCGGCTATCCCGAATTGTGGGCCGGCCGGATCGCCGCCGCCGATGTCTTTTTCGCCGGCCTGCGCCGGGCTGCGGCAGGCGGAAAACCGGTCTACGGCGAATGCGGCGGCTACATGGTCCTGGGCGAGGCGTTGATCGACGCCGATAGAAGCAGCCACCCGATGGCGGGGCTGTTGCCGGTGGTCACCAGCTTTACCGAACGCTGCTTGTCGCTCGGCTATCGCCGCGCGACCTTGCTCGCCGACGGACCGCTCGGCCGCACTGGTTCGGGCTTTCGCGGCCACGAATTCCACTATGCGACAATTGCCCAACAGGAAAGCGGCGACAGGCTATGGTCGATTACCGACGCCGCCGGAGCCGATCTCGGCATGTCCGGGTTGCGGCGAGGCTCGGTATTCGGCTCCTTCCTCCATTTGATCGATCGGTCGGATCAATGCGAGACCGGAGACCTTGACCGCGAATCCCGTGATTGCCGATCGGACACTCCAAAATCGCAGTGACGATCGACTTCTATTCGCACGTGGCCCCGACATGCCGGATGCTGCTAACCGGCTCGACCCAGTTTTTCGATCTGCTATAAACGGCGCCGTCAGGTCGAAGTGACGCCGTTTGACGAGGCGATGATCAACTGGTTTGCCAACCCCGCGCGCTTTATGCGACTTAGCGCAAGGGCGTTGCCATGGTGCGGCTGGTCGACGGTCGCCGTGCTCGCCATCGGGATCTATTTGGCGCTGGTCGTGGCGCCGCCGGACTACCAGCAAGGCGACGCCGCACGCATCATGTATGTCCACGTCCCGGCCGCGTGGATGGCCCTCTCGATCTATCTGTTTATTGCCGTTGGGAGTGGTGTCGCGCTCGTCTGGCGGCATCCGCTGGCTGAAATCGCGGCGCGCGCCTCGGCGCCGATCGGCGCCGCTTTTACCTTTGTGTGCCTGACCACGGGATCGCTCTGGGGCCGCCCGATGTGGGGCGCATGGTGGGTGTGGGATGCCAGACTGACGTCGGTGCTGGTGCTGTTTTTTCTTTATCTTGGCTATATCGCGCTGGTGAACGGGTTCGACGACCCGACCCGCGGCGGCAGGGCCGGTTCGATCTTGGCGCTGGTCGGCGTGGTCAATCTGCCGATCATCAAATTCTCGGTCGATTGGTGGAACACTTTGCACCAGCCGGCGAGCGTGCTGCGCTTTGGCAAGCCGACGATTGCGCTATCGATGCTGATGCCGCTGCTGATCATGGCGGCGGGGTTTATGCTCTTGTTCGCAGCGTTGCTGATGCTGCGCATGCGCACCGCGTTGAACGAGCGCAAGGCTCTGGCGCTGCGCCTCAGCGGCGCCATCGCGCCGAGAGCCGTCCGGCCCCGGCCGGAAGGCGTAGGATCGGCGCGCCCGGCGCTGCGCTGAAGAGACCGGCGGTGACCAATATCGGTGCTTTTTTGGCGATGGGCGGCTACGCGGTCTTTGTGTGGCCGGCCTATGGCCTGACCTTTGTCGTGCTCGGCGGATTGGCGCTGCATTCCTGGTGGCGCCATCGGCAGAGCGTGCGCGCCCTCGAACAGCTGCAGCGGCAAATCGAGACCCGGTGATGACCCGCAAGCAGCAGCGGCTGGGCTTGCTGGCGCTCGGGATGGCAGCGCTCGCCGGGGCGACCGCGGTGGTCCTCAGCGCCTTCAGCAGCAACCTCGTGTTTTTCTACAGCCCGAGCGATCTGAAGACGCAGGCGCTGGCATCCGATCGCCTGGTGCGGATCGGCGGGCTCGTCGAGAAACAGAGTGTGTCGCATTCGGCGGACGGGCACACGGTTTCGTTCCGCATCACCGACGGCAAAACGGACATCGCCGTGGTCTATCGCGGCATCCTGCCCGATCTGTTCCGCGAGGGGCAGGGAGTCGTCGCCGAGGGGAGGCTGGAGCCGGGCGACGTCTTCGCCGCCTCGAACGTGCTCGCCAAGCATGATGAGAAATACATGCCGCGCGAAGTCGTCGATGCGCTGAAGAAAAGCGGGCACTGGCAGGAAGGCGCGGCATCCGATCAGGCCGCTGCTCCGTTGAAGGCCGCTGTCACCGGCGGGCGTTAACTTCCGGTCAGTGGCGATGGTACGCAAGCTCGCTTTTCTGCTGCCGGCGGCGCTGTTCGCGGTGTTGCTCGTGGCCTTTGCGATGGGCCTAAAGTACGATCCGCAGCTTTTGCCGTCGGCGCTGATCAATCGGCCGGCCCCGGATTTCGCGCTGCCCGGCCTCTACGACCCTGCGCACGGCTTGTCACGCAAGGATCTCGGCGGCGGGGTCACACTGGTCAACTTTTTCGCCTCGTGGTGCGCCCCGTGCCGCGAAGAACAGGCGGCGCTGTCGGCGCTGGCGCATAGTCCCGATGTAACCCTCGACGGCATCGCCTATAAGGACAAGCCGGCTGATTCGCGCCGCTTCCTCGACGAACTCGGTAATCCATTCGGCCGCGTCGCCGTCGATCGTGACGGCGCCACCGCGATAAACTTCGGGGTTTATGGGGTGCCGGAAACTTATGTCGTCGACCGCATCGGCCATATCCGCTACCGCCAGGTCGGTCCGTTGAGCTCTCAGGATATCGAGCACAAGATTTTGCCGATGATCGCCCGGATTACGGCGTCCGCTGGCTTGCCCGAGAAGGCGGCGCGGTAAGCGGCCTCAGATATCGAACAGCAGACGTGACGGATCCTCGACACATTCCTTGATGCGCACGAGAAAGGCTACCGCCTCGCGGCCGTCGACGATTCGATGATCGTAGGACAGCGCCACATACATCATCGGCCGGATCTCGATCTTGTCGCCCGCCGCGACCGGCCGTCTTTCGATCTTGTGCATCCCGAGGATGCCGGATTGCGGCGGATTGAGGATCGGCGTCGACAACAAGGACCCATAGACCCCGCCATTCGAGATCGTAAAGGTGCCGCCCGAAAGCTCGGCGATCGATAGTTTGCCTTCGCGCGCCTTAACGCCGAGCGCCGCGATCGTCTCTTCGATTTCGGCGAAGCTCATCCGATCGGCATCACGCAGCACCGGTACGACGAGCCCGTGCTCGATGCCGACCGCGACCCCGATGTCGTAATGGTTCTTGTAGACGATGTCGTCGCCGTCGATCTCGGCGTTGACCCCGGGAATTTCCTTCAGTGCGACGATCGCCGCCTTGACGAAGATCGACATGAAGCCAAGGCGAACACCGTGTTTTTTCTCGAAGGTCTCGCGCCAGCGCTCGCGCAGAGCGATCGTCTGGCTCATGTCGATTTCGTTGAAGGTGGTCAGCATCGCCGCGGTGTTTTGCGCCGCCTTAAGGCGCTCGGCGATCCGCCGTCTCAGGCGCGTCATCCGCACCCGCACCTCGCGCTCCGCCGAGGTAACGGCGGGCGAGGGCAGGGCAGGGGTTGGCGGTGAAGCCGGCTCCGGGCGCGCGAGCGCTTCGATCACATCCGCTTTGGTGACTCGTCCGCCCGGCCCGGTGGGCGCGATCGTCGCGGCGTCAAGGCCGCTCTCGACGATCAGCTTTCGCACCGCTGGCCCCGAACGTTCGAGCGCTCGCTGCCCCTCACCCTCCCGCAGCGTGGGTCCGACATCTCGTCCGCCGCTTCGCGGCTCCGTCGATTGCGGATCTGCGGGTCCCTCCCTCTTCCCGCGAGCGGGGAGGGGGAGGGGGAAAGGGGTGTCGTTGCCGCCACCACACCCTCGCTGATCCGGCCGAGCACCGCGCCGACCGGTAGATTGGCTCCTTCCTCGGCCAGAATTTCGGCGAGCGTCCCGGCCGCGGGCGCCGGCACTTCCAACGTCACCTTGTCGGTTTCGAGCTCGACGACGGGCTCGTCGACGGCGACCGCTTCGCCGGGACGCTTCAGCCATTTCGCCACGGTCGCCTCGGTCACCGACTCGCCGAGGTTGGGCACTTTGATCTCGGCGGTCATCCGCTTAAGCCGCAAGAGCGTCCGCGACCAGCTGCGCCTGCTCCTCGACATGGCGCTTGAACAAACCGGTGGCCGGCGAGGCGGCGTCCGCCCGTCCGGCAAAGGATGGCCGCTTGGCGGCGATATCGAGCCCGGCGAGCACCTCTTCGATGCGCCGGTCGACAAAGTTCCACCCACCCATGTTCCGCGGCTCTTCCTGGCACCAAATGATCTCGGCGTTGCGGTAGCGGGCCAATACCTTGCCGAGGGCGTCGGACGGGAACGGATAAAGCTGCTCGATCCGGATCAATGCCACCCGGTTGTCGTCGCTCGCGGCCCTCGCCCTGACCAGATCGAAATAGACCTTGCCGCTGCACAGGACTACCCGGCGCACCGCATCATCCGCGGCGATCGGCCCGATTTCCGCGATCACTCGGCGAAAGCCGCTGCCCGGCCCCATCTTGTCGAGCCGCGACATCACTTCCTTTGCGCGCAGCAGCGATTTCGGGGTGAAAATCACCAGCGGCTTTCTGAAATTGCGGTGAATCTGACGCCTCAGGGCGTGAAAGTAGTTGGCGGCGCTGGTCAGGTTGCACACCTGGATGTTGTCCTCGGCGCAAAGCTGCAGATAGCGCTCGATGCGGGCCGAGGAATGCTCGGGCCCTTGCCCCTCATAGCCGTGCGGCAACAACAAGACGAGGCCGCTCATGCGCAACCATTTCGCTTCGCCGGCACTTAAGAACTGGTCGATGATGACCTGTGCACCGTTGGCGAAATCGCCGAATTGCGCCTCCCATAACACTAGGCTGGACGGATCGGCGAGGCTGTAGCCGTATTCGAAGCCGACGACCGCGGCCTCGGAAAGCGGGCTGTCGATGATCTCGAACGGCGCCTGCCCGGCGCGGACATGGCTGATCGGGATGTAGCGCTTCTCGGTTTCCTGATCGACGAGGATAGCGTGGCGGTGCGAGAAGGTGCCGCGTCCACTATCTTGTCCGGACATGCGGACATGGGTGCCTTCGGCGCATAACGAGGCGATCGCCAGCGCCTCCGCGGTCGCCCAATCGATCCCCTCGCCGGATTCGATCGCGGCGCGTTTCGCGTTGAGCTGGCGGATTATTTTGGGGTTGAGCCGGAAACCTTCGGGAGCGGTCGTCAACCCCTCTCCCAGCTCGCGCAACACCTCGGCGGCGACGGCAGTATCGGCGCTGCAGTCGTCGTGCGGCGCCGGTTCGAACCCCGCCCAGGCGCCTTCGAGCCAATCCGCCTTGTTCGAGCGATAGTTTTTGGCCGCTTCGAACTCCGTTTCGAGGCGGGCGACAAACCGCGCCGCTATCGCCTCCGGCTCCCCTTCGGCGAGGACCCCCTCGGCGATCAGGCGTGCGGCATAGATCTGCCGGGTGGTCGGATGGCGGGCGATCGTGCGGTACATCAGCGGCTGGGTAAAAGCCGGCTCGTCGCCCTCGTTGTGCCCGTGGCGGCGATAGCAGAACAGGTCGACGACGACATCCTTTTTGAACTCGCGGCGATATTCGGCGGCGATGCGAGCGATTTCGACGACCGCCTCGGGATCGTCCCCGTTGACGTGAAAGATCGGCGCCTGGACGCCCTTGGCGACATCCGACGGGTAAGGGCTCGAACGGGCGGCGGACGGGGCGGTGGTAAAGCCGATCTGGTTGTTGACGATGACATGGATCGTGCCGCCGGTGGAAAACCCGGTCAGCTCGGACAATTCGAGCAATTCGGCGACGAGCCCTTGGCCGGCGAAGGCGGCATCGCCGTGCATCAGGATGCCGGCGATCTGATCTCGTCCGCTGTCGGCGTGCTGCTGCTGTTTGGCGCGAACCTTGCCGAGTACGACCGGGTCGACCGCTTCCAAATGCGAGGGGTTGGCGGCGAGCGACAGATGGACGGTCTTGCCGTCGATTTCGCGGTCGGCCGAGGTGCCGAGATGGTATTTGACGTCGCCTGAGCCGTGGACGTGCTCGGGATTGGTCGAATTCCCCTGGAATTCCGAGAAGATCGCGGCGAACGGCTTGCCGACGAAATTGGCGAGCACATTGAGCCGCCCGCGATGCGGCATGCCGATCACGAATTCGCGAATGCCGAGCGAACTGCCGCGGCGCAGGATAGCCTCCAGCGCCGGCATCAGGGATTCGGCTCCCTCGATGCCGAACCGCTTGGTGCCGGTATAGCGGCGGTCGAGAAAGCGCTCGAAGGTCTCGGCCATGGTCAGGATTTCCAGAATCTCTTTCTTGTCGGCCGCCGACAGCACTCCGGGTCGCCGCGTTTCGAATTTTTGCTGAATCCAGGCGCGCTCGGCCGGGCGCCTGGATGTGCATGTATTCGACGCCGATCGTGCCGCAATAGGTCGCGCGCAGGATCGCTATGATCTCGCGCAGGCTCGCCCGCTCGCTGGCCAAAGATGTTGTTGAGGAAGATCTCGCGATCGAGATCGGCTTCGCTAAAGCCATAGCTGCGGAAATCCAGTTCGGGGTAGGGCCCGCGCTTATCGAGGCCGAGCGGGTCAAGATCGGCTTCGAGATGGCCGCGCACCCGGTATGCGCGGATCAGCTGCAACGCGCGGATCGAGTCGGAGGTCGCCCGACGCAACGCCTCGGCATCGAGCACCGTCGCTGCGCCGTTGGTGACCGCAGCGTGAGGCTTTGCCCAAGGCGGCCCGCGCAGCTCGCCGAGCGCCGTCGACCCGTCGTCGCCGATCTCGGCAAAAAACCGCCGCCAGCTATCGTCGACCGAGGCCGGGTCGTCCAGAAAGCGCGCGTAGAGATCGACAATGAACCCGGCATTGGCGCCGGTCAGAAAGCTCGCGCCGTCAATATCAGCCATCAGCGACTCTGAATCTGTTTCTCATGCCGGGAAAAACCGAGACCGACCCTCTATCGCGACCGGCTTTCGCACGCGCAAGATATAGGGAGCAAAGATCGAAACTTTCCTGCAAATCACGCCATTGTGCCCTGCACAAAGGCAGCGGGCGCGGTGATCGGAATGCCGCGGAACGGGCTGAGGGCGATTGGATCGGGGCCGCCGCTCACTAAGAAATCGGCATGACCGCTGCCCCTCGGAGCGCCGAGGAGGCATCGGGCTCCGAAGGGCTCATCTCGGTTCCACCGGGGTTACGGCCTCTCCTCCTCAAGAGCGCGCAGGCGTTCGCTGAACCGCTGGTGCTGCCGCACCATAGCGCGCATCTGGTTGAACATATCGTCAAGCTTCGCGTTGAGCCGCCCGAATTCCTGATCGTGGCGGACCGCCATCGCGGTCAGAACAGCCATGTCGTCTTTCAGCGACAATATGTCGTCGCGCATGCCCCGGACCAGGTTGGCGAGGAAGTCGAGGGTGATTTTCTCCTCACTCATATCCGCTCCATTGAGCTGAGGCAGGTACCGCGGGCTTATTGGCTGAGGCATGAACAAGGCCAACCCTCATCCCGCGAAAGGCTCGACTTCGTATTGCGCCCGCTTTGATCAGCCGGTCGATATCGTCGTCAGTCAGCGCAGCACATCGCGCATCGTCGTGCCGATCTCGGCGGGCGAGCGGGCGACGGTGACGCCGGCGCTGCGCAACGCTTCCATCTTGTCCTCTGCGCCGCCCTTGCCGCCCGCGATTATGGCGCCGGCATGGCCCATTCGTCGCCCCGGCGGAGCGGTGCTGCCGGCGATAAAGCCGACGACCGGCTTCTTCCTGCTGCGCAGATTTGAGGAACGCCGCGCCGTCCTCTTCCGCGGTCCCGCCGATCTCGCCGATCATGACGATCGCCTCGGTCTCGTCGTCGGCGAGCAGCATTTCGAGCACTTCGACAAAGTTGGTGCCGTTGACCGGGTCGCCGCCAATCCCGACGCAGGTCGACTGGCCGAGCCCGACCGCGGTCGTCTGCGCCACCGCCTCATAAGTCAGGGTGCCCGAGCGTGACACGATGCCGATCTTGCCGCGCCGGTGGATATGGCCCGGCATGATGCCGATCTTGCACTCGTCGGGGGTGATGACGCCGGGGCAGTTTGGCCCGATCAACCGAGTCTTGGTGCCGGTCAGGCTGCGCTTGACCCGCACCATGTCGAGGACCGGGATGCCCTCGGTGATGCAGGCGACAAGCGGGATTTCGGCATCGACCGCTTCGAGGATCGCGTCGGCGGCAAAGGGCGGCGGCACATAGATAACGCTGGCGTCGCACCCGGTTTTAGCGCGCGCCTCGTGAACCGTGTTGAACACCGGCAGATCGAGATGCCGGGTCCCGCCTTTTCCCGGGGTGACGCCGCCGACCATCTTGGTGCCGTAGGCGATCGCCTGCTCGGAGTGAAACGTGCCCTGCGAGCCGGTGAAGCCCTGACACAAGACCTTCGTCGACGCATTGACCAGAATAGACATCAGCGCGCCTCCTTGACCGCGGTCACGATCTTTTGGGCGGCGTCGGCAAGGTTCTCGGCGGCGAGGATCGGCAAGCCCGATTGCTGCATGATCGCTTTGCCGAGATCGACATTGGTGCCTTCGAGGCGGACGACCAGCGGCACGTGCAGATTGATTTCGCGCGCCGCGGCGACGACGCCTTCGGCGATCACGTCACAGCGCATGATCCCGCCAAAGATATTGACCAGGATCCCTTCGACATTGGGATCGCTGAGGATCAACTTGAATGCGGTTCCCACCCGCTCGCGCGTCGCCCCGCCGCCGACATCGAGGAAATTGGCCGGGCTGCCGCCATAGAGCTTGATGATGTCCATCGTCGCCATCGCCAGGCCGGCGCCGTTGACCATGCAGCCGATATTGCCGTCGAGCTTGATGTAGTTGAGCGCGTGCTTGCTGGCCTCGACCTCGGTCGGGTCCTCTTCGTCCTCGTCGCGCAACGCCGCGATCTCGGGGTGGCGGAACAAGGCGTTGTCGTCAAACCCGACCTTGGCGTCGAGCGCAACCAGTTCGCCCGATCCGGTCACCACCAGCGGGTTGATCTCGGCGATCGAGGCATCGAGCTCGGTGAAGGCGCGATAGAGTGCTGTCACGAATTTGACGGCAACGTCGACCTGCTTGCCTTCGAGGCCCAAGCCATAGGCGATCTCGCGCGCATGAAACGGCTCGATCCCGCTCGCCGGGTCGATTGCAACCTTGATGATTTTCTCAGGCGAATGCTCGGCCACCTCCTCGATCTCGACCCCACCTTCGGTCGAGCCGATCAGGGTTACTCGGCCAGTTTCGCGGTCGATCAGGAGCCCCAGATACAGCTCGCGAGCGATGTCGCAGCCTTCCTCGACATAGACGCGCTTGACCTCGCGTCCCGCCGGTCCGGTCTGGTGGGTGACGAGATTATGGCCGAGCAACGCCCGCGCCGCGGCGGCGACATCCTCCTCGGAGCGGACGACTTTGACGCCCCCGGCCTTGCCGCGGCCGCCGGCATGGATCTGAGCCTTGACCACCCATACCGGCCCGCCGAGCCGCCGCGCCACTCCGACCGCCTCCGCCGCGGTATAGGCGACCCCGCCGCGCGGCACTGTCGACGCCAAACTTCGCCAGCAGCTCTTTCGCCTGGTATTCGTGGATATTCATCGGATCAGCCCAGAACCTTCATCGTCTTGACGACATCGATCAGCTCGCGGACCCCGGCGGCCGATCTGTCGAACTCCGCCTGTTCCTGGGGATTGAGCTCGATTTCGACGATCCGCTCGACCCCGCCGGCGCCAATCACCACCGGGACGCCGACATAGAGATCCTTGACGCCGTATTGGCCCTGTGAGCCAGGCGGCGCAGGGCAGAACGCGCTTTTTGTCGCGCAAATAGGCCTCGGCCATGGCGATCGCCGAACTCGCCGGCGCGTAAAACGCCGACCCGGTCTTCAGCAGGCCGACGATCTCGGCCCCGCCGTCGCGGGTGCGCTGGACGATCTTGTCCAGCCGCTCCTTGGTCGTCCAACCCATCTTGACCAGATCCGGCAACGGGATGCCGGCAACGGTCGAATATCGCACCAGCGGCACCATCATGTCGCCGTGACCGCCGAGGACGAAGGCGCTGACATCCTCGACCGAAACCTTCAGCTCCTCGGCGATAAAATAGCGGAAGCGGGCGCTGTCGAGCACCCCGGCCATGCCGACCACATGGTGAGCGGGTAACCCGCAGGCCTCGCGCATGACCCACACCATCACGTCGAGCGGGTTCGTAATGGTGATCACGAAGGCGTCGGGGCAATGCTTCTTGATTGCCTGGCCGACCGTCGAGATCACCTTGGCATTGGTGCCGATCAGGTCGTCGCGGCTCATTCCGGGCTTGCGCGCGATGCCCGCAGTGACGATCACGACATCTGCGCCGGCGATGTCGGCGTAGTCGTTGGCGCCTTTGACGACGGCGTCATAGCCCTCGATCGTCGACCCTTGCACGATATCGAGCGCCTTTCCTTGCGGCACTCCCTCGATAATGTCGAAGAGGACGATGTCGCCGAGCTCCTTGAGCCCGGCGAGCAGCGCGATGGTGCCACCGACCTGCCCGGCGCCGACCAGCGCAATCTTGTTGCGTGCCATGGAATGCCTCGTTTTTTGCAGGCGCCGGGTGGAGGCGCGGGACGGCCCGCCTCTTACCGCGAA
>CAWAVV010000015.1:0-206415 GCA_963785565.1 uncultured Alphaproteobacteria bacterium | reverse complement strand
GCCGGCCTCGGATGGCCTCCCTATGATCGCGCGAGGATGACCACCCTCACCCGGTACATACTACGACAGTGTTTTGGCGTCATGGTTTTCGTGACTGCCGCTCTCAGCGCCGCGGTCTGGCTCGCCCAGTCGCTCACATTGATCGACCTGATCGTCAATCGTGGTTTGTCGGTCGATGTCTTCCTTTACCTGGCGGTCTTGATTCTGCCTCGCTTTATCGACATCGTGCTGCCGATCGGCGTCTTTATCGCGGTGCTTTTCACCTTCAACCGATTGAGCACGGAGAGTGAGCTCGTGGTCATGCGCGCGGCGGGGTTGAGCCCGCTGACGCTGGCCAAGCCGGTGCTGATCCTGGCGGCGATAGCCTTTGTCTTTCTGATGAGCCTGTCGGCCTACCTGCTGCCGGTGGCCGACCGGGCGTTCAGGGATCTGCAGTTCGAAATCCGCAATCGCTTTATCTCGAGCCTGATCCAGGAGGGCACCTTCACCACGGTCTCGGACAAACTGACTTTCTATATCCGCAGCCGCGAGCCCAATGGCGATGTCACCGGTCTCTTGATCAACGACAGCCGCGACCCACAGCGCCCGGTCACGATCCTTGCCGAGACGGCCGCCTTTGTCGATACGCCGACCGGCCCCCGCATTATCATGGTAAATGGTAACCGCCAGCAGTTCGACCCCCAGACCCGTAAGCTTTCGATCCTGACCTTCGCGCGCTACACGCTCGACCTCGACACGTTGCAGGATCCATCGGTCGTCCGGCTGCGCTTGGCCCAAGAGCGGTTTCTCCCGGATCTGTTCTTTCCGCCTAAGGAATTGGATCCCTTCCTGCGCCACAGCTTTATCATGGAGGGTCACCAGCGCATCCTGGTCCCGCTCTCCGTGTTCAGTTTTGCGCTGATCCCGCTCGCCTGCCTATTGCCCGGGGAATTCAACCGCCGAGGTCAGGTCAAACGCGTCATTCTGGCAATTGCCGCCGCGTTTTTGTTCCAAACGACTGCCCTCGGCGTCGACGACCTCGCCGGCCGCTTTGCGCCGGCGATCCCGCTGATGTACGCGGTCGATTTGTTGCCGTTCGCCGTCGCTATCGCAACCCTGCTCTCCGAACGGCTCCGGCTCGGCTGGCGCTGGCCGCCACTCGCCGAAATCAGCGCGCGCTGAGACCACACGGATATCAAAGGGCGATTGTCGGTGCAGCTCGCAAAGACCCTGTCCGCCTATATCGCCCGTCAGTTTTTTGGGTGGTTCTGCTGTGTCTTCGGGGCGATGGCGATCATCACCTTTCTGGCCGACTACATCGAGCTGCTTCGCCGCGGCGGATCGAGGATACAGGCGACCCTGGGGGTGTTGTTCGAGATGGCGGTCCTGCAATCGCCCCAGACCGCGCAGGAGGTGCTGCCCTTTGCCGTCCTGTTCGGCACAATTCTCGCCTTCTGGCGGCTGACCCGCAACAACGAACTCGTGGTGGCGCGAGCGGCGGGGGTCTCGGTCTGGCAATTTCTGACCCCGGCGGTGCTGGTGGCGCTGCTCGTCGGCATTTTCGCGGTGACGGTTTTCAATCCGATCGCCTCGGTGGCGCAGGCGGGCTTTGAAAGGCTCGAAAGCCGCATCTTGCATTACGAGTCTGACGAGCCGTCATTGTCGAACGCGGGTTTGTGGCTGCGTCAGAGCGACGAAGCCGGCAACCAGATCATCATCCATGCTGGCAAGCTGGCCTCGCCAGATCTGGTGCTGGATAACGTCACGCTGTTCTTTTTCAACGACCTGACCCAATTCACCTCGCGCATCGACGCGCGCACGGCACAGCTCGAAACCGGCGACTGGCTGATCAAGGACGGTATGCGCTGGCTGCCCGACCAGCCGCCCCAGCCCCTGGCCCGGTGGCGCCTGCCAACTCAGCTGACGCCACGCAAGATAGCAGAGAGCTTCGCCTCCCCGGACACGATGTCGTTTTGGGAATTGCCGAGCTTCATCGCGCTGCTCGAGCAATCGGGCTTTCCGGCGCAGCGCCATCGCCTGCACTACAACGTTTTGCTCGCCCGTCCGTTTTTGTTGTGCGCGATGGTTCTGGTCGCGGCAACCTTCAGCCTGCGCACGCAGCGGCGCGGCGGCGTCATCGCGATGATCATCGGCGGCGTCGTCGCCGGATTTCTACTATACGTCCTGTCGGACGTCGTCTTCGCGCTCGGAATCTCGGCAAAGGTGCCCGTTGTGCTCGCAGCCTGGACCCCGACCGGGATCAGTCTGATCTTCGGCGCCTCGATGCTGCTCCATTTGGAAGACGGCTGATGGGAAGGAGCCGCAACCTCGATCGCCACCGACTCCCCCCCCACTCGGCCTCTTGGCAGCGACTCGCCTACGCGCTGCTTGGCTGTTTTGCCGTGGCGGTCGCGGCAGTTCCGGCCGCCGCCCAACTCGCGGTGACGCGCGGCGCAAAGCAGAACCAGAACGCCCCGATCGCCGTCCGCGCCGACCAGATCGAGTACAACCAGGATCTCGCGCTGACGATCGCCCGCGGGCACGTCGAAATCTCGCAAAACGGCGAGGTTCTGCTCGCCGATACGGTCACCTACAACCAGCGCACCGACACCATTACGGCATCGGGCAATGTCAGCCTTTCCGAGCCGACCGGCGAGATCGTGTTTGCCGACTACATGGAGCTGCGCGATGCGATGAACGAGGGGTTCGCCAAGGATGTGCGCATGCTGCTCGCGGATCACTCTAGGCTCGCGGGCAACGCCGTGCGCCGCACCAACGGCAACCGCTCCGAGCTGAAGCGCGCCGTCTACTCGCCTTGCGACTTGTGCAAGAGCGATCCGAGCGCGCCGCCCGCATGGCAGCTCGAGGCCCGCGAGATCGATCACGACAAAGAGCTCAAGCTGGTCGAATTCCACGACGTCACGATGGAAATCGACGGCTGGCCGGTCTTTTACAGCCCGTACATGTCGACCCCCGACCCCACGGTCAAGCGCGCGACCGGGTTTCTGCCACCGTACTTCGGCGGCTCGAGCACCGTCGGGGCGCAAATAACGATCCCCTATTTCATAGTGCTCGGACCGGACAAGGATCTGACCGTGGCGCCGCGCATTACCACCAAGGCGGGCCCGCTGCTGGCGGGCGAGTACGAACAGCGTTTCGGCGACGGCTTTCTCGATGCCATCGGCAGCATCAACCGCAGCAATCCGAACGGAAGCGAGGGCCCTGGAGACGACGAGATTCGCGGCCACATCAACGAGCACAGTGTCTTCGATCTCAACGACACCTGGCGCACCGGCCTCGACATACAGCGCGTCTCCGATCAGAGCTATTTGCTGGAATTCGGCTTTGGCAACCCGCTGTTGAACGCCGAAATCAGCCGAGGCTACCTCGAAGGGTTCGACGCCCATGGCTCGACCGATGTCGACGCCTATGCATTCCAGCCGCTGTTGCCCGGCCTCGCAACCTCGACCCAGCCGATTGTGCTCCCGGTCGTCAACCGCAATTGGCAAAGCGATCCCGACCAACTCGGCGGACGGTGGAATCTGAACGCCAATCTTCTCGACATTGTCCGCGCCGTCGGCACGCAAACAAGGCGCACGTCGCTCGGCTCGGAATGGGAACGCACCTTCCGCGACAGCATCGGCGGACAATATCAGTTCTCCGCCAGCGTCCGCGGCGACGGCTATTGGGTCAACGATCTGAGCCCGCAGTCGAACCCGGACCTGCCCTCCGCCTTCTTCCCGATAAACGGTGTACCGGCGGTCGAGCCGACCAACCCGAATTTTCTGACCGGTCGCGTCTTCCCGCAGGTCGGGCTCAAATGGAGCTACCCGCTGATCCACCCTGGCCAAACGCTGACGCCGTTGGTCGAGCCGATCGTCGGCATTTATGCCGGTCCCGATGGCGGCAACCAGCGCAAGATCCCTAACGAAGACAGCCTCTCCTTCGACTATGACGATTCGCTGTTGTTTCGCCCGGACCGTCTAGCCGGCTACGATCTCCTCGATACCGGCCAGCGGGTCGATTACGGCCTGAAACTCGGCCTCTACGACAATGCGGGGGGCAACTACCGAGTGCTGATCGGGCAGAGCTACCGGGCGGAGACCAATCTGTTTCTGCCGCCGGGCTCCGGCGCCGAAACGCGGCTTTCCGATGTTGTCGGTCGAGTTGTGCTGTCGCCCAGTTCCTATCTCGACCTGATCTATCGCTTCCGCCTCAGCGGCACCGACTTGAGCTACCGCGAACAACAGGCCACGGTCAGCACCGGGCCGCAGAACCTGCGTGTCAGCGCGAGTTATATTCTGGTCCCCGCGCAGGTCGCCAGCGATCTGGTCACCAACCCGACCACCGGCCAGAATGTCGTCTACGGGAAACAGGAGCAGCTTTCGCTGTCGGCGACGGCAAAGATGACACGCTATTGGTCGCTCCAGGGAAGCGAGACGGTGAATCTGACCAGCAGTTCAAACCTGGTCAACGGGGTGGTGACGCCACAGTCGAGCAGCAACAGCCTCTATGCTTCGGTATCGGCGATTTATCAGGACGATTGTATGGCCTTCATCGGCTCGTTGACCCAATCGGGGATACGCAACGGCGCCGTCACCCCGGGGATCAGCGTGCTTTTCAGCGTGGTATTCAAGAATCTCGGCGAGGTCGGCGGCAACGTCGCGACGCTCGGCGGCGGGACATAGCCTTCGGGAAAGTGTAAGATACGGTATTCGCCAAGGGGGCACGGAGCTGGGCTGATCCATGAAGGGAATCTGTTGGTTTTGCGTTCTTATGATCGTTCTCTGCGGCGTTTCGCGGGCGCAGACGACCGCGCCGGCGGCCTCGCCCCGGGGGCCCACGGCACAAGCGCCCGGAGCGTCATATCCCGAAATCCGAATCGCCGCGGTCGTCAATGACGACGTGATCTCGGTCAGCGATCTCGCTTCGCGTATCAAGATGGTCATGCTGTCCACCAGCATTCCGGATACCCCGCAAGCGCGCCAGCGCCTTGCCGCCCAGGTTTTACGGCAGCTGATAGACGAAAAGCTGCAAATTCAGGAGGCGAAGCACAAGAACATCACCGCTACCGACGCGGAGATCAAAAAGGCGATCGCTACGATCGAGCAGCAAAACAACATGAAGCCCGGTCAGGTCGATGAGATCCTCAAGGCGAACGGCATCGAACACAGCGCGATGGTCCAGCAGGTGACGGCGTCGATCGTGTGGGCAAAGCTGATTCGCCAGATCGCGGCTGACACCGACCCGGTCTCCGACCAAGAGGTCGAGGACACGCTAAAGCGGCTAAAGCAAAACGAGAATGATCCCCAAAGCCGCGTCGCCGAGATCTTCCTCACAGTAGACAACCCGCAGCAGGACGCGGAGGTGCTCGCGCTGGCCAATCGGCTGATCGACCAGATGAAGCAGGGCGCGCGGTTTTCCGCGGTCGCCCAGCAATTCTCGCAATCCGCCACCGCAGCCGTCGGCGGCGACATCGGCTGGATTCAGCCTGACGAACTCAGCCCGCCGCTGGCGAAGGCGGTCGGACCGATGCGTCCAGGCGAGCTCTCTCCGCCGATCCGGACCCCGGCCGGCTATTATATTTTGCTCGTTCTCGACCGGCGCAACGGCCGCGTGGTCAGCGCTGACGATACCGTCCTGCACATTGTGCAAGTGGTCTTCCCGCTGCCCCCGCAGCCGAGCGAGGAAGCCCGCCGCGCCGCGCTCGCCGAGGCGGCGGCGGCAAGGACGGACGCGAAAAGCTGCCAGGATATGCTGCGGATCGGCAAGACGAAGGCCTCCCAATTGTCGAGCGAGGGCGATCTGCGGGCGAGCCAGATCTCCCCGGCGATGCGCAGCGTCGTGCTCGGTCTGGGGGTCGGACAGCCATCGGAGCCGATTGTCCAAAAAAACGGGATCGGCGTGATCATGGTGTGCAAAAAGACCGAGCCGAAACCGGCCGTCGCGACGCGCGACGACGTCTTCGAGAGCTTGATGCGCGAGCGCGTCGACACGCTGGCCCGCCGTTACATGCGAGACCTGCGGCGCTCCGCCTATGTCGATGTCCGGGTTTGACCGCCATGCCGTTGCCGATCGCCGTGACCATGGGCGAGCCCGCCGGGATCGGCGGCGAGATTGCGCTCAAGGCGTGGCTCGGCCGCAGCCGAGGGGTCCCGGCCTTTTACCTGATCGACAACCCTGATCGCCTCGCGTCGTTGGCGGCGGCGCTCGGCTGGCCGGTGCCGGTCCGGCCAATCGCAACGCCTGCTCAGGCGCCCGAAATCTTCGCCGAGGCGCTGCCTGTCGCCCCAATCGGCATAGCACTGCGCGGCCGGGCGGGCCACCCCGACCCGGCTGATGGGCCTGCGATCATCGGCGCGATCGAAGCCGCCGTCGCCGATGTTCGCGGCCGCCGCGCCGCTGCCCTCGTGACCAACCCGATCCACAAGGACAGCCTTTATCGCGCCGGCTTTCGTCATCCCGGCCATACCGAATACCTGGCCGAACTCGCCGGTGAGGGAGCGACGCCGGTTATGATGCTGGTCTGCCCTGAGCTGCGGGTCGTCCCGGTCACGATCCATCTGGCTCTGCGGCGGGCGGTCGAAAGCTTGACCGCGGCGGCGATCGTCGAAGCGGGCCGGGTGACCGCGGCGGCGTTGCGGCAGGATTTCGGCGTCGCCGCGCCGGTGCTCGCTGTCGCCGGTCTCAACCCCCACGCGGGCGAGGCTGGCGGTCTGGGCCATGAGGAGATCGAGATCATCGCCCCGGCCATCGCCGCGCTGCGCGCGGCCGGGATCGACGCGCGCGGCCCGCTGGCGGCCGACACGATGTTCCACCCCGAAGCGCGCCGGTCTTATGACGCCGCCCTATGCATGTATCACGACCAGGCCTTGATCCCAATCAAGACCATCGACTTCGACGGCGGCGTCAACGTGACGTTGGGGCTGCCGTTTGTGCGCACCTCGCCGGACCACGGCACCGCATTCGCGATTGCTGGGCGCGGCGTCGCCCGAGCCGGCAGCCTGATCGCCGCGCTGCGGCTGGCGGCCGAGATGGCGGCGAAGCGGATGGCCCTGGCCTGAGACCCGCGTCTGAGCCCGCTCTGCGGGCCGCCTCGGATGCGCTGCCGCCGCTGCGCGAGGTCATCGCCCGGCACGCCATCGCGGCGCAGCGCCGGTACGGGCAGAATTTTCTCCTCGACCTCAACCTGACGGGCCGGATCGCCCGCGCCGCCGGGCCGCTCGACCAGGTCACGGTTATCGAGATCGGCGCCGGTCCCGGCGGCCTGACCCGTGCGCTGCTCGCTGAAGGCGCGCGGCGCGTCGTTGCAATCGAGCGCGACCCGCGCTGCCTCGCCGCCCTCGCGGAGCTGGCGGCGGCATATCCAGGGCGCCTCGACCTCGTCGCCGGGGACGCGCTGACGATCGACCCGGCGGCGCTCGCCGCAGCGCCGCGCAAAATCGTCGCCAACTTGCCCTACAACATCGCCACCGCGCTGCTGCTCGCCTGGCTTGACCAAATTCGCGCTTTCGACAGCCTGACCTTGATGTTTCAGCGCGAGGTGGCGTTGCGCCTGACAGCGGCCCCATGCACCAAAGCATACGGGCGGCTCTCGGTCTTGACCCAATGGCTCGCCGAGCCGCGGATTCTGTTCGATGTGCCGGCCCGCGCCTTCACGCCGCCGCCCAAGGTGATTTCGAGCCTGGTCGGCATCGTCCCGCGCGCCGCACCGCTGGCCCAGGCCGTAAAGCCCGCGCTCGAACGCGTCACCGCCGCCGCCTTCGGCCAGCGCCGCAAGATGCTGCGCTCCAGCCTCGAAGTGCTCGGCGTCCCGGTCATCCCCTTGCTCGACCGCGCCGGCGTCCCGCCGACCGCGCGCGCCGAAGAGCTTTCCATCGTCGCATTCTGCGCTCTGGCGAGGGCCGTCGACGAAGGATAGCCGAACCGGACCTTGGCCAAACCGCCCGCACCACTCCGGCATCCCTCTTCTACTGTTTTACCAGGCCGAGTTTAGGTCCCGGGAATTCCTGCAATCACATCCGCATCACGCACAGCAAAAAGACCCGCCGGCGGGGCCGGACGGGCCTTTTTTGCAAGCGATCGAAAGTTTAATTCGGAGCGGGGCCGAAATGGGGCGACGCCGAATATGGATGCGTCGCCGGATCGTCATTGGGTGGCGCCGCCGTGTAATGTTGCTCTTGCCATGCGGCGTTGTTGCCGGGGTTGGGGGTGATTTTATCGGCCGATACCGGGGGCATTGTTGCGGTCTGGGCCGTCTCGGGGCTGGTCGGGGGCAAGGCCGAGACCGACTGCGCATTGGCGGTCACGGTGACGGCCGCCAGCAACCCTACGCCCATAACCGTCGATTTGAGCAAACTGCGCATACTGAATTCTCCAGTCTTAGATCGATCATGTGACTTGATACCTCAGCACTAGCCTGCAATGAATTCAAATGATAATTGTGCATCGCACACATGCGCCGTGTTCATGAAGGGTCCAGAAACCGGGGTGAGGCGGCAACCGCGCCCTCCGCGCCACCGGGAGCCGCGGGCTTGCCGTTGGGTCTGGGGAGCCGCTTGGTCTCGCCCGTACAGCTCCTGAGCTGACAGCGATGCCGCCCGGCGGTGGCGATCCGCCGCGCCCTCACCGGGGTGAAATGTTTCAGCCAGCTGACCGCGCCCGGTCGTCGACTCGCGAAATTGCCATACGAGCATAATCGAACCGTCTCGGAGTTGTCATGGGCGGCTCATAGCGTGCCCGCGCAATTGGCAATGACGGAGGGGGCGATGGCCACAAAATGGCGGGGTGCGGTCTTGGCTGCGGGATTGCTGGCAATATCGGCCGACCCGCAGGTCTATGCGGATGGCGGCGGCGATTTCGGCGGCAACCGCGTCAAGCGGGTGCTGCTGATCAGCATCGACGGCATGCACGCGCTCGATTTTATCAACTGCGCGCAGGGCATTAGCGGAGTCAATGGCGGGTCGCCCTATTGCCCCACTCTCGCCGAGCTCGCGGAAACGGGCGTGAGTTATCTGGAGACTTCCACGTCGAAGCCGTCCGATTCGTTCCCCGGGCTGATGGCGCTGATGACCGGGGGCTCGCCGCGGACCGTCGGCGCATTCTATGACGTCGCCTACGACCGCTCGCTCGATCCGCCCGTGGCGACAACCGGGAACGGCGTCGCCGGAGCGCCGGGGCTGTGCACGCCCGGGGCTGCTCCGACGGGCACGACCACCGAGTTCGACGAGGGCATCGATATCGACCAGACCCTCCTGAACGGCGGAGCGCCGGCCGGCGTGGACGGCGGGATAGCGTCGATCGATATGAACAAGCTCGAGCGCGATCCGGCTCACGGTTGCGCTCCGGTCTATCCTTGGAACTTCGTCCGCACGAACACGATTTTCGGCGTGGTGCACGCGGCCGGCGGCTACACCGCCTGGTCGGACAAGCATCCTTCCTACTCGTCGGTCTCGGGCCCGGGCAAGGGGACCAACGTGGACGACTACTATTCCCCGGAAATCAACTCGATCCCGGTTAATCTGCCGCAGGTCAAGATCTTGAGCTGCAATCCGTTGCCGGATCAAACCGCAGTAGCCAGCAGCAATGCGTGGACCGACAGCTTCGCCAACATCCAATGCTACGACAGCTTGAAGGTGCAGGCGATTCTCAACGAGATCAGAGGGAAGGATCACTCCGGCACGCGGCGGCGGCCGGTCCCGAACGTCTTCGGGATGAACTTTCAAGTGGTAAGCGTGGGCCAGAAGCTGATTGAAAAGTCCATCGGCGTAACCGGCGGCTATCTCGACAATATCGGCACGCCGAGCCAGGTGCTGCTCGGCGAGATCCAGTTTGCCGACAATTCGATCGGGAAAATGGTCGCCGAGCTCAAAAAGCGCGGCTTGTATCAGTCTACCCTGATCATCATTTCGGCCAAGCACGGCCAGAGCCCGATCGACTCCGCTCGATACTTGGGCATATCGACCACGCCAAATGACCCGGTGACAACATCGCCGGCGACGATCCTGGACAGCCTGCTGCCGCTCTCCGAGCGGCCATCGAACAGTCCCCCGGGGATCGGGCCTACCGAAGACGACATCTCGCTGATCTGGCTGGCGGACTCGACACAAGCCGCGGCGGCCGTGGGAATGTTGGAAAGTCAGTCGCCGGCCACGAGCAACATCGCTGGGATCGGCGAGATTTTCTCCGGACCGGGGATCGGCCAGTTGTTCAACCTGCCGGGGCTGCCGCCGAACGGCGACCCGCGCACGCCGGATATCGTCGTCACCCCGAATATCGGTGTTACCTATTCGGGAAGCGGCAAGAAACTCGCCGAACACGGCGGTTTCTCGCACGACGACACGAACGTGATGATGTTGCTGTCAAATCCGAGTTTTGCCGCCGGGACAGTGACCAGCCCGGTCGAGACCGACCAGATCGCGCCGACAATCCTCGCGGCTCTGGGGCTCGATCCGGAGAAACTGACCGCCGTGCAGAAGGAAGGCACGCAGGTGTTGCCCGGTGTCGGGCTCGACTCTGGAAAAGGGCATTACTAGCCCGAACGCGAAGCCGAGGGGCGTCTCCTAAGCCGGGGGCGTTCCTCCCGCACCGTTCAGCCGGCGCGCAGGCTCTGGACAAACTCGGCTAAGCCGATCAGGCAGCGACAGAGCCCATGGGGTTCTTCGACCGCGTTGACCCTTGCGGCCCGATCCGGGAGGATCAGCCGATGAAAAGGGAGATCATCACGGTCGCGGGATCGCCAGGGTCCGGCAAATCCTCGACCGCAAGGGCCCTCGCCGCTGCATTCGGGTACCGCCATTTTTCCTCCGGCGATTTATTTCGTCAATTGGCGGCCGAACGCGGCGAATTGATCGAAGCGATGAATATTTCGGCGGAAGCGCAGCGGGATATCGATCTCAAAGTCGACGCCCTGCTGCAGGACATGTACCGCACCGAAGATCGGCTGGTGATCGAACTCGCGGATGGCGTGGCGGTGGATGCCGGAATCGCTAAAAGTCTTCCTGGTGCTCGATCCGGATACGGCGTCCGAGCGTATTTTCAACAGTCTGCGCGGCGAGGGGCGGCAAAGCGAGGATGCAGCCTCTGTCGACGAAGTCCGCCGCAGCATCGATCGGCGGTTTGCGAGCGAGCAGCGGCGGTATCGCGCACTCTATGACGTGAACCCGACCGACCCGCTGAATTTCGACGTGACAATCAATACCAAATACAACGATTTGAAGACGGTGACGGCGATGATTCTTGCCGCCTACGAGGCGTGGCGCAGCGACCCGAACACTCCGCCCTATCAACTTTGATGCGTGACTGA
Organism: uncultured Alphaproteobacteria bacterium; assembly: GCA_963785565.1. Taxonomy (GTDB): domain Bacteria; phylum Pseudomonadota; class Alphaproteobacteria; order ATCC43930; family CGMCC-115725; genus AP-15. Next base: position 195,131 of record CAWAVV010000015.1, on the reverse strand, counting down.
AGGCGAGTTCCGCGGCCGCCGGATTCGTGGCCCGCTCATTCGATGTTTTGCACTTGCTCGCGAAACTGCTCGACCACCGCCTTCAGCGATAGGCCGATCCGGGTCAGTTCGATATCGGCCGATTTCGAGCACAGGGTGTTGGCCTCGCGGTTCAGCTCCTGGCACAGAAAATCGAGACGACGGCCGACCGCCTCGCCCTGCTGCAGTAATTCACCGGCCTGCTCGAGATGCGCGCGCAGTCGCTCGATCTCCTCGCGAATGTCCGAGCGGGCGGCGAGCAGGGCCACTTCCTGGGCCACCCGCTCTTCGGGCATCGACGGCATCAGATCGGCGAGACTCGCCAGCACTGTGCGTAGCCGCTCGCGGATCGCCGCCGGCTGAGCCGCGGCGCAGTCCGCGGCCGCGGTGACGAGCGCCGCCATCTCGTCGAGCTGGCTGCCCAGCAGCGCCGCGACGCGCGCCCCCTCTTCGGCCCGTGCGTCGGCGAGCCGGTCGAGCGCCGCGTTCCAGCCGGCGAGGACGGCGTTCCGGCGCGCTTCGATCACCGTCTCGTCTTCGTCCTCCACGGTCTCGACGACGCCGCGCAAGGCCAGCAATCCGTCGAGGCGCGGCGGGGCCGCTTCGATCTCGCCGCTCAATTCGTTGATCAGGGTCACCAGCTGAGAGAGCGCCTCGCGGTTGATCCGCAGCGTGGGCGCAGTGGTCCGGGTGACGGCGAGGTTGGCGGAGAAATTGCCGCGGCGAAACCGCGGCGCCAGCGCGGCTCGCAGTTCGGCCTCCAGCGCATCGAAGCCGGGGGCCAGCCGCAGCCGCAGATCGAGCGCCCGCCCGTTGACGCTTTTGACCTCCCACACCCAGGAGATCCCGGGCGCCTCGTCTTGCGCTCGGGCGAACCCGGTCATACTGGCTACGCCCACGCTGCCACGCTCCCACTGTCGATCCGGCGTTATAGCGGCGCCGCGCCGCGCCAACAACGCCGCGCGGGCAACCCGTCAAGGGCCGGGACCCGGCCGCTCGGTCTCATCGGCCGCGCCGCGGCGATATTGGGCGACGTTGTGGTTGTGCTCGGCCAGGGTCTTGGCGAAGACGTGCCCGCCCGTTCCGTCGGCGACGAAGTAAAGCTCGTCGGTCGGTGCCGGCCGCGCCGCGGCGCGCAGCGCCGCCGCGCCCGGATTATCGATCGGGCCGGGCGGCAGCCCCTTTTCGACATAGGTGTTGTAAGGCGATGCGACCACGAGATCGGCGCGGGTCAGCGGGTGATCGACTTTCTTGGCGCCGTCGTCGCTCAGCGCAAAGATCACGGTCGGGTCCGATTGGAGGCGCATCCCGAGACGCAGCCGGTTGACGAAGACGGCGGCGACCCGCGCCCGTTCGTCCGCGCGCGCCGCCTCCCGCTCGACCAGCGAGGCCAGGATCAGCATCTGTTGCGGGTTCGCCAACGGCATATCGGGCCGCCGCTCGGCCCAGGCCGTTTGCAGCGCGCGGGCCATCGCCCGCTCCATCCGTGCGAGCAACGCCTGGCGCGTGTTGCCATGGCTATAGATGTAGGTGGCGGGCATCAGCGCGCCCTCCGGGGGCGGCTTGCCGGTGTCGCCGTCGAGGGCCGGGGCGGCCCGCACCAACGCCACGATCTGAGCGCTGGTCAGCCCTTCCGGGATGGTCAGTCGGTGCTCGACGGTCTTGCCGCTGGCGAGAATCCCGACAGCCGCCAGAGCGCTCGTTCCGGCCGGGAACTCGTATTCACCGGCCAGCAGGGACGATCCGTTGCCGGAAAGCGCCGCCCCGACCTCGAACGAGAGCGCGTGCCGGATTACCTCGCGCCCCGCCAATAGCTGGGCGATGCCACCAAGGCCGATGCGCGGCGGGATGACGACCGTCGTCTTCTGTGTCAGCGGGCCCGGTGCGGTCAGGTCCTGGTAAAGCCACCAGCCGGCCCCGCCGGCGACCGCGATAACCGCCGAGACGGCCAGCATTGCCCAGGCGAACAGGCGAAGCGCGCCATGCATCGATCAGCAAGCTCCGGGCGATTCTGCGCGGATCGGCCGCTTACGGCGGTCCTGCAAAGACCAGCGAGGCGTTGGTGCCGCCGAACCCGAACGAATTGGTCAGCACATAGCTGACCCTGCGCTCTTTGGCTTGCTTCGGCACCAGATCGATGTCACAGGCCGGCGACGGGTTGTCGAGGTTCAAGGTTGGCGGCACCACGCCGTCGCGGATGGCGAGGATTGAAAAGATCGCTTCGACGCTGCCCGCGGCGCCGAGCAAATGGCCGATCGCCGATTTCGTCGATGACATCGACAGCTCGTAAGCATGTCGGCCGAACAGCCGTTTGACCGCGCCGAGCTCGATTTCATCGCCGAGCGGGGTCGAGGTGCCATGGGCGTTGATATAGTCGATCTGGTCCGCGGCAATGCCGGCGCGGCGTAACGCGTTGCGCATCGAGCGAAAGGCGCCGTTACCGTCCTCGGCGGGTGCGGTCAGGTGAAACGCGTCGCCGGACATGCCGTACCCGATGACTTCGGCATAGATGCGGGCGCCGCGGCGTCGCGCGTGCTCCAGCTCTTCGAGAACCAGAATCCCGGCCCCCTCGCCCATCACAAAGCCGTCACGGGCCTGATCCCACGGGCGCGAGGCCCGGGGCGGATCGTCGTTGAACCCGGTCGACAGAGCCCGCGCTGCGGCAAACCCGGCGAGACCGAGGCGGCAGATCGCCGCTTCGGTGCCGCCGCAAACCATGACATCGGCGTCGTCGAGCATGATCAGCCGCCCGGCATCGCCGATCGCATGCGCGCCGGTCGAGCACGCCGTCACCACCGCGTGGTTCGGCCCGCTGAAACCATAGCGAATCGAGACATGACCTGACGCTAGGTTGATCAGATTGGCCGGGATGAAAAACGGTGTAAGACGCCGCGGACCGCGCTCGTGCAGGGTCAGCGCCCCTTCGGTGATCCCGGAAAGACCGCCGATACCGGAGCCGATCATGACACCGGTGCGCTCGCGCTCGTATTCGCTGTCCGGCGTCCAATCGGCATCCTCGACCGCCTGGGCGGCCGCGGCCAGCGCATAGACGATAAAGCCGTCCATCTTGCGCTGATCCTTGGGCGGAACCCAGTCATCCGCGTTGAACAGCCCCGACGCGGTGTCACCGCGCGGCACCTGGGCCGCGATCCGCGCCGGAAGATCGGACACGTCGAAAGACTGAATTGCGCTGACGCCCGAGGCGCCGGCAATCAGGTGCTGCCAGTTTCGCTCGAGGCCAATGCCGAGGGGCGTCACGAGCCCCATGCCGGTCACGACGACGCGTCGCATTCCATTCTCACGAACGGCCGGACGGTCGAAGGTTCACGGCCCGAAGACCTCCTGAGACAACACGGAACGACAGAGCGAATGCGACGGCTCAGCTGTGCGATTCGATAAAGCTGACGGCATCCTTGACCGTCACGATCTTTTCCGCCGCATCGTCCGGAATCTCGCAGCCGAATTCCTCTTCGAAAGCCATCACAAGTTCTACCGTGTCGAGGCTGTCGGCGCCGAGATCATCGATAAAGCTGGCATTCTCGGTCACTTTCGATTCGTCGACGCCCAAATGCTCGACCACGATCTTTTTGACCCGCTCGGCGACGTCGCTCATCCGTTTTTCCCCTCAGTGGCTCGCGTGAAAGTCGTTTCGACACAAGTTTGCGGGCATATCCGCGTTCATAGTGTCGCCGTCGGGGGCGGCGATCAAGGCGCGGGTCACATATCAGATTTCCCCAGCGGTGCCAATTCGGCTGAATCGAGCTTCCCGCCGCGCGACCTCATAGCATGGCCATGCCGCCGTTGACGTGCAAGGTGTGGCCGGTGACATAGGCAGCCTCGGCGCTCGCCAGATAGACGATGGCTGAGGCGATGTCCTCGGGCGCGCCGAACCTTCCGGCCGGAATCGCCGCGCCCAGCCGCGCGCGCTGGTCCGCGGTCAGCTTGTCGGTCATCGCCGTCTCGATCAAACCTGGGGCGACGCAGTTGACCGTGATGCCGCGGCCGGCGACCTCGGCCGCGATCGATTTCGACATTCCGATCATTGCCGCCTTGGCCGCGGCATAGTTCGCCTGGCCGGGGTTGCCGGTCATGGCGACAATCGAGGTCACCGCGATTATCCGCCCGTGCCGGCGCCGGACCATGCCGCGCAGTACCGCGCGGGTGAGGCGAAAGGCAGCGGTCAGATCGACGTCGAGCACCGCCTGCCAATCCGCGTCGGTCATGCGCAATGCCAGCGCATCCCTGGTCACACCCGCATTGTTGACGAGGATGTCGATATGGCCGAGCGCCGCCTCGGCATTCTTGACCAGCTGTTCGCAGGCCTGGGGATCGGCAAGATCGGCGAGTCCGACATCGGCGCGCCCACCGAGATCGGCAGCAAGCCTCTGGAGGGCTTCGGCACGCGTGCCCGCCAGCATCAGCGCCGCCCCCTGGGCATGCAACGCCCTGGCGATCGCCCCGCCGATGCCGCCGGAGGCGCCGGTCACCAGCGCCGTCTGCCCCGACAGATCGAACATCGCCCCAGCGTGTTTAGAAGTCTTCGAGCAGCGCCTCGACCTCGGCCGGGGCGCCGACGGAACGCGCCGCGAGCGCCGGCGCGATGCGTTTGGCAAGCCCGGCGAGTACGCGACCAGCGCCGATCTCGACGATTTCCTCGACCCCGGAGGTAGCGAGGTACAGCACGCTCTCGCGCCACCGCACCATTGCCGTCACTTGCTCGACCAGCAGGCGTTTGATCACGGCGGGATTGCTGACGGCGGTCGCCGAGACGTTGGCGACCAGCGGCGCCACCGGCGCACGCAGAGTAACATCTGCGAGGGCTTGGCCCATCGCCGCCGCGGCCGGCGCCAGCAGCGGCGAATGAAACGGCGCGCTGACCGCGAGCAGGATCGAGCGCCGTGCGCCGTGCTCGCGGGCGATTGCAATCGCCCGCTCGACCGCCCCACGATGGCCGCTGACGACGACTTGCCCGGGAGCGTTGTCGTTCGCGACTGTGCAGATCTCGTCGTGGTCGATGCCGGCGCGTGCGGCCTCGGCGGCGATGACGCGCGCGTCGGCGGCGTCGACCCCGATCAGCGCCGCCATTGCGCCTTCGCCGACCGGCACCGCGCGTTGCATTGCCTGGCCGCGCAATTTGAGCAACCGCGCCGCGTCGCCGACCGAAAGCGCCCGGGCCGCGGCCAATGCCGAATACTCGCCGAGCGAATGTCCGGCGACATAAGCGACATGCTGTGAGAGTTCGAGGCCGCCTTCGGTTTCGAGCACACGGATCACCGCGAGGCTCGCCGCCATCAGCGCGGGCTGAGCATTTTCGGTCAAGGTCAGCTCGCTCTCCGGCCCCTCGAACATCAGGCGCGAAAGATACTGCGACAGCGAGTTGTCGACTTCATCGAACAGCCGGCGCGCCGCTGGAAAGGCGTCGGCGAGGTCGCGCCCCATGCCGACCGCCTGCGAGCCCTGACCCGGAAACACAAATGCACGCTTCATCGCAATTTGTCCCCATTCCCCCTCCGCCGGTATCGATCTGGAACCGACGTCCGCCATCTTGTCCTGCGGGCAGGTCTCTGTATAGTGCGCCGGCTTACCCTTGCCGGCATGTGCCGGCTCGGCCCGGTCGGCGGATGCGCCCCGGGCCTCGATCAGCCAAAAGGGATTTGGTCTCTATGCCTCTCTACGAGAATGTGTTCATCGCACGCCAGGATATCTCGGGCGCACAGGTCGACGCCCTCGCCGACGGCTTTGCCCAGCTGATCGCCGACAATGGCGGCGAGGTCAAGAAGCGCGAATACTGGGGCCTGCGCAACCTCGCCTACCGAATGCGCAAGAATTGCAAGGGGCATTACGTGCTGATGAACCTGTCGGCGCCGCCAGCTGCGATCGCCGAGCTCGAGCGCACGATGCGGATCACCGAGGACGTGTTGCGCTATATGACGCTCCGGGTCGAGGCGCTCGACGAGGGGCCGTCGGCGATCATGCAGAATTGCGGCAGCCGCGAGGACCGCCCACGGCGGGGTCCAGGGGACCGGGACCGGGAGCGCTATGGCGAGCCACGCGACGCTGGCGAGCGTGTCGACCGCCCGGTGCCGGAACGCGCGGTTCCCGAACGTGCCGAATTTGCTGTCGCCGAACCCGCTGTCTCCGAACCCGCGCTCGCGGAACCCGCTGTCGCCGAAACGGTGGAGCCTTAAATGGAAAGCCAGACAGCCGGCGGAGACCGGCGTGGCGCGGCAACCCGCCGGCCGTTCTTCCGGCGCCGCAAATCGTGCCCGTTCTCGGGTCCGAACGCGCCCAAGATCGACTACAAGGACGTCAAGCTCCTGCAGCGCTTTGTGTCCGAGCGCGGCAAGATCGTGCCCAGCCGCATTACCGCGGTCTCGACCAAGCGCCAGCGCGAACTCGCGCAGGCGATCAAGCGGGCCCGGTTTCTCGGCTTATTGCCTTATATGGTGAAGTAGCCGGCCGGGGCGCGCTGACCGGCGTGCAGCGGGAATGGTCATGGGCTGGGGCTGGATTGCCGGAACGGGCGCGCTATTGGGCGCGCTCGGGGCGGCGCTCTATCTGGCGGTGCTGACCGGCTCGCCGGGCGCGCTGATCCTGGTCTATCTGGCGCAACTCCCGCTCTTCGCCGCCGGATTGTGGCTCGGAATCGGCGCCGCTACGACCGCCGCGCTGACCGCATCTGTGGTCCTGCTGGCAGCCGGCGGCATCATCGCCGCCGCGCTGTTCGCCGGGTTCTACGCCGCTCCGGTGGTTTTGTTGGTCCGCCAGGCCTTGCTGGCGCGCAGCGGGCCGGAGGGCGCCGTCGAATGGTACCCCCCGGGATTGCTGACGGCGTGGTTGACCGGGCTCGGCCTCGCGGCGTTTGCCGCAGCCCTGCTGTTCTTCGGTGGCCCCAGCAGCATGGAGTTGATGTTGCGCGAGAGCTTGGCGCCCGCCGTCGACCACTTTGTCGACGCGAGTGAGGTCAGCCGTGACGCGCTGATCGAGGGGGTGGCGCGCGTCGTTCCCGGCGTCATCGCCGCTTCGTGGATGGTAATGACGGCAAGCACGGCGATGCTCGCGCAAGGAATACTGGCGCGCTTTGGGGCCAGCTGGCGACCCTCGCCCGATCTTGCCGCTCTGACCCTGCCGTTATGGGTTTCGGTGGTCTTCGGGGTTGCGGCGACAGCTGCCGCGATCGGCGGGGCGGCGCGATTTTTGGCCATCAACGTGATGATCGTCCTGGCGATCCCGTTTTGCCTCGCGGGCTTGGCGGTGCTGCACACGGCGGTGCGCGGCCTGCGGCGGCCACAGGTGCCCCTCGTTGGTTTTTATGTGCTGGCCGGGTTGTTCGGCTGGCCGTTGTTGGTGATTGCTGTCGTCGGGCTGCTCGACGCCTTATTCGGGCTGCGGCGGCATTTCGTGCAGCCCTGATCAGTCGGAGGAAAACAGGCGATGATTGAACTGATTTTGCTCGAACGGGTCGAAAAGCTCGGCCAGATGGGCCAGCTGGTTAAAGTCAAGCCGGGATTTGCCCGCAATTATCTGTTGCCGCAGAAAAAAGCGATGCGCGCGACCGAGGCGAACCTCGCCTTTTTCGAAACCCAGCGCGCCCAGCTCGAAGCCACCAACCTGCAGCGCAAGGCCGAAGCGGGCGAGGTCGGCGCCAAGCTCGAAGGGCTGACCGTCGTGATCGTCCGCCAGGCCGGCGAGAGTGGGCAGCTCTACGGCTCGGTCTCGGCCCGCGATATTGCCGATGCGGTCACCGAGGCCGGGTTCACGATCGAAAAGCGCCAGGTCGTCCTCGAACGCCCGATCAAAACCCTCGGGCTTCATCCGTTACGGATCGTGCTGCATCCGGAGGTCTCGGTCGGGGTCAGCGCCAATGTGGCGCAATCGGCCGAAGAGGCGGCGATGCAGGCGCGCGGCATCGATCCGTTGCGCAGGGCCGACGAAGACGATGACGAGCGCGAAGCCGCCGGGTTGCCCGCGCCGGCACCCGCCGCAACCATTGAGAACCCATGATCATTCCCTGAACGTCTTGCGTTTGCTTTGCCACTTCATAAATAGTGGGATGTCAGTTCCTTCTTCGGCCTCGTCACGATGCTGCTCACGCGTCTTTTCGAGCGAGTCATCACCGTCGGTCGGCTCCGCATCACCGACGCCCGCGGAAGGACCCATACCATCGCGGCGGCGCCGGGTCCGAGCGTCGCCATCCGGCTTCGCGACCCGGCGCTGCACTGGAAGCTCGTCGTCAGACCACGTCTCTATTTGCCCGAAGCCTTTATGGATGGGACGCTGACGATCGAGAAAGGCAGCCTCTACGATTTGATCGACCTGCTCGTCCTCAATCTCGAGACCATGCCTGAGGGCGTGTTGTCGCAGCTGATGAATGGCTCGTTCGCTCTGTGGCGGCGGCTTCATCAATACAACCCGCTCTCTCGCGCCCGGCAGAACGCGGCGCACCACTACGATCTGTCGGACCAGCTGTACGAGCTGTTTCTCGACAAGGACCGTCAGTATTCGTGTGCCTATTTTCATGATCGGGTCGACGACCTCGATGCCGCGCAGCTCGACAAGAAACGCCATATCGCGGCAAAGCTGATGATCCGCCCTGGGCATAGGGTGCTCGACATCGGCTCGGGCTGGGGCGGTCTGGCGCTTTATCTTGCCGGCGAATGCGGCGCCGAGGTAACCGGGCTCACGCTCTCGGTCGAGCAGCACAAGGTGGCGACGCGCCGCGCCGCCGCGGCGGGACTGTCCGACCGCGTGCGCTTTTATCTGCGCGATTATCGCGAGGAAAACGGCGAGTACGACCGGATCGTTTCCGTCGGCATGTTCGAGCATGTCGGCATCAACCACTACGGCCAGTTTTTCGCCAAGGTGAAGGCGCTGCTGGCCGCGGACGGGGTGGCGCTGCTGCATTCGATCGGCCGGATGGACGGGCCGGGCTCGACCCATCCTTGGATTCGCAAATACATCTTCCCCGGCGGCTACGCGCCGGCCCTCTCGGAGGTGGTGCCGGTAGTCGAGCGGCTGCGGCTGTGGATCACCGACATTGAGATCCTGCGCCTGCATTACGCCCAGACATTGAAGCTGTGGCGCCGCCGGTTCGAGCAGAACCGCGATCGCCTGCGTACGATCTATGACGAGCGCTTTTGCCGGATGTGGGAGATGTATCTGGTCGGCTCGGAAATCGCATTCCGGCGCGCCGGCCACCTCGTCTTTCAGATGCAGCTCGCCAAGGCGGTCGATACCGTGCCGCTGACCCGCGACTATATGCTCGACTGGGAGCGCGCCCGCGCCGGCGTCGCCGATCAAGCCGCCTGAACCCGACTCGGGGCGAGCCGCTCCGGGTGCGCGAAGTATCCACGCCTTGCACAGGGTGTGAGTTCTTCTGAACGCGGCCCCGTCGCGCGGCGGGTGGTAGTCTTTCACATGGAAACGATGACCGCCTCCCGCGTCACGCCGCTGCGCGACGCCGACCCCGAGCTGATCCGCACCCCGCCCTATAACAGCGAGGCCGAGCAGGCGTTGCTGGGTGCGCTGCTGATCAATAATGCAGCCTATCCCCGAGTGTCGGAATTCCTGCAGGCGGAGCATTTCGGCAACGCCGTGCACGCCCGCATCTATGCGGCGATCGGCAAACTGGTCGAGCGCGGGCAGATCGCCAACCCGGTGACGTTGAAAAATCTGTTCGACCAGGACGGTGCGCTGGGAGAGATCGGCGGCGCGCAATATCTGGTCCATCTCGCCGCTGCTGCGGTGACGATCATCAATGCCGAGGATTACGGGCGCGCGATCCACGACCTCTATCTGCGCCGCCAGCTGATCGCGCTGGGCGAGGATGTCGTCAACGACGCCTTTCGCCACGATCTCGACGACCGGGCGATCGAGCAGATCGAGCGAGCGGAAAAAAAGTTGTTCGATCTGGCCACCGCCGGTCAGGCCGAAGGCGGGTTTCGCGACTTTGGCGCGGCGCTGACCAGCGCCATCACCATCGCCGAATCAGCGTTCAAGAAGAGCGGCAAGATTGTCGGCGTCGCCACCGGGTTTATTGACCTCGACAAAAAGCTCGGCGGGCTGCATCCGTCCGATCTGGTCATTCTCGCCGGGCGGCCGTCGATGGGAAAGACGGCGCTGGCGACCAACATCGCCTTCAACGCTACCCGCGCCTATAAGCCGATGCGTCTGCCAGACGGCCGCCTGGGCGCCGAGGACGGCGCTGTCGTCGGGTTCTTTTCGCTCGAAATGTCGACCGAACAGCTCGCCACCCGCATCCTCGCCGAGGAGTCGAGCGTCTCCTCCGACCGCATTCGCCGCGGTGATGTCAGCCACGAGGACTTCGATCGCGTTGTCCTGGCGAGCCATCACCTTCAGGCATTGAAACTGTTCATCGACGACACCCCGGCGCTGACCGTCTCGGCGTTGCGCACGCGCGCGCGGCGGCTGAAGCGTCAGCAAGGGCTGGGGCTGATCGTCGTCGACTATCTGCAACTGCTGCGCCCCTCGGTTCAGGTGCGCTCGCTCGAAAACCGGGTGCAGGAGATTTCCGACATCACCCGCGGGCTGAAAGCGCTGGCCAAGGAACTCGATGTTCCGGTGCTGGCGCTGTCGCAGCTCTCGCGCGCGGTCGAGCAGCGCGAGGACAAGCGGCCGATGCTGGCCGATCTGCGTGAATTGGGGTCGATCGAGCAGGATGCCGACGTCGTCATGTTCATCTACCGTCAGGAATACTATGATGGTCGTGAACCGACGAAGCGCCCCGGGGAAGACGATATAAAGTACAATGAGCGCTATGATAAATGGCATGACGATCTTAACAAGATCCACGGGCTGGCTGAAATTATCGTGGCAAAGCAACGGCACGGCCCGATCGGCTCGATCAATCTCTATTTTGATGCCGAGACCACCAAGTTCGATAATTTGTCGCGCCCCGATCACCTGCCGGCGGGGGCATGACCGGCCCGCCGCGCCGTTCGAGACTTGGGCCCGGTGAGCGCTGGCGTCCGCCACCTCCACGCCCGGGTCCGCGGGGCCGCAGCGGCGAGTGCGGTCTTTACGCTCCTCGACGATATCGCCGCAGCCGTGTCGGCCTTCGAGACCGCACCCGACGAATGGCGCCTCGAAGCCTATCCGCAATCTCCGATGCTGACCCCGGACCTGTCGGCGCGACTCGCGCTTGCCGCCGCGGCGGGTGGAGGAGAACTCGTCGAGATCGCCGAGGAGAAACTGTCTGATCGCGACTGGCTCACGGAAAACCAGCTCGCTTTTCGGCCGCTGCGGATCGGCCGCTTCTTTGTCTATGGCTCGCATCATCGCGGCGGGGTGCCGGTGGGGGCGATCGGCGTCGCGCTCGACGCGGCGACGGCCTTCGGCACCGGCGAGCATCCCTCGACCCGCGGCTGTCTCTTAGCCTTGCAGACACTGGCGCGAAGGCGCCGGATAGCGCATCCGCTGGATATCGGCGCCGGGACCGGAATCCTGTCGATCGCCGCGGCCAAGCTGCTGCGGCGCAGGGTATCGGCCGGCGATATCGATCCAGGCTCGGTCGCGGTCGCCCGCCACAATATTGCGCGCAACTCAGTCGCCGGCCTGGTGCGGCTCGGCTGCTTCCCGGGATATCGCGGCCTAGCAATACGCCGGCGGGGCTATGATTTGATCCTATCGAATATTCTGGCGCGCCCGCTGGCGCTGCTGGCCGCCGACCTCGCGCGTCACCTCGCTCCCGGCGGGCGGGCGGTGCTGTCGGGGTTGCTGCGCCGCCAGGAGCCGATCGTGCTGGCGCCGCATCGCGGCCTGGGCATCGTGCTCGAACGGCGGATCGTCATCGCCGGCTGGTCGACGTTGATTTTACGCGCCGGGACAGCTCCGAAAATGCCGGCTCCACAAATGGCGATGGGGGCCAAAGCCCCCATCTATCGATCAGGTTCGGGTCAAGGACCGGTCAGGCCGCCTTCCGGCGTCCGAAGACCGCCTCCTTCCGCGAAGGGGCAGGCTCCGTCGGGCGATCGCGCGGGGAATCGCCCTCGACCAGGGCGCGGATCTGCGAGCGGCGAACCCCGATATCGGCGAGCGAACGGTCATCGAGCGCCATTAGCTCGGCATAAGCCCGCTCCCGGCGGCGCCAGGCCGAAAAAGCCTTACCGGCTGAAACGAAGAGGTTGAGAAACGACATTGCATAGACTCCGTGCGTCGCTCTTGCTGCGCTGCAATAGATTTGGTGTTGCGCCGCACCATCAGCTAGAGGGTTGTTGCAATTCAGCTATGCCGGGTTTCAGATTGCCGGCGCGGGAAGAGGAGCAGGCGATGGTGAATGGATCGGCCCCCAACCGGGGCGACTTGGCTCGGCTGCTGCGCGAGGCGCGGTCGGCCTATGACCCGGAAGCGGTTGAGGCGCTGATTGCCGGCGTGCTCGGGGCCCCGGCCGAGATCGGCACGAGCTGGCACATACTCGTCGCCGATCCGGTCACCCCGGCCCTCGCCGGGGCGCTTGAAGCGCTGCGGGCGCAGTTGGCTGCCGGATACCACGACGGTCTGGCTCGCGCCGATTTCACGCTTCTGTCTCGCGCGGAGCGGCTTGCGCGCCTGCGCCGCGAGCTGAGCGCGCGCGGGCTCGACGGCTTTGTCGTGCCGCGCTCGGACGAACACCAGGGCGAATACGTGCCGCCGCGTGGCCAGCGCCTCGCCTGGCTGACCGGCTTTACCGGCTCGGCCGGCCTCGCGGTCGTATTGCGCGATCGCGCCGCGCTGTTCGTCGACGGCCGCTACACCCTGCAGGCGGCCCAGCAGGTCGACGGCGATCTGTTCGAGATCCATCACCTGATCGACGAGCCGCCGGCGCGCTGGATCGGCGCGGCCCTGACCGCCGGCGCCGTGCTCGGCTACGACCCGTGGCTGCACACTCCGCAAGAGGTCGAGCGGTTTCGCGCCGCGGCCGAAAAGGCCGGCGCAACCCTGCGCGCCGTCGCCAGTAACCCGCTCGACCGGGTCTGGCCCGGCCAGCCAGCGGCGCCCCTGGCGCCGGTCGTGCCGCATGCCGAGGAATTTGCCGGCGAGAGCGCGCAGTCCAAACGCACCCGGCTCGCCCGTGGCTTGGCCGGGGAAGGGGTCGCCGCGGCAGTATTGACGATGCCCGAATTGATCGCCTGGCTCTTAAACATCCGTGGCGGCGATGTTCCGCACACGCCGTTGCCATTGTCCTTTGCCATTCTGCGCAATGACGCGACGGTCACCCTGTTCATCGACCGGCGCAAACTGGTCCTCGGCCTCGACCGCCATCTCGGCAACGGCGTCGCAATCGCCGTGCCCGATGAGCTGGGGCCGGCGCTCGACGCGCTCGCCGGCGAGGGTGGGCTGGTCCAGACCGACCCGGCGAGCGCCGCCTCGTGGGTCTTCGACCGGCTCGACGCGGCCGGGGCCAGGATCCACCGCGCCGCCGACCCGTGCGTGTTGCCCAAGGCTTGCAAGAACATGGTCGAGGTCGACGGCGCCCGCGCCGCCCACCGCCGCGACGGCGCGGCGTTGACCCGGTTCCTCGCCTGGCTGATGCACGAGGCGCCCAAGGGCGGCCTCTCCGAGATCGCCGCCAGCGACCGGCTCGAAGCCTTCCGCCGCGAGGGCGAATATTTCCGCGACCTGAGCTTCCCGACGATCTCGGGCGCCGGGTCGAACGGCGCCATCGTCCATTACCGGGCGATGCCCGAGACCGAAAAGCGGCTCGAACCCGGCACGCTCTACCTGCTGGATTCCGGCGCTCAGTATCTCGACGGCACGACCGACGTCACCCGCACGGTCGCGATCGGCGAGCCCTCGCCCGAGATGTGCGACCGCTTTACCCGCGTTCTGAAGGGCCACATCGCGCTGGCCTTGGCGCGCTTCCCGAAAGGGACGACCGGGACCCAGCTCGACGGCTTCGCAAGGCGCGGCCTGTGGCAGGCCGGGCTCGATTACGACCACGGCACCGGCCATGGTGTCGGCAGCTATCTCGGCGTCCATGAAGGTCCGCAGCGCATCTCCAAGGCGCCGAGCACCCAGCCGCTATTGCCCGGCATGATCGTCTCGAACGAGCCCGGCTACTACAAGACCGGCGCCTACGGCATCCGCATCGAAAATCTGGTGCTGGTGCAGCCCTCGAACGGCTCGGCCGAGCGCGAAATGCTCGGCTTCGAAACCCTGACCCTGGCCCCGATCGACCGCAATCTGGTCGACCCGTCACTGCTCGACGACGACGAGATTGCCTGGCTCGACGCCTATCACGCCCACGTCCGCGAGGTGCTGACCCCTCTCGTCGACCCCGACACCGCCCACTGGCTCGCCGCCGCCACAGCGCCGATCGGCGGCTAACGTCCCCGGAACCATATGTTCGTGAGATCAGATCTGCCCAAACGGCCTTACCGGCGAAGGCCGGTATCCACCGTTCCGCTGCATGAGTGTCTGACAAGTGGGCCCCGGCCTGCGCCGGGGGGACAAGAAAGTCCTCGCGAAGACACCCGTCATTGCGAGCGAAGCGAAGCAATCTCAGTACCCTGCGCGATCTGATCGGAACGCGCTCTCACGGTCATTACTCAGGCTCTCTGGGCGGCGCGCCGGGCCTGCTGCGCCGCTTCCCAATTCCGCCCGTCGAAGAAATGGCTCGGCCGCAGCGCCGCCGGATCGACGCCGTCGAGGCAGCGGGCATTGACGCTGATCTTGTCCGGGTCGGACCGCGGCACATAGAACGGGTGCATCCCGCAATGTCGGCAAAAGGTATGCTTCGCGGTATTGGTATTGAACTGATAGGTTGCGAGTTCCTCCCCGCCCTGTACCAGTTCGAACTCCTCCGGCATCACGATCAGATGCAGGATCCCCTTCTTGGTGCAGACCGAACAATTGCATTCGAGCAAACTCGACAAATCGGCACGCACCCGGAAGCGCACCGCGCCGCAATGGCAGCTGCCCTGATAGCTCTCGATCATCGCCAACCCCACCATCCCTGATCCCGCGTCACACTCTATCACGCCCACCGCGAAGTCACCCGCGATCCTCCCCCCTATCATCCCGGCGCAGGCGCATAGCTGTCCGGGATTTTGTCGCGGGGGGTCATTGGAAAGCCATGCGGTATTGAGGCTGCGGCGGGCGCAAGCTCGGCGGCCGGGGCGGGGGCTTGTGGGTTTGGCGCAGGTCGAGCGGGCGGAACAGGCCGATTTTGATTTGCGTGAGCAAGAGGGCGGTGCTGGCTTTGACGCTGCGGGCGGCGGTCTGATGCAAGGATGCGCAGCAGCATGAAGGCGATCAGCGCGACATGGATTTGGATGCGCACGGCATTCTCGCTGCGCCCGAGAAAGCGGCGGATTTTGAGGTTCTGCTTGAGCCATTTGAACAACAACAGCCCGCCCCGGCGAAAGCCGGGGTCCCAACGCTCTTTGTAGAGCCGGGCGATCTCGGCGGCCGGCCGCTCGAGGTCGTTGGTCAACAGCTAGAGCGGCTCGTCCTTGTCCGGGCGGGCGACGGCGATCTCGCGCAAGACAACCTCAAAGAGCGGGTTCTTGGGCGCCCCGCCACGCGGCTGGCGATGGCCGATCTTGACCCGGCGAGCGGCCTGGATGGCATCGCCCCGAGCGGCGTGGATGGCATCGCCCCGAGCGGCGTGGTCGGCGATCACGCGACAATGGGCGTTGCGCTGGCGCCGGGTGACAAAAAACGCCCCGGCGGCGCGGATCTCAAACCACCAGCGGTAATCGGTGCAGCCCTTGTCGAAGACCAGGGTGGCGCCGGGTTCGATCGGCACGGTGCGGCCGGCGACAACGTCCTCGACCTTGGCCGAGGTCAGCTCGAACCAGACCGGCCGGCGCTGCCGCGGGTCATAGAGCAGATGCAGTTTCCGCCCGCGGGTGCGGGCGCTGGCCTCGGCCCAAGCCAAGCGCTGGTCCCCCTGTTCAAGCCAGGGGCAGGCTTGAGCGGGATCGGCGTCGCATCGAGCAGCCGGATCACCGCCTCGCTCTGGCCTCTCAGTGCGCCCGCCGCCACCGGCGCCAGCGCCCTCGCGAGCGCGCCGAACACCGCCGCCGGCCGCCCCCGATTGGCATCCGCCAAGGTCGAGCGGCACGGCGCGCGCCGATTGAGGTGGTAAAGCGCCGCGCTCTGCCCGGCCAATCCTTCGACGATCGCGCGCAAGCTGGGCAACCCGGCAAGCTGGGCAACCCGGCAAGCTGGGCAAACAGCAATGCCTTCAGATGGCGCGCAGGTCCAGGCGTTGTCGCCAACGCCGACACCGTGCTCGCCGGCATGCGCCGCAACTGCGCCGGCCATCACCCGGCGATCCAGCGGTTTCAACAACCGGTGAAATGCACTAGGGTTGAACGGCACGGCAGACCTCAAAATCATGTTTGGCAGCACGATTTTGGCCCAAAATCTAGGCTCCGTCTGCCGTGCACGTCGTCTCGCCGCAAAATCCCGGACAGCTATGCGCGCAGGCCGGGATCCATTTCCGCCATGGGCGCCGGCCCTCGCCGCTGCAGTGAGCAGAGGGGTGGCGCTGCCATAAGGCCTCACCATGCATGCAGTGCCATGTCCGATTTCGTCGTCGTTCCCGCGAAAGAGGGAACCTAGGGCAACCACCGTGACATGACGAAGTGCCCATAAAGTCAACCTCCGCACGCTTCGAGATGCGCGTGGACCGCGAAATCGCCGTGATTTTGATTTAGCCTCTTCCCCGCGACAGAAGAGGCAGCGCATGGGCGATCCCTCGATACGACGAGCCCGATATCTCGGTCCGCGTGCGGATGCTCGAGCATCTCCCGATGACGTCGCCGAACCAATTCCCGCGAATTCCCGGTTCCTCCAAATAAATTCCCGGTTCGGTCAAATAAATTCCCGGTTATGACTCACGGGAATTAGGGAGCAAGACATTGATCAGAAACGATATTTTGGTCCACCTTGTCGCCGAAGCGCTGTTTCCCGTTATTTTTCCCGGTTCACGGGAATTGGCGCGTGGTGGTCGGCGAGCACCTCTGTCCCGACCAGTAGAGAGGCAATCGGCCAGAGTGTTGCGGCGATGCCTGCGCCGGTTGACGCGCTCGGGCGCTCGACGATACGCTGCTGTCGCGCCTTACCACGCCCGCGACACGCGCAAGGAGGAACGGGATGGCCAAAATCGTCCTCGGGATCGCTACATCGCACACCCCGATGCTGAATACCCCGGCCAAGGACTGGCCGAGCTTTATCGACCGCGACGGGGTCCGCGATTTTCTCGACAAGGAGGGCGACCCCGCGACCTACGAGGAACTGCTGACCCGCGCCGACCCGAGAGCGCTGCCGGAATTGACGCCGGAGCGCTTTGCCGCGCGCCACGACGAGGCCCAAGCGGCGGTCGAGCATCTGAGGCAGAGCGTTCGCCGCGCCGAGCTGGACGCCCTGATCATCGTTGGCGACGACCAGAAGGAGCTGTTCTACGAGGATCACCTGCCTTCGATCCTGGTCTATTACGGCGACACGATCCGCAACGTCCCGCTATCGCCCAGTTTCAAGGGTCCGGAATGGTCGCGGCTGGCCACCGCGCGCTACTACGAGGAGAAGGAGCCGCGCGACTATCCGGTCGACGCGCCCTTGGCATTGCACCTGATCGAGGAGTTGATCGACCGCGAATTCGACATCGCCTCGTCGAACGGGCTGCCGCCCGGGCACGGTGAGGGCCACGCCCACGCCTTTGTCCGCAAGCGGCTGATGGAACGTCAGGACCTGCCGGTCGTGCCGATATTCCTCAACACCTATTACCCGCCGAACCAGCCGACGCCGCGGCGCTGCTACAATCTCGGCCGGGCGATCCGCGAGGCGGTCGAGAGCTGGCCCGGCGACGCCCGCATCGGCATCGTCGGCTCGGGCGGGCTCAGCCATTTTGTCGTCGATGAGGAGTTGGACCGCGGCATCATAGACGCCCTCGCCCGCAAGGACGGCGAGGCGCTGCGATCATTGCCGCGCAAAAAGCTTAATTCCGGCAGCTCGGAGATCCGCATGTGGATCGCGGTCGGCGGCGCCGTCGAGCATCTCGATCTGGCTTGGTCGCATTACGTCCCTGGCTACCGCACGCCCGCCGGGTCCGGCACCGGGCTCGGTTTCGCCGTTTTCCAGTGAGGTCGACAATGAGCAAACAGAAGGACAGCGAGGATCTCGTCCGGATCGGCCCTGGCACGGCCATGGGCGAGATGATGCGGCAATACTGGCTGCCGGCGGCGATGGCGTCGGAACTGGAGCGCGACGGCGCGCCGATGCGGCTAATGCTGCTGGGCGAGCGGCTGATCGCGTTTCGCGACAGCTCGGGCCGGGTCGGGGTCATGGACCACCGCTGCCCGCATCGATGTGCCTCCTTGTTCCTCGGCCGCAACGAGGAAGACGGCATTCGCTGCGTCTATCACGGCTGGAAATACGATGTAGCCGGAAACTGCGTCGATATGCCGAACACGCCCACGAAGCAGGACTACAAGGACAAGGTCAAGGCCAAGGCCTACAAGGTGGCCGAGCGCAACGGCCTCGTCTGGGTCTACATGGGCGAGCGCGCCGACGCGCCGCCACTGCCCGGGATCGAGGCCTCGCTGTTACCCGAGAGCGAATTGCAGATCACCTTCGCGCAGCGCGAATGCAATTGGCTGCAGGCGCTCGAAGGCGACATCGACACCTCGCATTTCGGCTTTCTGCATGCCGGCTCGGTCGATCCGGCCAATGTGCCGGCGGACAATCTGATCCGCTGGACGGTCGCCAACCGCGCCCCCGAATACCACGTGACCGACACCGATTGGGGTACGATGTACGCCGCCTATCGCCCGGGCGAGGCTGGCAAGACGTACTGGCGCTTTGCCAATTTCCTGTTCCCGTTCTGGACGCAGACGCCGCAGGGCGCGTTCGACCGGGTCAACAGCCGCGCCTGGGTCCCGATGGACGACGGCCATACGATGTTCGTCAGCGTCTCGTGGAAGGGGCTGCCGGCGGATCGGGCGGCGCTCAGCAACACCCGAACGCTTCCCGGCTCCAAGCTGACGATGGATTTCTTGCCCAACACGACCGACTGGTATGGCCGCTGGCGTCTCGCCGGCGTCGAGGGCAATGATTGGCTGATCGACCGCGAGGCGCAGAAAAACGGCGGGATCTACACCGGCATAACAGGGATCCAGGCGCAGGATCAGGCGGTCACCGAAAGCATGGGGCCGATCACCGATCATGATTTCGAGAATTTGGGACCGAGCGACATCATGATCGCCCGCACCCGCCGCCGCCTGCTGCGCGCCGCCC
The DNA here is from genome assembly GCA_963785565.1 of uncultured Alphaproteobacteria bacterium. Taxonomy (GTDB): domain Bacteria; phylum Pseudomonadota; class Alphaproteobacteria; order ATCC43930; family CGMCC-115725; genus AP-15. Next base: position 175,871 of record CAWAVV010000015.1, on the reverse strand, counting down.
GCGCCTTCAATAAGGACGAGGTAGTGCCGCCCGGCGTCGACAACCCCGATGTCTATACCAACGTTAGGAGCGGCGACTTCCTCGCCGACGCCAAGATCAGCTGGCGCGACGCCTACGACATGCAATCCCGCGCCGCGATCCGCCCGCTGGCGCAAGCGGCGGAGTAATCATGCAACCGATGACTGAAATCAATTGCTACGTTGAATTTGGTCAAGATGACCATACGGGATCCAAAAACCAGATGATTTTGGCTGAGATTTCAATAGCCCTCACATCTTTTTTACGGTTACCAGTTCGTAGGGCCTTCAAACCAGGGATCGTCTACCAGATTGGATTGAACTGCCCATCATTCCAACGGCGGTGATCCATTTCCTGTCACATCGACCGCAATGCGTCCGCTTCTAGTAAGTCAAGACGGATATGACCTCTGAGAGAATTGGCGATACTTCCGACGACCATGCGAGGGACATGAAAAAGGAAATGCTTGATGAATACGAAGCCGGACCCAAGCCACAGCAAGGGAGATCCGCTCATCATGTGTTTCATCATCAGAAGCATGGCTCTGTCGTGAAAGCCACGGAGGCACTGCGCCTGATCGGCAGGGAGCTGGTCAACTGCGTCGAGCCATTCCGCATAAACCTGAGGTGTATTCAGGCTTAGCCCAAGCCAGCGCCTGCTGAAGTCGAGAAGGATCACGCGGCCCAAGGACACCCGGTGCGCATAGCGAATGAGCCGGTTCATTAGCAGCCGGAGATTGTGATGTGCGACGGTATCCAATATCTTCTCATCAAGGGCATAGATAAACATTTCGTCTCGCAAGGCGAAGAGATGATCTCGCAAATTATCCTCACGCTAAGTCCAGACAAGGCGGCCGGCTACGAGTAACGCCAATACAGATACAGCCGTTGACACTACGCCCATCAATTGTGCCTGAGACATTATCGGTCCTCTCGTCGAGTTGTTCCTCGGGGGGTAAGCTGGCTCGACGTGCGGGTCGGGTCTAGTCGTAATTCCAACTCCGCAGTGCGGGCGGTCAGCCGTCTGGTCGTCCGCCGCTTGAGACCCCGCTCCGCGAGACCATAGCCACCGCCTACGACACCGAACAAATAAGCAAACCACCGATCAGCTTGCAGGTTCGCGAGCACGCTGAAGACTAGATTTGCATCCGTGTGCTTGCCAGCGAAGGCAATTAACGCGTCCTTCAGGTAGTAAGCGACCCACACCACGACGCCACCGACGACGACGGTGCGGCCTAGCTTTAGGACACCGTCAATTGCCTGTGAGATCAGCCGGAAGCGCCGATCATCATCCAATCACGTGTCCCCTCACGCGATCCGCAACCATCAAAGCGACTAGCCGCCTTCACCAATCGCGGCAAGCGGAAACTCGATAGATATCACCAAAATATGGCGATTTTTCCGCGCAGTGCCACAAGTTCGCTCGAAAATGCGTGTTTTGACGCGACTACGTGGGAAACCACCAGCCCAATTCTTGGAGCAGATTTCGACCGGATTGGCAGGCGGTCATTGCGAGAGCGTCTCGCGCGACGAAGCGATCCAGACCGGATAAGGGTGCACCGGCCCAAGATTGCTTCCCCGCGGGTCGAGCCTGCGGTAGCAGCCAGAAACCGAGGGTCGCGGTTCGAACTAATCGAAAACCTGCTTTAGTCTCGTGCTACTTCGTCACGAAGGCGTTTTCGTGATCGGCGGCGATAGCTGCGGGGTCACGGTCGGCGGGGTGGCCCCAGCCGCCGCCACCGCCGGATTCGAGGATCAGCACGTCGCCGGGGCGGATTTCGAGACCGGTTTCTTTGGTCTTGATCGGGCGCGGCGGCTTGCCGTCGGAATAGAGCGTGTAGCGGTGGGGCAGGCCATCGGCGCCGCCGAGGATGCCGCACGCGCCGTGGCGGACGCCATCGCCGGCGGTGTTGGCGATGGCCGGCTCGGCGATCTCGACGACCATCTCGACGATGCCGCCGGGCCCCCCGCGATACTTGCCGGCCCCGCCGAAGTCGGGGCGGAATTCGTGGCGGCGAAAGAACAGCGGAAAGCGCACCTCGGTCACCTCAAGGCTACCGAACTTGATCCCGCCTGCGGCCTGCCACTCGCCGGCCCCCGGCCACCCGTCGCCGGCCGGTGACGCGCCGCCACCGGGCCGCGCCTGAAAGAAATGCCAGATAAAGGGTTTGCCCCCCGACGAATTGCTCCCGGGTGCAGCGGCGCGCGGGTCGCGGCCTTAAATCGCGATGCGAAAACGGCGGCCCCAGCCCGCCATCGCCCGGTCGGGACAGGCCGGCGCCAATGCCTTGACGATCGCCTCGATGATCTCCTGACCGCAATGGTTGGTGGCGAGGGTCACCGGCATGCCCGGATTGGCCCACACCACCGTGCCCTGCTTGGCGACGACGGTGATCGGGCGAAACGTGCCGTCGTTCTTCGGCGTGTCGGGATCAATCAGATAAGACAGCGCCACCACCACAGCCGAGTACATGTTCGGGTACGACGAATTGACAAAGCTCGTGACTTCCGGATGCGAATCGGACAGGTCGATAACCAGGTCGCTGCCGCGCTTTTCGACCGTCGCGCGGATATGGATGTCCTCGTTGCCGCGCCCATCGTCGTCGAGCAAGGCCTCGCCGTGATAGACGCCGTCCTCCCATTGGGCGATGACCGCCCGCGTCTGGCGTTCGGCGCCGTCGAGCACCGCCTCGATCGCGGTATCGGCGACCGGCCAGCCGAATTCGGCGGCCAATGCCAACAGACGCCGCTCGCCGACATGGGCCGAGCCGATCATCGCCGCGAGATCGCCGCGGAAATCGCGGGGATGGCGCACATTGGTCGCGATCATCTCCAGGACGTCACGGCGCAGCTCGCCGCCATCATAAAGCCGCAACGGGGTGATACGAATCCCCTCCTGCCAGATGTCGGTGGCGGCGGCGTTGTAGGCGCCGTGCGTCGCCCCGCCGATATCGCTCTGATGGGCGCGGTTGATCGACCAGAAACGCGGTCGCTCGCCGGCGAACACCGGCACAAAGACGGTCAAGTCGGGAAGGTGGTTGCCGCCGTGATAGGGATCGTTGAGTAGAAAGACATCGCCCGGATGAATGTCGTCGACAAAAAACTCGGTCACCGCCCTCGCCGCATAGGGCAATGCGCCGACATGGATCGGCACGTGCTCGGCCTGGGCGATCAGCCTGCCGTCGAGGCCGCAGATGGCCGTCGAAAAGTCACGGCTCGAATTGAGGATTTGCGAATAAGATGTGCGCAGCATCGCCTCGCCCATCTCTTCGACGATCGCCAGGAGGCGATGCCGAATGACCGACGCTACAATCGGATCGACTCGATCTGCCACGGTCCGTACCTGGTTTGCTCGCCGACTTCCGGCGAGACGATAGGAGCTTTGCCTGATGCCGCGCAAACCGAACTACCGGCTCGAACGCGCCGAACGCGACCGTGTCAAAAAGGCCAAGAAGGAAGAAAAGATCAAGCTGCAACAGGAGCGCGCCGCATTGCGCAAGGCCGGCGACGCCGACGACGCCCCTGATGACCCCGCCCCCGACGACCCCGCCTTGCGCGAGCCGGAAAGCCTTTGATCCCGGCCGTCACCAGGTCGCGAACATCGCAGCCACCACAACCGCCATGACCGCGGTGGTCAGCCAGCCCATCGCCCATAGCGGGCGCGATATGGCGAACGAGCCCATCACCCGGGGCTGTCGGGACAGCACCATGATCACCGCCATCAGCGGCACCGCGACGACGCCGTTGACGACCGCCGACCAGAATAGCGCCTTGATCGGATCGAGGTGGACAAAATTGATCAGGATGCCGATCAGGGTCGCGACCGCGATCGTGCCGTAAAACGCCTTGGCGTCACGCGGCAGCCGGCTCAGTCCGGTCGGCCAGCCGAGCGCCTCGCCCAGCGCATAAGCCGCCGACCCGGCCAGCACCGGTACGGCGAGCAGTCCGATCCCGATGATGCCGGCGGCGAACACAGCAAAGGTAAAGACGCCCGCGATCGGCCGAAGCGCCTCGGCCGCCTGCGCCGAGGTCTGGATGTCGGTGACCCCGTGCGCGTTCAACGTCGCCGCAGCGGTGATGATGATGAACAGGCTGATCAGGTTGGAAAACCCCATCCCGATATAGGTGTCGACGCGGATGCGCCTGATCTGGACCGGCGCCTCGCCCGGCGCGTCTCGTAACGGGTGGGCGGCGGGATCGATGCGCTCGTCCTCCGCCTCCTCTGACGATTGCCAGAAGAAGCAATACGGGGTGATCGTGGTGCCGAGGACGGCGACGATCGCTACGAGGTAGTCGGTCCGCCAAATAAGGGTCGGCACCAGGGTGTTGAGGACGACCTTGCCCCAGGGCACGTCGACCGCCAGAGCCGTTGCGACGTAGGCAAACAGCGACACCGCGGTCCACTTTAAGATCCGGACATATTCTTCATAGCGCGAGAAAACTTCGAGCAGCGCGCAGACGACGGCAAACCCGACAACGTAGAATTGCGCCGAACCGCTCAGCAAAAGCTTGAGTGCCGCACCCATCGCGCCGAGATCGGCGCCGAGATTGATGATATTGGCGACCAGCAGCAGCGCGACGATGACCAGCAGCAGCCAGCGCGGGTAATGCTCGCGGATATTGCCCGCGATCCCCTCGCCGGTAACCCGGCCGATCCGAGCGCTGATTTCCTGAATCGCCGCCATCAGCGGCCAGGTGAACAGCATGACCCAGGCCATGCTGTAACCGAACTGCGCACCGACCTGCGAGTAAGTAGCGATGCCGCTCGGATCGTCATCCGAGGCTCCGGTGATCAGCCCGGGACCGAGAAAAGCGAGAAGCCCGCGCCCGCGCGGCCGGTGCGGCCTCCAATGATGTGCGATCCGCGCGGCCAGGATCAGCGCGCCGCGGGCGCGGTGATGCTCGGTTCGGGAGCGGGTGCGCGGTGGCTCGTTCAATCTTCGAGCCCTTCGGGGAACGGGAGTGTGAACACCAGCCCGACGCTCGGTCCTTGAATCCACTGGGGCAGAGGCGGAAACCGGCCGGTCGCACGGACCATCTCCTCGACGGTCAAGTCGATGTCGTGATACCCCGAGCTTTGCATCACGCTCAGCCTCGCCACCGTGCCGTCGTCGAGCACCAAGATTTGGATCGCCGTCTCGCCCCGCCTTCCGGCGACCAGCGAGTGGGACAGCAGGCCGAGGTGCCGCAGTATCAGTGAGTTGACATAGGCGAGATACTCGTCCCGGGTCGCAGAGGGCCCCGGAAATCGCGCCGACCGCGGCATCAGATGCGCGCGCTGCGGCGCCCGGGCAACCGCTTGACGCACGGCTGGCGCCGGCTTCGGCAACGGCTTTGGCGCGAACATGTCGATCGGCTGCGGCGGCGTGATTTCGGCCGGCGCGGGCAGTAGCGGCGGCGGTTCGATGGAAGCGATCTTCGGCGGCGCCTCGAACTGGGATTCCATTCTCGCAGGCGGTTCCCTGTTAGGGCTGGGCTCCTCGCTCTTCGTCTGATCCTGCCCCTTGGTCTTTGTGTCGCCCATATCTTCGGACGCGAGACGCCCGGGGGGTCGCCGTGTTTCCGGCCGCGGCTTCGGCGCCGGTTTCGGTATTGGCGGAGGGGGTGGCGGCGGTTGAAAGACCAGCTGCACCGGGATCGGTGCGACCTCCGCGGGCGGATGCATCGGCCAATCGAGCAGCAGCAGCAACGGCAGCAGATGCAGGAGGAGCGAGACGATGGGACCGAACGGCCGGCGGCGCGGCTCCGACTCGACCGGTCGTTCGCGGTCGGGCAGAGCCGCTGATCCGGTCGGCCGCTGCTCGGCCATCGGGAATGCCGGTTCATAACGATCGGCGGGGATACCGTCCGCGATCGGTGTAGGCAATGCCGACAGGCGGAGCCGCGGCGCCTCCCCTGGATACGGCAAGAAAAGAGGCTCGTTACGAGCCTCCTCGATCGGTTGATCGATGCGCAACACCGCCCGCGATCATCCGGCTGCGCCGGCCTCGTTGGCTAGCGCCAGCCAGGCGGCCTCGTCGAGCAGGCTGACGCCGAGCGCTGCCGCTTTCGTCGCCTTCGAGCCGGGGTCGGCGCCGGTCACGACATAATCCGTCTTGGCCGAGACCGAGCTTGTGACATTGGCGCCCAACGCCTCGGCGCGGGCCTTGGCCTCGGACCGACTCATTGTTTCGAGCGCGCCGGTGAAGACGATGGTCTTACCGGTGAGCGGCGACACGGCACGACGCGACACCGCCTCGTAGTCGACCACAGTGACTTCCGCGCCGAGATCGTCGAGCACGGCGCGGTTATGCGGTTCGGCAAAAAAGCCGATGATGTCGGCGGCCATGTCCTGACCGATGCCGTGGATATCGATCAGCCCGGCCCGAGCGTCACTTTCCGGGTCCTGCGCCATCTCCATCTCCGCTCGCCAACGCGCCAACGAGCGGTAGTGGCGGGCGAGCAGCCGCGCCGTCGCCTGCCCCACCTGCGGGATGCCGAGCGCATTGATAAAGCGGTCGAGCGCGATGCGCCGGCGCTCGTCGATTGCGGCAACGAGCTTTTTGGCGCTGACCTCGCCCCAACCCTCGCGCTTGGCGATCACATCGGGATCAAGGCGGAAGATATCGCCCGGCTGGCGGATCAGCCCATCCTCCCAAAACGCCTGGATATGCTTGGAGCCGAGCCCCTCGATGTCAAAGCAATCGCGGGCAACGAAGTGCTTGAGCCGTTCGACGGCTTGCGCGGCGCAAATCAGCCCGCCGGTACAGCGGCGCGCCACCATGCCCGGCTCGCGCACCGCGAGGCTGCCGCAAACCGGGCAATGCTCGGGAAAATGGTAGGGCTGAGTTCCGGGCGGGCGGCGCTCGGTCACGACCCCGACGATCTGCGGTATGACGTCGCCGGCGCGCTGGACGATGACGGTGTCGCCGATGCGGATGTCTTTGCGTTCGATCTCGTCCTCGTTATGCAGGGTGGCGCGCTGCACCACCACACCGCCGACGGTGATCGGTTCGAGCGCCGCGACCGGGGTCAGCGCACCCTGCCGTCCAACCGAAATCAGGATGTCTCGCAGCACCGTCTGCGCCTGCTGGGCCGGGAATTTGTGCGCGAGCGCCCAGCGCGGCGCTCGACTGACCATGCCGAGTCGCTCCTGGAGGGCGAGATCGTTGACCTTGTAGACGACGCCGTCGATGTCGTATGGCAAGGCCGCGCGATCGGCGGCGATATCGCGGTAATAGGCCAGCACCTCATCGACGCCGCGGCATAGGCGGGAGCGTTCGTTGACGGTCAGCCCCCAATTGCGGAATTGCGCCAACGCCTCGGCATGGGTGCGGGCGAAGGGCGCGCTCGCCTCGCCCCAAGCATAGGCAAAGAATTTGAGCGGCCGGCGTGCGGTGATCGACGAATTGAGCTGGCGCAGGGAACCGGCGGCGGCGTTGCGCGGGTTGGCGAAGACCGGCTCTCCGGCGGCTGCGCGTTCCTCGTTTAGCGCGAAAAATCCGGTGCGCTCCATATAGACTTCACCGCGGATCTCGATCACCGCGGGCCATCCGGTCCCTCCCAGCTGAGCGGGAACGCTCGCCAATGTATGGATGTTCGCGGTCACATCCTCCCCGGTAATCCCGTCTCCGCGCGTGGCGCCCTGTACGAGGCGGCCGTGTTCATAGCGCAAGCCGAGGGAGAGCCCGTCGATTTTGGGCTCGGCCATGATCTCGATTCTATCCTCGGCGACCAGGTCCCGGTCCGCCGGGCGGCTGAAGAAATTGCGGATGCCGGAAAAGAAATCCCGCACATCGCCTTCCTCGAAGGCGTTTTCGAGCGACAGCATCGGCCGCGTATGCGTAACTTTGGTAAAGCCGGCAGCTGGCGCGGCCCCGACCTGCCGCGACGGGCTGTCGGCGCGTACCAGCTCGGGGAAATGAACTTCGATCTCGCTATTGCGGCGGCGCAGTGCGTCGTAATCGGCATCGGAAACCTCCGGCGCGGCTTCGGCGTAGTAGAGCCGATCGTGCCGACGGATCTCCTCGGCCAGCGCGGCCAGCTCGTCGCGGGCCTCGGCCTCGGTCAGCTGATCGACAGGTCGTGGGTCAGGTTCGGTGCGGTCTCGCGAGGCGCTCATGCGCGGGTGCCGGCGATCAGGCTGGCGGCGGCGGCTCGCGCCTCGGCGGTCACGGTGCGGCCGGACAGCATGCGCGCGATTTCCTCCTGGCGCTTATCCGAATTGAGCTCCTCGACGCGGGTCACCGTCTGACGTTCGGAGAGCTGCTTGGCGACACGCCAATGATGAGCGCCGCGCGCCGCGACCTGGGGCGAGTGCGTCACAACGAGGACTTGCAGGCTGGTGCCGAGCCGCTGCAATCGCTCGCCCACCGCGGCGGCGACCGCGCCGCCGATACCGCTGTCGACCTCGTCGAAGATCAGTGTCGGCACCGAGGATGTGCCGGCCAGCACCAGTTTCAAGGCCAGCATGAAGCGCGACAGCTCGCCACCCGAGGCGATGCGCGCTAACGGGCCAAACGGCGCCCCGGGGATCGTCGCGATCTCGAAATGCACGCGCTCGCAGCCATTTTCGCCCCAGTCGGGTTCAGGAAGCGGCGTCAGTACGGTGCGAAACCGCGCTTTATCGAGGCGCAACGGTTTCAGTTCGGCCGCCACACCAGCATCGAGACGATCGGCGGCGCTGGCTCGTGCGCGCGAAACGCGCTCGGCTGCCGCGACATATTCGGTGCGGGCGGCGGCGGTCGCCCTTGCCAGACCCTCGACACCTTCGACCCCGGCCTCGATCGCGTCGATCCGTGCGGCTATGGCCTCGCGCACGGCCGGCAGATCGGCGATCGCCACTTGATGTTTGCGGGCGGCGGCGCGCAGGGCAAAGAGCCGCTCCTCAACGGCCTCCAGCTCATGCGGGTCGAGTTCGAGGCTGCGCGCGGCCGTTTCGAGCGAGGCGAGCGCCTCGGCGGTCTCGTTGGCGGCGCGTTCGGCCGCGGCCTGTGCATCGTCAAGCAGCCCTTGGGCGCGCTCGCGAGCCCGCTCGAGGCGACGGGTTGCGCGGGCGAGGGCGGCTTGCGCGCCGGCCTCGCCATCGAGCTCGCCGATGGCCTCGGCCAAAGTCTCGGCCAGCCGTTCGGCGCTCTGCAGCAAGCTGCGGCGGGCGGCGAGGCGGTCCTCTTCGCCGGCTTCGGGTGCGAGCGCATCGAGCTCGGCGAGGTGGTGGCGCAGCATATCCTCCTCCTCGCGGCTGGCGGCGGTGAGGCGCGCCGCCGCCTCTTCGCGCGAGCGGGCAGCGCGCCAGTCCCGCCAGGACTGCGCGAGCGCCGCGATGCCGCCGGCATGCTCGGTGAAGGCATCGAGGATCATACGGTGGTTGACGGGGTCCAATAGGCCGTGCTGCTCGAACTGGCCCTGAATTTCGACCAGGCTATCGCCGAGCTGGCGCAGCAGGTTGATGCTCGCCGGCTCGTCGTTGACAAAGGCGCGACTGCGGCCGTCGCCGCGCAACAGCCGGCGCAGCACAATGGTCTCGCCGGTGCCGTCGCGCGTCAGCCCAGCCTCGCGCAGCATCGCATCGGCCGGGTGATTGCGACCGATGGCGAATTCGGCGGTGACCGCCGCCTCGCCGGCGCCGGCGCGCACCAGCCCGGCTTCGGCCCGTTTTCCCAGCGCCAGTCCCAGCGCATCCAACAGGATCGACTTCCCGGCCCCGGTCTCGCCGGTCAGCACGCACAGTCCCGGGCGAAAGGCCAAATCGAGCCGGTCGATCAAAACGACATCGCGAATGGAGAGACCGAGCAACATGGCAAGCGCGGATGATACAGGCGCTACGGATGGCAGGCCAGTTCTCACCAAGCATCCCGCCGCGGCCATTTAAATCAGATCGGCGGCGTCCCGGTTGAAGCCGCCGCCTGGTGTGGCCGAGAACGCTGGCTTTCCCGGGACGGCAAGGCTGCGTCGGCAGCTACACCGCGAATCGCAGCCTTGGCACGGAAACAGCTGGACGATTTCGCCGTAGCACTGAGACCGTCAGCCCAAATCCGCGGCGGAAATGAACGATTTTGCTCTTTCGGCGTGGCCCGACCGCACGGGTTCGGCGTCAGAACAAGCGGCTGAGCCAGCTTTGTGTCTGCGCGTCGGGTTCCTCGGTCCCTTTCAGCAGGGCAAAAGCGTCGCCATACCACTCGCTACCCGGATAATTGTAGCCCAGGACTGCGGCGTTGCGCTTAGCTTCGTTGTTGAGCCCCAGCGCCAGATCGCATTCGACCAGGCGCTCGAGCGCCTCGGGGACGTGAGTTGTCGTCTGGTAGTTGTCGATGACCCGCTTGAAGCGGTTTATCGCGGCCAGATATTGCCCCCGTTTGAGGTAATAGCGGCCGATCTCCATCTCCTTGCCGGCCAGATGGTCGCGGGTGAAAGCGAGCTTGAGCTTGGCGTCGCGGGCGTATCTGGTGTCAGGAAAACGGCGGATCACGTCCTCGAGCGCCTTGAGCGCAAGCTCGGTCGTTTTCTGGTCGCGGCCGACATCGACGATCTGAACGTAATAGGAGATCGCCTTCAGATAATAGGCGTAGGCAACGTCGCGGTTCCCCGGGTGGAGCTGAATAAAACGGTCGGCGGCGACGATCGCTCCACTGTAATCCTCCGCCTCGTACTGGGCGTAAGCCGACATCAGCTGGCTCTTGGTCGCCCAGACGGAATAGGGATGCTGGCTTTCGACCTGCTCGAAGGTCTTGGCCGCCGGGGCGTAGCGCTCCTCGACCATCTCGTCCATCGCCTGGTTGTAGAGATCGTCGACCGGCTTTTCGATATACGCATCTTTGCTTCCGCCGCCGCAGGCAGCGAGCCACACGGTCAACGCGGCCAAGCCAAACCATTGCGAAGGGGACCACGGACGCATCGGCAAAACCTGCAAAAACCCGACGATATTTGTCTATCGCGGATTTATGGCTGCTCCGCGGAACGTGCGCAAGGCCAGCAGAGCGGCAGCACCCGTCAGGCGCGGACGCGCGCTCTTTCGACCGGCTGATCGAGCGCCACCGGCCGGAATGCTGGGAGCGGGGTCGTATAGCCCCACGCCTCAGGGTCGGCGAACAGCGCCGCCAGCAACCGCCTCGTATGAGCGTGGCCCGAGCGCACTCCGCGGAAATGGCCGATGATCGGCGCTCCGGCCAGGTAGAGGTCGCCGACCGCGTCGAGCATCTTGTGGCGGACAAACTCGTCATCGTAGCGCAGGCCGCCGCTGTTCAGCACCCGATCGCCGCTGACCACGATGACGTTGTCGAGCGAACCGCCGCGAGCCAAACCCGCCTCCCGCAGACGAGCGACTTCGTCAAGAAGACCGAAGGTACGGGCGCGGCTGAGTTCGGATTTGAAGGTGCCGGCGTCGAGGTCGACGCTCATACCCTGCCGCCGGATCAGCGAGCTTTCGAAATCGATCTCAAAGCTCATCGAAAAGCGGTGACCGGGAGAAAGCACCGCCATGGCCCCGTCAGCCACGACGCTGACCGGCCTCAGCACCTCGATGGCGCGCCGCGGCGCATCCTGCTCGACGATGCCAGCGCATTCGATCAGGAAAACGAAGGGCGCGGCGCTGCCGTCCATGATCGGCACCTCGGGCCCGTCGAGCTCGACAATCGCGTTGTCGATCTCGGTGCCCGCCAGCGCTGCCATCAGATGCTCGACCGTACCAATACTCGTCCCCTCGCCATCGGACAACGCGGTGCAGCGCGCCGACTCGACCGCGTTGATCCAATTTGCGAGGATATCGACCCCTGCGTCGGTGCGGCGGAACACGATCCCCGTTCCCGGCGCCGCGGGCAGCAAATTCATCGCCACCCGACGGCCCGAATGAAGACCGACCCCGCGGCAACCAATTACCGTTTTAAGCGTCTGTTGCAGCGGCGCTGTGATGTCCCCCAACATGCGATCGACTCTCGAACATTGTCCCCCGACGGATAAACCTACTCGCGCGAACGGACCGCCCCAAATCACTCTTTATTGCCGATTGTTGCATCGCGGTGACAGAGAACACTACCCGGATCAAGCATTTAGCCATGATCACTTAGCCGGTGCGCCGGTCCTGAAATTAATATATCGACGCTGTTCCGGCTGGAGCGAGGCAAGGTGCGGCGTCCTAATCGGGTTTAGTTCGCCTGACGCCGCAGAAAGGCCGGAATGTCGAGCAGATCGTCGTCTTTCGACCCCGGCCGATCCTCGGGCTCCAGCGAAGCGAGCCGTGGCTGAGCCGGATTGATGGCGGGCGGGATCGGCTGCCGGGCAGTCCGCTCCGGCGCCGGCGGCGCGGAGCGAGCGCGGCCTACTCCGGTGACGCGCTCGATCAAGCTCGGCACGCGGCCTTTCGGTTTTGGGGCGGCATCGCGCATTGGCGGGGTTACCGGCACTGCCGGCTGGGTCAGCGGGACCGGGCGGGCTGGACCGGCATCGACTGGCCTGGGGGCGATGAAGGCGCCCCCGCGGATCGCGACGCTTTCGGCCGCTGCCGCCTCCTGCGGCACTGGCTCGCCGTCATGCCCGGCGCGGGCGGCTTCTCGTCCTGCATCGAGCGGCGGCTGCGCCGCGTTCTGCGTCAGCACTGGCTGAGTATAGCCCCCGGAGGTCGCTTCGCGGAGCGCCGGCACGGTCTCCCTGTTGCTGACCAGGCTGATCGCCGGACGCGCCTGGGTCAGCGCCTCGGCGTCAATGCCGGTAGCGACGACCGAGATCCGCATCTTGCCTGACAAGGTTTCGTCAAAAGTCGAGCCGAAGATGATGTTGGCTTCGGGATCGACCTCCTCACGGATGCGATTGGCAGCCTCATCGACCTCAAACAAAGTCATATCAGGGCCGCCGGTGATGTTGATCAGGACGCCCTTGGCGCCCTTCATCGATACGTCCTCGAGCAGCGGGTTCGAGATCGCAGCCTCCGCGGCGTCGATCGACCGGCGGTCGCCTTCGGCCTCGCCGGTACCCATCATCGCCTTGCCCATCTCGCTCATCACGGTGCGGATATCGGCGAAGTCGAGGTTGATCAGGCCCGGCATCACCATCAGGTCGGTTACGCCCCGCACGCCCGAATGCAAGACGTCATCCGCCATCTTGAAGGCATCGGCAAACGTCGTCCGGTCATTGGCCACACGAAACAGGTTTTGGTTCGGAATGATGATCAAAGTGTCGACGAATTTCTGCAGCTCCTCGATCCCGGCTTCAGCGATCCGCATACGGTGGGTGCCCTCGAAATGAAAGGGCTTGGTCACGACGCCGATCGTCAGAATGCCCAATTCGCGGGCGATACGCGCGATTACCGGAGCGCCGCCGGTGCCGGTGCCCCCGCCCATGCCGGCGGTAATGAACACCATATTCGAGCCCTGCATCGCTTCGAGGATTTCGTCGAGCGCCTCTTCGGCTGCGGCGCGCCCGACATCGGGGCGGGACCCGGCGCCGAGCCCGCGGGTAACGCCGATCCCCAGCTGGATTTTGCGGTGGGCGGTCGATTGCTGCATCGCCTGCGCATCGGTATTGCAGACGACGAACTCACACCCGACCAAATTCGAGCGGATCATATTGTTGACGGCGTTTCCCCCGGCGCCGCCTACCCCGACAACAGTGATTCGGGGCTTCATCTCCTGCTCGTCCCTCGGGATGCTCAGATTGATCATATGTCCTCCACTGCTTCGCAGCCTCGATCATGCCCGGAAGGCCCGGGCTTCCCCCTCTTTTGGCCACCATCGATTTAGCCGGTTTTATCCGGTATCGGTAGCCGCGCCGGCATCAAAACGACAATTTCCTCTCAGATGTTCTCCCGCAGCCAATGGCCCAGTCGGCCAATGATCCCGTTTGGGGGCGCTGCCGGCGCGCGCATGGCGTGCGGCGTCTCGGCGCGCTGTGACATCGCGAAATGGAGCAGACCTGCGGCGGCCGAGAATGCCGGGCCACCAGTTGCCTCGGCGAGGCCGGCGACGCGCTGCGGGCGCCCGAGGCGAACCTGCTTGTCGAGGATCAGGCCGGCGAATTCGCGGGCGCCATGCAGTTGACAGGCCCCACCGGTCAGCACCACGCGCCGTCCGGCGATCTTGTCGAACCCACTCGCTTCGAGCCGATTGCGCACCAGCTCGAAAGTCTCTTCGATACGCGGCGCGATGATCCCGACGAGTAGGGATTTCGGCACATGGTTGACATGCCCCTCTTCCTCCTCGCCGATCTGCGGAACCGCAATCATCTCGCGCTCGTCGGTGCTGGCGGAAACGGCGGTGCCGAACAGCGTTTTCAGCCGCTCGGCGTGAGCGACCGGGGTGGACAGCCCACGGGCGATGTCGTTGGTTACGTGACAGCCGCCCACCGGCACCGAATCGGCAAAGATCAGATTGCCATCGAAGAACACCCCGATCGTCGTCGTTCCGCCGCCCATGTCGATTACAGTCACCCCGAGGCCGATTTCGTCCTCGACAAGGCAGGAGAGGCCCGCGGCGTAGGGGCTGACGACCAACGCCTCGACGTCGAGATGCGAGCGCCCGATCGCGGCCGTGTGGTTACGCACCCCGCCGGCGCCGGCCGTCACCACGTTCATGTTGACGCCCAGTCGCTCGCCATACATGCCGCGCGGGTCGCGAATACCGCGGCTGTCGTCAATCGAGAACCCGACCGGCACCGAGTGGATGATCTGGCGGTCGCCGGGCTCGCGCAGCAGATAGCCTTGATCGAGCACGCGCTGCAATTCAGCCTCGCCAACCTCGCGCCCGGCGATGCCGATCTCGGCTTTGATGATGCGCGAAGCCGAGAACCCGCCCGACAAATTGGTCACCACCTGCTCGATCGTTTCCTTTGCCATTTCCTCGGCGGCGTGCACCGCGTTGACGATCGAGGCGCCAGCCGCTTCGAGATCGACAATCGTCCCGTTGCGCAGGCCGCGCGAAATTTGATGACCGATGCCGATGACCTGCGGTTTCTCGGGCTCGACCCGGGCAATAAAGCAGCACACTTTGGTCGTGCCGATATCGAGCGCTGCGACCACGCTGCCGTGCGGCCGATGATGCGGTTTGGGCGGTCGCGGCGCCCGGCGCGACTTGCTCTTTTCTCGCTTTTCTCGCTTTGCCGTTGTCGCGGTCTCCTTCGGGTCGCTCGCGCGCATCAACGCCTCGTCCATCGCGGTCATGTATTCTTCGCCGGCAGGCGTCCTTTCTTGGCTGTCGGGGCTTCCTTTGGCGGTTCTGGAACAACACGCACGACGAGCCGGTCGGGCAAACGCATGTCGATGGCCTGAACGTCGCGCTTCAGAATAGCGCTCGACCGTTGGAGGCGGGCGAGATCGCCCCACGCTCCCGCGGGGTCGTCCGTGGGGAGCAAAACGTCGATCGAATTGTCGATGCGCAAGTTCCAGCGTCGGCCGCCGACGTGCACCGCCGCGGTCACGCGTGAGGCGAGGTCGGGCTCGCTCGCCAGCATCGCCAATAGTTCGCTCGCATGGCTCGCAGCGTCCTCACCGACGACAAGCGGCAGCTTGGCGAATTGGTCGAGACGGGAGACCGGGATTACAGCGCCGGTGCGGTCGATCAACTCGATCTTGCCGGCGTGCTGCCACAAGGCCAGCGGCGAGCGCTCGACAAGGCGGACATAGAGCGTATCGGGAAGCCGACGCTCGATCAGAGCCGAGCGGACCCATGGCAGACTTTCGAGCTGCTGCTTGGCGCGGACCGGATCGACCGCCAGGATCGGAGTGCCGGGTCGAGCGCCGAGCGCATCGAGGATCGTCTCGCGATCGGTGGTTTCGCGCCCCTCGACCCGGATGTCGGCGACGCGTAACCCGATCGCCGCACTGGCATTGAGCAGACGGTTCGAGGCGCTGTGGAGGACGGACTGACCGAGCGAAGAACGGCTGAATTGGGCGGCGGCGTAAACGGCGACGGCGAGAAAAGCGGGGGCGCCGATCCACCAGGCGAGGCGACGGAGTCGTCCGGTCCAGCCAGCGCGGCGGCGGCGCGGCGGCGGCGCCTTTACCCCTCGCATGCCGCGTTCTCCACGATCCACACCACCAATTCGTCAAAGCCGATGCCGGCATGCCGGGCAATGTCGGGCACCAGCGAAGTCGGGGTCATTCCCGGCTGGGTATTGACCTCCAGCAGATAGAGCCGGCCGTCGCCCCCAAGGGTGTCGTCGTAGCGCAAATCGGCTCGGCTGACGCCGCGGCAGCCGAGCGCGCGGTGGGCGCGCAGCGAGATGTCGAGCGCCTCCTCATAGATCCGAGCGGGGATCGGGGCCGGCACCAGGTGATCGGAGCCGCCTTGCGCATATTTCGCCGTGTAGTCGTAAAAGCTGCCGCGCGGGACGATTTCGCAGACCCCGAGCGCTCGGTCGCCCATCACCGCTACGGTCAACTCGCGCCCCGGAATAAAGCGCTCGACCATGATTTCGCGACCGAAGCGCCAGCACGCGACCTCGTCATGCCAGGAATTGTCGCCGACCCGGACGATGCGCACGCCGACGCTCGATCCCTGATTGGTCGGCTTGACGACAAAGGGTGCAGGCAGCGGATCGCGCCGCGCGAGCTCCTCGGGGCTGGCGACGAAATCCTCGACCACCGGCAGGCCAGCGGCGCGAAAGACCGTCTTTGCCGTCGGCTTGTGCATTGCGAGAGCCGATGCGAGTACGCCCGAATGGGTGTAGGGGATCGCCAGCATCTCGAAGACCGCCTGGATCGTGCCGTCTTCGCCCCCGACGCCGTGCAGGGCGTTGAAGATCACCTCGGGGCGGGGTAGGAGGGCGCGCAGCAATGCAGGGAGGTCGCGTCCGACATCGACGGTCCTGACCCGATAGCCGTGGTCGACGAGCGCCTTGGCGCATTCCCTCCCGCTCGACAGCGACACATCGCGTTCGGGCGACCAGCCACCCATCAGCAAAGCGATGGTTTTTGGTCACCGCTTCAGCACCCCTCGGTGATTGGTTCGACGCCGGGAAGCGGGCGGCCAACGCGGCGGATTTCCCATTCGAGCACGACTCTGGTCGCCTCGTAGACTCGGCGCCGCACTTGCTCGCCAAGCCCTTCGAGATCGGCGGCGGTGGCGTCGCCGGTGTTGATCAGAAAATTCGCGTGCTGCGACGACACCATCGCCCCTCCGCGCACGAGACCGCGACAGCCGGCAAGGTCGATCAGGCGCCAGGCGGTGTCGCCCGGCGGGTTCTTGAAGGTCGAACCGCCGGTGCGGCTGCGGATCGGCTGAGTCGCCTCGCGCGATTGCCTGATCTCAGCCATCCGCCGGGCGATCGTGGCCGGGTCGCCGCGGGCGCCGCGCAGTCGAGCCTCGACGAAAATCCGGTCCTGGTCAACTCCGCAATGGCGGTAGGACAACCCCATCGAATCGACCGCAATCAGGTGGGAAACGCCGCCGCGGTCGAGCGCCGTTGCGGAAACCAGGACATCTTTGGTTTCACGGCCATAGGCGCCCGCATTCATGCGCAACCCGCCGCCGATCGTCCCCGGGATTCCGGAGAGGAATTCCAGCCCGGCGATCCCGGCCTTGGCCGCCGCCAGCGCGACGTTGAGATGGAGCGCCCCGGCGCCGGCCACTACTTCGCTCCCGTCGATGGCGACGCCCGCAAGGCCGAGCCCCAGCCGGATCGTGACACCGGGAAGCCCGCCGTCGCGGATCAGTATGTTCGAGCCGCCGCCGATCACCGTTACTGGGACCTCCGGTGGCAACGCCGCGAGGAACGTGGAGAGGTCTTCGCAATCCGCGGGCCGATACAGTAGTTCCGCCGGTCCGCCGACACCGAACCAGGTCTGCTTTCCGATCGGCGCATTCGCGATCAGCCGGCCGCGCAAGTGCCCAAGCGCCGCAATCGGCGGGGATATGGGTTCCGCCTGTAGCGCGATCATCCAACTCGCTCGCGGTTTTCCAGGGCGGCGAGTGCGCCGGGCAGGCTGTTGGCCCAAGCGGTGATGGAACCGGCGCCGAGACACACCACCATGTCGCCGGGGAGGGCCAGCTCGGCGGTCAGCGGCGCGAGATCGCCGGGGTCGGCGAGCGCGCGCACGTTGCGATGACCGTGCTCGATCAGCCCGGCGACGATCGCGTCCCTTGTTACGCCCTCGATCGGCGCCTCGCCGGCGGCATAAATATCGGCGACGAGAACCATGTCGGCATCGTTGAAGCAGGTACAGAATCCCTCGAACAGGTGGGACACGCGGCTGTAGCGGTGGGGCTGCACGACAGCGATGACTTTGCCCGCGACGATCGCGCGCGCCGCTTTCAGTACCGCTGCAATCTCGACCGGATGGTGGCCGTAATCGTCGATCACCGTCACGCCGTTCCATTCGCCGGTTTTGGTGAAGCGGCGCTTGACCCCTTTAAAATTGCGCAAGGCCGCGCGCAACGCGTCGTCGCCCAGTCCGAGCGCCTCGGCAACCGCCGCCGCGGCCAGCGAATTCTGGACATTGTGCCGGCCGAACATCGGTAAATACAGGTCCGGAACCGTACGTCCACGCTCCGTCACGCTATCCGATACGACGATGTCGTAGCGAGCCCCGTCACGCCCGAGCCTGAGGTCAACGGCGCGGATATCGGCTTGCGGGCTCATCCCGTAGGTCAGCACCCGGCGATCCGACAATTTTGGGATCATCCCCTGCACGACCGGATGATCAATGCACAATGCCGCGAAGCCGTAGAACGGAATGTTGCCGACAAAGGTCTCGAACGCCTGGCGCAGCGCGTCGAAACTGCCGAAAAAATCGAGATGCTCGGGATCGATATTTGTGACGATCGCGCCCGTCGCCGGCAGCCGGGCGAAGGTTCCGTCGCTCTCGTCGGCTTCGACCACCATCCAGTCGCCGGCGCCGAGCCGGGTATTGGTGCCGTACGCATTGATGATGCCGCCATTGATCACGGTCGGATCAAGCTGGGCGGTCTCGAGCAGAGCGCCGATCATTGAGGTCGTCGTCGTCTTGCCATGGGTGCCGGCGACCGCCAACGACCATTTGAGCCGCATCAGCTCGCCCAGCATCTCGGCGCGCCGCACCACCGGCAGCCGTCGCCCCCGGGCCGCGGCGATCTCAGGGTTGTCGGGCGCTACCGCCGAGGAGATCACGACGACCTCGGCGGAGCCGAGATTGCCCGCCTCGTGCCCGATCGCCACCGGGATGCCCAGCTCGACCAAGCGACGTACATTCGCCCCATCGGCGAGGTCGCTGCCCTGCACGCGATAGCCAAGATTGTGCAGAACCTCGGCGATGCCGCTCATCCCGATGCCGCCAATGCCGACAAAATGCAACGGCCCGATGGTCAGCGGCAGCGCCCTCATGCCGCATATCCCTCGGACGCGTTGCCGGGTTCGAGCGCCAGCGCCAGCAGCGCCAGATGGCGGGCCGCATCGCGCCGGCCGAAAGCCTGTGCGCTCTGCGCTGCTCGAATCAGCGAAGCGCCGTCAGCGAGAAGACCCTGTAGCCGAGCGGCGAGGGTGTCGGGGCGGAGATCCGTCTGCGCGACGACCCATCCGCCCCCGGCCGCGGCGAAAGCCTGGGCGTTCGCGGTTTGGTGGTCGTCGGTCGCATGCGGGTAAGGGATCAGTAATGCCGGCCGGCCGATAGCGGAGAGCTCGGCCACGGTCGAGGCGCCGGCCCGGCAAATCGCCAGATGCGCGCGCGCCATCCGCCGCGGCACATCGGTGAAAAAGCTTTCGATCTCTGCGGCGATGCCGGTTTCGGCGTAGGCTTTGGCGACTGAGGCGAGATCCTCGGGGCGCGCCTGCTGGGTCACCCTGAGCGCGGCGCGCAGGTCCGGCGGCAATGCCGCGAGGGCCGGCGGCACAATCTCGCTCAGAGCCCGGGCGCCTTGGCTGCCGCCAAGGATCAGCAACTCGATCGTCCCGCCCGGCAGTGGCGGCTCATAGCTCGGCTCGCCGATGGCGAGGACTCCCTGCCTAACCGGGTTCCCGGTATAGACGGAGCGGGCTCGGTCGGCGGGGCGCATCCCCGCGGTCTCGGGAAAACCGCTGGCAATCCGCCTCATCCTGGGCGCCAGCAGCTTGTTGGCTCGGCCGAGAACCGCGTTCTGCTCGTGAATGAGGGTCGCCAGTCCGAGCGACGCGGCGGCCAGCATCGTCGGCACCGACGGATAGCCGCCAAAGCCGACGATCGCCTGCGGCGACAACTGGCGCAGCAGCCGGCGTGCCTGAACGATACCGGCCGCCATCTCGGCCAAGCCGTGAGCAGCCCGAACCGGGCCGCCGCCGAGCCTTCCGGAACGCACGCAGTGAACCGCGACTCCGCGAACGCCTACGGCAAAGGCATCGGCTCGGGCATCGGTCAGCAGGTGGACCTGCCGGCCGCGTTCGACCAGTTCGGTTGCCACAGACTCGGCCGGGAACAGGTGCCCGCCGGTGCCGCCTGCGGCAAGAGCGACAATGGCGCTCACAGAGCGCTTCCCGCTAGCCGGCGGCGGGTCAACGCAAGCAACATCCCCATCCCCAACCCGAGAGCGAGCATCGAGGAGCCGCCGTAAGACAAAAACGGCAATGTCATCCCCTTGGTCGGCATCATGTGCAAGGTCGAGGCCATGTTAATCGCCGCTTGAAGCCCGAATTGGATCAACAAGCCGGTAGCCGACAGCAGCACGAACAGGCTGCCCTCCTGGCGCAGCCGCGAAAACCCGCGCAGCACGACAAAGGTGAAGAGCCCGACAACGAAGAGGCAAACGATCAGGCCCAATTCCTCTCCGGCAACCGCGAATACGAAATCGGCGTGCGCATCGGGCAGCACATATTTGATCGTGCCCTCGCCCGGGCCACGCCCCCACAATCCGCCATTGGCGAATGCTTCGAGCGAGCGGCTGACCTGATAGCTGTCGCCGGTTGCCGGATCGAGAAAATGATCGACTCGAATCCTGACATGCGGCAAGCAAGTATAGGCCCCGGCCAGCGCACCAATTCCTCCAAGACCGAACAACACGACCCAATAGAGCCGCAGACCGGCCATGTAAAATTGTCCAAACCACACGGCCGCCACCACCACCGCCATGCCGATATCGGGCTGCGCAATCAGTATCCCGACGATCAGCAGCAACAATGCGGCAGAGATCAGGTTGCCCGGAAACCCACGGCGCAGCTTTTGCTCGGAGAACAGCCAGGCGGCGACGACGGCAAAGGTGGGCTTGACAAACTCGGAGGGCTGCAGCGACAGCAACGGCAGATTGATCCACCGCCGCGCTCCCTTGATCTCGCCGCCGACGACAAAAGTCAGCGCCAGCAGCACCATCCCGATGCCGAAGCCGATAAAGGCTATGCGGCGGACCGTCCGCGGCGTTTGCAGCGAGATCAGCCACATCACGCCGATCGTAACCGGTAGAAGGGACAGGTAACGGCGCACGAAATGCATGCCGTCATAGCCGATCCGCTCGGCGACCGCCGGGCTCGCCGCCAAGCTCATCAGCACGCCGAAACCCATCAGGACGCCGAGTGCCGCGAGGCTCCATCGATCGACGGTCCACCACCAACGCGCTACCGGGCTCTGATCGATGCGGGCGAACCTCATCGGGATCGATCCTCGCCGCTCGGGCGGGGCTTGCCACCGGGCCCAGCCCCCCAACTCTCACGGAGAGGGGATATATAGCGGCTATAGCCGCATCTAGCTACTATCTGTGCGATGCCTCCATCGTTCATCACACACTACCGCAATTTCAAGGTGGCAAGCCCGGCGATCGCCAGAATCGAGGCGATGATCCAAAAGCGGATGACGATCGTCGGTTCGGCCCAACCCTTCTGCTCGAAGTGGTGGTGCAGCGGCGCCATCCGAAAGACGCGCCGCCCGGTGATCTTGAAGCTGGCGACCTGGACGATGACCGACACCGCCTCGAGCACAAAGAGCCCGCCGATGATCGCGAGCACGAGCTCGTGCTTGGTGACGACGCTGATCGTCCCGAGCGCGCCGCCGATCGAGAGCGAGCCGGTGTCGCCCATGAACACCATCGCCGGCGGAGCGTTGAACCACAGAAACCCGAGGCTGGCCCCGACCATGGCGCCGCAGAACACGGTCAGCTCGCCGGCGCCCGGAACGTGGTGGAGTTGCAGGTAATTGGCAAAGATCGCATTGCCGACGAGATAGGCGATCAGCGCAAAGCAGCCGGCGGCGATCATCGCCGGCACGATCGCCAGCCCGTCGAGCCCGTCGGTCAGATTGACCGCGTTAGATGCTCCGACAATGACGAGGACGCAAAACGGCACGAACAGCCCGTCGAGAGGGATCAGAACGTTTTTGAAGAACGGCACGGCGAGAGTGTGGGCCAACGGCGCTGGCGTCACATAGCCGAGCGCGACGCAAGCGAGAGCGCCGACGCCGATTTCGAGCACGATCTTGGTCGACCCGGACAGCCCGCGATGAGAATTGCTGGTCAGCTTCTTATAGTCGTCCAAAAAGCCGATCAGCCCGAACCCGACGGTGACCAGCAGCACGATCCAGACATAAGGGTTGGTCAAATCCGCCCACAGCAAGGTCGCTACCGTCAGCGCCAGCAGGATCAGGAAGCCGCCCATCGTCGGCGTACCCTTTTTGCGGATCAGGTGGCCGGCGGGGCCGTCTAGGCGGATCGGCTGACCGTTGGTCTGTTTTGCGCGCAGCCAGGCGATGATCGGCCGGCCAAAGACGAAACTGATCAACAGCGCGGTGACGACCGCTCCGCCCGAGCGAAAGGTGATGTAGCGGAACAGATTGAAAATTTGGAACTGGTCCGCGAGCGGGTAGAGCAGCCGGTAAAGCATCGGATCAGGTCCCGAGGCGCGCCGATTCGGCAATCAGCCGTTCGACGATCCGGTCAACATGCAAGCTGTAGGACCCTTTGACGGTCACGACGTCGCCTGGCTGAAGGAAGCTCAACAGCGCGGGGATAGCTTGATCGGCAGACCGCCACAATCCGCCCCTGCTGGCCTCGGGCAGGACCTCGTGGAGTGCCGCCATAGCTTTGCCGACCAGGAACACGCGATCGACCCCGGCCGCGGCAAGAGGCGCCGCCAGATTGCGATGGAAATGCTCGGCCGCATCGCCGAGTTCGAGCATGTCGCCCAGCATCGCCACCCGCCGCCCGCCCGCCTCCGGCGAAGTCGCGGCAAGCACCGCAATGGCCGCCTCCATCGCCGCCGGGCTCGCATTGTAGCTCTCATCGATCAGGGTCAAGATCCCGCCCCGCCAAGCCAGCCGGTGACGACGTCCTCGGCCCGGCATCGCTTCGAGGCCCAAGAGTTCCTCTGCCGCAGATCGGACATCGCAGCCGGCCGCCATTGTTGCGCCCAGCACGGCGAGCGCGTTGATGACCCAGTGCCGTCCGGGGACGGGCAAACGGAAGCGCACCGGAACGCCCGAACATCTTGCCTCTACTGTGCTGCCGTGGGGATCGAGCACAGAATCGACGAGCCGGACCGTGGCCTCCGGATCGGCGCCAAAGCTGATCACTTGATCCGCACCCGCGCGCTCGGCCGACGCGGCAAGGCGCGGAAAGTGTGGGTTGTCGCGGTTGAGGATGGCGACCCCGCCCGGTTCAAGCCCGAAAAAGATCTCGGCCTTGGCATCGGCGATCGCCTCGACCGAGCCGAAAAAGCCGAGATGGACCGGCGCGATGGTCGTGATCAGCGCGATGTGGGGCCGTACCAGGCGGGTCAGGGCGTCGATCTCGCCGGGATGGTTCATGCCGAGCTCGAAGATTCCGTAAGCCGTACCAGGCGGCATGCGGGCCAGCGACAGCGGAACCCCCCAGTGATTGTTCAAACTGCCGGCGGACGCGAAAGTCGTGCCGCAGGCCGCGAACACCAAGCGCAGCGCCTCTTTGGTTCCGGTTTTGCCGACGCTGCCGGTCACCGCGATGATCCGCGCGCTGCTGCGGGCGCGAGCAAATCGGCCGAGGGCGCCGAGCCCAGCGAGCGTGTCAGCGACACGCATCAGCGCCGCCCCCTGGGGGAGCCCGAGGATCTGTCGGTCGACCATCGCAGCGGCGGCGCCGCGTTCGAACGCTGGAGCGACAAAATCGTGGCCGTCATGGTTGGGGCCGCGCAACGCGACGAACAGGTCTCCCGCCGTCAGTGTGCGGCTGTCGATCGAGACACCCGCCGCCGCCCAATTGGCGTTACTCGCGGCGCCGGTTGCCTGAGCGACATCCGCCGCGGTCCACAACGGCGTCATCCGCTGATCCGCGGCATGCCTGGCGGGCCTTGACGTCCGACGATGTCGCGGGCGATTTCGGCGTCGTCGAAAGGAAATGTCTGTCCGCCGATGATCTGTCCGGTTTCGTGACCCTTGCCGGCGATCACCAGCAGGTCGCCGGGGGCGAGATCGGCGATCGCGCTTGCAATCGCGCGGCGCCGATCGTCGATCTCGATGGCCCCCGGGGCGGCGGAGAGGATCGCGTGGCGGATTGCGGCGGGATCTTCGCCGCGCGGGTTGTCATCGGTCACGTACACCCGGTCGGCGGCGCCGGCCGCGACGCGTCCCATCAGCGCCCGCTTACCGGGATCGCGGTCGCCGCCGCAGCCGAAAACGGCCACGAGCCGGCCCGGCGCATGCGGGCGCAGCGCCGCGAGCACGGTCGCGAGCGCATCGGGAGTGTGCGCGTAGTCGACGACGATCGGGGCTCCGCCGCCGGCCTCGGCGACGAATTCGAGCCGGCCCGGGACGCCGCTGAGCTGGGCGAGCGCCGCGGTCGCCGCCGCCGCTGGGATGCCGGTCGCGATCGCGAGGCCGAGCGCGCACAGCGCGTTCATCGCCTGGAATTCGCCGAACAGCGGCAGCAAAAGTTCGTGGCGTCGGCCGAAGATCTCGAGGACGAGGCGCTGACCACGATCCCACGGCCGCGACGTCACGATCCGCAGCTCGGCGGCCAGGTCGCCGCCATAGCCGATGACCGGATGGCCGCAGTCACGGCACAGCGCCGCGAGTCGCGGAAATTCGCCGCTGTCACGATTCAGGATTGCCGGCTGCCCCGATCCCAACAGCTCGGTAAACAGCCGGTCCTTGGCGGCGCGGTAATGCGCCATGTCGCCGTGATAGTCGAGATGATCGCGGGTCAGATTGGTAAAGGCAGCAGCAGCAACCGAAAGGCCGCCGAGGCGAAACTGGGCGAGGCCATGGCTCGACGCCTCGACCGCGACATGCTCGATCCCCTGTTCGCAGAGGGCGGCGAGATCGCGGTGGAGGGCAATAGGGTCGGGCGTCGTCAGCGCGCCCGGGCTGCGGCCGCTCGGCCTCACCAATCCGAGCGTGCCGACACTCGCCGCGAGGTGGCCGCCGACGGTCCAGATCTCACGAACGAAATGGGCGACGGAAGTCTTGCCGTTGGTGCCTGTGACGGCAGCGATCGTTCGCGGCTGCCTGCCGCAAAAGCGCGCCGCCAGCTGCGCCAGCCGGCGATAGGGGTTCGGATCGGCCACGATCCCCACCCGCGCGCGGTCTTCCACCGCGAGGCCGAGCGCCGCGGCGTCGTCGGTCAGGATCGCGACCGCGCCACGCGCCACCGCATCGCCGGCAAATAACCTGCCGTCGAGCCGCGCGCCGGGCAGAGCAGCGAATAGGAAGCCGGGAAGCACCGCGCGTAAATCGGCGGTGATCCCAGCAATTTCAGGATTGCCTCGGAGGCCGGGCCAGGCTGGGCATTCGGCGACGTCGATCAGCTCAGTAAGCTTCAATCCGCTTGCCTTGCATACTCTCTGGCGTCAGCGCCTGTGCGACCGCGGGCGAGGAACTCGTCGACCGGCTGCACGCCGAGCAATGGAGCAATGCGCACGATGGTGCGGCCGACCGCGGGGGCCGCGGTCCAGCCAGCGGTCGCAAAGCCATGGCTCGCCTTGGTCCCATGCGGCTCGTCGACCATCGCCATGACCAGATACTTAGGGGCGGTCATCGGGAAGACGCCGACAAAGCTCGAGAGCAACTTCTGTTCGGCATAATGCTTGCCCTCGACTTTGTCCGCGGTGCCGGTCTTGCCACCGACGACATAGCCCGGCGCATCCACCATTTCGCCGGTCCCATAGAGGACAACCATGCGCAATAGCTTGCGCATGCGGTCCGAGGTTTCCCGCGAGATCACCTGGCGGCCTTCCGGCGCATCGCCGGGCGGCAGTTTGAGCAGGGTCGCCTGGCGCAGCACGCCGCCATTGACCAGTGCCGAGGCTCCGCTGGCTATTTGCAACGGCGTCTCGGAAATGCCGTGTCCAAAACCGATCGTCATGACGTTGACCTCGCGCCACTTCGCCGGAAAGTGCGGTCGGCCAATCTCTTTCAGCTCGAAACTTGGCGAGGTCAATAGCCCGAATCGGCGTAGATATTCCTGCTGCCGCTCGGCGCCGACCGCAAGCGCGATCTTGGCCTCGCCGATGTTCGAAGAATACATCAGGATTTCCGGAACGGTCAGCGGGCGATGCTTGCCGTGATAGTCGGAGATCGTGAACCGCCCGATGTGGATCGGATGCGTCGCATCGAAAACTCCTGTCATCGTGGTAGCGCCCGAATCGAGCCCCATCGCCGTGGTGAAGATCTTGAACACCGACCCGATCTCGTAGTCGCCCAGCGTGACCCTGTCGAACATCCGCTCGGTCACCGGGATGTTCGGATGGTTGGGATCGAGCGCGCCGGGATGGCTCGGATCGAAATCCGGCAAGGACACCATTGCCAGGACCTCGCCGGTGTTGACGTTCATGATCAGCCCGTCGCCGCCCTTGGCAGTGAAGTCGTCGACAACGCGCTGCAGTTCTTCGTGCAGGATATATTGCAGACGCATGTCTATCGACAGCTGTAGCGGCTCCTGACGGCCGCGCAACTGATCGTCGAGGCCACGCTCGATCCCGGCCTGACCGTTATCGTCGATCCCGGAATAGCCGACCGCATGCGACAACAGATTGCCATAAGGGTAGACGCGGCGTTCCTCATGGGCGAATTGCAGCCCCGGTATCCCGAGCTGGTTGACCGCAAATTCCACGTCTGGGGTTAGATGGCGCTTGACCCAAACGAAACCCTTGCCGGAGTTGAGTTTGGCCAAGAGTTGGGCGGGGTCGAGACCCGGCAGTACGGTAACGAGTTTGCGCGTCGTGTCCGCCGCATCGACGATCTGCCGCGGATTGGCGTAAAGCGAGGGGCTGTCCAGTGTCGTCGCCAGCAGCTTGCCATCGCGGTCGATAATGTCAGCGCGGCCGGGTGAGGGCGGTGGCGCCGGGTGGAAGCGAGCAATAGAGGGTACGGTGACGGCGCCCGGCAGCAACGCAACCTGGACGAGCCGCCCGGCGATGACCGCGAAGACCATGATGAATGAGACAGCCGCGACGAAGAGCCGGGCGCGGCAACCGTCGAGCGCCCGCCTCGCCGGTCCGTCCGGAACGACCGGGGCGCAGTGCGGCGGCTTGAAATGGCGCGGCCGGCACGGATTGTCGTCAAACTGGTGGACCGCGCTCATCACCGGCTCTCCGCAATCTGCGCGATCAATTCATCGAGCGATTTGGCCCGGTTTGCCGAGTTCGGGCGCGCTGCCGCCCTGGTCGGCGCCGGTCTCGCCGCCTCGGCTGTCGGGTTTCGGGTTTCGAGTGCGACGGTCAGGACCGGGGCCCCGCTTTCTGTGGACGGCTGGCCTTGGGGCGGCGGTTCCGCAAGAGGAGAGTTCGACGCGGGCGATATGTTCTGCGGCTCTGAGTTTTCAGCGACGGCAGCCGCTGTCTCGACCGCCGGCGGTGGCGCCGGGCGCATCGGAATGTCGCCAATATTGGCGATCAGTTGCTTCGTCGCGATCGGCGCCAGGGATAGATAGCGTTGGTTCATCTGGGCCAGCGCGTCGGGCCGGTTCAGATAAGCCCATTCGGCGTCGAAGACGCGGATGTCGCGCTCGGCGTCGTCCGCCCGTTTGGTCGTTTGGGCAAGCTCGTCGGCGACGGCCTGGACCTGGTACTTGATCGCGAACATGGCAAAGCCCGTCGCCGAGACCAATACCAACCAAAACAGTGCGGAGAGCTTGATCATGCGGCGTGCCGTTGTTGCCGGTCGCGACTCGGCGGCCAGGGTGGGGCGGCGGTGCGTTCCGCCGCGCGCAGCCGCGCCGCGCGCGCACGCGGATTGCGGTCGATTTCCTCGATGTCAGGTTTGAGGGCCCGGCGACGCAGCAGCTGGAAGCTCGGCGCCGCAACCGTGGCGGGAACCGGCTCGTGGCGCGAGGTGCGAGGGGCCCTATCGCTGCGCTGCCGCAAGAAGTCCTTGACCCGCCGATCTTCGAGCGAATGAAACGACACGATGGCGAGCCGTCCGCCGGGCATCAGCAGCCGTTCGGCCGCGCCGAGCGCGCGATCGAGCTCGCCGAGCTCGTCGTTGACGGCAATCCGCAGCGCCTGAAAGGTGCGGGTCGCCGGGTCGAGCCCGGGCGCGGCGTTGGGCGCCGCGGTACGCACGATCTGGGCGAGTTCGAGGGTACGGCCGATCGGCTGGCGCCGCCGGGCCGCGGCGATCGCGCGGGCAATTCTGCGAGCAAAGCGCTCTTCGCCGAATTCGCGGATCAGCCGAGCGAGATCGCTCTCGTCGAGAGTTGCGACCAAATCGGCGGCGGTCTGCCCCGCCCCGCTCATGCGCATATCAAGCGGTCCATCGAAGCGGAACGAGAACCCGCGTTCGGCGGTGTCGAGCTGGATAGAGGAGACACCGAGATCCAGCGCGATCCCGGCGATCGGCGCGGGCGTCATCGACCCGGGCGACGCCAGCAGCCGCTCCATGTCGCCGAAATTTCCTTCGATGATGGTGAGCCGCCCGCCATGGGCGCGCGCCAGCTCGCGGCCGCGCCGCACCGCATCGGGATCGCGATCGATCGCGACGACACGGCAATTAGCCGCCGCGAGCAGCGCCCCGCTATAGCCGCCGGCGCCAAATGTGCCGTCGACATAGAGGGCGTCGTCGCGCGGCGACAGCACATCGATGACCGCATCCACCAGCACCGGCACATGCCCCGCCCCTCCAATCGCCTCGCTCTCGTCGCGACCGGCGCGGTCTTCGCGCCGCGGCGGCAGTGGGCGGCTTCTGGTCATTCCCGGCGCCGGTCTGGCATACCGCCGAGCGGCGGAATCTTGGTCCCTTGCCGGCGGGCGCGTTCCCGCAGATTCGCCAGATGTTCGGCGAAACGGCCGGGTTCCCAGATCTGAAAACTCTTGCCTAGGCCGACAAAGGCCGCGCTGTCGGTAATAAACGCATGCAGGGCCAGGTCCGCCGGCAACACCACCCGACCCTCAGTGTCGAAGGGGAGTCGCTGCGACGGAGCGAACAGCAGCGCCGCCAGGTTCTCGTGCTCGTCGGAAAATTCCTCGAGAGTCTCGAGCCGGGCGGCCAGCTCCTCCATTCGCTCGATGCCGTTGGCGTCGATCGCCGGGTATTTGTATGACGGAAATGCGACGATTCCCGGAAAACGCTGGGCCGCCAATGAGGCGCGAAAGGTCGCCGGCACCGAAACTCGCCCCTTGCGGTCGACCTTGTTCACGTAAGTGGACAGAAACATGCCACTTCTTCCCCCAACGCTCGCCCGTGGACGCTCGGCAAGGGGCGCCCGATAGATGCCGCCGAAGTTCCCCCCATCGGCTACATCCGTCCATGGGTGAATATGGGATAGCATGGTACTTCATGGTCGTCAATGGCTTTATGAAATAAAACTCTGGATTTTGTAGAGACTGCGGACGATATCGCCTGGCCACATTATGTAGTCGCCGTAGGCGCCCCGGACACAAGTGGCGGAATGACTGTCTCAGGGGCAAGCCATGCCGCCGCGACCGATATGTCAGCAATTTCGGATAGGCCGCGCCCGGACACGACGTGGGTAAGGCGGTTGACGTGGGAGCGGGGCATCGCATCGCCGGCGAGCGCACTGACAATCCAGTGGTGAGACACGCGGTTATGCTTGGTCCGGCGTTGGGGGCGCTAACGACGGGCGGCCGACGTCCGAGTGCCACGGTCGGTCCGACCCGTCGGCGACACGGCAATGGGATCGCCAGCTGGGCTTTTGTTTCGTGGATACGGACCGGCATCGCCAGACTACTCGGTCATGGCGACCAGTTTACTCGGCAGGCGCGGGGCCATCTCCAGCTTCTGTTCGGCAACGAGTAATTTACAATGGTCGTAGAGGGCGACCCGCGCCGCCTCGGTGCGGTTGTTGCCAAAGAGACCGGTCTCGACCAGGCGGTCGAGGTACCACACAGTCTGGACGTTGAGCGACAAGGTGATCAGCTCTGACTTCAACGGATTTACATCTCTCGCCATCGCGACCGCGCCCTCATGGAAACCATGGCAAAAGAATGCCATAAATATGGTGATATTGAACAGAGGAATTATCGGCGGCGCTAGCGCCGGGCTGTTGCGCGGCAACAGCGCACCGAGTTCGAGATGCGCTCGAGAGAAACGGGCGACCCCTGGAGGTCGCCCGCCCCGTCCCCCCAAGTGTAGCGCGCCGGCTCGGCAACATCGCCCGCAGGCTCCCCCGCCGCAGCCGCAGGCATCAGCGTCGCGACCACACCCGTTCGAGCTTAGGCGGATGAAGGCGGGCGGCAACGGGACAATCGGCGATCCACAGGGTTTTCCCCAAAAAAGCGTAGTTATCCCCGTTTCGTCCGGCACATCGTCCACGCCATAAACCGCTGCTTGCGGCGGCCATGGCGGGCCACCCGCCGCATCTTGCGGCGGCCGGGCGATGCCAGACGGCGCATAAGCCGGGTTCTGTACCGCCCCAGATCGCCCGACGGGCTTGCGGGGGCGGTGACGGCCATTCCTCTGGGACGTCCGTCGCCGGACGCCTCGTGCGACCGACCCGAGCGGCGGCGCAAAGGTCCGCCCGGCACCTCGGGGATCGCTCCCTGATGCCTGCCGCTCCTACTTGGTCTTGCTCCCGGTGGGGTTTTCCCTGCCGCCGCCGTTGCCGGCGGCGCGGTGCGCTCTTACCGCACCGTTTCACCCTTGCCGCCCGCCCGAGGCGTGCCGCGGCCGGGCTCGGCGGTGTTCTTTCTGTGGCACTTTCCCTGGGGTCGCCCCCGCCGGGCGTTACCCGGCACCGTACCTCCGTGGAGCCCGGACTTTCCTCTCCCCGCACGGCGGCGGAGAGCGGCCGTCCGGCCGTCTGGCAACCCACATTTGGCCAGTGAGGCCACCTTTGTCAAAGGCCGCAAGCTCCAACGCTCACCGTCACGGACTCGTGGTGATGCCGACCGCCGCCGCGAACTCCTTTTTCACGTTTCCGCCAAACAGCGGGTTGACGAGACGAGTGGTGTTGCCGGCGCTCGCGTCGACCGCCGTCGGGCATGCCATGTAAGGCGAAATGAAGGTGTTGTGAGCGGCGTTGCGCGAATCGATCACCAAGCAAGTCGGCGCGACTTCGAGGTCCATCGCGTCGATGGTGTTGGCAAAGCTGTAGCCGTTCTCGATCAGCAGCGCCGCCCCGCCTTTGGCCGCGGCCGAGCCGGCGCCGCTGATGCGGGAAATCTGCGTCTGCTCCAGCGCGATGCCTGCGGCCCCTCCGGCGGCGTCGGCGACCGCAAAGATTTCGGAGCTCAGCACGTAATTGAGCTGGAGGCCGCCCGCCCGCGGGCCGGCGCCGGCATTGTTGACGATCAGATGATCGATCTTCAGCGAGTTCTGTGCGTCCGAAAAATCGGGTCTGGCCGATGACCACGGCGTAGCTGTCGCTGCGGGCATTGACGAACAGGGTGCCCTGCTCATTGAAATAAAAGCATCCCTTTGGGCGAAATCGGCGTGCCGCCGGAGCACTGGATCTCGAGCACCGGTTGCGCGGTGATCGTCTTTCCGTCGAGGATCGCGCCCATCGAAATCACACGAAAGCCGGTGTCCGACCGGGTCCGGTAGTCGATGACCAGCGGGCGCGTGAGTTTGAACGTGCCATGCGGAAGAAACAAAGGCTGATCGGTAGCGAGCGCCGCGGACAACGCCCGGTTGATCGCGGCGGTGTCGTCGGTGCTGCCGTTCCCGGTAGCCCCATAGCAGCGCACATCGATCCAGGAAGTGGCGGTGCAGGCCGAGGCGCTCGCCGTCACCTGGTTCACCCCAGCGGTCGCGGCGTGCGCCGGGGTCGCCAACAAGCACATAACGAGAACGATTTGGGCGAAATTCGGGCAGCGGGCCATGCTGTTTCCTTTCCGGGCAAAGCCGCCCCGTGAGGCGGGCTAAAAGGGCGTTAAGCGGTCGTTTACCCTAATGGAGAGCGCTTATATCGCTTCGCAGCCGTGTTGTCTCTAAAATTCTCTCGTTAGATCGCATAAAATTTCTGAGACTATCGTGCTACGTGTAGTCCGATCGCTCTCGATGCGTCGGCATCGGAGACACACCGTGGTTCAGCGCGGGTTTGGCCTGCGGAAGAACCCGTGCAGCAGGATGCCGCAAAGGATCAGGCAAGCGCCCGCCGCCCGCGTCACGGTCAGTCTTTCGCCCAGGGCCACCACACCAACCAGGATCACGGTCACCAGCTCGCAATTGGCGATGACCGCATAGCTCGCGGGCCCGAGCCGCGGCACGCTGTAGCAGAACAGCGCGACGGTCAGCGCGCCTGGCCCCAATGCGATCATCGTCAGCAGCAGCCAGGTGTCGGGCGAAGCCGGAATGTCGAGGCCGAGAAAGAGGCTGCCAACGCCAAAGGTCGTGATCAGCCCGAGATAAAGGAAGACCGCGCCGATCAGCGGCGGGTGAGGGCGCATCAGCACCGAATTCGCGGCGAGGTAGAGCGCGTAGATCATCGGCGACGGCAATATCCACATCAGCCCGCGCGGGTCGAGACCGCCGCCGCGCAACCCCGGAACGGTAATCAGTCCGGCGCCGATCAGGATGATCGCGACGCACGTCGCCGCCCGCAGCCCGATCGGCCGCTTGAAGATCAGCCGGTCGAGCGCCAAGGTCAGCGCCGGATAGGTGTAAAACAAGAGGATCGCGATGCTGGTGTCGAGGGTGTGCAGGCTTTCCCAGAAACACAAGGTCTGCCCGGCCCCGAGCGTCGCCCCGACCACAGCAATCCGCCAGGCGCCGGCGCGCAGCGCGGCGCGGAAATCGTGGCCCGCCATCGCCGAGGCCGCGGCCAGCGGGACCAGCGCCAAACCATAGCGCCAGACCAGCATCGAGGGTGCGCTGATCCCGGCCTTAAACAGCTGCAAGGTGACGATCGGCATAAAGCCCACCATCACGCTGCCGCCGACCGCGGCGAGCGCCGGCCGCCATCTCTGCGCTCGCTGCGCGGCTACCTCGGGAAGGTCGGTGGTCCGGCCGGTTGCACTCGTTCTAAGGGCCACGGGGACAGCTTCCGCACCCTCTACAGTGGAGCGTCGGTTATTCGATCGGCCGCTCGTACCACACGCGCCCGTCCTTGATCGTCATTTGGGCGATCAGGCGGCGCTTGGCGGTGACGGTGTTGCCGTCGCTGTCGCGCAATTCGAAATTGCCGTCGCGCAGTTCGAATATGGCGATATCGGCATTGGCGCCGGGCATCAGGGTGCCGACCGTGCCCTCGTAGCCGAGGATCTTGGCCGGCGCCGAGGTCGAGCGGGTGACCAGATCATCGAGCGACATGCCGAAATGCAGCAATTTCGACATCGTCGTCGGCAAATCGAAGACCGGCCCGTTGGTGGCGCTGGTAAAGGTCAGGTCGGTCGAGATCGTGTCGGGCAGAAAACCCTGGTCGAGCGCCTTCTCGATCATCGGAAAGCTGAAATGGCTTCGGCCATGCGCGCAGTCGAAGATGATGCCGTGGCGCTGCGCCTCGATGACCTCCTTGAGGACCAGTTGCTTTTCCTGGCCCATGATGCCGTGCGCGCGGCCGTGATAGCAGTGGGTGACGATGTCGCCCGGCTTCATATGGGCGAGCAGTTCAGGCAGCGGGATCGGCGAGTTGGTGATGTGCATCATGACCGGTACGCCGCCCGCCATATCCGCGGTCTTGCGCGCCAGTTTGACCGGCTCTGGAGTGTATTCCCAAACCAGGCCCGGCCCGTAGCGCAGCTTGACGCCGATCGCAAGGTCAGGGTTTTCGCTGATCGTGCGGGCGCAGCCCTCAGGATCGGCATAGGGGAAATGCGACAGCTCGCCGCCGCGCGAGGTGCCGACGATCCCGATCGCCGACAGATTGACGAAGGCGCGGGTGCGGGTGCGCACTTCCCGGTCGATGACCTGGCGCAGTCCGGCAAAGGTGGCCGAGCCGGCGCTGCCGGCGTCGCACAGGGTGGTGACCCCGCTCGCCCGGCAGAAGCGATCGGTGTCCCCGGCCATATCATGGGCATTGACGAAGATATGGGCATGCATGTCGACCAAGCCCGGCGTCACCAGCCGGCCCTTGGCGCTGATCGTGCGGCGCGCCTCCGATGCCGACAGCGCTGGCGCCACCGCAACGATCTTGCCGCCGGCAATGCCGATATCCATCAGGCCGTGCAACCCGGCGGCGGGGTCGAGAACTTCGCCACCACTGAGCAGAAGATCGTATTTCATCGCCGCCCCCTTCCCTGGCAGATCGGCGCTGATGGTCCGCCATCGGGATGCAGGTGGCAACCCCCGGCAGATCTTCGTCCTGCCGCCTGTCGTGGCTCCGCGTGGGTTGAGCGGGCGCGGTACGGTCCTATAATCCCGCAAACCCAGCGACGGAGGAAAACGCAATGGCGGTCATTCTCGGAACGGACGGCTATCGATACGAAGTCGTCGACGGTTGGGCGAAATTGCCGCCCGGCTATGAGTTCAACGCCGATGTCGCTGCGGTCGGCGTCGACAAAAACGATAATGTCTATGCCTTCAACCGCGGCAAGCATCCGATGTGCGTATTCGACCGCAACGGCAACTTTCTGCGTTCGTGGGGCGAGGGCGTGTTCCTGCGCCCGCATGGCGTCCACATGGCGCCTGACGGGACGATCTGGCTGACCGATGACGGCGACCACACGGTCCGCCAATGCACCCTCGACGGCAAGGTATTGCTGACGATCGGCATTCCCGGGAAGCCCGCGCCGTATATGAGCGGCGAGCCATTCCACCGCTGCACCCACACCGCGCTGTCGCCACAGGCCGACTATCTCTACATCTCCGACGGCTACGGCAATTCGCGGGTGCACAAATACACACCCGACGGCAAGCGGGTGATGTCATGGGGCGAACCGGGCACCGACCCGGGCCAGTTCAATATCGCCCACAACATCTGCTGCGACCCGGACGGCTGGGTCTATGTCGCCGATCGCGAGAACCATCGCGTCCAGGTGTTCGACGGCAACGGCAAGTACGAGACGCAATGGAACAACATGCACCGCCCCTCGGGTCTATACATGGAGAGCGGCGCCAAGACGCCGCGCTTCTTCGTCGGCGAGATCGGGCCGGATATGGCGGTCAATATCGACCTGCCGAATTGCGGGCCGCGGGTCAGCATCTATACCCATAAAGGCGAATTGCTGGCCCGGCTCGGCGCTGCGCATGCCGGCCTCAATTCCGGGCAATTCATCTCGCCGCACGGGATTTCCGTCAATTCACGCGGCGACATCTATGTCGGCGAGGTCTCGTTCACCAATTGGGGCCGCCGCGTCCGCGCCAAGGGCGAGCAATTGCCGCCGGGCCTCAGGAGCCTGCAAAAGCTGGCAAAGGTCGATTAGGTCAGTTCCACCACCGAATATCCGTCATCCTGAGGAGCCCGCGCAGCGGGCATCTCGAAGGACGCACAGCCGATGGGCGCCTATCTCTATATCCTCCGCTGCGCCGACGGCTCGTACTATGTGGACGACGGCCGCTGGATTGGAACGGCGACTGGCCGAGCATCAGGCCGGCGATTTCGACGGATATACCGCTCTGCGGCGACCCGTCGAACTGGTGTTCCATGAACATTTCGACCGCCTCGAAGATGCTGCTGCCGCTGAACGGCAAGTCAAAGGCTGGCGCCGCGACAAGAAGGAGGCTTTGATACGCGGTGACCTCACAGTTCTGCCGTTCCTGGCGCGCCGCGGTGCAACAGCAGTTCGTCCTTCGAGATGCGGCCCTGCGGGCCGCTCCTCAGGATGACGACGGCGGTCATAAGGTTCGACCGCCTCGACGGTCTTGCTCAAAATGGTCGGTGAGGCGGCGCGTTCCACCTGGGGCGATCTGGGGCCGGACGATCGCCCCAAAAATTGCCGCTATCGCGATGCATGATAGACGGATCAGAGGTCGGCACATAGCGCGCGAGACCGGAAATTTGCTGCTGATTTGCTGCGGAAGCAGGAAAATTAGGGAGCTTGCTGATGCCCGATAATCCGCGCTGGAAGCGCCGCCCGCCGGGCTCGACCTGGGGCGATTGGGGACCTGAAGATCAGCTCGGCCGGCTCAACCTGCTGACTGCGGACAAGGTGCTCAAGGGCATCGCCGAGGTGAAGGAAGGCAAGACCTTTTGCCTGAGCCTGCCGCTCGACTATCCGGGCGGCACTGTCGTCAACCCGCGCCGCCATCCGCCGCGGCTGATCGCGAACCAGCGCAACGGCATGCCCTATATGACCTACCCGCTCAACCGCGAGGACCCGCGTCTGGTCGATGTGATCTGCGACGACATCGTCGAGATGACCCTGCAATATTCGACGCAGTGGGACAGCCTCGCGCATGTCGGGCAATTGTTCGACGCCGACGGCGACGGCGAGCCCGAGATCGTCTTCTACAACGGCTATCGCGCCGGCGAGCACATCGTTGGGCCGATGGATTACCGCCAGGGCCGGGCGGTCGAAACCGGCGAGCATGTTGGCGCCACGGCGCTCGGAGTCGACAACATGGCGGCGCATCCGATCCAGGGCCGCGGCGTGATGATCGATCTCGAGGCGCATTTCGGCCGCGGCGGCAAGTTCGTCAGCTATGACGAGCTGATGCGGATCATGGATGCGGACAAGGTAACGGTCGAGGAGGGCGACCTCCTCTGCTTCCGCACCGGCTACGACCGAGTCATCCTCGGTATGAACAAGAACCCCGATGCGGCAACGCTCGAACAATATCCTTGTGCGGCGCTCGACGGCCGCGACGAGCGGATCTTGAACTGGATCACCCGATCGGGCGTGGTGGCATTGATCTCCGACAATCGAGCGGTCGAGGCCTCACCGTCGCGGCCCTGCGAGGAAGATCACTGCGCCTCATTGCCCTTGCACGCCCACTGCCTGTTCAAACTCGGCGTCTATCTCGGCGAGATCTGGTGGCTCTCGGAACTGGCCGACTGGCTGCGCGCCCGCGGCCGCTCGCGTTTCCTGCTGACTGCCCCGCCCCTGCGCCTCCCCGGCGCCGTCGGCTCCCCCGCCAACGCCATCGCGACTGTGTAATGCGCCTCATTACCGTCTGAGACGGAAAGGTGGCGACTTTACCCAATACTTAGTTCCTGATATGTTCGACGTATGAGATCAGACCGCACTCAACGCGTGCGCGATCCCGTTCATGGCCTCATTGTCTTTTCGCATGAGGGGCGCGACGCTCGTCGCGATCAAACGGCTTGGCGCCTGTTGAACACCCCCGAGTTCCAGCGTTTGCGCCGTATTCGCCAACTCGGTTTGTCGGACATTACCTTTCCGGGGGCCACGCACACTCGCTTTTCGCATTCCATCGGCGTGTTTCACACGGCCCGAATGCTAGTCCGAATTCTCTCACGATTGATCCCAGTCTCAGAGTTCAACCGCGACCGAGCGGATTTGGCGGTGTTGGCGGCGTTGGTTCATGACCTTGGTCACGGCCCCTTCAGCCATACTTTCGAAATCTGTTCAGAAGGCGCGGAACTCGGAGAAGCATCATGAAACGTGGACGGCAGAAATTATCCAAAACCGAGAGGGAAACGTTAGACCAATCCTCGAGTATTTCCGAGAAGGGATTACGGAGCACATTTCCGAGTTGCTAACAGCCGAAGAGCCTAAGGATCTCTACCACGCTGTTGTTTCGAGCTCCTTTGACGCGGACAGGCTAGACTATCTTCAGCGTGACCGACTGATGACGGGAACCGGCGCAGGGGCGATCGATTTCGATTGGCTGTTGGACAACCTGCGGATCGCCGAAGTTCGGCGCGGAGGCGACGACGATGTGGACAGCGAGGTGGTGCGAACCTTTTGTCTAGACGAGAAGGCGCTGCAGCCAGCCGAGGTCTTCCTCTTGGCACGGTATCACCTGTTCGAGCAGGTTTATCTGCATAAGACCACGCGAGGCATGGAGGCGATGCTTTGTGCCCTCCTGACAACGGTCGCTGAAGCCGCGACCGAGGGTAACTTTGCGAGACTTGGGCTCGACAGGGATGACCCGCTGATTCGGTTCTTTGGAGAACGAGGCGACACTGTCCACAACTATATGGCACTCGATGATTTTGCGATCTGGGCGGCGATCGGTCGAATAGCTGGCGGAGAGGATGACAAGGCCCGCGATCTTGCCGGTCGTTTGCGCGACCGGCGCCTCTACAAAGCGCTCGACATCAATACCGAGTGTCCGGCTCTTCGAGGCGAGAGTCCGGACGCGACCGAAGAGCGGCGCCAGCGAGAAATTCTGAGGCTTGAAGGGTTACTGAAGGCGGAGATCAGCAAGACAGTCCTTATCGATGAGGGGGAGATCAGCATCTATGGCGAAATTGGTGCAGATCAGGCGAAAACGCACAAGATGTTGTCAATCCGGTTGCGCGATGGCTCAACTCGTGAGATTACGGAGCTATCCCCCCTGATCCGCACGCTCGGCAAGAAGCGTGCGGTTGTGCGGTTCTATTTTCCTGACGACGCAGCGCGCGACAAGGCGCGCATTGGGAGGGCCGAATGACAACACCTGACGAGCTTATCGCGGAGGTGCTCGCCGCGGCTGGAGGAGCAATCGTCGGTCGGATCCGACTTCAAAAGATTTTCTACCTTCTCGATCAGAGGGGCATGGGAAGCGGCTTCTCCTTTCATTATCACCATTATGGCCCTTACTCGCGGGAACTCGACAGGGCGTTGGACCGCGCGCAAGCGATGCAGGGCGTGGCGGAGAGCATCGCGTATAGACAAGTCGATGGCATGCCCTACAGCACGTTTTCCGTGCGCGGGGACTCGGAAGCGGCTATCTCTGGCGAAGTAGGAGATCTGTCGTTTGCCGAGGCACGTGGTCTGGTTGGCGCTATGACGTCGAGATCCTCGACGGTGTTAGAATTGGCAGCAACCATTCATTGGCTCGCCAACGCAGAACGCGTTACCGACTGGCGAGCGGAATTGATCCGCCGTAAGGGCGTGAAGACGGAGAGGGGGCGCGCGGAGGAGGCCATGGATTTATTAAGAAGACTTGGCCTCTCGCCAGAATAGTTGCAGAGCCGCGTTTTAGCAGCTGGTTCCATCAGACGGTAAATCCGCTCGCTCCAGCCCGGCGGGTTGCGCCGGGCTCGGGGCGGAGCTCAGCAGTGTTGATCAGTTTGGGTGGAAGACGAGGGTGCGCAACTCGATGCTTTCGCGGGGGAAGGCGTCGGGCGGAGTTGTCGGGTCGGTGAACGAGGTATGTGGCATAAAGCGCGCGCGCCCGTCGGTCTTGGTGTCGGCGATCTTCAGCAGCAGCGCCTGTTCGCGCCGCATCTCGGGCACGTAGTACCACTCGTGGGCCGGGTTATACTTAACCGAATAGGTCTCGCCGACGCGCTCGCGGTAGACCAGGTCCGACGGCACCAGATCGGCCGGATCGACGGTGCGCGCGTCGCACACTGCGAGCGGCGAATCCTGCAGCGGCCCGCGGATCGGGCGCCACAGATTGATCACCTGGACACGGCCTTTGAGCAATTCCTCGGCCTCGTCCGGCAGCAGATCGCGCACTCGCTGCGGGCCGGACCGCGCGGTGTGGTCGACATGGACCCGGGTTGCCGGCTGCGGCGGCACGCCCGGCGCGCGCCTTGTCGCCCCCGGCACGCGGCGGCGCTGCAGGTGGTCGAAGATGAAAACGCGGCTGGCGCCGGTTTTCTCGGCGATAAACCGCTCCGCCTCGGGGTAATAGACCCGGCGCACCTCGTCATCATCCCAGAAGTCGCGGACCGTGGTGTGCTGTTCGACCAGCGCGAAACCCTGGCGGTCGAGTTCCACCTCCGCCGCGATCGGCCGCATGTCGCGGATAGGCACCCGGTGCGGCTCGGGCGTCATATTCGAGCGGACCTCGCCAGCGTCATAGGCGTAATAGCGCGGCCGCTCGGCCATCGGCGCCAGATAATTCAGCTCGGCTTCGACATAGGGAAGAGTGGCGAAATTGCTCATAGCCTGATCCTCCTTGGTGTTTCAAAGGGTCGCTCAAAAAGGCGGAAACCGCAACGTTTCCGTCCAGGGCTTCTGTTCCGGCCTGCTGCTTGGCAGTGGAACCCGAGCCAACAGCGCGCCGATGGCGCGCGCGGCCCGGCGCAAAGTCCCGATACGGGGCGATTTGCGCTCGTCGCTATGTGTTCGCATGATCATCATTCCCTCCAGAACGGCTTGTTAGCCAAAAACTCGGCGTCGGCGCGGCTGATGCCGATATCCTTGAGCATCCGGTCGTCGAGCGCGGCGAGTTGGGTGCGACCCTTTGAACGCCGCCGCCATTCTCGCAACGCCCCGAATAACCGAGGGGCGGCGTTACCTGCGGAATACGCAGAGCGCCTTGCCCCGGCGATACGGCCGTCTACATCCTCGAACCTGATTGCGCTCATGTGAAAGCCTCTAAACCGTGTCAGCGCATCACTGCGCTTGCAAAGAACTTCCTGGGCCATTAAATGCGGACGATGTTATCCATCCGCAAACGAGAGTTTTTCAGCCACGGATTAGAATTCCTCATGCCTGATGAATGACCATATGCCGCCGCTCAGCGCGCTGCGCGCCTTCGAAGCCGCCGCCCGCCATATGAGCTTCAGCAAAGCGGCCGAAGAGCTGTTCGTGACCCCGGCCGCAATCAGCCATCAGATTCATGCCCTGGAGCAGGACCTCGGGGTCAGGCTGTTTCACCGCCTCAACCGGTCGATCGCGCTGACCGCGTCGGCGCAGGTACTATTGCCCGGGCTGTCGCAGGCGTTCTCCGGGATCCAGTCTTCGGTCAGGCGCTTACGGGCGCACAACGACACCGGGTCGTTGACCGTGACCGCGTCGCCCTCCTTCGCCGCCAAGTGGCTGGTGTTGCGCCTGCACCGGTTCCAGGAACGATGCGCCGAGGTCGACGTACGGATTTCTGCCACCGACGAGGTCGTCGATCTGAGCAAGGGCGATTTCGACATCGCCATCCGTTATGGCGCCGGGCATTACCCGGGGCTCGATGTCGAATTGCTGTTTACGAACGAGGTATACCCGGCGTGCAGCCCACAGCTGCTCGCGGCCGGGCCGCCGCTACGCATCCCCGACGATTTGCGCCACCACGCGCTGATCCATGATCAGGCGGTCGAGCGCGATCCGCTGGCGCCGACCTGGCCGATGTGGCTGAAAGCTGCCGGCGTCAAGGATGTGCCGGCGACGGCCGGTCTCAGCTTCAACAACATACATTTGGCGCTGGATGCGGCGATCGCCGGCCATGGCGTGGTGCTCGCGCACAGCACGATCGCCGCCGCCGATCTCGCTGCCGGCCGGCTGGTGCGGCTGTTCTCGCTGGCGCTGCCCGACCTGTTCGCCTACTACATCGTCACCACGCCGGGGGCGCTCGAACGGCCCAAGGTGCGGGCATTCCGACAATGGCTGCGCGAAGAAGCCGATCGACGGCCCGAGGCGGCGGCGTCACCGGCCGGCCGAGCGCCGCCGCTAGCCGACAGGCTCGGGGTCAGCCCATCGTCGAGTTGAAGGCGCCGCCGTCGAGCAGCAGGTTCTGGCCGACAATAAAGCCGGAGGACGCGGCGCACAGAAAGGCGCAGGCGTCGCCGAATTCCGCCGGGTCGCCGACGCGTCCGGCCGGGTTGGCCTGGCCGCGCTTGGCAAGCAGCTCCTCGAACGAGATGTTTTGCCGCCGCGCCTCGTATTCGATGCCTGAACGCAGCCGGTCGGTCAGAAACGGTCCGGGCAGCAGGCCGTTGATGGTTACGTTGTGTTTCGCCACCTGGCGGGCGATGCCGGCACAGAACGCGGTCAGTCCAGTGCGCGCGCCGTTGCTCATGCCGAGATTGGCGATCGGCGATTTGACCGAACCCGAGGTGATGTTGACGATGCGGCCAAAGCGGCGCTCGCACATGCCGTCGACCGTGGACTTGATCAGCATGATCGGGGTCAGCATGTTGGCGTTGACCGCCTTTTGCCAGTCCTCGACCGACCATTCGCGAAAATCGCCATGCGGCGGACCGCCGCAATTGTTGACGAGGATGTCTGGTGCCGGACAGGCGGCGAGGGCAGCGGCGCGACCGCCTTCGGTCGAGATGTCGCCGGCGACCGCGGTCACCTTGGCGCCGGTCTCCTTGCGGATCTCCTCGGCGGTCTGCTCCAAGGTCTCCTTGGTTCGCGCGGTGATCACCAGCTCGACCCCGGCGCGCGCCAGCGCCGTGGCGCAAGCCCGCCCCAGCCCCTTGCTCGCCGCACAGACGATGGCCTTACGGCCGCGAATTCGCAAATCCAGCATATCGTCCTCCGCCCTAGTAGATCAGCCTTGCCGCGTGGGTGTAGCCTGGATCGGCATTGTCGGCGACCGGAAAGAATGGCGCAAAAGGCGGCTCAATGAAGCTAACCCTGATTTTCGATGCCGCGCCCGCCGGCGTGTGCGCGAGCCTGGTCGAAGAATGGGAGGAGATCAGCGGGACGGCCAAGATGGCGCCGATGATCCGCCATTTCGATTCGGACGAGGAGGCGATTGTCTGGGCGCGGTCGCTGGCGCGTCGCCGCGGGCTCGGCCAGGTCTTTCTCACCGACAACCGAAAATCCGGCACCCGCCCTATGAGGGGGGAACCGTCCAGTAGCTAAAAATCATCAATACGGCCGGTAACCCGGTGGCGAGCCATAACCCGGCGGCGGGCCGTATCCGGACGGCGGGCCATAGCCCGGATACATTGGCGCCCCGGGTGGCGGCGCGAAACCGGGTACCTGGTTGCCGTGGGCCGCCATGCACTCGCCGAACATCACGTCGTATTGCTGCTGCAGCGACATCTGGGCATAGGCGGAGTTGCTGGCGCCGACTACCGTGCCGAGGCCCGCACCCGAGGCTGCGCCGATCGCAGCGCCCCGGCCGCCGCCGATCGCGGCGCCAAGGCCCGCCCCCAGCGCCGTGCCGATGATTGCGGTGCCGACCGCTTGGTTGTTGGCGGCGGCTGCTCCCGCCGCGGTCTGATTATAGGCGAATTGCGAGCAGACCTGTTGATCGGCGGCAAACGCATCGAATGTCTTCCCCGGCCCGGGGGCGACCGGGATCGTCGGCCCCATCGGAGGCGCGACGCAAGCCGCCAGGGAAACCAACAGCGCCAGGGCGCCGGCCGCTCGCGGATCGATACGTTTCATGTTCATGCCCTGCTCTATAAAAAACTAAGGGCGATCATGCGGCGACGCCTATATTCCAGGCAAGCGATAAGCGCGCCGGTCTGTGGGTCATTCGCACACCTGGCACCGTAGAGGCGGCGCCCTCTCTAAGAGAGGGCAAATTCCGGCATGATTTCGCGAGCGAAGGTTCTGAGCGCCGAAAGCGAACCGCCGACATCGATGACCATGCCGTATTCGACCCCGCCTCCCTGCAGCCGCTTGAGACGGCCGACGATCTCCTCAGGTGTGCCGATCAACGCGTCGGTTTCCGTGGCTCGGCGCATGTCTTCCGCCGACATCGCTCGGCGCGGTCTGCCGAGAGTCGGAGGCTGGCCGGTCGGCCACAACGATAGCTGCTGAACATTGCGCATAAAGGCCATGCGCAATTCTTGCGCCGCTTCACGTTCCGCCGGAGTCATCGCGATGTGCAATGCCCGGGTCAGACCAACGCTCATCGGGTCGAACGGACGGTCCTGTGCTTCGACCGCTTTGCGGTAGATCCCGATATTCTCGGCGACGAGTTCCGGGCTCCCGGCCTGGCCGAGCAGCAGGTTAAACCCGTCCTCGGCCGCCTTGCGGATCGACGGCGCGCTTTGGGCGCCGATCCACAAAGGCGGATGCGGCTTTTGTACCGGCGCCGGCTCGATGACGACGTCCTCGTAATGCCAGCGCTTGCCGTGATGCGAGAAGCGGGTTTTTGTCGTCCATGCCTTGCGCAGAAAAGCGAGCGCCTCGTCACAGCGTTCGCTGGCTTCGTCCATCGACATGCAAAAGTCGTGAAACTCGCCCGGCGATAGCCCTTGCCGATACCCAAATCGAGACGGCCGTTGGACAGCAGGTCCAATGTCGCCGCCTGTTCGGCAAGCAACGCCGGGTTATGCCGCCGCAACACCAGCACCGCGGTGCCGAGCCGGATCCGGGAGGTCTTCGCCGCCAGATAGGTCAGAAAGCTCAGAGTCGCCGAGATTTGGGCGAACCCGGTGAAATGATGCTCGACCAGAAAGACACTGTGAAACCGAGTGCCTCGGCCTCGCCGATGTAATTGACGTAGTCGGTGTAGATCTGGCTGTCGCTCGCCTGCTCGCCAATCTCGGTTCGCGCCCAGCCAAACAATCCGAAACGCATGGTAGCTGCTCCTACTGCGGCAGTCAGGATTTAGATTCCCAGCGTCCGGGCATAGGCCTCGGGATAGCGCGGGCCGGCGGCGGCGTCCGGCCCGAATATCTCGCCGAGCGCCGCCAACGTCGCCGCTGACAGCGTAATCTCGGCCGCCGCGGCGTTCTCCTCTAGCCGCTGCCGGCGGCTGGTACCGGGGATCGGCACAATATAGTCGCCGCGCGACAACACCCAGGCGATCGCCAGCTGAGCCGGCGTGTATCCCTGCGCTGCCGCAATCCGTCGCAGTTCGGCGACGAGGTCGAGGTTGCGCGCCAGATTTCCCGATTCGAAGCGTGGCATATGACGCCGCGCGTCGTTGGCGCCGAGATCGTCCTGCGTGGCAACCGCGCCGGTCAGGAAGCCGCGGCCAAGCGGGCTGTAGGCGACAAACCCGATGCCGAGCCTTTGGCAGAGTGGCAGGATGGTGTGCTCGACGTCCCGCGACCACAGCGAATATTCGATTTGGACAGCCGACAGCGGATGGGTCGAATGCGC
Source organism: uncultured Alphaproteobacteria bacterium (assembly GCA_963785565.1). Lineage (GTDB taxonomy): Bacteria > Pseudomonadota > Alphaproteobacteria > ATCC43930 > CGMCC-115725 > AP-15. The sequence continues at coordinate 130,872 of CAWAVV010000015.1, read as the reverse complement.
GCGGCGGATTGTCTCCTCCCCGGCCTCCGAAATGCCGAGAAATCGGACCTTGCCCTCGTGCACGAGTTCGGCCATCGCGCCGACCGTGTCCTCGATCGGCACCCTCGGATCGACGCGGTGGATGTAGTAGAGGTCGATGATTTCGGTCCCGAGCCGCGCGAGACTCCTCTCGCAGGCGAGCCGTACATATTCCGGCCTACCCTCTCCCGCCGCCGATCCGTCGGGATTGCGCCCCATATTGCCGAATTTGCTCGCGATCACATACTTGTCGCGGCGTCCTCTCAAAACACGAGCGATCAGCTCCTCGTTGCGGCCCTGGCCATAGGCATCGGAACTGTCGAGAAAGCCGACGCCGATCTCGGCCGCGAGCTCCAGGGTCGCGAGCGCCGCTGCCGGATCGGGCTCGCCGTAAAACGGCGTCATCGTCGCGCAACCGAGGCCGATCGCGGAAACTTCCAATTCACCGAGCTTGCGGCGTTGCATCTGGCGCCAATTCCCATGGGTCATGTGTGTCGATAGAGCCTCATCCTAGCGCGACTTGGAAATTTCAAGAAAGATGCCGCAGCCGTCTTTGCCGCGCCGCCAATGGTGACAGCTTTGCACCGGAACACTAAGCTGGCGGCATGGATGGCGAGCTTTCCTGCGGGGTTATCGATCTGCAGCGGCCGGGATCGGAGCGGCTGCCACTAATTCTTGCTTCGCCGCATAGTGGCTCCGACTATCCGGCCGAATTCGTCGCCGCCTCGCGGCTAGATCCGCTGGCCTTGAGACGATCCGAGGACAGTTTTGTCGACGAATTATTCAGCGCGGCCCCGAGCCTCGGCGCCCCCCTACTGTCGGCGTGTTTTCCGCGGGCTTATCTCGACGTCAACCGTGAGGCCTACGAGCTCGATCCAACGATGTTCTCCGACGCGCTGCCGGAATTCGTCAATGCCGGCTCGCCGCGGGTGCGCATGGGTTTGGGGACAATCGCCCGCATCGTCGCCAATGGCGAAGAGATCTATTCCGGCAAGCTTTATTTCGCCGACGCGCGGCGGCGCATCGAAGGCCTCTATCATCCCTATCACCAGGCTCTGAGCCGGCTGGTCGAGGAGACCGAGGCATTATTCGGTGGTTATCTGCTGATCGATTGCCACTCGATGCCGTCGGCCGCCGGCGTGGGTTGCGGGCCCAACGGGGCGGACATTGTGCTCGGCGATTGCCACGGCGCCGCCTGCGCCCCTGCGATCCTCGAAGCTGCCCGCCACTTCTTCGCTGGGCGCGGCTATGCCGTCGCGGTCAACGCACCCTATGCCGGCGGGTTCACTACCGATCATTACGGCGATCCGCGCCGTCGCCGTCATGCCCTGCAGATCGAAATCAACCGTGCGCTCTACATGGATGAGCGCAATTTTCGACGAAAGACCCGCTTTGCCGAACTTGCCGCGGAGATGAGCGAACTTATCCGCCGGCTGAGCCTGGCCGCGCAGGAGTGCCTGGCCGACACCTCCGGTAGAATATCCGCAACACCGCCGTAATTGAACAGAAGCGCCGGCATTCTCACTTCTTGAGAAGAGGCGCGGAGAGGTTGATGAGCAGGAGCGGGCCGCGGGCGGTCTCGGATTTTACGATCGAGCAGAACTGGCAGGGCTACAGCGAGGAAGAGCACGCGGTCTGGCGCCTACTGTTCGAGCGCCAGCAGAAATTGCTGGTCGGGCGCGCCTGCGGCGAATATCTCGACGGGCTCGGCGCGCTAGGTGTCGCCGCGGGCGGCATTCCCGATTTTCGCCGGCTCAGCGATGTTCTCGAGCGCGCCACCGGATGGCGGATCGTGGCGGTGCCGGGCCTCGTCCCAGATGCGGTGTTCTTCGGCCATCTCGCGCGGCGCCGTTTTCCGGCGACCTGCTTCATCCGCCGCCCTGACCAGCTCGATTATCTCCAGGAACCTGATGTTTTCCACGACATCTGCGGCCATGTGCCGCTGCTGATGAACCCGGTCTTTGCCGACTACATGCAGGCCTATGGCGAGGGCGGACTCAAGGCGCAGGGGCTCGGACATCTGCAGCGTCTGGCGCGACTCTATTGGTACACTGTCGAGTTCGGTCTGATCGCGACTCCGGCGGGCCTGCGCATTTACGGCTCGGGCATCCTCTCGTCGGCCGGCGAATCGATCTATTGCCTTGACGACCCGCGGCCGCATCGGCTGGGCTTCGATCTACGCCGAGTCATGCGCACGCGTTATTGCATCGACCGGTTCCAGGAAACCTATTTCGTGATCGACGATTTCGCGCAGTTGTTTGACGCGACCCGCCCCGACTTCACGCCGATTTATCGCGAGATCGCCGCGTTGCCTGATCTCGATCTCGATACGGTGCTGGACAGCGACCGCCGATTTGGCGCCGCCTTCGAGCGCAAAAAAATGGGCCGCAGCTCAAAGCGCGACCCAAGTTTAGGGAGGAAACGCCTAGAAGACGTACGGTAAGACCACAACCGGCGATCGTTACCGCAATGCACAATCTAATGTGTTGCGCCGAAATGTCAAGCGGCTTTTTCGAAACGTCTGGCATCGTTGGCGATTTTGGGGCAGATCAGGGAGTTAGACCACACCCGGCGGCAAAATAATGTGCAGCGCACAAGGACGTGATTTTGACGATGGGCGATTTGCCGGCTTCCTCGTTTGTTGACTCGCCGCCGAAATTGGACCGGCTCGCGGCTCTGTTTCTCGATGTCGATGGCACTCTGCTCGAAATCGCCGCCCGCGCCGACCTTGTCCGGGCGCCACCGAAGCTACCAGCGTTGCTTGGTGATTTGGGCGCCCAGCGCGGCGGCGCCTTGGCGCTGATAAGCGGCCGCCCGCTCGCCGAACTCGATCGGCTCTTCCGGCCCTGGCGCGGCGCCGCTGCTGGCGTGCATGGCGTCGAGCGGCGGCGCGTCGACGGCACTTTCGCCCACCATGCCGATGTCGCCGCGGTTGTTGCGTTGGACCAAATCCGGCCGCGGCTTACAGCCTTCGCCTGCGCCCGGAGCGGACTCCTTCTCGAAGACAAGCACAGCGCCTTGGCGCTCCATTACCGCGCCGCGCCAGAACGCGCCGCAGAAGTTCGCTCTTTGGCGGAGACGCTGTGCCGGCGGGCGGGATTAGCGCTGCAGCTAATCGTCGGCAAGATGGTCGTCGAGTTCCACCCGCGCGGCGCTAACAAGGGTGCCGCGATCGCCGCTTTTATGAGCGAGCCCCCATTTCTCGGACGCCGGCCCATTTTTTTAGGCGACGATGCGACCGACGAGGACGGCTTTGCCGAAATCGCCCGACGCGGGGGGGTTGCGATCCGGGTCGGTGAGCCGGCGGAAACACGCGCCAGCTACGCTTTGCCTTCGGTTGCGGCTGTGCTCGCCTGGCTCGCCGGAGACCCGCACCCGGGTGTCTCCGGGAACACTCTCGATGTCGGCGGCGTTTGGTAGGGAGCAGAAAAGGGGGCGAAATATGGCGGAGGGCGATATCGTTGCCACCGGCCTATCGAACGCGATCGCACGACCCTGGGCGGCGCCGACGGTAAGGTCCGTTTCGGGGCCAGACCGTCGGCTGGTCATTGTCTCCAATCGAGTAGCGGCCGATCGCGGCAATCCTGATTCGGGTGGTCTCGCGGTCGCCATCCGCGCTGCCCTCGAAAACCACGGTGGCATGTGGTTCGGCTGGAGTGGAGAAGTCGAGGATGAGGCTGGTAATGCGCCTGCACGCGTCGAGCGCGGCCCCCTCACCTACGCGACCCTAAACTTGTCGCGGCGCGACTATAACGAATACTATCTCGGTTTTGCGAACCGCGTGCTTTGGCCGCTGTTTCATTTTCGGGGCTCGCTCGTCGACTATTCTCGGCAAGATTTTGCCGGATATCTACGAGTAAACCGCAGGTTTGCCCGCTCATTGGCGCCGATGTTGGCGCCGCAGGACCTGGTCTGGGTCCACGACTATCACTTGATCCCGCTTGGGCGCGAGCTGCGTCGCCTCGACTGCAGCCAGCCGATCGGGTTTTTTCTGCACACGCCGTTCCCCCCGGCCGAGCTGTTGCGCGTATTGCCGAACCATCGCGATCTCGTCGAGGCATTGTGCGCCTATGATCTCGTCGGTTTTCAGACCAAGTCGGATCTTCACGGCTTTAACGACTATCTTCTTCGCCTCGCCGGCGCCGAGGACCTCGGAGGCGGCGTGCTGCGAGCCTTTGGCCGCACCTTGCGCGCACAGGTTTTTCCGATAGGTATCGACGCGGCCACCATCGCGGCACAGGCGTCCGCCGCCGACGGAACCCGTCAGATGCTGCGACTGAGGCGGAGCCTGGGTGAGCGGACATTGATGATCGGGGTCGATCGGCTCGACTATTCCAAGGGCTTGCCTGCGCGGTTTCAGGCCTTCGGGCAGCTGCTCGAAACCTGCCCCGAGACGCGCGGTCGGATCGTCTTCATGCAGATCGCGCCACCATCGCGCGCCGAGGTTCCGGAGTATCAGGAGATCCGCCGCAGCCTCGCCGCCGTGGCCGGCAACATCAATAGCCGCTACGGCGAATTCGACTGGACGCCGCTGCGCTATATCAATAAGAGCTTCAACCACAAGGTGTTGACCGGGTTCTTTCGGGCGAGCCGGATCGGGCTGGTGACGCCGCTGCGCGACGGGATGAATTTGGTGGCGAAGGAATATGTTGCCTCGCAACCCGCAGCCGATCCGGGGGTGCTGGTGTTGTCGTGCTTTGCCGGCGCGGCGCAGGAACTGGGCGAAGCGGTGGTGGTCAATCCTCACGATATCGAGGGCATGGCCGAAGCCATCCGGCAAGGGTTGACGATGTCGCTGGGCGAACGCAAAGAGCGGTGGACGGCAATGATGGCGACGATAGAGCGCAACGACATCACGGCTTGGCGTGAAAGCTTTATTGACGCTCTCTCGGCGAGCGGTGCCCAGTCGTGACGGCAGCGGGGGATTCGAACGCCGAGGGTGAGACCTGGCTGGTCGGCGACATCGGCGCCACCAACGCCCGCTTCGGCCTCGTATCCCCGGGAGGAAAGCTGCTGCACTGGCACAGTTACGCTTGTGAAGACTATTCAACGATCGACGACGCATTGGCCGAATATCTCGGCGAGCGGGCGGGTTTGCCGATGCCGCGCCAGGCGGCGATCGCCGTTGCTTCGCCGGTCACCGGCGACCGGGTGGCGATGACCAACCATCCATGGCGCTTTTCGATCGCGGCACTGAAAGCGCGGTTCGGCTTTGAACGGCTCGAAGTAATCAACGACTTTACCGCTCTGGCGTTGGCCTTGCCTAGTCTGGGGCCGGACGATCGGATGACGGTGGGCGGCGGCGCAGCAGTGCCTGGCGTGCCGCTGGCGGTGCTGGGTCCAGGCTCGGGTTTCGGGGTTTCGGGTCTCGTCCCTTGCGCCGCAGGATGGGTGCCGCTCAATGGCGAGGGCGGCCATGCGACGATGGCGCCGGCGACCGATCGCGAAAGCGCCGTGCTCGACCATATGCGCCGGCATTTCGACCATGTCTCAGCCGAGCGGGTGCTGTCCGGCCCGGGTCTTGTCAATCTTTACAATACCTTGTCCGAGATCGACGGGGTCCCGTCGCGCGGCTACACGCCGGCGCAAATCACCGATCTCGCGATGCGCGGCGAAGACCCGGTGTGCGCCGAGGCCACGACGATGTTCTGCGCGATGCTTGGCACCATGGCAGGCAATCTGGCGCTGACTTTGGGCGCTCGCGGCGGCGTCTATATTGGCGGCGGCATCGTGCCGCGGCTCGGTCGGTTCTTTGCCGATTTGCCGTTTCGCGCCCGCTTTCAGGCGATGGGCCGGTTCGAGGCCTATCTCGCGGCGATCCCTACCCATGTCGTGAGCCACCAGCTGCCTGCCTTCCTCGGCTGCGCCGCAGTGCTGGCAAGCTGACGGGATGGGACGACAGGGCGGCTTGCGCACGATTGGCGATAGGGTCGGGAGCCTTCCGATAGGACCAGGCGATGAGCGCAGCAACAAATCGAGCCATCCGAGCCGGCGCGCAAGAGCGCTTGCGCATTCGCTCTGGGGACTTTTCCGGGCCGACGGCGGGGCTGGCCGCCGGCAACGTCCAGGCCAATCTGGTGATCCTGCCCAAGGCGCTGGCGCACGATTTTCTACGTTTCGCACAGGCCAACCCCAAGCCTTGCCCGGTGCTGGCGGTTTCCGAACCGGGCGATCCCGCCCTGCCGAGCCTCGGCGAAGATCTCGACATTCGCACCGATCTGCCGAAATACCGGGTGTGGCGCGACGGCGAATTGGTCGAGGAGCCGTTCGATGTTCGTCATGAGTGGCGCGACGACTTGGTCAGTTTCGCTCTCGGCTGCTCGTTCTCGTTCGAGCAGGCATTGGTCGAGGAGGGGATCGAGCTGCGTCATATGACCTGCGGGTCGAACGTCCCGATGTACCGGACCAATATCCGCTGCGTGCCGGCCGGCCGCTTCGCCGGCCCGCTGGTTGTTTCGATGCGGCCGTTGGCTCCCGCCGACGCGATCCGGGCGATCCAGATCACCTCGCGTTTTCCCTCGGTGCATGGTGCGCCGGTGCATATCGGCCTGCCCGAGGCGATCGGCATCGAGGATCTGGCAACGCCTGATTACGGGGACAGTGTTCCGATGCAAGAAGGCGAACTGCCGGTGTTCTGGGCTTGCGGGGTCACCCCGCAGGCGGTGATCGCCGAGGCGAAGCCCGAATTCTGCATCACCCATGCGCCGGGCTCGATGTTGATCACCGATCTGCTCAACACGAAGCTGGCGAGCCTATAGCGGTCGCCGGCGATGGCGGGACGCGCCGACCATCGGGTACTCGTCGATCGGATCGAACGGCTGATTCAGGCCGATGTCGGGCGCAACATCGGCCCGCTTTGCGATGCCGCGAGCGGCGGGTTGTGGGGCGCCGCCTTGGCATTGGCGGCGGCGAGGCCTTGCCGGGTCGGGCTGATCACCGGGTTCTACGTGCCGATGGGCTCACCGCCGGCCGCGGAAACCGACGGACCGGTCGGCGCCGCCCTCTTGGCCAGAGGGCTCGCCGCGGTTGGGGTGCCATGCCGGCTGGCGACCGACGAACCGTGCCGCGGCGCGTGCGAAGCTGCCTTGGCCGCCGCCGGTTCGCTTGTTGTACCGGTTGATGCGGTTGCCGTCGGCGCGGCATTGACCCCGCTGATCGAGAGCTGGCGGGCCGCCGGGATCACCCACGCGATCTCGATCGAGCGTTGCGGGCGCAGCGCCGACGGCGCGCCGCGCAACATGGGCGGTCTCGACATCAGCTCCTACACCGCGCCGCTGGACGATCTGTTCGCGGCGGGGCCGTGGGACACGATCGGGGTCGGCGACGGCGGCAACGAGATCGGCATGGGGGCGCTGCCACGAGCCCTGATCGCCCAATATGTCGCGCATGGCGAGACGATCGCCTGCGTCACCCCGGCTCGGCATCTGATCGTGGCCAGCGTCTCGCATTGGGGGGCCTACGCCTTGATCGAGGCGTTGGCGACCCTTCGTTCGGATTGGCGGGGCCAGCTATTGGAATGCCTCGACGAAGGACTTGAGCGGCGGGTGCTCGAGGCGACGCTGGTGAACGGGCCGGCGGTCGACGGCGTCTCGCGGCGGCAGACGCCGACGATCGACAATCTCGATCTCGCCAGCCATAACGAAAAATTGCGAGCGATCCGTGCGCTCGCCGAGGGCGGGCATGAGGTATAGCGAGTTTGTATTCGAAAGCTACGCATACGATCCGGCGCGCGCTTTGCTGTCGCTGCGCTATCGCTTTACCGACGGGCCGCGGTTCGAAGAACAGCTGATATTCGATTTTCCGTCGCGGTCGCTGTCGCCCGCCGCCGATGCGGCGCGCGACCGCATCTTTCGGCTGATCTTCCTGTTCTCCGGCGTCAGCTATTACAAGACATTCGTGCCGCCGAGGCTGGTTTGCGAGGCGTTCCCGCTGGACCGGCACACTGCCGAATTTCTGCAAGATTTTTATGAAAATGGCCTCGCGGAATTCGCATGGAGAAACCGGATCTCGCTGCAAGGCCATTGTAAATTCGATTTCGACCTGGTCGCACCACCGGCGCCGATTGCGCTCGAATTGCCGCGGCGCAGCTGCGTGCCCGTCGGCGGCGGCAAGGATTCGGTCGTCACTCTCGAATGTCTGAAAGCCGCCGGCGAGGATCCCGTGCTGTTCTCGTTGGGCGACGCTCAACCGATCAGCGCCTGCATCGCCGCGGCTCGGCTGCCGTTCATTCGGGTTCGCCGCCGGCTCGACCCCGGCGTGCAAAAGCTCAACGATGGCGGCGCGCTGAACGGTCACGTGCCGGTTACCGGGATTTTAAGCGCGATCGTGCTGGCCTGCGCGGTGCTGTCGGGATTCGACACGATCGCGATGTCGAACGAACATTCGGCCAGTGCGCCGAACCTGATTGTCAACGGGGTCGGGATCAACCATCAGTTCAGCAAGTCGCTGGAGTTCGAGCGGGATTTCGCCGATTACATCGCAAAACAGATTTCGCCGGACATCGCCTATTTCTCGCTGCTACGGCCATTGTCGGAAATCGAGATCGCCCGACGTTTCGCCCGGTACCGGCGGTATTTCGGAAGCTTCCGCAGCTGTAACACCGCGTTTCGGCAATTGCCGGCCGAGCGCGGCGAGCACTGGTGCTGCGATTGCCCGAAATGCCGCTTTGTATTCCTGGCCCTGGCACCGTTCGTCGCCAAGCCCGAGTTGATCTCGATCTTTGGCCGCAACATGCTCGATCAGGAAACCCAATGCGATGGCTTTGCCGCGCTGTGCGGCTTGCGCGAGCACAAGCCATTCGAATGCGTCGGCGAGATCGCGGAGAGCGCCGCGGTAATGGCACATCTGGGAGGCCATCCCGATTGGCGAGAGGACGCCGTCGTGCGGCGGCTGCATGCCTTATTCCCGTCACTGCGGAAGGCCGACCCGGCCCGTTATCGAGCTCTATTCGAGGTGCGGCATCCGCACCGGGTTCCGAACCGGTTCATGGCCATGCTCGATGCGCGCAGCTGAGCTAGGCGCCGCGCGAGTTGCAATCTGGGGTCTCGGGCGCGAAGGCCGGGCGGCGATCCGGTTTTTGCGCGCGCGGCACCCGAAGCTGCCCCTGCTGCTGCTCGACGACGCCGCGAATGCCAAGGCGCCGCGCGAGTTCGACGGCATCAACAGCGCCTTTGGCGCCGAGCGCATCGCCCGTGTGCTCGATGATGTCGACGTGATCGTCAAATCGCCCGGGGTCAGCCTCTATCGCCCCGAAATCGAGACCGCGCGCCACAACGGCATCAAAATTACCTCTTTGCTGAACCTGTGGTTCGCCGAGCGCCTCGATGTGACGACGATCTGCGTCACCGGAACCAAGGGCAAGAGCACGACCGCATCATTGATCGTGCATATGCTGGGCAAGCTCGGCCGCAGGGCGGCGCTGGTCGGCAATATCGGCGTTCCGATCACCGAGGTCGACCCGGCGACAGCTGATTACGCGGTGGTCGAGGTGTCGAGCTATCAGGCGGCGGATTTCGACGGGGTCTGCAATGTGGCGGTGTTGACCTCGCTGTTTCCGGAACACATCGACTGGCATGGCACCCTCGACGCTTATTACCGCGACAAGCTCAACCTGTTGCGCCACAGCCGGCAGGCGGTCGTCAACCTTGAGGCGGCGTTTACAATCGGCGAACTCGCCCAAACGTCACTGCGACGGGAATGCTTCTTCAACGACGAACGCGGCGTCCGGTTCCGCGGCCCCGACTTCTTCGACGGTCGCGACCGGATCGGCAAAATCCGCAACCGCTACCTCGCCAGGCCGCACAACGCCTCGAATGTATGCGCAGCGTTGACCGTCGCGAAGTTACTCGACATCGACCTCGTCGCGGCCCTCGATGCCGTGAGCGACTTTGCGGCGCTGCCTCATCGTCAGCAGGAGCTCGGCGAAATCGGCGGGGTTTTGTTTGTCGACGACAGCATCTCGACCGCACCTGAATTGGCGATCGCGGCGCTTTCGGTTTATGCCGGCCGAGACATCACCGTGATCGTCGGCGGCCATGACCGCGGTATCGGCTACGGCAAGCTGGTCGCGACCTTGGCGCAAGGCGCGGCTCGCGCAGTCATCTGTCTCGGCGCCAGCGGGGAACGGATCCATGCCGGGTTGCGTGCGGCTGCGGTAGAGCGGCCCGAGGCGTTCTTCACCTATCGGGCACAATCGATGGAGGAGGCGGTCGCCTATGCCAAGCAAGTGACGCCGACGGGCGGCGTGGTGCTGTTGTCGCCGGCAGCGCCCAGCTATGGCTATTATCGGGACTTCGCCGAGCGGGGCCGCGACTTCGCCGCCAAAATCGGATCGGCACCGGGCGGAGCGGAGGGTGCGTGATAAGGCCACGATCTCGGCTGCGTCAGTGCCCGGGACCAGTGATAGCGATCCTCTGTGTAATTCTGGCCGGCGGGGCGGCGGCCGGATGCGCCGGGAAACCTTACCTGTCGAGCGGGGACGCGAACTCTGCCGCGGTCGGCTATAGCGGCAACGACCCGGCGGTCGCTACTGCCGTGGCAAAAGACGCGTGCGCCCGGTATGAGCGGGTGCCGCGTTTTTTGAATGCGCAAGAAAACATCGCTTATTTCGCCTGCGAGCACCCATAGCCTCTGCGGTTTGGGAGATCGGCGGCAATAGATCGCGGATCGGGAACAAGTGTCTCCTCCTCATCGGCTTTGCGCCTCCTCGTGCTGTGGCTCGCGGGAGCTAATCTGCGCCTGACGGTGCTGGCAATCCGCACAGGCGCCTTTTGGGATGCGAGCGGCATTCCCGCGGCCTGTTTCTCGCCGCGGCCGGCGGCACCGCCCTCGTCCTGGCTACGGCTCTGACCTTGCGTTTTCCCGGTTAGAAGGCGACGCAGGTGCGAGCGAAGTCGCGCTATGCAGGTAACGGGCCGGGCGGTGGATCCAGTTGCCGGGTGCCGGGTCTGTCCGGTAAGGTTTGTTCACATCTCAGCGGCGTTGCGCCCCAATGCCAGCTATGGGAAGGCGAAACCCTCCATGACGATCGAACTCCATACGTGGAACACTCCGAACGGCCGCAAGATCAGTGTCGCGCTCGAAGAGATGGCGTTGCCCTACAGGGTGCACCCGATCAACATCTCCAGGGGCGAGCAATTCGCCCCCGAATTTCTAAAGATCAGCCCGAACAACAGGATCCCCGCGATCGTCGATCCCGACGGCCCGGGCGGCCAGCCGATCAGCGTCTTCGAGTCAGGTGCGATCCTGATTTATCTCGGCGAAAAGACGGGCAATTTCTGGCCCGCCGATCTGCGCCGGCAAGTGCCGGTGCTGGAGTGGCTGATGTGGCAGATGGGCGGCTTTGGCCCGATGCCCGGACAGGTGCATCATTTCCTGCAGGTCAAGGACGAGCAGGACCGGCGCTACGGCCTCGAGCGTTACTCGAAAGAGACCCGCCGACTTTATGGCGTGCTCGACAAGCGGCTCGGCGAGGTCAAATTCGTCGGCGGGGATATCTCGATCGCCGATTTCGCGATCCTCGGCTGGGCTTGGCGGCACGAGCGTCATCAGGTCGATCTCGACGACTTTCCCAATGTCAAGCGCTGGTACGAGGCGATCATGGCCCGCCCCGGCGTACAGCGCGGATTTGCCGTCAATTTGAGCTAGAGCGCGGTAACGGCCGGTGGATCGGCAGCCTTCGCACAAATGCAGGGCGCGAGGCAGCGACATTCCGAGCCTTCGCGTAAGCGAGAAGAGCAGGGAGAGCGCGCCCGAAGCATCGCCCCGGTTCGGCGAGTTGTTCTACTCCCAGGAGAATTCGTGTAGCCTTTGCTTTCCCTAGTGAGCGCAGGCGATCGCCAAATGCTCCGGACCCAACGCCGGTCTCTGTCTGCCCAAATTGTGAAGTCCGCCTTCGCCTACCCGCTGTTGACCGTGGTCTATACGCTCAGCGGCAAGCTCGGTTTGATGCTGGCTGTCTCGCCCGGCTACGCATCCCCGATCTTTCCTGCGGCCGGAATTGCCGTCACCGCAGCGCTGATCCGAGGTGGGGCAACGCTGCCCTGGATCTTTCTCGGCTCATTGCTGCTCAATCTGTGGGCCGGGTACTTAATCGATCCGGAGCTTGGCGCAACCTGTGTCGCTGCAGCAATCATCATCGCCGCCGCCTCGACGCTGCAGGCGGCGATCGGCGGAGCGATATTGCGGCGCGCAATCGGCTATCCGGCACCCCTCGATAATGGCCGCGACATATCGCGTTTTCTGCTGCTCTCTCCGGTCAGCTGCCTGACCAGCGCAACCATGTCGCTGACCGGCTTGTCGGTCCTTGGGGTTGTCGCCCGTCCCGATTTGGCAACGAGTTGGATTTCATGGTGGATCGGCGACACGCTTGGCGTTCTGGTCGTGCTGCCGTTGATGCTCGTGGTTGCTGGCGAGCCGCGCACGTTATGGCGCAGCCGCGCGCTGCCGGTAGCAGTGCCAATGCTGCTGTTCTGCGCGCTTTTTACAGCAATTTTTGTTCGCGTCAGCAAATGGGAGCACGACGAAGGCTTGCTGGATTTCCGACTTCTCTCTCGCCAGGTGGTCGACGAGGTCCATACCGGATTGGAAGAAGAAGATGTTTTCCTGGAACAATTGGAACGATCATTTACCGGGCCGGCGCCGCTGTCACGGTTGGACTTTTATCATCTTGCGCAAAACTTGTTACAGCGCGTCCCGACGATTTAGGCGGTCAAGTGGGCGCCCCGGATCGATCTCGCTCACCGCGCCGCCTTCGAGGCGGCGCAGCAAACCGATCGGCCGGGGTTCGAAATTCGAGAGGTCGATTCCATGGGGCGCTCGCATCGTGCTGGCGCGCGGGCGCATTACTACCCCGTAACCTATGTCGAGCCGATTGCGGGCAACGAGTTGGCTCTAGGATTCGATCTCATATCCGACCCCGACCGCGCGAGTGCGACCGAAGCGGCGGTTGAGACCGGGGCGGTCGCGGCAACAGCGCCTGTCCGCGTCGCCGAAAAACACGGACAGCAGACCGGCATGCTGCTGGTCTTCGCGGTGCGTGACGGGCCCAACGGACCGGGGGTGCTGATCGTCGCCCTGCAGATGGGCACGTTTATGGAAGAGCTGCTTGCCCCCGTAAACACGATGATCGGGGTTAGGCTTGTCGATCTTGACAAGAACCTGCCGCTCTTCGTCAGCTCTCCCTCGACACCCGCCGAGACTCTTTACGACGAAAGGTTCGCCTTTGGTGGACGCCGCTACGACGTTCAGACGGCGCCAACCGCATCCTATTTGGCGCGCCACCGCAGATGGCAGAGCTGGGGCGTGCTCGTCGTCGGCGTTTTCAGCACCGGCTTGTTGGGCGCGCTCCTGATGCTCGGCACCGGCTACGCCAGGCGGATCGAGACGGTGGTGGACCAACGCATGCACGATCTCGAAGCAACCAACCGCCGCCTGCAGATCGAGGTCAAAGAGCGCGAGCAGGCGGAGGCAGCACTCCATCAGGCGCAGAGAATGGAGGCGATCGGTCAGCTCACCGGCGGCGTCGCGCACGACTTTAACAACTTGCTGACGGTCGTCAGCGGCAACGCCGAGCTGTTGTTGGACAATGCTCCCAACGACGCGGTGCTCCGGCGCGCCTCGGCGATCGTGCGCGCCGCCGAGCGCGGCAAGCGGTTGACCCGGCAGCTGCTCGCCTTTTCGCGGCGCCAGACTCTGCGCCCCGAGCCGGTCGATCTGCGGCAGCGAACGCGCGAAATCGCTGACATGCTGTCCCGGTCATTGCGAACGGACATCGAGGTGACCGTGGACATGCCGGAGCAGCTCTGGCCGGTTGCGATCGATCCTGCAGAGTTCGAACTCGCGCTGCTGAACATCGGGGTGAATGCGCGTGATGCAATGCCGGAGGGCGGTCGGCTCCGGGTCACCGCAAGCAACGTCACCTATCGCTCCGGCATTCGGGAGAGTGACGGGCTGACAGGAGATTTCGTCGCGGTGACCTTGTCGGACACTGGCGCCGGAATGTCGCCCGATGTGCTGGCCCAAGCGTTCGAACCCTATTTTACGACGAAGGAGGCGGGCCTCGGATCAGGTCTTGGCCTCTCCCAGGTCTATGGCTTTGCTAAGCAGAGTGGCGGCACCGCTACGATCGAGAGCACGCGTGGCAAAGGCACCGCTGTTAAGCTACTATTGCCGCGGGCGACTGCGACCGCGGGCTTCCCAATTCCACTCCCGGAAGCCGAACCTGCAGCGGAGACGGCATCGGCGCACATTCTGTTTGTCGAGGACGACGCTGAAGTAGCCGAGGTAACTGCCGAGCTACTCGAGGACATTGGGTATCGGCCAGTCGAAGCGCGCGACGGCGATAGTGCGTTGGCCGCTCTTGAGCGGGATCCGAAGATCGCGCTGGTGTTGTCGGACATCGTCATGCCGGGTCGAATGAGCGGTCTCGAGCTGGCGCGGATCCTGCGCAAACGCCGCCCGGAGTTGCCGGTTCTGCTGGCGACCGGCTTTAGCCAGTACGTGTCGCCGGCGGCGGGCGAGGGGTTTGCGCTGGTCGAGAAGCCATACCGACGCGATGTCCTGGGAGCTTCGATCCAAAAAGCCCTCGAACGTAGCCGCCGCGAGCACATTGGATGAAGGCACACAACCAAAGCCGGCGGGCGATTTCCAACCTGGCAGATTGCCTGGTAAGATCGGTTCCTTGCCGGGCGTGTGCGTCTTGTCGTGCAACAGTCCATCGCCCCCGGCTTCCCTAAAGCGGCGCTGCCAGCGCGCTAAGCAGGGTTTCGAGACGCCGGCACAGCGCATGAGCTTGGCCGTGCCGTAGCCTTCGACCGTGATCATGCCCGATCGGCCGACCGACGCAACGGCTGTATCGGCGGCATTTATTGACCGAGTTGGGCGAGATCGAGCTCTTGGCGCCGCACACCCGCCGCTTTGCGCCGATCGCCGCAGTCTCGCGCTCGGCATTTGAATGCGCCGCAGAGGTCGGCGCAGGCTGAGATGCCGAGGCCGCGTCATTCTCCGGCTTGCAGCGAGATGACCGAATCGTCGTAGCTGCCCGAGCCCATTCCGCTTTCGGCGAAGATGTTGTGCCGGGCGATCCAGGCACGGGTTTGGGCATGGGCTTCCTTGGTGTAGGGCTCGAAGACGAGGCGTTCGCCAGGGCCCCAGCGGCGGGTGTCGATCAGGGCGTGGAAGCGCTCGGGGAATTCGTTCCGGTAAAAGCGGGTGTAAAGATCGGGGCGCAGGTCGAGGTCGCGTTGGGCATGGCGTAGGGCGCGGAAGAATTTGCGCAGATCGTCGGGGTCGGGGTCGCCGTGGATCATCGTCGCGATCATAAAGGTCGTGTCGACGATCTTGCGAAAACCCAATTGCTCGGCGAGGTAGTAGGGGCCGCTGAACAGGGCCGAGGCCGGCGCCTGGCCGTCGATCAGCAATTCCAGGCGGCGGAACAGCAGACCGTCCTTGAACGACAGATTGATCTCGGCGGCCGGCAGATAGGGTTCGAGCGCCTGCAAGGTCGAATAGTGGCTGCCCGATTGCCAGCCGACCGAGATCGGCACGCCGGCAAGGTCGGCGGGCTCGCGCACCGGCGAGCCGGGTGGCACGAAGATCCCGGCCGGCGCCACCGAATAGAGGTCGGCATAGAGCCGGCCGTGGCCGGAGGAGGCGGCGACGTTGACGGTCCAGTGGCAGGCGCAGCTGACATCGGCCTTGCGCCCCGCCTCGAACGATTGATAGGCGCCGATCTTGTCGCCGCCCTTGTCGTGATGGCGGCCGTCGGTCGCCCGGACCAATTCGCGGAACTCGTAATCGAGACCCTCGGCGGCAAAGTAGCCCTTTTCCTCGGCGATCCATTCCTGCAGCCTGAAATGCGGCTCGATGACGAATTTGGGCATGGGTTTCTCCACTCGATCAGGGCCGCACCTGCCGTCCCAGAACCGGCGGACTTTGTCAATGCGCTCGGCATCACTCTGATCCGACAGGCAATCGGCAAGGCGCGGCAAGCCACATTTCTGACGGGAGGTCGGGGCATGCCGGGGGCGCTTGTCTTCGCCGCGCTGTACGGCCATGTTGTGGAGTAAATTGAAAGAGGAAAGCGATGCCGAGCGAACCTTTGATCGGCGGCGCGGCTGCCACCCCCGTCAAAGACGTCACCAGTGCGACTTTCATGACCGAAGTGGTCGACGGTTCATTCGAAACACCGGTCATCGTCGATTTCTGGGCGCCGTGGTGCGGCCCGTGCCGGCAGCTCGGCCCAATCCTCGAAAAGACGGTACGTGCCGCCAACGGCGCGGTGCGCATGGTCAAGCTCAACATCGACGAAAACCCGGAGATCGCGCAGCAGATGCGCATCCAGTCGATCCCTGCGGTTTACGCCTTCAAGGACGGCAGGCCGGTCGACGGCTTTGTCGGCGCGCAGCCGGAGAGCCAAGTCAAGCAGTTCGTCCAGCGGATCAGCGGCGGCAAGGGCGGCGGCCCCTCGCCGGTCGAGGAAGCGATGGCGATGGCGAAGGAGGCTTTGGCGGCGGGCGACCACGCCAGCGCCGGTGCCGTCTATTCGCAGATCCTGCAGCGCGAGCCGGCCAATGTCGAGGCGCAGGCCGGCCTCGCCCGGGCGATGATCGCCAAGGGCGACCTCGCCAAGGCGCGCCAGGCGCTCGACCGCGTCGCCAAGGAGAACGCCAGCCATGCCGAGATCGCCGCAGCGCGCACCGCGCTCGACCTCGCCGAGCAGGCGGAAAAGGCGATGGCGGGGGCGGGCAAGCTGCGCGCGCGTCTGGCGCAGAACGCCGACGATCACGAGGCGCGGCTCGAACTGGCGACGGCGCTGTTCGGCACCGGCGAGCGAGAAGCGGCGATCGACGAGCTCCTGACCCTGTTTAAGCGCGACCGCGAATGGAACGACCAGGCGGCGCGCAAGCAGCTTGTCAAATTCTTCGAGGCGATGGGAGGCGCCGATCCGCTGACCTTGAGCGGGCGGCGGCGCCTATCCTCGCTGATGTTCTCATAAGGATTTAGGGAGGGAGCGGATGAGCGAGCGTCCAGGCGCGATCGCGCTGTGCGAAACCCTGCCGATCTTTCCGCTGCCGGGCGTTCTGTTGCTGCCGCGGGGCCAGCTGCCGCTCAACATCTTCGAGCCCCGCTATCTGGCGATGACGCGCGACGCGCTCGCCGGCGACCGCCTGATCGGCATGGTCCAGCCAAGCGACCCGCATCAGTCGTTGGCGGGAAGCCCGCCGGTCTATCCGACCGGGTGCGCCGGCCGCATCACCTCGTTTTCCGAGACCGAGGACGGGCGGTTTCTGATTACCTTGACCGGCCTGTGCCGGTTTCGCATCGGCAGGGAATTGCCGCTGGAGAAAGGCTACCGGCGGGTCGTGCCGCAATGGGATGAATTCGCCCGCGACCTGCGCAGCGAGCGCGGCCCCGGATTTGATCGCGAGCGCCTGATCCGGGGGCTCAGAGCCTATTTCGAGCGGCACCAGATCAAGGCGGAGTGGGACGCGATCAGTTCGGTCCCGGGCGAACGTCTGGTGACCTCGGTCGCGATGGTCTGTCCGTTCGAGCCCAGTGAAAAGCAGGCTCTGCTCGAAGCCCCCGATTTCGAGGCGCGCGCCCAATTGTTGACCGCGATCGTCGAGATGGCGGTGCTCGACCGGTCGAGCGGCGGCGAAGCGCGGCACTGACGCAGACCTCGGGGTGGGGCGGAGGAATCATGGAAGGCTCGTCGGAAATCGACCCCAAGCTTTTGGAAATCCTGGTCTGCCCGCTAACCAAGGGACCGCTGCGCTATGATCGCGACGCCCAGGAGCTGATCAGCGAGGAGGCGCGCCTCGCCTACCCGATTCGCGACGGCATCCCGATCATGCTCGTCGACGAAGCGCGGCCGTTGCGCGACGACGAAGCGGTGACCAAGCAATTGCCGCCATCCTGAGAGAGACGCCTTGAGCGTCCGGCGGGACAGCGCGCTGGCCGGTCGAGCTCCGGCTGAAAAAGGCGGAAAAGCTGCTCGAAATCAGCTTTGACGACGGCAGCATGTTTCGTCTTCCGGCCGAGTATCTGCGGGTCGAGAGCCCATCCGCCGAGGTCCAGGGACACGGAGCCGGGCAGAAGACATTGGTCCCCGGCCGCACCCATGTCGGGATCATGGGGCTCGAGCCGGTCGGCAATTATGCCGTGCGCATCATCTTCGACGATCTGCACGATACCGGGATCTACTCCTGGAGTTATCTCCATCAGCTCGGCGTCGAGCACGATAAACGCTGGCGGGCCTATGTCGATGGGCTGGCCGCGAACGGCCTGAGCCGCGAACCCGCGCGAAGATGAGCCGGGCCGGCGCGGCCCGCGCGACCCAAGTCAGCTGCGCGATGCGACCGCGGCGCTCGGGCCGGCGGCGCTGCGGCGGTATTCGGGCACCAGCCTTTCCAGCAGCTGGAGCATCCGCTCTTCGCGCCGCGCGCGGGCATGCTCCTCCAATTCATCGATCGAGCGGGCCAGCATCGCGTAATCGGCGGTGCGTGGCGCGGCCAGGCGGATGGCCGGACTGCGGGTCGGCATCAATGGCTCGGCGCGATGGAACAGCTCTTCGCTCAGCTTTTCGCCCGGCCGCAACGCGGTGAATTCGATCTCAATGTCGCGGTCGGGGCGCAGCCCGGCGAGGCGGATCATCTGCCGCGCGAGATCGGCGATCTTGACCGGCCCGCCCATGTCGAGGACGCAGATCTTGCCGCGATCGGAGGTCTGCGGCGCGGGCGGCAAGGCGGCCGCCTGCAACACCAGCTCGACCGCCTCGCGCACCGTCATGAAAAAGCGCGCGACGTCGGGATGCGTGACGGTCAGGGGCCCGCCGGCCGCGAGCTGGCGAGCGAACAGCGGCACGACCGATCCGGTCGAGCCAAGGACGTTGCCGAACCGCACCGTGACGAACCGGGTGCCGGGGACCGCCTGCCTGGCTTCGTGCAGATCGATCGCCTGACAAAAGCTTTCGGCGAGGCGCTTGGTGGCGCCCATCACGCTCGTCGGGTTGACCGCTTTGTCGGTCGAGACCATGACGACGACCGACACGCCGAATGCGCGCGCCGCCTCGGCGACGTTGCGGCTGCCGGTGACATTGGTCAGAACGCCCTCTATCGGGTTGGCCTCGACCATCGACAGGTGCTTCAGCGCCGCCGCGTGAAACACGATCTCGGGGCGCTCGGCGGCAATGACGGCGTCGACTTGCGCGCGGTCACGCACGTCGCGCAGCAACGGGACCTGCCCAAGCTGGGGGAACCGCTCGTACAACTCCAGATCGATTTGATAAAGTGCGTACTCGCTGTTGTCGAGAACGATCAGCCGGCCGGGCGAAAAGGCGGCGACCTGATGGGCCAGTTCGGCGCCAATCGTCCCGCCCGCGCCGGTGACCAGTACGCGGCGTCCGCAGATCAGCCGGGCCATTCCCTCATGGTCGAGCACCGCCTGCGGGCGACCCAGCAGATCCTCGAGCGCAATGGCCTCGAGCGCGTGCTCGGGATTGTCGAGATTGCGTTTAAAATCGGTCAGCTTCGGCAGCCGCGCCAGCGGGATGGCGAGCGCCTCGGCGCGGTCGAGCAAACTGCGCACCTGATCGCCCGACAGGTTCTGCGCGGTGATGATCAGTTTTTGCGGGCGCTTGCCGCGACGATCCAGCTTGTCGACCACCGCTTCGAGCGAATTGATCGTACCCAGAACCGGGACCCGGTAGATCTCGCGGCCGACGCGCGAGGGGGTGTCGGCAAGGACGCCGACCACCCGGTAGACGGCGCGCGGGTCGCGCGTCATCTCGCGGATGAAGGTATCGGCCCCGTCCTTGGCGCTGATCAGCAGCACCGGCACGCTCTGGTGCTTGGCGCGTTCGAGAACGTGGTCGAGGCCGCGGTCCTTGAACAGCCGGTAGGCGAGGCGCGGCGCGCCCAACAGCGCGACGAGCACAAACCAGTTGATCAGCAGGGTCGAGCGCGGCAGCGCCTGGAGCCGGGTCAGAACAAACATTACCGGCAGAAAGACGAGCACAGTCAGGCTCACCGCGCGGGCGATGTTGAATAAATCGGGCAGGGAGGCGTAACGCCAGATGCCGCGGTAGAGCCCGGTCAACCGGAACACGCTCGCCGCGATCACGGTAAAGGAAACGACGTAGAAGGCGGTCAGGCGCGGCTCGTAGCCGACGATTTCGGAGCCGAGACGCAGATACAACGATACGACGAGCGACAACGCCGCCATCGCCGCATCGTGGACGAAGGCGAACACGGCTCGCCGGTTGTTCGGAAAGATCCCCACCGCGCTCCTATAACAGGAAACGCCGCGAATGCGAAAGATCGCTTGGATGCGAGGGTGCTCGATCCGCGCTGATCCGCCGTGCCGCGACAATGACGCAACAACGGTCTATGCCGCTCTATTTCGGCTGGGCGGCGCGACCTCTACAATGACGCATGAGCTGGGAGCGCCTCTACCGAAACCTTCAGCCCGAAACCTCGGGCACCATTGCCCGGGCTTTTCGCACCGCGCATCACTCCATGGTCGCCATCGGCATCGCCATCATGCTCGCCGACACGGTGAAGACGTGGCGACAAGCTCATCACCAGGCGCTGGATGTCGGGTTCCAGATCGCCTGCGCGTTCTTCTTCGCCGAGTACCTGCTGCGGCTCGTCGCCGCCCCGGGCGCGCCAGCCGCCTATCGCCGGGGATGGCGGGCGCGGCTCCGCTGGGCCGTGTCGGCCGGGGGCGTGTTCGACCTCCTCGGCGCGCTTCCGGGGGTCCTCGACATCGTCTTCAGCCCCGATTATGCCAGCCTCTACGGCTTTATCTGGGTGTTCAAGCCGGTCCGCTACGAGCCGGGACTGGTAAGCCTGCAGCGGGTGATCAGCCGCGCCAGCCACGCACTGCTCTCGGTGCTGCTCGGTTTCGGGATCGTGCTCTTGGCCGCCGCAAGCCTCGCCTATCTGCTGGAGCGCGACGCGCAGCCCGAGCTGTTCGGCTCGATCCCGCTCGCTCTGTGGTGGGCGATCGTGACCCTGACGACGACCGGCTACGGCGACGTGACTCCGATAACCCCGCTCGGGCGGATTCTGGCCGGGTTCGTCATGGTCTCCGGCATCCTGGTTTTCGCGCTGTGGGCCGGCATTCTCGCGACCGGCTACGCCGAAGAGCTGCGGCGGCGCGAGTTTCTGCGCACCTGGGACCTCGTCGCAAAGGTGCCGTTCTTCAACAATGTCGGCGCCTCGATCATCGCCGATGTCGCGCGCCTGCTGCGGCCGCGCGACTACCCGGCGCGCGCGGTCATCATGCGGCGTGGCGAGCCCGGCGATTGCATGTATTTTATCGCCTCGGGCGAGGTCGAGGTCCGGCTGCGACCGGGGACGGTTCGCCTCGGGGCCGGCGAGTTCGTCGGCGAGATCGCCTTGTTGACCGGGGAACCACGCAACGCGACGATCGTCGCCGCGCAACCTTGCACCTTGCTGACCCTCGACGTTGTCGATTTCCGCCAGCTGCTCGGGCGTCAGCCCGACCTCGCCCGGGTGGTCAGCGAGGAAGCCGAGCGTCGCCTCCAGGTGCGTCCCGCAGAACAGCAATCGCCGACGGCGCCCGTCGATCCGGCTGGATGATCAGCCCTTGCCACTGGTCGGCGCAGCCAAGGGCGCGTAATAAGCGGCGGGGAAGCCGGCGGCGGCGCGGGCCGCGTGGTTGAAGGGCGGTTTCAAATCGCCTTTGAAACAGCGTCGGACGCGCTCGTGGAAGACCTGCTCGGGGGAGAGGCCGCGGTCCCGGCAGAGCCGCGCGAACCAGCGGAGCCCGACCGCCACATGCCCGATCTCCTGCTGATAGATGTGTTGCAGGATCGCCGCGCTGCCGAGGTCGCCGGCGCGTTCGAGCCGTGCCGCCATCTGCGGCGTCACGTCGAGCCCGCGCGCTTCAAGAACGAGCGGCACAACGGCAAGCCGCGCCAGCAAATCGTCGGCGGTCGCCGCCGCCGCTTCCCAAAGCCCGTCATGGGCCGGCAGATCGCCGTATCGCGCACCGAAATCGGCCAGCCGCGCCGCTAGCAGGTCGAAATGACCGGCCTCCTCCACGGCGACTCCGATCCAATCGTCGAGGAAGTTGAGCGGCAGGCCCTCGCGGGCAAAGCGCGCGACGATGTCCCAGCCCAGATCGATCGCGTTGAGCTCGATATGGGCGAGCGCATGAAGCAGCGCGATCCGCCCGGCCCGTGAGCCAAAGGCACGGCGCTTCGGCATCTCGCGGGGCGGGCGCAACACCGGTCGATCCTGCCGGGTGGGCCGTAGCGGTGGCGCAGAATCGCCGATCGCCAGGGTCCCTTCGGCCCAGGCTGCCGCCAGGGCGCGGCTCGCGGCCGCCTTTGCTGAGGGGTCGGCGGTGGCGAGGATCGCAACCGCGCCGGCAGTAAGAGTTTCGACAGTCAGAGGGCGCGCGCCGCCTTCAGCACTTCGGCGACATGACCCGGCACCCTGACCTTGCGCCAGACGCCGCGTACGGTCCCCGACGCGTCAATCAGAAAGGTCGCGCGTTCGATGCCCATGTATTTGCGCCCGTACATGCTCTTTTCGACCCAGGTGCCATATTTCTCGCAGACCTCGCCGTCGACATCGGAGGCGAGAATGAACGGCAGGCCGTGCTTTTTCTTGAACTTGTCGTGGGACGCGACCGAATCCTTGGAGATGCCGATAACGACAGCCCCCGCGCCGCCGTAATCCGGGAACGAATCGCGAAAGCCGCAGGCCTCGGCGGTGCAGCCCGAGGTGTCGTCCTTCGGGTAGAAATACAGAACGACTTTTTTGCCGCCGAGCTTCGCGAGGCTCACACTGCCGTTGCCGTCGGTCGGCAAGGTGAAATCGGGGGCCTTTTTGCCGAGCTCGACACTCATGATGCGTTCCCTCCTTGTCGTTCGGCCGCCTCGCGCCCGGCGTGTTTTGCCGGCGCCTCAATCAAACACTCGTACCATTTACCGACGCGCGCCGTGGCGGCAGTGATATCTGCGTCGAGGTGGGCGAAGTCAACCGCGGCCACGCAGCGCACGAGGGTGGCGGCGTCGGGCTCGGGAAACGCCCCTTGCTGCGACGCATCCTCGCCGATCAAGGTCAGCACCGCCTGCACCTGGCGCAGCAAAGCCAACGCATCGCTCAGTTCATGCTCGGCCTCCGGCGCGAGGATCCCGGCCCCGCCCAGCGCCTGCAGCGCCTCGGCGGTGGCGCGACGCAAGATCTGTGGCGACGCAGCGGCCTCGCGCAGCATCAGGTATTGGGCCATGAATTCGAGGTCGATCAGCCCGCCGGGGCGGTTTTTGAGGTCCCACGGCGAGGGTCGCGGGTGCTCGGCGGCGATGCGCCGACGCATATCGGCGACGTCGACCACCAAGCGGAGCGGATCGCGCGAAGAATGGAGCACAGCGTCGATGGTTTCAGCGATCCGGCGGCGAAGGGCGGCATCCCCGGCGACCGGACGCGCCCGGGTCAAGGCCATATGCTCCCAGGTCCAGGCGGATTCACGCTGATAGCGAGCGAAGCTCTCCATGCTCGAGGCGATCGGCCCGGCCGCACCCGAAGGCCGCAGCCGCATATCGACCGGGTAGAGCGGGCCCTCGGCAGTCGGCGCCGTGATCGCGCCGATCAGCCGCTGGCTCAATCGCGCGTAAAAAGCGGACACCGAGAGCGGCTGCGCACCATCGGAGCTGACGCTGGCGGGCGGGGCGTCATAGATCAGGATCAGGTCGAGATCGGAGGCCAGGGTCATCTCGCGGCTGCCGAGGCGTCCCATCCCGATCACTGCAAAAGCGCCTCCCGGCACCCGGCCATGCCGCCGCGCAAACTCTGCCTCGACCGCGGGGAGAAGGGCCGCCAGCGCGGTCTCGGCGATGTCGGCGAGGGCTCTGCCTGCCGCCGCGCCGTCGAGCGCGCAGCGCAGCAGCTGCACCCCGACCTGGAACCGGCGTTCGGCGGCCCAGCGCCGCAGCAAATCGAGCGTGTCCACGTAATCGGCGGCACCGGCCAGCGCGGCGCCGAGATCGGTGGCGAGCCCGGCCCGATCCGGGAGCGGCGCGAAATACCCTTGCGCCAGCACCGCGTCGAGGAGCGCCGGGCGCTGCGCCAACTGCTCGGCGAGACGCGGCGCGCCGGCCATCACATCCGCGACCAGCGCCAGCAACCCCCGATTCGCCGCAAACAACGAAAACAACTGCACGCCGGCGGGCAGATGCGACAGAAACCGGTCGAAGCGCCGCAGCGCCGCGTCGGGATGCGGCGTCGCGCCAAAGATGCGCAGCAATTCGGGGGCCAGCTCGGTCAGGATCTCGCGCACCCGCTGGCTGCGGGTAGCGCGCACCCGGCCGTGATGCCAGCTGCGCAGCAGCGCGCCGACCGCCGGCGGATCGGCAAAGCCGAGCCCGGACAAGGTGCGCATGGTTTCGGGATCGTCCTCGGCGCCGGTAAAGACGAGATTGCCAGGACCGGCGAGGCTCGGCGCCTGTTCAAACAGCTCGGCGTAATGGCGCTCGACCGAACTCAGATGTGCGATCAGATCGGCGACGAAACCATCGGGACCGCGGTAGCCGAGAAAGATCGCGAGGCGGGCGACGCCCTCCCGGTCCGTCGGCAGCCGATGCGTCTGGGCATCGTCGACCATCTGCAGGCGGTGCTCGACGCGGCGCAGGAAACGGTAGTCCTCAATCAATGCCGCCGCTGTGGCAGGATCGATACGGTTGGAGGCGGCGAGCCGGCGCAGCGCCTCGCAGGTCGAGCGGACGCGCAGTTGGGGCATCCGCCCGCCCCAGATCAGCTGCTGCGTCTGGGCAAAGAATTCGACCTCGCGGATGCCGCCGCGGCCAATCTTGATGTCGTGGCCTTCGACGGCGATCCGGCCGCCGCCGCGGTAGGCGTTGATCTGGCGCTTGATCGAGTGGATGTCTTGGATCGCCGCGAAATCGAGGTGCTTGCGCCACAGAAAAGGCCGCAGCTCACGCAGAAACCGCCGGCCGGAAACCCGGTCGCCGGCCACCGGGCGCGCTTTGATCAAGGCCGCCCGCTCCCAATTCTGGCCGACGCTCTCGTAATAGGCCATCGCCGCCGCGACCGACATCGCCGCCGGTGTCGAGGCCGGGTCGGGTCGCAGCCGCAAATCGGTGCGAAACACGTAGCCGTCGCCGGTGCGTTCCTCGAGCAGCCGCACGAGGTCGCGCGCGAGCCGGCTGAAGAAAGGTTGTACGCCGTCGCGCGCCATCACCCGCGCCCGCGCCCCGTCGTAAAACAGGACCAGGTCGATATCGCTCGAATAGTTGAGCTCGGCCCCGCCGAGCTTTCCCATGCCGAGGACGATCAGCCCGCTCTCGCGCTCCGGATCGCTCGAGTCCGGCAGTGTCACCATGCTCTTCGCCGCCGCTTGGCGCAGCAGATGGCGCAGCGCCGTGCCAACCGCCGCCTCGGCAAAGCGGCTGAGGGCGCCGGTCTGTTGTTCGAGCGACCATACGCCGGCGAGTTCCGCCACCGCCGCCAGAAGCGCGGTACGGCGTTTGGCGATGCGCAGACGCCGCATCAGTGCTGCCGTGTCTTCGCCGAGATCGTCGGGTTTTTCGGTCTCGATAGCGATCTCGTCGAACAGCGGGTCGGCGCCTTCTTCGACGAGGCGGGTCAGGAAGCGCCACTCCTTGACCGCAAGCCCGCTCAGAAACGGGCTGTTGCCAAAAATCGCGGCAAGCAGGCGCCGCCCCAGCGGCAGCGCGCTCCAGTCGCGGGCGGCATCGTCGGGGGCCGCGGTGACCGCCTGTTCCCAGGCCTCGAAACCGAGCCCAAGGAGGCGCGGGTCCGCCGGTTGCGGCAACACATCGCCATCGGGGGAGAGGTGGGACAGCAGCTTCACATCGATTCCGAACCCATCACGAACCGTCAATCCGGCGAGGGCGCTAGGTCAGCCGGCGGCGAGCCGCGCGAGGCTGCCAATCTCGCCTAGGCCGTCGAGCCCGGCCACCATCTGGCGCAGCTCGCGGGCGCGTGGTGGGCCGAGGACCGGCTCGACCAAAGCGTCGAATTTGGCGGCGAGGCGCTCACCCTGTTCGGCAATGTCAGTGGCCGGAATGCCGGCATCGTGACGCGCCAAGACACGCGTGCCATCGGGGAGGGCGACCTCGATCTCTGCCAGAGTCGACGGCCAGCCCTCGCGGAAATCGAGCGCCACCATTTCGCGCAGCCCGATCAGCGCCGGATCGCGCGCATTCTTCTCGCTGTAGGCGCCGAGGCTCGCGGTATCGACCCCGGCCAAGGCCATCGCCACAGTCTGACGCAGGCTGAATTTGCTCTGCAGCCCGTCCACGGGGGCGGGAATATTGCAGATCCGGTCACATCCGGCATCGAGCCGCAAGGTAATGGCGGCGATCGCATCGGGGCTCGGCGCGTGATCGCGGCGCACCTGGCGCGCGCACTCGATCGGCGCATGCGTCATGTAGCAAGCGGCATGATATTTGAAGAGGTTGGCGAACAGATGAAACCCCTTCTCGGGCGTCGCCAACGCCGCCTCCGGTAAAAAATCCGGACCATGGGTCGCCGCGAAACCCTGCACGCATTCGAGAAGATCGGGGCGGCTCGAAAACCCGCGCGCGGCGAGCCGTGCCGCCATCAGCCCATTCTGCGAGGCTCTGCCCGCATGGAACGGCTTGCACATCGTGCCGAACTGCGATTTCAACCCAGCCGCCTGGGTCCCGGCGATGCCGAGCGCGACGGCAGTGGTCTCGGCATCGAGGCCGAGCAAGCGCGCACAGGCCGCGGCCGCGCCAAAGCTGCCGATTGTCGCGGTCGAGTGGAAGCCGAGAGCGTAATGCCCGGGCTGCAGCGCCATGCCGATACGGCAGGCGGCCTCGTAGCCGGCGACAAAGGCGGTGATGACCTCGCGTCCCGAGCTACCCTTCAGCTCGGCGAGGGCGAGCAGCCCCGGCAGGATCGCGACCGAGGGATGGCCTGGCATCGCCAGGTTGACATCGTCGTAATCGAGGGCGTGACCCGCCGCACCATTGACCAGCGCCACGGCCAACGCGGGCAATCGCACGCGATGACCGATGACGCTCGCCTGCGCCGTGCCTCCGGCCTCCGCCATCTCGTCGAGCAACATGCCGACCAGCGGATCGTCGGCACCCGCCACCGCGCAGCCGAGATAGTCGAGCACGCATTGCCGCGCCAGTTCGCGCACCGGCTCGGGCAGCTCGCTCCATCCGACTCCCGCCGACTGTTCCGCCAGCACTCGAGTCAGATCGGCCGCCTCCGTGCGGCCCGCCAGATCGCCGTCCATATTTTCTCCTCCTAGTCGACCGGGTCGTCTCTGCCACGAGCCTGTCATTGCGCCCGCAGCGAAGCAATCTTCGGTCGCGGTGGATTCGATCCGGACGGGATCGTTGCGTCCCTCTGCTCCGCGCAATGACAGCCGGCAAGTCATCGCCCCTGGAAGCGCGGTTTGCGCTTTTCGTTGAACGAGGCGATGCCTTCGCGGCGGTCCTCGGTCGGGACCATGCGGTTGTAGGCCTCGATTTCGAGCATCATGCCGCTGGCGAGGTCCATCTGCAGGCCGAAATGGATTGCGTGCTTGGCTTGCCGCACCGAAATCGGCGCGTTGTCGGCGATCCGCCGCGCGGTCTCCAGCGCGTCCTCGACGACCTTTCCCGGCGCGCACAGGCGGTTGACCATGCCCCATTCATAGGCTTCCTGCGCGGTGAACGGGCGCCCGGTCAGGATGATCTCCTTGGCGCGCCGCTCGCCGACCGCGCGCGGCAAGCTCTGCGTGCCGCCGGCGCCGGGCATGATGCCGAGGGTGACCTCGGTCAGCGCGAAGCGCGCGTTCTCGGCGGCATAGATGAAGTCGCAGCACAATGCCAATTCGCAGCCCCCGGCATAGGCCGCACCATTGACTGCGCCGATCACCGGCACCGGGCAGGCGATAAAGGCGCGGACCATGCGCTCGAATAGCAGATGCTGGTCCTGCCATTGCTCGTCGGTCATGCCGTTGCGCTCTTTGAGGTCGCCGCCGGCGCAAAACGCCCGCGCCCCGGCGCCGGTCAGCACGATGCAGCGCGCTTGCGCCGGCGCGGCGTTGACGTCTTCGAAAAAGCCGAGCAAGTCGCGGCCCATCTGGGTGTTCAGCGCATTGGCGACCTCGGGGCGGTTGAGGGTCAGCAGCACCAGCCCGTCGCCACGATCCTCAGCCCGTAAAGTCGCAAATTCGCGGTTCATCGCTGGCTCTCCCGCCGGCGGCTCTTCGAGCGAACGATCATAGCACGTGAATTCGAGGTGCTACCCAGCCCCCCGACCATGTGGGTCGGGGAGGGATTGGCTACGGGGATGCGGTTGGCGCTGCGGCCGATCCTGCGTCCAGCGCCTCGCGCAATGCGCGCCAGTGGCCGAGTTTGGCGGCGAAGTCGAGGCGGGCATGGGCGGGCTCGTCGACGGCAATACCAGATAGGCGAGGTTCGGACGGCGCGGGAAATGGCGATCATGGAGCCGCCGCGCGCCGGTGCCGTTGAAGGCGACGGCGCGGATCAGCGGATGAGTGTCGAGCAGCTGGTCGATGGCGTTCGGCTGCTCCCGGCGGATCGTCGCGTCGGCGCTGGCCTCGCGCTCGCCGACCGCGCACACGTCCCACAGCGCCACCCGCTGCGCCATTGCGAGGTCCAGCTTTGCCCGATAATCGGCGGCTGGAGCGGCGTCGAACAGGGCGAACAGGATCGGCCAGAACAGGTTGCGCGGATGGGCGTAGTATTCTTGGCGGCGCAAGGATTCCTCGCCGGGCAGGGTGCCGAGCACGAGCACCCGCGCCCGCCCGTCGACGATCGGTGGAAAGCTGCGCTTGGCCGGAGCGGCCGCGGCGAGGTCGAGCGCGGTCCTCACGCGACAAAGCGGCCGAGGCGAACCGCCGTGTGCCCCTTGGCGAGCCGACGCGAGGGCATGATCAGCACGCAATCGTCGTAAGGGGTGCGCACCTCGCGCCCATTGTCGCGGCCGATCAGGGTCCCCTTTGGCGACAGCACTTCGAGCCCGCGAAAATCGTCGACAAATTCGAACTTGTCGCTGGCGATCGTGACCGCTTCGGTCACCTCGATGATTCGCTGCTGCGGATGCGTGTCGAAATCCGGCCCGGCGATCGGCGCGGCGTCGTCACGAGTCAGGACGCCGACGGCGATCAGAAAGCGCAGCATGACGTCGGTCGCAACCTCGGCGGCACGGTTTTGCCAATGCTGCCCGGCCTCGATTAGCAGCGCCGTCTTGGGCGATGCGGGATCGCCAAAGGGGCCATAGTCGCGCATCCGCTTTCCGGCGGCGTGGCCGCATCGCACATGATCAGCTCGGGGATCCCGACCTGGCGGGCCAACGCCACCGAGCGGTCGAGGGTGCCGGCCAGCATCAAGGGCGCGGTCGCATATTGCATCGAGTGGATGTCGAGCAGGAAATCGGCGGCGTCGACAAACGGGCGCAAGCTCCGGGCGCGGGCAAGTTCGATCGATTGGCGCGGGCCGTCGAGGGTCGCCTCGTCCCACAGCCGATTGAAATCCTCGTCGACAAAGCGCGAGACAACCGGATAGCGCGGATCGAAACTGCGATAGGCGGCGACATTGTCGAAGGCCAGGGTCAGCCGTCCCCGGCGCGGCCGCAGCCCGGCGCGGAACAGCCGGTCGAGGGCGATGGCCCCGCAGATCTCGTTGCCATGGGTTAGTGCCGTGACCAGCACATGCGGCCCCGAAACGCCGCTGTCGAAGGTCGTGACATATTCGACCCCGGTATTGCCGGCACGATAGGGCTCGATATCGGGTGGGGTCAGCTCGACGGCGTAGTTCGGCTCGGCCACAAAGCGCTCCCTCAGGCGGCGACACTGTCAAAGATGCGGGCGATAAACCGCTCGCACTGGGCGATCTGATCGAGATCGATGAATTCGTCGGGCTTATGCGCCTGCTCGATCGAGCCCGGTCCACAGACGACGGTCGGGATGCCGGCCTGCTGAAACAGCCCGCCCTCCGTTCCGAAACTTACCTTGGCCGTGCCGTTCGCCCCGGTCAGCGCGGCGACGAGCCGGGTGATCTCGGCATCGTCGGCGGTATCGAGGCCGGGAAAGGCGCTCAGTTCCTCGAACTCGATCGCCGCCTCCGCGCGGATCGCCTGCATTTCCGGCAACAGCCGGTTTTCGGCGAAAGCGCGCAGCTCGCTGATCCCGGCATCGGGATCCTCGCCGGGCAGCAGACGAAACTCAAAATCGAAGCTGCAGTCCTTGGGCACGATGTTGAGCGCGGTGCCGCCATGGATCACGCCGGTCTGGATCGTCGTGTAAGCCGGCGTGTATTCCGGATCGAACGGACCCGCGTCGCGCCGGCGGCGCGCCATCGCCTTGAGCAGAGCGACGAGCTCGGCCGCGGCTTCGATCGCGTTGACCCCGAGATGCGCCAGGGCCGAGTGGCATTCGAACCCGTGCACCCGGCAGCGAAAGCTGCGCTTGCCCTTGTGGCCGGTCACCGGCTGCATCATCGTCGGCTCGCCGACGATGCACAGGCGCGGCCGGTCCGGGCGCTCGGCGATCGCCGCGATCAGCCGGCGCGCGCCGCGGCAGCCGACCTCCTCGTCATAGGACAAGGCGAGGTGGAGCGGAATCCGCAACGGGCGCGCCGCGAGGCTGCGGCAGCAGCGCCAGCACCACGGCGATAAAGCTCTTCATGTCCGCCGTGCCGCGGCCGAACAGCTTGCCGTCCTTGGCGAGCACCGTGAACGGGTCGCTGTGCCAATCCTGGCCGTCGACCGGAACCACGTCGGTGTGGCCCGACAGCATGATCCCGCCGATCCCGGGCGGTCCAAGCTTGGCGTAGAGATTGGCCTTGTTGCCGGTCTCGTCGAAGACCAGCTCGCTGGGAACGCCGAGGCTGTCGAGGTAGCTCGCGCACAAACTCGATCAACGCAAGGTTCGAGCCTCGGCTCGTCGTGTCGAAGCCGACGAGCCGGCGCACCATCTCGATGCTGTCGATCGCCACTGCAGTCATCCTGCGAGGTTATGCTCAACCGCGGCGCGGCGCCAGAGACACCGCGGATCGTCCCAGCTTGCCCAGCGGCCGCGCTATCCGTAGATTTGCTTCAGCAGAGGGCAACAGGCATTTTCCTTATACCGTTCGCCCACTCCAGCCTATCCGTGGGTGCGTGATGCCCGACGAATTCGCCGGTCTGGTTCTAGAACATCTCCGGGTCATGAGGGCGACATGGCTGATCGCGGCGAGATCGAGCAGCGGTTGGAATTGCTCGAAGCGGCGAGCCTGATCGGATGAGCTTCGAAATTCCCGGCGTGCTGTGGCGCCGCGACCCGGAGGCGGCGGAAGTGCCGCTGGTCTTCGACTCGCCGCATAGTGGTTCGCACTACCCCGAGGATTTCCGCTTTACCTGCGCGCTCGAAACCTTGCGCCGCGCCGAAGACGCCTATGTCGACGAACTTTACGCCGCCGCACCGGCCCATGGCGCGACCTTGATCGGCGCGCTGTTTCCGCGCAGCTATCTCGACGCAAACCGTGCGGTCGACGACATCGACGAGGCGTTCTTCGAGGGTGTATGGCCGACCGCATTGAGGCCTTCGCACCCGACGCGCGCCGGACTCGGCCTCGTGCGCCGCGTCGCCCGGCCGAGTATGCCGATCTACGACCGCAAGCTCACCGCAGCCGAGATCCTGGCGCGGATCGAGCGCTGTCACGCGCCCTATCATCGCGTGCTCGACGAGGCCTGCAACCGGCTCCATCCAATTTCGGCATGGTCTGGCATGTCAACTGTCATTCGATGCCATCGAAGCGAAGCGCCCGGGATATCGGACGGCCGGCCGATTTCGTGCTTGGCGATCGCGACGGCACGACCTGCGCCAAGGAATTCACCGATTTCGTCGCGAGCGTGCTGCGCGATCGCGGCTACGACGTGCGGATCAACGAAATCTACAAGGGTGTGGAGATCGTCAAGCGGCAAGGCCGCCCGGAGGCGCAGCGCCACAGCCTGCAGATCGAGGTCGACCGCGCGCTCTACATGGATCAGAAGACATTGGAAAAGACGCCCGGCTTTGCGCGGTTGCAGGCCGACATCACCCATCTGATCGCGGCGCTCGGCGAGTTTGCCGAGACCCGACGATGATCGTGGCGACGCCGATCGTCGTGCACCCGCTCCATCCGCTGTTCGTCGCCGAAATCACCGGAGTCGACTGCGGCAGGCCATGTAGCCGGAAGCCGTGCACGCAATCGGCAGGCGATCGACCGCCATGCGCTGCTGGTCCTGCGCGATCAGAATCTCGATGACGAGCGTCAGTTGGCCTTTGCCGGCCATTTCGGCGAGATCGAGGCGCCGCGCAGCGCCCGCGGCGCAGCCAAGCGCCGGCTGCGTCCCGAAATCTCCGACATCTCGAATCTCGACGAGAACAACCGGCTGCGCGCCGCGGACGATCCGCGCCGCTTCGACCAGCTCGGCAACCGGCTGTGGCATACCGACGGCTCGTTTCGCCGCGTTCCCGCCGCCTCTCGATGCTCTACGCGCATCGCGTGCCGGCGAATGGCGGGGAGACCGAGTTCGCTGATTTGCGCGCAGCCTGGGACGCGTTGCCCGACAAGACCAAGAGCAGATTGACGGGCTCGTCGCAATGCACGACATCGCCTATTCGCGCGCCCAGATCGGCTTCACCGATTTGCTGTTCGGCGAGCGCGAGGTATTGCCGGCGGTGCCGCAGCGCGTCGTGCGCGTTCATCCGGGCTCCAGCGCAAGACGCTCTACCTTGCCGCACATGCCTCGCATATCGTCGGCATGCCGGTGCCGGAAGGCCGCCTGTTTCTGCGCGATCTGATCGAGTTCGCGACCGAACGCCGCTTTGTCTACCGCCATGGCTGGCAGCAGGGCGATCTGGTGATCTGGGACAATCGCTGCACGATGCATCGCGGCCGGCCGTTCGACGAGAGCGAAACCCGCGACCTGCGCCGGGCGACAACCCGCGATTTGGCTTCTACCCTCGACCAAGTCGCATGATTTAGGGAGGATTCCGCGATGGCAAAAATTCCGACGGTTCTGCAATCGCACATCGACACCGCGTTTCCGGCGAATGTGTGCCTGGTCGGCAGCGTGCTGCCCAATGGGTTCGCCCAGATCACCCCGCGCGGCGGGACGATGGTGTATGACGACACGCATCTCGCGCTGTGGGAGCGCGGCAAAGGCTCGACCAGCGCGAACCTCGCCGACGGCACCGCACTGACGGTGTATTTCCGAAAGCCGCAGTTGCGCGAGGAAGGCGTCCTGCCGAAGGGCGGCATCGCCCGCTTTTATGGCCGCGCCCATATCCACAAATCGGGACCGGTATATGAAGAAGTGTGGCGTCGCCTGGTCCAGCCCGAAAAGGACCGCGACCCGCAAAAGAACGGCTACGCCGTCTTGATCGACATCGAACGCGCCGAAGATCTCGACGGGCAGCCACTCGCCCTCGACTGAGCGTGGGCAGTCCGCCCGGTTCATCTCGGCTCGGTTGGTCTGCCGGCTAGCGGGCCGCTCTCGCCTGGAGATTGATCAGCCGCCGCTCGGCGCCGGCCGCGCCGAGCACGAGGGCGTGTAAATACCATGCACGCGCCTCGGCCGGATCGCCGTACAGAATGCGAAGCGGGCTGAGGCGAAGGAAGGCCGGATCGTAAGTCGCACCCATCCCCAACGCCCCCCGCCCTTCCCCAGTGTCCGCAGCACGCTGAAAGAGGAGGCGCGCCGCGGCAATGTCGCCTTTGCGAAAAGAGGCGTTGCCATGCGCCAAGAGCGCGCCGATCTCAGCGGCGGAGAGGTGCGGGCTCGATCGCTTGGGCGACCGCCGGCGGCGCCGCCGAGGGTTTCGCCGCCTGCTGGGCGGCCGCGGTGTCGGGCGGCGCCATTCGGGCCAAGGCCGCGACCGCTGATCCGGTCGCCCGATCAGCGATGCCGGAGGATGCCGCGCCGACGACTGCGGGTGCGTCCGCTCGCGGCGAAGATCGGCGGCCGCCCGCGCCTTCACCGCTGTTGCGCGCCGATGAGGTTGCCGCCGCGGCGGCCGGCAGCGCGGTTGCCGGCGTCGCCGGAGGTCGCGTTGCATCCGCCGGGATTGGCGTCGCTTCGGCCGAGGCCGCTGGCTTCGCCGTAGCGCCGGCGGCGGGATGCTGGATCATCAGGCAGAAGCCAAGGCCAAAGAACACGCCGACGGTCGCGACGGCGACGAACGCGAGCGAACAGGTAGATGATGGCGCCGAGGGGCAGACGCATGACGCCGCCGCCGGGCTGGAGACGACCGCGGCGCAAAGACCGCTTTCGCCGGGTTGCGAGCTAACCGCCTCCGCGAGAGGGGGTCCTGAAATCCGGCCGAGCATTTCCCTCTTTCCTGTCTCGGCCTTGCCGTGTTCCAGCCGAGGCGAACGCCGCTGTGCGATCGCCGCGCGTTCCCGAAGAAGTGCCAGAGCACCGGCGGCGCCCGACAACGGGTGCGACTGGTATTGCAGCGGCTCGCCGTTCGATCCAATTTCACCCGCGCAACGCTCCACGAGAAAGACCGAATGAGCTGGCTCACCAATTTTGTCCTGCCCAAAATCCGCGCGGTCGTCAGCAAGAAGAGGACGCCGGACAATCTGTGGAAGAAATGCCCAGCCTGCGAGCAGATGCTGTTCCACCGCGAGCTCGAGGCCAATCTCCATGTCTGCCGCAATTGCGGCCATCATCTGCGCATCGGCGCCGCCGGCGTCTGCAGATCCTGTTCGACGACGGCGCCTCGACGCGAATCGAGCTGCCGAAGACCGTCGCCGACCCGCTGCATTTCCGCGACCGCCGGCGCTACACCGATCGGCTGAAGGAGGCGCAGACGGCACACGGCCCGGCAGCGACGCGGTGGTTGTCGCGCATGGCCGGATCGGCGGGCATGCGGCGGTGGTTGCCGCGTTCGAGTTCGGGTTCATGGGCGGCTCGATGGGGCTGGCCGCCGGCGAGGCGTTGCTGGCCGCGGCCAAGCTCGCGGTGTTGCAGGAGGCGGCGCTGATCGCCGTCCCGGCCTCGGGCGGCGCGCGCATGCAGGAGGGCGTGCTGTCCCTGATGCAGATGCCGCGCACGATCATCGCCGCCGACATGGTCAAGGAGGCCGGGCTCCCCTACATCGTGCTGCTGACCGACCCGACGACCGGCGGCGTCTCGGCATCGTTCGCCATGGTCGGCGACATCACCCTGGCCGAGCCCGGCGCGGTCATCGGCTTTGCCGGCGCCCGGGTCATCGAGGAGACGATCCACGAAAAGCTGCCGGAAGGGTTTCAGCGCGCCGAATACCTGCTCGACCACGGCATGGTCGACATGGTGGTGCCGCGCGGCGAACTGCGCGCGACGATCGGGCGGCTGCTCGGATTGCTGCGCGAACCGCTGCGGACGGAAACGCCGCGCCGACCCCGGAGGCCGCATGAGCGCGTCGACCAGCGACATCGTGCTGGCGCGGCTGACGCGGCTGCATCCGAAACTGATCGACCTGTCCCTGGGCCGCATCGAGGGGCTGCTCGCCGCCCTCGGCAACCCGCACGAAAACCTGCCGCCGGTGATCCATGTCGCCGGCACCAACGGCAAGGGCTCGACGGTGGCGACGATGCGCGCCTGCCTCGAAGCCGGCGGCTAGCGCGTCCACGCCTATATCTCGCCGCATCTGGTGCGCTTTCACGAGCGCATCCGGCTCGCCGGCAAGCTGATCGAGGAAGACCGGCTGATCGAACTGCTCGAGGAATGCGAGCGCGCCAATCGCGGGGCGCCGATCACCTATTTCGAGATCACCACCGCGGCGGCGTTTCTCGCCTTTGCCCGCACCCCGGCAGACATCGTGCTGCTCGAAACCGGGCTCGGCGGCCGGCTCGACGCGACCAACGTGATCCGCCACCCGGCGGCGACCGCGATCACCCCGATTTCGCTCGACCATCAGGCCTTTCTCGGCGACACGATTGCCGCGATCGCCGGCGAAAAGGCCGGCATCCTGAAAACCGGGTCGCCGGCGATCATCGGCCCGCAGCCAGCCGAGGCGGCTTCCGTCATCGCGGCCCGCGCCGCGGCGGTCGCGGCCCCGCTCTATCGCTTCGGGCAGGAGTGGCATTGCGAGGCAAACGCCGACGGCATGCGCTACGAGGGCCCGCGCTGGCATCTCGATCTGCCGCTCCCGTCATTGCTCGGCGCGCATCAGATCGCCAATTCCGGAACCGCGATCGCCTGTCTCGAACAGCTCCCGGGCTTCCGCCTGTCGCGCGAGACGATCGCCGACGGCTTGCGCCACATCGAATGGCCGGCGCGCCTGCAGCGCCTGACCCGCGGCCCGCTGGTCGAAATGATGCCGCGAGATTGGGAACTCTGGCTCGACGGCGGCCACAACCCCGGCGCCGGCGAGGTGCTGGCCGCAGCGGTCTCAAACTGGGCCGACCGTCCGCTTTATCTGGTCGTCGGCATGCTGAACACCAAGAACGCCGCCGGCTTCCTCGCCCCGCTCGCCCCGCATGCCCGCGCCCTATGTGCCGTCACGATCCCCGGCGAAGAAAACCCGCTCCCCGCAGCCGCCATCGCCGCCGCCGCCAGTTCGGTCGGCCTCACCGCCCACGATTTGCCCTCGATCACCGCGGCCCTCAACGCGATCACGGCCGACCCGACCCCCGCCCGCATCCTGATCTGCGGCTCCCTCCACCTCGCCGGCACGGTGCTCGCCGAAAACGGCTGATTGGAGTTGATCACGGCGCGATATTGATTGGCGGCTACCGTATCCACTGCGGACCCCTTCAGGCTCTTGCCTCGACCCGCCGTCACGAGATAAAGAGAAGATCTTTTCCGCCCGCATGGCTGTCTGCGTCGCTATCTTGTCCGGATAAAATAGGGGAGACGCGCATGCGGATACTCATGAGCGCGATTGGGCGCCGGTTAGCCGCCGCTTTCCGCAAGGTTGCGCAATGGCCAGGTGACGACGCAGAGCCTGGACCTCGGGTGCGTTACCTATCCCTTCGCCGGTTATCCCTTGCCGCCACCGTGGTTCTTGCCGTGTTCGTCGCCGCCACGGCGCGCGGGCAGGATCGCGTCGCCTTTGGTCTCGACTGGAAAGCCGAGGCCGAATATGGCGGCTATTACCAGGCGCTCGCGACCGGGCTTTACGCAAAACGCGGGCTGGACGTGACGATCGAGGAGGGCGGGCCGCAGGTCAACCACATGCATGCTGCTGATGGCCGGCCGGCTCGACTTTAATCTCGGCGGCGGCCGGGCCATCGAATTCGCCCAGCATAATTTGCCGTTTCTCGCCGTGGCGGCGATTTTTCAGAAAGATCTCGCGGTGCTGATCGCTCATCCCGGCCAAGGGAATGACAGCTTCGCGGCGCTGAAGGGCAAGCCGATCATGATCGGCGCCGACGCGCGGGTCGGCTGGTGGCGCTTTCTCGCCGCCAAATTCGGCTATGACGACAGCCAGATCCGGCCCTATACGTTCAACCTAGGGCCGTTTCTCGCCGACAAGAAGGCTATCCAAGAAGGCTACGCCAGCAGCGAGCCTTTCTGATCCGCCAGAAGACGGGGGTCGAGCCGGTCGTATTGCCGCTGTCCGCAGCAGGCTATCAGGGCTACGCGAACATCATCACGACGAGCGCGAGGCTCATTCGCGAACGGCCGGACATCGTCCAGCGCTTTGTCGATGCCTCGATCGAGGGGTGGTACTCTTACCTCTACGGCGATCCCACGCCGGCGAACCGGCTGATCATGAAGGCCAATTCCGAGATGCCGGCCGACCTTATCGATTTCGGGCGCAAGACGATGATTGCCCGCGGTATCGTCGATTTAGGCGATGCTAAAACCCTGGGCATCGGCGCGATGACGGACGCCCGGTGGAAGGCGTTTTACCAGGCGATGACCGCGGTCGGGGTCTACAAGCCGGGGATCGATATCGAAAAGGCCTATACGACGCGGTTTGTCGACAAGCGCGTCGGCATGGAGAGCGAACGCTGAGGAAGCCTGCTTTTTCCGCCGAACCGATGACCGGCGAACCGCTATGGCCTCGCGAGGGGTTGAAGACGGATCGGCTGCCGGTCTTCATTTCATACGACCAAACCGAACGTCTCGTCGCCTCCTTGCTCGATCGCGTCTCGCTTTGGGCGCCCGACGCCGTCGCCGGCATCGCGCGTGGCGGTCTCGTGCCGGCGACGATGGCATCCTGCATGCTGGCGCTGCCTTTGTTTATGATCGGCTGGGACCGCGCGACCGGCGTTACCCGGTGGATCGGACCGGCGGCGCCCGACGCCCGACGCATCCTCGTTGTCGACGACGCCTGCTCGACCGGGGCGACGATGGCCTCGGTGCGGACGGCGCTTCGCGCTTGGGGCCATGCCTGCGCGACTTTGACAGTTCTTTATGATCCTGAATTGACGCGCTACACCCCAAATTTCTCGCACCCGATGCGGGAGTTTTTTCGCTTTCCTTGGGAGCGCGGCGAAGCTACCCCTGCGGCGGTTGCGCAACGCCTTACCGGCGCACCACCCGAGCTGCCGACCGAGCGCCCGTTTTTCGGGTCGATCCCTCGATGGCGTCTTTCTCCCCGAGATTCCACAGGCGCACTACGACGCCGACCTCGCCGAGACGCTCAGCCGGCGTCACGCGCTCGAGCCCTTCGCGGCATTGCCGCCGTTTTCGCCGGAGCGCGCCGTCATCATTACCGGCCGGCCGGAGAGCGACCGCCCGCGCACCGAGGCGTGGCTCGCGCGCTGGGGGTTTCACGCCCTAAAATTGGAATGCCGTCCGAACGAGGTTCCGGCAGACCTGCCCTCCGTCGCTCGTTACAAGGCCATGGCGGCGACCCGCTGGGGTTGCACGAATTTTATTGAAAGCGAGCCCGAGCAGGCGATCCGCATTGCCGCGATCGCCCCCCATCTCGTGGTCAGCTGGTGGTCGGCCGCGGAGACCCGCGCCTGGGTCATCGGCGCTGCCAGCCCGTCGGACCTATCGCACCTGCCGATCATCAATGCAAATTCGCCGGAGGAGAGGCACGCGACCGACCCGGCGACATATCCGCCGCGGCGTCTTCCGCGCGATTGCTGAGCGAATCACTGCAAGCGCCTTAGCTTGCATTTAGTTTGCACTTTTAACGGACGCTCCGTAGGCTCGCCGAGCATGGCCGGTCATGCCCCCCAAAGCTGCCGCACGATGCGAACGAGAGGGGACCCGATAAAGGAACCCAAACCGGTCATTCGACGTTGCTGCTGCGAAGATTGACGGTCTTGCCCGCTGACCGGCGAAGCACGTCCCGGCGCCTCGCCGCGGTCAACTCGCGGTGTCGATAGCCCGGGGCGCACAAATGCGGGACGTACGGTTGCCGCCGGCGAAATTTTAAATACGGTGGCGGACGCCATGCCCGTTGAGATGACCGAGAAGACGGGAGCGAGCAGGGGCAAAGCCAATCCGGTCGACGCGCCCCCTGCAAGTGAAAGGGTGTCGGGCGAGCACGAGGCGCGACAATCGGTCAGCCCACCGCCGGATCAGCGGCCCTCGCGGCGGCGACGGCTGCTGATTGGCGCGCTCGGCGCCCTCGTTCTGGTGGCCGTCTGCATATTCGGTATCCGTTGGATCCTCGCATCGCTCAACACCGTTTCGACCGACGACGCCTACGTCAACGGCCATGTGACGTTCGTCGCTCCCCGCGTCGCCGGCCAGATCTCCCGGGTGCTGGTGGACGACAACAACCGTGTGCACAAAGGCGAGCTTCTCGCCGAGCTCGACAAGGAGCCGTTTGAGGACGCGGTTGCTGTGAAAAGAGCGGCCGTCGATACCGCAGCCGCGAACCTGCGCGCGGCTAAAGCCACGGCGCGGGATATCGAAGCACAAGCACGGGCCCGGCGCTGGGAATTGCAGAACGCCGTACAGGATGTCGACAACAAAATCGCGCTTTTGCATGCTCGGGTAGCCGCTCTCGACAAGAGCAAGGCCGAGTTGACGCTCGCACAAGCCGACTTCTATCGGGCGCAGCGGTTGCTGGGGACCCCGGCCGAGAGCCGTCAGGAGTTCGATCGGGCTCAAAGAACCTTATCTACTGCCAACGCACAAGTCACCGAATCGCTGGCCGAAGTTTACCAGGTTCGCGCCTCTTTGGGACTGCCGGCGCAACCCGATGGCGGCAAAGGTCTTGACCAAGTCCCGCCGGATCTCGATCAGACCTTTTCTTCCGTCCTCGTGGCGCAGGCGGACCTGATTCAGAGTGCAGCTCAGCTTGGTGTGATCCATTCCTACGACCAGAGCCCAAAGCAGATGCTCGAGGAGTTTGAAAAACAGGGCGACATCGATCGTACGTTCGCCCGGCTGGCGGCCGAGGCTCCGGCCGTCAAGCAGGCCGAGGCCAAGCTCGAATTCGCCAAACGCGAGCTCGCCCAGGCCGAATTGAATCTGCGTTATTGCGACATCGTCGCGAAGATCGACGGCGTCGTCACGCGCCGGAACGTCAATCCGGGCGATTACGTTCAAGTCGGGCAGAATTTGATGGCGATCCGCTCCCTCCGCGAGATTTGGGTCGACGCGAATTTCAAAGAGACGCAACTACGCGACTTACGCATCGGCCAGCCTGTTGATCTCTATGTCGACATGTACGGCGGCCGGCACGTGTTCAAGGGCCGGGTCTCCGGCTTTACGATGGGGACCGGATCGACGCTGGCGTTGCTGCCGGCGGAGAACGCGACCGGCAACTTCGTCAAAGTGGTCCAGCGGCTGCCGGTCCGGATCGATCTCGAAGGATACGACCCGGACAAAGACACCGCTGTTCATCGGCACCTCCGTTGTCCCCTACGTCTACATCAACAAGCCGCCTACCGGGCCCGATGCCGGGAAGTTTCTGCAAACCGCTCTGCCTCAAACACAAGCCATCGGTTCGCCCGGGGGTTCGCCCGGCGCCGACAAATGACGGTCGCGGCACTTTCGCCCCCGAGATCCGCCGCGGCAGGCAACCCGTGGCTGGTGGCCGCCGTCGTCGTCGTGCCGACCTTCATGGAGGTGCTCGACACCACGATCGCGGTGGTGGCGCTGCGCTATATCGCCGGCGGCCTGTCGGCGACGGTCGATGATGGCGAGTGGGTTCTCACCAGCTACCTCGCCGCCAACGCGATTATCCTGCCGATCACCGGCTGGCTGAGCGCGCATCTCGGTCGCCGCAACTACTTTCTGCTGTCGATCGCCGTATTCACCCTCGCTTCCGGCGCTGTGCGGCATGGCCGGCAGTCTCGGTCAGCTGATCCTGTTCCGGGTGATCCAGGGGCTGGCGGGCGGCGGTCTGCAGCCGAGCAGCCAGGCCGTGCTGCTGGACGCCTTCCCGGTTGAAAAGCAGGGCGTGGCGATGACGCTGTTTGGCTTCGCCGCCCTGATCGCGCCGGTCGTCGGTCCGACCCTGGGCGGCTGGCTGACCGACACCTACTCGTGGCGCTGGGTCTTTCTGATCAACGTGCCGGTCGGTCTCCTGGCGTTTGTCGGTTGTTACGCCCTGCTGCGCGACCCGGCCTACCTGACCACGCAACGCATGGAGTTGAAGAAGCAGCCGTTCCATTTTGACTCGATCGGCTTGTCCCTGCTGGTCATCGTCATGGTCAGCTGGGAGGTGATGCTGAGCAAGGGCCAGGAATGGGACTGGCTGGGCGATCCCTTCTGGCGTGTGCAGACGTTGGCGACTTTCTTCGTCGTGGGTTTAATGCATCTGGTTTTTTGGGAGTTGCGGCACCGCAACCCGGTGGTCAATTTCCGGCCGTTGCGCGAGCGCAATTTCGCCGGGTGCTGCATCATCATCTTTTGCGCTTATCTCGCGCTCTACGGCGCCAGCACTTCGTTGCCCGGCCTGCTTCAGTCCCTCTTTGGCTATGATGCGCTGCGTGCCGGGCTGGTCATGTCGCCGGCCGGGGTCTTCGCGGTTCTGGCGATGCCCGTCGTCGGCCGCCTGCTCGGCCGGAGGACGGATGCGCGGTGGTTGATTGCCGCCGGGCTGCTGGTCATGACGGCCGGAAACTACTGGATGTCACAGCTGAACCTGGACGTCAGCCCGGGCCAGCTCATCTGGCCTCGGGTGCTGGTGGTCCTGGGATTGTCGGTCTGTTTTGCGCCTGCGAATGTCGCGGCTTACCTCTATACGCCGTTGGAATTGCGCGGGGCGGCGGTCGGCTTGTTGAGTCTGCTGCGCAACGAGGGGGGCAGCGTCGGGACCTCGGTAGCGCAGACCTTTCAGGAGCGGCGCGAACAATTCCACGGTCTGCGTCTGGGGAATACCTCGATCCCTTCAACGCGGCCGCGCACTCCTTCATCGCGCACGCTCAGGCGTTCTTCTCCCAGCAGATCGCCGATCCGGTCGCAGCGCGGCAACTGGCCTGCAGGAACTCGAAAATCTGCGGCAGCAGCAAGCATCCTCGCTTGCCTATTTCGACTGCTTTTGGATGTTTGCGGTGTTGACGTTTGTGCTCGTGTTCGTGGTTCTGTTTATGAAGCGATCGGTGGCTGAGAAAGGCGCTCACCATGTTGTTGAATGAGCCGGCTTGCGGGCGACCACTGCACGACGTCCATCCTCGCTTTCAGCTGCTTTGGGTGGCGCCCCGACGAGCTCCGGCTGTCGGCGCGGAAGCGACCACGGTTCCCGGACCGGGAAGTGACGCTTCCCTCCATCGTGGGCTTTCGAGCCGAGGCAGCCCGCATCCGGGCCGGTCTTCGGCCACGGGGGTGCTACAGACGGGGAGCTGATTGCACGCCCGCAGGAGAGGCCGCCCCTGAAGGCGCGGCGCCGAAGGAGCAACCGCCCCGGAAACTCTCAGGCAAAAGGACTGCGGGCGGAAGGGCACTCTGGAAAGCAGCGGGCGGGATTCGCACCCCGTCCGCTCACCGAAGGAGTAAGCCCGG
Source organism: uncultured Alphaproteobacteria bacterium (assembly GCA_963785565.1). Lineage (GTDB taxonomy): Bacteria > Pseudomonadota > Alphaproteobacteria > ATCC43930 > CGMCC-115725 > AP-15. The sequence continues at coordinate 87,979 of CAWAVV010000015.1, read as the reverse complement.
CCCCACCCTACCCTCTCCCGCAGCGGGGAGGGGTGAAGCGAATCGGGTGGGTGCGGGTGAATCTCTCAGGGTCCACGACAGAGGGGGCATCGCCGGACGCTTGGCGTCCGCTCTGTCGGAGGTGATGGGTGCCCCCTGGTGATCCTGCGCCGCCGCTCAAGCGGACGCCGCTCTACCCGCTCCACCAATCGCTCGGCGCCAGGATGGTGCCGTTCGCCGGCTACGAGATGCCGGTGCAATATCCCGCCGGCATCCTCGCCGAGCATCTGCACACCCGCGCCCAGGCCGGGCTGTTCGACGTCTCGCATATGGGCCAGCTGCGGCTTGCCGGCCCCGACCCGGCCGCGGCGCTGGAGGCGTTGGTTCCCGGCGACATCCGCGCGTCTGGCCCGATGCGGATGCGCTACACCCTGCTGCTTAACGATTTGGGCGGCATCCTCGACGATCTGATGACGACGCGGCTCGGCGACGGGCTGTTCGTCGTCGTCAACGCCGCGACCAAGGACGCCGATCTCGCCCATCTGCGCGACCATCTCGGCAACGGTGCACGGTCGAGCCGCTCGAAGACCGGGCCTTGCTGGCGCTGCAAGGGCCGGCGGCGGCCGCGGTTCTGTCGCGCCTCGCCGCGGCATCGCGGCGATGCCGTTCATGACCGCGGCGCGAACTGATGCTCGACGGGCGGCGATGCCTGGTCACCCGCTCGGGCTATACCGGCGAGGACGGGTTCGAGATTTCGCTATCGGCCGCCGACGCGCTCGCGTTTGGCCGAGCGGCTGCTCGCCGAACCGGAAGTCATGCCGGTCGGCCTTGGCGCGCGCGATTCGCTGCGTCTGGAAGCCGGGCTGTGCCTCTACGGCCACGACATCGACGAGACCACGACCCCGATCGAGGCCGATCTCGCCTGGACCATCGGCAAGCGGCGCAAGGCCGAGGGCGGCTTTCCCGGCGCCGCGATCATTCTGCGCCAGCTCGCCGAAGGGCGCGTCGCGCAAGCGGGTCGGCATCCGCCCCGACGGCCGCGCGCCGGCGCGCGAAGCGACGCCGATCGTCGACGCCGCCGGCAATCCGATCGGGCGGGTCACCAGCGGCGGCTTTGGCCCGTCGGTCAACGGTCCGATCGCGATGGGCTATGTCGACTCCGCTCATGCCGCCGATGGCACCGCCGCTGTCCCTGCTGGTGCGCGGCTCGCCCCGCCCGGCTCGCGTCGCGCCGCTGCCCTTTGTCCCGCACCGCTACCACCGCGGCTGACGCCGCAGAAGGAACCCGCCGATGAGCGCGCTACGCTTCACCAAAGACCATGAATGGGTTCGGCTCGACGGCGATCTCGCCGTGATCGGCATCACCGACTACGCCCAGTCGCAGCTCGGCGACGTGGTCTATGTCGAATTGCCGGAAATCGGCCATCGGGTCGAGCAGGGCAAGGAGGCGGCGGTCGTCGAATCGGTCAAGGCGGCGAGCGAGGTCTATGCCCCGGTCTCCGGCGAGGTCGCCGAAGTCAACGACGCGCTGGCCGCCGACCCGGCCAAGGTCAACGCCGACCCGCTGGGCGAAGGCTGGTTTTTGAAATTGCGCCTCGACGACCCCAAGCAGCTCGACGGGCTGATGGACGAGGCGGCCTATCAGCGCTTTGTCGAGGAGCAGCATTAGATGCGCTATCTGCCGCTGACCCCGCGCGACCGCGGCGAGATGCTGGCCCGGATCGGCGTCCCGTCGATCGACGCGCTGTTCGCCGAAGTGCCCGACGCGGCGCGGCTCGACGGCCTCGTCGACCTGCCGCGGGCAATGGGCGAGATCGAGGTCGAGCGCGCGATCGCCGGCATGGCGGCGCGCAACGTCGCGGCGGGGTCGGCGCCGTTTTTCATCGGCGGCGGGGCCTATCGCCACCATGTCCCGGCCGCGGTCGACCATCTGATCCAGCGCGGCGAGTTCCTGACCTCCTACACGCCCTTATCAGCCGGAGGTCGCGCAGGGGACGCTGCAATATCTGTTCGAATTCCAGACCCAGGTGGCGCTGCTGACCGGCATGGAGGTCGCCAACGCCTCGCTGTATGACGGCGCCACCGCCTGCGCCGAAGCGGTGATGATGGCCAACCGGCTCACCGGCCGGAACAAGGCGGTGCTGTCGGGCGGGCTGCATCCGCATTACGCGCGAGGTGTGCGAAACTTACGCCCGCTTTGTCGGCTTCGAGCTGTCAGCCCAGGAGCCTGCACCGGGCGAAGCCGAGGATTTCGGCGCGACTGGTCGATGACGAGACCGTCATGCGTCGTCGTGCAGAACCCCGATTTCTGGGGCGAGTTGCGCGACTGGTCGGCGCTGGCGCGGACCTGTCACGATCGCGGCGCGCTGCTGATCGTCGTCGTGACCGAGATCGTGTCCTTGGGCGCGGTTCGCCCACCCGGCGAGATGGGCGCCGACATCGTCGCCGCCGAAGGCCAGTCGCTCGGCAACGCGCTCAATTTCGGCGGCCCCTATCTCGGTTTGCTCGCCAGCCGCGACAAATTCGTCCGCCAGATGCCGGGCCGGCTCGTCGGCCAGACCGTCGATGCGGACGGCAAGCGCGGCTGGGTACTGACCCTGTCGACGCGCGAGCAGCACATCCGGCGCGAGCGAGCGACGAGCAACATCTGCACCAATTCGGGCCTGTGCGCGCTCGCCTTTACGATCCACCTGGCGTTGCTCGGCGATGCCGGCCTGAGCCGGCTCGCGCGGCTCAACCATGCCGCAACCGTCGGCTTGGCGGAGCGGCTCGAAGCCATCCCCGGCGTGCGGCTGGTCAACCGCGCCTTTTTCAACGAATTCACGCTGCGCCTGCCTTGCCCAGCCGCGCCGGTCGTCGAGGCGCTCGCGGCGAGGGGCATTCTTGCCGGCATTCCGGTCAGCCGGCTTTATCCGGACCGAGCCTGAATTGGCCGATCTGCTGCTGGTGGCGGCAACCGAGACCGTGACCGAAGCGGACATCGACCGGCTGGCGCAGGGATTGGCGGAGGCGCTGTCGTGAGCGAGTGGAGCCGGGCGCCGAGCGTGCGGCGCGGCGGAGGACGTGGCGCCGCCGAAGACTTTCAGCGGCAATCGCGGATTGCAGATCGAGGAGAAACTGATCTTCGAGCAGGATTCGCCCGGGCGGTGCGGCGTCGATCTGCCCGAGCCGGCGCCGTTTGTCTCCCGCCTCGGCGGGCTCGAACGCATCGGCCCGATCGGCCTGCCGGGGCTCAGCGAGCCTCAGGTGGTGCGCCATTTTACCCGGCTGTCGCAAAAGAACTATGCGATCGACAGCGGGCTTTACCCGCTCGGCTCGTGCACGATGAAGCACAATCCGCGGCTCAACGAGAAATTGGCGCGGCTGCCCGGTCTCGCCGATATCCATCCGCTGCAGCCGCTCTCGACCGTTCCGGGCGCGCTCGAACTGATCGACACCCTGGCGCATTGGCTCAAGATCCTCACCGGATTCCCGGCGATCGCCTTGTCGCCCGGCGCGGGAGCGCATGGCGAGCTGTGCGGCATGATGACCATTCGCGCGGCGCTCGAAGCCCGCGGCGATGCGCGCCAGCGGGTGCTGGTCCCGGAATCGGCGCACGGCACCAACCCGGCGACCGCGGCGGCCTGCGGCTATCAGGTCGATACGATCCCCGCCAACGCGCGTGGCCGGGTCGACCGAGCGGCGCTCGAAACCAAGCTCGGCTCCGATGTCGCGGCACTGATGCTGACCAACCCCAGCACCTGCGGGCTGTTCGAGGACGAGATCATCGAAATCGCCGCGGCGGTGCATCGCGCCGGCGCCTTTTTCTATTGCGACGGGGCCAATTTCAACGCCATCGTCGGGCGGGTGCGCCCCGCCGATCTCGGCATCGACTGCATGCATCTGAATCTGCACAAGACCTTCTCGACGCCGCATGGCGGCGGCGGGCCGGGCAGCGGCCCAGTGGCCTTGGCCACGAGCCTCGCGCCCTATGCGCCATTGCCGTGGCTGGTGCACGGCGAGCACGGGCTCGAACTGGTCGAGCACCGGAGCGGCCCGGCCGAGCACGCGATCGGGCGGCTCAAGGGGTTTCACGGCCAAATGGGCATGTTCGTGCGCGCGCTCGCCTACATGATGAGCCACGGCGCCGACGGGCTGCGCCAAGTCGCCGAGGACGCGGTGCTCAACGCCAATTATCTGCGGGTGCTGCTCGAAGATGACCTCAGCCTGTCCTTCCCCGGCCCGTGCATGCATGAGGTCCTGTTCGACGATCGGTTTTTGAGGGACACCGGCGTCACCACCCTCGACTTCGCCAAGGCGCTGATCGACGAGGGCTATCATCCGATGACGATGTATTTCCCGCTGGTCGTGCATGGGGCCTTGCTGATCGAGCCGACGGAAACCGAGAGCAAAGCCACGCTCGACGAATTCGCCACGGTCGTAACGGCGCTGGCCGCTGCCGCGCGATCGGGCGATACGGGCCGGTTCCATGCCGCTCCGGTCCTCACCCCGCGCCGCCGGCTCGACGAAACCGCCGCCGCCCGCAAGCCGGTCCTGCGCTGGCGCGCCGAACCCCCACACCGCGCAGCGGCAGAATAACGCCGGGATTTTATACAGGATCGTTGCGCGGGCTCGTCGTAACGTGGGCCGGTCATCGAATTAGTGTGCGGTCGAGTGGGGACACGCTTTGAAAGCGCCCGGGAGCCGTCCCATGGAGCAATCGCCGCCTCTCGCCAAACCGTCGCGACGGGCGGTGCTGTCCGCGGCGACCGCCGGCATGCTCGCCCCGCTCCCCGCCCTGGCCGCGCCCCCGACGCCTGGTCTCGCCTTCTCCGGTTATGCCGAGACAGCAGGTCGAAGCTGCGCTCCCGCAGTTGCAAAGACTGGCGGAGGACGCTTTGCAGCGCAGCGGCATTCCCGGGATGGCGATCGCCGTCGTCTATATGGATGAGGTCATCTATCTCAAGGGGTTCGGGGTGCGCGAGGAGGGCGCGCCCGCAGCGGTCGGTCCCGACACGGTCTTTCAGCTCGCCTCCTTGTCGAAGCCGATCGCCGCGACGGTCGTGGCGGCACTGGTCGGGGACGGCGTGGTCGCCTGGGACGACCCGATCACCCGGCACGATCCCGGGTTCGAGATGTATGATCCATGGGTGACGCGCCAGGTCACCTTGCGCGACATGTTCGCCCATCGCAGCGGGTTGCCCGACCATGCCGGCGACCTGCTCGAAGATATCGGCTTTGACCGCGCTGAAATCCTGCGTCGATTGCGCTATCCAGAAACCGGACAGCAGTTTCCGTTCGCACTACGCCTACACCAATTTCGGCTTTACGGAGGCCGCCGTCGCGGCGGCGATGGCGAGCGGGAAGTCGTGGGAAGATTTGTCGGCCGAGCGGCTTTATCGGCCGTTGGGCATGACGCATGCCAGCTCGCGCTTCGCCGATTTCGCCGCCTCGGCAAGCCGAGCGCACGGCCATGTGAGGGCGGACGGCAAGTGGGTCGCCAAATACATGCGCGATCCCGATGCGCAATCCCCGGCCGGCGGGGTCAGCGCTTCGGCGCGCGACATGGCGATGTGGCTGCGCCTGCAACTGGGCGGCGGCAAGTTCGGCGGCAAGCAGATCGTCGCGGCCGAGGCGCTTGCCGAGACCCATCGTCCGCAGATCGTTCGGACCCCGCCGAAAAATCCGGCAGTCGACCACGCCGGTTTCTACGGGCTCGGCTGGAATATCGACTACGACCCCGAGGGCCGCGTTCAGTGGGGCCATTCCGGGGCATTCGACCTGGGCGTCGCGACCTGCGTCAATCTGCTGCCTGCTCAAGGGCTGGGCATCGTCGCGCTGACCAATGCGCAGCCGATTGGGGTGCCGGAGGCGGTGAACCGCAGCTTTCTCGACCTGGCCCTCACCGGGAAGATCGAAAAGGACTGGCTCGCGCTTTACGGGCAGCTGATGGCGACGGCGCTCGCCCCCAATTACGGAACCGCCATCGACTATGCGAAGGCGCTGGCGCAACCGTCCCCGGCATTGCCCGGCGCTGCCTACATCGGCCGCTATCGCAACGATCTGTTCGGTCCGATCGAGATCATCGTGGGCGATCAAGGGCTTTGGGTAAAGCTCGGGCCGCAGCAGCAGCCTTACCCGATGCAGCATTTCGACCGCGACGTGTTTACCTATCAGCCCGCCGGGGAAAACGCCGCCGGCCGGAGCGCCGTCACCTTTACGATCGCGTCCGGTCAGAAAGCGACAGCGGTGACGGTCGAGAACCTCGACGTCGACGGCCAGGGCACCTTCACCCGGGCGCCTGCCGCCAACTAAACCGCGGATCAGCTAGGTGCGATCGTCGTGCCGCCGTCAACGACGATGGTCTGGCCGGTGATGTAATTGCCGGCGCGCGCGGCGAGCATCAGCGCGACCCCGGCGATGTCTTCCGGCTCGGCCAGACGCTTCAGCAATGTCCCGGCCTCGCGGGCAGCACGGCGCTGCGGGTCCTCATAGAGGACGCGGGCGAACTGGGTCGTCACGACGCTCGGCGCGATGCAGTTGACGCGCACATTGTCGGGTCCCCATTCGGCGGCGAGATTGCGGCATAATGCGTAGTCGGCAGCTTTGGTAACGCCGTACATGCCGAGCATCGTGCTGGCCCGCAACGCGGCCGTCGACACGATGTAGATGATCGAGCCGTCGCGCCGCTCGCGCATCTCGGGTGCCACCATCCGCGACAGCCAGAGGTTGCTCAACACGTTGTTGACCATCATCCGCTCGAAGACCTCGTCGGTCAGCTTTTCGAGCGAGCCGTAATGCGGGTTGACCGCGGCGTTGCAGACCAGGACGTCGATGCGGCCCCAGGCCTCATGCGTCTTGGCGACGAGGTTTTCGAGCTGGGCCTTGTCCGAGATCCGCGCCGTCACCGCGATTGCCTCGCCGCCCTTCGCGCGGATCGCCGCGGCAGCTTCCTCGCAGGGTGCGGCGTTGCGCGCCGAGATCACCACCCGTCCACCGACTTCGGCAAACGCCTCGGCGATCGCGCGACCGATACCGCGGCTGGACCCAGTGATGATCGCGACTTTTCCGGACAGATCGAACAGGTTCATGACGTTCCCCCAACGGTGGGTTTCAGGTCAGGAAATACCCCATGCCGGCGAGGAGGATCACCAGGAAGACAATCACGTATTTGATCAGCCGGGTGAAGCCGAGCCATGTCCGATAATGCTCGATGTACTGGGGATCCATTGTCGACGCCGCCATAGCATCCTCGTCCGTTGCAGAAGCTCTGCTCTGGTATAGCCTAACCGCGTTTCGAGACAAGAAGATCGGGCAGGGGCTCACGCGGGTTCAGCGTCGCCAGCTCCTCGACCTGCCAGCCGTCGATCTCGACCTTGCCGGCGACAATCCGGGTGCGGCGTTCGGCGATCAGCCGCACTGCGAGCGGGTAGAGCCGATGCTCGGCTGCAAGAATGCGCGCCGCCAGGCTCACCTCGTCGTCATCCGGATGCACCGGAACGACGGCTTGGGCGATTATCGGCCCGGTATCGATCTCGGGACGCACGAAATGCACCGTGCAGCCGGCAAAGCGCACGCCTGCCGCCAGCGCCTGGCGCTGCGGGTGAAGCCCGGGGAAAGCCGGCAGCAGCGAGGGGTGGATGTTAACCATTCGATCGCGCCAAGCCTCGACAAAACCGGTGTCGAGGATGCGCATGAAGCCGGCGAGGCAAACCAGCTCGACCTCGCGCTCGCGCAACCGCGCGTCGGCCTCCGCCGCAAAACTGACGCGATCATGGTGCGCAACAACTGCATAGGGGATGCCGGCTGCGGCGGCTCTTACCAGACCTGCGGCATCCGCTTGGTCGCTGACGACGATGACGATCTCGGCGGGATAGTTGGGGTTGGCGCGGGCGTCGATCAGCGCCTGTAGGTTAGATCCGCGGCCCGAGATCAACACGCCCAGCCGCATCGGCACCTCGGCGGCAACAACTGCAATCCCGGGCAGCCACCAGACGTGTTCGCCCGGCTGTCGATGGCGTTGCCGCGGAAACTGCGCTATGACCCGGACAATCGGGCAGGTGCCAAAATAGGGGATCGGAGGCGCTTTGCAATGACCCCGCGGCTGGTATCCGCGATCGCTGGAGACCGGACCGGCCGCCGCGCCGCCGGCGCCGGTTTGCTGCTGCTGGCAGTGCTGGTCTGGCTGGGGCCCGTCTGGGCCGATGACTTAGGCGATCCCTATTCGGCAACGGTCAAGGTCGACGCTACCGCCGACAATGCCGCCGCAGCGCGGACCCTCGCTCGCCATGACGGACAGCAGCGCGCGCTGATGGAGGTGATCGAACACCTTACCGGCTCGACCGACCAAACGAAGCTCCCGAAGCTCGACGACAAGGCGATCAGGGGCATGGTCGACAGCTTTGAGGTGGCGGACGAAAAGATGTCAGCCGTTCGTTATCTTGCTAACTATACTTTTCATTTCCGGGCGGCGAAGGTGCGCCAGCTGCTGCGCAGCGCCGACATCGCCTTTTCCTCGAGCCCCGGAAAACCGGTGATCGTCGTGCCGGTCTTCCGGGATGGGGACAAGAGCGTGTTGTGGGACGACCCGAACCCGTGGCGTGAGGCGTGGGCGCAGCTGCCGGCCGCATCGGGCCCTACCCGGCTCAGCGTACCGCTTGGGGGCCTCGCCGATGTGAGCGCGATTGATGCCACGCAGGCCCGCTCGGGCGACGCACAGGCGCTTACGGCTGTTGCACAGGGCAATGATGCGGACGAGGCGCTGGTCGCCGCGGCGACCGCCCAACGGCAAGGGGACAAGCTCTCCGGCCTCGACATCAGCCTGAAGCGATACCGTCTGGGACAGCTCACCAATAGCCAGACTACGTCCATCACGATCAATCCGGGCGAGAGCGAGAGCGACTTTATGAATCGGGCCGTAGCGGCAGTCGCCGCCGACATCGAGCACGGTATCCCGCCGAGCAGCAACAAGGAGACGAGCCTCGACGCGATCGTTCCGATCGCCAGCCTCGGCGATTGGGTGGCGATGCGGCAGCGCCTTGCCGCGGTGCCGGAGATTCACAAAGTCGACCTCTTGTCGCTTAGCCGACAACAGGCGAAAATCGAAATCAAATACGTCGGCAGTCCCGATCAGTTGAAATCCAGCCTCGCCGGGGCCGATCTCGATCTCGGTGGCGGCGACCCCGAGTGGCGGCTTTCGCCCTCGGCCACCGCAGGCGCCAATTCCGTCGGACCGGCAATGTCGGGGACGCATTCGAACCGCAACGATGAGCCGGCTCGGGGTCAACCTCCCTAATCTGATCTCCCTGGGGCGCCTGCTGTTGGTGCCGCTTGCGATCTGGCTGATTCTGGGCGGTCGCTACGGCGTCGCGTTTTGGGTCTTTGTCGCCGCCGGCGTGTCCGACGCACTCGACGGCTTCATCGCCAAGCGCTTCGATCGGCGCACGCGCCTCGGCGCTCTGTTGGACCCGGTCGCCGATAAGGCATTGCTCGTCAGCGTCTATGTCACCTTGGGTCTAGCGCACCAGCTGTGGACGTCGCTGGTGATACTCGTCGTCTTTCGTGATGTGATGATCGTCGGAGGGTTTCTGCTGATCCAAGCGATCGCCGCGCCAAAACACTATGATCCGTTGTACATCAGCAAGATCAACACCGGTCTGCAGATCGCGCTGGTTGCGTTCGTATTGGCGCGGCTCGGTCTCGGCACCGCCAGCAGCATGGTCGACGTCCTGCTGAGCCTCGCCGTCGCCGCGACGACCGTGCTGTCGGGATTGTCCTATTTCGTACGCTGGGCGCGCATCCTCGCGCGCTCGGAGCAGGTCTTTTGAGCCCGCGCCTTTACCGAGTGCTGTCGTGGTTCGGCACGGCCGCCGACCGCGTCGTCGGCCCGGCGCCGCTGCAAGAGGTTCTGGCGCCGATCGCAGCCGCATTTGCGATCGCTTGCCTGCCTCGGCCGGGCGTAGATCGGCTCGAACTCTACAGGACGCGTCGCAGCTGCGCGGATCTGGCGGCGTGATCCAACTGACCTTCCAGCTTGCGGGTGGAGCGGCGTTCGGGCGGGCGGATTTTGTTGTCTCCGACAGCAATGCGGCAGCCCTCGCCTGGCTCGACCGCTGGCCCGATTGGCCTGCGTCGGCGCTGCTGTTGCACGGCCCGCAAGGTTCTGGCAAGACCCACCTAGCCCATTTGTGGTGCGCGCGCGCACCGGCCGCTCTCGTCTCGGGAGACGCGCTGGACGAGGCCGGCTTGCGGCATCTGCTCGATCATGGCGATCGTCGGATCGCGGTCGACGATGCCGATCGCGCCGAGGAAGGCCTGTTGCTGCACTTGTTCAACGCCTGCCGGGAAGGCGGCGGCAGGCTGTTGCTGACAGCGCGTGTGGCGCCGGGGCTGTGGCCATTCGAACTTCCCGACCTCGGCTCGCGGCTGCGCGCCGCTTTTGCGGTCGGGATCCGCCTTCCCGACGACGCGCTGCTCGGCGCCGTCCTCGTCAAACATTTCGCCGACCGGCAAGTACGTGTTGCGCCGGAGGTAATCGCCTATCTCGTCGGGCATATGGAGCGCTCGCTCGCCGCCGCGGCCGAGGTCGCAGCCGCCCTCGACCAGCTAGCGCTGAGCGGTGGCGGCGCGATCACCGTACCGCTTGCGCGCCGGTTGCTGGACGAACGGAGCGATCAACCCTTGCCGCCCGGCAGCGAAGCGGCGGTGACGTAGTCGACGATCCGGTGGCGAGCGCCGCCCAGCGCCGCCCAGCGCGTCGCCACGCACAGGCTGACGCGCGCCGCGGTCGGAAACTTTCCCGAGGTCAAGGCCCGAGCTCGCGAACTGTTGGGCTCGGCGAGCGCCACGGCGAGTTCGTGAAGCCCGGGGTTATGGCCGATCACGAGCACGTTGACCTGGCTTTCGGCAAGCTGTTGCAATCGTTCGATCAGTTCGTCGCGATCGGCGAGGTAAAGCCCGTCCTCGATCACGCAGCGCGGCAGCGGCGTGAACCCGGCTAGAACCAGATCGAGAGTTTCGCGGGTGCGCACCGCGCTGGAGCACAGAACCAGATCGATAGCCCCGGCGGTTGCCGGGAGATGCTGGCCGACCAGCCGCGCTGCCTCGCGGCCGCGCCGGTTCAGCGGCCGCTCGCGATCCTCGACATCGTCTTTCCAGGTCGATTTGGCGTGGCGCAACAGGTGCAGCAAATGCATCGTCGGTTTCCTCCCAGGCAGGCTCGCTCCTTGCCTTGTCACGGCGACATGACAGGCCGGCCTCCTGCGCGATAGGATCGCTGTTCAATCAGGCGTCGCGTGCGAGCGCAAGAGGAGACCAGGGTGAACACCAGCGTCCAGGCGGTCGAGATCCAACCCTTCGACTCCCGTTCCGCGACCCGCTTCATCAATCGGGAACTGTCCTGGCTCGCCTTCAACGAGCGCGTGCTGGCCGAGGCCGACAATCTGCGCCATCCGCTGCTGGAGCGCCTGCGCTTTCTGTCGATCTCGGCGAACAATCTCGACGAGTTCTACATGGTGCGCGTCGCCGGGCTCAAAGGTCAGTTTCTCGCCGGGATCAAGACGGCGAGCCAGGACGGATTGACCCCGGCCCAGCAGCTCGACGCGATCCGCCAGCGGACCGGCAAGCTGATGGCGGACCAGCAGGTCACCTGGCTGGCGCTGCGCCGCCTGCTCGCCGAAGCGGGCGTATCGGTGGTCGACCCCACCGATCTCGAACCCGGCGACCGCCCCTGGCTCGAAGACCGGTTCATGGCGGATGTGTTTCCGGTCCTGACCCCGCTGGCGATCGACCCGGCCCATCCCTTTCCTTTTGTCGCCAATCGCGGTTTCGGCTTGGCGCTGGAGCTCGAGCGGGTCAGCGACGGAGAGCGTTTGCAAGCGCTGACCCTGATCCCATCCTCGGTCTCCCGCTTCATCCGCCTGCCGGGGAACCGAATTCGCTTCCTGCCGATCGAACAGACGATCGCGCTGTTCCTCGACCATCTGTTCCCTGGCTTTGCCGTCGTGGCTCTAGGCGTCTTCCGCGTGCTCCGCGACAGCGAGGTCGAGGTGGAGGAGGAAGCGGAGGACCTCGTCAGCCATTACGAGACGGCGCTCAAACGCCGCCGGCGCGGTCACGCCATTCTGCTTGCCGTCGATTCGACGATGCCGATGGAGCTGCGCCGCTTTCTGATGGAAAAGCTCGACGCCGCCCCGGCCGACGTCTTTGCCACCGACGGTATACTTGGCCTCAACGACACCGCGCAGCTGATCGTCGACGAGCGCCCGGATCTGGTCTTCACCCCCTACAATGCCCGGTTCCCGGAGCGGATTCGCGATTTCGGCGGGGATTGTTTCGCGGCAATCCGGCAAAAGGACATCATCGTCCATCATCCCTATGAGAGCTTCGACGTCGTCGTTCAGTTTCTGCGGCAGGCTGCCCGCGACCCTGCCGTCGCAGCAATCAAGCAGACGCTATACCGCACCAGCGAAGACAGCCCGATCGTGCGGGAACTGGCCGAGGCCGCCGAGGCCGGAAAATCGGTGACGGCGCTGATCGAGCTGAAGGCGCGCTTTGACGAGGAAGCGAATATCCGCTGGGCCCGCGATCTCGAACGAGCCGGGGTGCAGGTGGTTTACGGATTTTTGCAGTTGAAGACGCACGCCAAGGTCTCGCTCGTAATTCGCCGCGAAGCAGGCCAGCTCTGTTCCTACGTTCATTATGGGACCGGGAATTATCATCCCTATACGGCCAAGGTTTACACCGATCTGTCGTTTTTTACTTGCGATCCGGCGCTGTGCCGGGACGCCGCCCGCCTGTTCAACTTTATGACCGGCTACGCAACCCCCGCCAGCTTGGAAAAGATATCGGTCGCGCCGATCAATTTGCGGGCCCGCCTGTTCGAGCTGATCGAGGCCGAAATCGCCAATGCGAAATCCGGCAAGCCGGCGCAAATCTGGGCCAAGATGAACGCGCTTGTCGACCCGACCATCATTGATCTTCTGTATCGGGCATCGCAGGCGGGGGTCGGTATCGATCTCGTCGTACGCGGCATCTGTTGCCTGCGGCCGGGCGTGCCGGGTCTCTCGGACAATATCCGGGTCAAGAGCATCATCGGCCGCTTTCTCGAGCACGGCCGCGTCGTCTGTTTCGGCAACGGCAACAAGCTGCCATCGGATCGCGCCAAGGTGTTCATCAGCTCGGCCGATTGGATGCCGCGCAATTTCGACGGGCGCGTCGAGGCGCTGGTGCCTATCGAAAATCCAACGGTGCATCGCCAAGTCTTGGACGAAATCATGGTGGCGAACCTGCGCGATACGTTGCAGAGCTGGAGCCTGGCACCGGACGGGACTTATGAGCGGGTGCAATCCGACGAGGAGCCGTTTTCCGCTCACACCTATTTCATGACCAATCCAAGCCTTTCCGGCCGCGGCAAAGCGCTGAGGCGCGCTCAGCCCAAGCTTGTCGTTCGCTGATCCGATGTCCGAGCGGCAGACGAATTCGGCAACCGGCCGCATCGGCATCATCGATCTCGGCTCCAATTCTCTGCGTCTTGCGGTTTTCGAGCGTCACGGCGGCGTGCTGTTTCCGTTGATCAACGAAAAGGTGATGTGCGGTCTGGCCCGCGGACTTTCGACGAGCGGCCGGCTGAACCGCGACGGCATGACGCTGGCCATGGTGAATCTGAGGCGCTTTGTCGCCCTCGCGCACGCGATCGGCGTCGATCACCTGGCGGTGCTGGCGACCGCCGCAGTTCGCGATGCCAGCGACGGCCAAGTCTTTGCCGACGAAGTCGCGCGCGAGTGCCGCGTGCCCGTCGCCATCATCGACGGCGCCGAGGAGGCGCGATTGTCGGCCGCGGGCGTCCTTGCCGGCATCCCCGAGGCGGAAGGGATCGTCGGCGATCTCGGCGGCGGCAGCGTCGAGCTGGTCCGGGTAGGGCCGGGCCTTGGCGGCGAGGGCGGGCGTATCGGCCGCGGGATCACCCTGCCGTTAGGGCCGTTGCGCCTGGCCGAGTTTGGCGACAACGCAAAGGCCGTCTCGGAAGCGGTCGAGCGATCGCTCGCCGCCGCGCCCGTCGCGCGCGGGGTGATCGGGCAAAACCTGTACCTGGTCGGTGGCGCGTCGCGCGCGCTGGCCCGGCTGCACATGGATCATACGCGCTACCCGCTCCACATCGTCCACCATTACACGATCGCTCGCGGCGAAGCGGAGGCCTTCTTCGAGATCATCGGCCGGCTATCGCGAAAATCGCTCGAGCGGATCACCACGATCTCGCGCAAGCGCCTCGAAATGGTGCCCCTGGCGGCGGTGATGCTGCGCAAGCTGGTCGCCGTCGCCGGTCCGCAACGCGTCATCTTCTCCGCCTTCGGCTTGCGCGAAGGCTACGCCTACGGTCTCATTCCACCGGCCGAGCGCAGCCCCGATCCGCTGCTTGCTGCGTGCATGGCGATTGGCCGCACCGAGAGCCGGTTTGCACCCAACGGCGACCGGTTGCAGGAATGGACGGCGCCGCTTTTTCCCGCCCTGTCCGAGCGAATGCGGCGACTGCATCGGGCGGCGTGCTGGCTCGGCGACATCGCCTGGATCGAACATCCCGACTATCGTCCCGAGCAAGCTTTCGCGCGCAGCTTGAGAATGCCGATCGCCGCGATCACCCACCCCGACCGGGTGTTTGTCGCCGCGGTGCTCCACACCCGGTATGGTGGGGCAACCGACGACCCGGTCCGAGATCCGACCCGGGCGTTGTTGGATCCGCAAGCCGCCGCCGCGGTGCGCACGCTCGGCCTCGCGCTGCGCCTCGCCTACACTTTGTGCGGCGGTCGGATCGAGCTGTTGTCTGACACCTGGCTCGGGCGCGACGGCGCGAGCCTGGTCCTCGAAGTTCCGCCGGCCGACGGCTTGTTTATGGGCGAGACGGTGCAGCGGCGCCTCGACGCCGTCGCCCGCTCGCTCGGCGCGACATCGGTGCTGCGCCGGCGCGAGCCGAGACGGCTGGCCGGCGACTAGCGGGGCCAGGGACTGAGGCCGCAGCCGTCACGGCTGCGTCGCCGGCTCGACCAGTGCTATTCGGTTGTCACGAACGCTCAGCGCGAGCCGGCCGTGTTTCAAGGCGATGGCGTCCTTGCCAAAGACTTCATAACGCCATCCGGACAGCGCCGGCACCGGCGCATGATCGTCGGCGGCGATCGCCTCGATGTCGTCGGCCGAGGCGACCAGTTTCTGGGCGACCTGATGCGCCTCGCAGCGATGCTTCAACAGGACGCGAAACAGTTCGATCAGCGGCCCGAGACCCGGTGGCGTATCGGCGCGCAGCGGCGCCGGCGGCTCGATCGCGGCCGATTGGGCGAGTCCGCGACGGACCGCGTCGAGGATCTCGCCGCCGAACCTGCCCTCGGCCACTCCTTTGCCGAGGCTGCGCGTGCGCGACAGCGCCTCGATGGTCTTTGGCAGATGGGCGGCGACCTCCAGCACGGCTTCGTCTTTGACGATGCGGCCGCGCGGCAGATTGCGCTGCTGCGCCGCGGCTTCGCGCCAAGCCGCGACCTCGCGCAGAACGCCAAAAAAGCGCGGGTCAATGCGCCCGCGCAGGCGAAAGCGCCGCCACGCCTCGGCCGGATCGGTGCGATAGGTTGCCGGCTCGCACAGCACCGCCATCTCCTCGGCGAACCACGCGGCGCGGCCGTTCGCCGCCAAGAGCTGCTGCAGCTTGTCGTAGACGGTGCGCAAATGGACGACATCGGCCAGCGCGTAGCGGATTTGCCGTTCGGTCAGCGGCCGATGCGACCAGTCGGTGAAGCGCGAGGATTTGTCGAGCGGGGCGCGCGCGAGCTTGCCGACCAGGGTTTCGTAACTTGCGGCGTCGCCGAAACCGCAGACCATGGCGGCGATCTGGGTATCGAACAGCGGCGCCGGAACCGAACCCGACAGGTTGAAGAAGATTTCGACGTCCTGGCGGGCCGCGTGAAACACCTTCGGCGTGTTCTCGTCCGCCATCAGCGCCAAGAGCGGTGCCAAGTCGATCCCCGGCGCCAGCGCGTCGATCGCCGCGGCCTCGTCCGGACCTGCCACCTGCACCAGGCACAGGATCGGCCAATAGGTGCGCTCGCGCATGAACTCGGTGTCGACCGCGACGAAATCCGCGCCGCGTTGCCGCGCACAAAATTCGGCCAACCCCTGGCTGTCGGTGATAACCGTCATCGGCGACGCTATACAGCGAAAACCGCGCGGTCGAAACCGTTGCGCGTGCGTTGCAGGCGCGAGTGGGGCGAATTGACAGGGGTGTTCACCATCCCCATACTCCGCCGCTTTCCTGCTCGATGGCGGGTCGCCGGGCCGGCCCGCCGTGACGAGGAGAGTGCCGATGATGCGCGATCCCGGCAATTTGCGCCGGTATTGGCGGCGGGTCCACGGGACCGGGCCAGTAGGGTTCGGGCGACGACGATAATCCTGCGTCGCCGACCCCCGTTTCCCAACCCTCTCGCGCAGGAGAAATTCCGTGATTACACCCGTTATGCCGACCTACGGCCGGTGGGACGTCGCCGTCGATCATGGCGAAGGCTGCTGGCTCTACTCTACCGACGGCCGCAAATTCCTCGACTTTACCAGCGGCATCGCGGTGACCGGGCTTGGTCACTGCCACCCGCACCTGGTCGCTGCCGTAACCGAGCAGGCCAAGCACCTATGGCACGTCTCAAACTTGTTCCGGATCCCGGGGCAGGAGCGGCTGGCCCAGCGCCTCGTTGACAACAGCTTTGCCGACACCGTGTTTTTCGGCAATTCAGGGGCCGAGGCTTGCGAGTTGGCGATCAAGATTGCCCGCAAATACCAGCACGACACCGGCCATCCTGAGCGTTACCGGATCATCGGCTGCGAAGGCTCGTTCCACGGCCGCACCCTTGCCACCCTGGCAGCTGCCGGAAACGAGCATTATCTCGAAGGGTTTGGCCCGCCGATGGACGGCTTCGACCATGTCGCCTTCGGTAATCTGAACGAGATGCGCGCCGCGATCGGCGGCGAGACGGCCGCGATCCTGATCGAGCCGGTGCAAGGCGAAGGCGGTGTGCGCCCGGGCTCGGACGAATATTTGCGCGGGTTGCGGGCAATCGCCGACGAGTTCGGCCTGCTGTTGGTTTTTGACGAAGTGCAATGCGGGATGGGTCGGACCGGAAAGCTGTTCGCCCACGAATGGTCGGGTGTCACTCCCGACGTGATGGCGATCGCCAAGGCGCTGGGCGGCGGCTTCCCGATCGGCGCCTGCCTCGCCACGGAGCGCGCCGCCGCTGGCATGGGACCCGGCACCCACGGCTCGACCTTTGGCGGCAACCCGCTGGCGGTCGCGGCGGGAAACGCAGTCCTCGACGTGATGCTCGAGGCGGATTTCTTTGATCGGGTCCAGGCCAGGGCGCGGCTGCTGCGCGGCAAGCTCGAGGAATTGGTCAAGGCCTATCCCAAGCTTTTCGCGGAGTTGCGCGGCTCGGGTCTGCTGCTCGGCATCCGCTGCGTGGTGCCGGCCGGCGACGTCGTCACCCGGCTGCGCCAGAATGGCCTCTTGGCCCTGACCGCGGGCGACAACGTGCTACGCCTGTTGCCGCCGCTGGTGGTCAGCGAGGCAGAGATAGGCGAAGCGATGGACACCCTGCACAAGGTCGCTCGGGAATGGCCGGCGTAAGACGCACCACCGGCGCGGCGGCACTGGTCGACGGGCGGCTGACCCCGCCTGTTCCGCGCCACTTTCTCGATATCGATCAGTTCGACAGCGCCGAGCTGCGCGGCATCCTCGATATCGGCGTGGCGTACAAGCGCGGCCGGCGCGATCGGCCACTGGCCGGCAAGACCTTGGCGATGATCTTCGAAAAGCCGTCGACGCGGACCCGCGTCTCGTTCGAGGTGGCGACGCGCCAACTCGGCGGCGATACGATCTTTCTGAACACGGCCGACAGTCAGCTCGGGCGCGGCGAGACGGTTGCCGATACGGCGCGCGTGCTGTCGCGATATGTCGACGCGATCATGATCCGCACCAACCTGCCGCATAAGCTCGACGAGCTGGCGCGGTATGCGACCGTTCCGGTCATCAACGGTCTGACCGACGCGTCGCACCCGTGCCAGATCATGGCCGACGTGATGACCCTACAAGAAAAAAAGGGGCCGGTTGCCAATAAGACCGTGGCCTGGAGCGGCGACGGCAACAACGTAGCGGCGAGCTGGGTTCATGCCGCCGTTCGTTTTGGCTTTGTGTTGCGGCTGGCTTGCCCTGAACAGCTCAGCCTGCCGCCGAGGCTGCTCGATTGGGCGCGGCGCGAAGGCGGCCGCGTCAGTCTGACGACCGAACCGCGCGACGCCGTCGCCGACGCCGATTGCGTCGTCACCGATACCTGGATCTCGATGGGCAACGACGCGAGCGTCAATCGTCACAATCTGCTCGCCCCCTACCGCGTCGACGAGCATCTAATGACGCACGCCAAGCCCGACGCCATCTTTATGCATTGCTTGCCGGTCAAGCGCGGCGAGGAGGTCACCGCCGGCGTGGTCGACGGCCCACAATCGGTCGTCTGGGACGAAGCCGAAAACCGGCTGCACGCACAAAAGGGGATCCTCACCTGGTGCCTCGGGTAATATGTGCAGCGACTATCCGTCGTTCCGGGGCATAGGCGGAGAATTCGCCGGCCCGGAATGACGGTCCTGCCGGAATTGGGACGAAGCCTCGACCCCGGAGCCCGCAATTTTGACCCTGTCGCCCACCACTACTCCCCCTGACAACACTCCCGACGATCTGGTCCAGCCGTTTCGCATCGACCCATTTGCGTTGCGCGGCCGTCTCGTGCGGCTGGGCCCGACGATCGACCATATTCTGTCGCAGCACGCCTATCCCGAGCCGGTCGCGGCGATGCTGGGCGAAGCGATCACACTCGCCGTGCTGCTGGCCGGCGCGCTCAAATATGACGGCGTCTTTACCTTGCAGACCAAGGGCGATGGGCCGATCCGATTGATCGTGGCGGATGTGTCGACCGACGGCGCAGTGCGCGGCTATGCCCAATACGACGAGGCAAAGCTCGAGGCCGAGGTCGGCGACGCGACCTCTCGGGGCCTCTCGGTGCCGCGCCTGCTCGGCGCCGGCTATATCGCCTTTACCGTCGATCAGGGCGAGGAGACTGACCGCTATCAGGGGATCGTCGAGCTGTCGGGTGAGATCTTAGCCGACTGCGCGCAGCATTATTTCCGCCAATCGGAGCAAATCCAGGCCGGGATCAAGCTCGCGGTCGCTCGCACCGGGTCGGATGGAGCTTGGCGCGCCGGCGGACTGATGCTGCAGCGGGTGCCGCCGGAGGGCGGTTATGGCGTCATCGCCGACGATGTCGAGGATGGCTGGCGCCGCTCGATGGTGCTGATGAGTTCGGCGACGGCCGACGAATTGGTCGATCCCGAGTTGACGCCTCACCGGCTGCTGTTCCGGCTGTTTCACGAGGATGGCGTGCGGGTCTACAACACGCATCCGCTCGAAGCTCGTTGCCGCTGTTCGCGCGAACGGATCGAGACCATCCTGCGCGCCTTTCCGGCCGATGAGATCGACGACATGGCCAAGGAGCGGGTCACCACGGTGACCTGTGAGTTTTGCAGCCGCCGCTACACCTTCGATGCCGACGAGATCAGCCGGCTCGCCCCGGCGTAAGATTGCCCCGATATTCGTTTACATAATGGGATAGCTGGCTTACGGTTCATTTAATTGAAAGGGAGGGATACATGGCTGTAGGAACCGGCTGGCAGCTTTCGGGAGACTATTTCGAAAACTGCAATTGCAATGTCGTCTGTCCGTGCCTGTTCTCGCCGGCGCCGCCGCTGACCTCCCAGCCCAGCCAAGGGGTTTGCGATGTTGCGCTGGCCTTTCACATCGATCGGGGCAGCTACGGCGAAGTCGCGCTCGACGGGCTCAATCTGGCGCTGATCGCACATACCCCTGGGCCGATGGGGGACGGCAATTGGGCCATTGCCGTCTATGTCGACGAGCGCGCCGACGATCGGCAGGCCGAGGCGCTGGGCGCCATCTTCAGCGGCGCGGAAGGCGGGCCGATGGCTAACTTTGCTCCGCTGATTGCGACAAACCTCGGTGTCAAGAAGGCGCCGATAACCTATCGAATAACCGGCAAGACGCGCGCGTCCGAGATTCCGGGGATCATGCACATGTCTGTCGAGCCGTTGCCGAGCCTGCACCAAACCGGGGAAACGTGGGTGGCGGGCGGCCATCCGGTCGCGCCCGACAAGCTGGCTCTCGCGATCGGCGCAGCAGGAAGCACCTTTGCCGATCACGGGATGCGCTGGGACAATTCCGGCAAAAACGGCCATTACGCGCCGATAAGCTGGTCCAACCAATAGGCGTGGCTGGCCGTGTGGGTGATGGACTGACTCGGAGACTAACATCGTGCCCGAACCGCTATGGACGATGCGCGGCGAATACATGGAAAGCTGCAACTGCGATTATCTTTGCCCGTGCATCTATACGAACCCGCAAGGCCCGGTTACCTATGATAACTGTATCGCGGTGATGGTGTTCCGGATCGATGAAGGCCGGCATGGCAGCACGAGGCTCGACGGGCTCAAATTCGCGCTGGTGATCCGTTCGGGGAAGGTCATGGCCGACGGTAATTGGGTGTTTGCGGGCGTGGTCGACGAAACTGCGGACGCAGGTCAGCGCCAGGCGCTTGCCGCAATTGTTGCCGGCGATGCCGGTGGCCCGCCTTCTTTCATCCGGCAAAATCTGGTAAGCGATTTCCGCGGCGTGGAATACAAGTCGATCGAGTTTACGATGGCGGGGCTAGCGCGTAAGGCGGTGATCCCTGATGTCGCCGCCTTCGAGATCGAGGGCGTCGCCTCACGCAACCGCAGCGGCGATCCCTATTACATCGATAACGTGGGGCATCCGGCGAACCGCCGGCTCGCATTGGCGCGGTCGAAGGAAACCCATGTGCACGGCTTCGGTCTCGATCTCGATCTCGTCGGCCAGGGCAATAACGGTCACTTCGCGCCGTTCTCGTGGTCGGCTTAGGCGCTGAACAGACCGCCGCTCGCTTGCCGCGGCGCGAGCGTGTCGTCATCGCCGCAGCGCTCGGCGCTGTCGCCGCGCTGTCGTGGCTCTACCTCTACCTGCAGATGCAGCCGATGGCGGACATGGCCGACATCGCGCCGGCCATGTTCGCGCCTTGGACGGCGGCCGATTTCGCGCTCAACCTGGCGATCTGGTGGGTGATGATGCCGGGCATGATGCTGCCTTCGGCCACCCCGATGATCTTGACTTTCGCTACGGTCAACCGGCGCAAGCGCGAACGTGGCCAGCCCTTTGTCCCACCAATGGTGTTCACGGCGGGCTACCTGGTCGCCTGGGGGTTGTTCGGCGTCTTTGCCACCTTGGCCGACTGGGCCCTCGAGCGCGCCGCGCTGATCTCGCCGATGACGGGACGGCTGACCCCGATTCTGGGCGCGATCATGGTCGTCGCCGCCGGCATCTATCAGTTATCGCCGCTGAAATCGGTATGCCTTAGGCATTGCCGCTCGCCTTTCGACTTTGTCCTGAACCACTGGCGCGACGGCGCCTCGGGCGCGCTGCGCATGGGAGTGGAGCACGGCCTCTATTGCCTCGGCTGCTGCTGGTTTCTGATGGCGCTGATGTTCGCGGCCGGGATCATGAGCCTGTTGTGGATGGCGGTGATCGCCGTCTTCGTCCTGCTTGAGAAGCTGCTTCCCGCGGGGACTTGGCTCGCGCGCGCCGGCGGGGTGGCGATGTTGGGCATTGGCATTTATCTGCTAGTCGCCGGCTAAGGCCCATCCGGCAGCGACGCCGACCCCTCGATCGCGGAAAGAGGCGGGCGCAAATGGCGTGAGGGGTTGATTCCTCGCCGACCAACCCTTCATCCTGTTGACGCCCGGCACCGCTGCGCTCGATTGTCGCTGCGGGTAGGGCCGGCGGTGGTTCTGTCTGCGAGTGCGCGGTTATCGATACGCTATCCCCTTCGACCGGCTCCGTCGACTTGACCTCGTTGTTTCATCCGGCCGTCGCCGAGTGGTTCGCGCACTGCTTTACCGCGCCCACCGCGGCGCAGGCACAGGCTTGGCCGGCCATTCAGGCGGCGCGGCATGTTCTGATCGCCGCCCCGACCGGATCCGGAAAAACGCTCGCCGCCTTTCTTACGGCGATCGACGGGCTGGTGCGGCAAGGGCTCGCCGGCGAGCTCAGGGACGAAACGCAAATCGTCTACGTCTCGCCGTTGAAGGCGCTGTCGAACGACATTCGGCGAAATCTGGATGCGCCGCTCGCCGGCATCCGCGAGGCCTTGCAGGCGCAAGGATTGCCCGATGTCGACATCCGCAGCTGGGTGCGGACCGGCGATACGCCGCCGGGCGAGCGCGAGCGCATGCGGCGGCGCCCGCCGCACATCGTCGTCACCACGCCGGAATCGCTCTACATCCTGCTCGGCTCCGAATCCGGGCGGAAGATGCTGGCGACGACGCGATCCGTGATCGTCGACGAGATCCACGCGCTGGCGCCGAACAAGCGCGGCTCCCATCTGGCGCTGTCGCTCGAACGCTTGTCTGCTCTGTGCGGCGATCGGCTGCTGCGCGTCGGCCTGTCGGCGACCCAGAAACCGATCGAGGCGGTCGCGCGCTTTCTGGTCGGGCCGAGCACTGAATGCCGGATCATCGACACCGGCCATCGCCGGGCGCGCGACCTCGCCCTCGAAGTGCCTTCGTCCCCGCTCGAAGCCGTCATGTCGGGCGAAGTCTGGCAGCAGGTTTATGACCGATTGGCCCAGCTGATCGAGGGGCATCGCACGACCTTGATCTTCACCAATACCCGACGGATGGCCGAGCGGGTAACCCGTCAGCTGTCCGAGCGGCTCGGCGAAGATCAGCTGACCGCGCATCACGGCAGCCTGGCGAAGGAGCAGAGGCTAGACGCCGAACAGCGCCTCAAAGCGGGAAAGCTGAAGGCGCTGGTGGCGACCGCCTCGCTCGAGCTCGGCATCGATATCGGCGAGGTCGACCTGGTCTGCCAGCTTGGTTCGCCGCGCTCGATCGCGACGTTCCTGCAACGCGTCGGGCGTTCGGGGCATGCGGTGGCGGGGACGCCCAAGGGCCGGCTGTTTCCGCTGTCGCGCGACGAACTGGTCGAATGCACAGCGTTGCTCGACAGCGTCCGCCGCGGCGAACTCGATCGGCTGGCGGTTCCCGAACAGCCGCTCGACGTGCTGGCGCAGCAGATCGTCGCCGAAGTCGCGGCGCAGGAATGGGGCGAGGACCGGCTTTACGAGCGTTCCGTCGCGCCTGGCCGTACCGGGAGCTTGACCGCGAGGATTTTGCCGCGGTCGTCGCGATGCTGGCCGACAGGCTTCAGCACCCGCCGGGGCCGACGTGGCGCGCTGATCCACCACGACGCCGTCAACCATGTGCTGCGCGGCCGGCGCGGCGCGCGGCTGACCGCGCTGACCTCGGGCGGCACGATCCCCGACACCGCCGACTATCAGGTATTGCTCGAACCGGAAAATCAGGTGATCGGCACGGTCAACGAGGATTTCGCGGTCGAGAGCATGGCCGGCGACGTCTTCCAGCTCGGCAACAATGCCTATCGCATCATGCGCGTCGAGCGCGGCACCGTCCGGGTCGAGGATGCGCACGGCATGGCGCCGACCATTCCATTCTGGCTGGGCGAGGCGCCGGGCCGCACCGACGAGCTTTCGCAGTCGGTGTCGCGGCTACGCGGGCGAGATTGCAGGAATATCTGGCGCTTGACCCGACTGGCGAAAACGCTCTGCGCTGGCTGATCGAAGAAGTCGCCGCCGCCGAGCCTGCCGCACGCCAGCTCGTCGAATATTTGGCTTCGGCCTACGCAGCGCTGGGGGTTCTGCCCACGCGTGACACGCTTGGTCTTCGAGCGGTTCTTCGACGCGGTCGGCGGCATGCAGTTGGTCATCCATTCGCCCTATGGCAGCCGCATCAACCGCGCCTGGGGGTTGGCGCTGCGCAAGCGCTTTTGCACCAAGTTCAATTTCGAGCTGCAAGCCGCGGCGACCGAGGACAACATCGTATTGTCGCTGACCACCGCGCATAGCTTCGATCTGGGCGAGGTGCAGCGTTACCTGCATCCGGCCAGCATCCGGCCGCTGTTGATTCAGGCCTTGCTTGATGCGCCGATGTTCATGACGCGGTGGCGCTGGGTTGCCGGCGTGGCGTTGGCGCTGCCGCGCTTTCGCGGCGGGAAAAAGGTGCCGCCCCAGCTCGCCCGCATGGAGGCCGAAGACCTGATCGCGGCAATCTTTCCCGACCAGCTTGCTTGCGCCGAGAATTTGGTCGGCGAACGCGAGATCCCCGACCATTTGCTGGTCCGCCAGACGATTGCCGATTGCCTCGGCGATGCGATGGATCTCGATGGTCTGGAGCAGCTGCTGGCCCGGCTCGCATCGGGCGAGATCCGGGTCGTCGCGCGCGATCTGACTGAACCGTCGCCGCTTGCCCTCGAAGTGCTGTCGGCGCGGCCTTACGCCTATCTCGACGACGCACCCTTGGAGGAGCGGCGCACTCAGGCGGTGATCAGCCGGCGCTGGCTGGCGCCGGAGACCGCTGCCGACCTCGGCCGGCTCGACCCCGAGGCGATCGCGCGGGTGCGGGAGGAGGCCTGGCCCGACCCCGCGAACGCCGACGAATTGCACGATGCGCTGGCGTGGCTCGGCTTCCTCGGCGCCGACGAGGTGCAGCCCGGCTGGGGCGAATGGCTGGCAGGTCTTGCGCAGGAGCGACGGGTCACGCGGCTGCAACTGCCGGCGGCGACTGTCTGGATCGCGGTGGAGCGACTGCCGCAGTTCCAGGCGCTCTGGCCCGCAGCGAGGTTCGACCCCACTATTAGTGTTCCGGCCCCCTATGCCGAAAAGAACTGGTCGCGCGACGAGGCGCTGACGGAACTTCTGCGCGGCCGGCTGGAGGGTTTGGGCCCCGTCGCCGAGGCCACGCTTGCGGCTCCGCTCGGGCTCGATGCACAGAAAATTTTGCCGTCGCTCCTCGCGCTAGAAGCCGAAGGTTTCGCCATGCGCGGCCGCTTTACGCCGGGTGTGATGGCGGACGAATGGTGCGAACGCCGGCTCCTCGCCCGCATTCACCGCTACACGGTCAAGCGATTGCGCGCGGAGATCGAGCCGGTCGCCGCGCGCGACTTCCTGCGCTTCCTGTTCGGCTGGCAGCGGGTGGCACCCGACACCCAAATGGAAGGGCCGGACGCCGTCGAAGCGATTGTCGGCCAACTCGAAGGGTTCGAGGCGCCGGCGGGCGCCTGGGAAACCGAGATCCTGCCGGCGCGTATCGCCGAATACGAACCGGCTTGGCTCGATGATCTCTGCCTGGCGGGACGGGTCGCATGGGCGCGCCTGCGGCCTGTCGCCGGGCGGCCGAATGGCAATGGCCGCGCGGCAATGCCGGTACGGACGACCCCGATTGCGCTTTTGCCGCGGCGTCAAGCGCGACTGTGGGCAGTGTTTTCAGTGGTCGAAGACGCGATCCAACCGAGTTCCCAAGCGCAACGGGTCGTCGCGTGCATTCGGGAGCGGGGCGCGTCATTCTTCGACGAGTTGCTGGAAGACACGGGCCTGCTGCGCCCGCAGCTCGAAGAGGCGCTGGGCGAGCTGGTCGCCCTGGGCCTGGTCAATTCCGACAGCTTTGGCGGGCTGCGCGCATTGCTGATGCCGTCCGACCGGCGCCGGCCCAGCGGCAGCGGGCGGCGGCGTCGCGGCGCGGTCTTCGGCATGGAGGACGCCGGCCGTTGGGCGCTCGCCCACCGCACCCGGCCGGCGCAAGGAGGGACGCAGGGCGAGGCGATCGAGCACGCAGCACGCAGTTTGCTGCGCCGCTACGGGGTGGTGTTTTGGCGTCTGCTGGAGCGCGAGGCCGCCTGGCTGCCGCCCTGGCGCGATCTGTTGCGGGTCTATCGCCGGCTCGAAGCGCGCGGCGAGATTCGCGGCGGCCGCTTTGTCGCCGGCTTCTCCGGCGAACAATTCGCGCTGCCCGAGGCGATCGGCTTGCTGCGCGAAACCAGGCGTAAACCGGCTGCGGATGGCTGGGTATCGGTTTCCGGCGCCGATCCGCTCAACCTCGCCGGCATCCTGACCCCCGGGCCAAAGCTCGCCGCCCTTACCGGCAACCGGCTGCTCTACCGCGACGGCCTGCCGATCGCCCTATTCGCCGGCGGCGAGGTCCAATTCCTCGAGACCCTCGAAAGCGGCGAGCAATGGCAGGCCCGCAAAGCTCTGCTGCGCGGCGCCGTGCCGACCTCGCTGATCGCCCTGTCCTGATCCTTCTACCGTTTCGGCCGCACCAGCGCGTCGAGCAAGGCCTGGATGTAGCCGCAGCAACAGGCGAGGACAAAGGCAGCGGCTCGCACCCGTCCGCTGTGCCGGGCCCTTGCGGACGATATCAGCGATGACGCCATATATCATTGGTATCTGGCAAAGGAATCGGTCATGGCAACCGCGAAGCTTTTCTGGTCGGGGCGATCGCAAGCCGTGCGACTTCCCAAGGAATTTCGTTTTCAAGGCAATGAGGTGCACATTCGGCGACGGGGCAATGCCGTCATTCTCGAGCCGGCGGCGGATGATTGGACTTGGCTGGATGCGATCGTCGGCAAGCTCGACGACGATTTTGTCGAAGCTGTCAACGAGCCCCCGCAGCCGCAGGAGCGCCCGGCGCTCGATGAATTGTTTCGGTAATGGCTTATCTCCTCGATACGAACGCAGTCATCGCCCTGCTGAACGACATCACCTCGAAGACAGCGCTGCGCGCACGAAGAGAAAATCCTGGCGACGTAGCGATTTCAGTGATCGTCATGCACGAGCTATATTATGGCGCGTTCAGGAGCCGCCGGGCTGCCCAAAATGCAGCGCTGATCGATGCCCTGCAATTTGTGGTGCTCGATTTCGACAAGGAGGACGCCCGGCAAGCCGGTGAGGTCCGAGCCTATGCTCGCCTCCAAGGGGACGCCGATCGGCGCTTATGACGTGCTGATCGCCGGGCAGGCCGTGGCGCGAAACCTGATCCTCGTTACGCACAATACGAGAGAATTTGGACGAGTGCCGGGTCTGCGGCTCGAGGATTGGCAAGCGTGATGCCGTGCGAGGGCGTCTGATTAGCCCGTCAGCCGACTGCGCCGCTCTCGCGCGGAGCCAGCGCGTCGAGGAGGGCCTGGATGTAGCCGTAGCAATAGGCGAAGGCGACGCCGGAGGGATCGCGGCCGTCGATCTGCGGCACGTGGTCCGGCATCAGCATGTAGGGATAGCCGACATCGCGATAACAGGCGATCGCGCGGGCCATGTCCATGTCGCCCTCGTCCGGGAACGCCTCCATGAAATCGAGCTTCCTGCCTTTGATGTTGCGGAAATGCACGTTGAATAATTTGCCGCGCTCGCCAAACCAGCGGATCGCGTCGAAGATCTCGCGCGCCGGATCGTCGAGCATCTCGGCGACGGTGCCCTGGCAGAAATTGAGCCCGTGATAGGGGCTCTCATGCATCGTCACGAACCGCTTCAGCCCCTCGACCGTGCCGAGCACGCTGGTTACGCCGCGATAGCCGGGCGGTGTGTAGGGGTCCTGCGGATGGCAGGCGAGGCGCACCTTTGCCGCGGTCGCCACCGGCACGACCGCCGCGAGGAAATGGTCGATCCGCTCCCAATATTCGTCCTCGGAGACGATGCCGGCCTGGCCCGGCGGCGCGGTCTGGTCGGCGCGGCTCCAGCGAAAGGCGGCATTGCGCGAGCCGCCGCGGCCCGGCTCCCGCTCGGTTCGGGGGATGCCGATGATGGTCAGATTGTATTTCGCCGCCGGGATGCCGGCCGCGGCGAGCCGTTCGATCAGGCCACAGATGCTGTCGATTTCGCGCTGCCGCTCCGGTTCCTTCGCCAACAGGATGTGCGGGCTCTCCTGCTCCTCGATCGGCCGCGACGACATCGGCAATTGCACCATGTCGAGCGACAGGCCGAACGACTCCACATGGTCGCGGTGGCGCCGCAGATCGTCGAGGCTCCAATGATGCGGATTGCCCGGCGGATCGACGCAGACATGGGTGACGCCGAGCTGCGCCCAGACCTTGTAGTCGGAATCGTCCCGCGGCCTGATCTGCGTCCCCACATACATGACCGTCTCTCCACCTGCCGTCCCGGCCAGGATACACCCCCGGCTCGCCATGGAGATCGGTAATGATCACCGGCATCAGCGCCATAACCCTTGCCACCCACGACATGCGGCGAGCCGTTCGCTTCTATCGGCTGTTGGGGTTCGAGATGCTTTACGGCGGCGAGGATGCCGGCTTCACCAGCTTCAAGGCCGGCGGCGCGTTTCTGAACCTGATCGCCCAGCCGGCGGAACGGCGCTGGTCGTGGTGGGGGCGGGTCATCTTCTACGATTCCGATGTCGACGCGCTCCATGCCCGTCTCGTCGCCGCCGGCTGCCGGCCGGACACCGCGCCGCGCGACGCCGAATGGGGCGAGCGGTTCTTCCATATAACCGACCCCGACGGGCACGAGCTCAGCTTCGCCTGGCCGCTGCGGCGCTAGGCCTCCTATCCACCTAAATACGCCGCGACCGCTGGCGACGTGAACGGCAGCGAGTTATCGTCAGGAATTGCGGGCTGGCGCAGCTCGGCAGTGAGAAGCGGGATGCGCAACCTGCAGGTCAATGGCGAGCGGCTGTGGGCGAGCCTGATGGAATTGGCACAGATCGGCGCCACGGCGAAGGGCGGCGTGTGCCGGCTCGCCGCCAGCGATCTCGACGGCGAGGCGCGCCGGCTGTTCATCCGTTGGTGCGAGGAAGCCGGCTGCACCGTCACGGTCGACCGGATCGGCAACATCTTTGCCCGCCGGCCCGGCCGCAGACCCGAACCTGGCGCCGGTCATGACCGGCAGCCATCTCGACACCCAGCCGACCGGCGGCCGGTTCGACGGCGCCTATGGGGTAATGGCCGGGCTGGAGATCGTCCGCACCCTCAACGATCTCGCCTACGAGACCGAGGCGCCGATCGAGATCGTCGCCTGGACCAACGAGGAAGGCTCGCGGTTCTCGCCGGCGATGGTCGGCTCGGGGGTGTTCGCCGGGGTGTTCGATCTCGCTTACGGGCTCGAACGGCCAGACAATGTCACCGGAGTGACCCTCGGCGCGGAGCTCGAACGGATCGGCTTTGCCGGCTCCGAGCCGGTCGGCGGGCATAAGGTCGCCGCCTATTTCGAGGCGCATATCGAGCAGGGGCCGATCCTCGAAGCGGCGCAGAAACCGATCGGGGTCGTGACCGGCGCGCAAGGCCAGCGCTGGTACGAGATCACCGTCACCGGCCAGGAGGCGCATGCCGGGCCGACGCCGATGCCGCGGCGGCGCGACGCGCTGGTCGGCGCCGCACGGATGATCGATGCGGTGAACCGGATCGGCCATGCGCACGCGCCTTATGCCTGCGCCACGGTCGGTTTTGTCCAGGTCAGCCCGAATTCGCGCAACACGATCCCCGGCCGGGTTTTCCTTACCGTCGATTTCCGCCATCCCGAGGATACGGTGCTGACCCAGATGGACCGCGAGCTGCGGCAAGCCTGCGACGATGCCGCGGCGGCCAGCGGCGGGCTCGAAGTCGTGGTCAAGGAATTCTGGTATTTCCCGCCGACCCCGTTCGATCCGGCGCTGGTCGCCGCGGTGCGCGATGCCGCCGCGGCGCTGGGCCAACCGCACCAGGACATCATCAGCGGCGCCGGCCACGACGCCGTCTACATGGCGCGGGTCGCGCCGACGGCGATGGTCTTCGTCCCCTGCGTCGGCGGCATCAGCCACAACGAGATCGAGGACGCCAAACCCGCAGACCTGACCGCCGGCTGCGACGTGCTGCTGAACGCGCTGCTCGAATCAGCCGATGCGGCGATAGTGGGTCGACTGACCTCCTCGACATGAGGAGCCAGCAAGGATGTTTCCGCCGCCAGAAGTATTCGGCTCCCTTGCACAATATAATCGTGCATCAGCGGAACCATTGCCTGAGCTCGATATGGAAGCCGTTGGGGTCGCAGATCTCAGCCCGCGCATAGGTTTCGCGGACATTCGCGGGCCCCACACGATCTCTATCCCCTTTGGTCTTCAGATAGTCGGCGGCCTGCTGCATGTCGTCGACCTCGAGCGCGATCATGCGGTACCCAAGATGCTCGTTTTGCGGTGCTGGATCGACCGCCGCTCCCTGATATGAGATCAGCTCGACGGTGGTGCCGCCGAGGTCGAGATAAACGAGATCGAGCGGCACGCCGAGACCGGAGCGCTCGACCCTGTCGCGCATTTTCACCTTGAACCCGAGCACGTCAGTATAGAACGCGACAGTCTCTTCGGGCTGGTCAGTGACGATCTCGACATGGTCGATCCGCTTGAACATCGGCGTCTCCGTTATTCCGCGGCCTGGGCGCGGGTGACTTGCACCGAATTGGGGCCGTAGCGGTCGCGGTAGGGGGCGGTGTCGATCTCTTCCAGCTCGATCTCGCGGTTCAGGACCTGCTGCTTCCAGGCCTGCTGCTCGCGATCGTGGGCGTGGAATTCGGGCATCACCTCGCGGGCGAAGAGTTCGAGGCTCTCGCAGATGTGCTCGTGCGTGTTCTTGCCGGCCTGGTTCAGAAAGATGACCTGGTCGATATGCGAGGTCTCGAACCGCCTGAGCTTGCGCCGGATCGTCTCGGGCGAGCCGATCAGCCCGCCCGACAGTGCGCGGGCAAGGCCTTCGGGATTGGCGCGCTTCCACTTTTCGTATTCGTCCCACAGATTGACCTCGCCCGGCTTCGGCCGCTCGCGGGTCGGGCTGAGGCCATAAAAGCGCAAGGCGAACTGGAAGAACGGGATGCCGTCGGCGCGGCGGCGCGCCTCCTCGTCGGTCTCGGCGCACATAAAATAGCTGGTCAACGCCAGATTGGGGTTGGTCACATAATCGGCGAGCTTCTCCTGGCGCTTGGTGAAGGCGTTGTAATAGGCGTGGACCCAGGCATGCGCCGCCTCGGCGCTGAGGAACTGGAAGGCGAGCGCGCCCAACCCGCGGCGGCCGGCCATCTCGATCGTCTCCAATTGCGAGCAGGCGCACCACAACGGCGGGTGCGGCTTTCTGCAGCGGCTTCGGCACGACGTTGCGCAACGGGAAATCGAAATATGGGCCCGTGGTATTCGCAGCCGCCGTCCTTGAACATCGGGATGATCGCGCGCACCGCGTCTTCCCACACCGCGCGTTTTTCTTCGAAGGCGCGGCCGAAGGGTTCGAGCTCGGTGCTGCTGGCGCTTTCGCCCATGCCGAACTCGACCCGGCCGCGGCTGACCAGGTCGAGCGCGGCGATCCGCTCGGCGACCCGCGCCGGGGGGCTTGTCGTCAATTGCATAATGCCGTGGGCGAGACGGATCTGCTTGGTGCGCTGGCTCGCGGCGCCGAGAAACACCTCGGGAGCCGGAGAATGCGAATACTCTTCGAGAAAATGATGCTCGACCTCCCAGGCATAGTCATAGCCGAGGCGGTCGGCCAGCTCGACCTGGTCGAGCGCATTCTGGTAGAGCCGCAACTCGCCACCCGCTTCCCACGGGCGCGGCAATTGCAGCTCATAGAAAATGCCGAACTTCATCCCTTCCTCCTCGGCGGCGACGACACCTTATCCCGAGCAGACGCCCGTTATATGACGGCGCGTCTACGGCCTGCCCTCGTCACGGAGTTCCTTCCAGGGCAGGCCGCCGAGCCTCGTGCGCTTGCGCAGCACCTTGAGCTTTTCGACGACCTCTTGCAGCCGCGCCCGATCGACATCATGGGCCGTGACGTGTCGCCGAGCGGGCTCGGGACCGTCGAACGCATGGACCGCTTGCTCACAATCTGATACCCGGATCGTCATGCCGCTCACTCTCTATAATTCCCTGACGCGCCGCAAGGAGGCGTTCGAACCGCTCGATCCGAATAACGTCCGCATGTATGTCTGCGGGCCGACGGTCTACGACTTCGCCCATCTGGGCAATGCCCGCGCGGTGGTGGCGTTCGATCTGCTGTACCGGGTGCTGCGCCATGCTTACGGGGCCCGGCACGTGCGCTATGTCCGCAACATCACCGATGTCGAGGACAAGATCATCGCCGCGGCCCGCGAGAGCGGCGAGCCGATCGACGCGCTGACCCGCCGCACCTCCGCGATCTTCCACGAGGACATGGCGGCGCTCGGCAATCTGTCGCCCGACATCGAGCCGCGCGCGACCCAGTACATCCCACAGATGATCACCATGATCGAGCGGTTGATCGCCTCAGGCCATGCTTATGCGGCCGAGGGTCACGCGCTGTTCCGTGTCGGCTCCTACGCCGAATACGGCGCGCTGTCGCGGCGTAGCCGGGCCGACATGATCGCGGGCGCCCGCGTCGAAATCGCTCCCTACAAAGAGGACCCCGGCGATTTCGTGCTGTGGAAGCCCTCCGCCGCCGACCAGCCGGGCTGGGACAGCCCGTGGGGCCGCGGCCGGCCCGGCTGGCATATCGAATGCTCGGCGATGAGCGAGACCGAACTCGGCGAGACGTTTGACATTCACGGCGGCGGTCTCGATCTGATCTTTCCGCACCACGAGAACGAGATCGCACAGAGTGTGTGCGCCCATGACGGACATCCCTTCGCGCGCTATTGGATGCATAACGGCATGCTGACCGTCGGCGGCGCCAAGATGGCGAAGTCCGAAGGCAATTTCATCACCGTGCGCGACGCGCTGGGCGAAGCGCCGGGCGAGGTCATCCGCCTTGCCTTGCTCGGCAGCCATTACCGCGACCCGCTCGATTGGACCGATCAGAAATTACACCAGGCGCGGCAGAGCCTCGATCGCTTCTACCGGGCGCTGACCCTGTCGTGGGATTCAGTGTTCGAGCGGTTCGGCGAAGCCGATGCGGCATTCCAGCCGGTGCAGGATGCGCTTGACGACGACCTGAACACGCCGCTCGCGCTGGCCCGGCTGTACGAGTTGACCGGCGCGATCAACAGGACGAGTTCAGATGCCGAGCGCTCGGCTTTGCAGCGGGCTCTCGAGCGAGGCGGCCGGCTGATGGGCTTGCTCGAACACAACCCATTCGACTGGCTGCGCGGCAGCGCCCAGGCCGATGCCACGCGGATCGAGGAGCAGATCGCGCTGCGGGCGGCGGCGCGCCGCCAGCGCCGCTTCGCCGAAGCCGATCGCATCCGCGCCACACTCGCGGCCGAGGGCATACTGCTCGAAGACAGGCCGGACGGCGCCACGACCTGGTGGCGCAAGGATTGACCATGGCCGGGACCGATCATCGACGCCGAGCAGTGACCGGCGGGCCGGCGATCATCCTGGTCGAGCCGCAGCTCGGCGAGAATATCGGCACCGCGGCGCGGGCGATGATGAATTGTGCGCTCGACGATCTGCGGCTGGTGCGGCCCCGCGACGGCTGGCCCTCGGACAGGGCGATCGCCGCGGCGAGCGGCGCTGATGTCGTGCTTGATCGGGCGCGGCTCTATCCGAGCATACCGGCCGCGATTGCCGATCTCGTCCATGTCTATGCGGCAACCGCGCGCGACCGCGGCATGGTCCGGCGCGAGGTCACGCCGCGTCATGCGGCGGGCGAGATGCGCGCCCGGCTGGCGGCCGGCGAAGCCTGCGGCGTGTTGTTCGGGCCCGAGCGCACCGGGCTCCTGAACGACGATATAACGCTCGCCGACACGGTGCTGACGGTGCCGCTCAACCCCGGCTTTTCGTCGCTGAACCTAGCCCAGGCAGTAATGATCGTCGGTTACGAATGGTTCACCGCTAATGCCGAGGCGGCGCCCGAGAAGCTTCACATCGGGCTCAGCCGCCCGGCGACCAAGGAAGAGCTGCTGAATTTTTTCGAGCACCTCGAAGAGGAGCTGATACGGAACGGCTTTCTGCGCAACCGCGAAAGCCGGCCGAGCATGGTGCGCAATCTGCGCAGCCTGTTTCAGCGCGCGCATTGCACCGAGCAGGAATTGCGCACCTTACACGGGGTCGTCACCGCTTTTGCCGGTCCGCGCGAGCGCAGCGGGGCGGCAGGACCGGATTAGGCGGTATTGGGCATTTCGTCGGGATCTTCTCGATCGTCTTGCCCGGACTTGTTCCGGGCATCCACGTCTTCGAGATCGTCTTCCCCGAGCCGAAGAAAGACGTGGATGGCCGGGTCGAGCCCGGCCAAGACGGATGAGAAAACCTGTTCTGAGGAGGCGGACGAATGCAGTTGCACTTGCAGACCTGGCCGGAAGTCGAGGCCTATCTCCGGACGAGCCACGCGATCATCCTGCCGATCGGCTCGACCGAGCAGCATGGCCCGGTCGGGGTGATCGGCACCGATGCGATCTGCGCCGAGATTATTGCCCGCGGCGTCGGCGAGGCCGCGCCGGCGCTGGTCGGGCCGACAATCGGGGTCGGCATGGCGCAGCACCATCTCGGCTTCCCCGGTTCGATCACCTTGCGGCCGAGCACCTTGATCGCGGTGCTGCGCGACATGGTCGAATCCTTGGCCGGACACGGCTTTGAGAGCTTTTACTTCATCAACGGGCATGGCGGGAACATCGCCACCGTTGCCGCCGCGTTTTCCGAGATCTACGCGACCCGCAGCTTGTCGCCGGCGGGGAGCGTCGCGCCGGTCAAGTGCCGGCTCAGAAACTGGTGGCAGGGCGAAGGCGTCGGGCGGATCGCCAAGGAACTTTACGGCGATGCCGAAGGCAGCCACGCGACGCCGAGTGAGGTGGCGGTCACCCAGTTTGCCTATCCCGAGGCGATCAAATCGGCGCCGCTCGACCCGGTGATCGCGCCGCGCGGCGACTTCTCCGACGCGGCGGACTATCGCCGCAACTTTCCGGACGGCCGCATCGGCTCCAACTCGGCGCTGGCGACCCCGGAAGCGGGAAAGCGCCTTTACGACGCGGCGGTCGCGGCGCTGACCAGGGATTACCTGAGCTGGGTCGGCGCGTAGCAGCAACCTGTGGGCAAAGCCGGGCTCACAAGCCGAGCTTCCGCCGCACCGCCCGAGTGATCGTTTGCCGAACCGTGCCGATCTCGGCCCAGGGGTCCGACTTCAGTGCGGTGAGGCGAAGGGGAACGGTCGCGACGGTAAAGCCTTCGGGCCGGACCCCCTCCTCGACCTCGCGCCAGAACAGCGGGGTTGCGATTGGCGCGCCCGGCCGCGCGCGGGTGGAATAGGCGCCGATCGCGGTGGCGCCTCGCGCATTGCGAAGATAATCGATGTAGATCCGGCCTCGCCGCGCCCGCTTCGACTGGTTGGTCGTATAGCGTAGCGGGTGTTGCGCCGCGATGTAATCGGCCACGGCCTTGGTAAGGCTCTTGACCACATTCCACCCGAGTTCCGGGATCAGCGGCACGACAACGTGCAATCCCTTGCCGCCGGTGGTCTTGGCGAAACTCCGCAGCCCGAAGCCCTCGAGCGCGTCACGGATTTCGAGCGCGGCGGCGGTAACCTGCGACCAGGGCAGGCCGGTATCCGGGTCGAGATCAAAAGTGATCCGGTCGGGCTGCTCGACATTGTCGACGGTCGAGCCCCAGGGGTGGATTTCGAGCACGCCGATCTGGACCAGCGAGATCAGCCCGGCCAAATCTTTGATCGCGAGGTGAGTCTCGCCATCGATCTTTACCGGCACAATCGCCTTGGGCGTGCCGGCGCCGGCGTGCTTCTGGAAGAAAGTCTCGCCGCCGAGGCCGGTCGGGCAGCGCACCACGCTCAACGGCCGGTGCGCCAGCTGCGGCAATGCCCAGTCAGCGATTTCAGCGTAATAGCGCGCCAGATCGAGCTTGGTGATGGCCTCTTCCGGATAGAGGACGCGATCGGGATTGCTTAGCCTCACCCCTTCGAATTCGGTGCTGCCGTCGCGGGCGGCGCGCCGCGCTGTCATCGGCTTTGCCGCCGCTGCGGGGACGGTCGGCGCCGGCATATCGGTGTCGCGCACAATCTCGGCCGCGCTTTTGTCCTCGCGCAGCCCGAGGAACGTCGCGTGCCGCAATACCTTGTCGGCCGTCCAGTTGCCATAGCGCACCTCGGCGACCAGCGCGGGTTCGGTCCAATGCACCCCCTTGAGCGAGGCGCCCTTGGGCAATGCCGCGACCTGGGCGTTGGTGCGCTCGAGCGGTTCGAGCCGCGCCCTGAGCGCCGCCAGTTGGGCGTCGCCGAAGCCGGTGCCGACCCGGCCGGCATATCGCAGGCCCCCCCGCTGGTCATAATAGCCGAGCAACAGGGCGCCCAGGCCCTGCCGCCCGCCGGCGGGATCGGTGAAGCCGATTACGATGAACTCGTCGCGGTTGGCGCATTTGACCTTGACCCAATCGTTGCTGCGTCCCGGCCGGTAGGGCCGGTCGCGGCGCTTGGAGACGATGCCTTCCAGACCGTAGCCGCAGGCATGGCGGAAAAACTCGGGACCGCGGCCGACCTGATGATCGCTGTAGCGCAGCATGCCGGTGGAGTGGGGCGGAACCAGTTCGGCCAACAGCGCTTTGCGGTCTTCGAGCGCAGCCCCGGTCAGGTCGTAGCCGTCGAGGTGGAGCAGGTCGAACGCGTAGAAGACCAGCCGGTCGGTATCTTCATTGGAGATCGCGTCCTGCAGATGGCCGAAATCGGTCGTGCCGCCCGGTTCGAGATGGACGATCTCGCCGTCGATCAGCGCGGCGGCAACCGGCAGCTTGGCGAGCCCCTCGGCGAGC
Source organism: uncultured Alphaproteobacteria bacterium (assembly GCA_963785565.1). Classification (GTDB taxonomy): domain Bacteria; phylum Pseudomonadota; class Alphaproteobacteria; order ATCC43930; family CGMCC-115725; genus AP-15. Next base: position 51,328 of record CAWAVV010000015.1, on the reverse strand, counting down.
GCCGGAAACTTCTCCGTCCAATCGAGCGTGTTACGGGTCAACAGCTGCGCCTGCTGGTTGCGAACTCGGGCGAGCAGCCGGTAGCCGTCATATTTGATCTCGTGAAACCACTGGAGCCCGTCCGGCGCCTGATCGACCGCGGTTGCCAGTTGCGGCTTGGGATCGCCTGCCATCCGCCCCTTTTTGGCGCCGGGAACGCGCGCGAGGCGGGCTTGCGGCTTCGGGCCGGCCGCCGTGGGCCCCGGTTCTTCGCCGTTCGGTCCCCAGACCCGGTCGCGATCGGCCGCGATCTCTTCAAGCGCACGGCCGGTGGCGACACTGCGCGGGTTGTTGGCAACGATCGCATCGCCGCTCTGCGGCATCGCCGCTGCGTCGCGCTCCTTGATCAAGAGCCAGTTCTCGTTGTGCCGGCCGGCATGTTTTCCGCCCATCCGCACCAACGCCCACTTACCGTGCAATTTCTCGCCGTCGAGCGCGAATTTGAGATTGCCCTTCGCATAGGCCGCTTCCGGGTCGGGATCGAGCGGCGTCCAGGTCCCGCGATCCCAGATCAGCGCGGTCCCGGCACCGTATTGCCTTTCGGGAATGACCCCTTCGAACCCGCCATATTCGAGTGGGTGGTCTTCGACATGGACCGCCAGGCGCTTTTCGGCAGGATCGAGGCTCGGACCCTTCGGCACCGCCCAGCTCTTCAGCACACCATCGAGCTCGAGCCGGAAATCGTAATGCAGCCGGCGCGCGGCATGCTTCTGGATCACAAACGACAATGGCCGCGCCGCGCTCTTGTGCGCCACGACGCCTGCCGGCTCGGGCGTCTTCGCGAAATCACGTTTCCGTCTGTACTCGGTGAGCGCCATGGCCGCGATCGATCGGTGGAAGCGTTGACGTTTGGTTGACGCTGGCCGCGACGTTGCGGAGCGCCACATAATGTGCATTCTAGGGCGGCAATATAGGAGTTCGGCATGCCGCGCGCGAGTTGGAGCGGGTTTTTGCGTCTTTCTCTCGTCACCTGTCCGGTCTATCTGACCCCGGCGACGACCGAAGCCAAGCGGATCAGGCTCAATCAGCTCAATTCAAAGACCGGAAACCGGCTTTCGCAGCGTCTTGTCGACTCCAAGACCGGCGAAGAAGTCGACCGCGACCAGATCGTCAAAGGTTACGAATACGATCGCGACCGCTACGTCACGATCGATGACGACGAGTTGAAGGAACTACAGGTCGAGTTGTCGAAGATCATCGATCTCGACCGCTTCGTCAGCCGCGACGAGGTCGATCCGCTGTATCTCGATGCCCCCTATTACGTCTATCCTGAGGGCGAGCTCGCGGCCGAAACCTTCCGGGTGATCGGCGAGGCAATGGCGCACACCAACAAGGTCGGGCTCGGCCGCATCACGATGTCGGGCCGCGAGCGTCCGGTCCTGGTCGAGCCGCGCGGCGAAGGACTTTTGATGTCGCAGCTGCGCAGCAGCGACGAGGTTCGCCCGGCGGAATTTGCCGGCAAACAGGAAGGGCAGATCGACCCTGATCTGGTGGCCCTCGCCGAAACCATCATCGAGCGCAAATCCGGCACGTTCGAGCCGGCTGCATTTCACGACCGCTATCAGGATGCGTTGCGCGCATTGGTCGACAGCAAGCTCAAGGGGGAGGTGGCGGCATCGTCGCGGTCGATCGAAGAGCCACCCAAGGTGGTCAATTTGATGGACGCGCTGAAGCGCAGCCTCGCCCGCGAGGAGGCCTCCGCCCCGCAAAGGGCCGCCGTAGCATCATCGGCCAAACGGCCGCGGCCGACCGCCGACCGGCGGCAGCCGCCGCTGTTGCTGCCGGTATCAGGCGGGCGGGGCGCGAAGGCCGAGCCCGAGGCTCAGCCGGCGGCGCCGGTTGCCGCGAAACGCCGTAAAGCCAGGGCGGAAGCCCCGGCCGCGCCGGCCGAGACCGAGCGGCGACGGAAGGCCTGAGGGCCCGGTCTTCAAGGCGCTGCCTGCACCATCAGCGCGGCGACCACCGGCCCGAATTCGAAACGCCCGCGCTTCAGATCATGACCGGCACCAGCGATTGAGATGATCTCGGTAGGCATCGGGATCAGCGAAACCGCCGAGCGCAACGCCTCGATCGAGCCGAACGGGTCGCTGGCGCCATGCACGAATACCGCCGGCACGCACAGCCTGGGAAAGTGCTCGGTCCGTGGTCGGTCCGGCTTGCCGGGCGGATGCAGCGGATAGGAAAACAACAGCAGCGCCAACGCTATCTCGGGTTGGTCCGCGGCCAGCATCGTCGCTTGGCGTCCGCCATAGGACTGCCCGCCGAGAAATATCTGCCCCGGCACGAGGCCGCGCATCGCCTCGACGGCGCGGCGCAGGCCCTCGCGATCCGCGGCGGCCGTCGACGGAGACGGCGGCCCCGTCGCCCGTCGCTGGCGAAACGGCAGGTCGCAGCGCAACACCGATACACCCTCGGAGCAAAAGGCTTCGGCGGCCGCAATCAATAACGGCGAGCGGCAATTGCCGCCGGCGCCGTGGGTCAGCACCAATCCGCGCCCGCCCGCGCGCCCCGGCCGATGCAGAAAGCCGCGAATGCCGGGTTGCTCGAACGGGGTGACGTTCACCTCATCCCTGCCCCTATTCGATCGAGGTCACCGGCTTCCATGAGCTAGCGGTATTCGTCGCCGCAATCGCCGATCACCGTCATCAAGTCGCGCGATTTGGCGAGAACCGCCTCGATTAGCGCCAGATCGCTGTCGTCGAGCGCAAAGCCGAAGACACGCGTATTGTCAGCCAGATGCTGCGCGACGCCGAGCCGGGCGCCGACGATCACGCCGGCGACTGATGGACGATCGAGGACATAGCGGACGCCGACATTGGCGACGCCCACCCGGTGCTTGTCGGCGATGTCCTTCAGCACCGCGAGGAGTTCCTGAAACAAGGTCCAGCCGCCCCAGGCGTCGATCATGTTCTTGTATTTCTGCAGGGAGGCGGTGCTGAGCTCGGACCGCTGCGGTTCGGCGCGGCCCAGATATTTCTCCGACAGCAACCCGCCGAGCAAGGCGCCATAGGCCAGAAATGTAATCCCGTGATCGTGACAGAACGGCGCCATGCGCGCTTCGGGCCGGCGATCGACCAGCGAGTATTGCACCTGGTTCGAGACGAAGCCGATGCCGTGATCCGCGATGACGCGCAGCCGCTCGGTGTCGAAATTGGTCAAGGCGAGGTGGCGAATTTGGCCTTCGTCACGCAAATCGGCGAGATGCTTGAGCGCGTCGAGGTAGCCCGCGTCGCTGTAGTCCCACCAATGGAACTGGAGCAGGTCGAGACAGTCGACACCCATTCGGCGCCGCGAGACGCCGACCGCGTCCTCGACGGCGCGCCTTGTCATCCGGCCGGGATAAGGCACCCATTTGGTGAACGCCTGGATCTCCACCAGCCGCTCGGCTCCACGGCTCGTGGCGAACCGGCGCCGGAACTCGCCGATCAAATCCTCGGCCGGGCCGTAATGATCGGCGAGGTCCCAGCTGGTGAATCCGGCATCGTGATAGGTGAACATCTCTTCGACGGCCCGCGCCGGGTCGATGGCGCCATGGGCGCCGGAAACCTGCCACATTCCGTTCAAGATCCGGCAGATATCCGTATCGGCGGTAAACTGAAAGCGGCTTGCTGCAGGCAGGGTCATCTCTCGCCTCCGGCTGGCCTGACGGAACGAATGGACGCCGCCAACAGCCTAGTCCAAGAGCAGGCGTAAGGCGTGGCGCAATTCGCCGGACCGACGCCAAATGTCGGTTCGGCGCACTTGACCCGCGAGCCCGTTACGCCGGATCGTCCAATCTGGATGCTGGGCGGGCACTCGGGGATTCAGGGAGGAAACCTCATGGCGACGAACGGCAAGATCCGCGTGGGCATCGTCGGGGTCAATCCGAACCGTGGATTTGCCTCGATCGCGCATATCCCCGCTCTGCAAGCCCTTCCGGAATTTGAGATCATCGCGGTCTGCACGACCCGGCAAGAGTCGGCCGCGGCCGCGGCCAGGCATTTCCGGATTCCGATGGCGTTTTCCGATCCCGAAACGCTGGCGCAAAATCCCGAAGTCGATCTGGTCACGGTCAGCGTGAAGGTGCCCGATCATTACCGGCCGGTCATGGCCGCGATCGAGGCCGGAAAGCACGTCTATTGCGAGTGGCCGCTCGGCCGCGATACCGCCGAGGCTGTACGGATGCTTGATGCCGCCGACCGCCGTGGGATCCGGCATGCGGTCGGACTCCAGGGCCAAGTGTCCCCGGCGATCAATTACGTCAAGGCTTTGGTCGCTCAGGGCTATGTTGGGCGGGTTCTGACGGCGACGATGATCGCGTGCGCGCCGAACTGGGGAGCCACGATCGACCGGACCTACCAAGCCGACCAGGCCAATGGCGCGAACCTACTGACGATTACCGGCGGCCACACGGTTGATGCGCTGTGCCATTGCCTCGGCGAATTTCGCCAGCTTACCGCTTTCGTCGTCAGTCAGCGCGACCACATCCCGCTCGAAGCAACCGGTGAGATCGTCGCGAAGACCGCGCCCGACCAGCTCGTCGTCAATGGCATCATCGGGGATGGAGCAGTCGTGTCGTTCCAGATCCGCGGCGGCATGGCGCGCGGGACCGACTTCCTGTTCGAGATTCACGGGGAAGCAGGCGACCTCGTACTCGCCGCCACATCGCGCACCTCGATGCAGCGCCAGGAGCTGACTGTGAAAGGAGCGCAGGGCGAGGGCGCCGCACTCGCCGATCTGCCGGTTCCCGGCAAATACCGCTGGGCGTCGGACCGGGTGCCCCCGGGTTCTCCGTACAATGTCGCGCAGCTTTACCTCGGGCTGGCCGAAAGCATCCGCAACGGCACACCCGCCAGACCCGGGTTCGATGCGGCTGTCGCCCGCCATCGCCTGCTCGATATGATCGTGCGCGCCTCGGAGACCGGGATGAAACAGATTGCGCAGGCGGTTTGAGACCCTGACTAGGTCGGGCCGAGCGTGACGGCGCCGGTCAGCGGACCGCCTCTCGCAACGCGGCTTGCAAGGCCGTATCGAGCGCGCCGAGAAACCGGGATCTGTCCCGCTTGGTAAACGGGGCTGGCCCGCGGGTGTTCGTTCCTAGTTCGCGTAGGTGCCGAGATATTTCACGACCGGCGAGCGCATTGCCGATATTCGTTAGCGTCCAGTGCGTGCCGGTAGGGGAGACGACCCGCGCCCCTTTCTTGAGGCAACGTGACGCCAACGGAATATCGGAGGTGACGCAGACGTCCGCGGCGTTGATGCGCTCCGCTATCCAGTCGTCGGCCGCATCCGCGGTGTCCCCGACCAAAACCATGCTGACATTTGGCGCGGCCGGCGGCCGGATCGGACGCGAGCCGTTGGAGACGACGTAAACTTCGAGCCGAAGGCGTGCCGCCACGCGGTAAACCTCCTCGCGCACCGGACATGCATCGGCATCGACATAAATGTCCGTCATCGTCTGACGGATTTGAATATCAGATACCGGGAATTCAAAGCCGGGCGCAATCATTGATGCGCCGGGGAGAGCCTCGCTCCAGGCGGACAATAATAAGGTCGAGATCGGACGGAGGGGGGTTAATCGCAGCTCCTCATATCGTAGGTTATGATCGGCGCCACGGGATATATGCGGAGAATGGGAGATAGCACGATGCCGGTTTTCGAGAAGCGCAGGATCGGACGGACCTCGCTCGAAGTCACGGCGCTGGGTCTCGGTTGCGCGACCCTCGGGGGTAGTCGCGTCGAGGTCTGCCGCCGCGAAGCCGAAGCCGTCGTGCACGCCGCCTGGGCGGCCGGGGTGCGCTATATCGACACCGCACCCTATTACGGTTTTGGCCGGGCCGAGCATTGCGTCGGCGATGCGATGCGCGAGGAACCGCGCGACGAATGGGTGCTGTCGACGAAGGTCGGACGTCTGCTCCGTCCGCACCCGATGCCTGCCGAGGTCGGGAAACATAGACCCCCGATGCCGTTCGAGCCGATTTACGACTATTCGTACGATGGGATCATGCGCTCGTTCGAGGACAGTCTGCAGCGGCTCGGGCTGGCGCGGATCGACATTCTCTATGTGCATGACATCGGCGCAATAACGCACGGCAACGAGGCTCATCCACGGCTGATGCACACATTGCGCGACAGCGGCTATCGCGCGCTCGAGAGTTTGCGAAGCGGCGGCGCGGTGCGGGCCATCGGTATCGGGGTCAACGAACGCGAGGTGTTGATCGAGGCCATGGAATGGGGCGCCTGGGACGCGTTCCTCCTCGCCGGCCGCTATACCTTGCTCGAACAGGGGCCGCTTGAGGACCTGCTGCCGAAATGCCTTGAGGCCGGCACCTCGATCGTGGTCGGCGGCCCGTTGAACTCCGGCATCCTCGCCGGGCGCGACACCTGGAACTACCGGGCCGCGCCGCCCGAAATCGTCGCGCGGGTCGAGGCCATCAAGGCAGTCTGCGACAGCCATCGGGTGCCACTTGCGGCGGCGGCGTTGCAATTCCCGCTCGCTCATCCCGCGGTGGCCGCGATCATTCCAGGTCCGCGCAATGTCGACGAATTTCACGCTAATCTGGAGTTGCTGCGCCATCCGATCCCGTCCCAATTGTGGGCGGACCTTCGCGACGCCGGATTGCTCCAGCCGGAGGCACCGACGCCAGCCTGATCCCGGAATGTCCGGTGCTGGTTGCGTTCAGCATTGACCGCGGTGCGAATACCGGCTGTCTTGCCGGGAAATGGGATTGGGCAAATTTGCCTTCCATCATGAAAGGACGCCGATATGCCGAGTTTTGACCATCACGGCGCTCACATCTATTACGAGGAGTTCGGCCGCGGGTTCCCGATCCTCACCTTCGCCCCCGCCGGCCTGCAGTCGGTGATCGCAGTCTGGGGCCAGCCTTCCGCGCCGATCAACCCCACAACAGAGTTCGCGGCCAATTTCCGCGTGGTCGCGATGGATCAGCGCAACGCCGGCGGCCAGTCTCGCGCCCCGATAACCGCCCAGGATGGATGGGATAATTATACCGCCGATCACATCGCCCTCCTCGACCACCTCGGCATCGACAAATGCCATCTCTACGGCCAGTGCATCGGCGGTTCGTTCATCATCAACATGCTCAAAAAGCAACCCGAGCGCATCGCCAGCGCGGTTCTGGCGCAGCCGATCGGACGCGTCGGCCCGATGGCGCCCGGCCGCCCCGCCCGGTTCGACGGCTGGGCCGAAACGCTGACCGACCACCCAGAAGCCACCCAGCCGGTGCTCGACGCGTTCTGCCGGAACCTCTACGCCCCGGGCTTCGTCTATTGCGCCGACCACGATTTCGTAAAGACGGTGCGAACGCCGTGCATGGTTTTGGCAGGCAACGACGAGGCGCATCCTTGGCCGATTTCGGAGGAGCTCTCGAAGCTGCTGCCGAACTGCGAGTTCATCCCGGAGTGGAAGACCGAACCAGCGCTGACGCCGGCAAAAGCCCGTGTCAAGGAGTTCCTGTCGAAGCATACGCCGTAGGCTGGCTCGCTCGCATCGCGTGGGCGGAACTTGCGCCGGTATCCTGCCCGGTCAACATCCCTGGCCGAAGGCAGCGCCGCTCAGCGGCCCCGAGCGGCAATATCGGGGGACGTCATAAGCCTGTGTCCCGACGCGGCAGCACTCCGTCGAGCTGCCATTTCCGGTTTGTCAATCAACCCCGTATAGGGCTGACGGGAGCATGGTGAGATCTGATTTCCACGCTGCCCCGGTCGATGACGGGGAGCTGGTCGGCGCGTTGCTGTCCCGTCGGCCGGTTTTTGCCGGTCTGGTCGCCGTTATCGCCGTCTATTACCTGTTTCTGCTGAGCAACGGCACCTTCGAGCTTTTTGCGCCGGAGATGTTCAGCCGAGTCTTCGACAACATGTTGGTGCATCTGCTGCACGGCGAATTCACCGTCGATCGCAGCGTGATTGATTACGAAGCGTTCACCCGGAACGGAAAGACATACTCGTATTTCGGCATATTTCCCGCGCTGCTGCGACTTGTGGCAATGCCTTTCACCAATGTTGCGACGGTCGAGCTCGCGCGGGTTTCCTGTTTGACGGCAGTGGTCATCTTTGTTGCCCTGCAATTGCGGATGCTGCTGATTGCCCATAACAGCCTCCCGCCTGAGAGCCGGCTGCCTTGGGCTCTCACCGTGATGGCGGCGGCGACGGTGTTCAGCGGGCCGCAGCTCTATATTCTTGGAACCGCCTATATCTATCAGGAGCCGATTTTGTGGTCGGCGGCCATGGCCGCCGCGTTCAACTTGATCGTCCTGCGGGCTGCTCTTGGCGGGGGCGGACTTCGCAGCCGCGATCTGGTTTCGATGGCGGTTCTTGCCGGGCTGGCGATCAATACCCGGCCAACGATCGGCGTGGCCCTGTATCTCGGCACCGGGCTCTTGGTCATGTGGACAGCGTGGCGCCGGCATGAAGGCGAGCGGCGATTGCCGGCGAAGCCGAGAGGCATTGGGACGGCGATAGCGGCGCTGTTGTGTGACCGGTCTGTCTTTTGGCCGGTCGCCGTGCTCGGGATCCTTGGCATTGCGGTTGGCGTGGTCAATTTCGAACGCTGGGGCAATCCGCTGACTTTCGGCGATTTCCATTACAACTACTGGATTCGGCATAATCCCACTCGTCTTGCCGCGCTTGAGAATTACGGGGATTTGAACCTCGGCCGGATGTGGATCGGAGCGCTCTATTATGCGACCGGCATTCCCTATGTGCTGAAGAGCGTGCCGCCGTTCGGGGCTTATCTTCAGGCCCGGTTCGTCGCCATCGAGGCGCCGCCGATCATCCCGCTCCTGACCAACCCGCTCACCATCCTCCTCGCCGGCATCGGCCTTTACCGCCTCTGGTGGAGGCCGCGGCTGCCGGCCGACAGCGTGGCGATTCTGCGCCTGGCGCTGATCGGTAACGCCTCGGCTGTCGCGCTGATACTTATGGCGAGTGGTCTTGCCCTGCGCTACCGCTTCGACTTGGCGCCGTTCATGACATTGGCCGCGATCGTCGGATATCGTTCCGTTTCTGTGACCGCGGCCGAGTTGTCCGAAGCGTGGCGCAAGCGGCTGCGCATCGCGGCTGTGGGCTTGTGTGTGCTCGGCATTCTGGCCAGCCACTATGTGCTGTTGATCCACAAGGTGTGGAGCATCGGCTCGCCGATGGAAGTCCGCCGGGCGCTCTCCGTTTTCGCTCCCTTTGCATTCAAGCCGTGACCAGCGGGCCGAATTCTGTGATCGGAACCGGTCGCAACGCGGTCGCTTGCGTCGCCGTCGCAAACCACATAAAGACGTGCCTGGTGACGGACCTTCATAATCGACGCCGATGTCCGAGTTAGTTAACCGCCCCGACCTCGGCGATCGTTATTTTATTGTCGGCGGCGCCGGCTTTATCGGCAGCCACTTCGTTGACCATTTGCTCGGCGACCCCAGCGTTGCTGCGGTCACGCTGCTCGATAATTTCTCGTCGGGCCGGGAATGGCACAGCGAACGGCATTTGGACGATCGGCGACTGCGGGTGGTGCGGGGCGATGTCGGTGATCTGCGCCCGCTCGCAGAAGCGATGGCCGGGCACGACGTCGTCATTCACCTCGCCTCGAACCCGGATATCGCGCGCGCGGCGACCGAGCCGGAAGTCGATTTCTATCAGGGAAGCTTGCTGACCAACAATGTGGTCGAGGCAATGCGCCGGATCGGGGCGCGCCGCATATTGTATGCGTCGGGCAGCGGGGTCTACGGCGATCTCGGCACGCTGGAGGCGCATGAGGATTACGGGCCGTTGCTGCCGATCTCGACCTACGGCGCGAGCAAGCTGGCGGGCGAGGCGTTGATCGCCGCTTACTGCGCGATGTTCGGTCTCACCGGCTGCGCGTTTCGTTTTGCCAATGTGGTTGGCCCGCGGCAGACCCATGGCGTCGGCTTCGACTTTGTCCGGCGGCTGCTCGCCGACCCGACCCGGCTCGCCGTCATGGGAGACGGCAGCCAAAGCAAATCGTACATCCACGTCTCCGACATCGTCGCCGCCGTGCTGCACGCCGCGCGTTATTCACCTGGCGATTTCGATACCTACAACGTAGCGACCGGCGACTACATCACCGTTGCCGAGATCGCCGAGCTTGCGGTCGAATGCCTGGGTTTGCCGGCTGCGCCGCGCTTTGAATATTCGGGTGGAGATCGCGGCTGGAAGGGCGACGTCCCTGTGGTGCGACTCAACACCGACCGGATTCGCCGCCTTGGCTGGACCTGCCGTCGCGGCAGCCGCGAGGCGTTGCGCGTCTCGCTGCTGGCGCTGATCGAGGATGCCAGAGCCGGCCGGATCTGAGCGCCGGCCGGCTTTGGCTTTGCTGGCAGGCGGGTTGGCGACTCGGCTTCGGCCGGCCACGATTACCACACCGAAATCGATGATCGAGGTCGCGGGCGAGCCGTTCGTCGCTCACCAGCTGCGGCTTCTGGTTCACCAAGGCATTAGCGAAATTGTCATCTGCGCAGGCTATTTGGGTGAGCAAATCGAGGCATATGTCGGCGATGGTGGAACCTTCGGCTGCAATGTGCGGTACTCCCTTGACGGGGACAGGCTGCTGGGCACGGGCGGCGCGCTCCGCAAAGCATTGCCGTTGCTGGGTGACCGGTTCTTCGTGATGTATGGCGACAGTTACTTGCCGACCCCGTTTGCCCCGATCCAGCAAGCGTTCGAAGGCGCCGGGATGCCCGCGCTGATGACGGTGTTTCGCAACGCCGGGCGGTGGGACACCAGCAACGTCGAATTCGTCGACGGCGTGATCCGTGGTTACGACAAAGTCGATAGAACGCCGGCGATGCTCCATATCGACTACGGTCTGGGCATTCTCGCTGCGAGCGTTGTGCATGAATGTATGGCGAACAGCGTTTTCGACCTGGCTGATCTCTATCGAGACCTGGTGCGCCGCGGTGTTCTCGCCGGTTTCGAGGTTCACGAGCGCTTCTACGAAATCGGGTCGCCGGCCGGGATTCACGAAACCGAAATGTTTCTTCGGCAGCAATCGCGCGGAGAACGGTCATGATCATAACCCGCACGCCACTGCGCATTTCGATCGGCGGGGGCGGCACCGACCTGCCGTCCTATTACCGCGAGTTCGGCGGGTTCGTGATCTCCGCCGCGATCGATAAATATGTCTACATCACCGTTAATCGCAGTTTCTTCGACGGCTATTTTTTGAAGTACTCCGAATTTGAGCATGCCGAGAGTTATGACGGCATTCGCCACCCGCTGCTGCGCGAGGCGCTCCGCTTTCACAAAATAGAGCGCGGTATTGAAATCGTCAGCGTCGCCGACGTGCCTGCCGGGACGGGCCTCGGCTCGTCGGGCAGTTTTCTCGTCGGGTTGATGCACGCGATGCATGCCTATAAGCGGCAGCCGGTAGACGCCGAGACCCTGGCCTGCGAGGCGATCGAGATCGAAATGAACCGTCTCGGCGAGCCGGTCGGCAAGCAGGATCATTATATTGCCGCCTATGGTGGGCTGACCTGCCAGGAATATCGGCCCGATGATGCCGCTGTGGTCACCCCGCTGCGGATCGGCGAAGCCAAGCTTCACGAGCTGCGCGATTCACTGATGCTGTTTTTCGTCGGCTATACGCGACAAGCCAACGTGCTGCTGCAGGATCAGCAACAGAAATCCTTGCGAGGCGACGCCGAGATGCTGGAGGGCCTGCATTTCGTCAAGGAGCTCGGTTATCAGATCAAAGGTGCGTTGGAGGCCGGCGACACCTCCCGCTTTGGCGAGCTGATGCATCAGCACTGGCTGCGTAAGCGGACGCGTTCGTCGGGTATGAGCAGCGGCCGGATCGACCAACTGTATGAGCTTGCGCTCGCTCGCGGTGGTGCAACCGGGGGTAAACTGGTGGGCGCCGGTGGGAGCGGCTTCCTGCTGTTTCACACGCATGACCGCCGAAGGTTGCGCTCGGTGATGACCGAAGCCGGCGTTCATGAGATGGATTTCAGCTTCGACTTCGACGGTTCGGTCGTGATCACTCGGAGCTAGCCGCGGACAGTACACCATCGGGCACCGAGCCGGCGGACGGTCTTTGACGACGAAGCAAATCGGGAGATCACGACTGAGAGCCTCGATCGCGTTCATGGTGCGCGCGGCATTGAGAGCCATCCCAATTTCATTTGTGGACCATTAGGACGAGGTTGGAGGTCCAACCCCAAAGCCGCGTTGACGCAAGGCTGTACCTACAAGCAGGATACCTGGAAATGGCCCCGCGGAGTTCGGCCTCGGTCATCAGATTGAGGTTGCTTTCATCGGCAAAGAACGCATAGCCCAATTTGCGAAGGATTGCTCGGCACAGCGGCTTTGGTAGCCAATGGATCAGCGGCAGTTGGGTATGGAACTCGACCGGGAACCAACGATTCGGGGTGGTGATGCAAACGCCGCGCCGCGCCACACGAAGGCACTCCTCAACCATCTTCGACTGGTTTCGGAACGATCCGACATGCTCCAGCACGGCGGAGGAATGCACCAGGTCGAATGATCCGTCTGCGAACGGCAGATCCAGAGCACTCGCGAATGTGAAGGTCACGCCGGGATACAGGGTTTTCAGGAAGCTCGCATCTTCGACACCCGCCGCGGTGATGCGGTCCTTGTGGGGGTACAACGCCTCCAGGTAGTTGGACGAAACGTAGCTCCGGTCGGACGTGACGCCGACATCCAAAATAGTCTCGGACGGAAGCGGCGCGAACTCATGCATAAATGCGCCGAACATTCGCGTCCGCATCCGAGTCGCCACCCGGTTCGAAAGCGAATCCGGCTTGGCGAGGTTGTACTGGGCGTTACGTTCTGTCACTGACCCCGCCGAAATTCCCAGAGTTACGGATAAAACGATGATTGCGCTTTGAGGCGACGGACCCTCATGTGAGGAGGGCAAGGGCGCGATCAAGTGGACCCGGCTGTCATGCCGGTCCTTTGCCGCAACGCCGTCCGGCTTCAGCCTCATGCGATCGCCTACAACATCGGCAACTTCATCCGGACGTTGGCGATGCCGCCAGGGCGGAACCGTCGTCGCTGACCCAGCCTGCGCGAGAAGCTGATCAAGATCGGCGCCAAAGTCATCAGCCACGGCCGCTGCGTCGCCTTCCAGCTGTCCGAGGTCGCGGTGTCGCAGTAGATATCGCAGATATCCTGATGCTCATCGCCCCGGCTGCGGGCGCCACCCGCGCCGGGTGACCAGAAGATGGGGTCAGATGCGACAGGCGACGGCGGGAGGGTGCGCCTCGATGAACATAAGGCAACGGGTGCAGCCTCGCGAGGAGAACAACCCGACCTTTTGGCTGCAAACGGGGGTGGCTGCGATCGAATTTCGTTGCGCGCCGCCCTAATGAAACGGAAGATCACGCCCAACGGGCCGAGAATCCTGGGAATATCGGTTATTCCGGGAGATTTTGCGGCTGCTCGATGGATTGCGACCAAGGCCAGCCCCGGCGTAGCAACTGGCAGACGGATGCGTCATCACGACGGAAGGAGTGTGCCTGGATGCCAGATAGAATGGCCAGATCGCCGGATCGGACGTCGTTTTCGACGACTGGAACGCCGGAAGCACTGCGTAGCCCGTCGATAACTTGCCGGGAACCCCGCCGATTGCTATCAATTCAAGCCGTTCCTGAGTTCACCTGGAGAATGTCGGTTGGGGGGGCCAATCAGCGAACCTTGGTGTCCACCGATGGAGTCTAACTCCCGTGGCGAAACACGCGAAACATCAGACGTTGAAGTGGAGCTGTTTGTCCACCCCGAGCGTCTCGCGCGCTCGCTAATAAAGTTGCATCCAGGCGCTTCGATCTCCGACCACGAATACGCCAGCGAAGTGCCGGGTTATGTCAATGACCTGGAATGGAATTTCTATGACGAAATTCATCGACTCTACGTTCACAACACTTATCACGACATGTTCAAGGTCTTTTCGGGAAAGACGTTTTCAGTGAACGTGGTCAAATGGGGCATCCTGCCGATTTTTATTCAGGTCGCCAACGCGAAGGTTGCAAAGAATTTATTCTATCAGACGATGTCCATCTTGGGCATATTCTACATTCACCAAATCGTTGTCCTGGAACAACTCGATCGCAAGGTCAGAGTCACTAGGCGGTGGTATACCGTCAGCCACTGGATTTTTCGGCCGTTGCATTATTTTCTCGACAGACGATTGATGAAATTGCAGATCGTGCAGGACATCGAAGACAATGTGCATATCCGCGAGCGCCGTTTGGCGCTGCGCGATGCCGGCTTTCGCTTTACGACGGATCGTCCGGATTTCACCAATTCAAACCGCCTGACCAATAACGTCATCTTTCCGGCGGACCGCGCGTTCTCTTCTGGCTGCGCCGAAGCGCGGATCCCACTTGCCGAAATTCGGGGGAACGACGTCCAAAGCGTCAAAGTCGGAGTTTTGGAATTACTGGTCAAGCGTGAGAGCGACGGCGTCAGGGTTTGGCCGGGAATTTGCCCGCATGAAGGCGCGTCGCTGACCAAAGGCCACGTCCGTGACGGCGTCGCGCAATGTCATTGGCACGGCCGCCGGTTTGAGGGTGGGCTGCTGACACCCGGCGGTTCGCCATGGTCTTTCCTGGAAAACGAAGTCATGATGACCCAGACGGATCTGGTCGTGCGGCGCGTCCACGCATCCGCACCAAACGGACAATAACCGCGGTCAGGTAGTTCGGGTCCTATCGAGAACGCCACTCATATCAATCAGTCAAGGCATCGCTTCCGGGCGTTCAGCGCTGGCGCTGCTATCGTATTAAGGCTCGCCAAAGCGAAATGCTGCCGTTCGGTGCGAGTAGTAGTGGCGGCGGGGGGCCTCACACCGATCGCCACGCACGCGATTGGGGCGACGAACTCCAACTCGCAGGGAGATTCGCGTCCGCATCCGGGCCGCCACCGGGTTCGAAAGCGAGTCCGGCTTGGCGAGATCGTACTAGGCGTTGCGTTCTGTCACCGGCAGAGCTCCCGCTTCAGCTTTATTTGCGCACAAGATTCCCTACGCGCCGGATGGCAATCCTGAAGATGGAGTACCCGACAGACACGAAATTCCTAAAATCGAGCGATACCGATCCTTCCCGGTCGCTCGCGACCAGCGGAATCTCTATGTAGGATCTCCCCTCTTGCAAGAGCCGCAGCAGGAACTCGGCTTGATAACCCAAACCCGTCGCCTCGACGTGAAAGCGTGTCACGTCGCGCCGACGAAACAGCGGCAGGCCATTGTAGTAGTGTAGCCTTCGACCGCTCACGATGTTGACCAGAATCGTATAGAATCGAGAAATAAGACGCCTGAAAGGCGACCTTCCAATAACTTGAGTGTGGTATGGAATAATGATGTCGGCCTTGCCCATATTCTCCAATACCTTCTGCAAGGTTTCGATCGGCTCGACATCGTCGCCACACACCACGCGGTAATAGGCGCCTACGCCTTGGAATGCGCCTTCGATGAAATTTCGAGCCACGCCTCGATTGACCTCATTCGCGAAGAGGCGAAGCCGGGTTTCCGGATGCGCCCTGCGGTAGGCGTTGACCACCTCTACCGTCCTGTCTGCGGAACAGTCGTCGAAAACCAGAATTTCGTAGGCAAGCTTCAAAGTCGTTGCTACAGTAACAAGCTTCTCGATCGCCTCGACGACATGACGTTCTTCATTGTAGCATGGAACAAAGAAGGACACATCGAGAACATCCGCTTCACCGATGCGCAGTGGCAGCGCGGTTCCTTCAGGGGAGAGTTCGAATAAGCCCATAATTTGACTTCATCCACCGGACTTCATCGGTGTTAGTGCCATGGCTTATATCAAATGCCAGCCCAAAACCGCTCTCCTGGACCACATCCGCCGCCGGGATCCCGGCCAAACTCGACCAGTTCCCTGCACCTTCTGTTCGAGCCCGTGCACCAGGGCCTGCCTAAGTTTAATGCGCGCTCCGATCGCCGCCGTTTCGTCCAGACAACGCATCACGATCGTCACGTCGACGGTTACCCGCTTGCACCTGTTTGGCCTAGAATTCGATGGAAGCGTGAGGGTTTATGGCCGAAGCTGAAAGGCATGTCCATCGAGACAAACGGAGAAGATGAGTAAGGCTCGCTTCAAGAGCAGGAATTAGGGTTCGCATGGACAGCGGAAAGATCCGGTAGTTGGCGCGCGAGGGCAGCAGCCTTACCAAGGCGATCCCGAGCCGTTTGAGGGTGCGCGAAGTATGGTCAACAAAAATATAACGACGCGTGGCGGCGCGGTCGAAAACCCTCGCCTAAGGTTGGTGTTTCTGTGTTCGGCCGGGCTGATGTTGATCTCGGCCCTCGGCCTCGACGCTCTGCAGTTGAAATTGGGCGGGGCAAGTTCATCCGATGGCCTGCTTATCACGACCGCTCACAATCCCCTGCCGGTTCTCGGCGCGGCCGCCCTGTCTTTGCTCGGGCTCGTGTTGGCCGTTCAAGCCACCAATCTGGTCTCGCGGCTTGCCGCACTACCGGCTGCGCTGGCTGCCCATTGGCGCGTGGTGGCGTTGGGCGTGACCGTCACCGCATTCGCGGGCTCGCTCGCGGTGGTCTGGGTGCTGCGGGCCTTTCCCAATTCCGCCGACGAGTATGCTTACCTGTTCGAAGCCGATACCTTTCTGGCCGGGCGACTATGGAACCCGCTGCCGCCACTCCACGAATTCTTTTCATTCCTGCACATCAGCGAGCTAGATGGCAAGTGGGTCGCCTTGTACCAGCCCGGCTGGCCGCTGTTGCTGGCGGGGGCGAGAATTTTCGACCTCCCGACCTGGCTGGTTTGTCCCCTGGCAGGTATCGTCCTGCTGTTCGCGGTCTTCAAGCTCGGGGAGCGTCAGGACGGCCCGCTCGGCGGCATCCTGGCGCTTTCTCTCGTTGCGCTCTCGCCCTTTTTCCTGTTCAACGCCGGCTCTTACTTCACCCACGTTCCCGCCGCCGCTGCCGGCGCGCTATTTTGCTGGATGGCCGCGGAATTTCTCGATCGGCCGCAGTTTTCCAGGGGCTTCCTCGCCGGGGTCGCACTCGGCATGCTTGGACTGATTCGCATTTTTGATCCGCTGCTGTTCGGTCTGCCCTTCCTCGCCGCCTTCGTCGGGCGAGCAGGCCGTCGGCACTATGTTATGGCACCCTCGATCATTCTCGGTGGCCTGCCCTTCCTCGCCGCCCTGCTGCTGTTTTACGACATCACGACTGGGTGGCCGCTACCGGATATAACGACGTCGAACACTCCGCTCGCGAAGTTCGGCCTCTTCCCAGTCGATGCGGATGGACATGCCTATACACCCCTCGACCAATTGCACATGGCTGCACGCTTTATGGGCGAGCTTGCCGTCTTCACCTCGCCGCTGCTGCTGCTCGGCTACTTCGCCGCCTTCGCGTGGAAGGGCGTCCGAAGGAGGTTCAGTTTCTTCGATTTCATTGTTCCGGTAACGGTGGCCGCTTACCTGCTCCTCCCGGGGAACGGCGGCAACCGGTATGGCCCGCGCTACTATTTCGAGGCCTATCCCTTCCTCGTGCTGACGATCGTCTCGGGGCTCGTGTCGTTGCTGCAGGACCGGGCACGGCCAAGATGGGCGTCCTCTGCCGTCTGTCTTCTCTTTGCGCACGCGACGTGGTGCATCGCAGGCGCAATGTTCTTGGGCTGGCTCTTCCGAGGGATCGTCGATGAGCGCATGGACCTGTACGATCAGGTTCGAGATCGAGGCTTGCACAACGCCGTCGTCGTCGTCCATTCCGGGACCGGCCGGTTGCGGAGCTTCACTCCTATGGACTTGACGCGGAACGGGCTCGCGATCGACCGGGATGTCATTTACGCGCTCGACCTTCCGCATCGGCTCGGCGATTTGCGAAGGCTTTTCCCGCACCGGCGCTTCTATGCCTATGCGCGAGATGCGGACAGTCCAAGGGGCATTTTGAGCCCCTTATGACGATTGAAGTTACTTCGTGCGCCTCGGCTTGGGGGATCGTGCAAGCCTTGACAGGGTCCAACCGAGCCAGCATCTATCGCCACGGCCGAGCCGGCAACCAGGTTAGCCCCATCCGTAAATTCCTGATCACGAACCTTCGGCTCCTTGCCACGGCCGGGTTGTTGTGGGCTTTGGCGGCGCGGGTCGATTTGAGCCGGGCAGCCCAGATCATGGTACTGATGCATGGCGTGGCCAGCTTCACCCCACTGCCCGAGGTTCAGTGTGACCTCGCCGGAGAGGCTGGCCGCGTCGATATCGAACCCCGCAAAAGCCAGCGGTGCCGCCGTCCGAATCTTTATACCGAGCCTTGGGATGTTTATGATTTATTGATAGATTTACCGCAGACAATGGAGCCGCGGTTTGATTCAAACTTCGCGTCTGCGCGACGTTATAATTCGGGAGCCGCACAGGCGATTGGCGGCCGCTCGGCGCTCTCGAGTGCTGCTTAGGCACCTGCTCGAATTGATGCCGCCAGACGCGCGGATCCTAGACGTCGGATGCGGCGACGGGTTGATCGACGAAATGGTGATGGCGGCAAGGCCCCAATCCCCGATCCAGGGGATCGACATTTTGCTCAGACAACGGCTGCGGATGCCGGTGCTGAAATATGACGGTGTACGCATCCCGCATTCGGACCAAAGTTTCGACGTCGTTCTTCTTATCGACGTCCTGCATCACACGATCGACCCGATGCCACTATTGAGGGAGGCGCGACGAGTATCGCGAAAATATATAATTATCAAGGATCATAACCGTGACGGTTTCGCGGCCGGAACTCTGTTGCGCTTTATGGACTGGGTGGGCAATGCGCCGCATGGAGTTGTCCTGCCGTACAACTACTGGTCGAGCGGGCAATGGCGCTCGGCGTTCGGCGTACTCGGTCTCAAAATGTCGGAATATCGCGGCCAACTGGGATTGTATCCGTTTCCGGGCAACTGGGTATTCGAGCGGTCGCTGCATTTCATCGCCCGGCTGGAGGTTGGTCACGGCGATCGGCAGCGGCGAATTGACCGTTCATCGCAGCGTTCTGGAAATTCAGGACAATGCTGCTGATGCATGGCTTGACGGGCTTCGCGCCCCTGCCCGAGGCTCAGATCAGCCGCATCGAAATGAAACGCCGCAAAGTCGGAGCTCCTCTCTTCGTGCGCCCCGGGCCGGCAAACCTCGCAAGTCTTGACAGCATCCGGCCGAGCCAGCATCTATCGCCACGGCCCAGCCGGCAACCAGGTTAGCCCCATCCGTAAATTCCTGATCACGAGCCTTCGGCTCCTTGCCACGGCCGGGTTGTTGTGGGCTTTGGCGGCGCGTGTCGATTTGAGCCGGGCAGCCCAGATGATGGGCCATGCCTCCCTGCCGCTGCTGGTGGCGGCGCTCGTCGCACAGTTGGTGGGAAGCCTGATCACCGGGTTCCGCTGGCACATCATCCTGTCGGCCGAGGCGCGTTCGCCGGGGCCCGGCGCGTTGCTCAAGATCGTCCTTGTCGGGCTGTTCTTCAACCAGGTCCTGCCTACCGGTATCGGCGGCGACGCCGTTCGGGCTTGGCGTTGCCGTAAGCTCGGCATCGGCTTGGGGGCGGCGGTCAGGAGTATTCTGCTCGACCGCGCCTGCGGGTATCTGGTGCTGGTCGTCCTTTACGCGGCGAGTTTGCCGGTCCTGTTGCAGGTGCTGCCGGACGCGCGGCAGCGCGACGGCGTCGTGGCGGTGTTCGCCGCCGCTTTATTCGGCCTGCTCGGGCTTCTGTCGCTCGATCAACTGCCGCGGCGCGTGTTGCGTCACCGGGCGATTGCCCCGCTGGCGGAGCTGTCGCGGGCAAGCCGGCGTCTGTTTACGCATCCCCGACGCTTCAGCGCCGTTCTCGGCCTCTCCGTCTGCGCGATTGGGCTCACCATCCTCACCTTCAAGCTTGTCGGCGATGCTGTCGGCAGCCGCCTTTCTCTGGAAAGCTGGGTCATGATCGTGCCCCCGGTCTCCTTGATCCAGCTGCTGCCGGTATCCTTGGCCGGTTGGGGTGTGCGCGAAGTGGTGCTGGTGGTCGCGCTTGCTTCCTTCGGGATCCCCGCCGAGGCGGCGCTGGCGACCTCGGTGTTGCTGGGACTGTGCCTCATCATCGTCGGCTTGCCCGGTGGCCTGATCTGGCTCGCCGATTGGGACGTTGCGCGATCGGGCGACCCGGGCGCGCGCAAGGCGATCGGATAAGTCTCGCGGAAAGCCCGATAATTCTCGATCGTGTTCCGGACCAGGCAGGCGGTCGAGTTTCGAACCAAGAGCGGCAGCTATGATTGAAGACGTTGCGTCCTCCGCCCGCGCCGCCCCGCCGCCGGCGTCGGATGCGCCCGGCGCCGACATCTCCATCGTGATGATCACGATGAACGAGGAAAAGGCGGTCGGCAAAGTGATCGGCGATATTCAGAGGCTGTTGCCGGCCGCTGAAATCGTCATCGTCGATTCGAGCCGAGACGCCACGCCCGAGATCGCCGTCGCCCTCGGGGCCACGGTGATCAGGCAGTTTCCGCCGCAAGGTTATGGGCGGGCGATGGACCTGGCTCTGCGCTCCTATACGCGGCCGGTTGCGGTGACGATGGATTGCGACGACACCTATCCGGTCGACTTTATCGAACCGATGGCCCGGATGGTTTTGGACCAGGGTTACGACCTCGTCGACGGTTCGCGCCTCGAACGCAAACCGCCGGCGATGCCATGGGTGAACTACCTCGCCAATCGCGGTTTCGCGATGTTCGCATCACTGCTGTTCGGGCGCCGGATAACCGATTTGCACAGCGGCATGCGCGCTTATCGGCGCGAGCTGGTGGCGAGCCTGGGCTGCAACGCCGCAGGACCGGCACTCCCCGTCGACCTGATCTTGCGGACAATCCATCGAGGTTTTCGCGTCAAATTTATTTACATCCCCTACAGGGAGCGTATCGGCAGCAGCACGATGCAGCCGCTGCAGAGCGCTTATTGGACCGCCAAGCGGATCTTGGGGACACGGTTCAGCAAGAGAGGCGGGTAGTCCTGTGGAAACCCCAAATTTACCGCCCAGAATCGGCTGGGCCCATCGGCCTCAGTAAGGCCTCCACTGCGGCGAGACCGCGGCGCACCGCCTCGTCCATATTGATGTATTCGAATTCGGCGTTGCGTCCGACACTGACGATCCCCAGACCGTTCAGGTAGTCGAGCGCCGTCGTGAGATTCTGACGATAATCGAAGCTGCGGACGACATAGGCGTGCTTGGTGCGGTGCATCTTGCAGAAACGCACATCGCCCGAACCGATTAGCCCCATCTCGACAATTCCGTCCACGACACGCCGGCTGATTTCATCATCGCCCGCTTCGTGAATGCCATCGCCCGGATTGGTGGTGATTTCCGCGGTAATCGCGATGTGACCGGGAGGCGCCCCTTCGTCGGTGAAATTGAGCGGAAACGACAGCCGATGAAACGGGAAGCGCATGTCCGGTACGTAAAGGGCGGTGTAGGGCAGCGGCGCGGTCGAGGTCGCGCCGATCATGACCGTCACCAGCGAGTTGTAACGCAGTCCGCGCACGCATCGCCGCACCTGCTCCGGGACCTCCGGCAGCGCGTCGATCAGATCCTCTATCGGAATGGTGGAAACGATCTTGTCGTAGCTCTTGATCGCGCGGCCGTCGCTGACCTGCCATTTTCTGCCGTCGCGACACACCTTCCGCACCCGATAATTCAAGGTGATGTTGGGACAATCCTTGGCGAACGAACGCGGCACCGCCTCGATGCCGCCGGTCTTGGGGTAACCGAAATTCAATTGATGGGTATAGCCCTCGGTCTCCACGCCGACCGCCGACTTGACGACATCGGCGATCGGCGGGCGAGGCACCCGCCCCTCGACCCAATCAAAGGCCATCTCTTCCGCCGGCACGTTCCAGATCTTCTCATTGTAAGGGATCAGGTATTTCTCAGCGATACCCTTGCCAAAAACGTGGTAGATCCATTCTTTGAAATTGGTCGGCTGCGGGTAATCATTTTTCAGATAGTGATACAGACATTCGAAACGATCTTCCGGGGTTAGATCGTAAAGCCCATTTTCGAACGGATATTTAACATATCGCCCGTCGTACCAAATCTTATTGTTGCGGCGACGTTGGGCGACATTGTCGCCGAGCTGCCGGTGGAGAAGAGCGAGGATTTCCTTGTTGCTCGAAAACAGAATGTGAGGGCCGCCAAGATCGAAGGTGTATCCGTCCACGACGAGGCTTTGGCAGTGACCGCCAACCTTCCCTTCGAGTTCGAGTATTTCGCATTGATGTGCCGTGCAGCGGCTGCCGACCACCAGGCCGACCAATCCTCCACCGAGTATCCCGATCCTCATGATTCCCGCTTTCCCGAACACAGCTCGGCGAATGCGCCGGCCCGCTCGCCAGAGAGAAGCAGAAACGGCCGCGTAGCCGAGCGGGTGGCGAGATTAAACTCGAACTCTCTCATTTAGTGTTGTTTATGTCAAGCCACATCTAATAATTGAATGTTCGCCGAGAACCCATACCGCGGTCGGCTCGCCCGACCGGTGCACCTCCGATCAAATCCGGAGCGGGCAAGGGGCATCGACGATCGCCCGGCTCCTGCGGGCTCGGATCGCAGGTGACGACCGGCAAGCGCCCAGGCATCGCACCCGCATTCACGGATGAACGATGATGTCGACGCGGCGGTTGAACACCGAAGGATCGCTCGACCCGGTCTGGCCGATCGGCTCCTGCTGGACCATCGCCGGTGCGATGCCGTTCGCCTCGAGCTCGTCGGCTACGATCGAGGCGCGCGTCATCGCCAAGTATTTGTTGGTTTGCACGGTGCCGGTGGCGCTCGCCCGCGCCTGGACGGTGATGGTCTTGGCGCCCACCGCCTTGGCCTGCTTCGCCGCGCGCGCGATGATCGTCTTTGATTGGGGCGACAGGTAGGCGCTGAATTCGTCGAAATACACCAGGTAGCGAGGAACCGAGGTTTTGGCCGCGGCCGGGTTCGTCTGGGCGCGCGCGCCGATCGGATAGGCGAGCGGTGCCGCCAGCAGCAGCAAAAGACAAAATCTGCCGAATACAGAACTCATTCATATCCCCCGCTACAACAGCACAAAGCTGGATGCTCGCGATTGTATGCGGATTTGGCGGCCGCGGCGCAAGGCTCACCCGTCCCCTTTTCCCGAACCGAACCCGCGTGGCCGGGCTGCCCGGCGCACGGCCGGCACACCACATTAGGCATCCCGGCCCCGTTGCGGCGTTAACAGAAAGATCTGCCGAATCGGATCAAATAACGGAGAAAGTGAGAGAAAGCCGTCATGGATATCGTGTTCACCACACCCTTGCCGCCGGCTTCGCCGTTGCGCACGGCCGTCCGTGACAGCACTCGGATCGACGAGACCCTGGCGGTGGCGCGCATCCTCGCCGCCGCCGAGATGCCATCGGCCGCCCGTGACCGTATCGCTGAGACGGCCCGCCGCCTGGTGACCGCGGTCCGCCGCGAACGGCTCGGCAAGGGCGGCATCGACGCATTTCTGCACGAATACGCTCTGTCCTCGCAGGAAGGCGTGGCGCTTCTCTGTCTCGCCGAGGCCCTGCTGCGCATCCCCGATTCGGAGACGGTCGACCAGCTGATCCGCGACAAGCTCGGCGAGGGCGACTGGGCGCGCCATCTCGGCCATTCGGAGTCGGTGTTCGTCAACGCCTCGACCTGGGCGTTGATGCTGACCGGGAGGCTGCTGCATTCGCAACCCGAGGCGCATGATCTGCGCGCCGCCCTGCGCCGCTTCGCGGCCCGCTCGGGCGAGCCGGTGGTGCGCCAGGCGGTGACGGCGGCGATGCGCATCCTCGCCCGCCAGTTTGTCATGGGGCGCACGATCGAGGAAGCGCTCGAGCGCGCCCGCGCGGCCGGGCATCAGGGCTACCGCCATTCCTACGATATGCTCGGCGAGGCCGCGCATACCGCGACCGATGCGGCGCGCTATCTCGCCGCCTACGATCACGCCATCGCCGCGATCGGGCGCTCCGCCGCAGCGCGGCCGGTCGTCGAAGCGCCGGGCATTTCGGTTAAGCTCTCGGCCTTGCACCCGCGCTATGAAACGGCGCAGCGCGATCGCGTTCTGGCCGAGATGGGGCCGCGTCTGTTGGCGCTGGCGCGCCGTGCGCGGGATGCCGGCATCGGCTTTACGATCGACGCCGAGGAGGCCGATCGCCTCGATCTGTCGCTCGATCTGGTCGAGGCATTGGCGCTTGCCCCCGACCTCTCCGGCTGGGACGGGATTGGTCTTGCCGTCCAGGCCTACCAGAAGCGCGCCTTGCCACTTATCGACTGGCTGGCCGATCTCGCCCGGCGCGGCAAGCGGCGCCTGATGGTCCGCCTGGTCAAGGGCGCCTACTGGGACAGCGAGATCAAGCGCGGCCAGGAGCGCGGGCTCGACGGCTACCCAGTCTACACCCGCAAGCTCGCCACCGACGTCTGCTATCTCGCCTGCGCCCGGCGCTTGCTCGATGGCGGCGCGGCCTTCTACCCGCAATTCGCGACCCACAACGCACACACCGCAGCGGCCGTCCTCGAACTTGCCGGCGAACGCCGCGACTGGGAATTCCAGCGCCTGCACGGCATGGGCGAGGCGCTTTACGAGCAGATCGTCGGCCCGGAACGTCTCGGCCGGCCCTGCCGCGTCTACGCCCCGGTCGGCAGCCACGAGGAACTGCTCGCCTATCTGGTGCGCCGCCTGCTCGAAAACGGCGCCAACACGTCTTTCGTCAACCGCATCGTCGACGAGCGGCAGCCGATCGACGAAATTATCGCCGATCCGGTCGCCCGCTTGGCCCGGCTGCCGGTCAAGGCGCATGCGCGCATCCCGTTGCCATCGGATCTCTACCGGCCGGCACGGCAAAACTCGCACGGCCTCGATCTCAACCATCCGTCAGTGCTGACCGCGCTGCGCGACGAGCTTATTCCGGCGTTTCGCCAACCGTGGCATGCCGCCCCGATTATTGGCGGGGTCGAGCAGCCGGGCGAAAACGAGCCGGTCCTCGACCCCAGCGATCGCCGGCGTCAGGTCGGCTCCGTCGTCATGACCGGTCCGGAACAGGTCGACCAGGCGCTCGCCCGCGCCGTGTCGAGCGCCCCTGGTTGGGAGCGCATGCCGGCCGGCGAACGCGCCGCCATCCTCGAGCGCGCCGCCGACCTGTTCGAAAATCACCGGGCCGAGCTGATGGCGCAAATTATCCGCGAGGGCGGGCGGACGATCCCGGCGGCCCTCGCCGAACTGCGCGAGGCGGCCGACTACCTGCGCTACTACGCCATGCGGGCGCGCGCCGATTTTGCTTCCCCCGAAGCGCTGCCCGGCCCAACCGGCGAGCGCAACGAGCTGGCGCTCCATGGACGTGGCGTCTTTGCCTGCATCTCGCCGTGGAATTTCCCGCTGGCAATCTTCACCGGCCAGATCGCGGCGGCACTCGCTGCCGGCAACGCGGTTGTCGCCAAGCCCGCCGAGCAAACTCCGCTGACCGCCGCCGCCGCGGTGCGGCTGTTGCACCAGGCCGGCGTCCCGGTCGACGTGCTGCATCTGCTGCCCGGAACCGGCGAGGCAGTCGGCGCTCCCTTGGTCGCCGATCCCAGGGTAGCCGGCATCGCCTTTACCGGATCGACCGACACCGCGCGGCTGATCAACCTCGAACTCGCCCGCCGTCCCGGCCCGATCGTGCCGTTGATCGCCGAGACCGGCGGCCAGAACGCTATGATCGTCGATTCCTCGGCATTGGCCGAGCAGGTTGTCGTGGATGTTTTGACCTCCGCCTTCGAGAGCGCCGGACAGCGCTGCTCCTCACTGCGCCTTCTCTATGTCCAGGCCGATATCGCCGATCGGCTGCTGGCGATGCTGACCGGCGCGATGGCGGAGCTGTCGATTGGCGATCCGGCATTGATTGCGACCGATGTCGGGCCGGTTATCGACGAGCCCGCCCGCGAACCGCTGGAGCGCCACGCCGCCCGCATGGCCCGCGAGGGCCGGCTGCTCTACCAGTGCGCGCTGCCAGCCGGAACCGAGCACGGCGCCTTTTTCGCGCCCCGCGCCTTTGAGATCGACAGCGCCAACCGGCTCGACCGTGAGGTGTTCGGCCCGATACTCCATGTCGTCCGTTGGTCCGCCGATCGCCTCGATCAGGTGCTAGACGAGATCGAGGCCACCGGCTACGGCCTGACGTCGGGCGTCCACAGCCGCATCGACGAGAACGTCCGCCACATCCTCGGCCGCCTGCGATCGGGCAACAATTACGTCAACCGCAACATGATCGGCGCCGTAGTCGGCGTGCAGCCCTTTGGCGGCGAGCGGCTCTCCGGCACCGGTCCCAAAGCCGGCGGCCCGCATTATCTCCACCGTTTCGCCACCGAACGCACGGTCTCGACCGACACCACCGCCGCCGGCGGCAACGCCACCCTGCTCTCACTGCAGGAGGAGCATTGACGGTCCTGTCAAATGCACCCAACGCTGTGTCCTGCCGCCAGTATTCGCACTTGGCGCTTGCAACGCACCGTCCCCGCTCTTGTCTTCCCGGCGAGCGAGCGTGCGAGCGGAATCGGGTTTATGGCTCCGCGACCGCGACAGGCACTATCCCGATAGTCGTGCCGCCCCCGCCCGAATATCAACACCGGCGCGCAGCCGCATGTCTTCGAGAGCCTGCTAGCGACGAATCGATTCGCGCACCACGCCATCGAGCCCGAACATGACGGGCTTCGAGTTTCCACCCGGACGCCGCGGCAGCGAATCTGCGCTTGCGTCCTCCTCTGCCGCCGTATTGCTTGCCAATGGCGGATCACCCTACCCGTCTATCCGGGGTGCCACGAGCGAGCTTTGGGTCGGTTTCTTGGCAGAGCTCTTGTTGGTCGAGGATTTCACTGGTTTCGTCTTAGTCTTCTTCTTTGCCGTATGCTTGGTAGTCTTGTGGGTCGGCTGCTTCGCCGCCGGCGGCGTCGCCGTTGGCGTCGGAGCGGCGCTCTCCGGGGCCGGAGCCGGGGTCGCCGCGCCGGAGGCGGGCTGCGCGTAAACCACGGACGGCAAGGTGTTGGCGGCAAGGAAGGCGAGCAGTGCGAACGCGGACACAAACGTCTTCATGAAGGGCTCCTGGGTTTAAATAACGATTCGCGGTTTTTCTCGCACTTGTAAAGAGTACGCACAGCGGTTTACTCCGCGTCAGTTGCATCCGCGAACGACGAATTTACCGTACCACAAATTAGAGGAACGAGTAGATAAGAATTGCCAAAGATACGCGCTGACACTCCCCATACTCCTCAGACCACCATAGCTCATGCCAGCTCGGCGACGCGACTGTACTCGCGCGGTATCTCAGTCGGTTTGGGTTCCAGCCTAAGGGTGCAGCTCTTCCCAGCAGTGTTGGAATCTATCAGCACCGCCGGTGCTTGCGTCGGGTGCCCGCCGAAAACCACCGTCACCTGCGGCTCTTGAGAGGCAAAGCGCGCCGCCGCCCGAATCGGAGGTGACGATCGCCGCGCAAACAACGCGCAAGGGCGGCGCCAACAAAAAAATCCGCCGCGGGGCTACCGCGGCGGGTTCCCGGAACCCTTGCAATGGGGTTCCGGGGTTTCGGCCGGTGAGAAACGCGCCTTATGGGAAAACGATCTCGACGCGGCGGTTTTGTGGCTCGCGCACGCCGAGCGGTGTGGGAACCCGAGGATCGTTCATGCCGCGACCGGCGACGACCATTTCGTTCCGCGGCACGCCCATCCCTTCGAGGGCGACCGCCACGGCGTTTGCGCGCCGCTCTGAGAGCCGCTGATTGTAGCCCGCCGAACCGGTCAGATCGGTGTAACCGGTGACCTGGATCTGCACCGCACCACCGGCTTTGAAATGCGCTGCCGCGGCTTCGAGGATCTGCGTGCCCTCCGGCGTGATGTTGTATTTATCCCAGTCGAAGAACACCAGGTAGACCTGATGCGGCGGTGGCGGCGGCGGGGCCGGCGGGGCCGGCGGCGGCGCTGCCGGCGGCGGCGCCCCGAACATCATCGTCAAGCTGGCGACGATGTTCTGCGTACCGTAGTGGACGTTGCCGACGTTGGTGATGAAGCAGCATCGGTTCTGTGCCTGTATCCTATTACTGTTCAATAGGGCACTGGAACCTGATCCTCCCCCTCCTTCCGCTGCGACATAGCGATAGTCAACATCTAAGGCTAAGGCCGGGTTGATCATATAACGAAGGCCGGCGATGCCCTGGTACCCGAACCGCCAACTGTTGACGCTAGGCTGGGAGGTGGTGAAGTTAACGATGGCACCGTTCGGGGCTGTTGCGGTGCCGCTGAAGCCGAAACTACGATTCACATTTATCCCACCAATCCCGCCACCGATATGTGGGGTAATCGGCCAGCCAAACGTGAAGTCGTAGAGCACGTTGGCCATGATCGCATTCGAATGGGCGCTCCCGTTAGACGTCACGACAGCGCCATTTGCACCGACATTCCCGGAGTTCGATACATCGTTGTTCCGGTAGCTGTATTCCCCCTCGAAGCGCCACGGGCCCCACATGTAACCGGCGCGGGCGCCAGCGTTGAACCCGCTGCTGAAATTGATTTGCCGGTTTACCTGGTTTCCGACGACGAATCCTTTAGGGCCTTGGATCGTGACATTGGGGTTTCGACTCGTCAGCGAGGTCCAGCCACCCTCAGGGCCAAAATAGAAGGCGCCTGGCGGATAGGGCCCAAAAAATGATTGCCCCACGACTTGGGCATGTGCCTGAGCGCACCCAAACGCTACGGCAAGCGCTACGCCGGCGCCTAGCAGACAACGATTTCTCATCCCTTACCTCCGGCCGCAAATACGCGTGTGACGATGGTCGTCGCGCCACCGTTCGCCTATCTTCACTATCATCCCCGCCGATGGCAATGGGTTTTTGAGGCTATCACGCCGCTGGCCGAAAAATCCGTGCAAAAGGTGATGTGGCGCGACATTCCTGCAACAGTTTGCCTACAACCCGGCCAAAACCCACCACCGAACTGCGGCTTTTTGGCAACACCATACGAGAGATCAATCGCTCGAACGGCTTGTGCAGAGGCCATCATCGAACTCGCGGAATTGGTTGGGTGTCGTACGGCTCCGCTTCCAACTCCGACCCGACGCTCTCTGACCTATTCAACGTCCGGTAAAGTCGAGGTTATTCGCGGGTCGATCAGCACGCCGGGATTGAGCAACCCCTGCGGATCGAGCGTGTGCTTTGTCGCCCGCAACGCCGCCGCGAACAGATCGGGACGTTGCCGATCGTACCACGGACGGTGATCGCGGCCAACCGCATGATGGTGAGTGATGGTCCCGCCCGCCTCGATCAGCGCGTCGCCGGCGGCGGTTTTGATCGCCCGCCATTGCTCTTCGAGATCGCCGTGCCGGCCGAGCGCGTGGAACGAGAAATACGGCGCCGGGCCGTCGGGATAAACATGGGTGAAGCGGCAGGTGACCTGGCCCGGCCGCCCGGTCGCCTGCCGGATGGCCGCCTCGGTCGCATCCTTGACCTTGTCGTGGAACTCCTCGAACCGCTCCCAGGTGATCGCGGTCTCAAAGGTGTCGGCGATGATCGCGCGCCGGACAATGCGCTCGCGGGCAAAGGGCATGCGGATGAAGGCGTTGCGCCATGCCTCGGCGGCGCCCTCGCGGTGGGCGTCGGCTTCGCCCGGGCGTTCCGCCGTCCCACCGTGGTCGGCGCAGCATTCGAGCGCGCGGGCGATCCAAGCGTCGAGCGGGTGGTCTCCCAATTCGAAGGCCAGCACCATGATCGCGGCGCTGCCGTCGCCCGCCCCGGTGTTGTGCGCCTCCTGCGGGTCGAGGATGCGGCAGTTTGCCGGGTAGAGGCCGGCCTGGGCGATCGCCTTGACCGCGCGCGCAGCCGCGAAGAAATCGGCAAAGCGGACGGCGCCGCCGGCGCGAAAGCGCGGCCGGTCCTGGAGCCGCATCCACGCCTCGGTAATGATGCCGAGGATGCCTTCCGAGCCGATCAGCAGGCGGTCGGGGCTGGGTCCGGCGCCCGATCCGGGCAGCCGGCGGGTCTCGATCGGCCCCTTGGGCGTGACCATGCGCAGGCTTTCGACAAGATCATCGATATGGGTGTAGAGGCTGGCGAAATGGCCGCCGGAGCGGGTCGCGATCCAGCCGCCCAAGGTCGAATATTCGAAGCTCTGTGGAAAATGCCGCAGGGTCAGCCCGTGCGGCTTGAGCTGGGCTTCGAGCGCCGGACCGAAGACGCCGGCCTGGATGCGCGCGGCGCGCGAGCTGCGGTCGACCTCGAGCACCCGATCAAAATGCCGCAGGTCGAGGCTGACCGCGGCCTTGCAGCCGGTGCCCTCGAGCCTCGCTTCGACCCCGCCGACGACGCTGCTGCCGGCGCCAAACGGGATCACCGCCGCCTGGGCGCCGCCCGCCCAATCGATGACCGCGGCGATGTCGCCTTCGCTGCGCGGATATGCGACGGCATCGGGGGCGGCGTCATAGCGGCCGGCCAGACCGCGCGCGTAGTCGGAAAACGATTTGCCGTAGGTATGGGCGATCCGATCGTACGCCTCGGCCGAGCAGAGATGCGCCAGGGACGCGGGCGGGACGACGCGCGGCGGCCGCAGCCGTATCTGCGACAATACCGGCGGCGCCACTTCCCCGAACCGGTCGACCTGAAAGAGCCGGCGGTAACGGTCGAGCGCGGCCGCTTCCTCGGCGTCGGTCAGTCCCTCGCCTTCTCGACCCCAGCCGAAATGTTTGAGCCGCCCCTCAGTCATCGCGATTGCCTGTTGGCATCTCGATCGCTCCTGGCATCGCCCAGTCGGGAACCGGCGGCGAGAATAGACCGCGCCCGCGCGCCGAACCAGCCTGCCGTCGCAGCCGGCAAATTCCCGTGAACCGGGAAGATAACCGGGAATCTCGCCGATTGTCGTCCCGAAGGGCCCGACCCGGCGCAAAAAAGTAAGGCTGGGCACAGACTTATGGGAAATTCCCGTTGAGCTGGAACCGGGAATTTTTTCGCCGTAACCGGGAAATAAATCGGCCGAACCGGGAATGACGGGAAATCAGGATCGGCCAGCCCGATACGCATCGACACCCACTACCTGTCTCGGCTCGCGCGTTTCTCCTTTCGCGGAAGGCGGTGCGGTTTCGCCGCCGCCGACCGCCGCACCATAAAATGCAAATCCGGCAAATTTACCGGCGGCTCGCGTCTGTCAGCCCTCGACCCCACCCATCGTCAGGCTCGCCACGACATAGCGGCGCAGGACCAACAACAGCGCTATCGGCGGCAGCGCGTAGATGATCGCGGCGGCCATCATCGCGTTATAGGGTGCGTCGACGTCTTCGAACAATTGGCCCTGCGTGACCGAAAGGGTCATGTTCCGTACCGAGAGCAGTACGGCCTGGTACAGATAATCGTTCCAGGCGAGCAACAGCGCGTAAATCGCGACGATCGCCAACGCTGGCGTCATCAACGGCAGATAGATCCGCAGATACAGTTGAACCGGAGAGGCGCCGTCCACCCGGGCCGCGTCGTCCAGTTCGAACGGTATCAACCTCGCATAGAGCTGCAGGATCAAGATGGCAAACGGCGTGGCGAATGTCGTCTGCGCGGCGATCACCGCCCAGGGGTTACCCAAAAGCCCGTAGCCGTGCATGATCCGAAAGTAGGGGACGATCAGGAAGGACGCCGGGATCGCGTAGGTCAGGAGTGCCGCGTTGGTGAGCAGCGACGCTTTGCCCAGCCGCAGCCGGCTCACCGCGAAGCTCGCCAACGAGCCGATCAGCACGGTCAGAACCATCGTCGACAGACCGATCAGAAGGCTGTTGGCGAATTGATGCCAAAAATCCTCGAGATACCGGGCCTGCTGGGCCACGACCGCGCGGAAGGCGTCGAGTGACGGCTGGGGCGGCCAGAGATTGCCGTCGAACTCGATTTCGCCTTCCTCGGGATCGAGCGCGATCAGGAACATGTTGTAGACGGGCAGGAGCGTCCAGACCAGCGAGGACGACGGCGAGCATGATCGAGCCCGCTTCGACAACAGCCCGCCGCAGCCGGTAACGGCGGCGCGCGGCCGCCGAAGACCGCGGCGAGGCTCACAGCTGCACCTCGTTCATCCCGACCCGGCGGATCAGGATCAGCAAAATCGGGATCAGCAGCGGGAGGGCGGTCATCACGGCGGCGGCGCCGAGCGCCGGATTGCCCATGTCGAAGGCGTAGCGGAAACTGAGCGTCGTCAGCATTTCCGTGGCCCACGCCCCGCTCGAGACAAGATAGGGGGTGGTAAACTCGCCGAGCGCCCAGAGGGCGGAGAGCAAGGTGCAGATCAGATAGAGGTTCGCCAGCAGCGGGAAGGTGACATGGACGAAGCGGCGTAAACCAACCGCTCCGTCAACCTCCGCCGCATCATAGATATCGCGGGGGATCGTCATCCGGCCGGCGAGGAAGATCACGGTCCAGAACGGCATCCATTTCCACAGGTAGGCGGCAATATCGGAGCCGAGCGCCAGCCAGCGGCCACCGAACCAATCCGGGCCGGCGATGCCGAACAGTGCCGACAGTGCGCCGTCGACCAAACCCCAAGGGGTGATCAGCATCCAATGGAACGAGACGCAGGCTTGGGCCGCCGCGATCAGCCAGGGCAACACATAGACCGGCAGCAGGGCCCTGATCCACCAGCGGCGACGCAGAAAGAAGCCCGACAGCAGCAATGCCAGGAACATCTTCAGGTTTACGCCGATGCCGACGAAGAACAAGGTATTGACCAGCGTTGTCAGGTAAAGCGGGTCGTCGAACAGCTCGGCGTAGAGCGAGGGCTTGCCGGCCATCCACAGCGCATAGCCGAACGGATAGACGACAAAGGCGAGGAACACCGCCGCATAGGGCAGGATAAAGGCGACCGCCCACCGGAAATCCGAGCCGTGCTCGCGGCCGCGCCAGGGCGGCCGGCGCCGATTCACCGGAACCGGCATTCCGCCCGCGAGAGCCTGCGTGCCGCTCATACCCGCCCTCCCAAAGGAGAACCCATTTTCCAGCCCCGGTCTTCGCAAGAGTAGACCGATTTGTGCAACCCGACAGCGGCTTTTTTGTGGCGTCAGTTAGCCGCCTTTATGCAAAACGCCCAATCCTGCAGAATCTTCAGGCTGAGGCAGTAGCTCGCTCCGGTTGATTTCCCACGCGTCTTGAAACTCGTCTCCCAATCTGCTATTCTAGCCCATATGACTAGAGTGAAAAAGATCCGCCGGGCCGCTGGCCCTTGCAAGATGCCAAGGCGCGTTTCAGCGAATTGGTGCGGCGCGCGCGCAGTGATGGGCCGCAACACGTTACCGTACATGGGCGAGAAGAGGTCGTCGTCGTGGCGGCAGAGGAATTTTGCCGGCTGAAAGGTGATCGCACCGGCGCGGCGCTGATCGCCGCCCTGCAAGAGTTGCCCTATCGTGACATCGATCTCGAACCCCGGCGCGAACGGCTTCCCGTGCGCGATGTGAAACTGTGACGGGGTGGCTGCTCGACACCAATATTCTCTCCGAACTGCGGCGGCCAAAACCGAACCCGAAAGTTGTCGCCTTCGTCCCGTCCAAGCCTCTCGACCTGTTGTTCGTCAGCATTGTGACCTTTGCCGAAATCCGCTTTGGCATTGAACGCGTTTCCGATGCCACGCATCGCGCCGAACTCAACGAATGGCTGACGCACAAGGTGCGGCCGATGTTCGAGCAACGCGCCCTGCCGGTGAGCGAAGATGTCATGTTCAAGTGGCGGCTGCTGGTCGATGATGGGCGCAAGGCCGGACATACCTACTCGCAACCCGATCTGATCATCGCCGCGACGGCGCTGCATCACGGCCTGACGGTCGTCTCGCGCGACACGAGCGATTTCAACAAGGCCCGCGTCCCGGTTCTCAATCCGTGGCGTGATGCCGATGCCGGATAGACGACAAAGGCGAGGAACACCGCCGCATAGGGCAGGAGAAAGGCGATCGCCCACCGGAAATCCGAGCCGTGCCGGCGGCCGCGCCAGGGCGGCCGACGCCGGTTCACCGGAACAGGCATTCCGCCCGCGAGAGCCTGCGTGCTGCTCATACCCGCTCTCCCAAAGTAGAACCCATTTCGAGCCCCCGAAAAGGCCCTGCTTTTTCTAATTTAGGTGCTTGTCGATAGACACAAGTGCGCGGAGGTACGCTTCATCATTTGCATAAAGCTGATCCTCCGATATTTCGTATATTAAATGATTATAGCGCTCTACCTCTAATGACGATACGTTGTGCCTCTGTGTCGGCCATTTCTTTTGGTCCTTGGACAACACCATAGCTAGCGCGGGCGCAAGCGGATAATAAAACTCCAGATCATCTGTCGCATGTGGATCGAGAAGATTTATTATTGGCTGATCCCCCGTTATAAATGGGGTCGTCGTCGCATTCGGCAGAAATACGATTTTATAGGCGCGCGCCTCCTGCATTAATGATGCACCGACACTGGTTGCGTACATGTGACATTCGAGATTTGCCGTTCTGTGCGGATCGTGCCCCGGAAGCGGCCTCGGAACAGCCGTAATTGCACGTCTCATTTTCACTGTTCTGAAGTACTGATTGCAAAGAAAATAGAGGAAACCGCCGCATCGTTTGTTATCTACGTAAAATGAAGCATCTTGCCGTTTCATAAATCGATAATATCCACATTGTCATTTTCAATTCCTGTGTGATAGTGTTCTTCAAGCGTTTTTTCCACAATCCGCAGCTCTCTTTCTATGGCGTCTTTCGCTTCTTGCGCCAGCTGGACATGCTGTAACTGATCGCGGAGATCGAAACTCCTTTGCGTGAACTTAAGAAACTCTCGGTTCAGATCACGAGCCTTTCATCAGGCGCGCATGCAATGAATGCTTCTAGAGAATTTATATCGCCCGCAGTGAGCTTTTGCATTTCATAGAAGTACGTTTCGTTGGCAATCGCTTTGGGCTTCGTGGCAAAAAGCTTTTTGTCCTGTTGTCGGTAGCACCAAAACGACCCAGTCTTCGCCCATGCGTCGAGATAATGACGCCATACGTAATGCTGGTTTTTAGTGTAGGAAACTGTGGGGCCGATGGTCTTCATGGCTTCTGTATCTGGTATCGGCCTACAGGACGCAGATCGGGATGGTCTGATGTCAGTCCGTCAGCCGCGAAATCGTGCTGTGGCTGACGTTGCAGGTGCGCGCGATCCGATCTGGTTTAGTGTACGGTCCCCTGTTGAACTCCCGATTGTGCCGGTTGCTCGCCTCGCGCAACTAAAGCGCGGCCCATTTCTGCGGCGCCTTTGGGGGGCATTGAAAATGTCAGCTGGATGCCTGACGGAAGCGTTATAGACAGAGCGAGTTTCCCGAAAGTCCTTGCCGCACCGACTCCCCAAGCGGTGACGGGTATGTCGGCTTCTCCTACGAGCGTGCCAACAGTCGGCGCATTCTCGGCGATCGTTGCGACGCCACACGCTAGGAGGCTACGCGCTAAGAAGTCTGCCTCTTCCGGCGACATCGGGTCGGCGTTGAGGATCGGCGAGGAACCGCCGAACGTTAATTCTATTTTCCGATCTGGCGCAATACGCGGAATTACCTCGCTCACTGAGATCCGCTCCCTTGGTTATGTGGCAACGTCCAAGATAGCGGCAGGCGGGGCCGGGTGCCATTGCAACGTGGGCACTTGTCGTCGATCCCGTCAGCCTTATGGGCCTGCCCAGCGTTTCGGCTAGGCGAGCCGGGAAATCGTGCTCTTGCCCACGCCGTAGCTGCGCGCGAGTTCGACAAGCGTAGCACCCTCCGCCCGCCGCCGCCGGGCCTCGGCCTGCTGTTTCCTTGATCGGGCAGGGGACAAGTTTTTTCCCGAAAACTCTGTCAATATCGGTTTCCGGCCCATGCGCTGCCCGCGCTTCTGCGCCCGGCTGCGGCCCGAATTTCGAAACACGGCGAGGGCTATTTCGAGACTGACTTGTGCGACGGCTAAGCCGCTGATCCGGTGCGGCTGGGTCGCCGTCGCGGAATCCTTTAGTCTGCGCGACTCTCGGCCCGCCGGTCGTGACGGCCGTCCAACGGGCGGCGGCCGGTTTATAATTTGATGTTCGAAGGGGAGGATGAGCTGAGATGAAATGGCGTCTCGCGGCAGCGATTTTAATGAGTGGCACCCTTCTAACTAGCGCTGGCCCCGCCGCTGCGTGGATCACCGACTGCGATTGGACACAAGCGGGTCAACACGGGGTTGTCGTATTCGGCTTCGATAATGAGGTCTTCAACTGCCTCATGGCGCAACCGGAATCGCGCTTGGAAACGAAACTCGACAACCCACCTAATAATGTTCGACTTCGGGATGTCGAAACGGGGGCCTGTGGCGGATACATCGCGCCATACACTAAAGCTTATCCCCCCGCTGGGCCACTAATGACCGAGCACGATGCTATCTGCGAAATGCAATGGGTCGCGGTCAACGTAGCCGGCTTCCGCACCTTCTTGAAAAGCCAGTGATCTTTGTGACAACTCACAGATTTCTTAGCATCGCGCGCTCTATCTCTATATCTTGTGTTTCTGCTCCCAGGTCGCGGCTCTGTCAAAGTCGCATAAACGTATTTACGGAAAGCCCGACGAGGTGGCTGCAAAATACTCGTGGAGGACAGTAAGCGAAAACACGGCGGGGCGTAGTCTAAACGTGCGAAAACGGGTCGGGATGGCGCAGCGATAGATTTTGCCGGCCGAGCCGTTACTTGACCGACGCGAGACACAATATCTATGAAGGCAGGACGCCGCGCGGTGTCCCGCGAGTTCGACAAGGGCTGCACCTGCTGCCCCAGCCGCCATGCTTCGGCCTTCTGCGCGTCGGTAAGTTTCGAGGGTCGGCCCATATGCTGCCCGCGCTTCTGCGACCGGCTGCGGCGCTCGGCGGTGCGGGTTCGGATGAGATCGCTCGAAGTCGTAACTTTTGCAGGGTGGGGACAGAGTGAGAGCAGTCTGCGGAGTTCGTCTTGGAGAGCAAGCGTAGGGCGGAACAGCCTTTAGCCCGCGGGCCTGACCCGCGGGGCAGCGCATTCCGCCTTTCTCAGATGCAAGGCATACTCGCTTCATGCCGGAGTATCGGCGCCATCGATCCGCGACGAACGGTTTCGCCGCGCACATGGACTACGCATTTCAACCCGGCCCCCCACCCTTCCCGCCCCCGCTTGCGGGGGAGGGGCAGAGAGGGGCGCATCCGGCAGATTGGCCGCACTCGTCGTTCCGCGGGTGTGTCGGGAGTGGCTTTTATCCGGTCGGATGACGGGCGGCGGCGCGGCTCCTGGCGCCCTGCGGCGGCCGCGGAAGGGCGTCCGGGCGCGCCAAGCTTTCAGTTCATAGTGTAGTTGTGCCTTAAAGTGTTGCATTGCGCCTTAGAGGCTTATCATCGCTTGCGGCTCGTGCCACATTCATTGCATCGGCACGGCGTTGGAGGCCACCATGTTTGCTCCGCCATTTGCAGAGCCAAAGGCAAAGGCCGTCGCACCTTCGAAGAACACATCGCCGCTTCACCGCGCTGCACCTTTTGGCCATCGTCGTGACGATGGCGGCGCCGAATTCCTGCATATGCTTCAGCGGCCGATCGGCAGCGAGGCGGTGCCCCGGCTTT
Source organism: uncultured Alphaproteobacteria bacterium (assembly GCA_963785565.1). Taxonomy (GTDB): domain Bacteria; phylum Pseudomonadota; class Alphaproteobacteria; order ATCC43930; family CGMCC-115725; genus AP-15. Next base: position 13,762 of record CAWAVV010000015.1, on the reverse strand, counting down.
TGCGGCGACAGGGTCTCACCGAGAACAAGCACGGCGATCTCGGGCAAGACATCGGCCCGGAAAGCGTGAGTGCCGAACCAGGATCGCGTGGCCTTGCTTGGGATTTCAGCAAGATACCGCTCTTTCCGCCCGAGCGGATGAGCGGCGAATTCCGATCGACGTCCCAGTTTCCGGCACCGCGCCTGCCCGGGCCGCCCATTCAGGCGAAACTCAAAGTCGGCGCCGTTGATGAGCGGTTGGAGCATAGGGCGGATCGCGATGCCGATCAGGTGACGCAGATGCCTGCACCCGGCGCGTCGGGCGAGCAGCCAGTCTCGGAGACATTCGCGAGCAACGAGATTTCGCTTCCCACCGCGCAAACGGATGCTGGGGTGCCGACGCCCACTCAACATGCGCCTTCGCCGCCCGCGCCGCCGCCTCCCGCGCCGGCCGGCTCCCATTGCTCGATCAGCTCGCAAACGTTGGACAGCGCGCCCGACGGCACGGCCGACACGCGGACTACGGTCGCCGTCAACGAGATCGTGCTGCTGACAGCGTCGGCTCCGTCCACGTGGTCGGCGACGGCGGGCTCGATCAATGCCAAAGACACGAGCGGCACCTGGGTGTCACCCGCGTCGGCCAAGCCAGTGACTTGTAAGGTGAAGGCGACGCCGGCCAAAGGCGCGCCGTGCTCGATCGACTTTCATGTGATTCCTCCACGCGGACAGCAGATGACCAAAACGACCGACCGTTCCTATACCTCCGGACTGGCCGGTTCCGGATTCGAGACTGCCGCGCTGATCTTGCCGCTCAACGTTTCCTTTTCCGGAATCGTGGTCCGGGAAGAAACGGTCGCGGGCGAGGCGACCGGCTATTACAAGGACGTCCTCAAATGGGACAAGGGCATGCATCCGGAGGGGAAATGGGCGCGCGTCGATACCAAAAACAACAACGTCAAGGACACGATTGGCACCCCTCCACCCGGTACGCACGGACCCTTCGGAACCGGGACGTTCTATTGGCCCATTCCGCTGACTTGGCGCCACCCGGACGACACGAAGCCAATTCCCTACGGCACGGCCGACCAGACGCAAGTGATGATGGACGCTAGTGGCGCGGAGATCACGTCCAAGGAAGGTGCCGAACGCGAACGGACGCCATAGCTTTCCGCGCCTGACGCCCTGAGAGCCTGCAACTCATCGACCGAACCGGGCCGGGCTTGGAGAGCGGATTTCCGGCCTTGAGCGGCCTTGGGCTCCTCGGTTGAGTGCTCAGGCCCGATTGATCGAAGATCGAGACCTTTCTCGGCAACGGGAGGTCGATCATGACAAACGAGATTTCGTCGGTTCTTGAATTTGGCGCGCCCGAGCCCGGTGAAACCGCGACGATGATGGAAGACAAGCTGCGGTTCCACACCAATTCATGGGATTTGTCCGTCGATCTCAAGGCTGCCCTAGCCGACATCGTCGTGATCGACGCTCGCTCCCGCGATGCCTATATCGCAGGCCACATCCCCGGCGCGGTCAGTTTCCCACATCGCGAGATGAACGCTGAAACCGCCGCACGCTTGAACCGCAGCAAGGTCTATATCGTCTATTGCGACGGGATCGGCTGCAATGCATCGACCAAGGGTGCGTATAAGCTGGCGCAGCTGGGATTTCGCGCCAAGGAATTACTGGGCGGCCTCGATTGGTGGCGTCGCGACGGGCATCCGGTGACCATTTCGCAGGAGCCCGGCAGTTTGCTTGCGGCCGCCGAATAGCGCGCAGTTTGGTGTAAAACCCCATCCCCAACGCCGGATCAGTGCCCCGCTCCGCACACCGGCCCAACTGTCTCTTGGATGGGGGTCTTCGGCGCACCACGTGAAGCGGTAAAGCGCAGACTTGTCCGAAAAAGAAACCAGACCGGCTTCGCGCTCGAGGATACAAGTTTACGTGGTGACGCACTCCGCGAGGGCATTTGGAAACGCCTTGCCTCGCGCCGGAGGAGCACAAAACCATGATTATCGAGAGGCTGAAATCAGGCGTCATCACCGTTGGTCACGGACGCGGCTTTGTCGTCGAGGGTGCGGGCGAGCGTCTTGTCATCACGGCCGCGCATTGCCTGCCGTCGCTCCCGCCGGCCCTGTCCTCTTTCGGGCTCGAGGCGCGCACCTACGGGCCGCTCCTCGCCCTGCGTGGGGAGGAGCCCTGCGTGTGGGCGGTGTGCCGCTTTGTCGATCCGATCGCCGACATCGCGGTGCTCGGTTCGCCCGGTAATTCACACGCCGATGATTACAAAGCGCTGATGGGGACGGCGACGGCGCTTATGTCGGCGCCCTTTCGGCACCCGGTGAATTTCTGGGCGCCGGCCCGGCTGCTGTCGCTCGACGGCCGCTGGTTCTCCTGCACCATCCGCCACTTTGGCGGGCCGCTGTGGATCACCCACGCTGCCGAGCGCGTCCATGGCGGGATGTCGGGCTCGCCGATCGTTGCGGAGGCCGGGACGGCGATCGGGGTGGTGTGCAGCACCACGTCGCCCAGGGAGGGCGGCCCTAACGCACGCCTCACCGACAGCCTGCCGGGATGGCTGCTCCGCGACACCCCCTAGGGAAACGAATTCCGACGGATCACGCCCAAAGGCCTTGGTCACACCAGCGAACGCCGGTGCCGATCGCACCATGGATCCCGGCGCAGGTGTTTCGTCTCGGAAGATTGGCGCGACAGCGTCCGATTGTGGCAAGCTGTCATGTGGCTGCAGAGGCAATTGCGGCCAGACCAGGCGCAGCTCGTCCCGGTAGTCCACAGGAGGGACCCGCGCGCCGGCGCCGCGACCGGCGCGAGTTCTGGCGGCGCGGCGCGCGGGAGGTGCCTGTGGACCCACCGGGGCGAGCGTCCCGACGAGGCACCCACGCCGCCGCCGAGCGATCGGGGGGAGGACCGGGTGATGGATCTCAAACTGCACGCCAATGCCACCACCACCCCGCGAACCCGCGCCTATATCCAGAAAAGCCAGGCCAGCAACGCCGCCCTGGCCCGCGAGTTCGGGATCCACAGCCGCACCGTGGCGCGTTGGAAGGCGCGCCGCGAGATCGTCGATCGATCCTTTTACCCGCCCGCACCGCCTGGCCACCGCCTTGACCGAATGGGAAGAAGGCTTGATCGTCGAGCTGCGCCGCAGCCTGGCGCTGCCGCTCGACGACATCGTCGAGGCGATGCGGCGCTGCATCAATCCCGCGCTGTCGCGCAGCGCCATTCACCGCTGCTTGCAGCGCCACGGCATCTCCGCCCGCCGCAGCCAGCAACAAGCCCCGACCGCCGCGTTCCACACCGACGCCCCGGCCGGCTTCATCCACATCGACGTCAAATACCTGCCGCCGCTCAACCGCCGCCGCAGTTACGCCGGAGCCTGCCCCGGCGGAAAGCCGGGGTCGCAATCGACCGCGCCACCCGCTTCGTCTACCTCGAGATCCTGCCCGATCGCCGGGCCCAAACCGCAGCGGGTTTTCTCAACCGCTTCCTCGACCGCTTCCCGCTCTGCGTCCATACCGTGCTGACCGATAACGGCTCCGAATTCACCGACCGCTTCGCCGTCGACAAGAAAGACAAACCGCACGACAAACCCTCGGGCCACCATCCCTTCGATCGGGTGTGCGCCGAGCGCGTCATTAGCCACCGCCTCGCCCGCCCGTTTCGGCCGCAGACCAATGGCATGGTCGAGCGCTTCAACCGCCGCCTCGGCGACCACCTCAACCGCATGCCGCAGAACCGCGCCGCCCACCACCGCCGCTTTCTCGACCATGCCGAACGCGATGCCTATCTCAACACCTTTGTCGCCGATTACAATCGCACCCGCCTGCGATGCCTCGGTTATCAAGCACCCGCCGAACTCCTCGCTAACCTCTCGGGACACAACACCTTCGCCGGGAAGACGGCCGAAGGAAACCGCGGGTGACAAACGTCAAATTCGGACCACCGGTGATACGCGACGAACTGTGCGTTCAGGCCGGGCTCGACAAGGTCGCGGACCAGCTCAATGGGACCTATCCCGAACGAGGCAAATGGAAAGACGCTGGCAATTCTTGGGGCGAGATGGCGAAGTGGGTGTGGGCAGAGGCCTGAAGCGGCGGTGCCCTCTATGGAGGTTGCGATGACGCTCCGTCGTATCAGCTATTGTTGTGCCATCGCGTTGACCGTCATTGCCGTGCTGCCGGCCGACACCTTCGGCGCGCAGAAATCCCTGCGGGACCAGTTGGTGGGGGTATGGGTCCCGACGGCGCACGAGACGACCTTTCAGGATGGCGGCAAGCGCCAGCAGTTTGGGGCCAACCCGAAAGGAATGATGATCCTCGACGCCACCGGCAACTACACTCAGATTTTGGTGCGTCCTGACTTGCCGAAATACAGATCCAACGACCGCACGCAAGGCACGCCGGAGGAGCACGCCGCGACGGTCCGGGGCAGCGTGGCGCATTTCGGCACCTGGACGGTCGATGAGGCGAACAAGACGCTGACCTACCATATTCTCGGCAGCACCTTCCCGAACCAAGCCAGCACCGATATGAAAAGCACCGTCAGCCTCGTTGGCGACGAGTGGACGAGCACGATCCCCCGGACCACCAGCGGCCGCCGATCGGTCATGGTTTGGAAGCGGGCGAAATAGAGATCAAAATCTCGTTCGCGAAGTCTTTGCCCGTTTGTGCACTGCGATCGGCCGTGATCAGCAGTCGCGGCGAACGCGGAATTTGGCAGCGGCGGTACCGGGGCACACGCAATGACCGGGACTTCGCCGTTCATTTCGACTGAGAGGAGGCGGAATGCGCTGCGCTGTTCCGCCCTACACTAGCTGGATTTTTCGCGCTTTATTGAGCCGCTTCGCCCAGGCAGTGGGCGGGGACAAACTTGCCGTTCGCGTAGCCGTCAGGAACCCAAGGCACCCCCGCCGGGCACGCATATGGCTGACCTGCACTTGTGTTCGGCGTGCACCCCGCCATCGTGGCGATCACTGCGACACCCATCATAAGGCCGACGAACATCATGGCAAAAGAACGCATGTCCATAACCCTTCCTGCCGAGGATGCATCCATTATCCAGCGGCTCGCGTCCCGGGGCGAATGGTGGGTAGCGGTAGAGACGTCTAGACGGTGCACGATTTGCCGTAGATCCGGCGCCGCCTGGCTTGGTCCTCGCTCTGGCTGTCCGCGGGAACGCCAAGGCTGAGGCAGGATGCGTTAATACCGCGCGTTGCCGGGGGTGCGGGGGAAGGGGATCGCGTCGCGGACGTTGGCGAGGCCGGTGACGTAGGCGAGGGTGCGCTCGAAGCCGAGGCCGAAGCCGGCATGCGGCACCGTGCCGTAGCGGCGCAGGTCGCGGTACCAGGCGTAGTGCTCGCGGTCGATGTGGAGCTCGGCCATGCGCGCGTCCAGCATTTCGAGCCGCTCCTCGCGCTGGCTGCCGCCGATGATCTCGCCGATCCCCGGCGCCAGCACGTCCATCGCCGCGACGGTTTTGCCGTCGTCGTTGACCCGCATGTAGAAGGCTTTGATGGCCTTCGGGTAGTTCATCACGATGACCGGCTTCTTCGCGTGTGTTTCGGTCAGGTAGCGCTCGTGCTCCGACTGCAGGTCGATGCCCCACTTGACCGGGAACTCGAATTTCTGGTTCGCCCGCTCGAGCACTTGGATCGCCTCGCCGTAATCCATATGCACGAATTCCGAGCCGACGATGCCCTCGAGTTTCGCGACCAGCCCCTTCTCGATCCGCTCGTCGAAAAAGGCGAGATCTTCCTGTCTTTCGCTCAGCAAGGTCTCGAAGGTGTATTTCAGCAGCCCTTCCGCCAGCGCCGCATTGTCCGAGAGGTCGGCGAAAGCGATCTCCGGCTCGATCATCCAGAACTCGGCGAGGTGGCGGCTGGTGTTCGAGTTCTCGGCGCGGAAGGTCGGGCCGAAGGTGTAGACCTTGGTCAATGCCAGGCAGTAGGCCTCGACGTTGAGCTGCCCCGACACCGTCAGGAACGCCTCGCGGCCAAAGAAATCCTGCGCGAAATCGACCTTGCCGTCAGGCGTGCGCGGCAAATTGGCGAGGTCCAGGGTCGATACCCGGAACAATGCCCCCGCCCCCTCCGCGTCGGAGGCGGTGATGATCGGGGTATTGACCCAGAAAAAGCCGTTCTCGTCGAAGAAGCGATGGATCGCCCGGGCCAAGGTGTGCCTGACACGCGTCGCGGCGCCGATCACGTTGGTGCGCGGCCGCAGATGCGCCACCTCGCGCAGGTACTCCAGGGTGTGGGGCTTTGGCTGGATCGGATAGGTCTCGGGGTCGTCGACCCAGCCGATCACCCTGACGGCGCTCGCCTGCATCTCGAACGGCTGCCCCTTGGCCGGCGACGGCACGATCATCCCGGTCGCCTCGACCGCGCAGCCGGCGGTCAGCCGCAGCACCTCATCGGTGTAATTGGGCAAGGTGTTCGGTGCGACGACCTGCAGCGGATGGAACGACGATCCGTCCGACAGGTGGATGAACGAAATGCCCGCCCTCGAGTCCCGCCGGGTGCGCACCCAGCCTTTGACCGTGACCGGCATGTCAGCCGGCGCCTGCCCGGCCAGGATCGCGCTGACGCTGAACTCTCGCTTGTCCATCGGTCGAGAGTTACCCAGGCGGAGCGCCTTGTCCAGCGATCCCAGGCAGGCGCGCCTCACCTCGGCCATTCCTACCGTGCGGGATCAATCCTCGGCCCGCACCTTGACGTAGGAGCCGGGGGCGTCCTCGATCGGCTTGAGCTTGCCGTCGCCGGGATGGCGCGCCGGCACCTCGCCGCCGGAATATTTGGCGATCCAGCGCTCCCACACCGGCCACCATGAATCGGCATGCTGAGTAGCGCCGGCGAGCCATTCCTCCGGCGTCGGCGGATTTTTGGGGTTCTCCCAATGCCCGTATTTGCTGCCGGGCGGATTGACGACGCCGGCGATGTGGCCCGAGGCGGACAGCACGAATTTGACCGGCCCCTTGTAAATCTGGGTCGCGGCATAGGTCGACCGCCACGGCGCGATGTGGTCCTCGCGGGTCGACAGCAGGAACGCCGGGGTCCTGACCTTGCCGAGATCGATCGGCACCCCATCGAGCGTGATCCCACCCGGTTTGACCAGCAGGTTCTCCTGATACATGCGGCGCAAGTAAAAGCCGTGCATCGCCGCCGGCATCCGCGTCGAATCGGCGTTCCAGTAAAGCAGGTCGAACGGGAACGGCGACTTGCCGAGCAGATAGTTGTTGACGACGAACGACCAGATCAGATCGTTGGCGCGCAGCATGTTGAAAGTCGTCGCCATGTCGCGGCCTTCGAGATAGCCCTTGGCGTTCATGCGCTGTTCGAGCGCCGCGAGCTGCTCCTCGTCGATAAACACCGAAAGCTCGCCGGCCTCGGCAAAATCGACCATCGTCACGAAGAAGGTGGCGCTTTTGATCCGGTTGTCGCGCTTGACCGCCATATAGGCGAGCGTGGCCGCGAGCAGCGTGCCGCCGAGGCAATAGCCGATGACGTTTGCCTCGCGTTCGCCGGTCGCCTGTTCGATCGCGGCGAGCGCGGCAAGCGGACCCTCGATCATGTAATCGGTAAACGTCTTGCCGGCGAGATGCTCGCCGGGGTTGACCCAGGAAATCACAAAGACGGTGTGGCCCTGCGCCACCGCCCAGCGGATGAACGAGTTGTCGGGCCGCAGATCGAGGATGTAGAACTTGTTGATCCAGGGCGGCATGATCAGCAATGGCCGGCGTTTGACCGTCTCGGTCGTCGGCGCGTATTGGATCAGCTGGATCAAGTCATTTTGGTAGACGACCTTGCCCGGCGTGACCGCGATGTTCTCGCCGATATGGAACGCCGCCATGTCGGTCATCCGGATCGCCAGCCGGCCCTTGCCGCGCTCGAGGTCGTCGAGCAAGTTCTTGAGCCCGTTCAGCAGATTCTCGCCGCGGCTTTCGATCGTCGCGCGCAATGCTTCCGGATTGGTCATCAGAAAGTTCGAGGGCGCCAGCGCATCGACGAATTGGCGGGTGTAGAAATCAACCTTGCGCGCGGTGCGCTCGTCGATGCCCTCGGCATCGCGCACGGTCCTTTGCAGCCAGCGGGCGGTCAGCAGATAGCTCTGCTTGATGAAGTCGAACAGGGTGTTGTCGTTCCAGGCGGCGTCGCGGAAGCGGCGGTCGCCTTGCGGCGGCTCGATCATCGGCTCGGGGTTGCCGCCGAGAAACCGCTGGGCGGTACGCTGCCACAAGGTCATATAGTCGTTCCACAGCGACAGCTGGGCTTGGACCAGGCGCGAGGGGTCCGACATCATCCGCGCCGTCATCTCGAAAAAGGCGGCGCCGATGGCGAGCGGGCTGGCCATCCCGATGCCTTGCTCGGGCGATTGCCGCTTAAGGAAATCGGTGACGAGGTGCTGGCTCTTTTTGGCGACATCGGCGAGTTGCCGCGCCAGTTCGTCGGCGTCGGGGAAAGCGCCGCTCGCCTCAGCGTTTGCAGCTGAGGCGGCCCCCTCTCCGGGTATCGGCCGGTCACTGTCGTTCATCACCCCGTCCTCGCCAACATCTGAGGTCTGCGATCCGGACCCACCGGCCGGAACGCCTGAAATCGATCGTTTGTCGGATCGTCGTCGGCCGCTTGTCCGCCGGATCAAATGTGGTGACGCGGCGGCCTGGATCGAATAGACCAGCGCTCATCGAATTGGCAGCGGCCGGGGATTTGCCGCCCGCGCGGCACCGCGGCCGGTACGGCGGGTATGTGGTCATGGCGCTAGGCAAAGCCCGTTATCGCGGTTGCGGCTTCGATCGAAAGTTGGGGCAGCGGGCGCTGCAGGCGGTCGTCGCGGCGATGTTACTCGGGCTCGGCGCCTGTAACCCGATCGAAGGGTATCGCCACCTGACCGGCGCGAGCAAGAACGACCCCGATCCGGCTACGACGCCGAATACCCAGAATCTGGCCGCCGGAGAGAAGTCCCCTTACCCGAACCTGGCGACGGTTCCGCCGCCGCCAACCCAGGCGCTGACCACGGCCGAGCTCGATAAATTGACGCAGAGCCTGATTGCCGACCGGAAGAATGCCAAGTACACCAGCGAGCGGCTGCAGGCCGGCTTCGACGAAGTGGCGGGCCCACCCCCGCCGCCGCCACCGCCGGCTCCTCCCGCGGCGACCGCGTCTTCCGAAAGCGGCAACCGCGCCCCGGCGCCGGAACGCGGCGGCCGCTCCCGCCGGCGGGCCAAAAGCGGCAACCTCACCTTCCGGCGCTGGAACGCAGCCGGCCCCGGGTCAAGTGGCGAGCGCGACACCAGCGGCCGCAGCAAAGGGGCCGCGCAAGACCGGCGAGCCGCCCGAACCCGGACCGATGGAATTGAGTTTGCAATCCCCACAGATTTCCTCGCTGCCTGAGCCGCAGCAGAGCCAGCCACCACCACCGCCGCCGCCTCTGCTGCGAATGCCAGCGGCGTCGGCGGGGGCCGGCAAAACGGCGGCGGCACATCTCCCAGCGCCGCCAGCGCCGGCGCCGATCCCGTCCGCGATCGCTTCGGCCGAGTTCCAGCCGCCGCCACCACCGCCGGTGCTTCCACCCGCCGCCGCAACCCGCACCGCCGCGGCGACGGGGCCCGGCAAGAGCGGAAAACCGCCGCCGGCGGCGCCCGTCGACATGCGGGTCGCACAGATAAACTTCGCCGCCGAATTCGACAACCCTCAGCGATGCCGACCGGCAAAGTCTCGGCGCGATCGTGCCGCTTTACCGGCGCGATCCCGGCAAGGTGCGGGTGATCGGCTATACCGGGGTCGGCGATACCGCCGATCAACAGCTGAACGGCTTCCAAGCCGCTCTCGACCGCGCGCAGGCGGTCGCCGCCGCCTTGGCCAAGGCTGGAATACCGCGGGACAAAATACTGATAGAAGCAGCTCCGGTCGGTGAAGATTCGGGGCAGAGCCGTGCCGAGGTGCTGCTCGAGCACTGACTTCGAATGTCTGCATCGACCGCCGCGGTACGTAGCGAACAGCGGCGGAACCGAAAATTATCGAAAATTAGGGATACGCACGATAAAACGCGGGATCGGGGGCGCCGTGCGCGGTGCCGCCCTAACCCGCTCGGACGCTTTTCGGGCATAACGCATCGGGGTCGCCGGGGTCGTGAAGCCGCCGTTGAAGATCGCCGTCGCGGGTCTCGGCACGGTTGGTGCCGGCACTCTCAAATTGTTGCAGGACCAGGCGGAGCTGCTGGCCGAACGCGGCGGCCGCCGCATCGTCGTGACCGCGGTTTCGGCCCGTGACCGCCGCCGCGACCGCGGCGTCGAGCTGTCGGCGGTGCGCTGGTACGAGGATGCGACGGCGATGGCGGGCGATCCCGAAATCGACGTCGTTGTCGAATTGATCGGCGGCGCCGACGGGATTGCCCGGCAGGTCGTCGATGCCGCGCTCGATCACGGCAAGCACGTGGTTACCGCCAACAAGGCGCTGATGGCGCATCACGGGACGAGGCTCGCGGCGCGCGCCGAAGAGCACGGCCTGGCGCTGTCGTTCGAGGCTGCGGTCGCGGGCGGCATCCCGGTGATCAAGGCGCTGCGCGAGGGACTCGCCGGAAACCGGCTCGAACGCGTCTACGGTATCCTCAACGGCACCTCGAACTACATCTTGACGACGATGCGCGAGACCGGCCGCGAGTTCGCCGAAGTGCTCGCCGAAGCGCAGAAGCTCGGCTATGCCGAGGCCGATCCGAGCTTCGACATCGACGGCGTCGACGCCGCCCACAAGCTGGCGATCTTGGCGAGCGTCGGCTTCGGCCGCCCGGTTGATCTCGCCGGGGTCTATGCCGAAGGGATCCGCCACGTCTCGCGGCTCGACATCGATTTTGCCGAAGAGCTTGGCTACCGCATCAAGCTGCTCGGCATCGCGCGGCGAACCGAAAATGGGCTCGAGCAGCGCGTCCACCCTTGCATGGTGCCGCAGGCGACCCCGATCGCGGCGGTCGAGGGCGTCTATAATGCCGTCGTGGCCGAGGGTGACTTCGTCGGCCGGGTGGTTCTGCAAGGGCGCGGTGCGGGCGCCTTTCCGACTGCCTCCGCGGTCGCCGCCGACCTCGTCGATATTGCAGCGGGGCGCCGGGTCTTTCCGCTCGGAATTCCGGCTGCCGATTTGCGCGCGCTTCCCGGCGTGCCGATCGAACAGCACCAGAGCGCCTATTACATCAGGCTAATGGTGGTCGACCAGCCGGGGGTCATCGCCGATGTCGCCGCGGCACTGCGCGACGAGGAGGCGTCGATGGAATTGATGATCCAGCGCGGACGCGCGCCGGGCGAGGCGGTGCCGGTGGTGCTGACCACCCATGTCACCGTCGAGGCGGCGATGCGCCGGGCGTTGGCTAGGATCGAAGCGCTCGACACCGTCCTCGAGCCGCCGCGAATGATCCGTATCGAAGATTTCTGAACGCGACGGCGAGTGTTGCTAAAGATCGTCTGGCCGAAGCCCGTATGCTTGTCAGCGTCCTCTCGAACGTTGATTAACCATCGGTTAATTCCTCGCAGGTTGTTCATTTCATGCACCTGAGGCGACGCATTGACGGCGTCGGACTCGGCGCTTAGCTTCGACGCTGCGGCGCCGCTTGTGCTGAGCCGGATTTGCAAGCGTCGCCGAATTGATCGGATGCCCCGGCCTGCGCGCTCCGCTCGGCCGACCCGCTGGCGGTGTGCTGAGGCAACACGTTCAGCCGATAGGTTTGATTATCGGTCTGGCTCTGACAATCATCTGCTCACGAACGCCAAGGAGGAACGTCATGCCTGAGACGTCGCGAATGGACCGCAATCTGGCATTGGAAGCCGTCCGGGTGACCGAGGCTGCGGCGCTCTCGGCCTCGCGCCTGATGGGGCGCGGCGACGAGAAAGCCGCCGACCAGGCCGCGGTCGATGCGATGCGCGAGGCGCTGAACAGCCTGGCGATCGACGGCACCGTCGTGATCGGCGAGGGCGAACGCGACGAGGCGCCGATGCTTTACATCGGCGAAAAGGTCGGCACCGGAAACGGCCCGCCGATCGATATTGCCCTCGATCCGCTCGAAGGGACGACGATCACCGCCAAGGGCAGCGCCAATGCGCTCGCCGTGATCGCGATGGCCGATGCCGGCGGCTTTCTCAACGCTCCCGACGTCTATATGGACAAGATCGCGGTCGGTGGCGGACTGCCGGACGATCTCGTCGATCTCGACGAGGCGCCGGCAGTCAATCTGAGAAACCTGGCACACGCGAAAAAGGCCGAGATCGCCGATCTCGTCGTCTGCATCCTCGACCGCCCGCGTCATGCCGATCTGATCGCCAAGGTGCGCGAGGCCGGCGCCCGCATCGCCTTGATTTCGGACGGCGATGTCAGCGGCGTCATCGCCACGTCGAGCCCCGAGACCGGGATCGACATGTATGTCGGATCGGGCGGCGCGCCCGAAGGCGTGCTGGCGGCCGCGGCATTGCGCTGCATCGGCGGGCAGATGCAGGGACGGCTGTTGTTTCGCAATGATGACGAACGCGGCCGGGCCGAGAAAATCGGGATCGCCGACCTCAACCGCAAATACAAGCTACTGGACTTGGCCTCGGGTGACGTGATGTTCGCCGCGACCGGGGTCACCAATGGCACGATGCTCAAAGGGGTGCGACGCTTTCCCGGCGGGGCCTTCACCCACTCGGTGGTGATGCGGTCGAAAACGGGCACCGTGCGTTATGTCGAGGCCAGCCACGACTTTACCCGCAAGCAAAGCTTCGCCGCGCTTGCTCGCTGAGGCGGGATGATGGACGGCGCGGGGGGCGCCATTCCCGCCAGCGTTTTGGGGGTCGCGCAATCGGTCTGTGGTCGCCACTGGCGCTGGCGCGGTGGCGATCCGCAGGCTGGGCAAGAGATCGCCGAGCGGCTAGCGTTGCCGGAAATCGTCGGGCGGCTGCTGGCCCAGCGTGGCGTCGATCTCGATCACACCCCGGGTTTCCTGCTGCCGCGGCTGCGCGAGCAACTGCCAGACCCCGCACATCTGCGCGACATGGAGGCCGCCGCCGCACGGCTCGTCCGCGCCGTTCGCGACAACGAAACGATCGCCATCTTTGGCGATTACGATGTCGACGGCGCCACCTCGGCGGCGCTGCTGGCCCGGTTCTTCGCGGCGATCGGGACACGTACCCGAATCTATGTCCCTGACCGCCTGCGTGAGGGCTATGGCCCCAACAGCGCCGCCCTGCTGCGCTTGCAGGCGGAGGGGGCGCGGGTCGTCGTCACCGTCGATTGCGGCACGACGGCGCATCTGCCGCTGGCCGAAGCCGCAGAAAGCGGGCTCGACGTCATCGTCGTAGATCATCATGTGGCCGAGCCGCTGCTGCCGCGTGCGGCTGCGGTGGTCAACCCGAACCGACTGGACGAGGCGAGCCCGCACGGCAGCCTAGCGGCCGTCGGCGTGGCCTTTCTGCTCGTCGTCGCGGTCAATCGCGGCCTGCGCCGGGCTGGTTGGTACGGGGCCGGCCGCGCCGAGCCTGACCTCCTTGGGTGGCTCGACCTCGTCGCGCTGGGTACGGTGTGCGATGTCGTGCCGCTGACAGGATTGAACCGGGCTTTGGTCGCACAGGGGATCAGGGTAGCGCGGCGCAATACCAATCCGGGCATGGCTGCGCTGGCCGCAATCGCCGGGATCAAGGAGCCGGTCGACGCTTACCATCTGGGGTTTGTTCTCGGGCCGCGGGTTAACGCCGGCGGCCGGGTTGGCGCGTCGGATCTCGGGGCGCGACTGCTGGCCACCGATGATCCGGCGCTGGCCGCC
>CAWAVV010000014.1:0-90696 GCA_963785565.1 uncultured Alphaproteobacteria bacterium | reverse complement strand
GCATGGCCCATTCGTCGGCCCGGCGGAGCGGTGCTGCCGGCGATAAACCCGACGACCGGCTTTTTCCTGCCGCGCAGATTTGAGGAACGCCGCGCCGTCCTCTTCCGCGGTCCCGCCGATCTCGCCGATCATGACGATCGCCTCGGTCTCGTCGTCGGCGAGGAGCATTTCGAGCACTTCGACAAAGTTGGTGCCGTTGACCGGGTCGCCGCCAATCCCGACGCAGGTCGACTGGCCGAGCCCGACCGCGGTCGTCTGCGCCACCGCCTCATAAGTCAGGGTGCCCGAGCGTGACACGATGCCGATCTTGCCGCGCCGGTGGATATGGCCCGGCATGATGCCGATCTTGCACTCGTCGGGGGTGATGACGCCGGGGCAGTTCGGCCCGATCAACCGAGTCTTGGTGCCGGTCAGGCTGCGCTTGACCCGCACCATGTCGAGGACCGGGATGCCCTCGGTGATGCAGGCGACAAGCGGGATTTCGGCATCGACCGCTTCGAGGATCGCGTCGGCCGCAAAGGGCGGCGGCACATAGATAACGCTGGCGTCGCACCCGGTTTTGGCGCGCGCCTCGTGAACCGTGTTGAACACCGGCAGATCGAGATGCCGGGTCCCGCCTTTTCCCGGGGTGACGCCGCCGACCATCTTGGTGCCGTAGGCGATCGCCTGCTCAGAGTGAAACGTACCCTGCGAGCCGGTGAAGCCCTGACACAAGACCTTCGTCGACGCATTGACCAGAATAGACATCAGCGCGCCTCCTTGACCGCGGTCACGATCTTTTGGGCGGCGTCGGCAAGGTTCTCGGCGGCGAGGATCGGCAAACCCGATTGCTGCATGATCCCTTTGCCGAGATCGACATTGGTGCCTTCAAGGCGGACGACCAGCGGCACGTGCAGATTGATTTCGCGCGCCGCGGCGACGACGCCTTCGGCGATCACGTCACAGCGCATGATCCCGCCAAAGATATTAACCAGGATCCCTTCGACATTGGGGTCGCTGAGGATCAACTTGAATGCGGTTCCCACCCGCTCGCGCGTCGCCCCGCCGCCGACATCGAGGAAATTGGCCGGGCTGCCGCCATAGAGCTTGATGATGTCCATCGTCGCCATCGCCAGGCCGGCGCCGTTGACCATGCAGCCGATATTGCCGTCGAGCTTGATGTAGTTGAGCGCGTGCTTGCTGGCCTCGACCTCGGTCGGGTCCTCTTCGTCCTCGTCGCGCAACGCCGCGATCTCCGGGTGGCGGAACAAGGCGTTGTCGTCAAACCCGACCTTGGCGTCGAGCGCTACCAGTTCGCCCGATCCGGTCACCACCAGCGGGTTGATCTCGGCGATCGAGGCATCGAGCTCGGTGAAGGCGCGATAGAGTGCTGTCACGAATTTGACGGCGACGTCGACCTGCTTGCCTTCGAGGCCCAAGCCATAGGCGATCTCGCGCGCATGAAACGGCTCGATCCCGCTCGCCGGGTCGATCGCAACCTTGATGATTTTCTCAGGCGAATGCTCGGCCACCTCCTCGATCTCGACCCCGCCTTCGGTCGAGCCGATCAGGGTTACTCGGCCGGTTTCGCGGTCGATCAGGAGCCCCAGATACAGCTCGCGAGCGATGTCGCAGCCTTCCTCGACATAGACGCGCTTGACCTCGCGTCCCGCCGGTCCGGTCTGGTGGGTGACGAGATTATGGCCGAGCAAGGCCCGCGCCGCGGCGGCGACATCCTCCTCGGAGCGGACGACTTTGACTCCCCCGGCCTTGCCGCGGCCGCCGGCATGGATCTGAGCCTTGACCACCCATACCGGCCCGCCGAGCCGCCGCGCCACTCCGACCGCCTCCGCCGCGGTATAGGCGACCCCGCCGCGCGGCACTGCGACGCCAAACTTCGCCAGCAGCTCTTTCGCCTGGTATTCGTGGATATTCATCGGATCAGCCCAGAACCTTCATCGTCTTGACGACATCGATCAGCTCGCGGACCCCGGCGGCCGATCTTGTCGAACTCCGCCTGTTCCTGGGGATTGAGCTCGATTTCGACGATCCGCTCGACCCCGCCGGCGCCGATCACCACCGGGACGCCGACATAGAGGTCCTTGACGCCGTATTGTCCCTGTGAGCCAGGCGGCGCAGGGCAGAACCCGCTTTTTGTCGCGCAAATAGGCCTCGGCCATGGCGATCGCCGAGCTCGCCGGCGCGTAAAACGCCGACCCGGTCTTCAGCAGGCCGACGATCTCGGCCCCGCCGTCGCGGGTGCGCTGGACGATCTTGTCCAGCCGCTCCTTGGTCGTCCAACCCATCTTGACCAGATCCGGCAACGGGATGCCGGCAACGGTCGAATATCGCACCAGCGGCACCATCATGTCGCCGTGACCGCCGAGGACGAAGGCGCTGACATCCTCGACCGAAACCTTCAGCTCCTCGGCGATAAAATAGCGGAAGCGGGCGCTGTCGAGCACCCCGGCCATGCCGACCACATGGTGAGCGGGTAACCCGCAGGCCTCGCGCATGACCCACACCATCACGTCGAGCGGGTTCGTAATGGTGATCACGAAGGCGTCGGGGCAATGCTTCTTGATTGCCTGGCCGACCGTCGAGATCACCTTGGCATTGGTGCCGATCAGGTCGTCGCGGCTCATTCCGGGCTTGCGCGCGATGCCCGCAGTGACGATCACGACATCTGCGCCGGCGATGTCGGCGTAGTCGTTGGCGCCTTTGACGACGGCGTCATAGCCCTCGATCGTCGACCCTTGCACGATATCGAGCGCCTTTCCTTGCGGCACTCCCTCGATAATGTCGAAGAGGACGATGTCGCCGAGCTCCTTGAGCCCGGCGAGCAGCGCGATGGTGCCACCGACCTGCCCGGCGCCGACCAGCGCAATCTTGTTGCGTGCCATGGAATGCCTCGTTTTTTGCAGGCGCCGGGTGGAGGCGCGGGACGATCCGCCTCTTACCGCGAATTCCGGGAGCGGGCAAGGTGGCGGCGGCCCGAGGCGAGCCGCGTCGTCTGTTGCGAGAATCGGTCCGAACCGCAAGTCTCACTTCCGGCTCGTCGCGGCCTGGATCTTTTGTCGGTCGCGATGTTGAGGAACGTCTATCCTAAAAAGGATGTATCAGGGATTAGCACATCGCCGACCGGCGATCAGTGCCGGCTTTGTTTGTCGTGGGGACTCGCACGAAGACCCTTTGTCGACGGACGGAACGGACCGCCCGGCACCCGAAGGCAGGAGGACCGCATGGCAAACTCAACCGGCAATGCCGCGTCTGAGACCGAAGTCATTCCGGCCGGGCACGCGGCGCCGAGCGCCGAGGAAGAGCGCGAGGGTCCTTCACGCCCGACCAGCCTTCCTGGGCTCTCGCTCGCAGCGCTCGGGGTCGTGTTCGGCGACATTGGGACGAGCCCGGTCTACACCTTCCGCGAATGCTTCAACCCGGAGCACGGCGTGGCGCTCGTGCCGGAAAACGTCCTCGGTGTCCTGTCGCTGATCGTCTGGGCGCTGATCCTGGTCGTCGCCGTCAAATACGTTCTGTTGATCATGCGTGCCGACAATCACGGCGAAGGCGGGATCCTGGCCTTGCTGGCGCTCGGCCAAGACGCGGTGCGTAGCCCCCGCGGGCGCAATCGTCTCGTTCTGCTGGCGATTGGGGGAGCTGCGCTGTTTTACGGCGACAGCATGATCACTCCGGCGATTTCCGTGTTGAGCGCGATCGAAGGGATCGGTGTCGGAACCCCAGCATTGAACCGGTTCGTGCTGCCGATAACGGTCGCGGTGCTGCTGGCGCTGTTCCTCGTTCAAAAACGCGGCACCGAGAAAATCGGATATTTCTTCGCTCCGGTGATGCTCTTGTGGTTCGCGGTGATCGCGCTCTACGGGCTGATCCACGTCGCCGAAGCCCCCCGCGTGCTGTTGGCGCTGAACCCCGCGCACGCCGTCAGGGTTTTTATCGCCTCCCCGCTGCGGGGTTTTATCGTGCTCGGTGCGGTGTCGCTGGCGATCACCGGCGGTGAGGCGCTCTACGCCGATATGGGCCATTTCGGCCGGCTGCCGATCAGGCTTGCATGGTTCGGGCTAGTGATGCCGGCCCTCGTCCTCAATTATTTTGGACAGGGCGCGTTGCTGCTCGGCGACAAGACGGCAATCGAGAACCCGTTCTTTCGCATGGTGCCGGGATGGGGGCTTATCCCATTGGTGCTGCTGTCGACCGCGGCGACCGTCATCGCCTCGCAGGCGGTGATCTCCGGCTCCTTCTCGCTGTCGCGCCAGGCGATCCAGCTCGGCCTGTTGCCGCAGCTCGACGTCTTTCAAACCTCGACCCAAGCGCGCGGTCAAATCTATATTCCGCAGATCAATTGGCTGCTGCTGGTGGCGGTGCTTGCGCTGGTTTTAGGGTTCGGCAGCTCCAGCGCCCTCGCCTCGGCTTACGGGTTTGCCGTCACCGGGACAATGGCCCTGACGACAGTGCTGATCGGCGCCGTCATGCATGGTGTTTGGCGCTGGCGGTGGCCGACGATCGCCGCAGTGCTCGCGCCGATCATGGCCGTGGACCTGGCACTGTTCAGCTCGAATTCAATGAAGATCCCGACCGGCGGCTGGTTCCCGTTGGCGATCGGGCTCGTCATGTTCACGATCATGACCACTTGGCGCACCGGCCGCCGATTGGTGGTGGCGCGGATCGAGAGCGAGACGATGTCGTTCGCCGATTTCCTAGCCAGCTGCGAAGAGGCGCCGGAGGCCCGGGTCTCCGGAACCGCGGTCTTTCTCACCACCCATACCGAGCACGTGCCCCCGACCTTGATGCAAAATCTCAAGCATAACAAGGTCCTGCACCGGACGGTCTTGCTCGTCCGCGTCGCCACCGACAACATTCCGCTGGTCGCGGGCCCCGACCGAATCAAGGCCCGAGAGCTCGGCCACGGCTTTTGGCAAATCGGCGCGCATTTCGGGTTTGCCCAGACCCCGAACGTCCTGCGGGAGCTACGCCGGGCGGAGATCCCGGAGCTCGATCTCGACTTCGACAAAATCTCGTTCTTCGTAGGGCGGGCCAACGTCAAATCGATGCGGCGGGCTGGCATGGCCCGGTGGCGCAAACATCTCTATGTCTTCCTCACGCGCATTGCGACACGCCCGACCGAGTTCTTCCGCATCCCGCCCTCCCAGGTCATCGAGCTCGGCGCCGAAATCGAGATCTGAAGGCCGACGGCGCTACGGTCAGCCGCAGCGGGCCCCGTCAGCGGCCCGGGCGGTTGGCGATATAATTCTCGCTCTGCATCTCGATCAGGCGCGAGACGGTGCGCTGGAACTCAAAGGTGCCGTCGCCAACTGTGTAGATCTCTCCTGGACGCGCCTCGGCCGAGGCGATCAGCAGGGTTCGCGCCTCGTAGAGCGTGTCGATCAGGATGTTGAACCGTCGGGCCTCGTCGCGCTGCTCGCGAGCAAGACGCGGAATGCCTTCGACGATCACCGCGGCAAACCGCTCGGCAATCGCCAGGTAGTCGACCGCGCCGAGCGGCTGCGTGCAAAGGTCGGCAAAGCCGAACCAGGCGACGTTGCCCGCGGCGCGCGGGACCGTCAGCGTCCGTCCTTTGACTATCAGGCTGACGCGCTCGCCCGCCGCATCGTCGGTCAGCTCGGCGAAGGTCGCCTCCAATGCTTGATGCGCCGCCTCCCCGAGTGGAAAATGATAGACCTTCTTACCCCGCATTCGCGCGAGCCGGTAGTCGCGGCCGCTGTCGAGCGCGAGAACGTAGAGCTTTTGTTTGAGCAGGGCGATGAACGGCAAAAACCGCTCGCGGTGCAGCCCATGTTCGTAAAGCTCGTCGGGGGAACGGTTCGAGGTCGCCACCACCACGATCCCGGCATCGAACATCGCCGTAAACAGGCGATCGAGGATCATTGCGTCTGCGATATCCTCAACCTGGAATTCGTCAAAGCACAGGAGCGCCGCCTCGGCGGCGATGTCCGCCGCCACCTTGGCGATCGGTTCGCGGGTTCGGTCCCGCCTCTCCTGTTCGATGCGATCGTGGACTTCGAGCATAAAGGCGTGGAAATGAACCCGCCGTTTGCGCTGGCCCGGCGCGGTGGCGAAGAACAGATCCATCAGCATCGATTTGCCACGCCCAACCGGCCCGCATAGGTAGAGCCCCATCGGCGCGTGCTCGCCGTTGTGCTCGGCCAGGCCAAATCGGGCGAGCCACCCGCGCAGCCCCGATTCGGGGTGGTAATCGAGCAATGCCCGATGGAGGCTCTGCAGCCGTTCGATCGCCAGCTGCTGTGCCGCATCGGGTTCGAGCACCCCTCGTCGGCGCAATGCCCGATAGCGCGCCATCGGTTCTGGCGGCGAATCCGGGTCAGCGGCGTCCGGCGGGGTCATCGCGATTGGCAACGATCAGGGATCATGGCGATGGATGGAGGTTCGGACCAGCCGGGAGTTGCCGGGCGCGGCCGGGGGATCTACTTCAGCCGAGGGCGCAGCGCAACCCGCTCGCAATGCAGAGGAGGAAGGCGATGAACGAAGACCGTTTCAACATGGATATCCGCAAGTTTCTAAAGGTCGTCGGCGTGACCTCGCAGCGCGAAATCGAAATGGCGGTGCGTGCCGCGCTTGCCAAAGGGGCATTCGCAGAAAATACCGTGCTCAAGCCTAAGGTGACCTTATCGATTCCGGAGATCGGCCTCGAACACGTCATCGACGGCGAAATCGGCTTATCATCGTAACCGGCCTTCGGGTTCAGTCGTCGAGTGCTGGCGGTTCCGCCGCTCCTTCGAGCGGCAGTAGAAGCCTCGCCTCAACCTCGGTGAGTGTCTCGACGCTGGCGAGTTTACGGCCAATCTGGCGCCGGCGCACCGCCACGTCTTCGATCGTATTCGAAGCTTCTTGCAGTTTCTTCTGCACCCGGTCGAGAACCTCACCGTATTTCTCGAACTCGGTCTTGACCGCGCGCAGCACTTGCCAAACTTCGCTGGACCGCTGTTGGATCGCCAGGCTGCGAAACCCCATGCGCAAGCTATTGAGCAGGGCGAGCAGCGTGGTCGGCCCGGCGACAACCACGCGCCAATCGCGCTGTAAGGCGTCGACCAGCCCTGGGCGCCGCACGATTTCGGCATAGAGCCCCTCGGTCGGCAGAAACAACAGCGCAAAATCGGTCGAGTGAGGCGGCACGACGTATTTCGTGCAGATGTCGCGCGCCGCCTGACGGATGCGCGTCTCGATCGCCTTGCCCGCGGTCTCGACCCCCGCCCCGTCGGCGCGGTCGGCCGCTTCCGACAGCCGCTCGTAATCTTCGGTCGGGAATTTGGCATCGATCGGCAGCCACAACGGGCCGCCTTCCTCGGTGCCCGGCAACCTGATCGCGAACTCGACCCGCTGGTTGCTGCCCGGGCGGATCTCGACATTGCGGTCATATTGCTCTGCCGTCAGCACCTCGCCCAGGATGCCGCCGAGCGAGACCTCGCCCCAGGTGCCACGCGCCTTCACATTGGTCAGCACCCGCTTCAGATCGCCGACGCCGGCTGCCAGGCTCTGCATCTCGCCGACGCTTTTGAACACCTGTTCGAGCTGATCGCTGACCAGCTTGAAGCTGGCGCCGAGCCGCTCCTCGAGGGTGTGGTGCAGTTTTTCGTCGACGGTGGCGCGCATCGCCTCGAGCTTTTCGGCGTTGTCGGTGCGCATCGCGTCCAGCCGCTGCTCGATCGTGCGGCGGGCCGAGTCGAGAACCTGCAACTGCAGCTCGCCGAGCTGTTTCAGCGCGCCGGTGATTTCCTCGCGCAGCATTTTGGCGCCGGCAGCATTCTCGTTGCGGCTGCGCGACAGCTCATCCCGCCAGCCCTGGTCGAGCCGGGAAAGCGCCGGCTCGATCGGCACTTCGCCGCGGCGAACGAGCGCGTCGAAGCGGAGCAGCAGAACGATCCCAGCCAGGAATGCCAGCGCCGACAAGCTATCACCGCGGCAAAGGCCATTGGCTCGGCGCTCATCCGCTGCTCTCTACCCGCCGCGGGCTATTTCGCAGCGGTCACCATGATTTCGACCAGTACCTCCGGCCGCGCGAGATCGGCTTTGACGCAGGCGCGGGCCGGCGGGTTCTCGGGATCGACCCATGCGTTCCACACCGAATTCATCTCGGCGAACAAGGCCATATCCTTGATCCACAGATTCGCCGCGAGCAGGTTCGATTTGCTGCTCCCCGCCTGGGCGAGATACCCATCGATCTTGTCGAGGATCTGTTTGGTTTGCCCCTTGATGTCCTGCGGTGTATCGCCAGCGGTCAGGCCGGCGAGATAGACCGTGTCGCCACGGACGACGCAGCGGCTCATGCGTGGGCCGGGCGGCTGGGTCAAGTCGATACGGCGGATGTCCATGGTCTTCCCCTTGTGAAATTGAAACGTGGGCGTCAGTCGGCGCTGGCCGGCGGAGTCTGGTAGTTGACGATGCGCTTGCCCGAGGTGTGGATGCCGAAAGTCACGAGCGGCCGGTCCCCGGTCGTGCGAAAGCCGTGCACCCGATTGGCCGGAATGGCGATCGTGACTCCGGGTTCCATCACGACGACACCGTCCTCGCCGTCGAGCCAGGCCTCTCCGGTACCTTCGAGCACGGTCAGCAGCTCGACATAGGGATGCGAGTGGAGCTGAGTGGCGATAGCCCGGTGGCGATGTCTGGATCCCGGTGCGAATCGGCAGGCCTTCGCCGGTATCGTCGCCGATGATCGGGCGATAGGTGGCGCCGCCGGCGAAGGCCACAGTCGGCCTGTCGGCATGGCGGATCAGGGTCAGGTCATCTGGCATCTATACCTCCTGCGCGTCGCCGGCGATCGATCAGCCAATTATATCATGCGCGCGGCATGGTAGACACGCCCATGCCACCGATCGAGCTTGCCGAGCGGTTCACCCTCGCCGCGCTCGTCGGCGCGAGCGACATCGACCCGTTCGTCCTCAACCTCGCCCAAGGCGGCGCGCCGGGCATGAGCCTCTCGGCGCTCGCCGCCGCGGTGTTGATCGCCGCCTCCGCCAATAATCTCGCAAAGGCCGGCTATGCGCTGGGCTTCGGCGGCTTTGCCCGCACCAAGCGCCCGGCGGCGCTTCTCGCGATCCTCGCGGTTTTCGGCTTCGCCGCAGCCGCCATCTATCTCGTCTGAGTAGCGCGCCGCCGGTCCTCGAAAAACACGCGCAGCAATTCGGCGGCCCGCCTGCTCATCGATCCCGCCATAGATTTCCGGGCGGTGATGGATGGTCGGCTGGCCAAATAGGCGCGGGCCGTGCTCGACCGCGCCGCCCTTAGGGTCGTAAGCGCCGAAGTATAGCCGGCGCACATGCGAGTGGGCGATTGCTCCCGCGCACATCGCGCAAGGTTCGAGCGTGACCCACAGATCGCACCCGGCGAGGCGCTTCACCCCGAGCAATTTGGCGCCGGCGCGAAGCACCACCATCTCGGCATGCGCGGTCGGGTCCCGGTCGGCCTCGACCTGGTTGCCGGCGGCAGCGACAACTTGCCCTGCGGCATCGATCAGCACCGCGCCAACCGGGACCTCGCTCCGCGCTGCGGCGGCCTCGGCTTCGGCCAGCGCCCGCGCCATCGCCGGCGGGCTCGGGGTCATCCGAGGTGCCGGCGCCGGATCGGCTCGGGGATTGCGATCGGCCGCCGCGTCGACAGCCGCATGAACAGCCCTTCCTGCTCGGCGT
This sequence comes from uncultured Alphaproteobacteria bacterium, assembly GCA_963785565.1. Taxonomy (GTDB): domain Bacteria; phylum Pseudomonadota; class Alphaproteobacteria; order ATCC43930; family CGMCC-115725; genus AP-15. The sequence goes on along the minus strand of CAWAVV010000014.1, from coordinate 81,037 downwards.
CGGCACAGATGACGCCGCCGACGGTGAATTCGGCGGCGAGCCGCCAGCGCACCCGGCCGAGCGAGGCGACGCGCATGCGTCCAACCAGCTTGTCCGCGATCGTCACCGGCCGGCGATAAGCAATCCGCGTCGAGACCAGGATCGGCGCCACATCCTCGGCCAAAGCCTGGACCAGCGGATAGGCCTCGTCCATCAGCCCAAGCCGCAAATCCTCGAGCCAGCGGATGAACACGATATTGCTGACGATGCCGGCGAAGTCTATGTCGTAGGTCTGCACCCGCAGCGGCAGCTCGTAGTATTCGCTCATCGTCGCACCGCCTTCAATCGGACCCAGCATGACACAACCGGTCATCGGCCTCACTCTCGATCACGAGCCGCCGGGCGGCTGGTCGAAGTTTCCGTGGTATGCGATTCGCGAAAACTATTGCAGCGCGGTGCGCCATGCCGGCGGGCTGCCGATCTTGTTGCCGCACGACCCCGAGGCCGCCGCGGACTATGTCGACCGGATCGACGGGCTGATCATCACCGGCGGAGGCTTCGACGTCGACCCGGCGCTGTTCGGCGCCGAGACCCGGCATTCGACGGTCACGACCAAGGATCGGCGCACCGCCTTCGAACTTGCCGCGACCCGTATTGCGCTCGGCCGCGACATGCCGGTGCTCGGGATCTGCGGCGGCCAGCAATTGCTGAACGTGGCGCTCGGCGGCACCTTGATCCAGCACATCCCGGACGAGGTCCCGGGGGCGCTGCCGCACCGCCAGCCGAACCCGCGCGACGAGCCCGGCCACGGTGTCCGGGTGATCGCCGGGACATTGCTCCACCGCATCGCCGGGGCGGAACATCTCGCGGTCAACAGCGCCCACCATCAGGCAGTGAAAGCCGCCGGGCCGGGAGTGGTCATCGACGCGGTCGCCGGTGATGGCGTCGTCGAGGGTATCGAGGACCCGCGGCGGCGGTTTTGCCTCGGCGTGCAATGGCACCCCGAATTCGAGATCGGCGAGGCCGATCGCCGGATCTTCCGCGCCTTTGTCGAGGCTGCGCGCCGGTGAAGAGCGACCTCGCTGAGCTGACAGCGGGCGACAGCGCGGCCCCCGAGCGCATCGCCAAATTGCTGGCGCGCGCCGGGCTGTGCTCGCGGCGCGACGCCGAGCGCTGGATTGCCGACGGGCGGGTCTCGATCGATGGCGCTGTGCTGGCGAGCCCAGCGGTGACGGTCACCGCGGCTAGCGACATCCGCGTCGACGGCAAACCGATCCCGCAGCCCGACCGGGCGCGGTTGTGGCGCTACCACAAGCCGGCCGGGCTCGTCACCACGCACCGCGACGAAAAGGGCCGGCCGACCGTCTTCGACGCGCTGCCCAAGGAATTGCCGCGGCTGATTTCGATCGGCCGGCTTGATCTGAGTTCCGAGGGGCTATTGCTGCTGACCAATGACGGGGCGCTCGCCCGCCGGCTGGAACTGCCGGCGACCGGCTGGGTGCGGCGCTACAAGGTCCGGGTTCACGGCGAAGTCGAGCCGCCGCGCCTCGCCGCCCTGGCCAAGGGCATCAAGATCGACGGCGTCGCCTATGGTCCGATCCGCGCCGAATTGGAACGCACCCAGGGCAGCAACGCTTGGATCGCGATGGCGCTGACCGAGGGCAAAAACCGCGAGGTGCGCCGCGTGCTCGAGCATTTGGGGCTCCAGGTCACGCGACTCATCCGCCTTTCCTATGGCCCGTTCCAGCTCGGCAGTCTAGAGCGCGGCTCGATTGCCGAAGTGCCGAAGAAGGCGCTCGCCGAGCAGCTCGGAACCGCCGTGCCCAAATGGGCCGCGCATGCGGATCGTCGGCGGTAAGCATCGCGGCCGCCGCCTGCTGGCTCCGCCGGGAGACGCGGTCAGGCCGACCAGCGACCGCGCTCGCGAAGCATTGTTCAACATCCTGTCGCATGGCCGCCTCGCCGCGAGCGGCCTTCCGTTCGCCGGTGCGGTTGTGCTCGACGCCTTTGCCGGGACCGGCGCGCTCGGTTTGGAAGCGTTGTCACGCGGCGCCGCCGAAGCGGTCTTCATCGAACGCGACCACGACGCGTTGGCGGCCCTGCGCCGCAATATCGAGACACTGGGCGAGACTGACCCGCACCCGCATCATGCCCGGCGATGCGACCCGCCCACCGCGCGGGACGGCCGCCTGCGCCGTCGCCTTTCTCGATCCGCCCTATCGCAGCGGGCTCGCCGGTCCGGCGTTGACGGCTCTCGCCGCGGCGGGCTGGCTAGCCCCCGAAGCGCTCGTCGTGATCGAAACCGCCGCAGGTGAGGAATTCCCGCCGGGAGAGGGCTTCACCCTGCTCGACGAACGCGTCTACGGCGCCGCGCGGCTCGTGTTTCTGCGCCGTGGGCGCGGCTAGCACAAGTCAGACAAGCTGCTTCTGCTCCTCCAAATCGTCTTCGATAAAGGCTTGGACGGCTTCGTCGATGCCGGTATCGGCGGCAAAGCCCAGAGCTCGCGCGCGCGGTGCGGTCAGTGCTTGCGGCCAGCCGGAGACGATCTGTTGGATCGCGGGATCGGGCTCCCAGCGAATCCGCGCATGGGCCGCCTCGCCGCCGGCGCGGCGCACCGCGGCGACCATCTCGCCGACCGCGACCGAGAAGCCGGGGAGCTGTAACGAGCGGTTCGCACCGAAGGCGCTACCCGGCAGTTCATGCGCGCGATGGAGCGCGGCGACGACCCGGCGCGGTGAGGCCAATGCCATGACGAGATCGGGCGAGACCGGGCAGACCGCGTCCTTCCCGGCCAGCGGCTCGCGGATGATCGAGGAGGCGAAGGTCGAGGCGGCACGGTTGGGGCGCCCCGGCCGCACGACCACGGTCGGCAGCCGCAATGCGCGGCCGTCGATAAATCCCTTGCGGCTGTAATCGTTGACCAGCAGCTCGCCGATCGCCTTTTGCGCGCCATAGGAGCTCTGCGGCGTCAGCGGCGTGTCGTCGCCGACCGAGGGTGGCAGCGCACCGCCGTAGACCGCCAGCGAACTGGCGAAAACCAGGCGCGGGCAGGCGCCCAGCACCCGGCACGCGTCGAGCACAGCGCGAGTACCGTCGACATTGACCCGATAGCCGAGATCGGTGTCGGCCTCGGCCTGCCCGCTGACCACCGCAGCAAGATGGAACACCGCCCCGGCGCCCGGCAGCAGCAGCTGCCGTACGGTTTCGCGGTCGGCTATGTCGCCGGTTGCGACCGTGATCCGCTTGTCGTCGGGGAAGGGCAGGGCGGGTGCCGCATTGTCGAACAACACCAACTCGTCGATGGGACCGAGGCTGCTGCCCCGCTCCAGCAGCAACAGCGCCAGCCGCCGCCCGAGAAAGCCGCAGCCGCCGGTGATGACGATCCGCATCGTCTAGCCTCGGATGCCGTAACGGTTGGCCCAGCCGAGGCCGGCCTTTGTTTCCGCCTTCGGCCGGTATTCGCAGCCGATCCAGCCCGAATAGCCGATTTCGTCGAGCAGATCGAACAGGAACGGGTAGTTGATCTCGCCGATATCGGGCTCGTGCCGGCCGGGATTGCCGGCGATCTGGATATGCGGGTAATGGCCGGCCAAGCTCCGGATGCGATGGGCAAGGTCGCCCTCCATGATCTGGACATGATAGAGGTCGAGCTGAAGCTGCAGATTGGGCCGGCCGACCTGTTCGATGATTGCCATCGCCTGGCTTGTCGTATTCAGGAAATAGCCGGGGATGTCGCGGTTGTTGATCGGCTCGATGATCACGGTGATGCCCTCGGGGGCCAGTCGATCGGCCGCATAGCGCAGATTCTCGGTATAGACGGGGAGCGCCTCGGCGCGATCGCGGCCCTCCGGCCACAATCCGGCCATCGCGTGCAATAGCCGGCAATTCGTCGCTTTGGCATAGATCAGCGCCTGCTCGACCCCGGCGCGGAATTCCTGCTCGCGTCCGGGCAATGCCGCCATCCCGCGTTCGCCGAGGGTCCAATCCCCCGGCGGCATGTTGAACAGCGCCTGGACCAGACCGTTCTTCTCTAGATGCGAGGCCACGGTTTCCGGCGGATGGTCATAGGCTCCGAGATACTCGACAGCCTTGAAACCGCATTGGGCCGCGGCCGCAAAACGGTCGAGAAAGCCGATTTCCTGAAAAATGAAGCTCAGATTGGCGGCGAATTTCGGCACGGGATGGTCCTCCTCGACGGGCGGCACCGCCTCCGTTGCCTGCTGAAGCGGTGTGAACGCGCCTCCTCTTCGACGCGCTCAAGAAAGTAAGGCGGGCGGCGCGGATCAACGAAACGGGTTGACGATCGTAATACTCTCTATCCGTCGGCCATGCGCCATATCCTCCGAATATAGCTCGCGGCACCCGAGGGCGTGGGCCGCCGCGATGATCGCGCTGTCCCAATAGGAAAATCCGTGTTTCGCCTTGATCTCCAGTGCGGTCGAGAGGATGGCAAGGTTGATCTCCTGAACCCGAAACCGGGTCCAGGTGGTGATCAAACCGACGGCGATCTGGTGCGGCAGCGGATCGGCCCGGGTCGGGCGCGTCGCCTGAACGTAGAATTCTTGCAGCACCTGGACGGACAAAGCGCCGTCATTGCGATCGAGCAGAGTTATCGCTCGATCGCGCTTTGCCGTCTCGGTAGGATCGCGGCTAATCGAATAGAGCAGCACGTTCGTGTCGAGAAAGTGCGGCAGACTACCTCTCCCGCTCATGCAGTTCGTCGCGGGACAACCGGTCGGATGCCCGAAAGGCCGCAATCCGTTCCCGCAGCGCGCGTTCCTCCCGTTTGAGTCGCTCGTTGTCGCTTTCGTCAGCGGCCAGCTCCACGAGAAACCTTTTGACCAATGCCGACACCGAGGTGTCGCGTTCGGCGGCGATCACGCGGGCCCGCCGATAGGTCTCGTCGTCCAGTGATACCGTGATATTTTTCACAGTTTCACGTTAGGCTACGGCGCTTGAAAAATCAATCGATCGGATAGTGTCCTAAATTCGGGGCTCTTAGTTGATCGGCTGCACCTTGGCGCACAGAATAGACCCCCGAGGATTGAGGTTCGGCCCGATTCCGATCCTGGCTCCAACCATGAAGCTTCCCTTTTCGCATTGTTGGGTTTCTACGCCGTTCCAAAAGTCGACATCTCTGCTCGTGACCGGGCTCACTCGTGTCATCTGCTGAGAAATCATATTGATCTGTTGAGACAGAGTATTAACTTGTGCCTTTACAGTGTCTTTCTCATTACGGAGTTGAGGCAGCATATTGACCTGCTGGGATATAGTATTGACTTGTTCCTTTATCGTGTCTACCTCATTACGGAGATCATGTATGTAGATAGCACTTGACGCTATCGCTGTACCTATACTTATAATGATCGTTGCTAACGTCCAAACTGCTTTTGCAGTCCCGGAAATACGTTCTAGCCCCGATCTCATATTCGCGTTCTCCCTGATGATATTGCGGGCATCTCCGCGACTATCGCCGGCCGCACCGCTTCCAGCTGAGAGTTGACCCGATACGATCTTAAGCCGGCAAATTAAAACACTGCCGCCGATCGGGCTGATTTGCGCGTGATGGCTGCGATCGCTACTCTTTCCCGGCACGCGAGCGAAGGCAAGGGAGGCGCAGGTGGGTGTGCTGTTGGGAGCGATCGCCGACGATTTCACCGGCGCGACCGATCTGTGCAACACCTTGGCGCGGCGCGGCATGCGCACGGTGCAGCTGATCGACGTGCCGAAGCCCGGGACGAATATCCCCGATGCCGAGGCGGTCGTCATCGCGCTGAAGAGTAGGACGATCCCGGCCGCGGAGGCGATCGACAAAAGCCTCGCCGCCCTCGCTTGGCTCAAAATGGCTGGCGCGCGGCAGATCCTGTTCAAATACTGCTCGACCTTCGACTCGACCGACGCCGGCAACATCGGCCCGGTCGCCGAGGCGCTGATGACCGCGCTCGACACCGATTTCACCCTGTTCTGCCCGGCTTTCCCGGAAGCGGGGCGAACGATCTATCGCGGCTATCTGTTTGTCGGCGACGTGCTGCTGTCCGAATCCGGGATGCGCGACCACCCGCTGACGCCGATGCGCGATCCTTCGCTGGTGCGGGTATTGCAGCGCCAGAGCCGGGGGCGCGTCGGGCTTGCGCCGGCCGCGATCGTCAGCCGCGGCGCCGACGCTATCCGCGGCGCTTTCACCGAGCTGCGGCGTCAGGGCTTTGCGCACGCCATCGTCGACGCGATCGAGGATCGCGATCTCGAAGCGATCGGCGAGGCCGCGGCCGATTTCAAGCTGATCACCGGCGGCTCCGGGATCGCGCTCGGCCTGCCGGAGAATTTTCGCCGCCGAGGTCTGCTGGACGGCGGCGCCGCCGACAGCCTGCCAGCGATCTTCGGCGCAGCAGCGGTATTGTCGGGCTCGTGCTCGACGGCGACCCTCGCCCAAGTGGCGTACATGGAACAGCGTCGGCCCTCGTTCACCATCGATCCGATTGCCGTCGCCGAAGGCGGCGACGTCGCACAGCAGGCGCTCGCTTGGGCGAACCCTCTGCTCGGCGAGCGGCCGATCCTGATCTCGGCGACAGCACCCCCCGACAAGGTCGCCGAGGCGCAAAGCCGGCTCGGCCGCGAACGCGCCGGGGCCTTGGTAGAGGGCACCTTGGCGGCGATCGCCAGCGGCCTTGCCGCGGCTGGGGTGCGGCGGTTTGTCGTCGCCGGCGGTGAGACTGCGGGGGCGGTGGTTCAGGCGCTGGGCGTCACCGGGCTGCGCATCGGCCGCCAGATCGATCCCGGCGTGCCGTGGACGGTCAGTCTCCCTAGGTGCCTCGGCGACCCTGCGCTGGCATTGGCGCTAAAATCCGGCAATTTCGGCGCGCCCGACTTTTTCCTGCGCGCATTTTCCGTGCTGTCCGAGGGAGCGACGAGATGAGCGATGCGAAACAGCGCGAGGCGATCTGCACGATCGGCGCTTCGATCTTCGCCCGCGGCCTGACCGCCGGGTCGTCCGGCAACATCAGCCTGCGCACCGACGCGGGCTGGCTGATGACCCCGACCAACGCCTCGCTCGGCCGCCTCGACCCGGCGCGGCTATCGAAGCTCGACCGTGACGGGAACCTGGTTTCTGGCGATCCGCCGACCAAGGAGAGCTTTTTGCACCGCGTCATGTATGAGGAGCGCACCGGCACCGGGGCTGTGGTGCATTTGCATTCGACGCATTCGGTCGCGGTCTCCTGCCTGGCCGAGATCGACCCTGCCGACGTGTTGCCGCCAATCACCGCCTATTACGTGATGCGCGTCGGCAGGCTGCCGCTTGTCCCCTATTTCCGCCCCGGCGACATGGCGTTGGCGGAAGCGGTGCGTGGCTTTGCCGGCAAACACCATGCCGTGCTGCTGGCCAATCACGGACCGGTCGTCGCCGGCTCCAACCTCGACGCCGCAGTCAACGCGATCGAGGAGCTCGAAGAAACCGCGAAACTCTATCTGCTGCTGCGCGGCGCCAAGACCCGCTTTCTGACGCCGGCGCAGATCCGCGAGCTTCAGTGAGCGGATGATGCGCGTCCTGACCGCCCGTTTCATGCACGAGACCAATACCTTCAGCCGCGTGCCGACCGACATGGCGATGATCCGGCGCCGCGACTTTCATCTCGAAAACGAGATCCCGCAGGCGTTTCGCGGCACCCGCTCGGCCCTGGGCGCAACTTTCGAGGCGGCGGACAAGTACGGCTGGAGCCTCGTTCACCCGGTCTCCGCGAACCCCAATCCGTCGGGCATCGTCACCGACGATGCGTTCGAGCAGGTCACCGGGATAATCCTCGACGCCTGTCAGCAGAAAGGCCCGATCGACGGCGTCTTGCTGCATCTGCATGGCGCGATGGTCACCGACAGCCACGAAGACGCGGAGGGTGAACTGTTGGCGCGATTGCGGCGCCGGCTCGGGCCGCAGACGCCGATTGTCGTCACCCTCGACCTGCACGCCAACGTCACGCAGAACATGGCTGACAACGCCAATGCGCTGATCGCCTTTCGCACCTACCCGCATATCGACATGTACGAGCGCGCCTGGCAGGGTGCCGAGCTCCTCGATCGCGCAATGCGGGGCGAGGTCCGGCCGGTGACCGTGATCGCCCGCCGGCCGATGGTCTACGGGCTGGATCGCGGCCGCCACCAAGGCGGTCCGATGGCCGAACTGCTCGCCCGCGCCGAGGCGATCGAACAGAGGGGCGAGGCGCTGACGGTCAGCATCTGCGCCGGCTTCAGCCGCTCCAATATCCGCGATGTCGGCCCGTCGGTGACCGTAACTACGGATGGCGCCGCTCCGCACGCCCAGGCGATCGCCGATAGCTTTATGGATTACGCCTGGGGGACGCGCGACTTCAGCAGCTTCTCGTTGATCTCGGTCGCCGAGGCAGTCGCGCTGGCCCGCGGCGGAAAGCCCGGCGACAAGCCGCTGGTCGTTGCCGACTACACGGATAATCCGGGTGGGGGCGGTTATGGTGACGCCACCGCGTTCCTCAAGGGCCTTGTCGAGGCCGGGATTGACAAGGTCGCCTTTCATGCGATCTGCGACCCGGTGGCGGTGCAACAAGGCATGCGCGCCGGGATCGGCGCCAAGACGACCCTCGCTCTAGGCGGCAAGATCGACCCGGCGATGGGCGGCGGCCCGCTTTCGCTCGACGGCGAAATCGTGTGCCTGACCAACGGCAAATTCATCGCCTACGGCCCGATGGGCGGCGGGGTCGAGCGCAATTACGGGCCATCGATGGTGTTCCGCGTCGGCGGCATCGACATCGTGGTGATTACCAACAACGGGCAGGCGACCGATCTCGGGCAGTTCACCTCATTGGGCATCGACCCGACGCGCTATACGACCGTTGCGGTAAAATCGATGCAGCATTTCCGCGCTGCCTTCGCCCCGATCGCCCGCGAAATCGCGCTCGTCGACACCGGCGCGTTGTGCTCGGAGATCTACACGCCCGAGCTGTTCACCAAAGTCCGGCGTCCGGTCTGGCCCCTCGACGCGATTGACGACCCGCGCGCGCGATAGCATTCGAATATCGTCGGAACCGGGGCCGCGCCGCCATGGTTCGCCCTAGTAACGGCTCGCGCGATCACTGGCAGCGCAAGTGCAGCGGCACCGCGGCGTGCCGCAAGGAAGCGACCATGGACGACCAACGGGGCCCGATCGGCGCCGGCGATACGCGCGAGGCGCCGGTTCTCGCTGGGACGCCGAGCGGGCGCGCACCCTCATGGGTGATTCTGCTCGGGGCTGCGCTGGTCGCTCTTGGCGTTTTCAGTCGGCAGCATCCCTCACCGGTCTCGGCGATAGTCGACCGCGCGCCCACCGAAGCAAAGCGCGGCGAGCCGACCCATCCGCCATCGCCGATCCCCGCACGGGGATGGAAGGCCGTCCTCCTTCGCGTCTTCCGCGGTATTTCGGAGGACCGGATCATGTTGATCGGCGCCGGCGTCACCTATTACGCCATTCTTGCTCTGTTCCCGGGCATCGGGGCCATTGTCGCCATCTACGGCCTGTTTGCCGACCCAAGCAGCATCGCAGCTCATCTCGATACATTGTCGGGCGTAGCACCAGCTGGTGCCGTCGGCGTGCTGCGCGACCAGCTGATGCGCCTCGCCCATCAAAACCGGGCTGCGCTCGGCTTCAGTTTCGCCGTCAGCCTGGGGATAGCGTTGTGGAGCGCGAATGCCGGCGTCTCGGGGCTCTTCGAGGCTCTGACCGCGGTCTACGAAGAGAAAGAAAAGCGCAGCCTCGTCAAATACTACGCCATGACCTTGGCGTTTACGGCTGGAATGATTGTCCTCGTGCTGCTGTCGCTCGTCATCCTGATCGTGCTCCCGCTGGTCCTCGACCATATCGCGCATCCCGGCGTGCCGCCCGTGCTGTTGAAGATAATCCGATGGCCGATCCTGTTCGTGCTGATCGTTTTGGCGCTCTCCGTCATCTACCGATACTGTCCCAGCCGCAGCACGCCGCGATGGCGGTGGATCACCTGGGGCAGCGCCTTTGCCGCCGTCGCATGGCTCGTCGTCTCCGCCCTGTTCTCCTGGTACGTCGCCAATTTCGGCAGCTACGACAAGACATACGGCTCGCTCGGCGCGATCATCGGCTTCATGACGTGGATGTGGCTGTCGATCGTCGTCGTGCTGGTTGGGGCCAGGCTCGACGCCGAATTGCAGCGCCGTGAGGAGGCCGACCGGCCCGCCGGCTTGCCCGAAACCCCACACCTGAAAGCCGCAAACGCGCTCGGCTCACAACGTTTATGAACGAATCGCCTTGGCCCGCGATGTCGAGCCGGAGGTCGAGGATGGGCGCGCTGTGGGTGATCCAGCCGGAGGAGATCAGGTCGACGCCGGCGGCGGCAACGGCGGTTTCGAGGCTGATCGGCCGGCGGCTTCGGTCACCGGCGCCGGCGGGCGATGCCCGAGCGAGCTGTGCGGCCGAGCCTGATGGTAATTCCGGCGCCCGCGCCCGATCGGCGCCCGCGCCGGGTTGGGCTGGTGAAATCGATCAATATCGGTTTCGATAAGCGTTAAGACATCGCGATCTGATGAAACTATTTTGCCGATATCGAGCGCGAGATTGGCACGGTTCGGGTCCCATTTGGGCAGGATCTCGTTATCGGCGACAGTTCCTACGTGTCCACTCATGACGGCCACGACGTTCAACACACCGTCCGCAACAAAAAAGATCGGAGCGCCGGAGGATCTTGGCCGGGTCGCGCAGTCCGTCGTCCACATACCATCGTTGTCGATGTCGTGCTCGATTTCAAAGAAATGGCATTTGTCCTGCCGCCATAGCGATGCAAGACTTTTATCGGAAGGGTAGCTAGCCACTGAAAGCGATTTCTTTTTTGCTATAGCGGGCGCTAAAGGAGCCAACCGTACCCAGCCGATGTTTGGCTCCTCACCCAAACACCGATGCCCTGCATCGGGCTCGAGCCGCAGGAGGGCCCAATCCCTGCCGGGAAACATCGAGAACTGGCCGTACTTCACCGGGACCGCACGTGACCTTTTGCCGCCCACGCTAAAGGTCGCGGAAACGTCCTGCTCCGGCTGTTCCTTGCCTTTCATGACCCCAAGCCGATACCCAAAAACGACGTGATAGGCGGTTAAGATGTAACATGGCGAAACCAGGAAGGCCGTTCCCATATGAAAATCTGACCTTGGCGCTGTGCCTTGGTCTGGCTGGCGGTGATTGGTCCAGATGAGCCCGATAGGCGCGAACATTTTGTCGGGGCCGGTTTGCGATTGCGGATGCCTTGGATCATGAATTGAGTTTGGAGCGTCGGAAAACACAGCTACGCGATGAAACAAGGTCCGGGCATTTACCTCTGCGCCCGTCGTCAAAAAGTCTGATGCCCGCACCGGAACGATGGTCACTGCCAACATCGCGGCCAATCGAAGGAAGAACATAATTCCGGGCGCCAAATGGCGGACTCCCCCGGCGGGCGCCTGCCAACTTTGAGCGAGCAACTCGGGTGTAAAAGGTCGTCCGTTTTCGATCGGCATGCTGATCCCTCAACCAAGGACAGATGATAGATGCGAAACGGGCAAAGAAGAACCGCTCCGGTTAGGGCGAGGCTCTTCAGTCCGCGTGTCGCGGCCGGGTAAGGCCGGAAGCGCGTGGCGCCAAACTCTGGTGTATGCCCACGCCATAAGGCGACACGCCCCAGGGATAGAGGATCAATTTTGCTAACGTCGATATCGCCGAGCGGCGCTCCCATCGGCCGCGCCGGATCGTGCTGGTCGACACCGGCGCCTCGTGCGCGGAGATCTATGCCCTGTTCATCTTGCTCCGCTGTCCGGTCTGGCCGCTCGACCCGACCGCCGATCCTCGCGGAGCGTAGCGCCGAAGGCGGGTCGCGTTCCGGCCGGACCCGGCGGGCACTTCCCACCATCTTGACAATTCGCCGGCGGGACCTTATGTAGCCGAACAGTTAATTAACCTATCGGTTACATATTGATGACCCCCGACCCGCTCAGCGCCACCTTCGGTGCGCTAGCCGATCCAACCCGCCGGGCGATTCTGGCGCGCCTCGCTGCGAGCGAGGCCTCGGTTACCGAATTGGCCAAGCCTTTCGCGATGAGCCTGCCGGCCGTCTCGAAGCATCTCAAGGTGCTGGAGCGCGCGGGCCTCGTCACCCGCGGCCGCGCGGCGCAATGGCGACCGTGCCGGCTCGCGCCCACGCCGCTCAAGGAGGCGACCGGCTGGCTCGAAGCCTATCGCCCGTTTTGGGACGAAAGCCTCGATCGCTTGGCCGAGCATTTGCGCGAGCTGCAATCGAAGGACAAGACGCGATGAGGGACGACCGCACGCTGGTGATCAGGCGGGTGCTCGACGCCCCCCGCGAACTGGTCTTCGCCGCATGGGTCGATCCGGCGCAGGCCGCGCGATGGTGGGGTCCGCGCGGGTTTGCCTCGGTCTCCTGCGCGATGGATGTGCGGGTCGGCGGCGAGTGGCGACGCGTCATGCGGTCTCCCGAAGGCTCCGAGCATCGCTCTCGCGGGGTTTATCGCGAGATCATCGAGCCGAAACGGCTGGTCTTCACCTTTTCCTGGGAGAAGGGCGGGTCTCCCGGCCATGGACCCGAAACCCTCGTCACCCTGACGTTCGGCGATCTCGGTGACCAGCGGACCGAGTTCATCTTGCGCCAAGAGGGGTTCGAGACGGTCGCGGGGCGAGATGACCATCACCGCGGCTGGTCGAGCGCTCTGGATCGGTTCGCCGACTATCTTGTCCAACATCGGAAGTGAGGAGAGGGACGATGGAACACCGGGTCGTGTCGCGCGAGGAATGGGTCGAGGCGCGCAGGGCATTGCTGGCGAAGGAGAAGGAATGGACGCGGCTGCGCGACAAGCTGAGCGCCGAACGTCGCGCCCTGCCGTGGGTGAGGATCGACAAAGAGTATGCCTTCGACGGCCCGAACGGGCGGCAGACGCTGGGCGATCTCTTCGCCGGGCGCAGCCAGCTGGTCATCAAGCACTTCATGCTGGGGCCGGGGTGGAAGGACCCTTGCGTCGGTTGCTCGTTCGAGTCGGACCATATCGACGGCGCCGTGACCCATCTCGAGCACCACGGCGTGTCCTATGTCGCGGTGTCGCGCGCCCCCTACCCCGACATCGCCGCGGCGCACAAGCGGATGGGCTGGCGGTTCAGGTGGGTGTCGTCATTCGGCAGCGATTTCAACTACGACTTCAACGTCTCATTCACGCGCGAGCAGATCGCCGCCGGACAGGCCACCTACAATTACCGGACAGGCGCGGCGCCGATGGAGGAAATGTCGGGGCGCAGCATCTTCTACAAAGATGAAAGCGGCGCGATCTTCCACACCTATTCGGCATTCGCGCGCGGCGGCGAAGTGATGCTCGGCGCCTACGCTCTGCTCGACATGACGCCTAAGGGCCGAAACGAGAAGTCCAATTTGACGGACTGGGTGAAACTTCACGACCGTTACGAGGCGGAAGACCTCGTGCCATGCTGTGCCGCAACGCCAGGAGAGCATGTCTAGGCGTACCGAATTTTTTGCGGGACGACGGATTGCCGCCGCGTCAATTCGCGATGTCGAGCCCCAGATCGAGGATCGGGGCGCTGTGGGTGATCCAGCCTGAGGAGATCAGATCGACGCCGGTGGCGGCAATGGCGGCGACGGTTTCGAGGCTGATCCGGCCCGAGGCTTCGGTCACGGCATGGCCGTCGACCATCGCCACGGCGCGGCGCAGGGTCTCCGGCGGCATATTATCGAGCAACACGGCGTCGATACCGACTTCGAGCGCCTCGGCGAGCTGGTCGAGGGTGTCGACCTCGAGCTCGATCTTGACCAGATGCCCGGCATGCGCGCGAGCACGTTCGAGCGCCGGCCGCACCCCGCCCGCCATCGCGATGTGGTTGTCCTTGATCAGCATCGCGTCGTCGAGGCCGAAGCGGTGATTTGCCCCGCCGCCCAGGCGAACCGCCTCCTTTTCCAAGGTGCGCAGGCCGGGGGTGGTCTTACGCGTGCACACGATCTTGGCCGTGGCGCCGGCAATCGCGTCGGCCAAAGCTCGCGTCGCGGTGGCGACTCCGGACATCCGGCACAAAATATTCAGCGCGGTGCGCTCGGCGGCCAAAACCGGCCGGGCTCGGCCGGCAATGCGGGCGACCGCCTCGCCGCGCACGACCTTGGCGCCGTCGGCGCGCAATGTCTCGATGCGTAAGCCGGGATCGAGCAATTCGAAGGCGAGGAGGGCAGCATCGAGCCCGGCGACGACCCCCGGCTGGCGTGCGGCGATCACCGCTTGGATCTCGGCATGCTCCGGCACGATCGCATCCGTGGTGATGTCGCCGGCGCGCCCCAGATCTTCGAGCAACGCCGCCCGCACGATCGGCTCGACGATCAGCCGCATCGCCATTGTGTTCCTCCAGATCCTCGCGTCGCAGCGCCCCTCGCCCCAACTCTCTCCCCGCAGGCGGGGCGAGGGAGCCCGATTCTTCCCTCGCCCCGCCCGCGGGGAGAGGGAGAGGGAGAGACCCGCGCAAGCCGGAGGGTGAGGGGCATCGCGATCGCGGACATCCCTTCAGCCGAACGCCAGCATGCGCTCGACCGCTTGACGCGCTCGCCCGGCGATCGCCGGATCGACCGTGACCTCGTGGCTCATGGTTTCGAGCGCGCGGCGGATCTTCGGTAAAGTGATCCGCTTCATATGCGGACATAGGTTGCACGGCCGCACGAAGTCGAGATCGGGGTATTGCAGCGCCACATTGTCGCTCATCGAACATTCGGTCAGCAGTACCACGCGTGCCGGGCGCTCCCTGCCGACATAATCGGCCATCGCCGCGGTCGAGCCGGTGAAGTCGCATTCGGCGACGACATCGGGCGGGCATTCCGGGTGGGCCAGCACGACAACGCCGGGATGGCTTTCGCGCACACTGCGGACATCCTCGGCGGTAAAGCGCTCATGCACTTCGCAATGGCCTTTCCACGCGATGATTTTGACCTTGGTCTGGGCCGCGGTGTTGCGCGCCAGATACTCGTCGGGCAGCATGATCACCCGCGGCGCGCCCAGCGCCTCGATGATCTTCTTGGCGTTGCCCGAGGTGCAGCAGATGTCCGACTCGGCCTTTACCGCCGCCGAGGTGTTGACATAGGTCACGATCGGCACGCCGGGATGACGCTCGCGCATCAGCCTGATGTCGGCCGCGGTGATCGAGGCGGCGAGCGAACACCCGGCCTTGAGGTCGGGGATCAGCACGGTCTTTGCCGGGTTCAGCAATTTGGCGGTCTCGGCCATGAAATGGACGCCGGCCAAGACGATCACCTCGGCGTCGGTGCGCGCCGCCTCGCGCGCCAAGGCGAGGCTGTCGCCGACGATGTCGGCGACGGTGTGGAAGATGTCCGGCGTTTGGTAATTGTGCGCCAGGACAACGGCGTTGCGCTCGCGCTTGAGCCGCAAAATCGCCTCGATGTCGTCGGCCAGGATTGGCCATTCCATGGGCGGGATGTGCCGCTCCACGCGGCGGTAGAGTTCGGGCAGCGGCATTGATGCCGCGGGGGTCGGGGAAGTGGTGGTCTCCAGCACGATCCTCTCCTTATGCTCATAGTGAGCATTAAATGGCCCCGGAAAAGCCGGGCAAAATGCGCCCGGCCTCCGGTTATGCTGGATATGAGGATAAGGTCCGTAACCGAAGTGTCAAGATCCCGATTTTCGACGCCGGATCCCACAGCCCGCGGCCGGACTGCAACCCCTTGCAAAGTTTTGCCGGCGGCGTAATTCCTGTCGAGCCATGCCGACCGGTTTCGACAAGCTCGCCTTCGACACTACACAAGCCGCGAGAGTGTCCTGGTTCTTCGGCCAGAAGCTGCTGGCGGCGCGGATGAGCCGTCCGGTGCCGTTGCCGGAGGCGCTGCGCGGCCGACCGATGCCGAACCGGCAGCGCATTCTGCGCGATCTGCGGGCCCTGATCGAGCAGGACTGGCGCAATATCGAAGCCGGATACTATGCGCCGCCGGCCGCCGGGCTCGACAGTCCGCTTGCGGCGGTTCGCCGCGCGATCGATTTCTTCGCCGATCTCGCAGCGGTCGAGGCCAGGCGCCATGGCAAGCCCAGGGAGCGCTTACTGAGCGCACCCCCGTCCGGGAATTACCCGCGATATTTCCTGCAAAAATTTCATTTTCAGAGCGACGGGTATTTGAGCGAGGCGTCGGCCGAGCGCTACGACCACCAAGTCGAGGTACTGTTCGGCGGCGGGGCCGCGGCGATGCGCCGCCAGGCGCTGGTGCCGCTCAAACGCGCGCTCGCCGACCACCCAGCCGGTGCGCGCCACACCGTCGCGGCTGTTGGACCTCGCCTGTGGAACCGGGCGCTTTTTATGCGAGGTCAAGGCGAACTACCCGCGCCTGCACGTCACCGGGCTCGATTTGTCGCCGCATTACCTCGCTGTCGCCCGGCGCGAGCTGGCGCCGTGGTCTCGCACCCGCCTCGTCGAAGGCGCCGCCGAAGCGATGCCGTTCGCCGACGGAGAGTTCGCGGTCGTCACCTGCATCTACCTCTTCCACGAGCTGCCGCCGCGAATTCGTCGGGACGTCATCGGCGAGATCCGGCGCGTGCTGAAGCCGGGCGGAACCGCGATCCTGGTCGACTCGCTGCAAACCGGCGACGAACCCGATTACGACGCGATGCTGGAATCGTTTCCGGCGGCGTTTCACGAGCCTTATTACGCGAGCTATCTGCGCGAGGATCTCGACCGGCTGCTGAGCCCCGGCTTTGCCCCGGCCGAGCGCTTCCCCGCCTATTTCTCAAAGGTACTGAGCTACCGCCGCGAACCCGGCCCGGGGTGACGGCGATCTCCCTAGGCTTTCAGGTGCTTGTCGAAGAAGGCGACGGCATCGCGCCACAGCTCGGTCGCCGGGCCTTCGCGATAGCTCGGGCGATAATCCGCGAGAAACGCGTGGCCGGCATTTTTGTAGACCTTGATTGTAACGTCTTTTCCGGCGGCCTGTCCGCGCTTGCCCAGTTCCTCGGACTGGGCCACCGACGGGTTCTGGTCTTCTTCGCCGAACACCGCGAAGAGCGGGCAGGCGAGCTTGCCGACCAGGTCGAGGATCGGCGTCGGCCGCGCCGGCGTCGTTTCGCCGTCGGGGGTGGCGCGATGGATGAACCCGCCCCAGCAATCGACCGCGGCGTCGACCTTGTTGCTGCTGCAGGCGAACAGCAAGGTCTGTCGCCCGCCCGAGCAGAAACCGATCGTGCCGATCTTGCCGGTGGCGGACGGTAATGCGCGCAGATGCGCCGCCGCCGCCTCGAGGTCCTGCACCGCCTCGGCGTCGCGCTTGCCGAACATGACCGGCATGACCGTGGCCATGTCGTTGGGATCGGACGGCCCTCCGGCCCGTGCGTAGAGGTCGGGCGCCAGCGCGTTGTAGCCGATGTTGGCGAAGCGCCGGGCGATATCGCGAATGTGTTCGACGAGCCCAAAGGCTTCATGAATGACCACGACGCCCGGGTAGTTCCCGGACTGGCTCGGGCGCGCGAGATAGCCCGTAATCGTGTCGCCGCCGCTTTTCAGCTCGATGTTTTCAACGCGCACGCGGCTGGGGTCGGTTACCGCACCGGGTATGTTCGCCATGCCGAACCTCCTCAAAGACGAGACCCGCAGGATAGCACCGGACGACAAAGCGCTGCTATAATGCCCACGATTTCATTCGTGGGAGGAGACCATGGCAGGCGCAGCGGCGACATTGGAGAAACCGGCGGCCCAGGCTGAGCCGAAAATGAAAGTCGCGGTGACGAGCGCGAAAAAGCCCGACTATGTCGAAGGCCGGCGCAGCTTTTTCAAATATCGCGACCTCGGTGTGACAGCCGCGAGCAACGGCTGGATGCGGGCGCAGCTGACAACCGCGCTCACCGGGATGACCCAGCCGACCGGCTGGCATTACCACGTCTGCGAAGGGCCAGTTTGTCTATACGCTGAAAGGCTGGGTCGAGCTCGCCTTTGAGGATGGCAGCAGATGCCGGCTCGAAGCCGGCGACTCGTGCTTCATTCCGGGCGGCGTGAAGCACAACGAGATCGGCACCTCGGACGACCTCGAGATCCTCGAAGTCTGCCTGCCGGCGAATATGGGTACGGTTCCCTGCGAGTCGCCGGCAAAAGGCGCTTAGAGCCGAAAGGCGCTTGAAGGCGGCCGCCGATCGCTTATCATCGGCGGCGGCGCGGGTGTAGCTCAATGGCAGAGCAGAAGCTTCCCAAGCTTACGACGAGGGTTCGATTCCCTTCACCCGCTCCAGCCCGCTGACGGATAAATAGAAGCTCTGCCGTTCGCAGCGCAGCCCCGGCATTTGACGAATTCCCGCGCCAGGTGTGCAATGGCGCGATTATCATGTTGCGAGAGATTTTGCGGGGATCGTCGTCATGGTCGATTTTGCCGGCAGCCACATCGTCGTTACCGGCGGCACGGGCGCTCTCGGTAGGGCGGTCATCGCTGCATTGCGTACTGCCGGCGCCGTTTGCCACGTACCCAATCTCGTCGCCGCCGAACTCGCAAACTTCCCCTTTGCGAGCGATGCAGGGGTGCACATTACAGGCGGCGTCGACGTCGCCGACGAGGCGGCAGTCCACCGATTTTACCAGGCGCTGCCGCCGCTCTGGGCCTCGATTCACCTCGCCGGCGGCTTTGCCATGGCCCCGGTCGCCGAAATCTCAGCGGCGGATTTTCTCGCGCAGTTCCGCATGAACGCGCTGTCGTGCTTTTTGTGCTCGGCGGCAGCCATCGCCGCGTTCCGCAAGCGCCAGACGCCGGGCCCAGGCGGGGCGCGCGGCGGCCGGATCGTCAACGTCGCGGCGCGGCCGGCGCTGGAGCCGCGTCTCGGCGCCGGCATGGTCGCCTACACCGTAGCCAAATCGGCGGTTGCGGCGCTGACCCAGGCGCTCGGCCAAGAGACTGTCGACGAGGAGATCTGGGTCAACGCCGTGGCCCCCTCGATCCTCGACACCCCGGCGAACCGGGCGGCTATGGCGAACGCCGACCACAGCCGATGGGTGGCGCCCGCCGACCTCGCCCAGATGATAGCGTTCCTCGCCTCGGCGGCAAACCGGGTGACCCGCGGCGCCGTGATCCCGGTCTACGGCGGGTCTTGAGCACATTATCCGCTTAAAAAGCGTTGCAGCAATCGCGGTACAGCAATACGTTAACCGCAGTTATAAGAGCTATTCCAAAATATCATGCTGCATTGCAGCATGATCTGCGGTAGGCTCGGCGCACCCGCTTAAAGAGATAAAGTGCGAGGTTCGCGATGAAACAGCGCTTGATCCGTCTCGACCGGATCGCCAGCCAGATGAACGCATGGCTGCTCGCGATCGCGATCGGGTTGGGCATGCTCGACCTGACCGTTTTGGTCGCGAAGTGCCTGCCTGCGCTGCCGCCGACGCCAGCCGCCTCCGCCGACGCGCCGGCCGACCAACCGTCATCCCCGAGGCCGCCACCCGTATCTCCGGCGGCACGCAGCTGACCTCAAGCGTAAGAGCAGCCCTATTCCTCAGCCGCCGATCCGCGTGGGCGGGAGGGCATCGGCCCGGATCCGGCGCCTGAGATTTTTTAACACCACTAATAGATATCTGTTGGCATCGCATGGCAAGGGTGATACCGTATTTAGTGCGGGTGGATCGGGGGGTCCACAGAATACGGGGGAATTGATGGAAATCACCTGGACTCTGGAGCGAGTTCGAGCGGTTAAACCAGCTGTTCGAGGAGGGATTGCCGACCGCCGAAATCGGGCGCCGGCTGGGCCTGACCAAAAATGCCGTTATCGGGCGGCTGCACCGCAGCGCGATGACGCGACGCGACCCCGCGCCAAAGCCGGTGCGGCGCAATGTCTTCGAATTCACCGGGCCGAGCTGCATGTGGCCCTATGGTCATCCGAACGACATGAATTTCCGCTTCTGCGGCGCCCGCCCACTGCCCGGCAAGCCCTATTGCGCCGAGCACGCGGCACTCGCCTATGTCCGGCCAAAGGACCAGAAACCCGACGCCGCCTGATCAACCACGGCGTTTGAGGCGGCGCATGGGCTAGCTCTTTTGAATGATGCCGCCCATCGCGGCGATCAGGAAAAAGCCGAAGACCCAGCCTGCGATCGCGTGGCTGGCAAAATAGGCGACCTGAAAACGGTTCAGGTTGGGCTTCTCGTCGAATTGCGGTGGTGGGTTGTCGAAGAAGTCGGTGAACTCCTTGCTCAACTCTATGATCGGCAGAAGACGGTGCAGGCTTGCGCCAAAGCGCCACCAATAACCCTGTTTGCGTGCGTTGGGCGAATACCAGAGTACGTCGGCCCCGAGAACAGCAACTCCGACAACCCACAATAATACAAAGAAGGTGTAAAGACCGATGCCATAGCCGGCAACGTAAGATAGGAAATTAAGCCATGCGCAACTAAAAGGACGACCCCAAGAAGCGCATACGGTGCGGCGCTCTCGTTCCCGTCCAGCAACTTGGATGGCGTCGGCGGCGTCCCGATTGCCGGCTCCCAAAAGTACGTTGCTGAGCTGCGCATAGGGCTGGGTGCTGAAGATGCGGTCGCGTTCGAGCCAATCGCTCCAATCCTCGGACGATCGCTTTCGCATGTCGCTTCGCCCGGTTCCTCCAAAACCACCGAGGCGTTCGTAATGGAATCCTTCAAGGTCCATCCAAGGCGGCCAAGCGTCGGCGGTATCCTGGAAACTACCCACATGGGTATTGCGCAAGGTCAACGTCGGAAGCTGGCTAGGATCGGCGGTTTTGCATCGGGCATTCCGCCAACTTTGATCTCCCAAAGGCCAACGAACCGATTTGCCGGATCCCACGCCATTCTGCGGACCTGTTATATCGAGGGGACGTCCCCCGCCTACGCACAACCAACTTAAATCGACGAAAAGTTCTTGCGCATCGGCACCGGAGAGATTTACGCGAGCCACAGCCGACTGACTTAGCCAGACCAACTCGTCAATCCGAGCGTCTATGAAATTCAACTCTCCGCGGACGACAGCATTATCCTTAATTAGGACATTTCCGCCCACGGTTATCCGGGTAGCTTCCAAATTCTTAGAAAACGAAGATCCGGATAACTCTAAGTTACTGCCCACTTTGGCCCCCCGAAGGATTATCTCAGCGTCGAATACAGCCTTATTGCGCATGAACACGCTACCCCCAACATCCACTCTGTCGGCATGTATAATTCTGGAAAATGAAGAACCAGCCATCACAAGAGCGTGTTCGATATTCGCTCCTATTAACCACACTTGTTCACCAAAATTGGCATTGCTGGCGGACAAATCTTTCTCTACCCTAATCAAATTGGCATTGATCTCACCCTTAAACGAGGAGCGGTCCATATTTATTCCACCAACGATCTTAGCACTTTCAAGATCGAGGTTTCGATTGAAAATAGCACCATCTGTTATAGACAAATCTTTCCCCACTTCTATCGAATCTGCGCTCACTTCCTTATCAAACGAGGACTCATCCATTATTAGATTGCCACCGACTTTCGCGCTGTCGAGATCAACAGTTCCCTCAAATATGGCGTGATCGCTCATCTTTAGATCTTGGCCAACGCTTATAGAGTCTGCGCTTACGTTTTTAAAAGTCGAATGATCATGCATGAACAGACCACCACCAATATTTGTACTGTCTAAGTCCACTTCTTGATAAAAGTGAGCGTGATCATTCATGAACAAATCTTTACCTACCTTAAGGGAATCGGCGTCCACCTCGCCAAAAAAAATGGAAGTGTCCATACTTAAATCGCCCTTTACGTGGGCATCCTCCAAGCGCACAAAGCCATGGAAGCTTGCGGCGTTATCTATGTATAAATTGCCGCTAACCTCGGTCCGGGCTAGAGTTACATTTCCATTCAAACACTGTGTGGTCATTCATCAACAAGTCGCCACCGATCGCGGTGCCCGATAGATCCACATTACCGGTAAAGACCGTGTGGTTATTCAGCAATAGGTCGCGCCGGACTTCTAGACCCTCTGCCATGACGCTCTTCCCGAAAGACGATGTCTCCATTTCTAGGTTGCCCCCGATTTTAGCGCCGGTGAGGGTCAGTGTGCCGCTAAAGGTCGCGTGGTCACGCATGAATACGTTGTCTGCAACTGTAACAGTGGCCATGGCGACCGGACCGCCGAATGAGGAGGTAGCCATTTCGAGATTGCCGCCAATCTTGGCGCCAATGAGGTTGACCTCGCTCCTGAAGGTCGCGTGGTCACGCATAAATAAACTCCCGTCGATGTTCAGACGATTCAGGTTGACCGTTTTGAACAACGTAGAAGTTTCCATTTCTAGGTTGCCGCCGATCTTGGCGCCGGTGAGGGTGACCTCACCCAGGAAAGTTGCATGGTTACTCATGAGTAGATCGCCCGCCACGCCCATCCCTGACGCGTTTATCGTTTGCGAGACGGAAGAGCCGGAAAACGCTAGATTTCTACCGATTTTTGCACCAACCAAGTTGATTTCGCCAACAAATGTCGCGTGATCATTCATGAGAAGATAACGGCCAACGCTCAGGGAGTCGGCCCTCACTCCACCAGCGAAGGCAGAGGTTTCCATTTCTAGACTACCGTCGATCTTTGCGCTCGTTAGGCTTACGTCCCCCTCTATTACGTCATGGTCGTGCAATTGTATGTCGCTCGTGGACTGAATATTCCAAGCTACAAATTTACCGGCAATAGTCGATCCTAAGATAGTTAGTTGACGGTTCCATTGTGAGCCGGGCAGCATAAGATTTCCTTCGATCCTACTTCCGGAAATGTGGAGTTCTGGTGCGACTTGCTCATTCGTGAGTTCGACAGTACCATTTATCAAGGCGCCTGTAATTCTCAGTCGATGGTGCGGCAGCTGACCCATCCATCTTGGGACAGTCAGCATATCTATTAGAAATTTTGGTGAGATTTTTCTGCAGGGATCGTCCCAACCGGCTTTTGTATGCGCATCCAGCTTCTTTCCGCAACGATCGTTGAAATCGGCGATCTTATCATCGCGGATCTGAGCCCAAGCCCAACCTTCCGGAGTGGTCGGATCGTCGTAAGACGCCTGCGCCCCCGCCGTCATGGCGAGGAAAAGCAACAAGAAGACGAACGGCAGCGAAAAGAGTTGCATGTTGCCGCCCTCGAAGCACCTCACAGGTCCGACGTTTTCCGCCAGAACTTCTCAAAGAGACGGATGGATGAAAGAATCAAACTGTGATGCGCCAACCCAGATTATGCGTGATGTCACCGCAATCACAAATTTGTGGATATCCACCCGCTCGCGTTCCAAGATGAACGAACTCCCGTTTTCTGCCCGCCGAGCTGCCGCCGCCCTGATCAACCACGGCGTTTGAGGCGGCGCATGGCGCGATCGATGCCGTCGAGGGTCAGCGGAAACATGCGGTCTTCGGTGATCTCGCGGATCATGCCGATACTGGTGGTGCGGTTCCAGTATTTCTCCGGCACCGGGTTCAGCCACACCGCTCGGGGGTAGGCGCCGAACAAGCGGCGCAGCCAGACTTCGCCCGGCTCGTCATTCCAGCGCTCGACGCTGCCGCCCTCCTTTTCGATCTCGTAGGGGCTCATGCTGGCGTCGCCGACCAGCACGATCCGATAGCTGTGGTCGTAGGTGCGGATCAATTCCATGACCGGCGCCTGCTCGACATGGCGGCGGCGCGAAGTCGCGCCACACCGTGTCGTAAAGGCAGTTGTGGAAATAAAAGTGGATCAGGTGCTTGAATTCGGAGCGGGCGGCCGAGAACAATTCCTCGCAGACCCGGACATGATCCTCCATCGACCCGCCGACATCGAGAAACAATAAAAGCTTTACGGCGTTGTGCCGCTCCGGCACCAATTTGAGATCGAGCCAGCCGGCATTGTGCGCGGTCGAGCGCACGGTGCCGTCGAGATCGAGCTCGTCGGCCGCCCCCTCGCGGGCGAACTGCCGCAAGCGGCGCAGGGCCAGTTTGATATTGCGGGTGCCGAGTTCGACAGTGTCGTCGAGGTTGCGGAACTCGCGCCGGTCCCACACCTTGACGGCGCTGCGGTTCTTGCCCTGCTGCTGGCCGATGCGCACGCCCTCGGGGTTGTAGCCGTGCGCGCCGAACGGCCAGGTGCCGGCGGTGCCGATCCATTTGCCGCCGCCCTGATGCCGCGCCTTTTGCTCGGCCAAGCGCCGGCGCAAGGTCTCCATCAGCTTTTCCCAGCCGCCCATCGCCTCGACGAGCTTTTTTTCCTCGTCGGTCAGCAGCCGCTCAGCGAGTTTTTTGAGCCATTCCTCGGGGATTTCGGCCTTGGGGTCGGAGAGGGTCTCAATTCCTTTGAAGCAATGCCCGAAAACCCGGTCGAACCGGTCGAGATGGCGCTCGTCTTTGACCAGCGAGGTGCGCGCGACGAAATAGAAATCCTCGATGGCGAAGGCGGCGACCCGCTTTTGCAGCGCCTCCATCAAAGTCAGGTATTCGCGCAGCGAGACCGGGATCTTGGCCGCGCGCAGCTCGGTGAAGAACGAAAAGAACATCGCGTCATTCCCGCACTGAAGATACTATGGTCTTCCCGGCCTCCGCCTGGCCTGCGCCGGGATGACGAACTGATTTCATGGCACCAGCCCTGTTAATTGAACTGCGCCCCCGACCTAAGCGGCTCTTGCAGAATGCCCGGAGCACTCTCGCGGAGAACATACATGCTGATGCTGCTATGTGGCATTGGAATTGCCTGCGTTGGGATTTGGTTTGCGGTGACCGGGTCCCTGCCGGTGGGCATCGTAATTGCGGCTATAGGCGCCACCGTGGTGGCGGTTATACAAGGGGCGCAAATGGTGTGCCTCGCGATCAAGACCGACGCGGCAACGCTGTCTACGGACATCGAAGCCCTGACGAGGGAGCACGGGTCTCTGGCGGGGTCTCTCTCTGAGATCGAGGGTACGCTCAGCCACCTCGCCGCTGAGGTCGCGGAGAACGGCAAATACATCGCTGCTGCGATCCTCGCCGCCCCGGCGGCGCGGGGCGTGATCGACGAGCCAGCCGTTGTCGCTTCGCCCGCGAGCGCCCGCCCAGCGCCGCCGTACGTCGCCATGTCAGGTGCCGAAATCGCCGCCGAGGTGCTCCGGCAGCGGTTGCTCGGTAACAGTCACGACCGATCGGTGGCACATGTCGCGACCCAATTCGAGCGGCCGGAAACGCTGATATACGAAGCTTGGAGGGATAATTGGCTCTCGGCTCTCAATCTAGTGGTATGACGCAATCACAGGATTCCATAAAGATCGGCGGTGTGCAATCATGCCGAATGCGCGAAGGGATCAGCATTGACGTGAGTGCCGGCGACCGCGAGCGCTTGGCCGCGGTGGTGGCGGATCGCAATAGCCCACAGAAGCATGTCTGGCGGGCGCGGATTATGTTGGCGACCGCGGAAGGCTGCGGCACCGCCGAAATCATGCGCCGCGCCGGGGTCTCGAAGCCGTGTGTGTGGCGCTGGCAAGAGCGGTTCATGCGCGAAGGTGTGGCCGGGCTGCTGCGCGACAAGACCCGAAAGCCTGGGCTGCCGCCATTGCCGCCGGCGGTGATCGACCGGGTGGTTGAGTTGACCTTGGCCGAGCCGCCAGGCGAGGCCACCCACTGGACCGGGCGGGCGATGGCCGCGGCGAACGGCATCTCGCTGCGCTCGGTGCAGCGGATCTGGACAGCGCACGGTCTGCAGCCACACCGGGTACGGCGCTTCAAGCTGTCGCAGGATCCCGCCTTTGCCGCCAAATTGCGCGATGTGGTCGGGCTTTACGTCGACCCGCCGGCGCACAGCTTGGTGCTCTCGGTTGACGAGAAGAGCCAGATCCAGGCGCTCGACCGTACCCAGCCGGGGTTGCCGATCAAGCGCGGGCGCGCCGGGACGATGACCCACGATTATATCCGCAACGGCACAACCACTTTGTTCGCGGCGCTCAATGTGCTCGACGGCACCGTGATCGGGCAATGCATGCAGCGCCATCGCCACCAGGAATTCATCCGATTTCTGAACCGGATTGAGGCGGTCGTGCCGGCCGGCCAATTGATCCACGCCGTTCTCGACAACTATGCCGCCCACAAGCACCCCAAGGTGCTTGCTTGGCTTGCTCGCCATCCGCGCTGGACCTTTCACTTCACGCCGACCTCGTGTTCCTGGGCCAATGCGGTCGAGAGCTTTTTTGCCATCCTGACCCGCCGGCGCTTGCAGCGCGGGGTCTTCCACTCGCTCGTCGACCTGCAGGCGGCGATCAACCGCTATCTCGTCGAGCACAACCAAAAACCCAAACCCTTCGTGTGGACCGCCGATCCCGATCGCATCATCGAAAAGGTCAATCGCGGGTACCAAACGATCGCGTCATACCACTAGTGTTGGAGGAGGCGCGCACGCATAACTGGGTGTTCACAGAGGAAGCAAAGAAATACCTCCGGGAGATTTTCCCGTCAGGAGCCAAGAGGCGAGGAAGGCTCGGCGAAACCGTGGCCGCTATTCGCAAAGATTTCATCATTGAAAGATTTCGCCAGCGCGCCGAGGACGGGGAGGCACTGGATATCCTTGAAGACGAAGCGCAGGCCATATTGGATCAGCTCAGAGAGTCGCATCCTGAAGCGCAGCTGCCTTCGATTAAAACCATCATAGACTTGCTCCACGATAATCACTTGGAATATTGCTTAAGTCGATGGCATATTGAGAGAGCCCAGAGGAGAGAATTTAGAAGGGCATTGCAATTGTATAGACGCGTATTGCTTGATTTAAATTTATACGAAGATCCCTTCTCGCGTGATATTTGACGGGTAATGCTTCCTACGCAAATCTCCATTAAGGTTGTCGATTTTCTGAGAGAACAACTTCTATATCGTATCCAAGTTTGATCGTTAAGGTCTTTACCAGTTCGAAAAACCAAATATCTGCCTTTGGAGCAATAACAATTTCGCTAATTAGCAGCCCTATTTCGACCGGTATAAGAACTCCAGGCTTGCCGACATAGGTTCGGTTTTCATCGTACAATACCAATCTCGCCTCCTGCTCATGCCTGAAGGCGCCCCTTTTCCGCATGTATCGTCGGATTGGATGATCAAAGTTGTCACTGAGTTTATCGCTGCTATACGAGATCGTACCAAGCGAAATATCTTGGGGGGAGTTCTGTAAACTCGACTTTAGTCGCTCAACAGTAGATCGCACAGCAACTCCCCCGTTTCCATTTATGTATATCTTCCACATGGCATCCGATTCGCCTTCGTTCAGGTGCCAGCAATTGAAGAATAAGCGTTCGAAGGTTGACCTATTGTATTTCTCATCGAGTTCTGCCGCTGCTTCGGGCGTGAGCCCAAGAGCTCGGATCTCCTCGCGTGTCAGTTGTCCCTCAAACCAATCGTCTCGAGCCAGGGTTCGCGAAGAGGCGAAAAACAACGCCTGATCGCACAAGATGGACAGGAGTTTTTCGAGGTCCATGTAACGCCAAATGGACAAACCAGCTGGATCATCGAGGTAGTGTCGGGCGACAAACGGCATTAACTAATACCTCCAAAGCATCGCAGTATCTTGCAAGCCACGATACAGAGACTCAACCAGGCTCCTAGCCGCGTTCGCGCCGGTGCAGAAAGGCCAGGCGTTCGAATAGGTGCACATCTTCCTCGTTCTTTAGGAGGGCGCAATGCAGCGACGGGATCAGCTTTGCCGGATCGCCCGCCACACCCGCTCGGGCGTCGCCGGCATCGGCACGTCGGGGACGCCGAGCGGAGCGAGCGCGTCGAGGATCGCGTTCATGACCGTTGGCGTGCTGGCAACGGTGCCGCCTTCGCCAACGCCCTTGGCGCCGAGCGGATTGGTCGTGCTGGGGACCGGACTGAAATCAATTGCGATCGCCGGCACCGTGTCGGCGCGCGGAATGCCGTAATCCATCAAGGTGCCAGTCAACAACTGGCCGCTGTCATGGTCGTAGACGACATCTTCGAGCAGCGCCTGGCCAGCGCCCTGGGCGACGCCGCCCATAATCTGGCCCTTGGCCAATAACGGATTGATCACGGTGCCGCAATCGTCGACGACAGTGTAGCGGTCGAGTTCGACAGCACCGGTCTCCGGGTCGACTTCAAGCTCGCAAATATGACAGCCATTGGGGAAACTCGGCAGATCCGAGTTGAAGGCGCCCGCTCCCTGCAGCCCGACCCCGAGCGCCGAGGGCAGACCTACGGGAATGAACGACATCTGCGCGACCTGCCCGATCGGCATAGACCGGTCGGTGCCTGAAATCGTGAAGGCGCCATCGGCAAAACTGATGTCGGCGGCGTCGGCCTCCATGAAGTGGGCGGCAAAGCGCTTGCCGCGCTCGATGACCTCGTCAGCGGCGGCGCGCAAGGCGCTGCCGCCGATCATCATGCTGCGCGAGGCATAGGTGCCGCGGCCGATCGCGACCTCGTCGGTGTCGGCCTGAGCCAGGTGGATCTTGTCTTCGGCTACACCGAGCCAGTCGCCGACCATCTGGGCGTAGGTCGTCTCGTGCCCCTGCCCGTGCGACAGGGTGCCGGCGAGGATCGTCAATTCGCCTGACGGGTCGAAGCGCACTTCCATGCGCTCATTAAAGACGCCGGTATTGTCGACATAGTAGGTGATGCCGCGGCCGCGTAGTTTGCCGGCGGCTTTGCTGTTGGCCTGCCGAACGGCGTAGCCGTCCCAATCGGCAAGGGCTAGGCACTTGGCCATCGCTGCGGCGTAGTTCCCGGTGTCGTAGGTCCAGCCGGTGCGTGTCGCGTAGGGGAAGGCATCGGGGCGGATCAGGTTCTTTTTGCGCAACTCGGCGGGATCGATGTGCATCTCGCGCGCCGCCTGGTCGACGAGCCGCTCCATGATGTAAACGGCTTCGGGGCGGCCGGCGCCGCGATAGGGATGGGTCGGCGCGGTATTGGTAAAGACGAGGCTGCTCATCACCGATACGGCCGGGATGTCGTAGACCGTCGAAGCGAGCTTTAGCGAGAAGATCAGCGGGATGGCGCCGGCGCCCTCCATATAGGCGCCGATGTTGTGCGAGCCGGTCCAGCGCAACGCCAGAAACCTGCCGTCCGCATCGAGCGCCAATTCGGCGGCGACGTTCTGGTCGCGCCCTTGGGCGTCACCGAGGAACGCCTCCGAGCGCGTCGGGATCCATTTGACCGGCCGGCCGACGCGGCACGCGGCCCAGACGACGACCGCGTCTTCGGGGTAGACATGTTTCATGCCAAAGCCGCCGCCGACGTCGCGGGCGACGACGCGGATACGGTTTTCGGGGATATGCAGGATGTTCTCAGCCAGTGTCTGGCGGACGCGGTGCACGGCCTGCGTGCTGGTATAGAGAGTGTAACGGCGGGTGCCCGGATCGTAATCGGCGGTGCAGCCGCGCGGCTCCATCGTGACCGCGGTGACGCGGTTGTTGTAGAGCGCGAGCCGCGTGACGTGGTGGGCGCGGGCAAAGGCGGGCTCGACCATATCGCCATTGCCCATGCGCATCGTGAAGGAGGTGTTGCCGGCGGCGCCGTCGTGGACCAGCGGCGCGCCAGGGCGGACCGCGTCCTCGGCGCCGACCACCGCGGGCAGGACTTCGTAATCGATCGAGACCAGCTCCGCTGCATCGCGCGCCTGCGCTTCCGTCGCGGCGATCACGACCGCGACGCGCTCGCCGACATAGCGCGCGCGGTCCTGCGCCAATGGCGACCGTTTGCTGCGGAAGCCGATGGGGACACCCCTGTCGTCGGCCATCGCCTCCGGTTCGAGCGCACCGAGCCCGTCGGCCGCCCAGTCCTCGCCGGTGAGCACCGAGTAGACACCGGGCACCTGCTCCGCCGCGGACTTATCGACGGAGCGGATCCGCGCATGGGCATGCGGCGAGTACAGGAAGACCGCATGTCCCTGGCGGGCCAGATCGATGTCCGCGACGTAACGCCCTTGCCCCGTAAGGAACCGGCCGTCCTCCTTGCGCGTCACCGGCTGTCCAATGCCGAAGCGCATGCTCCTGACCTCCCTGTTCCGGGCCACCTCGTCCACCGAGCTTCAACGCAACTTCCGGACCCGCCTGAGCTCATCCGCGCTCGCCGCGCCGGTGTAGGAAAGCCAGGCGCTCGAACAGGTGCACATCTTCCTCGTTCTTCAGCAATGCTCCGTGCAATGGCGGGATCAGCTTTGCCGGATCGCGGGTGCGCAGGGTCTCGGGCGAGATGTCCTCGACCAGCAGCAGCTTGATCCAATCGAGCAGTTCCGAGGTCGAGGGTTTCTTTTTCAATCCCGGCGCCTGGCGGATGTCGAAAAAGATCGTCAGCGCCTCGTGCAGCAATTCGTGCTTCAAATCGGGAAAGTGCACGTCGACGATTTGCAGCATCGTCTCGTGATCGGGGAAGCGGATGTAATGAAAAAAGCAGCGGCGTAAAAAAGCGTCTGGCAATTCCTTTTCGTTGTTCGAGGTGATGATGACAATCGGGCGTTGGCGCGCCTGGATCGTCCGCCGGGTCTCGTAAACGTAAAACTCCATACGGTCGAGTTCGAGCAACAGGTCGTTGGGAAACTCGATATCGGCCTTGTCGATCTCGTCGATCAGCAGCACCGGGGCATTATCGGCCTCGAACGCCTCCCACAGCTTGCCGGGCACGATGTAGTTGGCGATGTCGTGGACGCGCTCGTCGCCGAGCTGGCCGTCGCGCAGCCGCGAAACCGCGTCGTATTCGTAAAGCCCTTGCTGCGCCTTGGTCGTCGATTTGATGTGCCAGGTAATCAGATCCTTGCCGATGCCGCGGGCAATCTCGTGGGCGAGAATGGTCTTGCCGGTGCCGGGCTCGCCTTTGACCAGCAACGGGCGTTCGAGAGCGATCGCGGCATTGACCGCGACCTGCAGATCCGGCGTCGCCACATAACTTTCGGTGCCCTCGAAACGTCGCATGTTGTTTATGTCCCTTGTTATTCGCGCGATGACATAACCTGTGGCGGGGCATGACGCCAGTCCTGCCATGGTCAATCAGCCGGGGGCCCGGCTAGCCGTGCGGCTCGAACCACAATTCACAGCCGTAGTCGATCGTGATCTCTTCGCCGGGTCCGATGTCGGTGATCGCGACCAGGTCGAGCGTATGCCGGGCAAAGTTGCGGTCGACCCGGGCGCGCGGGCGGCTCGCATGGTTGCACAGGCTGACCAGGCCCAGACCCAGTGCGCCGCGCCCTTCGCCATCCGGGTCGCCGTCCCAGTGAAAGTAATAGTTGTAGAGGATCGTGCGGTCCAAGAAGCCACATTCCGTCGCCGGCACAATGATCACCGGCGCTGCCTCGACCACGGTTCCGGCCACGATGGGTTCCCGCGCGAACACGCCTCGCCCACGCTCAGGGCGCGTGCGGACCTCTACCAGACGGTTTGGAATCGGCGAAAAGCGATCCGGCCTCGCCGCGGCCGACATTCTCCCGCGGTCCGCGGGGATCAGACGTGGTCGTGCGGCCGATCAGCGGCCCCGACGGGCGCCGCCGTGCTCGCCGCCGCAGCAACAGGCGGCGAAACTTGTGCCGGTGCCGACGCGGCTTCGGGTTCGTCCTCCTCGCGCATGCCGGCCTTGAAAGCCTTGAGACCCTTGGCGAAGTCGCCCATGACTCGCGGCAGCTTCCCGGCGCCAAACAGAATGAGGATAATGGCCAGGACCACCATCCAGTGCATCAAGCTGAACGAACCCATATCGACGACCTCGGAACCCTGACGAGACACTTCTCTATAAAGCGCGTCCGCCGAATTGCAAGCTAATGGCGGCGCGTCCCCGCGCTGCTCCCGTTACGAGGTCGTGCGAATTACCCCGAAAATCAAGCCCGCTGGGCCATGGAGTGCCGCCGATGACCGACTTTCCGCCACTTTATTCCGCTGATTGGCGACGACGCGGGCCTGCCGAAGCGGGGCTCGACGCCAACGCGGTTGCCGCCGCCGCTCGCCACGCCGCCGAACACGAGACGCCGTGGACGCGGGATCTTGCCGAAATGGTGATGAGCGATTTCAGCGAGCGACCGCCTTGGAACGAGACGCTCGGGCAGGTGCGTCCCCGCGGTGGACCGAACGGCCTGTTGCTGCGCGGCGGCGACATCGTCGCCGAATGGGGCGATACGATGCGGGCCGATATGACGTTCAGCGTCGCCAAAAGCTATCTCTCGATCCTCGCCGGCCTCGCCTGGGACCGCGGGCTGATCGCCGACCCGCACGATAAGGTCTCGCGCACCGTCGATGATGGCGGCTTCGACCCGCCGCATAACGATGCGATCACCTGGCACCATTTGCTGCAGCAGACCTCGGAATGGGAGGGCGAGCTGTGGGGCAAGCCGGATCTGGTCGACCGCAATCGCTCGTCAGCGGGCCGGCCGAGCCTGGCGCCAAAGGGAACTCACCGCGATCTCCAGCCGCCCGGCGGCTTCTGGGAATATAACGACGTCCGGGTCAATCGGCTCAGCCTCGCGCTGGTGCGGCTGTGGCGCCGGCCATTACCCGAAGTTTTCCGCGAGCTGGTCATGGACCCGATCGGCGCCTCGCCCGATTGGGAGTGGCACGGCTACCGCAATTCCTATGTCGAGATCGACGGGCGCCGGGTGCAATCGGTCTCGGGCGGCGGCCATTGGGGCGGCGGGGTCTTCATCAACGCGCGCGACCAGGCCCGGATCGGCCTGATGCTGTTGCGCCGGGGCAGGTGGGGCGACCGCCGCATTCTCTCGGAAGCATGGATCGAGCGGATGCTTGAACCTTGCCCGCTCCACCCGCAATACGGTTATCTGTGGTGGCTCAACACCGATCGCGGTCTTTATCCGAGCGCCGCGACCGGCAGCTACTGCGCCCGCGGCGCCGGCGGCAACCTGACCTGGATCGATCCCGAGAACGATCTCGTCGCAGTCCTGCGCTGGACCGATCCGGCGGCGATGGACGGGTTCATGAAACTGGTCATGGCGGCGATCGGATCAAAACCTCACCCGTAATGTGAGCTGCTTCACATACCTCCGCGGCCGATCGGGTGCATTTTAGAGGTCCGTCGAAATCATTCTCGACGGAAACTGAACCGTGGAGGCATCAATGCCGCAGATTGCCGTCATCAACGAGTTCGACTGCTATCGCCGATGCCGATGTACAAAATATGCTGCCCGCGTTCGACCAGCAGTGGAATCAGGATCTGCTGCCGGTTTGGGGCGTTGACGCGGCGACCTTCACCTTCGTCCCGCAAGGTCAGGCGCCGGCCTCCGGCACCTGGTGGGTGGTGTTCCTGGACGACAGCGACCAAGCCGGGGCGCTCGCCTACCATGATCTGACAGACGAAGGTTTGCCGATCTCCAAAGTCTTTGTGAGAACCATCCAGGGCGACAACGCGAGCGTTAGCGTTGGCGCCACTCACGAAATTTGCGAGATGGCAGTGGATCCGTGGCTAAACAGCGCCTACCAGGATCCTCAGGGCGTCTTTTGGGCCGGTGAGGTCTGCGACCCGGTCGAGGACGACCAATACGGCTACGAGATTGGTGGCGTTCTCGTAACCGACTTCATTACGCCGAACTGGTTCGCGCACCAGAACGCCCAGAGCAACATCGACCTCAAGGGGAACGCCAACGCCCCGTTCGAGGTCCTGAGCGGCGGCTATGCTCAAAAGTTTGATCCACAAGCTGGATGGCAGCAGGTCACCGGATCTATGGCGAAGCGCAGCAAACGCGCCAATGCAGCGGAGGGCTCGAGGAGAGAACGGCGGGCTCGCCAATGGACGAGTTGGCACCATGCCGGCGTCCATTCCGCCGCGCTCGAGATAACCCCGTACCCGCAGCGCAGCGTCTCGGCCAAGGCCCGGAAAACTTTGCGCTCCCGGGAACATTCGCGCTCCCGAGAACATCGGCGTTAACGCGGGACACTGCGTGCACCCTATTGGCGCACGAGCTTCTTCGTCATCATGAAGCGGGTGTGTCCGGGCGGCTCGCAATCGATCCGCCCGAGCACCTCCCAGCCCTGGCGCTCATAAAAGCCGGGCGCCTGGAATGAAAGGGTGGACAGGATCGCCCGGCTGCATCCGCGCCGCACCCCCTCCTCCTCCGCCTCCTTGATTATCCTGGTCCCGAGCCCTTGCTTGCGCAGACCTTCGGGTAGAAAGAAGCGGTCGATGTAAAGCAGACCCATCGACGTCCGGCCAAGTAGCCCGCCGACGACCTGGGCGGTATCCGGGTCGGATACGAGGATCGCCAGAGACCGCTGATCGCGATACCCCCCTCTCTCCAGATTGTAAGCGCCGAGCCCTTCGCGGATCACGGATTCATCCTCCGCGCTCGGCGCGTCGGTCATGACGATGCGCGCACTGCTTGCCTGCGCGGTCATAGCGCTGGCCTCCACTCTCAAAGCGCCTGGTTCAGCCGGTTTCCATCGGCAGAGTTGGGTCGACCGCCCACTCGCTCATCGAGGCGTCGTACAGCCTCACATTCGGATGGCCGAGCATGACAAGCGCCAGCGCATCGGCGCTCGCGGCGATGCCGCCGCCGCAATAGGTGATGACCTCCTTGTCGAAGGCGCCGATCGCCTCGAACCGCCGGCGCAGCTCGGCCGGCGGCAGGAATTCGTTGGTCGCCGGGTCGAGCAGGTGCGCGGCGGGCAGATTGACGCTACCCTTGATGCGGCCCGGCCTGCCGTAGCTGTTGCCGCCGGAGCCAGCGTGCTGCTCGGCCGCCAACGCGTTCAGCGTGCAAACGCCGCCGTCGCCGATAGCGCGCAGGACCTCATCCTTGCCAACCATCAGCGGGCGTAGCTCTCGGACGACGAAATGCCCGGACGGACGTGGTTTCGCCGGGCCGGTCTCGGCCGGGCGGCCCTCGCGAACCCATTTCTGCCAGCCGCCGTTGAGTACTGCCGAGTTGTCGAAGCCAAACACGCGCAACAGCCACCACACCCGCGTCGCCCACCACGGATTGGCGGTGCTGTAGAGCACCACCCGCGTTCCGTTGCCGACGCCAAAACGGCTCATCGCCGCGGCGAAGGCCTCGGCCGAGGGCAGCATAAAGCGCAACCGCTGGCTGCTGTCGGAAAGATCGGCCTGAAGGTCGATGAATTGGGCGCCAGGGATGTGCGCCTTTTCGAAATCGGCGCGGGCCGGCACCGCCTGGTAGGTCGCCTTCGGGTCGGGAATAAGATTGGTCGTGCAATCGAAGACGCGCAGCCCAGGTTCGCCGAGCCGCCGCTCCAAGGTCTCGGTATCGATCAGGAATTCAGGATGGATAAAACCGGGATCGGCCATAGTGACCTCCTCAGCGCTGTGACGGCAGGGGGGCGGCAATCGCCGGACGCTGGCGGTGAAAGTCGGTCGCCTGCTCGAAGGCGTGACCGACGCGCATGACGCCAGCTTCGTCGAACGGCTTGCCGGCGATCTGAAAGGCGAGCGGCAACCCGTCCTCGAAGCCGATCGGCGCCGACAGAGCGGGGCTGCCGGTCAGATTGTAGGGTCCGGTATAGGACGCCCGCTCGAAGGTCGAATAGGTCGGAACCTGATCGATCCGAGGCGCCGGGCCGGTCGCGTTCGCCGAGACCGCAACATCGACGCCGTCCAGCGCACGGGCAAATTCGACGCACAGTTCGCGGCGCTGCCGCATTGCTTCGACATAGTCTGCCGCGCTCAGAAAAGCGCCGAGCCCGATCCGCGCGAACATGTGGTGGCCGAAATCCTGCGGGCGCTCCTGAAAATCCTTTTCGTGCAGCGCATACGCCTCGGCCAGCATGATCAGCCGGTTGGCGTCGACATAGTCGATCAGCGGCGAGAGCTGCAGATCGACAAGCCGCGCGCCGAGGCTTTCCAAGGTGCGGCAGGCGGTGTCGAACGCGGCGGTATAGGCGGCACTCGGCGCGCTGTCGGGCCCGAAATCGGCGACCGCGTCATGTTCGTGGAAATGGCGGATGACCCCGATCCTCAGCCCGTCGAGGCGCGTCGTCAACGCCGCGCGGTAATCCGGGACCGGAACATCGGCCGACGCCGGGTCCTGCGGATCATAACCGGCCAAGGCCTGCATCATGATCGCGCAATCCTCGACCGTGCGGGTCAAGGGGCCGCAATGATCGAGCGTGTAGGACAGCGGAAACACGCCGCGCCGGCTGACCCTACCATAGGTCGGCTTCAGCCCGACAATGCCGTTAAAGGCAGCGGGCCCGCGGATCGAGCCGCCGGTATCCGAGCCCATCGCCGCGGCGCAAAGCCCGGCCGCGACGGCGACAGCCGAGCCGCTCGACGACCCCGCCGGATAATGAGCCGTGTTCCACGGGTTGCGCGCCGGCTCGAAGGGCAGGGTGAAATCGGGGCCGCCGATCGCGAATTCGTGCGTCTCTTGCTTGCCGAGCAGGACGGCGCCGGCATCGCGCAGCCGCACCCAGGTTTCGGCGTCATCGTCGGGCACATGGTCGAGGTAGCGCCGCGAACCGGCGGTCGTACGGATCCCGCGCGTCTTGTAAATGTCCTTCAGGCCGATCGGGATGCCGTGCAGCGGCCCGCGCGACCTGCGTGCGGCAGGATCGCGCGCGGCGGCGAGGGCTTGGTCACGCAGCACCAGGACGTAGCTGTGCAATTCGCCGTCGAGTGCCACGATGCGGTCGAGATAGGCTTCGGTCAGCGCGACCGGGGAAAGGCTGCCGTCGGCGATAACGCGGCTTGCCTCGGCGATAGTCAGTTGGGTCGGGTCCATCGCCGCCTCACGCCCTCGGATGGACGAAAATGTGGGCGGGCTCGGCCGCCCGGTCGCGCGGCCGCCGCACCGAGCGTTGCATGCGCTCGACTTGGCGATAGGCCTGGCGCAATTCTTCGAACTGCTCCGGTGTGAGCTTCAACCCGGCGCGCTCGATCAGCACCGCGAAGCGCTCGGCTGAAATCGACTGTTTGGCCATAGTTGCCCCTTACTCCGCCGCTTGCGCGGTTGGCGCCAGGTGGAAATTCTTCGGCAGACCGGCTTTGGCGATGGCGCCGTATTGGACGATGTTGGGCATTGCGCCATGCACCAGCTTGCGGACCTCGACAAGCCGGTCAAGATCGATTCCGGTCTCGAAACCCATCGCTTCGAGCATGAACACTAGGTCTTCCATGACGATATTGCCGGTGGCGCCCGGCGCATAGGGGCAGCCGCCGAGCCCGCCCAAGGAGGCGTCGAAGGCGCGCGCCCCGGCATTGAGAGCCGCCAGCACATTGGCGAGGCCCAGCCCGCGCGTGTCGTGGAAATGGCCGCCGACCGGCAGCGGGGCGACATCGGCCATTACCTGACGAAAAACCCGCTCGACCGCTGCCGGCTGGCCATAGCCGACCGTATCGGCGAGCATGATCGCATCTGCCCCGGCCTCGGCGACCTCGACCGCGATACGGCGCACCCGGTCTTCGTCGACCGCCCCCTCGATCGTGCAGCCAAAGGCGGTCGCGAGCCCGCAGTTCAGGCGCGGGCGCTTGCCCTCGGCGGCCGTGTGGCACAGCGCCACCACTCGCCGGAAATCCTCGACCGATTCCTCGGTGCTGCGACGGACATTGGCGCGGTTGTGCCCCTCGCTGACCGAAAGCACGAAATTCATTTCGTGCACGCCGAGCGCCAGGCCGCGCTCGGCGCCCTTGAGGTTCGGGATCAGCGCCGAAACCGTGAGCCCCGGCAACGACAGTGCATGGCGCACCACCGCCTCGGCATCGGCGAGCTGCGGCAGCAATTTGGGCGGGACGAACGAGCTGACCTCGATTTCACGCACGCCGGCGGTATGCTCGGCGTCGAGCCAGGCGATCTTCTGCTCGGTCGGCATTATCTCGGCGAGGCTCTGCAGCCCGTCGCGCAAGCCCACTTCACGGACAAAGGCACGTTCGCGCATTCTCTCCTCCCGATAATGCTCGCGGCGAAGCTAGTCCCGGTGCGCCATCCGGGCAACCGTCTCAGACGACGTGTTCCGGGGTCAGCGCGCAAACCTCGTCGGTGTCGGCGAGCTCGATCTGGAGCGTCGCATGGGCGATGCCGAAGCGGTCGTGAAGCTGGTGCGTCATCGCGTTGAGCGCTGCGTCGCCGGGATGGCCGCCCGGCATCACCAGATGGCAGGTCAGTGCCGTCTCGGTTGTGCTCATGCCCCAAATGTGCAGATCGTGCAATGCGGTCACCCCAGGCAACGTCGCGAGGCATGCGCGCACGGCATCGGCGTCGAGCCCTTCGGGCACAGCGTCGAGGGCGAGGCCGATTGCGCTTTTCAACAATCCCCAGCTGCCGATGACAATGACCGCGGATACGACGAGGCTGCTCGCGGGGTCGAGCCACAGCCAACCGGTCAGCCCGATTACGATCCCGGCGGCGACGACGCCGGCGGTGACCAGCGTATCGGCGGCCATGTGGACAAAGGCGCTCTTGATGTTGAGGTCGCGGGCTCGGCCCGAAGCGAAAAACAGCGCCGTCCCGCCGTTGACCGCGATTCCGATCGCCGCAACCCCGATCATGATCCCGCTCGCTACCGGAACCGGATCGGCAAAGCGTAACACCGCTTCCCAGGCGATGCCGCCGGTGACCACGAGCAAAATGACGGCGTTGGCGAGTGCGGCGAGGATCGAGCTCGAACGCAGCCCATAGGTGAACCGGCCGCTCGGCTGGCGCTGGCTCAACACCGCCGCGCCCCAGGCCAAGGCGAGGCTGAGCACGTCACCAAGGTTGTGCCCGGCATCGGCGAGCAAGGCCAATGACCCGGAAACGACCCCGGCCGCCGCCTCGATCAACACGTAGGCGACATTGAGGGCGATCCCGATCGCGAAAGCCCGCCCGTAATCCGGCCGGCCATGCCCGTGCGAGGAATGATCGTGCGGCATGCGAGGCAACTCGTCCAATACCCGCTAACAGTATAATCGAAAATTACGGCTCGACGAAAAGTTGGAAGCGCTCAGGCGCGGACGCCGATTGGGCAGCGCCCCAGATTGAGACTCCGCAACGGCCTTCAGGCAACTTCCGCACCAATACCTTGCCCATCAGATAGCGGGCGAGGGAGACCGTATCAATCGGCAGCTCCAAGCGAGCGAGCGGCAGATGGCCATCCTCACGGCGGCCAGGTTTCAGGGCATCCGCTCGACCCATTGCGCGCGCGAAGGCCCCGGCTCGAACGGGTCGCCGAAATATTGGGTCTCGCGGGCCACCTTCCCATCGAGGAACTCCATGATGCTCACGGTGTAAGACGGCCGCTCGTCATAGGTTAGGACAAATTCAGTGACCCAGAGGTCGCCCGCGCCCACCATTCGCCGCACAGTGAAGCGTTTCCGGTTCGGCTGCGCGGCGCGAGACGACTGAATCCTCCGCCGGCCGCGGATGCGCTCGCCCGATTGCGGATATTCGAGCACCGCGTCCTCCCGGTAAATCTGGTGCTCGGCCTCGAAGTCGTTGGCGTCGGAGGCAGCCCAGTGGCGATCCAGAGCTGCTCGAATCTCTCGGTCTTCCATATCAAATCTCCTCGAACTCGGCCGGATGTTGGCGATCCAACCCGGAGCGACGATAGCCCGCTTTCGCGCAAACTCCGCTCGCTCATTCAGCCGCGCCCGAATACCTCGACCTCTACGTCGCCGCGCAGCGGCTGGCCGGCCTGCCGGAGGAATGATCGTGCGGCATGCGAGGCAACTCGTCCAATACCTGCTAACACTATAATCGAAAGCGGAATTATCAGGTTGGAGCAGCCTTCCTTGCGACGAGGATATCCTGGTAGGCGAGGCCGCGCGCTCTTCCGCACCACCTGCCATATTGAACAGGGCAGGTCAGTTCAAGGCCTAGCTGAGCGAACAACCCAAGCACCGTACTCTCGGGGACGCCGATATCGTACTCGGGGGTGCCACGGTCGATCGTACTGTACCCCCCCGGCTGCTCGTGCATCGGCAAGGTGCTGACGCCATTGTTGATGAGCGCTTCCGCCTCGGGCGTGATTAGAAAATAGGTCACAAAACAGCGCCCGCCTAGTTTGAGGACCCTCACGATCTGCCGCAGATAGTTTTCCATGTCGGTGGGCAGCATATGAGTAAATACCGAGAGCAGAAAAACGAAATCAAATGATGCGTCGGGATAGGGAAAGATGTAATCGCTCGCCTTATTCCGTCCTGCTGGGCTGTATGCGCCATTATAAATATCAGCCAACATAAAGTGGAAACGTGGAAAGCGTGGAGTGATTTGGCGTTGGCACCAGGCGATGCCTTCGGACACGATGTCGAGCCCCTCGTATGAGCCTCGTTCGTTGAGAAATTTTGTCAACGGAATGGCCATACGGCCGATCCCACAACCGACATCGAGGACCCGGTCATCGGGCTTTAGACCACCGAGCTCGGTGAAATTGCGGCGGAATTCCTCGTCGGCAAAATTGCAAGACCCGACAAAGACCATCCACCGAGGAGGGATCAGCGGATCGCGTCGACCAAGTATTTTATCCAGAAGATCCGCCGGTAAAAACAACAGGCGTCGCATAGCACGA
Source organism: uncultured Alphaproteobacteria bacterium (assembly GCA_963785565.1). Taxonomy (GTDB): domain Bacteria; phylum Pseudomonadota; class Alphaproteobacteria; order ATCC43930; family CGMCC-115725; genus AP-15. Next base: position 40,665 of record CAWAVV010000014.1, on the reverse strand, counting down.
CGATAATAGAGTTTCCGTAGCACATGCTTTATGCTAGGAGAAACCAGCAAATACCATCGGCGCTGAAGGTCTTGAAGATTCATACTGTCAAATGGTTTCTATACGTCGCCCAGCCCGAGCCGCCCTTCTTTTTCTCCCCCGTCATGATAAGAATAAGACAGGATAGGACAACTCTGCAACCCCGCTCTCCGCCTGAGCTTGCGGTGTCTTACCCAGGTGAGGCGGAGGGGTGCGACGACGGGAGACGGAGGGCACCAAAAGGGGCCGTCAATCGAGCTGGCCCTTCTTGTCCGCGGTACTTGCGATCGGGCTTACCCATCGGCGCGCTTTCTGGCCCGCGGCGCGCCGAGGTAAAGCTCCGAGAAGGGTCGGGAACCGAAATTCACCCGAGTCACCGCTGCTGATTGCGGGGACTTGACAGCGGCCGGCCGGCGCGCGGAGATGCGGCGAGGAGGAACCCGCCATGCTCGACGCCTACATCTATAACGCCTTGCGCACACCCTTTGGTCGCCATGCCGGCGCGCTCGCCCGGATGCGGCCCGACGACATGCTGGCCTCGGTCATTTCCGCCGTTGTCGAGCAGAGCCCGTTCGACCCGGCCAAGATCGAGGATGTCGTCGTCGGCTGCGCCAACCAGGCCGGCGAGGACAGCCGCTGCGTCGGGCGTCACGCCGGCCTGCTCGCCGGGCTGCCGATCGAGGTCGCCGGTTCGGTCTTGCAGCGCAATTGCGGCAGCGGGCTCAACGCCATCGTCATGGCGGCGCAGGCGATCACCTGCGGCGAGGGTGACGCCTTCATCGCCGGCGGCGTCGAGAGCATGAGCCGCGCCCCGTATGTGATGAACAAGGCGGAGAGCGCCTTCGGCCGCGACGGCCGCGTCTTCGACTCGACGATCGGCGCGCGCTTTGCCGAACCCGAAGATCGAGCGCCAGTTCGGCGCCGACACGATGCCCGAAACCGCGGACAATCTGGCGCGCGACTATCAGATCACCCGCGAGGCTTGCGATGTGTTTGCCGCCGGGTCGCAGCGCAAATACGCGGCGGGCAAGGCCGACGGTTTTTTTGAGGGCGAAATCGTCGCCGTCGAGGTGCCGGGCGGCCGGGCGGGACCGGTCAAGGTCGCCGACGACGAGCATCCGCGTCCGCAAACCGATTTGGCCGCGCTCGCCCGGTTGCGGCCGTTGCAAGAGGGCGGGGTGACGACCGCCGGCAATGCCTCGGGCATCAATGACGGGGCGGTGGCGATGATCGTCGCCAGCCGTAAGGCCGGCGACGCGGCCGGGGCCAAACCGCTTGCCCGCGTGGTCGCGAGCGGCGTCGCCGGGGTTCCGCCCCGGATCATGGGGATCGGCCCGGTCGAAGCCTCGAAAAAGGCGCTCGCCCGCGCCGGGCTCAGCCTCGCCGACATCGACGTGATCGAGATCAACGAGGCCTTCGCCGCCCAGGTGCTGGCTTGCCTGCGCGGGCTCGACCTGCCGTTCGACGACAGCCGGGTCAACCAGAACGGCGGGGCGATCGCGGTCGGCCACCCTCTGGGCGCGTCCGGGCCGCGCATCGCGCTGACCGCCGCACGCCAGTTGCAGCGAACCGGCGGCCGCTATGCCCTGGTGACGATGTGCGTCGGCGTCGGCCAAGGCATCGCCGCGGTGCTCGAACGGGTCTGAGGGTGCAGCGGATCGTCGTCCTGGGGGCTGGCTTTGCCGGCCTGTGGGCCGCGATCGGCGCCGCTCGCAAGCTCGACGAGCTCGGCATCGGCCCGGATCGGGTCGAGGTCGCGCTCGTGGACCGCAGCCCATGGCATTCGATCCGGGTGCGCAATTACGAGCCCGATCTCGACGCAACCCGCGTTCCACTCGATCAGGTTCTGCGACCGATCGGCGTCAAGCGCATCGAGGCCGAGGTAACCGGCATCGACTTCGCCAACCGGCAGGTCGCATGTTCGGGACCGGACGGGCCAAGTCTGTTGCCCTATGACCGGCTGGTCTTCGCCCTCGGCAGCAGGCTCGCCCGCCCGCCGATCCCGGGCCTCGACTCTCACGCCTTCGATGTCGACACTTACGACGCTGGCTGCCGGCTCAACGCCCATATCGCGGCGTTGCCGGCGCGAGCGCCATCTCCAGGGCAGTGGACCGCGCTGATCATCGGCGGCGGTCTGACCGGCATCGAGGTTGCGACCGAAATGCCTGGGAAATTACGTGCGGCCTTCGGGAGTGCGCCGGGCACGCCACGCGTGATCATCGCCGACCGTCAACCGTGGATCGGCTCCGATATGGGCGAGGCGGCGCGCGCCGTAATCGACGAAGCGCTCACCGCGCTCGGCATCGAGACCCGGCCCGGCGTCTCGGTCGCCGCGATCGACGAAGGCGGCGCTGCCTTGACCTCGGGCGAGCGCATCGCCGCCGCGACAATCGTCTGGTGCGCCGGGATGCAGTCGCATCCGCTGACGAGCCTCTTCCCGGTGGAGCGCGATCGGTTCGGCCGGATTCCGGTCGATCCTTTTCTCAAGGTCAAGGGCATGCCGGCCGAATTTGCGACCGGCGACGCCGCCTGGTTTGCGATCGACGGCAGCCACTCCTGCGTGATGTCGTGCCAGCACGGCCGGCCAATGGGCCGCTTCGCCGGGCACAATGTCGTCTGCGACTTGCTGGGCCTGCCGATGCTGCCGCTCAACATCGACTGGTACACGACGATCCTCGACCTCGGGCCGTGGGGTGCGGTCTGCACTGAGGGCTGGGATCGCCGCGTCGCGACCAGAGGGGCCGCCGCCAAGCGCACCAAGGAGACCATCAACCGTCAGCGCATCTATCCTCCGCGCTCCGGCGACCGCCGCGAAATTCTCGACGCGGCTGCGCCGATCGTCCAGGCGCCGCCGGCTTTCTTTCGCTGAGGCTGACCTGTGCCCGAGATCGGACTATTCGAGGCGATCTATTCGGCGCGCTCGTTGCGCCGCCTCAAGCCCGACAGGGTTCCCGAGGCGCTGATCACCAAAATCCTCGATTCAGCGATCCGCGCCCCATCCGCGGGCAACGCGCAAAACTGGGCCTTTGTGGTGGTTCGCGATCCCGAGCAGCGGCGCAAACTCGGCGCCATCTATCGCAAGGCCTCCGACATCGCCGCAGCCATGTATGCCGCGCGCGGCCGGCCGGCCCACCTCACCGAGCAGCAATTCGCTCGGATGCTGGGAGCCGGCGGGCATCTATGGGAGCATATCGGCGAGGCGCCGGTGCTCCTTGTCCCGTGCCAGCACCTCCCGGTGGTCCCGCCGCGCGAGTTGCTGCCGCCCGACATTGCCGCCGGCTACGAAAACGAACTTGCTTATGCCGACCGCATTCGTGGCGCCAGCATCTACCCCGCCGTGCAGAACATCCTGCTCGCCTGCCGCGCCCTCGGTCTCGGCGCCGTGATCACCACCAATCACATCCGTTGCGAGGGCGAGGTCAAGGCGTTGCTCGGGATCCCCGACGACGTCGCGACCTTTGCCCTGATGCCGATCGGCTGGCCGCTCGACAAGTTCGGCCCGCTGACGCGCCGCCCTGTCGCCGAGGTCATCCATGCCGACCGCTGGGGGACCCCTTGGCCCGGCTGAGTGTTATGGGCGGCCGCGGTCGCGCACCTACCACTTATGGTCGGAGGCAACTAACCGCCGGGGTCGGCAGTGCTCCTGGTGGATGACCGCGGAAAACCCGTTACCCAAGAGTTGGCGGGCGCCTATTGCCGGGTGTACTTCACCACACGGCGCACCCGGCCCCATTCGCCCGGCTGCACGACGTAAAGATCTTTGTGCGAGTTGCACCAGATCCCGTGGCAGGATCGGTTGACCGGACCGTCGCCCCAGCGCGCCAGCCTCTCGCCGTCGAGAGTCAGAATGCTGATCATGCCGCCATTGTGCTCGGGGATGTAAACGGTGTCTTCGTCATCGACATAGAAGAACGCCGGGCCAATCAATTCGGTCGGCCACACGGTCAGCAGCTTGCCGTTCTGGTCAAAGACCTGCACCCGATCGTTTTCGCGGTCGGCCACCAGCAGACGCCCGCGCCGGTCGATCCATACCCCGTGCGGCAGGTTGAATTGCCCCGGCTCAGTCCCCGGCTCGCCCCAGGAAAACAGGTATTTTCCATCGGCGGCGAATTTGTGAACGCGCGCGTTGCCGTAGCCGTCGCTCATGAACATCTCGCCGCTCGGCGCAAAGGCGATGTCGGTCGGAAGATTGAACGGGCCGCCGCCATGCGTCACCTGCTTATAGGCGGCCGAACTGAATTGGTCCGGCGGAACGCCGGTGTCGGAGCGCTCGCCTTTGACGCCGATGGTCTGCAACAATGTGCCATCGGTGGTGAATTTCATGAACTGCCCGTGATACTCGTCGGTGAGCCAGACAAAATCGTTCTCGTCGATGCGGATCGCATGGGGAAACGAAAACAATCCCGCGCCCCATGACGACAGGAAGTTGCCGTCCGGGTCGAATATCACCACCGGATGCTCGGCGTTTCGGTTGAAGCAATAGACCCTGTCCCGTGAATCGACCGAAACCGCGCACGCCCTGACCTCTACATTGGCCGGAGGCTTCATCCAGTTCTCGTTGACGTTGTAGGTATATTTGCCGCTGCCGACGACGGGATCCATTTTCTCTCCCTTCCATTTTCTGTGATCGTGCAGGATTGAGCCACAACGATTATAGCAGGGACCGCGCCCGTTGGATTCGATAAATCCTTTGCCGCTCGCATCTAGGCCTGCACAAACACCGTCGAATGCCGCCGGCTTTGGCGCAACACCAGCGCGCCGACGACTACCAGATTGGCGAGATTGAAGAGGATCCCGGTGGCAAACGCCGCCGCATAGAACCCGGCGTAGTCGTAGATCGCGCCGGCGAGCCAACCGCCCGCCGCCATACCGGAGCCGCTGAACAGCAGAACGGTTGGAATCCGCCACGATGCCTCGGAGGCTGGGAACAATTCCCGTACCGCGACCACATAAGCCGGGATGATGCCGCTGAACCCCAAGCCGAACGCCGCCGAGACGGCGAACAAGCCGGCCTCGTTCTGGGTCAGCAGAAAGCCGACCATTGCAATCGCCTGGCACGCCGAGCCGGCGAGGACCGTACGTAATCCGCCGAACCGGTCGGCGGCGAAACCCCAGATTTGCCGACCGATGAAGGCGCAGGCCAGCAGCAGCGACAGCATCGCCGTGCCCTGCGTGACCGGGATGCCGAGATCGCCGCAATAGGCGACCAAATGCCCCTGTGGCATCGCCATCGGAACGCAGCACAAAAAGCTCGCGAGGCTCAGCAGGCCGAGTGCCGTTCGCGGCTTCAGGCCAAGGACCGAGGCGCGCGGTGGCGATCCGGCGCCGCCCGCGACGCTGCTCGCCGCTTCAGGTGGGGCGCCAAACACCAGGAACGCGGTGGGTAAGATCGCGACGATCGCGAACCCGGCGTAAAGCTGCATCGTGTAGCGCCAGCCGAAAGCTTGGATCGCATGGCCGAGCAGCGGCGCCCAAATCGTTCCGGCGACGGCCTGGCCGCTGGCGATCAACGCCAGCGCCGTACCACGCCGGCGATCGAACCAGCGCGCGACATAGACATAAAGCGGCGCATTGATCCCGGCATTGCCCAGCAACCCCATAAACAGACCGTGGCCGATATAGAGCGAAAAGCGTCCGCCGACGCTCGACAGGACGAGGCCGGCCGCGATCATCACCGCCCCGAAAATGACCGTCCAGCGGACCCCGACCCGCTCGGCGATCCGGCCCATCGCTATCCCGCCGAATGCCGAGCCGAGCCAGGCGAGCGAGACCGCCAGCGCCGGCACCGACCGGATATCGCCGAACTCGGCGGCGATCGCCTTCAGCGCCACGATGGTGACGACCGGCGCCCCGAACGAGACCGAAAGGATGCCAAGCGAGGTGATGGCGACGAGCCAGGAATTTCGCGTCTCGACGGTCCCCGCCGCGGCGATCCGCCCGTTGGTCACCGATGCCGTCGTCATTGCGATATGAAGTCAGCGGATGGGGCGTATTCGGGAAGCAGCAGACCCAGCTCGCTGGCGAGTTTGATATGCAACGCCGTCGTTCCTTCGGGCAGCTTCTGTCGCGCTCTTATCCGGAGTGTTACCCCGCGGCGCGTGTCCGGCAACAGGGATCGTCAAAAAAGCGCGATCCGACGCGGCGCACGCGACGCATCGTAGATCAACGTAGCTCGCCTGATCCGGCCTGTTCTGATAAGACTGAAGCGGCATCATCTCGCGCGGCGAAGGAGCACGTCGCATGTCCCTCCACTCGTAATTCCCGTCGAAAGCGGTGAGCAAGGCAACCGACGCAGCACTTGATCCCTGATCCTCGCTTTCGCGAGGACGACGGGGATAGGAAAACGAGAATGGCGTTAGCACGCAGCGGATCAGATGAAGACCGGCCGACGACGACCCGGCTTTATTTGATTACGCCGCCGGCGCTCGATCCCGACCGCTTTGCCAAGGACCTCGAAGAGGCGCTCTCGGGCGGCGATGTCGCCTGCCTGCAGTTGCGGCTCAAGGACGTGGCCGACGATCTGGTTCGGCGCGCTACTAGGGTATTGCAGCCGATCGCCCAGGCGCACGATGTCGCCTTCATCATGAACGACCGTCCCGACCTCGCCGCCGAGCTTGGTTGCGACGGCGTCCATGTCGGCGAGGAGGACATGCCCTACGCCGCGGCGCGGCGCCTGCTCGGCCCGGACCGGATCGTCGGGGTGACCTGCGGCGACAGCCGGGACCGCGCCATTGCCGCGGCCGAGGCCGGCGCCGATTATGTCGCCTTCGGCGCGTTTTTTCCGAGCATGACCAAGACCGCCACCAAGCACCGCGCCGATCCCGAGGTGCTGCGCGACTGGAGCGAAACGACGGTCGTGCCGTGCTGTGCGATCGGCGGCATTACCCAACAGAATTGCGGACCGCTGGTCGAAGCCGGCGCCGATTTTCTTGCGGTCATCTCCTCGATCTGGTCCTACCCCGCCGGCCCCCGCGCCGCCGTCGCCGACTTCAAGGACGTGTTTGAGAAATACGGTCGGGCATACACTCTGCGATCCTGATCGAAAACGCGTCGTGACGGCACGATCGCAGCAAGCGTAGGGCCCCGCCGTTTCGCTGACGGAACCGATGGCGGGTTGCGCTGCGAGGCTGGGCAAGTATCCAGATCGAGATGAAAAATTGGCAACTTCAGCTCCCGCTTTCCCGGCGAAAGCCGGGACCCATGGCTCGGGTGCTCTGAAATTTTCAAGTAATTGCAGTAGCTTACCAACGACCACCAGCTCGCGCGGCGGAACGATGGACCCCGGCTTTCGCCGGGGAAGACGAGTGGATCGGATGCCGAAGGATTCTTGCCCAGCCTCTGCGTTCCACCCGCTCAACTTGCTTCTTTCAGGCATACCGGAAATCAGCACACCGGGGCCCACAGAACGTCTTCGATGTCGGGGGCGGCGGTGACGAGCATGACCAGGCGGTCGAAGCCGAGCGCGATACCCGCCGATGGCCGCAGGCCGTATTCGAGGGCGGCGAGGAAATCCTCGTCGATCGGGTAGGTTTCGCCGTAGAGCGCTTGCTTTTTGGCTTGGTCGGCGAGGAAGCGGGCGCGCTGTTCGATTGGGTCGGTCAATTCGCCAAAGGCGTTGGCGAGTTCGAGGCCGCAGACATAAAGCTCGAAACGCTCGGCCAGCCGCGGATCGGCGGGGTTGCGCCGCGACAATGCCGCCATCGACGCCGGGAAATCGTACAGCACCGTCGGCGCGCCGATCCCGAGCAACGGCTCGATCCGGTCGAGGAAGATGCGGAAATAGAGGGCCTCCCAATCGTCGCCCGGATGCGGCTCGACGCCGATCCGGCACGCCTCCGCTGCCAGCAACGCGAAATCGGGGATGAGCGGGTCGGGTGCGGTCGCCAGGATGTCGATGCCGCAATGTTCCTGGAACGCTCGCGCGACGCTGATTTCCTGCCAAGCCCGCCCGGCATCGGCGGTGCGCCCGCGCCACGCCAACTCTTGGCCGCCAGCCGCCGCCTGGCAGGCGCGCAACAGTCCGATGCAGTCCGGAATCAGATCGCGCCATGAAGCGCCGGCCCGGTACCATTCGAGCATCGAAAATTCGGGATGATGGGTGATGCCTCGCTCGCCGTCGCGAAAGACATGGGCGAGCTGCCAGATCCGCGGCATCCCGGCGACCAGCAGCTTTTTCATCGCAAATTCCGGCGAGGTATGGAGATACCGGCGCAATGACCGGCCATCGCGCGGGTCGTGCAATTCGGTCGCAAAGGCCTTCAGATGCGGCTCGAGCCCGGGGCTCACCTGCAGCGCCGGCGTATCGACCTCGACAAACCCTCGCTCCGCGAAAAACGCCGCGTGCCGCCGCCAGAATGCGACCGCGCTTTTCCAGCCGCCCACGGCGCAATGCAAAGCGCTCGGGCCGCCACCATTGCTCCACCACGTCGGCGCTCCATCTTGTCGTAAGCTCGACCCGTGCTAATGTCTGGGCAGCAATCGCGCCCGATCAAGCGCCCTTCCAGGACTCATTGTCATGAAGATCAACGCCATCGACATCAAGCCGGGCAATGTCCTCGAATACCAGGGCAAATTGTGGATCGTGCTGAAGCGAGAGCTGGTGCAGCCGGGCAAGGGCGGCGCCTTTGCCCAGGTCGAGATGCGCGATCTACGTGGCGGGACCAAGCTCAACGACCGCTTTCGCACGCAGGAGACGGTCGAGCGCGTTCGCCTCGACGAAAAGGAGATGCAGTTCCTGTTCATGGAGAACGCACAGGCAACCTTCATGGACAATGACAGCTTTGAGCAGATCTCGATCCCGGCCGAGATGATCGGCGAGCCGGCCGATTTTCTGCGCGACGGCATGGTGTGCACGGTAATGCTGCACGAAGGCACGCCGCTCTCGGTCGAACTGCCGCCGAGCGTGGTGATGGAGGTGGTCGAGGCCGATCCGGTCGTGCGCGGCCAGACCGCATCGTCCTCCTACAAGCCGGGCAGGCTCGACAACGGGCGCCGGGTCTTGATCCCGCCCTACATCGAGGCCGGCACCCGCATCGTCGTCAACACCGCCGACGGCAGTTATATGGAACGGGCGAAGGACTGAGCGTCGGGCGCAGTCATGGTGATGCGCTCGCCGGTTTTGAATGTGATGGCGAATGCCGCGTTGAAGGCGGCGCGCGGCCTGCTGCGCGATTTCGGCGAGGTCGAGCAGCTCCAGGTCTCGGTCAAGGGCCCGGGCGATTTCGTCTCGACCGCCGACCTCAAGGCCGAGCGCACCATCAAGAACGAGCTGACCCGCGCCCGCCCCGGCTATTCGCTGCTGTTCGAGGAGGGCGGCGCCGAGACCGGATCGGATCCCCACCACCGCTGGATCGTCGATCCGCTCGACGGCACGACCAATTTTCTGCACGGCATCCCGCACTTTGCGATCTCGATTGCGCTCGAGCGCGATGGCGAGATCGTAGCCGGTCTCGTCTATGACCCGGTCCGCGACGAAATGTACTCGGCCGAAAAGGGCCTCGGCGCTTACGTCAACGATCGCCGGCTCAGAGTGTCGGCGCGGCGGCGGCTCGCTGAGGCGGTGATCGGCACCGGTATGCCGTTCGGCGATCGTGGCGATCGGCCGGTTTATCTCGCAAGCCTGGCCGCAGTCATGGCTGCGACCAGCGGAGTGCGGCGCATCGGCGCGGCGGCGCTCGATCTGGCCTACGTGGCCGCCGGCCGGTTTGAGGGGTTCTGGGAGTTCGGGCTCGCGCCGTGGGACATCGCCGCCGGGTTCCTGCTGGTGCGCGAGGCGGGGGGTTATGTCAGCGATCTGTCCGGTGGCCACGCGATGATGACGAGCGGCGACGTGCTGGCCGCCAACGATCACCTGCATTTGCCGCTGGCGGCGCTGATTCGGGATGCGATGCGGACCGCCCGGGCGGCGGCCGAATAGCAACACCCGCCGCAAAGCTCGCTACCCGAGACCGGGCTCATCCGACTAAGAGTGCGGCAACCAATTCTATGATAGTCTCCCGGGAGACCGGGTTTGGGGGTGGCGGTGGAAATGTGCATCGGGCTCAGCCGGCTTGCCGCGCCTTCGGACCGGTGAGAGTTCCGCGATGACCAGCCGATCAGGTCACTCTTCGATGAACCGCTCGCGCCGCTTCCTGGTGCGGATGGTGGTGTTTCTGGCGTTGGTGGCCGCGCTCGCGGTGGCGCTCGGGCGTCCGCTGGTGGCGGCCTTCATGGGCAATCCCGGGGTCAACGGCGTCATTGTCGGCATCCTTATTGCCGGCATCGCCTATATTTTTCGTCAGGTGCTGCTGCTCGATCCCGAAATTGATTGGATCGAGAATTTCCGGCATTTGGAGGCGGGCGGCGAGGAAGCGGTGGCGGGCCGCCGGCCAGCGCCCCGGCTGCTCGCGCCGATGGCGCGCATGCTGGGTGCGCGCCAGGTCGGGCGAGTCAGCCTGTCGACGAGTTCTTTGCAGACCCTGCTCGACGGTATCGGCTCGCGCCTCAACGAGACCCGCGAGACCTCGCGCTATTTGATCGGCGTGCTGATTTTTCTTGGGCTTCTCGGGACCTTTTACGGGCTTCTGGAGACGGTGCGGTCGGTCGGCGGGGTGATCGGCGGATTGAACGTTGGCGGCAACGATCTCGCAGGCGCCTTCGCCAACCTCAAATCGGGGCTGGAATCACCATTGGCCGGGATGAGCACCGCGTTCAGTTCGTCGCTGTTCGGGCTCGCCGGTAGTCTCGTGCTGGGTTTTCTCGACCTCCAGGCGGGTCAGGCGCAAAACCGCTTCTACAATGATCTGGAAGAGTGGCTGTCGACTTACACGCGGTTGTCGGGCGGTGGTCTGGGCGATGGTGGAGACGCCCCGGTCCCGGTCTATATCCAGGCGCTGCTCGAACAAACTGCCGACAGCCTGGAAAACCTGCAACGCATCCTCGCCCGCAGCGAAGAAAGCCGCATCGGCGCCAATTCCACCCTAACTGCCCTGACCGATCGTCTCGGCCTCCTCGGCGACCAGATGAAAGCAGGGCAGATGCTGATGCTGCGGCTCGCCGAGAACCAGCTCGAACTGAAACCGGCGCTGGCCCGTCTCGGGGATATCGCCGAGGGCGCGGTCGGGCACGACGACGCGCTGCGCAGCCATTTGCGCAACATCGAGGCATATACTGCGCGACTGATCGAGGATTTGGCGCAGGGCAGGGCGCAAAGCGTGCAGGAATTGCGCGGCGAGATCCGCATCCTGGCCCGCACCATCGCCGCGCTGGCCGAAGAAGGCCGGCGCTGAGCGCGGATGAGCTGCTGAGCCATGCCGATCGCCCGCAGAAATCCCCGCCGATCGAGCATCGACATTTGGCCCGGCTTCGTCGACGCCCTGGCGCAGTTGTTGATGGTGATCATCTTCATTGTGTTGGTGTTCACCGCCGGGCAATTCTATCTCTCGGCGGCATTGTCGGGGCGCGACCAAGCCCTGCACAAATTGCAGCAGCAGGTCGACCAGCTCGCTGATCTGTTGTCCCTCGAGCGACACAGCAACGCGGACCTGCGTCTTGGTGCGACGCAGCTGACCGCTCAGCTCAAGAGCGCCCAGGCGGAGCGCGACCGGCTGACCGCGCGGGTTGCGGAACTCACCGCCAAGGGCAAGGAGGCCGCGGCGCAAACCGAGCAGACGACGGGCCAGCTTGCCGCAGAAAAGCAGATCAGCGCCGACGCGCTCACCCAGGTCGACCGGTTGAACGCGCAGATCGCGGCCCTGCGCCAGCAGCTTTCGGCCCTCGCCGCGGCGCTCGACATTTCCGTGTCAAAGGTCAAGACACAGCAGGACCAGATCGCCGATCTCGGCAAAAAGCTCAACATCGCACTGGCCAGCAAGGTCGAGGAGCTCGCGCGTTATCGCTCGGAGTTTTTCGGCCGATTGCGCGAAATCCTGGGGAACCGGCCGGATATCCGGATTGCCGGCGACCGCTTTGTGTTTCAGTCCGAGGTGCTGTTTGCGCCGGGCAGCGCCGATCTGAGCGACGCCGCAAAAAAGGAACTCAACCCGGTCATCGCTGCGCTCAAGCAGATCGCCGCGGAGATCCCGCCCGACATCGACTGGACTCTTCTGGTCAACGGTCATACCGACCATCGCCCGATCGACACGCCGCAGTTCCCATCGAATTGGGAGCTGTCGACCGCGCGCGCTCTGTCGGTTGTCCGCTATGCCATCAGTCAGGGCATCCCCGCGGACCGGCTGGCCGCGGCGGGTTTCGCCGACACCCAGCCGATCGATCCGAAAGATACCGCCGACGCCTACAGCCGCAATCGCCGGATCGAGCTGAAGCTGACCGAGCACTGACGCTATGATTGATAAAGTCGCGCGCCGGCGATCGAATTTTATTCGAGAGTGATTTGTGGGCCAGCGGCGCCGCTGAGCAGGCGCTTTAGGTGAAATCCAACCAGAAGATCCTCGCTGCGCAGGCCAAGCAGAGCGGCGAAAGCCGGCATCGCCGCCGGATCCTCGGCTTCGAGCTTGGCGAATGCGTCGAGATAGGACCGGGTCGCGGGATCGTCAAAGGCCTCGGCCGAGAGCGGTTCGAACGCCCGCAACGGCTCCTTGCGACCGCGCAGCAACAGATCGCCGACCGGCCTTCCCTTAAATCCGGCGACGCGGCTCGCCACGCTTTCGCCGACGCAAACGCGGGTGCCTAGCTGCTTGTTGGCTGCTTCGAGACGAGCCGAGGTGTTCACCGTATCGCCATAGGCAGTGTAATCGAAATAGCGCCCGCCGCCGAAATTACCGACGATCGCCGGGCCGGCGGCGAGGCCGAGACGGGTCGCGCCGAGCATCGTTCCGCGTTGCCGCCAGCGTTCGCGAAAGGCCTGCGCGCTCAGATCGAGTTCGAGGGCGCAGGCGACCGCGCGCTCGGCATGATCGGGCTGATCGGATGGCGCCCCGAACAGCACGTGCATGGCGTCGCCGACGAGCTTCACCACGGTCCCGCCATGAGCGAAGACGATGTCGGTCATCGCCCCGAGATAGTCGTTCAACAGCGGGGCGATGATATCCGGATCGAGGGTCTCGACCAGCGAGGTGAACTCGGCAATGTCGGTAAACAGCGACGTGATCTCGCGCCGCTGCCCGCCCAAATCGACGGCGTCGGGATCGCTCGCCAGCCGCTCCGCCAGATTGGGTGAGAAATAACGCGAGAGCAGCGCATGCGCGCGCTCTGCTGTCGCCTGCCGCCGCCGCGCCTCGCGCAGCCGCTCGATATGCGCGAGCGTCTTTTTGATGGTGGCTTCGAGGTCGGCGAAGTCGATCGGCTTGGTCACGAAATCGAAGGCCCCGCGGTTCATCGCGGTGCGGATATTGGCCATGTCGCCGTAGGCCGAGACGATCACGGTCGAGAGTTGGTCGTCGGCCTCCTGAATTTTTTGCAGCAGGGTCAGACCGTCCATCCGCGGCATGTTGATATCGCTGACCACCATGTCGACAGCGCTGCCATTGGTCAGCATTTCAAGCGCCTCGACCCCGTCGCGGGCAAAGCGAAAATCAAACTCGCCGGCGCGGATCTGGCGGCGAAACCTCTGCTCGACGAGCGCTTCCAGATCAGGCTCGTCGTCGACCACGAGGATCGTCGCGGTCATGCCACCTCTCCTCTGTCGGCGCCGGCCGCGGGCATCATCACCCGCGGCAACGTCACGATGAACTCGGTAAACAGCGCCTGGCTCGGTCTCGACCTCAAAGGTTCCGCCATGCTGCTTGACAACGATGTCGAAGCTCAGCGACAGGCCGAGGCCGGTCCCTTCGCCCGCCGGCTTGGTGGTGAAAAACGGATCAAAGATTTTCGCTCTGACCTCGCCGGGGATCCCGGTGCCGTTGTCACGTACGCGAATCTCGACCCGGTCGGAGAGAGCGCGTGTGCATACCGAAAGGGTCGGCTCGAACCCAGGCTCTCGACCGCTTCGCTGGCGTTCGCGCGCGGCATAGAAACCGTTTCCGAAAAGGTTCAGAAGAACCCGCGTGATTTCCTGCGGATAAAGGTCGATTTCGCCGATCGTGGGGTCGAGATCCTTGCGTAGGGTGATGTTGAAGTCCGGCCTTTCGGCGCGGGCGCCGTGATAGGCGAGGTTTAAGCTTTCGTCGACGAGGCCATTGAGATTGGCGGCGCGCCGCTCGCCGACGCCGGCGCGCGAGTGCAGGAGCATATTCTTGACGATGCTGTCGGCCCGCTTCCCGTGCTCGACGATCTTGGCGAGGTTGCCGTTCAGCATCTGGGTCAGGTCGTTGATTTCGGCGCGGGCCGCGTCGGGCAGAGATGCGTTCTGGGCCACGAGCACGCCGCGCAGCTCCTCGGTCAACTCCGCCGATAGCTCGGCAAAGTTGTTGACGAAATTGAGCGGATTTTTGATTTCGTGGGCGATGCCCGCGGTTAGCTGGCCGAGTGAGGCCAGCTTTTGGGTTTCGACCAGCCGGTCCTGTGCCTTCTGCAAGTTTGCGAGCGCTTGTTCCGCGGCGAGACGGGCATCCCTGGCTTCATGCTCGCGCGCCTGTAGCTCTTCGGTTCGCGCCTCGACCTTGGCCTCCAGAGTATCGTGCGATTCCTGTACTTTGGCCGCCATCTGATTGAACCGGTCCGCCAAGGTCTCGATCTCGTCGCCGGTACGGATCTCGATCGGCTCGCCGCGTTCGCCCGATCCCAGCCGATCGGCACCCGATTGCAGACGCCGGATCGGCACCACCATGCGCCGGGCGAGCACGGTTCCGGCGCCGGCCGCCAGCAGTAGGCCCAGCGCCAGCACCGCCGCCATGCGGTACAGCGAGGCATAGACGGGCGCCAGCGCTTCGCTCAAGGGCAGTTCGACGAAGACGATCCAACCGAGCCGGGGTACGGACGCCCAGGCGGTTAGCACCGCGGCGCCGGCCGGCCCGACCGCGGTATGGGCGCCGCTCGCCGCGGCTTCCTGACGAAGACCGGCCTGTGCCGCCGCCACCTGCGGGAGGTGCGACAGATCGGTCTCGCGCAGCACCAGGCTGAGGTCGGGATGTGCGATCAGCCGCCCGCGCGAATCGACGACATAGGCATATCCGGTCCGCCCAACCTGCAGCGCCGTGATCAGGTCCCAGATAAATTTAAGATTAACCCCGGCGACGGTCACACCGGCATGACGCCCAGCATGTGCGACAGCAATCGTCATGTAGGGCTCGGACATATTGCGGAAATAGATCGGGCTGAACCAGACGCCTTTGGCCTCCGCCTCGGCGAAGCGCGGTGCGGCGGCATCGTTGGCGCCGCTCGCCACGACATCGGGAGCGATGCGCGAGAGCTTGAGCTGTTCCTTGCCCGAGCCGTCGATCTCGGTCAGTTCGGTGATCGCCGGGACCTCGCGCATCAGGCGGATAAAGTCATAGCGGCGCTGCTCGAGCGACAAGGCGTCCCATTGCGGCGGGGTGGTCCAGCCGATCTGCTGCTCGATCTCGGACACAAACTCGTCGATGCGTCGGGCGGCGTCCTGGGTCTTCTCCTGCTCGATCTGCGCCGCGGCATTTTCGGCTTCACGGTAGCCGAGCCACATGTTGACCGAGCCGTTGACGACCAGAACGACGCTGACAAGGCCGACAAAGGCGAGCGCGAGTTTGGGCGCGAGCCCCATCCGCAAATGCCGGCGGGCGGGCTTGGCCCGCGGCCCCGGTCACCTCGTAAGCGACACCCTCTCTGGCGAGCACGAAACCGCGGCTCCTGTCATTCGATCACGTCGTCGGCGCGGGCGAGCACGGACGGCGAGATGGTCAGGCCGATCGCCTTGGCGGTCCCGAGATTGATCGCCAGCACAAACCGGCTCGGCTCTTCGAGGGGCAGTTTGGCCGGATCGGCGCCTTTGAGGATGCGCGCGGCAAGCCCGGCGGCGCGATCGTACATCTCGCTCACATCGGGACCGTACGACATCAGGCCGCCTTCGTGCACCAGGAAGTCATATTCATAGATCGCGGGCAATTTATGCGCGGCTGCGAAGTCAATCACCCGCTTCCTGTTCAAGGTGGTCAGAACGTCGCTGACCATCAGGATCGCGTCCGGGGGCTTTCGCACCATCGCGGCGAACGCCGCGTCGAAATCATTGGGCGCACGCACCCCGAGCAACTCGACCTCGATGCCGAGGCTGCGCGCCTGCGCCTCCGCCGCCTTGTAGCGCAGCGACATGCCGAGATCGTCCGCATTCCACAGCATCCCCACGCGATGCACGCTCGGCGCCGCCTGCTTCAGCAAAGCCAATCGCTTGGCCGACAGCTCGGCGGCGATCTCGGAGATGCCGGTGACGTGGCCGCCAGGGTGCGCGAAGCTGGCGACGAGCCCGTCCTCGACCGGGTCGCCGGCCTGAACCACCACCACCGGCACGGCCGACCGGTTTTTTGCCGCGAGTGCGGCCGGATAGCCTTGGGTCACGATCACGGCGACCTTGCTCGCAACCAGCTCGTCAACAAGCTGCGGCAAGCGATCGAGGTGTCCGTGCGCCGCTCGCCGCTCGAAGGCGAGGTTCTGGCCGAGGACCAAGCCGTCGCGCGCAAAGCCGCGGATCAGCCCGGCGCCGAACGTGCTCTGATCGGTCGGGTCGGCGCCCACCGCGAGCAGCCCGACGCGATAAACCTGCGGTGGCGCCTGAGCGGCGACTGTCCCGGCCCCGATTACAGCTGCGACGAGAGCGGCAAAGAACCCAGCCAATTTCATAAAAGAACCTCGAAGCAACCGGTGCGGCGACCATACGACCGGCTGTGGCGTCGACCAAGGGGTTGTTGGACAAGTTGCCGTGATCCAAGACTCTGCCGGCCCGCCATTGCTAAAGTCTTGTCGCGGCCGCGAGCGCGCCGCCGGAGCCGGGCCATGACTGCATCCCGCTGTGTTCTGGCGATCGATCAAGGGACGACGAGCACGCGCGCTATGCTGTTCGACGCGCAAGGCCAGGTGCGGCGAACAGCGCAGATCGAGCTGACCCAGTATTACCCGCAACCCGGCTGGGTAGAGCACGACCCGGAGCAGATCTGGCAGAGCGTGGTTTCGACTTGTCGTGAAACCGCAGCGGCGGCCAACGGGCCGATCGCCGCGATCGGCATCGCCAACCAGCGCGAGACGACGGTTTTGTGGGACCGCGCCACCGGTCGCCCGGTGCACAACGCGATCGTCTGGCAGGACCGGCGAACCGCTGAACTATGCGCGCGCTGGCGCAGCGAGGGGCTGGCGGAAACCGTCGCGCAGCGCACCGGCCTCGTCATCGATCCTTACTTCTCCGCATCGAAGATCCGCTGGCTGCTCGACGCCGTGCCCGGCCTGCGCCAGCGCGCCGAGGCCGGCAAGATCGCCTTTGGCACGATCGACAGCTTTCTGTTGTGGCGGCTTTCGGACGGAAACCGCCACGCAACCGACGCGACCAACGCCGCGCGCACGATGCTGTTCGACATCCACCGTTTCGCGTGGGACGACGAGCTTCTCGACGCATTCCGGATTCCGCGCGCGATCCTGCCCGAGGTGCTCGATACCGGCGCCGATTTCGGTACTGCCTCTGCCGAATTGTTCGGCGCTGCGATCCCCATCGCGGCGCTGGCCGGCGATCAGCAGGCCGCGCTGATCGGCCAGGGCTGCTTCAAGCCCGGCATGATCAAATCGACCTACGGCACCGGCGCCTTTGCGCTGCTCAACATCGGGAGCGAACCGGCTGCCTCGGCCCATCGGCTGCTGACGACGATCGCCTACCGGCTCGATGGCCGGACTGCGTATGCGCTCGAGGGCAGCATCTTCGTCGCCGGAGCAGCGGTGCAATGGCTGCGCGACCGCCTCGGCCTGATTGCGACGGCGGCTGAGGCGACGACCCTCGCCGCGCGGGCCGACCGACGCCAGCGCCTCTATCTGGTGCCGGGCTTTGCCGGGCTCGGCGCGCCGCACTGGGCGCCGCGGGCGCGGGCTGCGCTTATCGGGCTGACCGCGGAATGCGGGCCGGCGGAAATCGCCCGCGCCGCCCTCGAAGCGGTCGGCTACCAGACCCGCGACCTGATCGCGGCGATGGCGTCCGATGCCGGGATCGAAATCGGTACCTTGCGGGTCGACGGCGGCATGGCGGTGAGCGACTGGACCATGCAGTTCCTGGCCGACATCCTGCCTGCCATCGTCGAGCGCCCGGCCGGGGTAGAGACCACGGCTTGGGGCGCGGCTTATGCCGCGGGGCTGGTGCGCGGGATCTATCCCGATCCCGAAACCATGGCCGCACATTGGCGGCCCGAGCGCCGCTTTCTGCCGCGGATGCTCGAAACCGAGCGCGAGGAGCGCTATGCCGGCTGGCGGCGCGCGGTCGCCGGCGTATTCGCCGCCGCCCCCTCTTCCAACAATGGAGAAAGCGATGACACGGGCTGACGAGTGGCCGAGCCTGCCGTTCTCGGAATGGCGCGACACCTGCGGCACGCTTCATATGTGGACCCAGGTGATCGGCAAGATCCGGCTGGCGCAAGCGCCGCTGATCAATCACTGGTGGCAGGTCCCGCTCTATGTGACGAGCCGCGGGCTGACCACCTCGCCGATCCCCTACGGCGCTCGGACCTTCCAGATCGATTTCGATTTCATCGATCACCACCTGGCGATAACGACCAATGATGGCGCGACCGAAGGTTTCGGGTTGCGTCCCTGCACCGTCGCCGATTTCTACGCTGAGGTCATGCAGCGGCTGAGGGCGCTCGGGCTCGACATCCGGATTTGGACGACGCCGGTCGAGATCCCCGATCCCATACCTTTCGAGCAGGATCGGCAGCACGCCGCCTATGACCCCGACTACGCCAACCGCCTCTGGCGGGTCCTGGTGCAGACCGACCGGGTGTTCACCGCGTTCCGCGCCCGCTTTATCGGCAAAGTGAGCCCGGTGCATTTCTTCTGGGGCAGTTTCGACCTGGCGGTGACCCGCTTCTCCGGCCGCCGCGCGCCGCTGCATCCGGGCTCGCCGAATGTCGCCGACCGGATCACCCGCGAGGCTTATTCGCACGAGGTCAGCAGCTGCGGCTTTTGGCCGGGCGGCGCCGGGCTGGAGCAGCCGATCTTTTACTCCTACGCCTATGCCGAGCCGGCGGGGTTCAAGGATACGCCGGTACGTCCGCAAGCTGCCCGATATTCCCGCGAGTTCGGCGAGTTCATCCTGCCCTACGACGAGATCCGCCAGGCGGCAGCGCCGGACGAGACTTTGCTCGATTTCCTGCAAAGCACTTATGAGGCCGCGGCCAATTCGGCGCATTGGGACCGGGCCGCGCTGGAACGCGAGGCGCCAACGGCGTGAACCTGCTCTCGCCGCTCCCTGATGCGCGCGCTGCGGAAGCCGTCGATACCTTGCTGACCCGCTCTGGCCTCCGCATTGAGCGGATCGTCTCGCAGGGCCAAGCGAGCCCGCCCGGCTTCTGGTACGACCAGGCCGAAGCGGAATGGGTGATGCTGCTGGCCGGGGCCGCCCGCCTGCGCTTCGCGGACGAGCCCGAGCCCCGCTTGCTCGTTCCCGGCGATTGGCTCGACATCGCGCCGCGCCGCCGCCACCGGATCGACTGGACCGACCCGGCGAAGCCGACTGTTTGGCTTGCAGTATTTTATAATTGAGGGGCAGTCGTTTACTTTGCGGCAGCGCTTCGAATAGGGCGGGTTGAGATGCGATTTCCGGCAGGTCGTTGGCTCACGACAGCATTGACGCTCGCTGCGTCGGCGTGTCAGCCCAATGCCCCGTTTCGCGAGCAGACGACCGCATGCACGGCGAGTGCGAGCGACAACGGCTCCAGCTGCGCCTCACATTCGCTGGAAGAACATCGGCTCGCCGATTTTCCCGGGCGGTTTTTCCTGCTCGGTTTCGTCGAGGTCGACGATCAGGGCAAGCCATATATTCGCGACCAGATCGATACGCTGTTCAGCCGGATCGAAGAGGAAGCCCGCTACAAGGATCTGTCGATTGTCGTCTATGTGCACGGCTGGAAGCACAACGACACAGCCAGCGACACCAATGTTCAGGCGTTTCGCGGCCTATTGAACCAGATGGCGGAGATGGAATTGCGCCGGGCGCCGTCGTATTGGCCGGCGCGCGAGGTGGTCGGGATCTATGTCGGCTGGCGCGGGCTTTCGGTCGACGCCGGCGAGGTCGCGGAAGACCTGACCTTTTGGAGCCGCATGGCGACGGCGCACCGCGTGGCCGAGGGCTCGGTGCGCGAGGTGCTGGCGCGCGCCAAGGCGTTGCGCGACGCGATCGACGAGACCTCATGGCCCCACCATCAGGATCCGCGCGGCACCCGACTGGTGACGATCGGGCACAGTTTCGGCGGCTTGATCGTCTACACGGCGCTCTCCCAGTACTTTCTCGATCGGGCGGTGCAGACCAGCATGGCCGATTACGCCCGTTCGCTCGGCCAGGATGTACTGACAGACGCAAGGAGCCGCACCAAGGAGATCGCCGGTTACGGGGATCTTGTCGTCGTCGTCAATCCGGCGATCGAGGCGATGCGTTACGAGCCGATCCGCGAGGTCATCGAGCAGCGTCGAGGATTGGGCAGCTTTGCCCCCGATCAGAACCCGGTGTTTGTCGAGGTGACCTCGGATGCGGATTTGGCGACCGGCATCGCCTTTCCGGCCGGGCGCCTCGTCAACACCACCTTCGAGAGCTTTACCAGCGACGCCGAGCGGAAAGAGGCGATGTCGTCGCTCGGCCATTACCAGACGTTCTGGACCCACAAGCTCGAAGGCCCCACTCCGGTCGCGGATCCGAACACCGTGCTGCCGCCGATCGATGTCTATCAGGAATGCCTCGCCTTCGCGCAGTTCAACGCTCAGTGGCGCCCGGGCGGCTATCTGGCACCCGGTTGGCAACGCCAATACCGCACCAAGGCGATGCTCACGCATCTCGCCCAGTCGAATTTCGACCCCAACGACCCGTTCTGGATCGTCACCACCGATCAGTCGATGATCCGCGGTCACAGCGACATCGAGGAGCCGGTGTTTGTCGATTTCATCCGACAGGTTTACGACGATGTGGTGCGGCTGAAGGAGGCGGTCCCGTGCACGAACCCCGCCGTGCCGGCAGCGCCAAATAATGAGCCTAACTAGCAGTATGAATTTGACGCTTGGTACCCGCCTCTTTTCCGTCATGCCCGCGAAAGCGGGTACCCAGAGCAGCTAACACCGTACCAACGGCACCTGGACTCCCGCTTTCGCGGGGGCGACGAGGAAGAGAAACCTGGAACCATCTGTCTGGTTCATACCCATTAGGCTCGTCGGCCCCGACCCGGATCGGTTCCTCATAATTTGGGGTTGCGTTCAGGAAAGGCCGTAGAGCCGCGCGGCGTTGTCGTGGGTCAGTTTGCGGCGCATTTCCGGGGAGAGATCGGACATCTGCCGCTCGATCGCAGCGCGTGAATTGGGCCACACGCTGTCGGGATGCGGGTAGTCCGACGCCCACAGCAGGTGGCCCTCGCCAAAGAACGGGATCAGCGCCATTGCCGCGTAATCTTCCTGAAAGGTCGCCCAGATCTGGCGCTTGAACAACTCGCTGGGCTTGGTTTCGAGCGCGGCGCCGCCCTTGTCGGCCCAAAACTCCTTGGCCTCCCAAAGCCGCCAATGACGGTAGTCGAGCTCCTGCACGAGCCAGGGCAGCCAGCCGGTGCCCGCCTCGGCCATCACCATTTTGAGCTTGGGATGGCGTTCGAGGATGCCCCAGGCGAACAGGTCGACAAACGGTTCGAGGAAATTGTCGAGAAACCCCTTGGTGTTCGCGAATACGCTGGCGGCCTTGCCGGCGGCGCGGTCGCTGGGCTTCACGCCAAACACGGTGATGTGCCAGGACAGGATGATCCCGGTCTCCTCCAGCGCGGTCCACAATTTCTCCCAGCCCGGGTCGTCGAGCTTTGGGGTGATGTTGGCGATCATCAAGGTGACCTGGCGGACACCGCCTTTTGCAGCGAGACGGAGCAACTCCTCGGTCGCCGCATCGGGGGTTTCGGGCAGCATCGGCGTGCCGATCAGCCGGTCGGGCGCGGCCGCGCAGAACTCCATCAGCCAATCGTTATAGACGCGATAGCAGGCTTGGCGCAGCACCGGGTCATCGGTCGAGATCTGAAAGATCGGGCCAAAGATTACCTGCGTCTGGACCCCGTCGCGATCCATATCGGCGAGGCGCAATTCAGCAATCGCCGGGCGCCGGGCACTCTGGTCGTGGATGCCGCCACGGTCGAAAGCATTGTAGAGCGGCTTCGGCCGCGCCAACTGCTCGTTCGACAGCCGCTTGCCGCCCCAGCTGCCCCAGACCTTGCCGTCGCAGACCCATACCGCCTGCCCGTCGCGCTCTTCGATATGCGGCGCCCGGTCGCGCAGCGACGCGGGAAGGCGCGTCGTCCACAGATCCGCCGGCAACTGGCCCAAATCCATGTGGTCGTCGCAAGAGATCAGCTTGTCGGCCATTTCTGCCTCCCATTCATCTCATCTGGTGCTACGGCCGCTGCGGTCAGGCGGCGGCAAGAGAAATGCCGAGCGCTTGCAGATCGGGCGCCACACGATCGCTCAGCACCCCGACTTTGCGGAGATTGCGCACGAGCCCGGCATGCAGGTCGCGGCGAAAAAATTTGCGGAACGCGGTCTCGTCGCCGCCTGCCGCGCGTTCGCGCCGCAACTGCCGGATCTCCTCGATCTCGCCGCGGCTGAACCCGGTTTCCTGATAGGCCGCGAGCGGGAAGATGCCGCGCAGGGTGCGGTTCAATGCCCAGACCGCGAAATCCTCCATCTCGCGCCGCTCCGCGGAGCTGGCCTCGGCGACGACCACCGGCAACGACAGCATGCCAAACCCCATATGGCGCGCTTCGTCCTGCAGGATGCGGCGGCAGACCTGGCGCAAGATCGCGTCCTTTGACGATTCCGCCAGCATGCGAAACAACGACACGGCAAAGGTCTCGGCGACAAGCTGCAATCCGATCGTCTTCAAATACCAGGCCCCGGTGCTCAGCAGCGTGTCGAAAATCTCTTTCACATTGTTGGCGAGCGGGTAGTTCCGCCCTTCGAGGCGCAGGCCAATGTAGCGATGGAGCACCTCGTTGTGACGCCCTTCGTCGACGACCTGGGTTGCCTGGAACAGCTTGGCGTCTTGACCCTGGACGTTCTCGACCAGCTGGCTGCACACCAGCATGGCGCCATGTTCGCCGGCCATCAGGGTCGACAGCCGCCAGCGGGTCACGGCGCGATTGACCTCGACCCGCTCGGCCGCGGACAGGCGGTCCCAGAATTTGGTGCCGTGAATGTCGACAAGGTCGTCGGCGATCAACCCGCCGTCGCCCCCGCTGTCGCTGTCGAGCGGCTGGGACCAGTCGATATCGGTCGCGGCGTTCCACTGGTCGAGCTTTGCCTGCTCGTAGAGGTGCCGCATGTCCGAGTGCTCGCCATCGTAATCATGGCGAAAGTAAGCGACATTGCGAATATCGACCTGGTGCCCGCGTTCCATAAAATCGCCTCCCGTGTCCTGCTCCGCTTTCCCAGCCAAAAACTTAGAAAAACGCGAGGGTGCGGATCTCGATGCTTTCGCGCGGCCGCGCATGCGGGGGCGCGGTCGGATCCTCGAAGGCGGTGTGCGCGGTGAACCGGGCGCGGCCGTCCTTCATCGACTCAAAGGTTTTGAACACCAATGCCTCGTCGGGACGCATGTGCGGGAACCAATACCAACGGTGTTCGGGGTTCCAGGTGATCGCCGAGGTCTGGCCGATACGGTCCGGATAGCGGCGCTCGGTCACCACCAAATCGTCGGGCGACAGGCTGAGCGAATCGGCGATCGCCAGCGGCCAGCTCTCGACCGGATGGCGGATCGGCCGCCACGTCTGGATGATCGCAAAGCGGCGCTGGAGCAGTTCCTCGGCCTCATCGCTCATCAGGTCGCGCACCCTCTGGGGCCCCGACCATTCGGTATAGTCATTGTGAACGCGACGCACGACGTCGCGGATTTTTGCCGCCTGGCGTAAATCATCGTCTGCGGTGCGCAGAGTGTGGTCGAAGACGACGACGCGCCTGGCGCCGGCCTCGGCCTTGATCAGCGCCTCCATCTCCGGGTAGTAGACCCGGCGGATCTCGTCCTCGTCATAGAAATCGGCGACCCGTGTGTCGTGCCGGACAAAGCGGAAGCCGTTTTTTTCGAACACGAATTCGTCGGCGTGAAGCCGCCCGTTTTGCAGGGTGAGGCGGTGCGGCTCGGAATCGCCGCCGCCGACGCGCTTGTCGGATTCGCCGGGGGCGCCGACCAGACTGACGGGCATTTCCTTGGTGTCGACGAAATAACTGAGCGTCGCTTCGAGCGTTTCGCGCTCGGTGTCGAGTTCGGCGAGCTGCACCATCGGGGCTCCTCCACACGCTTGACGCGATGATAGATTGGCCCGCCGGGCGACACAACAAGCGCCAGGCCCACTGCCGATCGGCCGAACGAGAGGACACGAGCCCCGATGCACGATCCCGATGCCGATGCCGATGCCGATGCCCGAAAAGCGCTGCGGCTGATCGGACCCGACCCGCAGAACTGGGTCCCGGACCGGCCGGGCATCGACCACAACGTCGTGATCGTCGGCGGCGGGCAGAGCGGCAGCGCCTTTGCCTTTGCTCTGCGCCGCGCCGGAATAGGCAAAGTCTCGGTGATCGACATGGCCGAGGACGAGGCGCGGGCCGGCGTCTGGCTCAACGCGGCGCGGATGAATGTATTGCGCACGCCAAAGACCTTGCCGGGACCCGAATACGGCATTGCGGCGCTGAGCTTCCAGGCGTGGTACGAGGCCCGTCACGGCGAAGCCGCCTATGCCGCGATCGAGCGCATCCCGCGGGCAGACTGGGCCGACTATCTCGCCTGGTATCGCCGGTTCCTCGGCATATCGGTCCGCTACCGCACCCGGCTGCGGCGCATCGAGCCGGCGGACGGGTATTTCCGCCTACATCTCGAGGTCGATGGCGCGGCCAAATTCGAGACAGCGCGGAAAATCATCCTTGCCAACGGCGTCGCCGGCAATGGCGGGGCCTATACCCCGGCGGCGTTGACCGAAGGGTTGCCGGCGCATCTGTACGCCCATACCGCCGATGCGATCGATTTTTCCGCATTGCGCGGCAAGAAGGTCGCGGTGGTCGGCGGCGCCGCCTCGGCCTTCGATGCGGCCGGCGCGGCGCTTGAGAGCGGTGCGAGGTCGGTCGATCTGTTCGCACGCCGCCCCGCGCTCGCTTCGCTGCCGGTTGGCCGGGTGCGCGGCTATCCTGGCGCCTACGACAATTTTCCCGAATTGCCGGACTCGGTGCGCTGGCATCAGGCGATCCGCTTCCGCCGTGCCGGATCGACGCCGCCTGCCGACGCGATCGAGCGGGTCCTGAAGTTCCGGAATTTCCGTCTGCATCTCGCCGCGCCGTGGCTGTCGGCGCGAGAAGAGGCGGGGCGGATCGTGGCGCAGGCTGCCAACGGGGAGTTTAAATTCGACTTCGCGATCGCCGGCACCGGCTATTTTGTCGAACCCGGCGTCCGGCCCGAACTCGCCGACTTCGCGCATCACATTCTGCTTTGGCGCGATCGCTACTCGCCGCCGGCAGGCGAGGAAGATGAATACCTCGCCGCCCACCCTTATCTCGGCACCGGTCACGAATACCTCGAAAAGGTTCCGGGCAAAGCTCCTTTCCTGAAGGACATCCACATCCAAAACCCGGCCGGTTTCGTCAGCTTTGGCGTGCCGGTCGGCGACGTGCCGAGCATGAAGCGCGGCCTCCCCGCCGTCACCCAACGCATCAGCCGCGACCTCTTTTTCGCCGATTTCCCCGCCCACCAGCAACGCCTCTCGGGCGACGTCGCGCCCGAATTCGATGAAGCCCTTTACGCCTCGGCCGTGCGCTCCCACCGCGACCGGCTCTGACGTTGAAACGCCGAGCTTCAACGCATCAGCAACGACACCAGCAGCGCGAGCGCCAACAGAGCGGCCAGGCCTTGCCAGACCCGCAGCGGCGCGCGTTCGTAAAGCGTGGGCCGCCGTTGAATTGCGGCCGGGGCCCGCGCCGGCCCGGCCTCGATTTCGAGCGCGAATTCAGTCATGTCACGAAAGCGCCTCGCGGGATCGAGGGCGATGGCGCGCGTCAGAGCCGCTTGAACCCAAGCCGGAAGGTCCGGCCGCAGCGCGGAAAAGTCTCGCGGCCGATTGCGGCGCGGCGGGCTGGTGGCGTCGGCGTTGCCGTACGGGTATTCGCGCGTGAAAGCGCGGAACATGGTGATGCCTAGAGCATAAATGTCGGTGGCCTCGTCACCGGGTTCGCCCGCGAGCATTTCGGGGGCCATGTAGGCCGCGGTGCCCGGGATGTTCTCGGGAGGAAACTCCTCCAGGCCTGGGACACGAACCACCCCGAGATCGATCAGCTTCAGCGATCCGCCGCCTTCGAGGATCACGTTGTCGGGCTTGATGTCGCGATGGATGATGCCGGCGCGATGCAGCGCCGCCACCGCGCGGGCCAAGGTGACCGCGATATTCCTCCCTTCCTCCAATCCCAACACCGGACTGCGCGACAGCCGCGTTTCCAGAAGCTCGCCTTGGTAGAGCGGCATGACCGTGTAGAGGCAAGTCTGGCGCCCGGGCGGCAGTTCGATGACGCGCCCGAGCCCGGGGTTGTGTACCCGAGCGCCAACCCATGCCTCGCGGACGAACGCCGCGTGGTAGGCTTCGACGCTGGCGACCTGGGGCTTGGGGAACTTCAAGGCGACGGTGCCGCCCTCGATTTCGTCCTCCGCGCCGAACAGCCGGCTGTATCGGCCGTCGGAAATAAGCGCCCTCAGGACAAATCCGTCGATCGTCTCGCCGTCCACCGGCACCGGGATTATGGGCAACCGCATGACGGCGGCGCTGATGTCGGCCGATCCCGCGGTCGGCAGCGCGACCACGTCCAGCACCAAGGCCGTGCAGTTGTCGGTGCTGCCGGATTGGAGCGCGGCTGCCACCAACGCGCCGGCGGTATCCTCGGGAGCGGAGCGGTCGCGCAGGATGTCGGCGATGCTCGGTTCGGTCAGAAACCCGTGCACGCCGTCACTGCACAGCAGGAAACGGTCGTGCAACGCCATCGGTTGCGTCGCGTAATCGAGGCGCACTTCCCCCTCGACACCCAACGCACGGATCAGCGTGTGCGAGCGACCCGCGCCATCCTGGCGCACATGGTCGACCGTCAGGCAAGTCAGGTGGTCTCTACTCAATCGATAGGCGCGCGTATCCCCGACGTGCAACAGATGCGCGACGCGGCCGCGCAGCACCAGCGCCGTGAACGTGCAACCCATTCCCGCGAGCTCGGGGTCTTGACGGCCCAGTGTATTTATCCAGCCGTTGAGCGCACTGACGATCTTGGCGCCGGCTCGCAGCACCTCCATCGACTCGGGCAGATCGCAAAATCCGTCAAGGAACCCGCGCACCGCGGTTTCGGCCGCGATGCGGCCTCCCTTTGCGCCGCCGATTCCATCGGCGATCGCCGCCACCACCTCCTGGCGCGGCTCGGGCAGCTCCGCGCCGTAGAGGGCGGCGGCGAAATCCTCGTTCTCCTTGCGTGGCCCGGTCTTCGAGGCGAATCCGACGCGCGCCTGTACGCCGACCTCAACCGTCGCCATTGCCTCGCTTCCGCCGCGTTGCTCCCCGCCTGGATCCCGACGCCCGACGCGGTTTGTCCAATTTATGCTCTCCAACCTTCCTAAAGGACACCAAATGACCCTTTCAAACGTGCTTATGAACGTCCTGATTTGATAGCCTAGATTTTGCGCATAATTTCGCCTATAAATTGGGCATATCGTCTGGCGAAACGCGTGGCGCTCGGTGAACTCGGACAGCGCCAAACAGCGCGCCCCAGCTAACCCTGCCGACATGTGTAATACAGGAAATAGCCGCCGGTGCTCGACGCGTTGCGGAATTGGAGCCTGCCCGTAGCGCGTTCGAGTTCAAAAACCCCCTGTTTCGGATCACGCCAGTCAATCCACTCGTCGGTGATCGTTGCGGCAACGGAATTGACCCGGCTGTGGTCGAGATCGACGGTTATCGGCCAGCTTGCCCCGCTCGCCGGATTGGTGCAGCGCAGGTGGATGATTCCAGCCGCGGCCGCCCGGCCGCTGCCGGCTGAGGCCAGCAACAGGATCGCCACCGCGAGCCCGGAAATCATCCGTTGCCGGCGGCGGCGCCCGGCGCCCCGCGCACGCAGCCTTGTTGCGGGCTGAAACCCAGGCGGATCGAGCATCATCGAACGGGCGCCTCCTCTAGAGCCGGCGACGGTTTTCAATCTAGGCACGGATCTTGCCTCAAAGCCATCCCGAGGGGTGCACATCTCGCATTCGCCAGTGACGGGCGCGGCTTTAGCGCTTGGGTCGGACCACAACCGTAAGAGGTATATAGATGCTAGTTGCTTCGCCAAAATGGCTTGATACCGGCTCCAACGCCTGGCAAATGGCAGCCGCGACCTTCGTCGGCCTGCAAAGCGTGCCCGGGCTGGTGATCCTCTATGGGGGAATCGTCAAACGGAAATGGGCGATCAACTCGGCCTTTATGGCGCTGTACGCCTTTGCCGCCGTGATGATCGTCTGGGTGCTGTGGGCTTACAACATGTCCTTCGGCCCGCAATGGTTCCCGTTCTGGGGCACGCCGCAGCCGGCGCTCTCCCCCGGCTTCCTGACCGGGCAGGCGACGATCCCGGCCGCCGCGTCAGGCATGCCGCCCTTGGCCTTTCCGATGGCGACGATGATGTTCTTCCAGTTCGTCTTCGCCGCGATCACCGTGATCATTCTCGCCGGTTCGCTGATCGGGCGAATGAATTTCAAGGCGTGGATCATCTTCGTGCCGCTGTGGATGACCTTTGTCTACACGGTCGGCGCGTTCAGCATCTGGGGCGGCGGATGGCTCGCCCAGCTCGGGGCCCTCGACTTCTCCGGCGGCTACGTGATCCATCTCGCCGCGGGGACCTCGGGGTTTGTCGCGGCGGCGGTGATCGGCCCGCGCATTCAGGCCGATCGTGATCATTTCCCGCCGAACAGCCTGCTGATGGCGCTGGCCGGCGCCGGCATTCTGTGGCTCGGCTGGAACGGGTTTAACGGCGGCGACCCCTACTTTGCCAACGCCGACGCCTCGGCCGCGGTGCTGAACACCAACCTGACGACCTGTGTTGCGCTGCTGGTCTGGACGATGATGGACTCGATGGTCTACGGCAAACCGTCGGTGGTCGGCGCGATCAACGGCATGATTGCCGGCCTCGTCGGCATCACCCCGGCGGCGGGCTATGTCAGCGGCTGGGGCGCGATCATCATCGGCATCTGCGCCGGCATCATTCCCTGGTTCGTGATGAACAAGGTGCAGACCACCGCGCTGTTCAGAAGGGTCGACGATACGTTGAGCGTGCTTTCGACCCACGGCGTCGCCGGCTTGATGGGCGGGCTGTTGACCGGTATCCTCGCCAACCCGGACATGATCGAATATATCGGGACCGAAAAGGACGCGCCGGGCGTGAGCGGAACCGGTTGGTTTTACGGCAGCTTCCATCAGTTCATGTTGCAGGTCTACGCGGCGGCGTTCATCATCGTGCTCAACGCCGTCGCCACCTACGTCATCCTCAAGGTGATCTCGATCTTCGTGTCGTTGCGGATGGATGAGGCGACCTTGCGCGTCGGCGACGATGCGGTCCATGGCGAGACGGCCTACAATTTCGGTGACGAAGACGAAATACCCGCGGTCGCCGAATAAGCCTCAGGACCCGCTCCTAGCGGTACGGAGAGGCCGGCCCGCAACGACCGGCCCCATTCCGTTTGAGCGCATTTCGACAACGGAACGCCCGAAATTTCGCGATGATCGCCCCTGTCAGGCCACAAAGCGATGGGACACAACGATGGGAGCCTCGACGCTTTTGGCCTGCACCGCACCGGGTCCAGTGCGGTCGCTCGGCCGCCGGGCAAATTCTTTGCGGATGGTGAAGTCATGAAAAAGATCGAAGCGATCATCAAGCCCTTCAAACTCGACGAGGTCAAAGACGCGCTGCATGGGGTGGGCGTGTCCGGCATGACGGTCAGCGAGGTCAAGGGCTTCGGCCGACAGAAGGGACACACCGAGGTTTACCGCGGAGCCGAGTATGTGATTGACTTTCTGCCCAAGATCAAAGTCGAGGTAGTGCTCGATGACGCCCTCGTCGAGCGCGCCGTGCACGCCATCCAGGACGCCGCCCGCACCGACAAGATCGGCGACGGCAAGATTTTTGTGGTGCCGATCGAGCAGGCGATCCGCATCCGCACCGGCGAGCAGGGACCGGATGCCGTGTGACCGGGCCGTCCCGCCCAACCCCTTTGGCTAAATCGATACAGAGGAACCCAACGATGTCTGAGCCTGGGAGAGTGATGGAGCTGATCAAGGAGCACGAGGTCAAGTATGTCGACTTCCGCTTCACCGATCCGCGCGGCAAGTGGCAGCATCTGGCGCATCACGTGCGCACGATCAGCGAGAATTTCCTGAACGAGGGGGTGATGTTCGACGGCTCGTCGATCGCCGGGTGGAAGGCGATCAACGATTCGGACATGATGCTGGTGCCGGATTGCTCGACCGCGGTGTTGGACCCGTTTGCGGCGCAGACCGCGCTGATCATTTTTTGCGACGTGCACGAGCCGTTGACCGGGCAGCCCTATGCCCGCGACCCGCGCTCGACCGCGAAAAAGGCCGAGCGCCACCTGATCTCGACCGGGATCGGCGACAAGGCGTATTTTCGGGCCCGAGGCCGAGTTTTTCATCTTTGACGATGTGCGCTATCGCACCGGGATGAACGGGGCGATGTACCAGATCGACAGCGAGGAGGGGCCCTACGTCTCGGACAAGGAGTTCGCCGACGGCAATTCCGGCCACCGGCCGCCGATCAAGGGCGGCTATTTCCCGGTGCCGCCGGTCGACGGCCAAGCCGATCTGCGGGCCGAGATGCTCTCGGTGATGGCCGATATGGGGCTGCTTGGTCGAAAAGCACCACCACGAGGTGGCGCCCTCACAAGCCGAACTGGGCTTTCAGTTCTCCACCCTGGTCGACACCGCCGACCACATGCAGATCTATAAATACGTGGTGCACAACGTCGCCCAGCAATACGGCAAGACCGCGACCTTTATGCCCAAGCCGATCATGGGCGACAACGGCTCGGGCATGCATGTCCACCAATCCCTGTGGAAGGGCGACAACACGGTGTTCGCCGGCAACCTCTATGCCGACCTCTCCGAAACCGCGCTCTACTACATCGGCGGGATCATTCGCCACGCCAAGGCGATCAACGCCTTCACCAACCCGACCACCAACAGCTACAAGCGCCTGATCCCGGGGTTCGAGGCGCCGGTGCTGCTGGCCTATTCCTCGCGCAACCGCTCGGCCTCGTGCCGCATCCCCTATGTCTCGAGCCCCAAGGCCAAACGGGTCGAGGTGCGCTACCCGGACGGCGCCGCCAACCCCTATCTGGCCTTTGCCGCGATGATGATGGCCGGGCTCGACGGCATCCAGAACAAGATCCATCCGGGCGACCCGATCGACAAGAACCTCTACGATCTGCCGCCCGAGGAGCTGAAGGACGTGCCGGTGGTGTGCGGCTCGTTGCGCGAGGCCTTGGGCGAGCTCGCCCACGACCACGCCTTTCTGTTGAAGGGCGAGGTCTTCAACCGCGACCAGATCGAGGCCTATATCGAATTGAAATGGGAGGAGGTGTACAATTTCGAGCACACCCCCCACCCGATCGAATTCCAAATGTACTACAGCGTCTGAACCCTAGTTAACCACCGCAAGTCGCGGAAACCCTAGGGTCAAAAGCGCGAGTTCAACGGATCGGTGTGTCTCGTGCCGGCAACAGGGGTATGGCATTTGGGTCATCCCCCCCAACGTAGCGCTGCGAGGCAACTATCGTCCTTTGCACCAGGAACCCGGCATATGGAAAAATAGGATGGCCCGGTCGCCGGTCTGTCACCTATCCAGGGCTTGCCGCCTCCGGTGTCTCGGCAGGTCAGTGGACCGCGCCGGGCGGGATGGTGTTGGCGAGTTGCCCAATGGCGTCCGTGATCCGGCATCAGACCGCCACGCCGGCACCCGGTGAATGGCACCCGCGCATCCCCGGAACGCCTCAACGACGGGGAGCTGGCAGATTAGCGCGCGGGCCGCAATGCGGTCTATCAGCTGGCCGCCCTGACGATCGGCGCGCGACTTGCGATCGCTGATGCATGGCGGGTGGGGCTCTCGCGGCTCCGCCTTTCAGCCCTATCTTTCACTCACGGGGCGATGACAAGGGTGGGCCACCGAGCGGCTCCTTCTCTCGGCGGATAGCTGAGCGCGCTCGCGCCGAAGTTCCTCCATGCGGGCCCGGATCGCTCGAAAGTCGTCGGCGGCGCGCAGCCGGATGCGCTCGCGGCGCAGCTCCTCCATGCGGGCACGGATCACCGGAAAATCGTCGGCAGCGCGGGGTCGGGACATGTTTCCTCCGGTTCTTGTAATCTTGTGTTGATTAGTCGGCCGCCGCGACCGGCTCAATCAGAGAAGGATCGTTATTTTGACGTTGCCGACGAGCGGGCTAATCGGCCAGCAAATCATGTCGTCGGCGGGGTATGCCGCCAGCAGCGACTTCGACGTTATGGGGCACTATTTCCAATGTCAGGTATCTGCACCGGTTGGCGCAGCTCTGCGGCCTTGAGCTGGTCGTATTCGGCACGCACTGCTTCGGCGCCATAAACGCGTTCCAGCCGGCGCACCGTGAAATGGCCGCGCGCCAGGCCGTGGTATTGCTCGATAAAGGCAAGGTTGACCGCGGCCCCGCCGACGGCGCCGATAACTGCCACTCCCTGGAACGTGAGCTTCTGAGAGACGATGGCCGTAAACCGGGCAACAATCGGCGCCAGAGCGCGATGCATCAGCGCGGAACTGCTGTGCGCGGCGCCTTTGTGTACAAGCGTATCGGCGGCCAGCGCCAAACCGCGGGCGAGCAATACCCGCAACGCGAAATAGCCGCCCTCGGCACCGTCCGGCGCAGCGATGCCGGTGTGGCCCAGCGCGAAGACTTCGAGACAGGCGAGCCGGGTGCGAGGATCGGCAAGGTCTTCGCCTTCTTCGCGGGCGATTACGGCGATCGTGCGCAGCATGATCGCGGTTGATACCGGCAACTCGACGGGCAGCGCGGCGAGGCCAAAGGCGCCGCCCACCGCTCCCGAAGCCGAGGCCAGTGCCGAATGCACGACCCGCCCGGCGATGAACCGCTGGTCGCGCAGACTGAACAAAGCGATGTCGAGCGCCCGGGTCAGGGCGGCCTCCGCCGCTTTGGCGACAATCGACGCCGCCGGGCGCGGCAATGCCCGCGCCACCAATTCCGCCGGCCGTCCGGCGAGCGTCGTCATCTTGCCGGCGAACCCCGGCTCCTCAAGCCGCTTTATCGCCGCCGTCAGCGCCGCACGATCCACATCCGAGAAATCCATGCGCCTCTAGCTGGCCGCGACCGCCCCGCTACGCAAGACATCGGCGCAGCGTGATCTGGTGATGTCAACCGAGCGCTGCTGAATATTCGATAAGGCCCCTGCCCTGCCCGTTTGACGGATGTTCCCCTGTTTCTGTTTCTGTTTCCGTCTCCGATTCGTTCACATGAAACAGAACAGATCAACTTTCACGTGATGCCTAGCAAGATAGCGATCGCGCGAGGAAGGATCTAACCGGTGTTGTCCCTTCAGGAATTGGCGCTGATCCGTCCCTGCGCGCATGGCGCGATCGCGCCAATCGCACCTATACGCTTGCCGGCACCGCGCAAAAGTGAAGGATCTCGGCTCTCCAGGCCTTGCTAGGCGGACTTGATTGGTGGCGCCGCGACGGGCATCCGGTGACCTGCTTCGCAGGAGCCGGGGCCGATTGCTTGCAGTCGCCGAATAGCGGGCAGCTGGACCACCATTTCGCACGTATATTCTGCACAAGAAAAGGCGGTCGTCAGTTTGGGCTTCGGGCTGACGCGGCGGCCTCGTCGCCTGACAAACGAATGCTGGCAACGATGAGCGGTTGTAGCGTGTCGGCTGGATCCATGCGACCTTTGGTGGCTAGTGGTCGATCCCGACTTGGCCGCGCTCGCGAGGATCATCATTGCAATGGACTATGATCAATCCGGCATCGCGACGAATTACGATGAGGCACGCGCACTGACGCCAGCAAGACGCCGGCGTTCGCAACGCTTGTTATCGGCCCATATCGACCGCACCGCCGTCTCGCTGGTCGTAGACCTCGGCTGTGGCACCGGGCGATGTCGTCGTGCCAAATTTTTTCCCGGCAGTGCGGGCCATGCTCGACGCCGACTTGCCATCCCGCGATGAGATCAGGTCGAACTTTGCAGCCGCCGGCTTCACGCCAAGGCATCATGAGATCGTCACGGAAGTCGTAGCCCCGGACTGGCCAAGCTTCGTTTGGAGGTCAGCACTGCACGCCGACTCCTTCCTCGCGCGTCTGTCTGACATAGAGTTCGATCAGGGAATGACTGCGCTTCGCGCTCATCGCCTCAATATCAACCCGGCTGAGGCTGTGACCGAAGAAATTGACTGGTTCGTGTTCACAAAACGCGCCTAGCCGGCGTGACCAGCAAAGCGCGTGCTCGAATTTGGTAGCTAACTTGGACACCGAGATTGAAATTCGCCCGTTCGCGGACGATGACGCTCCCCAGATCCGGAAGCTATTTATCGGTACAAACCGGCTTCTCAGCCCGCCGGGCCTCCGCGATGCCTTTGAAGCCTGTATCGAACGCGCGCTGGGCGAGGAGATTGATCGGATAACTGACTATTATCGCGAGCACGATGGCGGCTTCTGGGTGGCGATTTAAAACGATGGGCTCGTCGGCACATTTGGTCTGGAGCGCGCCGCGCCTGACGCGATGGAGCTGCGGCGGATGTATGTCGATGCGGCGGCGCGACGAAACGGAATCGGGCGCCGCATGCTTCAGTACGCCGAAGATAAATGCCGTCGGCGCAATATAGCGAGGCTCGAGCTGAGCACGGTCGAAATACAAAGTGCCGCGATCGCTCTCTACAAGAACGCCGGGTATCAATTACTCCGTGAGGACATAGCCGAGCTAGAGAGCAATAAAACTGTCGGCTCTGGCCTTCGCCGACTTTATTTCCAAAAGGTTCTTTGAAGCGGGACGCTGCCTCGGCATTTTCCTCAGCACGTCGCGAGAAGGCCGTGTTTCGACCTGCCCTGTCTCTCCAGTTCCTTTGAGCTGCTACCATTCTTTAAGCCGCCTGACTGGCCGCGTTGGGGGCATTCAGCTATCGACCCATGACACAAAATTCGCGGTCGTCGGCGCGGGTTTGCATCAACCGCGGCTCGTTGCTTCCTTGCTGTCGCGGATGTGCTTGACCAGAGTTTGGAAGGCGCGACGAACGTGTGAGCGAATTTTTTTGCGTGCAACACGGTCCCTGGCGAGCTGCCAAGTCCTCTTCGAGGAACTTTTGCTGATACCGATCCCGCTTGCGATCTGCAGGGCCGGCAGATTGTCGGCGCCGGCAGAGTGTAGGGCTAGCTGTGAAAAAGAGTGGCTCGCGTTATGCTGGTTTACTCGTCTCCTTGCCTCGATCGGATATCCCTATAGAACAGTCGTTGCATTCGTGTATCTGCACTACGAATCTACACGGCCAAAGGCCGCTTGCGTCGTCACGCGAACGGGCCAAGTGCGCTTCCGAAGAAGCGTCTCTGCCCTGAGATCATATGCCCCGGCAGTCAGTACCATTTTTCCTTGTCGACGACGTTGATCAACGGCTGACCCGCGGCGAAGCGCCGGCAGTTTTCCAGAAGAATCGCCTCCCATTTCTGGCGATAAGGGGTGCCGAGGATCGCGACATGCGGCGTGATCAGGACGTTCGGCATCCCCCATAGCGGGCTGTCGGCCGACAACGGCTCCGGGTCGGCAACATCGAGCCCGGCGCCCGCGAGCTGGCCGGACTGCAGGGCTGCAATCAGGTCTTGGGTGACGACACAGCGGCCCCGGGCGATATTGATGAAGTAGGCGCCGCGCTTCATTCGCGAGAACAGCCTCGCGTTGAACATCCCTAGGGTATCCGGCGTCTCCGGCGTCGTTACGATGACGAAGTCGGCTTCGCCGAGGCGCTCCTCTAGCCGGTCAGCACCACTGAGGTCGACCATGCCGGCCGGTCGTTCCGTCACCCGCGGATCGATGCCGAGTACCCGCATTCCGAAGGCGGCACATTGTTTGCTGGCCTCGCTGCCGGCGCCGCCGACGCCGACGATCAGCACCGTCTGCGTCGGCAGATCGATCATCGCTGGACCTCTCTGCCACCGCTGTTGCGGCAGGTAGTGCTCGAAGCGCCGGGCGAAAGCGAGCAAAAACGCCACCGCGTGAGTGGAGAGATGTTCGTTATAGCTGCCGTGCATGCCGGTGACGACGACATCGCTGTTGACCAGCGCATCGTAGAAATACGCGCCGCCCAGTCCGGCTCGCGACGCGCAAATCCAGCGCAGGTTCTTCGCGCGGGCGAACAGTTCGGGCGGCACCGTCCCGTAGGCCGCATCAGCGGTCTCGATCTCGGCAAGGGCGTCTTTGGGATCGGCGAATGCCTTTATACGTAACTGAACGAGTAGAAGTACGGCGTCAATCGCCGGTTGACTTTAAGCCAGGCGCCGTAGTTTTCAGAGGGGGAAATAGCCAATACAGACCGAGCATGTTGCGGGCGGCCAGCTGCAGATCCTTGGCCTTGAGGAACAGATCCAGCCCAAAAAGTTGGGTTTTTCGGTTCGTCCGATTTCGCGGTCATCAGCGCCGTGGCGGACTTGGGGGCGCCCCAGTAGGGGGTGCCGAGCGTGATCGCGCGAATCTCCCGAAGTAAGCACGGATGCATCACGACGGCTGCGGCACGGGCCGCTGCATTCGCTGGGGCCCCGCCTCCTTAAAGCCCCGGTCTTCCCCGGTCGGGGCCTTTCCCTTTTTCGGGGGGATCTGTCGGTGTGATGATCTCCGACCTCGCGGCGGGCGGAGCGGCATTGCTAACAGTTCCGGCGAGAGTACGAGACAACTGTTCGGCCATGTCGAACGGCATCAACAAGCGGCAAATTGATGGTCTTTCCTCCTTGGGTAACGCCTTAGCGCGAAAGCCGCCGTCTGTTGGCGCGAACGCGTTTCCGGTAGGCCTTCGGTGCTTTGATTATTTCTTTGGTCGGGGGTTAGGGGGGCAGCTTCTGCGTTCAGGTGAATGTATGGCGCTTGATGACGCGGAGCGGCAGGCGTGGATGGAGGCCGCCCATACCGGGCGGCTCGGCGATTTTTTCGAGGACATCATCAAGGCGGTCTATTCGGCCATCCTCAGGCCCGGCGATCTTGCCGTCGATTGCGGGGCTAGTGGCGGGCTTCATACCGTCCCTTTGAGCGAACTTGTCGGTCCGTCAGGCAGAGTGGTCGCGGTGGAGGCTATTTCTGATCTTGCGGCCGGGCTTGCGCGACGGGGCTTTCCAAATGTCGATATCAAAGCTACAGCGATCGGCGCCGTCACCGGCCGTGCCAGCTTTTCCGTGGTCAGAAACAAGGTCGGCTACAGCGGATTGCAGCAGCGCCGCGACCTACCCGGCGACCTTGCAGGCAGCGTCGATGTGATCGACGTGCCGGTTGCCACGCTAGACAGCCTTCTCGCCGATCGCGGGCAGCGTGTGCGCTTCGTTAAGATGGACCTCGAAGGCGGCGAGTTTCACGCGCTACAGGTGCCACGTCAATTCTGCGCGACCGTCCGCTGGTGATCTTCGAGAACGGCCGCGAAAGCGCTGCCGACTTGTACGGTTATACGAGCAAAGATTGGTTCAGCTTTTTCGACGCGGTGGTTTTCGCGGTGTTCGATCTGTTCGGCCGCCCGTTTTGCCACAACGATTGGCACGCGGACGGAATGCCTTGGTATTTCGTCGCCGCGGCGCGTGGCACGGCGGACGAGAGTCGTCCAGCAGCGCGTGCCTGATCTGGTTCGGAGACTGTATCGGAAACGATCCTTTCGGCGGCGGCTCAGGCCGCGCACGAAATCCGCGCAGCAATCAATGCAATCCGAAGGGTCGCACGCGGCCTATGACAAGCTTTCCGGCCTAGTCCGGAAAGCCCTCGGATCAGCGACGCTGGCAACCAAAGCGGTCGCCAAAGCCGGGCCGACACCGGGTATGTCGTCGAGCCCCCGGCTCTCCTCATTGGATCGGTGCCAAGCCCTGATCATACGATCAAACTGCAGGATCTGTGCCTTCAGCGTCCGCAATTGGGCACCGCGAGCGGCAAACCTCGGGCAACCGCTTATCATTTGTATCTGCAGCAACCCCGAGCAATTGCTCGACACATTGGCGTCCGACCGGCGCGACGATCCCAAACTCTGCAAGATAAGCGCGGATGGCATTGATCACCGCATGTTTGGCCTGGTGACCGCCTCTCAGATCGCTTCGGCGTCAGTGGCATCGTTCTTGTGCCGCTTCACATACGGCTTCACATAGGCCGGCGGAATCAGGCGTACGGTGTGTCCAAGCGCTTGGAGTTCGCGCGACCAATGATGCGACGAGGCGCAGGCTTCAATACCAACCGGGCATGGGGGCAGCTTCTGGAGAATGTCAGAACGTAGCGACGCTTGAGCTTCCGCCGGAGGATGACATTGCCCTTCGCATCGATGCCATGAACCTGAAAAACGGACTTCGCGATATCGAGACCGATTGTCGTGATGGCTTCCATGATTTGGCTCCTCCAAATCGTCGTGGGCCTTAAGAGCACCCATATCCGTGGCACTCACGTGCCCGGTGGAGGAGCCGTCCACAGCATCAAAAGGCGACGTGATGGCTACCAACGGTAGCGATTACCTTTGTAGTCTTGAGAACGATGGCAATATCGCGATGCCCAATAGGATGCAAAGATGCGGAGAGTGCCTTTCGCGGAGATCGTTCCCGCCAATAGGGCCGTCGTCGGGTTAGCCTACGTCGCGGGATACGTTGCGCTCGACCGCATCAGTTTCGTCGAACCCTATGCGTCCTTCGGCATAACGCCGTGGAATCCGAACACGGGCTTGAGCTTCGTCCTTGTTTTGTTTTTTGACATCTGGATGGTTCCACTCTTGTTCGTCGCCCCCTTTATGGCCGATCTCATCAATCGACAGATCGACCTGCCGTGGGCCGTCGAGTTCATTACCGTTGCGCTAATCGGAGGAGGTTATTCCGCGGCGTTGGCTTTCTTGAAAAGCTCCATTACCCGGTTTGATCCGGGGCTGTCGTCAACGCGGGATTTGGTGTTGTTAATGCTCGTCGCCGCCGCAAGCGCGGCCTTTGTTGCATCGACTTACGTTGGCGTGGCTATCGCGGCAGGATTATTATCGGTCAAAGATTTTGCGCCGGCAACGCTGCGCTACTGGATCGGGGACGCAGTTGGCATCTTAGCACTCACCCCTTTCGCACTGTTCGTGTTGATCCGCAAAAAATCCTACCCTTATCGATTGAAACAGCGCTTCAGTGCGCCGCCATCGGCTGCGCGCTGCTGATGGTATTCGGCTTTTCCAATGAACGAGAGTTTCAGCTGTTCTACGTCCTTTTCTTACCGATTGTGTGGATGGCGGTTCGCAATGGTATCGAAGGCGTCAGCGCCGGCATTCTAATAACCCAGTGCGGCCTTATCCTAGGAGTGGGATTACTCCCCCAGGGAAGCAAAGAGCTGGACGCTTTTCAGGCTCTCATGCTTGTCTTGGCTGTGACTGGGCTAGTCGCAGGCGCACTCGTTACGGAGCGACGCCGTTTGGAGACTCAGTTGCGCCTACATCAGGTATCTCTCGCGCGGCTCGCGCGACTTGGAAGTGTCAGCGAACTGGCAACGGCTGTCGCTCACGAGGTTAATCAGCCCCTGATGGCGGCTGGCACGTACATCCGCCTAGTGGCCGACACGATAAGTTCGGGCAATATCGACATTGTGGAGGTTGCGGAAACCGCGAAGAAAGCCGTGTCGCAGGTCGATCGCGCCGCCGAGGTAATCAGACGCCTGCGGGCGTTGGTGCGGCTCGATCGCAGCAATCGTGCCCTGGTTCCTTTCGAGCGAATCGCCGAGGGAATGATCGATTTGTGCAAGCCAGACCTTGACCAGGCCAGGGTAGCCGCACACACCAATCTGGCGGCCGATCTTCCGCCCGTGATGGTGGATGTCTTACAGATCGAGCAGGTTTTGTTGAATTTGGTGCGCAATTCCATCGAGGCGATCAGCGATAGTGGCGCCACCGGCGGCTCGATTTGGATCGAAGCAAGACGCGCCAACAACGATTTCATTGAGGTCCACGTTCTTGATTCCGGCCCAGGCTTTTCGCTTGAGCGCATCGAAATGGGATTCCTTCCTCTATCCTCCGGCAAGCCTTACGGACTTGGCGTTGGGCTGTCGCTATGTAGGTCGATTGTGGATGCGCATGGGGGCCGGCTTTGGCTGGAACCATGCCACCACGGTGCTTCGGTCCACTTTACGTTACCGATCGCAAAGTAGTTGAGTAGGGCTGATAGAAACGAGGCGGGTTGATCGAAGATGCCAGCTTACTGTCAAGCGGACATTGGCGAGCGATTTTGTAAGTACACGCCTCAGTAACAGACTAGGGGACGTCAACGTCGTGACTCTCATTTGCCGGGCACACCGGCAACCCTCGGAGCAGGTAGGGCGCCATCATCGAAAAGCGCATG
>CAWAVV010000013.1:0-510926 GCA_963785565.1 uncultured Alphaproteobacteria bacterium | reverse complement strand
CCTGCCGCTATAATTCGCCACCCGTAGCCGGCTGGGTAGCTGACGCCGGATGCGGTCCCACATCGGGGTTTTCTTCCCGCAAGCCAGGCGGATAAGGCGGCCGGTGCAAGCCGGCGGGAGAGATCGTGAAGATCTCGTAGCCGGCGGCGGTTACTCCGATGGTGTGCTCGAACTGCGCTGACAGAGAGCGGTCCTTGGTCACTGCGGTCCAGCCGTCGCCCAGAATCTTCACCTCCCAGCGTCCGGCGTTGATCATCGGCTCGACGGTGAAGATCATTCCCTCGTGCATGACCGGCCCCTCGTCGGGGCTGCCGTAATGCAGGATCGAAGGCGCATCATGAAAGATGCGGCCCACGCCGTGGCCGCAAAAGTCGCGCACCACCGAAAAGCGGTGGCCCTCGGCGTAGCGCTGGATCGCGTTGCCGATGGCGCCGATGCGAGTACCGGGACGTACCACGGCGATGCCGCGCATCATCGCCTCATAGGTCACATCGACGAGGCGTCGCGCCTTGATCGGGACCCGCTCGCCAACGAAAAACATCCGGCTGGTGTCGCCGTGCCAGCCGTCGAGAATCGGCGTCACGTCGATGTTGAGTATGTCGCCCTCGATCAGCCGCCGCTCGCCCGGAATGCCGTGACAGACGACATGGTTGATCGAGGTGCAGATGGACTTCGGAAAACCGCGATAGTTGAGCGGCGCCGAAATCGCATTGTGGTCGGCCACGAAATCGTGGCACAGCCGATCGAGTTCGCCGGTGGTGACACCCGGGCGAACAAAAGGGGTGATGAAGTCGAGCGTCGCCGCCGCCAGCGCGCCGGCGCGCCGCATGCCCTCGAACGCCTCGGACCCGTGGATCTTGATC
Organism: uncultured Alphaproteobacteria bacterium; assembly: GCA_963785565.1. GTDB lineage: Bacteria > Pseudomonadota > Alphaproteobacteria > ATCC43930 > CGMCC-115725 > AP-15. The sequence goes on along the minus strand of CAWAVV010000013.1, from coordinate 510,063 downwards.
CGGCCGTCGCGTGCCTCGCCGACCGCGAGACCTCTCATCAGATCCTGCTGCATGCCGCGTATTCGCATCGTAGTTGGTGGGTCACGCCGCGAGCCTTCTCGCATCGGATTGAACGTAGGGATTCCCGCGCGGCTGGGCAACCTTGCCCGCGATTGTGCCGCGCCATCCATTCGCCTATGAAAGACAAAGCCGCCGAGGCGGAAGAGGCCGAAGAGAGAATGACGACGAGCAACCCCGATCGCGGCGCCGCGGCTGCCGAACCCAAGATCGTCACCGCCTGCGTCTTGATAATCGGCAACGAGATCCTTTCCGGGCGCACCCAGGATGAGAACCTGGGCTTCCTCGCCCGTGGCCTAAACGAGATCGGCATCCGGGTGCGCGAGGCGCAGGTCATTCCCGACGACGCCAACGTCGTCGTCACTACGGTCAACGATGTACGCAGACGGTTCGATTACGTTTTCTCCACTGGTGGGATCGGCCCGACCCATGACGACATCACCGCCCAATGCATGGCCGACGCGTTTGCGGTGCCTCTGATCCTCCATCCGGATGCCAAGCGGCTGCTCGAAACCGATTATCCGGCAGGCCATCTGAACCAAGCGCGGCTGCGCATGGCGCGGGTTCCCGCAGGCGCCGTATTGCTGCCCAACCCGATCTCCCGAGCGCCGGGCTTCCAGATCGGCAATGTCTTTGTCCTCCCCGGGGTGCCCAGCATCATGCAGGGGATCTTCGAGCAGCTGAAGCACCGCCTCGCCGGGGGCGAAAAGATGCTCAGCCGCAGCGTCAGCTGCCGCCTCGGCGAAGGCACTTTGGCACAGGATCTGTCGGCGCTGCAGGACCGCTACCCCGATGTTGAAATCGGCTCCTACCCCTATTTCCGGCGCGGGGATTTCGGGGTGACTCTGGTGCTGCGCAGCACCAATCGCATCCGGCTTGGCGCCGCAACCGAAGAGCTCAAGACACTGATCCAAACGCTCGGCGGCGACCCGCAAGAGGGCCTCAGCGAGGGCTAGCCTGTCGCGCGCAGGCGGATATGCTGAGAAGGAGAACTGAGCGAGCGCGGACGTGGCGAAATCGGTAGACGCAGCAGACTTCAGTCGGAGTGCCCACGGGGAAACCCGTGGAGCAGAACCGCTCAAAATCGGGGAAAGCTAAGGGTCATCTAAGCCAATCCCGAGCCAAGCCCTCTTCGAGGGAAGGTGTAGAGACTAGACGGGCGGCGCCTACGGCCATCGGGCTAGGGCGAAGGGATAGTCCAGACCACGAACGCCGATGAGGCGGCGGCGAAAGCCGAAGTGGTACGAAAATCTGCTCCTCGGAAGGGGGTGCGGGTTCGAGTCCCGCCGTCCGCACCAGCTTCTCCAAAAAATGATGAAACGCTGGGCCGAAAGCTCCCTGCACGACGGCTGAGACCAAACGCGATGCGCCCTCGCCACCGCAAAATGCGTTGCGCATTTCATGAAAACATCTAAAATACCATAGTATAGTGCGATGTACGAGGGAACCTTCAGGTTAAGAAAGACTAAAGCGCTGCCCCCATAGCCCGAAAGTAGTCTCGATGCCCGCTCAGGCGACAATGCAGACGGTAAGGTGGAACGAAGTCCGCGCCCCATTGGGGCCCTTCGACTTGGTGCGCCTGCGCGGGTTGATCGAAGCTACCCAGGGCGTTCCACAGATCGGCGTAGCGTTGATCGACGGGCCGGTTGCGACCGGGCACCCGGATCTGGCCGCCGAGCGAATCCGTGCCGCTGTCGCAAATGGCGGGGGTGAATGCCCCGCTCCAGAGGGTGCCGCCTGCGGCCACGGGACCTTTGTCGCGGGTATTCTGCACGCCAAACGCGACAGCGCGGCTCCGGGGATCTGCCCGGGCTGCACGTTGCTGCTGCGCCCGATCTTTTCCGACGCCGACGGCGGCAAAGCCGAGGATCTGCCCAGTGCCACAGCCGAGGAGCTGGCGTCTGCGATTTTGGACGTAATCGGGGCGGGGGCGCGGATAATCAATTTGAGCGTCGGCCTCTTGGCCCCACCTCTGCGCGCCCAACGGGTGCTCGAGGAGGCGCTGAACGAAGCAGTTCGCCGCGGCGTGTTGGTGATCGCCGCCGCCGGAAATCAGGGAATGGTCGGCGGCTCGGCAATAACTCGCCACCCTTGGGTGATTTCGGTCATTGCCTGTGATCGGCAAGGCCGGGTTCTGGCGCCTTCCAATCTTGGCGCCTCGATCGGCCGTCACGGGTTGGCTGCACCCGGTCATCAGATCACCAGCCTCTCGGCGAGCGGCGGCGAAGCGACGTTCAGTGGCACCAGTGCGGCGGTGCCCTTCGTCTCGGGCACCCTTGCATTGTTGTGGTCGCTGTTTCCAAGCGCGAGTGCCGCCTTGCTGCGCCTCGCAGCCATGGCTGGCACCGCCCGGCGGCGCTCAGTCACCCCGCCGCTGCTCGACGCCTCAGCCGCACATCAGGTGCTGCTATCATCGACAACAGGAGTGTCTCGACGATGACCGAGCCGATCCCGGCTAGCGTGCCCACGACTACCACCCCGAAGATGCGCGTGCGGCTGCCCGGTTTTGTCAAAGAAGAAGAAATCGGGCTCGGCGATGTCGTCAAGCGCGCCACTTACGCGCTCGGTTTCAAGCCCTGCGGGGGGTGCGGAGCGCGCGCGGCGGCGCTCAATCGGTGGATGGTCTTTACCCGATAACCGAGCCAAACAGCCATAAGGGGGAGAACAATGTCAGAGCACGAGCCAGTCGAAACCCCGGTGCCGATCTTCGCCGCCGCAGCCGCGACGTCGGGTTCGGGCGTGGCAGTCCCAAACCAAACTACCGAACCACCGGTTGCCGGCAGCCCGGCGGACTGCCCGACCTGCGGCGGCAGCATGGGCGGCGCGCCGCCCTCCTATGTCTATGCGATCGGCAGGCTCGAAGCACGGTTTCCGCTGCTCTCGGTCGAGAAGGAATTCGCCCAGGCGACAGGGCGGGCGGAAACCGCCGGCCTCACCGACCGCCAGGCCTTGCACCGCGTGCTTACCCAGCGCGAGCACCGTTATCTTGCGCGCCAGCTCTGTTGGGTTATGACGATCGAGGGTCTCGAAACTTATATCGTGGTCCCGCGCGACCCCGGCGATCTCGAACTCCTCATCGAAGCCGTGCGCCCGGCGCCGCGCGCAACAGACCTCGACATCGTGATCGGGGTCAGAGGGCCGATTGCGCCACCAGCCCTGTGCAATGGGCTAAGCGTGCCGATCGTAGTTTTTGACCAGCTCTACTCGTTCGACGTCGACGCCTTGCTCGGCGCGATCCCTCGTCCGGACGGGGTAACCGCCGCCCAATTCAGGACGACAGCGGAGGAGGTGTTCAACCGCGTTATGCAGATCGGCGACAATGCCGGCGCCACCGACGAGCACCGGGCGCTCAATTATCTCGCGGTGCGCTATCCGGCACTCTATGCCGCGGTCGCCGACGCGCAGGCGCGCAACGCGTCGCTGAGTGCCGTCGAGGTGCGGCCATCGGCGCTCGGCCTTACGCGCCGCATCGTCGAGGTCATCTTTTCGTTCACCAATCGAACGACCGACGTCGTCGAGAAATCCTTTATCCGCGTCGACGTGACCGAAGAGTTTCCATTCCTGGTGACCCGGTTGTCCCCGTATTACGATCGCTGAACCACGATATATGGAGGACATAAAATGGCGATACCGGCCTTTACCGCAGTGGCGTCGATCTATGAGACCAAAAATCATTACCGGGGTTCGAGCGGCGGTGATTTCTCGACCCACCCAACTGGCAACATTGTGCCGCAAGATTGCGGATGGATTAACGGCATCCTCTGCGGTGTGTTGATCGGAACTACTACTGCCGCATGTACTGCGCTTTGCTTGTATGGTCCTGGACCCTGTGTCGCGTGCGTGACAGCAGCCCTGGGAGGAGCGTATGAATTCTGCAAGGGTTGTCTGCCGGAATGGATCGAGGATCTGATCAATGCCTTTGAGGGCGGTGGGGGCGGTGGTGGTGGGGGAGGCGGGGGCGGCGGGGGCGGCGGTATTTGCCCCCCTGGGCAGATCGCCTGCGGCGGATTGTGCTGTCAGCCAGGGAAGAGTTGCCGGACCTGCCCGCCCATAGCGCGAGGCGGAAAACCAATCCACGTTTGTTGCGGGCCGGCTGAGGATTGTTGCCCAGCCTAGCACTAAGCAAGGAAGCTGACGTTATTGTTCATCAACCGCAACACCGATTACACCGCGAAGCACTTCGTCCGCTGCGACGTGACCGAAGAGTTTCCATTCCTGGTGGCCCGGTTGTCACCGTATTACGATCGCTGAGCTACGAAATATGGAGGGCATCAAATGGCGATACCGGCCTTTACCGCAGTAGCGTCGATTTATGATACCAAAAATCATTACCGGGGTTCGAGCGGCGATGGTTTCTCGACCCATCTAACTGGCAACGTTGTGCCGCAGGATTGTGGATTGGTTAACGGCATTCTCTGCGGTACATTGATCGTAGCTACAACCGCCGCATGTACCGCCTTTTGTTTGTCTGGGCCTGTACCCTGCGTTGGGTGCGTGACAATAGCCCTGGGAGGAGCATATCAATTCTGCAAGGATTGTCTGCCGGCATGGATTCAGGATCTGATCAACGCAATTGAAGGCGGCGGTGGTGGCGGAGGCGGAGGCGGAGGCGGGGGAGGCGGGCCAGGTCGATGCTGTGGATTCGGCGAAACCTGCAGCTGCGGCGGAAGATGCGTGAACGTCGACGGCCACATGCGGTGCGTCGGTGGCACGTGCCTGCGCCCGGGCGAGCGCTGCCAGTAGGCGCTATCGCGGAACACAGCGCATTGGAGGAACGGTACGCCTAGGAGCTTCTGAGATGAGAATGCCGCAATTTACCGCCGAATTGTCGCTTGGCCAAGCCAAGGGGAAATACCGTACAGGCAGGAGCGTCAGCCGGTCCCGCCCGGTCACGGTTTCGCCGATGCAGGCAGCAACGGCGAGACCCGGCCTTTCTGTGAACTGGCTGCGACCTTGGGAGAAACTGGTGCCGTGTTGCTTCGACGACCACGGTCGGCCGGTGTGTACCTACTACGCCGTACCGGCCTGGTATTGGTGTGAGCGTCTCCCGACCAGGTTTACCTGTTTTGTCTGTTTTCCGCCCGAGAACAGGTTGCCTTGGGGTTAGGCCAATCTCTTCGTTGAGCAACGGCGCCGACTTTAGGGAACAGCTCGGCAGCTGCCAACACCCTTACTGTCCGGCTTATACGTGCCTGACGCCGTTGGGAGGTGGTCACAGCATTTGCCATCAGGTTATCCCACCTAATGGGTTCCGTAAGGCCTCCATGTTGACGGGAACGGACACCTCATTTATTACTACGAACGAGGGCGGGTTTAGCGGCTGCATCGACTTCGGTCGCGTTGGTCCGCGTACCCTCATGTAACGGAAAACTCCTTTCGGCCAGACTGCTGTCGTGGGCTTCCCCCCCGTTTCGCAGCCGGTCGCGCCCTGCGATCTCATCGAATGAGGGTTGTTGGAATGAGCCGATCCACCCGCAGCCAACGCCGGGGTCGTGCGGCAAACCCGATGCGGATACCGGGGTTTACTGCTGAACACGCCCTTGTGGCCAATTCCGGTCCCTATAGGGTGACCGGAGTGGTCATCTTGCCGAGAAGAAGAGGCGTTCTGGCTCAGTTCTGTTATTGTCTTCCCCAAGGCTGGCCGTATTGCATTTGCTACCGGCTCCCGGTAATAAACCGTCTTCAATAGGTTGGTGAATCCGGACCACGGTGCTCAGCGCCGCGGCGTGAAGCGGCGGCGAAAGCCGCAGTGGTAAGAAGATCTGCTCCTCGTTAGGGGATGCGGGTTCGAGTCCCGCCGTCCGCACCAGCCACAGTAACCATTGGACGACCGGCGCCCAGTCTTCCGCTACAGGCGGGAAACGGAAGGTGTGGCGACTACTCCCGCTCCGATGACCTCAACCTTGGCTGGTACGCGATCTTCTTGATCAGCGGCCGCTGGAATTCACGGCTGAAATTCGCACAAATTCAGCAAGAGGGAAGTCGACGGAGGATCGCGAGAGCCCGTAGAAAGAACCGTCCCGACACAGGAAGGCGCCCGAGGGCAAGGCCTGGGAGGTGCGACTGACCTGCGGCCTTCCGCCACAATCCGGCGCTATGGTGACGAGCGGTCGGAAGAGACGATGGTGGATCGAATATGGCATTAGATTGGTCGGCAGCCTCGCGCGCTATCCGGCTCTCGCGACAATTCCCGCCAATTCCCGGTTAGGGAGATTTAATTCCCGGTTATGTCAAAATAATTCCCGGTTGTCTCGCTACGGGAATTCGCCGACACGCCTCGGAATTATCGAGCTTTTTCCGGGCCGAATCGGCGCCGAATTGGACGGATTCGGCGAATTCCCGGCTATTTTCCCGGTTTACGGGAATTTGTCCTCGCTCAGCCCCTGCCTCACGTCGTCGCATCCCTCCCTCGAGGCAGGGCGGGGGGGTTACCCCGCCGCGATCCAGTCGACGACACGTTCGCCGATCATGATCACCGTCGCATGGGCGCCGCCCGACCGGGGAATGCGCGGCATCACCGACGCGTCGGCCACCCACAACCCTTGGATGCCCTTGACGCGGCAGTTTTGGTCGACGACCGCCATCGGATCGGCGTCCGTTCCCATCTTGCAGGTCCCGGACACGTGCCTGGCGGTGCCCACGGTTTGGCGTATCCACAGGTCCAAAGCGTCGTCGTCGGCCAGAACGTCGTCCGTGGGGTGGATCCGGTAATCGGCCACGTCTTTATACACGTCCGATTCCAGCAGTTTCGCCGCCATTCGCAGGCCGTCCCGCACCCGGCGAATGTCGTTTGGATGCTGGAGATAACAATAGTTGAAGGACGGCTGGACACCGGGGTCGGCCGAAGCCAGCCTGACGTATCCCGAGCCGTCGGGCAACCCGAGCGTGCAGTGGATCCGCGCCGCCCGCTCGGGGGGAACGTCGCCGACCAAGTATTTTGTCCGTACGCCGGGGACGCGCTCTCGCCGTGGGTCGACGACCGGGCTGGTCCGCAGCACCATATCGTTGACGGCGCTCGACCCTTCGGCGGTGTAATGCAAGGCAAAATGCGCCGCATCGCGATGCGCCTCGAGCGAGACGCCGTCCTTGACCTTGAAGGTCGTCTGGGCGCTGAGATGGTTCATCAGGTTCTGGCCGACGCCGGGGAGATGGTGGACCGTCGGTATCCCGAATTGCCGCAAATGGTCCTCGGGGCCGATGCCCGACAGCATCAGCAGATGAGGCGACCGGATCGCCCCGGAGCTCAGCACCACCCGGCCGGCTTCGATTTGGAACACCTTCCCGCCGCTTTCGGCTTCCACGCCGACGGCCCTGCCATCCTTGATCACGATCTTGCGGACGAACACCCCGCCGCGCACCGTCAGGTTCAGATGGTGGCGCACCGGATTGAGATGCCCCATCGCAGTGCTCACCCTCACGCCGTCGATGTTATTCGACGGCGTCACGCCCAGACCGGCGGGGTGCAGGCCGTTCTTGTCGTTGGTGGTGCCGAACCCCGCCTGCACACAGGCCGCATGGAACGCCTGTTGGATCGCGGGCGTCGGACCTGTCTGACGGCGCCTGACGGGTATCGGGCCGTCCGAGCCGTGGCAATAATTATCCTGAATGTCGAGATCACGCTCCGATTTGCGAAAGTACGGCACGATCTTTTCATACGACCATTGATCGTTGCCGAGAGCCGCCCAGGAGTTGAAATCCTCGGGGAACCCCCGCTGCATAGCCTGGCCGTTGATCGACGACCCTCCGCCGATGACCTTGCCTTGCGCGACGTGGATCTCCCCTTGCTCCTCGGTGATGGTGCCCCGCAGGGCCCAGTTGTGTTGTGAGTTCGGGGGCTTCGGCAAAGCGGGTGTGGCCGAACTTGACGTCGTCCGGAAGATGGGCTGGATCGGGGTAATCCGGTCCGGCCTCCAGCACCAGCACCGAAGTTTGCGCGTCTGCCGCCAGTCGGCTGGCCAATACCGATCCGGCGGCTCCCCCGCCGACGATCACCACGTCATATTTCATTGGCTTTTCCTTCACCGAATTTCGCGGATTCTCGGGTCCGCGTTGGCTATCGTCTCGCCTTTTTGCGGCTGTCGCAACGCGCGGCACCCATGACAAATCCTCATGGGCGCATAAAGCCGTAGCGGCCCGAGGCGGCAGTGCCGAGTGCCGAGGGCTTTAGCGGAGGGCCTCGAAGAATGCCACCATCCGCTGTCGCTGCGCTGCGTCGGGCAGACGCCCCCTGCCGGCCGCGAGATTGTCCGCCATATGTTGCGGGTTGCTGGTGCCGGGGATGACCGCGGTGACCGCCTCGTTGCCGAGCAGATATTTGAGGAAGAACTGCGCCCAGCTCGTCGCGTCGAAATCGCCGGCCCATTCCGGCGGCTTTTGCCCCCGTACCGCCGCGAACAGCCGATTGCGGGCGAACGGCAGATCGGTCAACACCGCCGCGCCGATTTCGGCCGCGGCCGGGATCACCCGCTGCTCCGCCATGCGATCGGCGAGCGAGTAATTGACCTGGAGAAAATCCGGCTTCTGCTGCCGGAGCACGGCTTCGACGGCGTCAAAGTCGCCGCCGGAAGAGGTGGTGATCCCGACGTACCGGCACAGACCTTGCGATTTCCAGTCGCGCAGCATCGCCAGATCCTGATGTGGATCGCCGACGTTGTGGAGCTGCATCAGATCGACCCGATCGGTGTGCAGCCGCTGCAAAGAAGCATGCAGCTGAGCCGCACCGGTGTTGCGATCGTAGTCTTCGAGCTTGGTCGCGAGAAAGACCCGGCCGCGCAGTCGGGTTGCGGCGAGGAGGTCGCCGACAACGCTCTCCGCTGTCCCGTAGGAGGGCGCCGTGTCGATGAGTTTGCCGCCCCCTGCCACCAGGGTCTCCAACACCTCGGCGCAGGCCTTTCGGCGCGCGGGATCGTCGCCGACGTCGAAGACCTCGGAGGTGCCGAGCCCGATCACCGGCAAGCGTTCGCCCGAATGCGGGATCGGTCGCGCGATCAACCCCGGCGAGCCGGTCTTCTCCTCGCCCAGAGCCGGCAGCCACGCCGTGGCGGCGAGCCCCGCACCAGCGCTCAGCACCCAGCGTCGGGAGGCCGTCAAGCGCATGAGCCGTTTCACCTCCCCTTCGCCCCGGCTGCCGCACCCCTCCCGGCGAGGCGGCCGAAGACGGCGCCGGACATCAGCCCGGTGCCGCTGGCGTAATTATGGTAAAAGAGCCCGCCGACCATTTCGCCGGCGGCGAAGAGGCCGGGGATCGGGTGGCCGGTGGTGTCCTCGACTTGCGCCTCGTTGGTGATCTTGAGCCCGCCGAAAGTAAAGGTGATGCCGGTCGTCACCGCATAGGCCTCGTAAGGTGGGGTGTCGAGGCGCTGGGCCCAGTTGGTCTTGTCGATCGCCAGACCAGTCGTGCGCAGCCCGTCATGGATGTTGGGGTTGAACGGCGCCTCGGGCCGCGGAGCGGCGTTGAACGCGCGCACCGTCTCCAGAAAACGAGCCGGGTCGACGCCTTCGAGCCGTGGCGCCAGGGCCTCGAAACTGTCGGCCTTCTCCTTGGTGATGCGCGGGATGCGGTACTCTTCGCGCAATAGATGCACGACTTTCTGGTCGAAGATCTGCCAGGCGAACATGCCCGGCTGGTTCAGGATCTCGCCGCCGTATTTGGCATAAGTGTAGCTGTGGAAATCGAGACCCTCGTCCAAGTAACGCTCGCCGCGCGCGTTGACGATGATGCCGAACGGATAGTTATGCTTTTGAAAGCGGTCGCCGACATCGAGGTCGCCAAAGGGCGGCGCGTTCAAATCCCAGGCGACCGAATGCGCGCCCGACCAGTGCCCGGCGACCGCCGCACCCAGATCGATCGCCATCTTCAGCCCCTGGCCGGTGTTGAAGCGCGAGCCGCGCACCTTGGCGAGGTCCCAATTCGGCCCGAGATAGCGCGCCCGCATCTCGGCATTGGCCTCGAACCCGCCGCAGGCCAGCACCACCGCCTTTGACCGCAAGTCGCGGATACGGCCCTGGTGGCGCACCCGAACCCCCTCGATCCCGCGGTCGCCGGTCAGCAAGGCGATCGCCGGCGTCTCGTAAAGCACCTCGATCCCGTCGCGCGCGGCGCGAGCGTGCAATGCCTTGACCAACTCCTTGCCGCCGCCCCAGATGTGGCAGGCGAGCCCGCCCCAGAATTTGAACTTGCCGTCGACCCGGAACGCCTGGCGGCCGAGCCCGAGCTGAAACCGCACGCCCTTTTCCCGCATCCACACGCCGGCGGCAAAGCTGCTGCGGATCAGGATCTCGGTCAAATCGGGGTCGCAGCGGTACTGGGTCAGCCGGCCCATATCGTCGAAATACTGCTCCTCGGTATAGGTGCCGAAATCGACGTCCTTGAGCTCGGTCTCGTTCATGTCCGGGATCAGCCGCGGCGAGGTCCTCGCCGCCGTGATAGACGACCCGAAACGCGCCGCCGGTAAAGGCCGAATTGCCGCCGCGCTGGTCCTCGGGCGCCACTTCGAGCATCAGCACCGTGGCGCCGCTTTCACGCGCCGACAGCGCCGCGCAGGTCGCGGCATTGCCGGCCCCGACCACGATCACGTCGAACTGTTCGCGCCCGTCGATTTCCATCGCCCGACTCTCCAGCCGTTCCTTCGCGCTTTCGGCAAAGCGTCGCACCCGGTCCGGCAATGGTCAATCTGCAGCGCAAAGCCGCTCGCCCAGTGTCGGAGCAAGGGATAACCTCGCTGCTGGGGCGATCGGGCGGAAGGGTGCTGTGGCCGAGATCACTGATCGGCATGCGGACGGCACGGCGCGGGTAAGCCTGCCGGCGATTTTCGCGGCGTTTTTCCGGCTCGGCGTGACCAGCTTTGGCGGCGGCACTGCGGCCTGGCTCTACCGCGCCTTTGTGCAGCGCCGGCATTGGATCAGCGATCAGACGTTTCTGACCGATGTCGGGCTCAGCCGGCTGATGCCGGGCTCGGCCGGGGTCAATCTGACGGTCCAGGTCGGGCAAAGGCTGCGCGGCGGCCTGGGCGCGTTGACGGCGGTGGTCGGGCTGTTGTCGGGACCGCTGGTGATCGTGGTGGCGTTGGCCGCGGGTTATGCCAGGATCGCCGGCAGCGAGGTGGCGCACGCCGTTCTCGACGGGGTCGCGGCGGCGGCGATCGGGCTGACCTTTGCCACCGGGCTGGTGCTGATCCCGCGCGGCGCCTCGCAGATCGGGCAGATCCTGATCACGATCGCGACCGTGCTCTCGGTCGGCGTGCTGCGCTGGCCGATGCTGCCGGTGATCCTGTGCCTGGCCCCGCTGAGCATCGGCCTCGCTCTGGTGCAGCGGAGGCGGAGCTGACATGCCCGACGATTGGCGGGTATTGCTCGCCCTGATCTTTGTCTTTGGCCCGCTGTCCTTGCTTTCGATCGGCGGCGGCGCCTCGCTGCTGGCCGAGATCGAGCATCAGGCGGTCGGCGTCCACCATTGGACGACGCAACGCCAATTTGCCGATTTGTTCGCGATCTCGCGCGCCGCACCCGGCCCCGGTACGATGCTGTCGGCGCTGATCGGCTGGAAGGTCGCGGGCTGGGCGGGCGCCTTGACCGCGACGGTGGCGCTCTATCTGCCGTCCTCGCTGCTGGTCTATGGAGCGGCGCGAATGTGGGGCAGGTGGCGCGGCTCGCCTTGGCACGCGGCAATCGAGCAGGGCTTGGCGCCGATCGCCGCCGGGTTGGTGCTGGCCGGCGGTCTCGCGGTTTTGCAGGTGTCCGGCGGCCGCGCGGTTTGGGCGGCGGCGATTGTGGCGACGGTCGTGCTGCTGCGCTGGCCGCGGCTCAATCCGCTGATTTTGTTCGCGGCAAGCGGCGTACTCTTCGGCCTCGCCGCTTGTTTCGGCAGGTGAGCGATTAGGTTGGAGGAACAGATGAGCGATGAGCTGCCGACCGGGTTTCTACAGCTTCTGGCGACCGACGGTCCCGACGCGGTCGTCTATGCCGATCGGGAGGGCAAGATCCGGTTCTGGAATGCCTCGGCGACTCGCATCTTCGGTTACGAACCGGACGAGGCGCTGGGCCAAACTCTGGACTTGATCGTGCCCGAGCCGCAACGCGCCCGCCATTGGGAGGGCTACCACCGGGTCATGGCGGGCGCCGCGAGCCGCTACGGAGAGGGCGAGGTGCTGGCCGTGCCGGCAATGCGCAAGGACGGTAAGCGCATCTCGATCGAATTTACCATTCTGCCGGTGCACGACGATGCCGATGCGATGGTCGGGATCGCCGCGTTTCTACGCGACGTCACCACCCGGTTCGAGGAGTTGCGCGCGCTGCGCCGCGAGCTTGCCGCGCTGAAGGCGCAGTCGAGACGGGAGTAACGGCAACGCTGGCCGGCGCGATCAGCCCGATGTAATCTCTGAGCTGCGCCCGTCAGCGAAACGGGCGATCTCAGGGAGGTACGGAAATGCCCAAATATCTGATCTCGGCGTCTTACACCGCGGAGGGTCTGCGCGGCTTGCAGCGAGACAAGGCCTCCGGCCGCAGGCGAGCGGTCGCCACGGCGGTCGAGGGCGTCGGCGGCAAAGTCGAGTGCTTCTACAACGCCCTCGGCCCCGACGACGCCTATGTGATCGTCGATCTGCCCGACAATGTGACCGCCGCCGCGCTGGGAATCGCGGTCTCGGCGGCGGGGCTGGCGCGCACCCGGACGACGGCGTTGCTGACCGTCGAGGAAGTCGACCAGGCCCTCGCCAAGAGCGTCAACTATCGCGCTCCCGGCGGGTAACAACCAGGCGCCGCGGCTGCGACAGCGCTCAGAAAGTCGCGCCCGACTGCAGCCAGTGGCGCACGATCTCTTCGCCGGTGGCGAACCAGACGCCGTCATGCGCGCGGATGTATTTTAGCGCCGAGTCGAGCCCGGCGATGCGGTGCGGCACGCCGATCAGATAGGGGTGCAGGCAGATCGCCATGACCCGGCCCGATTGCGCGCCTTCGGCATAGAGCGTGTCGAACTGGCGGCGGATCATCGCCTCGAACTCGCCGATTGTGCCGTTCCGGTAATTGAAGTGCGGCGCGTCGTTGATCTCGTAGGAATAGGGGATCGAGACCAGCGGTTTGCCGCCGATATCCATCAAATAGGGCTGGTCGTCATTGACCCAGTCGGCAACGTAGAGACAACTCTCCTCGGCGAGGAAATCGAGCGTGTGCCAAGTCTCGGCGAGACCGGAGCCGAGCCAGCCGAGCGGCTTTTTGCCGGTCATCTCGGCGATGCGCGACAAGGTGCGCGCGATCGTGCGCCGTTCCTCCTCGGGGCTCAACGCGTCGAGCCACACGCTGTTCGTCTGGTTGTGGCCGAGGATCTCCCAGCCGAGCTCGATCGCGGCGCGGACGATCTGCGGATGATGGTCGCAGATGTCGCTGTTGAGGGTCGGGCTGGCGCGGACGCCGTGCTTGCTGAGCACATCCATGATCCGCCAGATGCCGATCCGGTTGCCGTAATCCCGTTGCGCCCAGGCCCGCACTGACGGCGGATTGCCGGCCGGTGTGCCAGGATGGCCGGAAATACCCTTGGTCAACGGAAAGAACTCGATATTGGGGATGACCCACACCGCGAGGCGCGCGCCGCCCGGCCATTCGAGCTTGGGCCGGTCGTTGATCGGCGTGTACGGAAACGGGCCATAGTCGCGCTGTTGCATGACACCTGCCCTCGACTAGAGAGATGGAGAGAAAGAGCTTGCCAGAGATCACGCCGGAAATCTCGTTCGAATGGCGTCGCTTCGAGCAGCTATCGGCGCATGAACTCTACGACGTCCTGCGATTCCGCCAGGACATCTTCGTCGTCGAGCAGGGATCGCCTTATCCCGACCTCGACGGCCTCGACCAGACCGCGCGGCATTTGCTGCTGCGTGAAGCGGGCGTGCTCGGCGGCTATCTCCGCTTGGCGCCGATGCCCGGGCCGCCACCATCGGTCAGCCTCGGCCGGGTGGCGCTTACCCCGCATCTGCGTGGGCGGGGGCTCGGACGGATATTGATGGACAGGCGCCCTCGGCCTATGTCGCGACGATTACCCGGGGCGGCTCTTAGTGCTGCGCGCGCAGCGCCATCTGGTGCCGTTTTACGAAGGCTTCGGCTTTGCGGTGACGTCCGAGCCCTTCGACGATTTCGGGGTCACCCATGTCGAGATGACGATGCGCGGGATTGACGATGCGAGCGACGCGGGATAATATTACAATAATCTTACTGCGGGAGGATCCAAAAATGGTCGACGACGCCAAATTACACCAATTCGTCGGGCAGATGCTGTCGGATCTGGGTGGCGCAGCGAGCGTCGCATTGGTCCGGATCGGCGATGCGCTCGGCCTCTACAAGCGTCATGCACGAACGCGGCCCGATGACGGTGGCCGAGCTGGCCGCCGCAGCCGGCGTCAACCAGCGCTATCTGCGCGAATGGCTGTCGCACCAGGCGGCATCGAACTATGTCTCCTATGACCCGGCGACGCAAAAATTCACATTGCCGCCCGAGCAGGCGATGGTTTTTGCGATCGAGGACAGCCCGGTTTACATGGCCGGGGCTTTCGAAGCGATGGCAGCCATGATCGAGAACCAAGCGAAGGTCGAGCCGGCGTTCAAGACCGGCGGCGGCGTGGCCTGGGGCGATCAGGCGACCTGCCTGTTTTGCGCGGTGGCGCGGTTTTTCCGCCCTGGCTATCATAACAATCTGGTCAGCAACTGGTTGCCGGCGCTCGATGGGGTGGTCTCAAAGCTGGAGAGGGGCGCTAAGGTCGCCGATGTAGGCTGCGGCCACGGCGTGTCGACCGCGATCATGGCGAAGGCTTTTCCGAACTCGCAATTCATCGGCTACGACTATCACCCAAGCTCTATCGAGCACGCCCAGGCTCATGCCCGCGAGCATGGTGTCGCCGCGAACACCCGGTTCGAGGTCGGCACGGCGAAGAACTACCCGGAAAAGGACTTTGATCTCGTCGCGTTTTTCGACTGCCTGCACGACATGGGCGATCCGGCGGGCGCGGCGGCACATGTCCGCCAGTCCTTGAAACCGGACGGTTCGTGGATGATCGTCGAGCCTATGGCGGGCGACCGACTCGAAGACAATCTGAACCCGATCGGCCGCATCTATTACGCTGGTTCAACGATGGTGTGCGTGCCGACCTCATTGGCCCAGGAAGTGGGTGCGGCATTGGGTGCGCAAGCCGGCGAGGCGAAGTTGCGCGAAGTCATTACCGCCGGCGGCTTCCGCCATGTCCGCCGCGCCACGGAAACGCCGTTCAACATGATCCTCGAAGCGCGGGCTTAGCGAAGCGGGTTACCGCTCCCCGCAAGCGGCGGACCTCTTCACCCACCAGGACGCCCGCTATTCGGCGCGCTAAGACAGTATCGCGGCGGCGGCTATTCGGCTGCGACCGCGACCTGCTGCTGTTCTGCCGCGGTCGCGAAAAACCGCCGGCCGGCAGCGCGCTGGTTCTCGTAGATCGAGCCTTGATATTCCGCAGGCGGCAATGGCAGACGGACCGGCACCGGGGCAAGGCGCGGCATCAAGGTCGGCTCGCCGGCGAGCAGCAACTCGTCGAATTTCTCGATCCCGTCCTTGAAGCCGAGCAATGGCCAGGCATCGGCGGCGCGATATTGGAACAGCAGAAACCGGCGTTCCTTGCCCGAGAAATTGGTCGCCGAACCGTGCACCGCGCGTACATGGTGCACGGTGATCGACCCCGCCTTGCCGAGACACGGCGACCGCCCGCGACATTCCGATATCGCGGTCGTCGCGGGTCAATCGCGCCGCAAAACCGGCCGTCGGGGCCGTGATGGTCATAGATCGGGCCCCGGTGGCTGCCGGGGACCACCATCATCGGCCCGTTCTCCATCTCGCAATCGTCGAGCATGATCCCGACCGCGGCGAGGTCCTCGTTGGTGTGCGGATAGAACGCCCAATCCTGGTGCCATTCGATCGGCGCGCCGTAGCCGGCCGATTTCATGTTCAGCTTGCCGGTATCGAAGCGCACCGTGCCCCACAAATCCTTCAGCACCGCGACGATTTTCGGATGGCGGGCGGCCCGCGCGTATTCGGGGTGATGCAGATGCGGGGTCTTGATCCGCCGCACCCGCGGCTCGGCCGCGGAATGCGTATCCTCGAGGTCGTAAATCTCGTCATTGGCGGCGACCGAGCGCGCGCCCTGCACGAACCCGTCGGTAACGCGGCGCAGGGCTTCCACCTCGCTCGACGTCAGGATATCGGGGAGCACGACAAACCCGTCGCGCCGATAAGCGGCGAGGGTGGTTTCTGAAAGCATTGTTCCTCCAACAGGCGCAACCGCCGCCCGAATTGCTGACCCCCGCGCCGGGATTTGTCAACCGCTACGGCCGACCGCCAGGTGAGCGAGACCCGCGCAGTGGCTGGGCCTGCCGTCGAGGTCCTTTTCAGCCGGTTTGGCGGGAGACTAAGCTGAAGCTCTTTAAGGGAGCAGCCCATGAGCAATATCATCCGCGCCACGAGCTCCGAAGTGCCCGAGCCGCAACCCGGCACCTGGTCGAACTGCCTGGTGGCCGGCGGCTTCGCCTATGTCGCCGGCATGACCGCGCGCGGCAGCGACGCCGCCGGCGATGAATACGTCCAGGCCAAGGCCATCTTCACCAAGATCCGCCATCTGGTCGAGGCCGCCGGCGGCACGATGGCCGACGTCATGAAGGTCACGATCTTCGTCACCGACATCACCCAGCGCGAAAAGGTGTGGCAGGCCCGCCGCGAATTTTTCACCGGCAATTTCCCGGCTTCGACCCTGGTGCAGGTGGCCGCCCTGGCCGCCCCTTCGCTGAAGGTCGAAATCGACGCGGTCGCCCATATCGGGGCCGGCCGGCGGCTGACCGGCCAGCGAGCACAAACCAGGGATCACGCCCGATGCAGCGGCAGTTGCACCTGAACCTGTTCATCCACAGCCGCGGCCATCACGAGGCGTCATGGCGGCACCCGGACTCCTCGTCATTGGCGCTGACCGACATCCGCTATTACCAGGATCTGGCGCAGCGGGCCGAGGCGGCGCTGTTCGACTCGATCTTCTTCGCCGATCAGCTGGCGCTCGGCGGGGATGTGGCGCAGGCCGCGCGCACCTGGCTCGAGCCGATAACCGTGCTGGCGGCGATAGCGGTCTCGACGAGCCGGATCGGGCTGATCGCCACGGCCTCGACCACCTATACCGAGCCGTTCAACCTCGCGCGCCAGTTCGCCTCGATCGACCATATCAGCAACGGCCGCGCCGCCTGGAACATCGTCACCTCGTGGCTCGCCACCGCGGCGCGCAATTTCGGTAGCGCCGGCCAGGTCAGCCATGCCGACCGCTATGCCCGCGGCGAGGAATTCATGACCGTGGTCAAGGCATTGTGGGACAGCTGGGCCGAGGACGCGGTCGTCGACGACCGAGACAGCGGCCAATACGCCAGGGCGGACCATATCCGGCCGATCAACCACCGCGGCGATTTCTACCAGGTGGCCGGGCCGTTGAACCTGCCGCGCTGCCCGCAAGGCCGGCCGGTGCTGGTCCAGGCGGGATCGTCCGACACCGGCCGCCGTTTCGCGGCGCGTCATGCCGACGCCGTCTTCACCGCCCATGTCGAAAAGGCGACGGCGCAGGAATTCTACGCCGATCTGAAGGCGCTGGCCGCCGCCGAAGGGCGCAACCCCGACGAGGTGCTGATCCTGCCCGGTCTCAACGCGATGATCGGCTCGACCGAGGACGAGGCGCAGCGCCTGGCGCGCGAGGTCAACGATCTGACCGACCCCGAGGTCGGGCGCAAGCGGCTCTCCAACCGGTTCGGCGGGCATGATTTCTCGCACCTGCCGCTCGACCGACCGCTGTCGCCGGAGGATTTCCCCGACCCCGACACCGTCGAGGCGGCGCGCAGCCGGACCGAGGTGATCCTGAACCTGGTGCGGCGCGACCGGCTGACCCTGCGGCAATTGCTCGGCTACCTCGCCGGCGCCCGCGGCCATTACGTCGCCGCCGGCACGCCGGAACAGATCGCCGACCTGATCGAGGACTGGTTCACCGATGGTGCGGCCGACGGCTTCAACATCATGCCGCCCTTGCTGCCCGGACAACTCGACGTATTCAGCGCCGAGGTCATCCCGCTATTGCAGCGCCGCGGCCTGTTCCGTACCGAATACGCCGGCGCCACCCTGCGCGAGCACTACGGCCTCCCCCGGCCGTCGAGCGTCTTCGATGACCCGATGTTTTGCGCCGAACCGCTAAGCGGCGCGGCTGGCATCTGAATGCCCGACCCGATTGTGCTCCCAGACGTGCCGCGCCGCCCTAGCCTCAAAGCTCGAGGACCCGACGCAGGGAATCCTCGATCGCTCGCAGGTCCTTAGCCGAAAGCCGCCCCTCGCCACGCGTCAGGCGGCGCTTGTCCACAGCGCGAATCTGGTCGCAAACCGCGACCGAGCTTGCCCCGGCGGAGGGCGTGGCAATGACGAGCGGCGGGCGGGGCTGAGGGCCGGTTGAAAGTGGTACGACCACGATCGTTCGCCGCGCGCGGTTCAGAGCGTCGGCAGTCAGGACGACGGCCGGCCTTGTCTTTCTAATTTCGCCGCCCTGAGTTGGGTCGAAATCAACCCACCAGATCTCGCCGCGATGCACCGGCGGGGCGGGAGACGGCCGAGCATCCGTCACCGCGTCGTCCGATCAAACCGGTCAGGTGCAAGACCGTCGTCAAGAGTCACTGCTTCCCATTCGGTCATCTCCGCCGCCAGGGCTTCGTCCTGTTCGACGGCAAGCGCGGCTTGATACAGGGGGTCGCTGTCACTGACCTCGTCTGGCGGCAGGGCCTGCTCCAAAAGCCGCTCCACGAATTTGCTACGCTGGCGCGGGGCAACGGCTCGCTTGAACCGCCTGACCAGCTCCTCCGGCAACCGCAGGAGTAATTGCTCCGTCATCGCGCCATCGCCCTTAAAGCTATGAATATTGATTTGGATAGCTTTAGCCGATGGCTGAAGCAAGAAAACTCGTGGGGACGGCGACGCAGTAACTTTTCGTACGTGAACAGGTTGGGCCACCCGAGGGCAGTTCGCGATTGTGCTAATCGCTTCGCCGAGAGATCGTAATCATCGACGCCCGGCATCGGGCAAAGCATCACCAGGAAGAACGAGCGATGAAAGTTACCGGACGCTGTCATTGCGGTCAGATCAGCTTTGAGGCTGAAATCGACCCGGCTCAGGTCAAAATCTGCCATTGCACCGATTGCCAGACCCTTACCGGCACCGCTTTTCGCACCACGGTGCCAAGCTTGCCCGGCACTTTCGTCCTGCGAAGCGGCGCCCCCCAAGCTTTATACCAAGACCGCGGAAAGCGGGTATGAGCGGGTGCACGCGTTCTGCCCCGAATGGGCACGCCGCTCTACGCCACAGCGGCAGGCGCCAGCCCGCAATCTTATGGCCTGCGGGTGGGCGCGCTCGACCGCCGCGCCGAGTTGCGACCGACCCGGCAGGGCTGGTGCCGCTCGGCTCTCCCTTGGTCGATGGACCTCACCGGCGTGGAGCGCTTCGAGCGCCAGCCATACCGCTGGGCAGCATTTTCCGAGTCGTAGTCGTAGTCGTAGGATGGGCTGAGCAAAGCGAAGCCCATCGAGAAGTCGAAGAAACCCGGGGGTCGAACCGGTCGTGCCGTCTTATCGCCGCAACTTTCTGCCCGGAGGTTCGTTTTTCTTCACCGTCAACCTCGCCGATCGCCGGTCGCGGCTGCTCGTCGACAATGTTGAATTGCTGCGAGCGGTGTTCCGAGACGTGCGCCGGCGGCATCCGTTCGCCATCGGCGCTATCGCCGTTCTGCCGGACCATCTCCATGCGATTTGGACCTTGCCGGAGGGCGACACCGATTTCTCGAACCGCTGGTCGCTGGTCAAGGCGGGGTTCAGCCGCGGCGTCGCACGACGGGAGGAAATCTCGGCCAGTCGCGCGCGCAAACGCGAACGCGGCATTTGGCAGCGCCGATATTGGGAGCACACGATCCGTGACGAGGACGATTTCGCCCGCCATGTCGATTACATCCATTTGAATCCGGTTAAACATGGCCATGTCCGGCGCGTCCGGGACTGGCCGTTTTCGTCCTTTCACCGCATGGTCAGGCTCGGGATCTACCCCGCGGATTGGGCCGGCGGTCGCGTGGACCACGAGGATGGCTTCGGCGAACGATGAAAGGCACCATTGGTAGTTCGTAGTGGTTGGTAGGGTGGGTTGAGCGGACGAGGCTGGGCAAGAAACGCCATCCCTGGCGGGCTGCCGGGTATACAATTTGTGGTATGACAAACCGTACCTACAAGATCGGCCACAGCCGGGAGCAGGTGAGCCTGTTGCCGCCGTGTCTGGAGGACTATGTCGATCGCGACAATCCGGTGCGGACGATCGATGCCTACGTCGATTCGCTCGACCTGATGGGGCTGGAGTTCTGCGATGTCGGCTCGGACGGCGGCGCCGGCCAGCCGCCCTATGCTCCGGGCGATCTGTTGAAGCTGTATCTTTACGGCTATCTCAACCAGGTGCGCTCCTCGCGCCGGCTGGCGCGCGAGACGCGGCGCAATGTCGAGGTGATGTGGCTGTTGCGGGGATTGACGCCCGGCTATCGCACGATCGCCGATTTCCGCAAGAACAACGCCGCCGGGCTGCAGGCGGTCAACCGGGAGTTTGTGCGCTTGGCGCGCCGCCTGGACTTGCTGGGCGGCGCGTTGGTGGCGATCGATGGCGCGTTCTTCCACGGCGACGCCAGCAAGGCGAGCATCCTGACCGAGAAGCGACTGGACGAGCAGATGGCGGCCTTGGACCGCAGCATCGCCGAGTACGCCGCAGCACTCGACGCCAACGACAGGGCCGAGGAGGCGAGCGCCGCAGCGCCGCCGGCGCCTTCGGCACAAGAGATGACGCAGCGGCTGATAGGCTTGCGTGAGCGCCGGGCGGCGGCCAAAGCCGATCTGGCCGATCTGCAGCACAGTGGCGATGGCCAGCTCTCGCGCACTGACCCGGACGCTCGGCTGCTCTCCAAACACGGGCAAATCGTGGCCGGTTACAATGTGCAAATCGCGGTCGACGACAAGTACAAGCTGATCGTCGCCAGTGCTGTGGTCAACGACGGCAACGACACCGGCCAGCTGCACGCGATGGCGGCGGCAGCCAAAGAAGCCCTCGGCGCCGCCGCGCTGACCGTCGTCGCCGACAGCGGCTACTACAACGGCGAGACGCTGAAGGCGTGCGAAGAGGAGGCGATTACCGCCTATGTGCCGCCACCCGATCGCAGCCACCGGCTGAAGGCGCAAGGCCGGTTCGGCCTGGGAGACTTCCAATACGACGCCGCGGCTGACCGGTATCGCTGTCCGGGTGGCGCCGAGCTGCGGCCGATGCGCAGTCTGAGGCGGCAAGCCACCGGCAAGATGGCGCTCCGCTATGCCAGCCGGCGATCGGTTTGCCGGGCCTGCCCGTTGCGCGGGCGATGCCTCTCGCGCAACGGCACGCGGCGCGAGATCGAGCGCTGGGTTCACGAGG
This sequence comes from uncultured Alphaproteobacteria bacterium, assembly GCA_963785565.1. Classification (GTDB taxonomy): domain Bacteria; phylum Pseudomonadota; class Alphaproteobacteria; order ATCC43930; family CGMCC-115725; genus AP-15. The sequence goes on along the minus strand of CAWAVV010000013.1, from coordinate 488,507 downwards.
ACGTCGTCGAGCGGCATCGGGCGCGCTTCGAGCAGCATGGCGAGGCGATGATGCGCCGCCGCAAAGCCTTGGCTGAGCACCCGTTCGGCACGCTCAAATGCCGTGCCGGGTATCGCCACTTCCTGGTGCGCGGGTTCGCCAAGGTGTGCGGCGAATGGAACCTGATGGCGTTGTGCTACAACTTCAGCCGGGTGCTGCGCATCCTCGGCCTGCAACGCTGGATGGCGCTGTTTTTGTGGCCACTATTGGCTGTTCTGTGTCTCGCTCGTTCGTTCGCTCTTTCTTTCCTTAGGCTGGCCGCTGGGATCGGGGGCTCCCGCCTAACCCGCCCAATTGCACCAATGGGCCTGGTCCTTCCGCAGTAGCGGCTGCATGAGTTTCTTGCCCAGCCTCGCAGCGCATTCCGCCACCCCCTCGTTTCGGCGAGATTAGCGGCGGCGGATTACGCTTCGAGGCTGGGCAAGAAACGCCATCCCTGGCGGGCTGCCGGGTATACAATTTGTGGTATGACAAACCGTACCTACAAGATCGGCCACAGCCGGGAGCAGGTGAGCCTGTTGCCGCCGTGTCTGGAGGACTATGTCGATCGCGACAATCCGGTGCGGACGATCGATGCCTACGTCGATTCGCTCGACCTGATGGGGCTGGAGTTCTGCGATGTCGGCTCGGACGGCGGCGCCGGCCAGCCGCCCTATGCTCCGGGCGATCTGTTGAAGCTGTATCTTTACGGCTATCTCAACCAGGTGCGCTCCTCGCGCCGGCTGGCGCGCGAGACGCGGCGCAATGTCGAGGTGATGTGGCTGTTGCGGGGATTGACGCCCGGCTATCGCACGATCGCCGATTTCCGCAAGAACAACGCCGCCGGGCTGCAGGCGGTCAACCGGGAGTTTGTGCGCTTGGCGCGCCGCCTGGACTTGCTGGGCGGCGCGTTGGTGGCGATCGATGGCGCGTTCTTCCACGGCGACGCCAGCAAGGCGAGCATCCTGACCGAGAAGCGACTGGACGAGCAGATGGCGGCCTTGGACCGCAGCATCGCCGAGTACGCCGCAGCACTCGACGCCAACGACAGGGCCGAGGAGGCGAGCGCCGCAGCGCCGCCGGCGCCTTCGGCACAAGAGATGACGCAGCGGCTGATAGGCTTGCGTGAGCGCCGGGCGGCGGCCAAAGCCGATCTGGCCGATCTGCAGCACAGTGGCGATGGCCAGCTCTCGCGCACTGACCCGGACGCTCGGCTGCTCTCCAAACACGGGCAAATCGTGGCCGGTTACAATGTGCAAATCGCGGTCGACGACAAGTACAAGCTGATCGTCGCCAGTGCTGTGGTCAACGACGGCAACGACACCGGCCAGCTGCACGCGATGGCGGCGGCAGCCAAAGAAGCCCTCGGCGCCGCCGCGCTGACCGTCGTCGCCGACAGCGGCTACTACAACGGCGAGACGCTGAAGGCGTGCGAAGAGGAGGCGATTACCGCCTATGTGCCGCCACCCGATCGCAGCCACCGGCTGAAGGCGCAAGGCCGGTTCGGCCTGGGAGACTTCCAATACGACGCCGCGGCTGACCGGTATCGCTGTCCGGGTGGCGCCGAGCTGCGGCCGATGCGCAGTCTGAGGCGGCAAGCCACCGGCAAGATGGCGCTCCGCTATGCCAGCCGGCGATCGGTTTGCCGGGCCTGCCCGTTGCGCGGGCGATGCCTCTCGCGCAACGGCACGCGGCGCGAGATCGAGCGCTGGGTTCACGAGGACGTCGTCGAGCGGCATCGGGCGCGCTTCGAGCAGCATGGCGAGGCGATGATGCGCCGCCGCAAAGCCTTGGCTGAGCACCCGTTCGGCACGCTCAAATGCCGTGCCGGGTATCGCCACTTCCTGGTGCGCGGGTTCGCCAAGGTGTGCGGCGAATGGAACCTGATGGCGTTGTGCTACAACTTCAGCCGGGTGCTGCGCATCCTCGGCCTGCAACGCTGGATGGCGCTGTTTTTGTGGCTACTATTGGCTGTTCTGTGTCTCGCTCGTTCGTTCGCTCTTTCTTTCCTTAGGCTGGCCGCTGGGATCGGGGGCTCCCGCCTAACCCGCCCAATTGCACCAATGGGCCTGGTCCTTCCGCAGTAGCGGCTGCATGAGTTTCTTGCCCAGCCTCAAGGCGAAACCATCGTTCAGACCCGGACCCGGTATGATGGGCTTCGCGACGCTCAGCCCATCCTACGTGCTACGTGCTGGCAATGATGGGATTTGCGAGGCTCAGCCCATCCTACGCTTGCTTCGCTAAACGCTCAGCCCATCCTACGCGCTCTACTACAACGCCGCGGGCTGTTCCCCATCGAAAGTAACGATTGGAACGTACGGTGCAGCCGGTTCCATTAGAAAAATCGAGGCGATCCGATCTCCGGTCGATGTGACAGTGGCAATCGCTGGTACTTGCAAAAGCGCGACTGCCGCTTGCCAGTCATCGAGCTCGATCTTTGGAACCTCCTTCGGGATGTCAACTCGAACCAACCGTTCCGGTCCAATCAGCAAATTGGCTTGGCCGAGCGCATTCTGCGACTGCAATCGCATGGCAGCATTGATGATATCGCGCCAATACCACATCCCGCCACGCGAGATCTTTTTGCCCGTAACGCTGTAAGGGTCGTCGCCGCAACCAATGCTCAGGATCTGCAATTGCGCGCGATTAAGGCGGAAGGAGGTTAACGCTTCCGTTAAAGCGATCATGACAGGATTGTTTGCCCAAACGCCGCCGTCAACAAAGGTGTAGCCGGCGTCACACAACGGCCGATAGTAAGTTGGCGCGGCGGACGTTGCCAAGGCGATCTTCACCATCCGCTCATGCAGATCCTTGCGAAAATCCGGGTGATGCGGAGTCTTAAATATGTACACCTCGCCATTTACACCCTCAAACGATGGAATGCAAAGACGGGTCCGTGCTGCGCCGAGCTCCACTTCGCCGAGACGCTCCTCCAGCACCTGGGCGAGCGCCTCCTGATCATAGCTGTAGCGGAGTAGCCGCCGCCATGCATTCAATCTCCGGCCCATACGACCGATAAGTCTGGACCCGCATAGTGGGAAGATTTCATTGCCACGTTCCACATACAACCGTCGTAGGTCATCAGCCGTGAGACCTGCCGCGAGACCGAGGGCAATTATACCACCGGTAGAGGTGCCGGCGATGAGATCAAAATATCCCGCAATTGATCGACCGCCGAGGCAGCGTTCTTCCAATCCTGCCAAGACAGCGGCCGGGAAGATCCCGCGGATGCCGCCGCCATCAATGGCAAGGATCCGAAAGTTCCGATCTTCATCCCAATCCAACGGAACGCGCCGCGTTGTCCGTGATCCGGCGGATCGAATTTCGGGGGGTCTGTCACCGGGAATATGCTGTTCTGCCGCCGCTGCGGGTGACGGCCACCGCCGCTCCATTCGCCGGTTGCCAGCCACCCCTCGTAGCAGGCTAGCCATTCGCATGCCCAGGGCACGATCGTATCGGCGATGAAGTCATCTGGTGACCATTGCGACGTTGCGGGATCATAAAGACACAGAGTTGAGCGCTCGGGAGAGTGCTCCAGCCAATACACGTGCGGCACCGACTTCCTTGTGCTGGGATGCTCCAGGTTCAGCGCCGGCTCCACCACCGTGACTTGCGGGGTATACCCATTGATGATCTCCAGCTCGCCGAGCCAATAGCGGCGTATGTATTGTAGTCTGATCGTATAGACGCCATGCAACGGCCTGACCGGACCAATCCAGGTTGTCCACCACCGACAGTGCTCCGTATGGCGGAAATCCGGGAACCGATCGCACATACGCGCGATCTGGTCTGCCATCGTGAGCCCGGTCATTCGCGCGGGCGACCGAAGAACGTGTGCGTCGGAGTCGCAACGGCCTGCGCTGGCGTAGCAGCGCTTGCGGCTAGGACACGCCCGCTGCCGGGAAGATACATACTGCGACCGGATGCGATGCTTTCGCCGAGCTGCCGGTTATAGCTCTCGAACACTGGGCCCGTAGGGTTCTCACCAAACAGCTCGGTCAAGATCCCGCGCATTCTCCCGAGGTCGCTCCTCGGCAGTTCCTTTAATTTAGCTATCAATCGGTCAATATCGCGCACAAATAGTTCCTGCTCATCGAGCGACGTGGGCCAACGGTCGGTCAGGATGTCACTTTCACAACGCGGGTTTATTACGTTCACCTTTTGCCGGGTGTCGTGCGCCGCACCAATCACCTGACGCATATGGCGAGCCTGGATCTCGAGCTCCTGGAAAATCGTCTCCGTGTGGTTCGCTGCATCGGCCACCAGCTTGGACATCATGACCGAGGGCGGGCGCCGACCGTTTCGGCGGTCGTATTGGACATTCCGCCACCGCTTCAGCAACTGGAGGACGATCACCGCCTTGGCCTTCTCCAGTGCGCCCTCCTGAGCTGGTACTGGCACCGCGTCGACTCGCTTTGCGAGCACCTCGCTTTCCCAAATTGCCGCCCTCTTTGCGAATACCGCCGCGAACGCGTGATCCTGTGGGGTCTGTTCCTTGAACCACGCCGCGAAACCCCAAGGGTTCCCAAGCAATCGATACGTCGGCTCACGTGGGTCATCGGGCTTGTGATGGAATAAGACGCTAGTTCTGGCAGACTCGCCGAGCCGGAGCACAGAGGGTGTCACGTCGATATGCATGCGATCCGCATAATGAATCGTCACGCAGCGTGTACGGCGCTCAACCATGTCATAGTAGCGGGAGCCGGGTTCTCCTCGCACGCTACGGAACAATAGGTCTAATGCGACTTGAGCGGACGTGTCGGCGGGGATCGCCAGCTCGGCCATTGCATCAATGTCGAACTCGTCCGTGCGCAGGCGCGAAGCGATCGTGGCCCCGATTGCCATCGAGCCCTGGGGATAAAGCAGCTTCACCCGCCCACGCAGCGGACTACTTTCACGCTCTAGATGATCATTGATCACTCGGTTTCGCGACTGTGCCTTGCCGTAATCAGTCGCCGACAACTGAATCCGGATCGCGACGTCCGCTAGCAACGTGTCGAGGGGGTCGAGCAGGACCTCATGCCTGGCCTCTTTAGGCAACTGGTTCATTCGAAAAACCTTTCGCCGATCCAACGAAACCAACTTCATCCTCTTTGAGGGTCGCACATGTGATTAACTACAACCTGAAGTGGATCCACAAGTATCACATTTCAAGCATGTACCATTCCTAATCAATGTGAAGTTGCCGCATTCCTCACAGCTGTCGCCTTCGTAGCCTTTGATGCGGGCGGCGCGGATGCGTTCGAGGCGCAGTGACAGGGTGGTGTGGTCGTCGCTGGCGTAGACCGGGATCGCTGGAGAGAAGGCGCCGTCAGCCGCGGCCAATGCCGTTCCGGTGGGGGCTCGGCCGGCGCCGCCGTGCAATACGGTCAGCTTGTTGCGGACGAAGCCGTTCGAGGTCATGCGCTGCATGAAGCTGAGTTCCTCGGCCGGCCACAGTCCGGATGCATGGGCAACCTCCGGTTGATCGTCGCCGCCGGGGTCGCGCAGGGTCGATTGCGCTTCGCCTTTGCCGACCGCGTCGGGCAACAGGTCGTCGGGCTCGGCATGGGCGAGGTCGCCGCGGCCCAGATAGGAGATCGCCAATTCGCGGAAAATGTAGTCGAGGATCGAAGTCGCCATCTTGATCGTGTCGTTGCCTTCGACGATCCCCGACGGCTCGAACCGGCTGAACGTAAAGCTCTCGACGAACTCCTCGAGCGGCACGCCGTATTGCAGCCCCATCGAGATCGAGATCGCGAAATTGTGCATCAGCGAGCGAAAGGCCGAGCCCTCCTTGTGCATGTCGATAAAGAGCTCGGCGAGCCGGCCGTCCTCGTGCTCGCCGGTGCGCAGATAGACTTTGTGGCCGCCGACCGTGGCCTTTTGCGTGTAGCCCTTGCGCCGGTTGGGCAGGCGGCGGCGCTCGCCGCGCTGCACGACGCGTTCGACAACCCGCTCGACAACCCGCTCGACGATGCGCTCGGCGACCAGCGGGGCGCGCTGGGCCGGCGATTGCGCGAATAGCTCGGCGGCACGGTCTTCGGCCTCCTCGTCGGCGCCCAGCAGGCTCGCGGCCAAGGGCTGCGACAGTTTCGAGCCGTCGCGATAAAGCGCGGTCGCCTTCAAGCCGAGCCGCCACGACAGCAGGTAGGCGGCCTTGCAGTCCTCGACCGTCGCCGCGTTCGGCATGTTGATGGTCTTCGAGATCGCCCCTGAGATAAAGGGCTGCGCCGCCGCCATCATCCGGATATGGCTTTCGGCCGACAATGCGCGGGTGCCGGTGCGCCCGCACGGGCTGGCGCAATCGAACACCGGCAGATGCTCGGGTTTCAGGTGCGGCGCGCCTTCGAGGGTCATCGCCCCGCAGCACCAGGTATTGGCGGTGTCGATCTCGGCCCGGCTGAAGCCGAGCGAGGCCAGCAGATCGAAACCTGGGTCGCCCAGTGCGGCCGGGGCGATGCCGAGACGCTCGGTGCAGAAGGCTTCGCCCAGGGTCCATTTGTTGAACGCGAATTTGATGTCGAAAGCGGTGGCGAGCGCAGCTTCGGCCGCGGCCAGAGCGCGCTCGTCGAACCCCTTGGACCGCAGGCTCTGATGGTTGATCGCGGGCGCGCCAGCCAAGGTGCCGTGGCCCAGCGCATAGCGCTCGATCGCGGCGATCTCGGCGGCGTCATAGCCGAGCGCCGACGAGCGCCTGCGGCACCGCGCGGTTGATGATCTTGAAATAGCCGCCGCCGGCGAGCTTCTTGAATTTAACCAGCGCGAAATCGGGCTCGATCCCGGTCGTGTCGCAATCCATGACCAGGCCGATCGTGCCGGTCGGCGCGATGACCGTCGCCTGGGCATTGCGGAAGCCGTGCTTCTCGCCGAGCGCCAGCGCCGTGTCCCAGCTCCTGCGCGCCGCCGCGACCAGCTGCGGGTCGGGGCAATTCGCGGCGTCGAGCGGAACCGGCAGGATCGCCAGCCCTTCATAGCCCGGGCTCTCGCCATGACTGGCGCGGCAGTGGTTGCGCACGACACGCAGCATCGCCGCGCGGTTCAGCGCAAAGCCCGGAAAGGCGCCGCGCGGCTTTAATCCCGGATCGCCGGCCATCTCGGCCGAGGCGGCATAGCTGGCGCCGGTCAACAGCGCGGTGATCGCCGCGCCGAGCGCGCGCCCGGCGGCGCTGTCATAGGCGATGCCCATCCCCATCAACAGGCCGCCGAGATTGGCGTAACCGAGGCCGAGGGTGCGGAATGCAAACGACCGGCGGGCGATCTCGGGCGAGGGGAACTGCGCCATCATCACCGAGATTTCGAGCACTAGGGTCCACAGCCGCACCGCATGGGCAAAAGCCTCGCCATCGAAGCCGGCGTCTCGTCCAAGCATTCCGTCGACAGCCGGCCCTGGGCCGGCGTCTCGTCCGGGCTCTCCATCGACGGCCGGCCCAGGGCCGCCTCCCTCTTTCGCGTCCTCGCGGCGGAACGCCATCAGGTTCAGCGAGGCGAGGTTGCACGCGGTGTCGTCGAGGAAATTGTATTCCGAGCACGGGTTCGAGGCATTGATCCGGCCGCTCTCCGGGCAGGTGTGCCAGTCGTTGATCGTGGTGTCGAATTGCAGGCCGGGATCGGCCGAGGCCCAGGCGGCGTGTCCGATCCGGTCCCACAATTCGCGCGCCGGCAATGTCTTGGCAACCTTACCGTCGGTGCGCCGGGTCAGCTCCCAGGGGCCGTCGGCGGCGAAGCGGTCGAGGAACTCGTTCGAGACCCGCACCGAATTGTTCGAATTCTGTCCGGCGACGGTCAGATACGCTTCTGAATCCCAATCGGTGTCGTAAGTGCGAAGGTCGATCGCGGTAAAGCCTTGACGCGCGAACTGGATCACCCGCTGGATGCAGTTTTCCGGGATTTGCGCGTGCCGGGCGGCGCGGATCTCGCGTTTCAATGCCGGGTTCTGCGCCGGATCGCAGGAATTGGCGGCGCCCTCCGGCTGCTGATGACAGGCGGCCATGACCAAGTTCAGATGCCGGGCGGCGAGCTTGGAGCCAGCGACGAGTGCAGCAACCTTCTGCTCCTCGACGACCTTCCAGTCGATAAACGCCTCGATGTCGGGGTGGTCGATGTCGACGATGACCATCTTGGCGGCTCGGCGCGTGGTGCCGCCGGATTTGATCGCACCCGCGGCGCGGTCGCCGATGCGCAAAAAGCTCATCAGCCCCGATGAGCGCCCGCCACCCGACAGACGCTCGCCCTCGCCGCGCAGTTTCGAGAAATTCGAGCCCGAGCCCGAGCCGTATTTGAAGATCCGCGCCTCGCGCACCCACAAATCCATGATTCCGCCCTCGTTGACGAGATCGTCGGCGACACGACTGGATAAAGCAGGCATGCGGCTGCGGGTGCTCATAGGCGCTGGCCGAGGCCGTCAGCTCGCCACTGCGGTAATCGACGTAGTAATGGCCCTGCGCCGGGCCGTCGATGCCATAGGCCCAGTAGAGCCCGGTGTTGAACCATTGCGGCGAGTTCGGGGCGCCCATCTGCCGCGCCAGCATCAGCCTGATCTCGTCGTAAAAGGCGCGGGCGTCCTGCTCGGTGTCGAAATAGCCGCCCTTCCATCCCCAATAGGTCCAGGTCCCGGCCATCCGGTCGAAAACCTCTCGGGCGTCGGTCTCGCCGCCGTAGCGCTGGTCCTCGGGCAATGCCGCCATCGCCGCGGCATCGGCCATGCTGCGCCACAGCCAGGACGGAACCCCGTCTTCCTCAACCCGCGCCAGGCGCGCCGGCACCCCGGCTTTGCGGAAATATTTCTGGGCGATGATGTCGCAGGCGACCTGGCTCCATTCGGCCGGCACCTCGATTCCCTCGGCCTGGAAGACGACCGAACCGTCGGGATTGCGAATCTCGCTGGTCGCATTCCGAAACGGAACCGACCCATAGGGATCCTGGCCTGCCGTGGTAAAGCGCCGCGCGATATGCATTCCTTCCCCCCGAAACCTGGTCTCCTGCCCGCGGGATTCGCAGCAAGATGTAGCTACTGGGCTTGCCTAGGCGACTATATCTAGGTCGTTCGGCGAAGGCCGGCAATTTATTTTGGGGCGAATGCGCGGAAACACACCATATGTTGCGGGCCGGCAACATTAAGTCGGCTATTGCCGCCGGGGCGAGGGCGGTGCGATAAACCGGCGGCCGCGGGGTCCAGCCGGCCGCGGCATCGGGCACTGGATGGAGCGATGACCCTCGGCACGCGTTTGTTGACCTGGCTGCGCGGCGATTATGTCGGGATCGACAGCCTCGGCAACCGCTACTACCGCGAGAAGGGGCGACGGGCTTTGCCTCGCGGCGGCGGGCGGGCGAGCCGCGAAAAGCGCTGGGTCATCTATGCCGGCGAGCCGGAAGGGTCGAAGGTGCCCTCGGAATGGCATGCATGGCTGCACCACACGATCGACGAGGTGCCGCAGCCGGAATCGCGCACCCGCCATCCGTGGGAAAAGGAACACCTGCCGAACATGACCGGCACGCCCCATGCTTATCGCCCGCCGGGCTCGATCCTGCGCGGCGGCCGTCGCGCGCCCTCGACCGCCGATTACGAGCCGTGGACGCCGGAACAGCGCGGAGATGCGGATGCCGGCGGGAGCTGATCCAGCGCTGATCCCGGGAAAGCGCCGATGAGCGGCAATGTGATCGAAACGGTGATGGGGGCGGTCGTGCTCGTCGTCGCCGCGTTCTTCCTGTTTTTCGCGTACACAACGAGCCAGGTGCGGGCGGTCGACGGCTATACGGTGACGGCGCAATTTACCCGCGTCGACGGCATCCGCGACGGCAGCGACGTGCGCATCGCCGGGGTCAAGGTCGGCTCGATCACCGCCGAAAATCTCGACCCGAAGACCTATCTTGCCACCCTCAAGATGAGCATCAACCCCGAATACAAATTGCCTGAAGACACGGTTGCCGAGGTCATCTCGTCGAGCCTGCTCGGCGACAAATACCTGGCGCTGGTCCCGGGCGGCTCGGACAAGGACATCCCGCCGGGCGGGCAAATCAAATACACCCAGGCTACGGCCAGTCTCGAAGACTTGATCGGCCAGATGATATTTTCGCAGGCCGGGGCGGGGGCGCAGAAAAAGCCCGGCGAAGGCCCCCAGGGTGGCGCGTCCCAAACCGGAGCGCCGGCTGGTGGCGCGCCGCCCAGCGTCCTCAAATGAACCGCTGTGGCGCGTCAGGGCAAGACGATGAGTGAATTGAACGATTTTCCGGTATGGCTGACGCCGGAGGGCGAACCCGTCTCCTGCGTCGAAAAGATCAAGGTGCTGAACGAGAACCTCGCCGAGCTGCGCGAGCTGGCGCAAGAAGCGCTCGAAGACGCGGTGTTAATCGGCTGCGACGAGCGCCAGCTGCGCGAGGTACTCGCCGAAATCGTCGCCGGCCTCGTCAACCCCTACGCCAAATAGTCGGGTCGGGAGCGGTATTCGACCGAATAGACGCACTCGGCACGAATCACCCCCACCCCAACCCGCCCCCATCGAGGGGGCGGGAGTACCAATGGGAGTGCTGATTGAAACGCTCCCCCATGATGGGGGGAGTTTGGGAGGGGGGAGCACGGCGCAACTTGATCGGAAACCGCTCCAGAACCTCAAATCTTCCCTATTGTTGCCGGATCACGCCATCGCCGGCTTCGTCACCTCGAAACTCTGCCGGTTTTCCATGTGCCGCATCCACTCCTGCAGCTTGGGATGCTCGGCGAGCGGGGCATGGCCGTCGGGCACGTTGGCGAAAAAATAGAGCAGCGGGATCACCATCAAATCAGCAAGGCTCACATGCTCGGCGGCAAGAAACCGGTTGTCTTCCATCAGCCGGTCGATCTCCGCGAGGCAAAGCCGGGCGCGCGGCAATGCCGCGGTGATTGCCGCCTCGTCCGGCACGCGCCCGAGCAACCGCGGCGCCAATACCCGGTTGAGCAGAATCGTGCCGGCGATGCTGGGCCACGCATAGGCGTCGACGATGCCGATGATCTGGTTCATCCGCGACCATTGGTGCACGTCCTCGGGCTGCAGCGGGGTTCCCGGAAAGCGCTCGTCAACATAGCGCATGATCGCCTGGGTTTCGTAGAGCGTGAAATCGTCATGCGCGAAGGCGGGGACCTTGGCGAAAGGCTGCCGCGACAGATGTGGCTCTTCGCGGTGGACGCCGAACGGTACCTCGATTAGCTCGTGGGTGACGCCCTTTTCGGCGAGCGTCAGCCGTACACTCCATACGTAAGTGCTGAGGGCCGGGCCGTAGACGATCGGATGAGCCATCGCCAATTCACTCGCTGTTCTAAACTCGTCACACCTTATCCGAGCGCAGCCCCGGTCCGGGCTGGTTCAAGCAGCGGCGCGGACGACCGGCTGCGGTACTGAAAGCATTTCCTGCACCATCATGTGAACATGGAAATGCATCGCGCATTTGAGGGCATAATTCTGGATCATCTCCGGATCATGCTTACGCCAGGCGGCTCGCACCAGGCGTCGGCGGTATTCACGGCGCAATGCGCGATCCGGCACACCGCTCATCAGCAACAGGAACATGGCGATCGTCTCGGCAAGGAGCCGCGCATTGAGCTTGAGCCTGCGCAGCGGGTGGCGCCGCAGGTAGCGAATGCGAGCCTGTCCCAATTGCAGCCCGGCATCCAGGTAGAGCGCATCGAGCCGCTCGAAATAGGCATCGGCTGTATAGAGGTCCCGCATCAGCTCGACGTAGCCGGCGCGCAGCGCCCCGCCGGCCGATCCGCAAGGGAACGACATTGGTGCCGAAGCCGCCCCAGCTCGCGGCATCCTGCGACAGATCGAGCCTGCCCTCGCTGGCGAGCCGGCTGTACAGCGGAGTGCGGGGGATTGCCACCAGCATGTTCACCATCGCGTTGACGATCCGCGCCTCCCGCACGAAACGCTGCTGCAAGGCAAAAACGCTCGGATCATCATTGTCGAAACCGACGATGACGCCGCACCACACCTCCATCCCCGCATCTTGGATGCGATGCACCTTGTCGAGCATGCTTCCGCCGCGACTGCGCAGGTTTTGAAATTTCTTGGTCTCGCGCAACGCCGCCTCGTTCGGGGTCTCGATGCCGACGAACACATTGCTGATGTTGGCCTCGACCATCAGCTGCATCAATTCGGGATCGTCGGCGAGATCGATCGAGGCCTCGGTAGCGAACATCAGCGGATAGCCGTGTTCTTCCTGCCAAGCCACCACATCGCGCAGCACCAGCTTGATCGCCTTCTTGTTGCCGATCAGGTTGTCATCGACGATGAAGGCCGAGCTCTTTCCCGCGGCGAGGAGCGCGTCGAGCTCGGCGAGCACCTGAGCGGAGGTCTTGATCCGCGGGCGGCGGCCGAAGGTGACGATGATGTCGCAGAATTCGCACTCGAACGGACAGCCGCGTGAAAATTGCACGCTGCCGAAGGCGTAGTTCTTCATCCGCAACAGGTCGAGCCGCGGCGCCGGGACCGTCGCCATGTCGGTCCGCTCGGCCTGCTCATAACGGCTTTGATGGCGTCCCTCGGCCCATTCGGCGAGAAACTGCGGCCAGGTCCGCTCCGCCTCGCCAATAAAGATGACATCGGCTAGATCGCCGAAATCGTCCTCCTGCACGGTAATCCAGGGACCGCCGACGACCGTAAAGACGCCGCGGCCCTTGAGCTCATGGAGAATTTCCTTCATTCGCCGGCGTTGGACGTTCATGCCGGTCAGGCCGACAATGTCGGCGCGCTCGCAGCGGGCAAAGTCGATTGCCTCGATATTCTCGTCGATTAGGGTGACGCGGTGCCGATCCGGGGTCAGCGCTGCGAGCAACGGCAGATTGGCCACCGGGAGCACCGCTTTGACGCCGAGAAACGGCATCGCGTGTTCGAGCCCCCAATACGAAATCTCGAAGCGAGGATTGATCAGAACGATATCGGCCATATTGCAGATCACTTCTTGGCAGATGATCCGGCCAAAGCCGGCGTGGCCGCGCCGCCGTTGCTCAGCAACGCCCCAAAAATTGCTGCGGCGCTGTCGAGCCCGGTGCCTTGGCTGCCTGTCGACACGACCGTCTGCGGCACCAGCCGCCCGACCAGGGAGACGATTTCCGGCTTTTCCTGGACGGCTTTGAGGAATTGCTGAACGAGGTTGATCGTCAGCACCCGGTCCTGGCCGAGCACGTCGGCCTGCGCCTTTTGCCCCTGCGCGGTTTCTTCGAGTTCGAGCTTTTGCCCCTCGCCGCGCAACTTGGCGGCGTTCTTGTTCTGCTCGGCGACCTGCACGCCGATTAGCGCCTCGACCAGCTGGTGCTGCTGCTCGGCGGTCGCCCGCGCCTTTTCGGTTTCGATCCGCTGGGTCTGCGCCTTCTGCTCCTGCTGGTAGGTCAACTGGAGCTGATCGGCCAATTGCTGGCGCAACCGCGAGATCAGCAACTCCGGCGGCAACGCCACGTCGCCGAACTTGACCTCCTTGATCACAATCCCGGCGCGTAGACCCTCCGGCCGGATCGCGTCCTCGACCGCGCGTTCGAGCGTCGCACGATTGTCCGCGAGATCGAGCACGTGTCGCCCAGTAGCCCCGACGACGTTGCGCACGATCGAGCGGATGGTCGGGACCATGATGTTGTTTTCGATTTCCGGCAACCCGCCGACTGCGGCAACGACAAAGGGCGCGTTGTCGGGGGTGACCTGGGCGAGGACCCGAAGTTCGAGCGGCACCTGCCAACCCTCGACAAACGGCGTGATCGCCGGGTCGGCGGCCCCCTCGGGCACCGGAACATCCTGCGAGCGCTGCGATTGCGTCAGATTGCCGGCCTGATCGAGGCTGAGATCGATATATCGCCGCTTATAGCCGCCCTTGAACTCCCAGGTCTGCACCCGGGTGCTGATCATCGTGACTTTGTAGGCCGCCTCGTTGACGTAATAGCGGCCGGGTTGGAGCGCCTTTTCCCACACCCCGATGCAGCCGACCGGGACCAGGATTGCCGTCAGAATGCCTTGGTCGCCTTTTGTTTGGTTGGCGATGACGGCTTCGCCGCTCGAATTGGTGAACACCGTTTTTTGCCGGCACGAGGTCGGCTTTTCTGCGACCAGATTGCCGAAATTCACCGCCGCCACGACATTGGATTTGACGGCGCCGACAAAGCCCTTGGCCACATCGACGGCATCCCGGATGTCGACGTCCCAAAGGTAGGTGTTGAGGCGGTAATTGCCCGGCGTCAGGATCGTCGTCTGCGGCCCTCGCTGCCCTCTATGCCCGAGGAAGTATTCGGCGTCGAGCATGTCCAGCTCGCGCCCCGCGGGAAAGGCGTCGGCCAGATACTGATCGGGCTGCAGCGGGGCGCCGTCCTTGGCGTTCAGGAACCCGTATTTGCCCGATGGAATCGACACCACCTTTCTGGTTTCGACCTGATAGATCACATTGACCAGAAACCAGGGGTGCCAGCCCGGGGTCAGGATTTCCGCTTGCGGGCCTTTTTCCCCGTTCGTCGCGATGATGTGCTCGCCGGGCAAGGAGGTGGTGCCGTAAATCTTGTTCAGCACGGCGATTTCGTCGGAATCGACATGCACGTAGGAGGTCGCCGCGAGACAGAGCAGCGCGATCGCCACAAACACGAAGCGCAGGGACAGCGACAATGTTCCAAAGTCGGGGCGCGTGCGGCTGACGAAGAGGCCGAGAATGCTCGGCGCGACCGCCGCGAGCACGAAATATAAAACTGCGACGACGACCCAAAACATCGCAACCTCCCGTCAGATCGGGCCAGGAGGATCAGATCCCCGGCCTCGGTGCGCCCGCCGATCCGCGTCAGGCAATGGCGCATGGATCGGATCGGACGATCGAGTTGGCAGCCGGTATGGCCCGGTCAACCGGTGATCGATCCAATGCGTCACCGGCCGGCCTGTCGCGGCGTGGTTTCCTCCCTTTCCTGGTTGATGCTACTCCCTCCGGGCCTGCGCGCGCGAGGCTTCCGTCATGGCGGCGGCGCGGGGTCGGAGGCCTTCGCACCCCTCGAAAATCGAAGCTGACCAGGCGATTCCGATAGGCTAGCGTCGCAAGGACAAGCGCAGCGCCACCCGGACGCCGCACGATCTCCCCGGCCGTATTGCCTCTGAGAGCTGCCGCATGGACGCCGAAGCCCGAGCGACGAAGGCAAAGATCGCGCCGATTTTCCGCTGGGCCGGCGTCTGGGGACCCGGACTGCTGGTCATGCTCGCCGACACCGACGCGGGAAACGTGGTGACCGCCGCGCAGAGCGGGGCACAATGGGGCTATCGGCTGCTGCCCTTGCTGCTGCTGCTGATACCCATGCTCTACATGGTGCAGGAGCTGACGGTGCGGCTCGGCATCTACACCGGACGCGGTCACGGCGAACTGATCCGCGAGCGGTTCGGCGCCGGATGGGCCTGGTTGTCGATGGTGGGCTTGGCGGTGGCGACGATCGGCTCGCTGGTTACCGAATTCACCGGCGTCGCCGGCATCGGAGAATTTTACGGCGTGTCGCGCAGCCTAGCCTTGCCCCTTGCCACCGGCGCGCTGCTGATCATCGTGACTACCGGCTCCTACCGGCGCGTCGAGCGGACAGCACTCGTTATCGGCCTGTTCGAACTTGCCTTCTTTGCCGTAGCCTGGGATGCCCATCCGAACCTCGCGACGTTGCTGAGGGATGCTGTCGACTTGCCGTTCGGCAACCGCGAATTCGCATTTCTGACCGCGGCGATTATCGGCGCGACATTCAACCCATGGATGATCTTTTATCAGCAGTGCGCCACCGTCGACAAACAGCTGAAGCCAGACGACATCAAGGCCGCGCGCTGGGATACCGGTGTCGGCGCCGTTCTTACCCAATGCTTGACCGGAGCCGTGCTTGTCGCCGCCGCGGCGGTGCTGACGTCAGGAGGCGTCCCGGTAAATCTGACCAGCGTCGGCCACATCGGCGATGCGCTGACGCCGATCCTCGGAGAGGCCATGGGCCACCTGGTCTTTGGCGTCGGCGTGCTCGGGGCTTCGCTGACAGCGGCGATCGTGTCCTCGTTGGCGCTGGCCTGGGGGGTGGGCGAGGTCACCGGACACCGGCGTTCGCTCGAATACCGGCCTCTCGAGGCGCGATGGTTTTATGGCGTCTACGTGGCTTGCGCGACTGGTGCGGCCGCCCTTGTCTGGGTGGTGCCGGACCTCGTTGCGCTCAACATAGCCGCGCAGGTCCTGAACGCCTTCCTGTTGCCGCTGGTGATTGGTCTCCTGGTGACTCTCGCCGTGACGGCATTGCCGGAGCCGCAGCGCCTGCGCGGATGGTATCTCGGGTTGATGATCGGCGTCTCGACGATCGTCTGCGCGCTCGCTCTATTCGGCGGCATTTCAGGATTTCTGTAGGCATTCGCCGGCGCCCCCGGTTCCGGGCAAGCCACCCCGATCGGCTGACCCCTTATCGTAAAGCGTTTGATTTCCCAGATTAACACGGTCAGCCGATCGCGAGCGCCGCCCGCAATGTCCTCGTTCTTTTCACCCTACCGGCATCAATTCATCCGTGTCGGCGCCTGCGTGCCTCATGTGGCGGTGGCCGAACCCGCCCATAATGCCGAGGCGGTCGCGGCGCTGCTCGCCGAGGGCGACGCGGCGCGGGTCGGGCTGATGGTGTTCCCCGAGCTGTGCCTCTCGGCCTATGCGATCGACGATCTGTTGTTTCAGGATGCGGTGCTCGAAGCGGTCGAGACCCAGATCGATCGTCTGGTCCAGGCCAGCCGGGACCGGTTCCCGGTCTTTGTTATCGGCGCGCCGCTGCGCTCGCATGGGCAGCTTTACAACTGCGCGGTCGCGATCCATCGCGGGCGATTGCTCGGCGTTGTCCCAAAGGTTTTTCTGCCGAATTACCGCGAGTTCTACGAGCGCCGGCATTTCACCTCGGGCGCCGGCGTCGCCGGCCGGTCGATCGCCGTCGCCGGGCACAACGTCCCGTTCGGCGCGGACCTGCTGTTTGCCGCCGCCGATGCCGCGGGTTTCACCTTTCACGTCGAGATCTGCGAGGATTTGTGGGTCCCGCGGGCGCCGAGCAGCGCGGCGGCACTGGCCGGCGCCGAGATCCTGCTCAATTTGTCGGCCAGCAACATCACGATCGGCAAGGCGCAAATGCGCCGGCTGTTGTGCGCCTCGCAATCCGCGCGCTGCCTGGCCGCCTATGCCTATTCCGCCGCCGGCGCCGGCGAGTTGACGACCGACCTCGCTTGGGACGGCCAGGCCGGGATCTTCGAGCTGGGTGAAGGGCTGGCCGAGACCGAGCGTTTCTCGGCGACGCCCGAGCTCGCGGTCGCGGATGTCGACCTCGGGCGCATTCGCCAGGAGCGGATGCGGACCAACACCTTTGGCGACTGCGCGCGCGCGGCCGGTGGCTCGGACACGCCGTTCCGCACGATCGTTTTCGACTTCGCGCCGCCGCAGGAAAAGCTGGCCTTGCGCCGCAATGTCGAGCGCTTCCCCTATGTGCCGGCCGACCCGGCGATGCTCGCCGACAATTGCTACGAAGCCTACAATATCCAGGTCCAGGGCTTGGCCCAGCGGCTCAAGGCGACCGGGCTCAAAAAACTGGTGATCGGCGTCTCCGGCGGGCTTGATTCGACCCAGGCATTGATCGTCTCGGCGCGCGCGATGGACCGGCTCGGGCTGCCGCGCACCAACATCCTCGCCTACACCTTGCCGGGTTTTGCGACCGGCGAGGCGACCAAGGCCAATGCCTGGCGGCTGATGAAGGCGCTCAAGGTCAGCGGCGCCGAGATCGACATTCGCCCGGCGGCCCGGCAGATGCTGCGGGACATCGGCCACGCCACGGCCAAGGGCGAGGCCGATTACGACGTGACCTTCGAGAATGTCCAGGCCGGCCTGCGCACCGACTATCTGTTCCGGCTGGCGAACCACAATGGCGGGTTGGTGGTCGGCACCGGCGATCTGTCCGAACTCGGCCTCGGCTGGTGCACCTATGGGGTCGGCGATCAGATGTCGCATTACAACCCTAACGCCTCGGTCGCCAAAACCCTGATCCAGCACTTGATCCGTTTTGTCGCGGCGACCGGCGATCTCGGCCCGCCCACCGCGCCGATCCTCTACGACATCCTGGCGACCGAGATTTCGCCCGAGCTGGTGCCGCCCGGCGCCGACGGCCTGATCCAGTCGACCGAGAGCATCGTCGGCCCCTATGCATTGCAGGACTTCAACCTCTATTACGCGACCCGCTACGGCTTCAGGCCGTCCAAGATCGCCTATCTGTCATGGAACGCATGGAATGACGTCGAACACGGGGCGTGGCCGGCCAACACCCCGGATGCCGCGCGGCGTACCTACGATCTGCCCGAAATCAAGCATTGGCTGGGGGTCTTCCTCCACCGCTTCTTCCAACTGAGCCAGTTCAAGCGCTCGGCTCTGCCCAACGGCCCGAAAATCTCGTCGGGCGGCTCGCTCTCCCCCCGCGGCGACTGGCGCGCCCCCTCCGACGCCACCGCCATGGTCTGGCTCGAAGAACTCGAAGCCGACGTTCCCGACAAGGAATAGCCACAAGCGCGCCACCCGCCGCCAATGCCGCCGATATTGTTCCTCACGGACGGAAAAGTCGCAATTTGTCACCGATCGAAATGTCGCAAAATTTCTGGGGGGCGGCCGGCTCGATGTGCTGCTGGATTTGGATCATCAGCAGGTGACGACCACGGCGGTTCAGCTGCTGAGGCTCGAGCGCCGCCAAATATTTCGGTTCTTGACAGCGTACGGCACCAAGGGTTCGGCGGACCTGATCTCAAAGCGTCAGGGCCGTCCCAGCCTCACCCTCAGCCGCTTTCGGTCGGGCCGATCGTCGCTGGCGTGATCAGCGCGGCAAGAGCGTACATCCGTAGCTCTGTGATCGAAAGCACCCAGCCATCGACCTGGACGGTATCGTCGATGTCGAAATCTCTTCGCACGCGTTGCCTGATAGAGCGCCGAAGTTCAGCAATCGTCACCACATTTTCAGTATCCGATCGGCCTGCCGGGACAATCCACGCGTAGAGCTGATCGGCCGAAGCGGTTGCTGGGAAAGAGCGCAGACAGGCCCTGCTTAAGGTGCGAACGTTGCGCAAATCAGGAAACAGGGTGTAGAGTAGGCTGCCGTCGGAAATCGTGCTGACCACCGTTCTCGCCGCAACCCGTCCGGCGCCTGACACAGCAACTGCGCTCAGGATGCCGCCGGCCAGCGTATCGCGTCGCGACAATCGCGCCGGGTCGCTCATGTTAGACGTTCCTTGATATCGTCAGCGAGGCGCAGCGCCAGCGCGACAATGGTCAGGGTCGGATTGACCGCGCCGCTAGTCGGAAAGACCGAGCTTCCGGCTACGTAGAGATTGGCGAGACTGTGCACGCGGCAGTGCTGATCGACGACGCCGAGCGCCGGATCCAAATGCATCCGCGTCGTGCCCATATGATGTTCGTCGCCGTAGAAATCCTCCGGCCAAGTCGTGTCGTCGGTATTGAGCGTCGAGCGCAGCCGGCCGAAGCCGGTCCGGCCGACCTCGGCGCCGAGCAGGCGATGGGTGGCGATCGCTTTTTCTTTGTCTCCCGCCGTGACCCGCCAGTCGATGGCAACCCGCCGAAAACCGAAGGGGTCGCGTTCAGCACCGAGAAAAACCCGGCTGTCAGGGTTTGGCAGCTGCGCCGAGTTCCAGGTGAGGTCCAGCGATCGCGATGGTGCGGCGTTGGCGAACGAGATTTTGCGTCCAGCGAATCCGGCGGTGCGGTCGACGTTGCCGATGGCCCGGGAGAGATCGTTGAATAATGCTCTGTCATGTCCGCGCAGCCGCTTCAACAGGGATTGATCTTCCCAGAAAAACTTTACGTTGGGGAGGCGCAGCGCGCGCATGCTCTCGGCAGACAGGCCGACCTGTGACAAATAATAGTACTTCCTAAGGCCAAAACCTCCGTAGGGTTGCGGGTAGAGGCCGGTAAAGGCATCGAGGTCGAAATTGGGATCGCTGAGCGCGATGGTGCCGCCATTGTAGACGAGGTTGGTCATGAAGTAGCGACCGACCAGGTCGTGTTCGTTGCCGAGGCCATTGCCCCCGGGCTCGCCCGATAACAACAACAGCCGGGCGTTTTCGATGCCGCCGACCGCGATGACGAAGATCCGCGCCCGCACCGCAAAAGAAACGCCCGACAGCGTAGCCACGGCCAGTTCGCCGACCTCACCCTGATGGTCGCCGGGGAAGAAGCCCAGCGCATTGGCCTGCAGATAAACCTTGACCTTATCCGACCGGCGAAGCTCGGGCTCGTAAACCGGGCCGAATTGCGTTGGTGGGCTCTGCTGCAGGATTTTGCAGACGAAAGCCGGTCCATCGAACGGCGGCGGGAGCTGGTCGGGGGTGATGCCCCATTGCCCCGGCGCGTATTCGAAGGGTCCGAGCTGACAGACCTCCTGAGCGCGCCGATACCACGGATCGAGATATGCCCGGTCGAACGGCCAACCGTGATAGGGGAAACGCGCCTCGAAATCCACGGCATCGTATGGAGCGCATACGCCGGCCCAATGGTTGGTCGTGCCGCCGAAAAGGCGCAATCGGCAAGTGGTCAGGTCCTGAAATGGTCGGCCAACGGAGGTGCCTTGGTAGAGATTCTGCGTGTCGCGTGAAAACTCCATCCCGCCGCTCTCGAGGAGCAGTGTCTCGAACCTAGAGCCGATGAACTCCCGCGCCAGCGTAATGCCGGCCGCGCCGGCGCCGATAATGCAAACAGCTGTCTCGAGCACGGTGCCGGCCGGCACCGAACGCGCGTCGATGATCATCGGCGGTCAGATGTACGGATAGACCGACGAGCTGAGGCTCGTCGACCGGCTTTTCCCCCCGCACCGCCACCGGGGACCGCGACAAAGGAAAGTGTGAGGTGTAACGGTGGCCGGCAGCGGGCTAGCCGATAGGGAGAAAGACGCAATCCGCGCAAAATTGTACACTCGCCGGTCGCTGATGGATCGACTTTGACACTTGTTTCCCACGGTGGACCTTTTCGATGATTGCATCGGGGTCGGCGGTCCAGATGAAGGGTTTGGGATCGTCGTTGGCCTCGCGCAGGAAGCGGTTGATGGCGGCCTGGAGATCGAGGATGCCTTTGAAGACGCCGCGTTTGAGCCGCCGCCGGGTCAGCTTGGCACAGAAGCCCTCGACCGCGTTGAGCCAGGAGGCCGCGGTCGGGGTGAAGTGGAAATGAAAGCGCTGGTGCCGGCCGAGCCAGGCGCGAACCTTGGGATGCTTGTGCGTGGCATAGTTGTCGACGATCAGATGCACCTCCCGTCCGGCCGGGGTTTCGCGGTTGATCTTGTTGAGGAAGCGGATGAATTCCTGATGCCGGTGGCGGCTCATGCACTGGCCGATGAGCTTGCCGTCGAGCAGGTTGAGCGCGGCGAACAACGTCGTCGTGCCGTGCCGCTTGTAATCGTGGGTCATCGTGCCGCAGCGGCCGCGCTTCATCGGCAGCCCCGGCTGGGTGCGGTCGAGCGCCCCTGTTCGTGCCAGGGGCAGGCTCTGGATCTGCGACTTCTCGTCCACCGACAGCACCAGCGCGTGCTCGGGCGGGTCGATGTAGAGGCCGACGACATCGTGCAGCTTGGCGGCAAACTGCGGATCGTTCGACAGCTTGAAGGCGCGCACCCGATGCGGCTTCAGACCGTGCGCCGCCCAGATCCGCTGCACGCTGCGATGGCTGATCCCGGCGGCTTCGGCCAGCGCCCGGCCGGTCCAGTGCGTCGCCTCGCCCGGCGGTTCGGCCAGCGTCATCGCAACCACCTGCTCGATCGCCGCCGCCGTCAGCGGCTGTTTCCGGCTCGGCCGCGTCGCGTCGCGCAGCAGCCCGTCTATCCCCTCGGCCATAAAGCGGGCCTGCCAGCGCCAGATCGTTGGCTTGCCCTTGCCGGTCTGGCGCTGGATCGCCATCGTGCCGACCCCGGCGGCGCTCAGCAGCACAATCCGAGCCCGCCACACATGCTTCTGCGGGCTGTTGCCCGATCCGATCACCGCATCCAGCCGTTCGCGGTCGCCCGCACCAAGCCGCACTTAATGCCCTTCTTCATCCCCGCAAACTCGCACATCCGCCAGCCCCAAGGGAATCATTTGCTAGCGTCAATCCACTAGATTACCGACATGGCAATCTCCGCAAATCCAGATCGGCGGGCCCCGCAGCACCTTGCTGCTGTCCGAGGCGGCAAGCCACTCATAGAACTTCAGCGTGTTGCCCCGAACATAAGCATGCGCAGACCCAGCCATCTTCAGATTGCGCGATTGCCGAAGCGCGGCGCCCCGCTCGGAAATGGATCTGATCTGCGGCGAGGCCTTTGCCATGTAATCCCCTAACAGCCCTGGAAGGCCTCAAAGATTGAGGTTCGCTGCCAGCATTCCCGAACCTCGACCCCGATCCGTCAGCTGGCTAAACACCGCCCCCGATATAGCGGCCGCGCTCCACGGCAACCTGCTCGGGAGTGTAAGGCGGCGCGCTTTGGTCGAACGAAGTCCAGCCGCTTTCGCGATAAACAGCGCCACGAACGGTTGGATCGACCCATTTGCGATGTTGCAGGATCTCCCGAGCTACCGGGGCACGGGCGTCGTCGACCCGAGCGGTGACGAGGGTCCCGCCGCGGCGCACCCCTTCGGCATAAAAATTGGCGTCATGTTCGGGGACGCCGGCGCCGGTTAGCGAGCCGACAATTCCGCCAGCCGCACCGCCCACGACCGCTCCCCCTACAGCACCGACGGCGGTGGCAACCAGCCAGCCAGCCGCTACCACCGGTCCGACACCGGGAATTGCCAACAGGCCAAGACCGGTCAGCAGACCCCCAACACCGCCTACCGCGGCTCCGATGCCGGCGCCCGTCCCGGCGTCCGCGGCTGCGTTGGTCGGATGATCCTTGTCATATCGGTGGTCGACGTTGTTCGAGACAAGGCTGATGTCGGCGTGCGGGATGCCGGATGCCTCGAGGTCATTCACTGCAAAAACCGCGGCGTCATAGGTGTCGTAAAGAGCGGTGACTGTCTGTGTCATAGCATTCCTCAATCGGTGAAATAAGATTTACAAGTATCCTTACGACACATTTACTTCGGGACGACGTTCCCTTGAAAGTCGAGCGCGACGGGAACGGTTGCGCTTCCGTTGTTAGCCTCGGCTCTCCAGATGCCGTCTTTGTCCTTGGTCAGACCGGCAACGCTGGTGTAGCCGGCCTTCTCGATGCGGGATTTCGCTTCCCTCTCAGTAAAGCTGTTCGCCCCGGCGACAGGCGCTCCTGGGTTGTTCACATCGGATTTCGCGACAGCCGGGGTGCCGGCATCGTGATTTGCCGGCGGTCCCGCACTTTGTGCCATGGCACCACCCGCGAGACCTGCGCCTGCCATGACCGAGATCACGGCCGCAGCCAAAAGCCTTTTCATAACAAGTTCCTTGATTGCTTCATTTACAAGACATCAACAACTTTAACCCCGGTTCGTTCCACAAAATCGATAGGCTGCGTCAATTAAATTGTGCAATCACTATTTAATAAAATATTTGGGTTAAATTCACCGGTCATCCATGCTGAAGCGTACGTGTTGCGAATTGTCTACTTTTGAACGAGCCAACTTGACGGTGACTAAGCTCCAAGAATCCGCCAACCTTGCCCGATTCGAACCCGCCTTCGCGCCGTCGCGTTTCAGGACGCCGCTGCTGCGGGTTCGAACGCAGACGGTTGCAGGCCGCTCGCCAGATGGGGAGCGGCAGCTTGGCTCGCAGCAGCGGTTACCTGCGCGACCGCTTGCTGCAAAAACGTCGCGATGAGGTCGGCCCCGGTTGTCGTTAGAACACTGCGCTCGTCGGCTTCATCTGCCCTCAGGGTCCAGAATCCGCCGACCATTGTCGCCATCGGCAGCCTGCGCCGTAACCGTCGGATGAGATAAAAGGGGTTTGCAAAGGCGCCGGGCTCAAGGTAGCAAAGGTACGCCATCTGCACGCCCGTCGCATCGAGTGCAAACAGGTTGGGCGGCGACACCGCTGCCGACGGCACCACGCGGGCTCCAATCCCATGTTTCTGCAGCAATTGCGCCAGCATTGCCGCCGATGCCTCGTCGAGCGAACCGCGTCCGGCCACGCACAACACCGGTGTCCCCTGCCAGCTCGGCGCCAGCTCCGCCGCGGAAAGAATCGGCGCTGGCACCGCTCCATCGCTCGCACCGGACCCAGCAAGTGGAACGTCGTCATGGTCGGAAAGATTATCGATGACCACGTCGACGGCGCCCTTGATCCTTACTCGATGATCATGATCGAGCATACCTCGGTTGACGTCCAATTGCGCCAGTGCCAGGCCGCGGATCGCAATTTGGTCGTAATAGGCCGACAGTGAGTTTTCTTTCAGGAACTCTTCGGCCAGATGCGAAGCCTCGTCGGGGTCGTCGGCGAGAATGCGCTGATAAAAGCTTTCTTCGGGCGCCAGTGCCGGCTGGTCGCCGAGCAGCACCTCGAGAAACTGCAAATGCTCGACATGCCGCCCCAGGACAACGAGGCACATAGTTAGCGGTGTCGACAGCAGCAGGCCGATAGGCCCCCATAGCAAAGTCCAGAAAGCGGCGGCTACGATGACTGCGATGCCGGAAAGTCCGGTGCTGTGGCCGTAGAGCCAAGGCTCGATCGCCTGGCCGGTAGTAAGCTCGACCACTGCGAACATAGCTGTGGTCCACAACAGCATCGACCAGCCCGGATCGACGGCAAGCGCCACGATCATCGGCAGCGCCGCGGCGATGATCGGACCGATATAGGGAATAAAGCGCAGCAGCATCCCGAGGATGCCCCAGAGCCCTGGGTGCGGGACGCCGATAAGCCACAACCCGCTGCCGACCAACACGCCGAAACTGGCGTTGACCGCTGTCTGTGCCAACAGATAGCGGCTAAGGCGTCTGGCGGCATCGTCCAGCGCCACGGTTGTGCGCCGAAGATCGCCGGCCCCGGCGAGCCGGATAAACCGGTCGCGCAGATCTTCACGCTGGAGCAGAAAGAAGATGACGAAAACGACGACGATACCGGCCGTGACCAGGGGTTGAAGCAGAGGGGCGGCGGCTCCGTAAATGAGCTGCATTGGCGTCGATGCGGATTGGCGCACCTCGACCGGAACCGGGCTTTGCGGCTTAACGCTCTGCGGAGCGGCGGCGGCAGCAGGCTGATTCCTCGCGGTCTTGTCGCCGGTCTCGGGCTTCTCGATCTCCTTGTCGAGAGTTTTCACCATCTTCGAGGTCCGGTCGATGACCCCACCCCTTCCCGTCGAAGCCCGCAGCGAGTGAATTTTTTGCGCGACGTTGGTTTGATATTCCGGCAAATCCCCTGCCAGATGCGCGAGCTGGGTCCCGAGGAACGTGCCGATGCCGCCGATTATTGGGAAGGCGAGCAGGACGGCCACAATTACCGCCGGCACCCGACCCAGATGCCAACCGCGCACCAGCAAAACCAGCGGCCCGAGCGCGAAACTCAGCAGGATCGCGAGGGCCACGGGAACAAAAACTTCCCGCCCAAAAT
Organism: uncultured Alphaproteobacteria bacterium; assembly: GCA_963785565.1. Classification (GTDB taxonomy): domain Bacteria; phylum Pseudomonadota; class Alphaproteobacteria; order ATCC43930; family CGMCC-115725; genus AP-15. The sequence goes on along the minus strand of CAWAVV010000013.1, from coordinate 463,010 downwards.
AGAGGCTTGCAACGATGACGACCGCAACCGCCAAGGTCCCAAGGCTGGTTGGGGGCGTCCCGGAGGTCCGGATCTCCACCCGATCGGCGCCGCCGATCCGAGGCGAAACGTCATTTGCCATGATCGGCAACCTCACTCGGATCAGCGTGCCCGGCCGCTTTAGGCACGCTGCTGCAGCCCCGGATGCGCTCGCCAGCCCTCGGCACGGTGCTGGCCTCCAAGTGCCGCCGCGGCCGCGGCGATGAACGCGCCGATCAACATCGACACGGCGGTGAAGATCGACAGATACGCGTCGGTTCCGTGGATTACGGCTATCAGCCTGCGCCGCTGTTTTCGCCGACCGGCTCTCCTTGTTCGAGCGTGTGGCCGGTGAAGGTGCGCGTCTCCGGCGCGGGTATGCCGCTCATCTTGTATTCAGCCAGAATCGCCTCTTTCCGCGTCTTCAAGCGATTACCGAGCTCGTCCATGTCGAGACCAGCAGACCGGGCTTGGGAGAAGATTCCGTCCGACCGCCGTTCCTCCTCGTGAACGTGGTGCTCTATCTCTTCGGACAACACCTTGACCTTGGCGTCGTAGAATTCCTCATTTGGTGCGCTGGCGAGGAGCTCGGCTATAAGCACCTTGCCGCCGTCGTGCTCGACATACCCCTCGTTCAGCAAGCCGTCTTCGACCTGTCCCCGGCAGGCCGGGTAGAAGATTTCCTCCTCTATCACCGTATGCGCGCTGAGTTCGGTGCAAATCTGCCGGACCAGGGTCTGTTTCTTGGCCGCGCCTTTGGCGGCTTCGAATTCGGCGAACAAATCCTCGACCTTGCGATGGTCTGCTTTCAGTAGGGCGATGGCGTCCGGTTGATTTTGGTCAGGCATGACGGCTCCTTTGCGAAAGCAGTTTCTGACGTTTCGCGCCCTTCAATGGCCGATCGACCCGACGCCGCACGGTCAGCGCTCCGAATTGGCGTTGGCCTGGCCGCCGTTGCTCGAGCCCTGCAGCTGTTGCTGGCTCTTTTCCTGCGCGTGCTTGTTCGCCTCATGATGACCGATGACGCAGCCGACACCGGCGCCAAGAACGGCGTGATGGCCGGCGAGATGCCCGGCGACTCCACCTACGGCAGCACCCTTCAGGCAGCCCGCAGCCTTTACCGGCGCGGGAGTCAACCCAGCGGCCAGCGCGAAGGCCAAAGCCGCTGACATCAAAATTGATTTCATGGGGAGATCCTTTTTGCGCCGAGGCGACCGGGGCGAATCTCGGTCAATGAAAGATTAGAAAGGCGATGATCAGGATCGGGATTGGAATTCCGATAAGCCATAACAATCCATATTTCATCTGATTTACTCCTATTGTCGATATTTATACGCTTGGTGTATATACGCTTGAACCCGGCTCAAAACAACGTCGGAAACTACTCATTTAACGGGATACTTGCGCTCAGGGGGTAGCTTGCAATGAGGGATTCGCCCTATCCAGGTAGAGCAGGTTCGCTGAATGTCCTGGCCATAGATCTCGCCTCAGGGCGGCATGTTCGCGGCCACCGAGGGAAGATCGGATGCCGGGGTTTCTGGAATTTGCGGCGCGGTTTGGCACAAAGGAGGCGTGCATTGAGCGCTTGGCGCAGCGGCGCTGGCCGGGCGGCTTTGTCTGTGCCAGCTGCGGTGGTTGCGCGGCACGGCGGCTGAAAGCATGGCCGCGGGTCTGTAAATGCGCCGTCTGCCACCGGCGGGAATCGGGGACGCCTGAGTAGTTTCCGAGTCTGCCGCGGTGGAACTCCGGTGGGCTAAAATCTGTTCCCCGCGATACGGTGAGGCATTTCCAAGCCCGGAGGAATCATGACCACAGCGCGTACAAGCCCGGAACACTACGCGCGCGCACCGAGTGATCCCGATCAGGCGACGCGGCATCGTCACCGACCGTCCAAGCTCTTCGAAAAGGACCACGCATACGCAGCCCGCCTGGTTCAAATCGCGACGGCCATCCGCGGCGTGGTGCGGTCCACCGTGACGACGAAGATGCAGGATCAGGTCCCCTCGGAGATCCACGAGGAGGACGGGATCACGGCAGGCATCGTCACGCGACCGCGGACGCACGGAAGCGGCCCATAGGGTGAGAGCGGGGTCGCGACAGGTGGACGCGGGCGCCGCCTTCGGCGACGCCAGGCAGCGACAGCGCGCGACGCCGTCCCAACTCGCCGCGGCGAAACAGCCGGGTGAGCCCGCAGCGACGTCTGTGCGGCGTTTGTGGATCGGCGCCGAGCCACAGCCCGACGGCGGCGTCCATTTCCGGGTGTGGGCGCCGCGATGCCGCGAAGTTTCAGTCGAGATCGAAGGCCTCGAACCGGCGGCGCTGCAAGTCCGAGAGCAGCGGCTACTTCTCGCTGTTGAGCCTGCCGGCGCGAGCCGGCATGCGCTATCGTTTCCGTCTTGACCGCGGTGAAGCGGCTCTGCCCGACCCGGCGTCAAGATTTCAACCGAGAGGACCGCACGGACCTTCGGAAATCGTCGATCCCGGGGCTTTCGCGTGGACCGACCATACATGGCGCGGGGTCCCACGCGAACAACTCATCATCTACGAAATGCATATCGGCACCTTCACCCCTGAGGGAAGTTGGGAGGCGGCTGCGCGTGAGCTGCCCGCTCTCGCCGAGCTCGGTATCACCTGTCTTGAAATTATGCCTGTGGCGGAATTTGCGGGTCGGTTCGGTTGGGGATACGACGGCGTCGATCTCTTCGCCCCAAGCCAACTTTACGGACAACCGGTTGATTTCCGCCATTTCGTCGACCGTGCTCATGCCCTCGGGATCGCCGTCATCCTTGACGTCGTCTATAATCATTTCGGTCCAGACGGAAACTATCTCAAATTGTTCTCCGCGGCTTATTTCACTGACCGTCACGACAACGACTGGGGTGAGGCGATCAATTTCGACGGTCCCGATTCTGGCCCAGTGCGCGAGTTTTTTGTCGCCAATGCTGGCTATTGGATCGACGAGTATCATCTCGACGGCCTGCGGCTCGACGCGACGCAGGCAATTTTCGATCGATCGGAAGATCATATTCTCGCCGCCATTGTCCGGCAGGTGCGCTCGGCGGCGCGCGGCAGAATCACCTTTGTTGTCGCTGAGAACGAACCGCAGCACGCCAAGCTAGCACGCCCAGTGGAACGGGGCGGATACGGGCTCGATGCGTTGTGGAACGACGACTTCCATCACAGCGCCATGGTGGCGCTGACCGGACATCACGAGGCCTACTATTCCGACTATCGCGGTCGCCCGAGCGAGTTCGTCGCTGCCGCCAAACACGGCTTCCTCTATCAGGGGCAGCGCTACCAGTGGCAGCAAAAGGCGCGCGGCACGCCCGCGCTCGATCTTCCGGCAGAATGTTTTGTTGTCTTTCTGCAGAACCACGATCAGGTCGCCAATTCTGGCACCGGAGAACGCTGTCACGCGTTGACGAGCCCTGGCCGGCTTCGCGCGATGACCGCTTATTTCTTGCTGATGCCGGGCATTCCGATGCTGTTTCAGGGGCAGGAATTCGGCGCATCGAGCCCGTTCTTTTATTTTGCCGATCATGAGATCGAGCTGTCACGCGACGTCCGCGAGGGGCGCCGTCTCTCCCTCGCCCAATTTCCCAGTCTGGCGACGAGCGAAATGCGGGCCGAACTCGCCGACCCCTGCGACATCGGCACGTTTCGCCGATCGGTGCTCGATCTCGGCGAGCGGCAGCGGCATGCTTCAATCTATGCCCTGCATCGCGATCTTCTGGAGCTGCGGCGCACGGACCCTGTGCTTGGACAGCGGCCATGCCAGATCGATGGCGCCGCCCTTACGGATGAGGCTTGGGTGCTGCGCTTTTTTTCGAAAAGCGGCGCCGACCGGCTGCTGATTGTCAATCTCGGCCGCGACCTCCTGCTCGGCCCTGCGCCCGAGCCGCTGCTGGCGCCGGTCGAGGGCCAGGCCTGGCGGCTCCTATGGTCTAGCGAAGCCCCGCCTTACGGTGGTTCAGGAAGTCCGGCGCAGGATGCCGCAGGGGATTGGCTGATCTCGGGCCAGAGCGCCACCGTCCTGATCCCCGGCTCCTCAGTCACGATCCCCGAGGCGGAGAACGTCTTCCATCTCCGAAAAGCCAATGGTTGACCTGCGTCGGCTCATCCGCGCCGAAAATCTGCCCCCGGAAGCTCCGCGTGAATGGCTGGTGGAGAACGGGTTGGGCGGCTACGCCTCGGCGACGATGACCGGGGCGATCACCCGGCGTTACCACGGCTTCCTGATCGCCGCCCAACCAGCTCCGCTCGGCCGCATGGTGGTGCTCAACGATCTCGAGGTCGACATCGAGCGCGGAGACGGCAGCGTCTTGAACTTGCGCGAGAACGGGCGCTTCCTCGATTTTACGTTGGATATGGGCCTGCCGAGCTGGCGCTATGAGCTCGATGGCGTCGTCATCGAGAAGTCGATTGTTGTGCCCTCGCGCCAGAACATCGTGCATTGCACCTTTCGCCTGCTCGGCGACGGCGGGCGCGTCCGCCTGCGGCTCAGACCCTTGATCAACTTTCGTCGGCTCGAGGCGCCGCTCAGCGAGGCGCTCTCCTCGGGCTATACGCTAACTGTCCGGGACAACCGATACGAGATCAGCGCCGGGCTGGATCTGCCGACCTTGCGGCTGGCGGTGGAGAACTCAGAAGGCCCGACCTTTACCGCCGATGGCGGCTCACGCCGCGAGCACTTCTACGACATCGAAGCGCAGCGTGGTTACGATTTGCGCGGCTGGCTGTGGAGTCCCGGCTACTTTGCCGGAGAGATCCGCAAGGATTGCCCGCTGACCCTGATCGCGGCGACAGAGTCTTGGCACACTGTGCTGGCGCTGAGCCCCGACGATGCGCTGACCTTCGAAGGCGAGCGTCGCCGGCGTCTCGTCGGGATGTCGGCGAAGACGGCGCAGATCGGGTTCGCAGCCGAGCTCGTCCTTGCGGCCGACGCCTTCGTTATTACCCCGGTAGGACGCATTGCCGACGGGGCCCGGGCGCGGGCCGAGGGCGATGAAGTACGCACCATGATCGCCGGCTATCACTGGTTCACCGATTGGGGCCGGGACACGATGATCTCGCTCGAGGGACTGACCCTGGCGACCGGGCGAGCGATCGAGGCACGCTGGATCTTGCGCACCTTTGCCCATTATGTGCGCGACGGCCTGATTCCGAACCTGTTTCCCGAGGGACAAAATCAGGGCCTCTACCATACTGCCGATGCGACCTTGTGGTTTTTCCACGCGCTACACCGCTATGTCGAGCATTGCCGGGATAAGGAGACCTTGGAGCTCCTAGTGCCAATCTTGAAGGACATCGTGCGGCATCATCTCGAGGGCACCCGGTTCGGTATCAAGGTCGACCCGCACGACGGGCTCCTCACCCAAGGGGCGGAGGGTTATGCGCTGACTTGGATGGATGCCAAAGTCGGCGATTGGGTGGTCACCCCGCGCCGTGGCAAGGCGGTCGAAATCAACGCGCTCTGGTACAATGCGCTGTGCTTGCTGGCGGATTGGCTGCGCGATGCGCAGGATCCGGAGGCCGATGAGCTCGCAGCCCATGCGGACAAGGCTCGCGGCTCCTTTAATCGCCGCTTTTGGCATACGGCGGGCGGCTATCTCTACGATGTCGTTGATGGCGAGAATGGCGACGATTCCGCTTTCCGACCGAACCAGATTTTCGCTATTGCGCTCGAACACCCGGTCCTCGACCGGGAATATTGGGAGGCGGTCGTTACCGCCGTGCATAAAAAGCTGGTGACTCCGGTCGGGCTGCGCTCCCTGGCGCCGGGCGAGCCCGATTACAAACCGCGGTATTTCGGCGACCTGCGCGCCCGGGATGCTGCCTACCACCAGGGCACAGTATGGGCTTGGCTGATCGGCCCGTTCGTCGATGCCTGGCTCAAGGTCCATCCCGATGATCGCGCAACGGCGCGGCGTTTCCTCGACAGCTTCGAGCCGCATCTCGCTGAAGCCGGCATCGGCTCGATCAGCGAAGTCTTCGACGCCGAACCGCCGTTCACGCCGCGCGGCTGCATCGCCCAAGCCTGGAGTGTCGCAGAGGTGCTGCGCTGCTTGCAAAAAACCGCCGTCGAACCGGAATGAAAACCCGCTAACGCCAGGCTGATCAATCACCGTGATTAAAAGTGGACGCCATGCACCCCAAAATAACCGGAGACCAAAATTACGACGACCACCACGCCAATTATAGTGAAGATGTTCATAGTGTTGTTCTCCAGTTACCCGATAATAATCTCAGGTGGGCGAGCACGCCTCGCGTGCACACATAGGGTTGCTCAGTCTGATAGAGCACTTAGGCAATACCAGCCCTCGCTACCATCGCCTGCGGTATCCGTAATAGCCGCCGCCCCCGAAGAGCAGCAGAACGACAACGATAATCAGAATTAATTCCACAACTTCCTCCAAAACACGCGTGGGAATTTTCCCCTTTAAATTTGGGTACGGGATGACCACAGAACTAGCCTCGGAATCTACTTAGTATTTAGAGTGCTGAGAGGTCAAGCACCGATCGGCGCAACGCGCCTCTCGGCGCGCCATGCCAGACTCTTCGGTCAGCCGGGAGATTGCGGCGCGGTGGCTGGATCGGCGGCGAGCGCCAAGCGGATCAGCGCCGAAAGCGAGTGCGAACCGGTCTTCTTCATGACCGCAGCTCGATGGTTCTCGACAGTGCGCTGGCTGATGCCGAGGTCGGCGGCGATGTTCTTGCTGGGATGACCGGCGAGCACCAACTCCATGATCTGGCGCTGCCGCGCAGTCAGACCGGCAAGGCGCATCACTGCTGCCTCCTGGCGAACCGACAGTTTGGCCGAATCCCGGATGTGTTCCAGGGCATGCTCGATGCTGGCGAAGAGTTCTTCGCGGTGTATCGGCTTCTCGATGAAATCCGCAGCCCCGGCCCGCATGGCCTCGACCGCCATCGGCACGTCGCCCTGGCCGGTTATCATGATGGCCGGCAGCCGACTTCCATTTCTCTTGAGCCGGTGCAGCAGTTCGAGCCCGCCCATGCCGGGCATCCGGGCATCGACCAAGAGGCACGCTTCGCCGCCGGGTTGATAGGCATCGAGGAAGGCTTCGGAACTATCGTAGATCTCGACCAACCGGCCATCTTCGCTGAGCAAATCGCGCAGCGCCTCGCGCACCGCGCCGTCATCGTCGACCACGAAGACGGTCGCAGGTCTCGGGCCATCGCGGGAGGCTTCGGCGGGCTTCCGGGCGTTTGCTTGCCCTGGCAATTGCAATTCGGCGAGGCACCGCCGGATCAGGTCGATCAGGTGCTTCCCCTTGACTGGCTTGTTCAGATGCAGGTGGCCCCCTTGGGCGATCTCACGCAAGGTTTCGGTCGAGATGTCGCCGGTCAGGATGATGGCGGGGACCTTGTAACCGAGCGCATCCTGCAGGCGGGCGATGGCCTGCAGGCCATTCAGACCCCCCGGCAGATTGTAGTCGACGACGACGAGGTCCGGGCGCACCGCTCCCTGCGCCACCGACGCGAGCGCCTTTCTCCCATCCTCGACGGGGGTCGTGCGGTGACCCTCGCCGTCGAGCAGGAGGGTCAGCATCTCGCGCACCGAAGGATCGTCCTCGACGACAAGGATTGCGCCGCTCTGAGTTCTTTTTTCTGTCGCCTCAGGCCAGAGGTACTGAGGCCGCCAGTGCGGCGCGTCTTGGCCGAGCGGCACCTCGACGGCAAAGACCGAGCCCTTGCCAGGGCGGGATCGAACATCGACCGCATGGCCGAGCAAGCCTGCCAGGCGCTCGACGATGGCGAGACCGAGGCCGAGACCTTTGCTGCGCTCGCGCGCCGGATTGTCGAGCTGATGAAACTCCTCGAAGATTGCCTGAAGCTGCTCTTCGGGAATGCCGATCCCGGTGTCCCAGACCTCGATGCGAAGCATGTCGCCGCGCCGCCGGCAGCCGAGCAGGATCTTGCCCTTACTGGTGTATTTCACCGCGTTCGAGAGCAGATTGCGGATCATCTGCTCGAGCAGACGCGGGTCGCTGCGCACGCTGAGGCTGCACGGAACAACGCGCCAGCCGAGGCGATGCGCGGTCGCGTGAAAGGTGAACTGGGTGCGCAGCTGCTCGAGCACCGCATTGATCGGGAAATCGACCATCTCGCGGCGGACGATCCCGGCCTCGAGCTGGTTGATGTCGAGCAGCGTGTCGAGCATGCTCGACATCGAACTCACGGTCTCGTCGAGCCTGCCGACCAGCTGCAAGGTGGCTTCGTCCTCGACCTTCTTTGCCAATATTTCGTGCAGTAGGCTGATCGTCTGCAACGGCTGGCGCAGATCATGGCTGGCGGCGGCAAGGAAGCGTGACTTGCCGAGATTGGCCTGCTCGGCCTCCCGCCTAGCCGCCTCCAAGGCCTCAGTCGCCTGCTTGCGTTCGGTGATGTCGTCGATCGCCAACAGGATCTTCCGTCCCCCCAGCGGCCCGTCGCGGATCTGGCGCGCGTTCACCAGCAGGAGGCGCCGCCCAAGCAGCGGGAGTTCGACCTCGACCTCGTAATCTTCAACCGTAACTTGCTGCTCGGCCTGGACCCGATCGAGGAAGCCGCGCAGCCCTGGGATTCCCGGGTGGCCATCCTCGACGAAGCCCAGCGGTCTACCGACGGTTTCCCCGGCGGCGAGGGCGAAGGCCCGGTAGAAGGAACGGTTTGCAGAGACGACCCGCAATTCCTCGTCGAGCACAACCAACGGCTGGCGGATCGTGTCGATGACACTGTCGGAATAGGCGTGCGCCGCCCGGATCTCGCGTTCCGCCGCCTTGATCTCCGAGATGTCGGCGAAAGTGATGACCACTCCGTCGATCCGATTGTCCTGGGTGCGGTAGGGCAGGATGCGGCGGACGTACCAGGCGCCGCCTTCGGCTTCGATCTCGCGCCCCAGCGGCGCAAGGCTGGTCAGCACGGCGCGGGCATCGGCGAGGAGATCGCGGTCGCCGACAACCGGGGTCAGATCGGCGAGCGGCCGTCCGATGTCGGTGGCGATGAACCGAAACAGCGATTTGGCCGCCGGCGTGAAGAAGCGGATGTTGAGCGCGCCGTCCAGGAACAGGGTCGCGACGCCGGAGCTGTCCAGGATGTTCTGCAGATCGTTGGACGTGCTGCGCTGGCGTTCGAGTGTCTCCTGGAGCTGGCTGTTGAGCGCGGTGAGTTCTTCATTGAGCGATTGTAGCTCCTCGCGCGAGGTCATCAGCTCTTCGTTGGTCGACTGGAACTCCTCGTTCGCCGACATCGCTTCCTGGTTGATCGCCTTTTGCTCCTCGTTGGCGATCTCCAGGTCGTGAATGGCGCTCTCCAGCTCCTTGCGGGTAGTATCGAGTTCGCGCTCGAGCTCGGTTACCCGCGAGAGGTCGTCGGCCGGCTCGACCGGCCGGCCCAGCTTTGGCTCCGGCTCGGGTTCGTCGAAGAAGCTGACCAGCAGCAACTCCTCGCCGTCGCGCCGCACCGGATGGACCTCGATGCGGACCGCGACGGCATTGCCGGCGTGGTTCGCCTGCGCACCCGCAGCGGTCGCACGCGCATGCTCCCGGCTCGCCTGCTGGACCACTGCCCTTAGTTTGTTGCGCAGCCCCTCGCGCGCCATGGCGAGCAGATCGCGGCTGGGCTCGCCCGCCGCCACCTGGAGATAGCGGTCGGTCGGTCCCGAATAATAGAGGCACTCGTATTTACGATTGATCAGAACCGAAGCCGGCGCATAGGTCTCGACCAATAGCCGGTGCGTGAGGTCGCTGACGCTGATTCCCCGCATCGCCGCCTGGTGCGTTTCTCCCGGCCAAATCGCTCGAGCGCCCCCGCCCGAGCCGATCGGAAAGTCGACTTCCCCGGGCCGGCTGCGGCCGATCTGCCGATAGATCCGCTGCGCCTTGGAGATAGGCTCGAACCGGTCATCGAGGTTACCCACCGTCTCGGAGCCGCCGAGCATCAGGATGCCGCCGCCGCTGAGAGCGAAATGGAACAGCAGAAGAACCTTCTGCTGCGCTTCGGGGCGCAAATAGATCAGAAGGTTACGACAGGAGATCAGGTCGAGGCGCGAGAACGGCGGATCGGCCAATACATCCTGCACGGTAAAGACCACCACCCCGCGCAACTCGGGCACGATCCGATAGCCGTGCTCCTCCTGGGTAAAGAAGCGGGCAAGTCGCGCCGGCGACACATCCGCCGCGATCGAATTCGGATAGTGTCCCTCGCGAGCGAGAGCGACCGCATCCTCGTCGACATCAGAGGCGAAGACCTGCAGCCTGATGTTTCGCTTAGCGGCCGAGATCTCCTCGAGAAACAGCATGGCGAGGGAATAGGTCTCCTCGCCGCTGCTGCACCCGGCGACCCAGATCCGCAGCGGCCGGTCCGGCGGGTGCCGGCGGACAAGATCGGGGATCACCTCCTCCGCCAGCACTTCGAACGCCTTCGGGTCGCGGAAGAAGCTGGTGACGTTAATCAGCAGATCCTTGGCGAGGAGCTCGAGCTCATCCGGGTCCCCCCGCAATAGGTCGAGATACCGGCCACTGTCATCGATGCCGGCCAGCGCCATACGCCGCTCGATCCGGCGCGACAATGTGCCGGGCTTGTAGAGCGCGAAATCGTGCGAGGTCTCGGTGCGCAAAAGATTGAGGATTTCGGCCAACCGGCCCGGGGGATGATCGTCCAGCGCCAATCCCTTCCGCTGGCCGTATTTGGCGAGGATTTCCGGAATCTTCGCAACCGGGAGCACCAGGTCCACGGCGCCGGTCATGATCGCGCTGCGCGGCATGCCGTCATACTCGGCCTCGTCCGGATCCTGCGCGATGACGAGCCCGCCCTGCTCCTTGACCGCCTTCAGCCCCAGGCTGCCGTCGCTGCCGGTTCCCGAGAGGATCACGCAGATCGCGCGGTCGCCCAGTTCTTCGGCCAACGAGCGCAGAAAGAAGTCGAACGGCAGGCGCGCGCCGTGACGCTCGCGCGGCCGCGACAGGCGAAGGGCACCAGCACAGATCGATAGATAGGCGCCTGGCGGGATGAGATAGACATGCTCGGGCTCGATCGGCATCCCATCCGCCGCTTGCTGGACCGTCAGCGGCGTATGCCCGGCCAGCAGATCGACCATCATGCTTGCATGCGTCGGATCGAGATGCTGGATCAGAATAAAAGCCATGCCGGTGCCGGCAGGGAGGACCGCGAGCAGCCTGCGGAAAGCATCAAGGCCGCCCGCCGAGGCGCCGAGCCCGACGACCGAGAAGCTCTCAGCGGCGGGCAGCGAGAGGTGCCTTCGTGACGAGCGCCGCCCCAGCGGCGCGCGAGCCGCTCCAGCCTGTTGCCGACGCCGCCCTTTCACAGCCATGCACGCTCCTCCCGCATCGCGCAAAAGATGCTCTTCAGGAACCGATATGCGATACATCGGAACCTTGCTATAGGGCTGACGTCACCCTCCTGCCAGTTTTGATTGTAAGCGCGTCGAGGGGATGTTGTCGGTAATCTACATGACCAAACCGGGTGTGGGCTCGCTTTTTATGCGTATGTTTTGGGAAGGTGAAAAGCGATGCGCGCCCGGACCAACCGATAACATTCACAAGATGCCGCCACGAGGCCCTGCCGATCAAGTATCGAGACTTGCCGCCGGCCGCGCTCAATCAAACCGGCGTGTTCCAACTCCCGCGCGGCATTGCTGACGGTTGGCCTCTGGACGCCCAGCATTTCGGCGAGCAGGTTCTGCGTGATCAGCAGAGCATCATCGTCTCCGCGGTCACGCATCATCAGCAGCCAACGCGCCAGCCGCTGTTTGAGGCTGTGCGCCCCGTTGCACGCCACCGACACCAGAACCTGCTCGAGAAAGGCTTGAGCGTAAGCGTACATCAGACTTTGGAAGGACGGCATCGACCCCATGGCTCGTGTGAACACCTCGCGCGACATGCTTGTTGCATCCCCCGGTATTTGGACGAGAAGCCGGACAGAGGAACTCTCGGCGCCAAAAATGGCTTGCACGGAAGTGCAACCCTCCCTACCGATCGTTGCCATCTCAATGATACTGCCGTCCGCATAGACTGCCACCACCGAGACGACACCGCTGTCGGGGAAGAATACATGGTCGAGCGGACTATCGGCATCCATCAGAACCTGCCCGCGTTTGCAGCGTATCTGTTCAAGCTCCGGCATAAGCTGTTGAAGATCGGAGGAAGGAAGGGCGAGTAAAAGCCGGTTGCGCGGCCAATTCGATGAAGGACTCATAACATCTAAGTATCTGACTGGTGAAGCGTGCTATCCGGATAAGTTACCGCCGCCCCCGCGAAAGCGGAGGCCGATGGCCACCGTTCAAGCCCTTGTCGTTCCTGCGTTCCCGTTCCCGCTTCCGCGGGAATGACGAATAATAAGTCGTTATTACGGGGTTCACTATGGTTCGCGCTCTAATCAATATCGACAGGTAGTTCGTTGCCGTTGGACACGACGCGATCCGGCCTGCAGGCCGGATCGCTATCGGGAGACCAGCCCTAAAGACGGGGCTACGTCATTGCACCGTGCGCGTGCCGTGCGGGCTGGTGTACGACGTGTCGGGATCGTAGCTACCTCCATAGTAGACGGGCGTGTTGTAGCCGTATCCGTAGTTGGCAGGAGTGCTGTAACCGTATCCGTAGTTGGCGGGTCTGTTGTAACCATACCCGGTGCCGTATCCGCTGTAACCGTATGGTCCCATGCAAGCCGACAGGCCCGCCACCAATCCAAGGACTATCGCCAGATTTTTGAGCATCGGAGACTCCGTTCTGCAAAGTGACTCGTCGCATCGGATTGCGGACGCCATTGCCCGCGAGCCGATTCCGTTTGGGATTAGGGTGAAGCTTACCAAATACCGACACTGATGCCTGGCACGCTCACGCCAATGTTGGGGCCGTAAACTACTGGTGGAGGGTAATATCCATAACCACCGCGATAGTAACCACCATAGACTACCGGAGGTGCACGATAGTGATCGCGGTTCCAGCCTTGACGGTGAGTTCCACGATGGTTGTCGTGATCGCCCCAGCCTGCGTGATCCGGTGCGGCGAGAGCCGGTGCGGCGATGGTTCCGAGGACAAGAGCGGCGGAAATCGCGAGCCCGGCCGCAAACGTCGCCGATAGGCGAGCTTTCGATTTGGTACCGTTAATCCAGGTCATGCGAGACCTCCTTTGATGAGCGTGGCGGCGCGGGCAGGGATAGTCAGCTCCTCTGGCCATGCGAGCGGGCGTTCTCGCGCCAGAAATTCCGGAACACCAGGTCGGCATTCGTCTTCTGGGCAGCGGGCATCGCATCGTAGAGCGATGTGAACGCCGAGGTCAGGTTCTTCAGACCGTCGACATGGGCCTGGGCGAATTTCTGATAGGTCGTCAAGTCGTCCAAGGCAGTCATGTTTTGCGGTGCTTGTGTCCGTTTTTCGGCGACGAGCTTTTCAAGGTTGGCGACGTTTTCGCGCATTGCCTGCGCCACGCCGTTCCACATCGCATCTTCCGCAGGCGTGATCTTCAGCTCAGCGTGAAGGCTCGTGATCCGCGCCTCGACGGTGTCCGCTTTGTCGGAGGTAGCCTGGGTGGCCGTCAGGGTCTTTTGGGGATCGTTCTGCGCCAGCTGAAGTGGCGGGCTGGCTGGGTTGGCGCGAGCCGGGGTCAGTGGGCTGGCGAGAAATGTGGCGGCCATCAGCGCCGCTATCGCGACGGTGCGCCGCAACGGAAAGTAAACGGCTATCGGTCGGGTGAGAAGTGGCATCGGCGGTGTCCTTTTCTGAATTGTAGCGACGCGGAATTATAAAATAGGGAACCGCGAATATGATTCACAGGCTCGGAAACTACTTACAAATTGCTCGGGAATTAATAATCCTGACTCTACCGAGCCCAGGTTTTCTACAATGCAACGAGGGCAACTTCCCCTGCCCCCCAACGGACGAAGATAGAGGCCGCCGCGTCCAGCCTTCGGTTCCTAATAGCGGCCCGGCGTAGCAGACACCAGCCGGGCAAGCCCTCGATCGCGCAGAAAGCGTGGTCGTTTTCACCTCTTGGCTGCTTGGCGCGGAGGTTTCTCTGGGTTTCTGAGGATTCGGCGAGCGGGGTCCCTCGTCTGAGCAGATTCCGAACCTACCGGAGAGGGACTATTGTCGATATCAGCCAGGGACCCTGGCCGGGTGAATTATCGGCTCGTCCTTGGCATGACGTAAAACTGCCCACCCCTCGCCGCCCAGTCCCGTTTCACGCCTGAGTGAGTTTCCACGATACACCGCCCCGGACCGTCTCGACCGTGCCACTTCGCGACAAGCCCGCTCTTATCTGAGCAATCGCCGTGACAGAGCGTCAACTTGAGCGGCCTAGTGCCAGCTACGCTCGGGGCATGCCGAAAGGCCGCACGTCCGGCACGTGGCGCTGGTCGAGCGGCCCTGTTCAGGGGCATGAGATCGGTGGATCCACATCACGTGCGTCAGTAGCGGTATCCGTTGTAGCTGCCTCCGTAGTCACGCCAATAGCCGACCGTCCTCGGCGATCACCCTTTCGTCAGCATCGACCAGGATCGGGACATTGAAGCCGAAGGTCTCGATGCTCTTCGCAATCTGCCAGACCTGCTTTTTGCTGTGGTGTCTCGGGTTCGCCGGATCCGGCTTTAAATCTCGGATCGGACGGTCTTAGAGAGCCGGCGAAAATGACGTCGGACTCTGATTCCACCAGTCCAGCTTCGAATCTTAGTCCCCCAGCCAAGCTAAATCAGATGCTTAGAGATCTAAGCGCGGCTCGTTCGGAAAGTTTCCACTCGGCTGCTAGCCGCCGGAAGCATGCATGCCTCTCTGCCTTGGGCCGGCGGGCCCGGGCCTGCGGCGCCGCGGCCGATGGTAAGAACAATGCCACGGCATGAATAAAGGCGTTCAGCCCATACTCGACCCGCACTCAATTCCAACGGTAGACGATCAGTGGTAGTTTAGGCGAGCCGGTCAGCCGAACGACAGCACTTCTTTGCACGCGCAACCCGCTCGGATCGTCGACTTCGGCATCGATTGTAAAGGAATGGCCGATGACCACTGGGGCTTTGTGACCGGCTGCGCGCCGCGCCAGGATGTCGGATAACGGGCCCGCACCCATTCGGGTGAGTGCGGCCACCACGTCGCGCGGCGCAAAGACCGGATCGACCCAGGCCGATTGCGAGTAGACGGTCAGCGAAGGTGCGAGCCGCTCGAACAGCTGTGGGGTAATGCCCATCACCAGCTGCAATTCCTCGACGGTTTCGAACGGCGCCTCGCGCGGCCCGTAAGACAGCCCGGCGTCCCGATAATCCTCGGCTTTCGCGCCGTTGAGCCGTCGCCCGATGCCGGCCTCGCGCCAGTCGAGAACCTTATCTACAAGCGCTTGCGCGTCTTGCGCTTCGATCCCGACCGCGACGATCAGCCGACGCAGCAATTCACCTTGGGCGAAATTCAGGTCGATCTTGCCGGCCTCGTCCGTGACGCGCATCGCAACCTTGCGGCTGGCGAAGTCGAGGGCGAATGGCGTTCCGTCCGCCGAGGGGTGAACGGCAGGCGCGGGGTCGAGCATGCGTAAAACGGTGATATTGATCGCCCCCTCGGCAATAGCGCCAAGTTGAGCGGTGGCGTAGCGCGTGTTTTCCAAACGGGCTTCGCTTCGGGCGGTCGCAATGATGCTGGCGGCGATCACGGCAAGGATCAACGCCGCCCACAACACCATCACGAGGGCAAAACCGCGCTCCTCCTGCCTGATTTTCACCGGTGCGGCCAGCGCGGGGTGGAAAAATGCAGCGCCAAACGGGCCGTTCCGTTCTCGAATTGAACGGCCTGCGGCGTGATCGCCGAGAGTTTCCACCCGGCGATAATCTGCCCCGTCACGGCACGGATCGCCTGATGGCCATCGGGCGGCTTTAAAAGCGCAATCCGCGTATCGCCTTCGACAACGGTTCCGAGCAGCACGTAATCATCGAGCGGTGAATGCCCGCCAGCTGCAGCGAGTGGCGCGACTTTGGGTGCAACGAAAGGCATGCGGGTAGGGGAGAACAATGGATGCTCGGCAATTGCCGGATAAAGTGCTGCCGGCGGCGACAAAGGTGCGGCGCGCCGCGGTTCAACGGCCGCCGCCGCGGCGATCGGGTCTGCCTCCGGGAGCCGCACCGGCAGCACCAGCTGTGCCGCGGCAGCAGCGGCGAGCGCGATGACGACAACGCCGCGCCAGGCGATCGACCAGCCGGTGACCGCGCCGACACGGTGCGGTATCATGGTCGCGGCCCCGCAACATAGCTGCCGACATCGATCTCGAAGTGAAGCATCGGGGGGCCGTTTGCGGCGGGGCTCTCGGGCGCGGCGACAGTCAGCCGGTCGGCAAACAAAGCCGGCCGCGCCGCCTCAATTGCCGCCAGTGTCCGCGTCATCGTGTCGAGGGTGCCTTCGATGTTGAAATGGACCGTGATCCTGCGAAAGCCGTGCTCGGATGTCTCGTGGGCCTCGGAGCTGCTCTCGACCTGCCCGCCGTCGTCGCCGACCGCTTTGCGCAGACGGTCCTGTACCGCAGCGCCGATTGCGGTGGCGCTGGCGTCCCGCCACAAACCGCCGGCGGCGGCGAGCTGCCCGTCGCGCTCGGAGAGTTGCCGCTGCAGCTCGGGCCGGTGCGCGATCACCACCTGGAGCCGGGCGAGGCGATCGGACAGCTCGGCGATATCGGCGCGACGATCCGCGCTCAGCGCTATCAAAGGCCGGATCGCCACCGACCAGACGAATGCGACCAGCGACAATAAAATCGCCAACGCCAGGGCTCGCCGCATCGACGGCGACAGGAACATGTTCATCGCATCGGCGCCGTCCGGGTCTCGAAGACGAGACTGAAATGCTCGCGCTTGCCATCCGGCGCCAGCGTGATAGCCGAGGTGAACCGCGGATTTTCGAACGGCGTCGAGCCCTCGACCAGCCCCACCAGATCGCTCGCCCGCGGCGAATATCCGCTGATCTCGATGGTGCGACCGTTGCACACGAGCCCGGTCAGCCAGCTGTCGGTCGGCACCAGTTTGCTCAGCGCGTCGATCACCTGGAGCGGCGTCAGCTGCTGCCGCCGGCCGGTAAAAAATGCGGCATCGGCATCGACGGCAGAAAGTCGCCGAGCGACTGTCCCCGCCGCCGCCGCCCCCGCTGCCGCCGCGGCGACCTCGACACCGAGCGTGCCGCGCATCTGGTCGAGCCGATGCACGTACAGCCCGTAGGCGACCACTGCGAGCACGATTGCCGCTATCTCCAACCGGCGCCGCAATGCCCGGTTTGCATCGATGACGCCGTCGGCCTGCCACAGAACCGGCGGATCGCTCGCTTCGCGCCAATTGGCCAGTACGATGCGACTCGGGCCGAGCCCGGCCGCACGCGCCGCCGTCAGCGCCTCCTCGATCGTCGCCCACTTGGCGATGAACACACGCACCCTTATCAGTTTTTCCTCGACGCTTCGTACCGAGCGGTAGTCGAACCGGGTCTGGTTCGGCGCCAGCGGCAGCAGCTGCTCGATCTGGTGCTCGAGGATTTGCCTTAGCGATGCCTCGGCCGCCTGCGGCAGCTCGAGTGACGCCTCGAAAACTAGCGACGGGTCGAGCCCGATCGTGACGCCGTTGTGCCGGGGGCTTGCAGTCTCGGCCGACGGCCGGTGCGCGTCGGCCGGCCACAACGCGGCACCGCCGGGGCCGAGGGTGACCAGAACAACCGGCTCCGCATCGACGCCGAGGAAGCCGGAGAGGCGGCGCGGCAGCATCTGCGCCAATTCGCTGAGCCACCAGGCGAGGAGTTGGCGAAGGCGCCGCGCCAGATCGCTTGCCCCCGGCGATAATGGTGCTGCTGTCACCGGCTCCGCCGGCATTGGCCGACCAGTGGGTCGAAGATGCAGGCCGTGTTGATCATCCTGCGCGGTTCCGCGACGAGGTCGGGCCATGCCGGCAGTGCTGGGTCGCTGCGCTCAAGGTGGATGCGGACGAGCTGTGGCAGCGCGGTGCGATCGGCCCAGCTCCTCTGCCAAGCCGACGCATCGCCCGCCTCGTCGGCGCCGAAATAGGCGAAGTCGATGCGGCGGACGCGATCCAGCAGGACAATCGGGGCCTCGGGCAGGACCCCCCCGCCATCGGACGACCGGAGATCCAGCCGCCATGCCATTACGAGCGCCTTTGACGGCTCCCCGCCGCGGAGATAGAAGCGCATCTGCGCCAGGACCCCGGCGGCGACGGCCCGCGGCAGCGGGGCCAGCACGACAAGCGAGTGCGCCTCGCCATCGAAGACGATGCCGCGGTCGTCCAAATCGGCCGACGCGAATGCCGGATAAGCTGCCGTGATCGCGTCGCGCAAGACATTTTCCACCGCCCATCGATTGGCGGCATCCTCCGCCCGAGCGTCGGCTCTCTCCCAGGCCCTGGCGGCCAGCCGGACCCCGCCAAAAACCAGCGTTGCCAGAAGCCCAACCAATGTCAAGGCGGTCAAGATCTCGATCAGCGTGAAGCCGGCGGCGCCGGCGTCGCGGCGGGGGTTCACTCTCCGCTCGTCGCCAGCCCGAGTTGGATCGTTTCGAGCCTGATATGATGCATTAGCCGTCCGTCGCGCCAGTCAACCTTGACCTCGACGCGGTGGCCGGCGACCCCGCCTGAGGCGCCATAGGGAGCGATGCTGATCTGCCACGAAAAGCCGCTTGCGTCGCGGCCGTCGATGGCACCATCGGCGAGTGCGAGGTCGTGGCCAACTCGCGCCAATTGCGAGCGCGCGAGCAGCACCGCATGCTCCGACCAACCGTCATCCGACAGACGGCCGAGCCCGCCCGATACCGCGCCATAGGCGAAGCTAAAGGTCAAGGCCAGGATCGCCAGCGCCACCAGCACCTCAATCAGCGTGAACCCGCGGACACTTGCTCTAGTCATGCCGGCCCACCCGCCCGGTCAGCCAGTCGATCCGGATCGACGCCGCGAGATCGTCGTGCTGGAGGCGGATCGTGCCGCCGCTGGCGCTACCGTCGGCGTAGAACAGAATATGGGCCGCGCGCTCCCCGGGCCGGAACGCGACCACGGTAAAACCGACGCGGGTCACGATTTCGGGCAGCCTTTCCGCCCCGGCAACAGTCGACAGGCGATAGGTGCGCGTCACCGGGTCGAGCATGAAGCCGGTCGTGGTCCGCCCACGGATCGCCGCGTCATGGAGTTGCCGCAGGGTCGCAGCCAAATCGTCAGCCGCGGCGCGCAGTTGCACACCCGGCAGCCCGGCGACGAACCTCGGCACCATGATCAGCATCAGCGCGATGATCGCCAGCACCACCAGCAGCTCGAAGAGCGTAAACCCGCGCGCCGTGCCTGGCATCAGACCGCGAGGTCGTTGATGCTGATCATCGCGGTCATGACGGTCGCGATGATCGCTGCGATGACAAGGCCCATTCCGATCGTGATCGCCGGCACGAGAAGAGCGATCAACCGCTCGACCGTGCGCTCCGCCTCTTCCTCGCAGGTCGCGGCGACCTCGTTCAGCATCTCATCGAGCCGCCCGCTCTCTTCGCCGGTGCAAATCAGCTGTATTGCTACCGCCGGGAACTCGCCGCTGCGCGCGAGCGGAGCCGAGAGGCCCTCGCCCTCGCGAAAGCGCACTGCGACGGTTTCGACCGCACCGGCGATGACCCGGTTCCGGACCCCTGCTCCGGCGAGAGCCAAAGCGCGCGGTGCGGCGACTCCGTTGATCAGCAATACCGCCAATGTGCGGGCAAAGCGGGCGATTTCGAAGCGCCGGACAAGCGCCCCGATAATCGGCATCATCAGGACAAGCCGGTCGCGGGCGGCGGCGACGCGCGGCACATTGAGCGCCTGCTGCACGCCGAGCGCAGTCGCAGCGATCGCGATCGGAGGAGCCCACCAAAAAGCCGCGAGCGCATCGCCGAGCGCCAGCAGCACGCGTGCACTCTGCGGCAGCCGCGCGCCGGCCTCGGCAAAGAGCGGCTTGAATTGTGGCAGGACGACACTCAGCACCAGGACCACCGACAAGGCGGCAACAACGACGAGAATCGCCGGGTAAATCAGCGCCGAGGCGACGCGCTGCCGATTTGCCTCGGCGCGGGTAAGAAAATCGCCGAGCCGGGTTAGCACCGCCGGCAACGCGGCACCCTCTTCGCCGGCCCGCACCATGCTGACATAGGCGTCGGGAAAGATGCGCCGCTGCGCCGCCATCGCCTCGGCAAGAGCCGCACCGTCCCGCACCCGCGCCAAGGTCTGGCGGATTGCCTCAGCGCCGCTGCGATCGCCGGCGAGACCGGCCAAGATTTCGAGCGCCCGGTCGAGAGCCAGCCCGGCGCGCAGCAGCCGCGCCAATTGCTGGCTGAACAGCGCGAGACTGCGCAATCCGATTGGCCGCGCCCGAGCCGTGCGGAGAAAATCAATTCGCTGCCCTGTTTTCTCGATCGCCTCGATCGGCAATAAATCCTGGTTCCTGAGGCTGCCGATTACCGCCGTGCTGTCGGGCGCGTCGATCTCGCCGGAGACGAGTTCGCCGGAGACGGTCAGGGCGCGGTAGTGAAAGCGCCGCACTCGTATTGCCTCATGCCTCGCGCGTGACCCGGATCACCTCCTCGACCGAGGTCAACCCGTCGAGCACCTTCAGCATGCCGTGCGCATACATCGTCCGCATCCCGGCGCGCACGCTCTCCGAGCGGATCTCGCGGGCATCGGCATGGCGCAGGATCAAGGGATGGATCGCTTCATCCAGCGCCATCAATTCGAGGATCATCGTGCGGCCTTGATACCCGGTGCCGTCGCAATCCTCGCAGCCGACCGGCCGGTAGAGCGTCGCCACGCCCGCGCCCAACCCGAGCCGCTCGGCCAATGCCGCTGTCGGCTGATAGGGCTGGCGGCAATGGCACAGGCGCCGCACCAGCCGCTGGGCCAGCACTCCGTTGATCGTAGAGGTCAGCAAATAATCCTCGATCCCCATGTCGAGCAGCCGGGTGATCGCACTCGGCGCGTCGTTGGTGTGCACGGTCGACAATACGAGATGCCCGGTCAACGCCGCCTGCACCGCGATCTGTGCGGTTTCGAGATCGCGGATCTCGCCGACCATGATAATGTCCGGATCTTGGCGCAAAAAGCTGCGCAGCGCATCGGCGAAACTGAGCCCGATTTGCGGCCGCACTTGCACCTGGTTGACGCCGTCGAGCAGGTATTCGACCGGGTCCTCAACCGTCAGCAGCTTGCTTTCGACGCGATTGAGCTGGGTCAGGGCGGTGTAGAGCGTCGTCGTCTTGCCGCTACCGGTCGGCCCGGTCACGAGCACGATCCCATGCGGCTGGTTCAAGATTTCGAGAAACTGCGGCAACAGGTCGTCAGCGAACCCGAGTGCGGTGAAATCGAGCGCCAAGGTCCCGCGATCGAGAATCCGCAGGACGAGACTCTCGCCATGAACCGCCGGGGTTGTCGAGACCCGGAAATCGATTTCCTTGCCGCGCACCGCAATGCGGATGCGGCCGTCCTGCGGCAACCGCCGCTCGGCGATGTTGAGCTTGGCCATGATCTTGACACGCGACACGATCGCACTCTTGAGCCGCGCCGGCGGCGGCTCGACATCGCGCAAAACCCCGTCGACCCGGTAGCGCAGCCGCAGTCGGCCGTCACCGGCTTCGAGATGGATGTCGGAGGCGCGCATCTCCACGGCGCGGGTGATCAGCGCGTTGACAAGGCGGATGACCGGCGCCTCGCTGGCTAGATCGCGCAGCCGCGCCAGATCCTCGTCGCGATCGATATCCTCGCGCTCGCCGGCGAGATCGTAGATCTGCTGCATCGCAGGTCGTCCATCGCCGTAAAGACGCTCATAGGCTGCTTCGATCTCGGCCGGCACCGCGGCGCGGCGCTCGACCCGTTTGTCGAGCGCGAATTCGAGCGCTCGCGCGGCGTTGTCGTCGAGCGGATCGGCCATCGCGACGACGAGCTCCTCGGCTTGCTCGACGAGCGGGATCATTCGCGCCTGCTTTAGAAAAGGGGTGCCGATGCGCTCGCCACCAACCGGTTCGGCCGGAAACTCGGCGGGCCGAACCAGCGGCGTCCCGAGCAGCTCGGCATAGGCGGCGGCAAGATCGCGCTCGGAGACGAGCCCGAGCTTTGCCGCGATGCGGTCGATCCGTTCGCCGCTCTCGCTTTCGAGCCGGCACGCGCGCTCGAACGCCGCCGGCGGCAACAGGCCGCGCCCGCCAAGCAGCTGCTTGAGTTGCGACGACAGGGTCGGCGGCGGGCCGTCCGGCACGGCGCGATCCGCTCAGCCGCAGCCCGAAGGCCCTGACGCGGCCACAGGGCTCATTGCGGGACCCAATCGGGGACAGTGCATTCGCCCATGTCGGGCGGCGGATAGGACGGCAATGTTGTGTAGTGGCACGAGCCGTTCGTTGCATCCGGCGATTTCGTCGTCTGGAGGAACTTGACGAGCCAAGTCGGCTGGCCTTGCTTGCTGCCGTCAGGATTGATGGCGGTCTCCGGGAAGGGCACCGGCGCCGGCCGATTCGGCGAAGGATTGATCAGCGTCGCGCCGGCCGTGAAACCCGTCTTCGGGATCGTGAACGAAAAGCCGTAGCAGCCGGCTGGCGGGCAATCGAGGTCCTTGACCGCCCATTCCTTGCAGACCGCGACGGACTGGTTGAAATTCGGGTCATCGGAGTCGAGCGCCGAGCCGCAGGTTTTGTTTGTGTCGTCCCATTTGCAGAAGGTGCGGGGCTGGCACAGACCGTTCGGCGAGGTTAGATCGAGCGTGCCGTCGGTCAGCTTGGTGAAATCGACCGTGACACTCATGATGCCGCCCGGCTGGAGCGCCGCTATCAACCACGGTTGCGTCGTCGGAAAATCCGGCTGGTTGTTCAGAGTGTCGAGCCTTACCTGGATCGCCTTGATGTCGGCCGTAGTTGCGTTTGGCCCCAGATAGATCAGGTAGGTCTGGCGCGTGGTCGGCTTGGCGTAGGCAAAGAAGACGTTATAGGTGCCGATGAATGTGGTGGGAGGAGGGCCCGGATTGATAACCTCGTCTTTCTGAAACACATTGAAGCTGGTGTTTAGTGAACTCCCGGCGTTCTCCCCGTTGTATTGTTCGGTCTGCTGGATCGTCTTCGGGACGGTGGTGTCGAGGTAGTAGGTCCCGTTATTGATGGTCAAGGTCTCGCGCGTGTTTTTCGCGGTGCCGGCCATGCGGATGAACGGCCAGCGGCATGCTTGCGTGATACCGAATTTCGTTGGGTCCGTGTTGCAGCCGTTCTGGTACCAGTGCTTCCATTCGCGGGTGCTGGTCGCCGCGTTCGTCCCTTTGACGCCGGCGAGGAACTGGCGGTAGAGCGGCACCCCGTAGCATTGCGGGTTCGTGCAGTCGGCGTCCCAAAGGCCTCCCGAGGTCGTGTGATAGATGATCGTCGACACGTAGTCGTAGGGGCTGGTTTTGGCCGTCACCGTCGGCGCCGCCTTGATGGGCTGTATGCAGGCGTTTGTCGGCAGGCTGTTGGCGCCATTCTTATTGGAGATGTTGGACTCGCATTCCGGGGTCTCGACCGGTGCGGTAAAGAAATCGTCCTCGTTGACCGAAATCGTCTGCTTCAACAGATTCGGCGGGTCCAGCGTCGGTTGGAGGTTGTTGCTGAGCCCGGTCAGCGAGCCATCATCGTCATTCAATTCGGTCTGCCGGTCGATGCTGGTGAAGCCGTTGAAAAATATGTTGGCGGCCGCCCCTTTTGGAGCCTGGCAGTAAAGCGCGTTGACGGCATCCGGATCACTGAGATAGCTCCCGCCCTGCCCGAAATCTGACGACGGCATCATTGGCGGGGGGCTTTTGTACGGAGAAATCGAGCCGCTAAACGCCTTGAACAGCGGGTCGATAACGAAGTGGCGGATCTGGACGCCGCCATTGAAATAAAGATTCTCGGCGTGAAACGCCGGCGGATAGAAAAACCCGTTTGGCTGCTTCCACGCGATTGCCGCATTCGGGAGATAGCACGGCGTCGTCGAGTTCGGAGTTGGATCTTTGAGGATCCCGCTGGATTTGCCACTCCCGTAAATACAACCGCCGGCACCGTTATAACCGTCGGCTGGACAGCCCGAGACTGAGACGTCGAGATAGGCGTTAAAATCGCGATATGACGGCCCGTCATAGATGTTCTCCAACCGCTGGTTGTTGAAGAAGCCGCTGACCGGCAGACTGACGCCTTGCTGCTTGTTGAGGCAATAGTCCGGCGTCACGCTGGATGGCTCGCATGTGAGGGGGGGCTTGTCGGCGTTGGTGAACGAGTTGAACGGACCAATGTCTAAGGCAAAGCGATGCGCCGGATCTTGCGGCTGGGTGTGGCCGACCAGAATCGAGTCGCGCAGCAGGCCCCAATATCCGCTGATGATCGAAGAACGGGTGACGTCGCCGCCGGTGACAAAGGTAATACCGCCCTGCTGCACATCGGTGATCACGCTGTTGGCCACCAGATACCACAACGGCCGCAGCCACACCGCCGACACATTGCCCTGCGCCCAGTGGAACGACGAAGTGAAATGGTCGATCACGGTTGGCGTGCACGGGTTTTCGTTGTTGTTCGCGTCTATAGGTTGGGTGCTGCCGTCGGTGCAGGGACTCCTGAGGCCCGAAAAGCCCGGCGGAGGTGGGCTGCAGTCGTAACGGGTGGGCAGCCCAGGCACCTGCACCGTGGATTTTTCAACGCAGCGCGTCGTGAATTTGGCTCCAACGTCATGCGGATAATAAGGATCGTTCTGGCCATCGGCCTGAGTGGCGCCGGTCGAGTTACCGGGGATGGGCCCGCGCACCGGCGCGGGAGAGAAGCTGGTAATTTCCGTGACGGTCGGCGTGGTCAAAGCCGGCTGCTTGGCGGTGATAAAGCCGGCGCAGGCCGGCGCGTCGAGCGTCGTCTGGAACGACATCATCGTCGCGGTTGCATAGTTCCCGTAAAATGATTCCATCGGAGTCGTGCCGGCCCAGGTAGGATCCCGCATGTTTGTGGCCGGGTTTAAGGCCCGTTGCTCCCCGGCATAACCGAAGCGGTTTATTTTATCAGACCCCGCGCTTAGGGGGCCGTAGTCCCATTTCATCGCGGCGAGAGGGGTGACCTTTCCGCTGTCGGTGTTGGCCGCTGTCGGCACGTCGGGCGTGTCGCTGTTCTGCAGCGGCACGAACCAATAGGCGGCGCCGCAAGCGCCGGCGCCGGCCGCCATGTCGCCCTGGAAATTGTTCCAGCCGTTGGTGATCCAGAACACCGTCGGATATTCGTTGTCCGAACGATAAGGCATCCCGGGGTTGGCGACGTTATCCTTGTTCCCCAGGGGGGCGAAAGACACTGGATCCGGATTCTGATTGTCGGCGAGGATCCCTGGGGTCTTTTGCGGGTTCTGCGGGTTGTCGATCGCGGCGCGGGCGAAGATGCCGAGGTCGGAATAGAGATTGTTGTCGGTCTCGGTGCCGGCTTCGAGATAATAGCCGTGGCCGATCGACTTCCAGCCGACATCGCGCTGAAAGGTCACTCCCTGGGTGCTATGCAGGACATACCAGCGGGTGTTCGATTGGTTGACCGAAGAGTCGTTGACATAGGTATTCGGCGGCACCTGCCGGGTCTCGTGGAAATGGATCGGGTAGTGGCCGAGCTTGCCGCCCTGGCCGAGATTGGCGAACTCGACCCCGTCCATCTGGATCTGGCGGAAGCCCTGGCGGAAGATCGTGTGGGCGCCGAAATAATAACAACCGGTCGGCAGGTTGTCCGCATTCGGCGGGCACGAGGTTCGGCCCGCCGCGTGCGCAAAGGTCTCGCCCGCCGTGTCGCCTTCCGAGACAATGCGGATGTTGCGCGTCAACAATGCCACCGCGGCCCGGACATCGGCCCCATTCTTGACAAGGTTCGAATCCATACCGGCAGCGATCAGGTTCTGTTTGGCGGTCGCGTCGGTGATTTTGCTTCCGATCGGGTAGAGCGTGCCGTTGTGGAACCATTCGACTGCCGAGTTGAAATTAACCTGGTTCCCCTGAACGTTGCCGATTGTCAGCACCTCGGAATGGCCGGGCAGATAGTCGGTCGTGGTGACGACGGCCTGGTCACGGGTGCCGTCGCTTGACAGCCACCAGCGCTGGCTCGGCGTGCCGGACAAGGTGAGCGTACCGGGGCCTTTGGTGGGGTTGAGATCGCCGCTGAGCCGCATCCAGCTGTTGCCGGAGTTCAGGGGCATGCCGTCGATCCCGGTCGCAACGCCCTTGTAGCCGTACATCGTCAGCGTGCCGCCATACGACACCGCCAGCACCTTGTAGCCGAAATAGCCGACCTGGGTGCCGCTGGGACAACCTCCAGCCGCGGTCCATTTCGTCTTCATGTCGCTGCACAGATTGTCGCCGTAAAGCGGGCCGTATTGGTAGAGATAGTCGACGCCGTTGCCGTTGTTCGTCGGCAATCCGGGAATACAGTTCGAAGCGCTAGTCGTCGGCGTGGCGCCGCAACCCGGCAAAATCGTGGAGCCGTTATTCGTCCACACCGTGTTCGGGATGCCACAAGGGCCGAGGCCAGTTCCCTCGCTCTTACAGAGCGTCCCCAAGCCGGGCATGGTCACCGGATCGACCGGAGTTCCTTTCTGCGGACAGTTAGGACCGACCGTTTCGCACACGCTCTGGTTGGCACCATAGAGATGGATTGTTAGAAATCCGGCATCCTTGGTCAACAGACGCGGCTGGCCATAAGGACTGGCCGGCGTGCCGGCGGTCAGCGCGCCGTTCGCCTCGACGATGATCGACTTCGCCCAAAAATCGATGTTGGGGTTTCCCATCGCCGGCTGGTTGAAGCTCAGGACTCCGCTGCTGGTTATGTTGCCTTTGGCGTCGGTAATGGCGAGGATGTTGATGTTTCCATAATAGTAGTCCGCGGCCGTATTGACTATGCACGGCCCGAAGACGGTCAGATCAGGCTGAGGCGCGCCAGCCATCATCTTGCCTTGCGGTGGGAGCGGCATTGGTGCCTGAGGCGTGCCGCCGCACATTGTGGGCATCTGGGCCTGGGCCGAGGCGCCGAGGGCCAGCAGCAGTCCGAGCAGCAGCCCACCGATCTTCCATCCGCGGATGGCCGAGACGGCTCGGCATACGGCAAACGACATGTTCCTGCCTCCCACAATGAAAAGTCGGCCTGCTGCCGGCCGGCCGCCTTGCGAGCTCCAAATCAACTCGACGCCCGTGCTGGCAAAAAACGCACAGTGTTTATCCCGCGGCGCCTCGACCGATGGTTACAAACGCCCGCCCGCCGGAACGGTATTGGGTAGCAAATCTTGTTTCGAGATCACCGAGGAAGTATCCGAAAGACGAAATCCGATGTCAACCTCCGGCAGAACGCTTTGGTTGAAGAGCCCGGCTCTGCCATGTTGGGGCGCAAATTGGGCGGGAGGAACACAGTGTCAACTCCCTCACCGTCCCGGTCGGACCCTCCTTCCGGCCATCATCTGTCCCGGCCGGAGCCGATCACTGCCCTCGGTTGTCCTGGAATGATCCATCCATTGGAGCCCTAGATCGCCGTCGCCGGGCTTGTCCCGGTGATCCAGTCTTCCTTGGGCGAGGCCGTCTCAGCTTCCAAGACGTGGATGCCCAGATCAAGTCCAGGCAAAGCGTACTTTATAGGTTGTCTAGGATGTTCGATCATTCGTCGTTGCGATCGCTACGCTAAACTGGACAGGTGTGGGACGAGCCCGGTGATGACCAATGCGTTGGAGATCGATAAACTTCTCGTTCGAGAAACTCGGCTCTGCTCGAGGGCCGGCTCTATTCCTGCAGGCCGACGGCGACCAATGTGCACCCGCCGCCGGCAGTTGGCAGCAGCAGGTTTCGCACCCCAAGTTCGGTTTGCACGACGGCCAATCCCTGCAGCATCGCGATCGTCCGCCCGGTCTTCAGAAGCGACGCCTGGATGACGCTGCACGAGCGGGCACTCGGGATGATCTGCACGACCGTGCCTTCGCAACGGCCGGGGCCGACCGGTGCAGCGAGGATCACCGCGGCGGCGTTGGGGGCAAGCGGGCTCTGATAGCTGAGCCCGACGATCGAGACGAACAGGTTCTGGTTTGGCGCTGCACTCGTCCAACTCGACGCCGCGGCATGGGGCGCGTCGATGGCGGCGGCGGATTGCCGGACGATCGTGTCCATGCAGGTCGTGATCTTGGCCTGCTGCGCGTGCAGGACCGGTTGCAACTCGCCGACCGCGCCGGCCGGAGCGCGCGGCGCTGGGGCGGCCGGCACTTGCGGCGCCGGAGCGGCCGCCACTGCACCCTTGGCAGCGGATTGATGCTCGGCCGAAACTGCATCCGCCGCCAGCACCGCACAAGCCAATGCGGCGGCGCAACCTGCCACTCTTCGCGCCCGCATTATCGCCCTCGTCGCCGTCCTCTGATCCCCCTAGCCCCGATTAAAGCACGGCCGGCGCTCGCAACGTACCGGGGAAACGAGGCCGGCCCGCGACAACGCATAGCCGGCGGAGACGCCGTTATCGGGGGTTCGGCACCGCCGGTTCGTCCCGGCTGACGAGCGGATACGGCGGCCGGACCCGGCCCTCCAGACAAAAGGCTGCGGACCGGGCGTTAGCTGCGATGCGCTAGAACACCCAGCCAATGCCGACCCGGCCGATCGCTTGCGAGCCGCTCGAGCCGATCGCGACACCCCCCGACAGCACCAAGCCCGAACCCTCGAGATGGTGCACAATCCCGAAAGCAAAGCCGCCCTGACCGTTATAGGTGGCGCCGCTCACACCGACAAATGAGCGACCTTGATCGGGGATCATCGCGCCGCCGAGCGCTGCGGCCTCGGCGATACCGCCGGAAAGCCGGTTGTCGAGCGAGCCGAGCTCTGAGGAGACCTGGCCGAGCCCCGAATTGAACTGGTTGAGATTGACCGCGTCGGTTGGTTCAACCCCCGGTGCCACGTTCGTGATGCGGCGCTCGGAGCCGGGCGCGCCGACTGAAACCGTGTTCGGCTCGCTCGCGATCGACCCGGCGCCCAATGCCACCGAACCCACCGCCAGCGCCTGCGCGCCCTGACCGATCGCCACCGAATTCATCCCCGCGGCGAGGGCGCCCTGGCCGCCGCCGACCGCGACTGAGTTGTCGCCGGTTGCCTGCGCCGCCTGGCCGACTGCCAGCGACCCGGCACCCGATGCGACCGCACCCTGGCCAAAAGCCGAGGCCTCCTGGCCGCTCGCCGCAGCACCCTGACCCAGCGCAGTCGCAAAATCGCCGTTTGCCAGCGCGCCTTGGCCCAACGCGGTCGCGGCGATGCCGGTGGCGAAGGCGCCCTGGCCCACCGCGCCGGCGTTGCTGCCGCTGGCGCTGGCACCCTGGCCGACCGCCAGCGCGTTCGTTCCGCTGGCGATGCTCGCCGCACCAAAAGCGCTGGCATTTGCCGCAATGGCAAGAGCTCCGGCGCCGAGCGCCGCCGACTGCACGCCGCTGGCCGCGGCACCTTGACCGAGTGCGCTGGCGGCGGTCCCGCTGGCATTGGCCCCTTGGCCGACCGCCAGCGCGTTCGTTCCGCCGGCGAGACTCGCCGCGCCAAAAGCGCTGGCATTTGCCGCAGTGGCGAGCGCCCCGGCACCGAGCGCCGCGGACTGCACGCCGCTGGCCATCGCACCCTGTCCGAGTGCGCTGGCGGCGGTTCCGCTGGCGCTGGCGCTCTGGCCGACCGCCAGCGCGTTCGTCCCGCTGGCGAGACTCGCCGCGCCAAAAGCGCTGGCATTTGCCGCAGTGGCGAGCGCCCCGGCACCGAGCGCCGCGGACTGCACGCCGCTGGCCATCGCACCCTGTCCGAGTGCGCTGGCGGCGGTTCCGCTGGCGCTGGCGCTCTGGCCGACCGCCAGCGCGTTCGGTCCGCTGGCGAGACTCGCCGCGCCAAAAGCGCTGGCATTTGCCGCAGTGGCGAGCGCCCCGGCACCGAGCGCCGCGGACTGCACGCCGATGGCCGCGGCACCTTGACCGAGCGCGCTGGCGGCGGTTCCGCTGGCGCTGGCGCTCTGGCCGACCGCCAGCGCGTTCGGTCCGCTGGCCGCGGCGCCCTGACCCACCGCGCCGGCGTTGCTGCCGCTGGCGCTGGCGCCTTGGCCGACCGCCAGCGCGTTCGTCCCGCTGGCGAGGCTCGCCGCGCCAAAAGCGCTGGCATTTGCCGCAGTGGCGAGCGCCCTGGCACCGAGCGCCGCGGACTGCACGCCGCTGGCCGCGGCACCTTGACCGAGCGCGCTGGCGGCGGTTCCGCTGGCATTGGCCCCTTGACCGACCGCCAGGACGCTCGTTCCGCTGGCCACGGCGCCCTGACCCACCGCGCCGGCGTTGCTGCCGCTGGCGCTGGCGCCTTGGCCGACCGCCAGCGCGTTCGTTCCGCTGGCGCGACTCGCCGCACCAAAAGCGCTGGCATTTGCCGCAGTGGCAAGAGCTCCGGCGCCGAGCGCCGCCGATTGCGCGCCACTAGCTGCCGCACCTTGACCGAGCGCGCTGGCGGCGGTCGCGCTGGCATTGGCCCCGTGGCCGACCGCCAGCGCGTTCGTTCCGCTGGCGATGCTCGCGGCGCCAAAGGCGCTGGCATTCCCGGCGTTGGCGAGCGCCCCGGCACCGAGCGCCGCGGACTGCACGCCGCTGGCCATCGCACCCTGTCCGAGTGCGCTGGCATTGGCGCCGGTGCTGCTGGCGCCCTCGCCGACCGCCGTTGATTGGTCAGCGCTGGCGACAGCATTGGCGCCGAGCGCGGTCGCGTTTGTGCCCGATGCGGTGGCGAGTCCGCCAAAAGCGCTACCATTCGTGGCATCGGCCGCCGCGTTCCAGCCGACCGCAGTCGACTGCACGGCGGTCGCTGCCGCGGTCTGGCCGATCGCGGTTGACTGGTCCGCGGTTGCATTGGCCAGCCCTCCGACCGCGATCGACCGCATCCCGGTTGCATTCGCCAGCCGCCCGACCGCGGTCGAATCGGCGGCACCGGCGTTCGAAATCCGCCCCCAACGCGGACGAACTATCAGCGGCGGCGGTCGCATTTGTGCCGAGAGCGGTCGCGGATGTCCCACCGGCGATGGTGCTTTCGCCGATGGCGGTGGCGTCTGCCGCATTGGCAAAAGCGAAATTGCCGACCGCCGTGGCGTTGCTTTGGCCTGCGGAAGTTGTGCCGGCCAATGCGAATTGCCCGAGAGCCGTCGTCCCGGCGTTGCCGGCGAAGCCGCCGGCATTGCTGAACTCGCCGAAAGCGCTCGAAAACGCTCCGCTCGCCAGCGCGTTTTGGCCGACCGCGGTCGATTCGGCGGCGGTGGCGACCGCGGCGTTGCCGATCGCGGTCGCATCTGCCCCGATCGCGATACTGAGCTGACCAAACGCGCTGGCGTTCGAGGCGGTGGCCGTCGCGCTATTGCCGACCGCAGTCGCACTTGAGGCAGTGGCCGACGAGGCGGAGCCGCACGCGAAGGAAGCGGTGCCGGCGTTTTCGACGCAGCCTGCGGCCGTCACCGGCGGCGGCACGCTCTGCGCCCGCACCCCATCGGTCAGCGTGACGGCGAGCGCCGTCGCCGCGGCTGCACCGAGCATCACCCGGCGCACGCCCGCTCGCATCTGCCCTAGGGATGAGAATTGACCGGGCATTTCGAGGTCCCTCGACCAGTGGAGTATCAACCCGCAGGTGCTAACCTATCACGTTCCTATGGACACTTCCAATCCATCAACGATTAAGTCCAGGGCGATTTCGTAGAGCTTTCTTTGGATGAGAGCATGGTCCTCATCAAAGGCTGACAGACGGGTATCGGCCCCCACCCGAAGAGCCCATTCGCCGACGCGCGCACCGGCAAGAACGGTCGCCATCAACTGGTCGGCTTGCTGCGCCAATCGGTGTTCGGACGAGTGGCCGGCTACAAGGATGTCAACGACGCCGACCGGCTGTGCCACGATCGGGCGATGCGCTGGGTGGTCGGCAACCGGGCGATCACCGGATCTGCCGCCTCGGCCAGCCAGATGGGCCGGTTTGAGACGAAGTGGCTGAACCGACCCGAGAACCTCAGCGCTCTCTCCGATCTACCCGGCAAGTGGATCGACAAGGTACACCAACGGCGACCGCCGAAGACCATCGTGCTCGACATGGATTCAAGCGAGAGCCCGACTTACGGCGAGCAGGAAGGGAGCGCCTACAATGGCCATTTCGGTTGCACCTGTTATCATCCGCTGTTCGTGTTCAACCAACTCGGCGATGTCGAGCGCTGCGCCCTGCGCTCCGGGAACGTGCACAGCGCCGATGGCTGGCGCGCGGTGGTGGAGCCTGTTGTCGCCCGCTACCGCGCGTCTCTATTTTCTGGGCGACGCTGCCTCTGCTAACCCAGAGCTACGCATCCCTCGAAGCCGAGGGTGCCGGCCACACGATCCGACTACCGGCCAATCGCATTTTGCAGGACAAGTTCGGCTACTTGCTGAAGCGCCCCGGTCGGACTACCGCCGCATGAGGTGCGCCGCTACTTTGCCAGCTTCGGCTACCAGGCGCAGAGCTGGAACAAACCGCGTCGCGTCGTGGCCAAGGTCGAGTGGCATTCGGGCGAGCTCTATCCTCGCGTCGGCTTCATCGTGACCAACCTTGCGCGGTCTGCCGAGCGCGTCGTCGCCTTCTACAACCATCGCGGCATCGCGGAGCAGTACATCAAGGAAGGCAAGGGGCGATCAAGCGGATGCGGCTGTCATGTCGGACCTTCGCTGCCAATGCGGTCCGTCTCCAGCTCCATGCGCTGGCATACAACCTGGGTAATTTCATGCGCACGCTGGCGATGCCGAAAGCGACGGAGCCGTGGTCGCTGACCAGCCTGCGCGAGAAGCTGATCAAGACCGGTGCGAAGGTTGTCAGCCACGGCGGCTACGTCACCTTCCAGCTGGCCGAGATCGCGGTGCCGCGAGAGATGTTCGCAGAAATCCTGTCGCTCATCGACCGGCTGCAGGCACCGCCCACATCGGCATGATGGCCGGTGGTGAGACACAAGAGGCGACGATGCGACAGGTGTGCCTTGATGCGGGCAAATCAGCACGATTTCAGTGTCCCAGCGCATTCAATTGGCCGGTTCGACCATCTGCTACCCTCACGCGGCGTAATTTATCGTTATCAAAGACGTCCACAGGCGCGATCGTGCCCTCAAAACCACCCGGAATCGGGCGCCAACCGCCTATCCAGGTGTCCCGGTGCAGCGCTGCTGGGCGCACAAGATCGGCAATGTCCTAAACAAGGTGCGTGTCGCCGACCAGCCGGCCGTCAATACCGATCTGCACGCCGTCATGAACGCCGCCACTTTGCCGCGCGCCCGTTCAGCGGCCCGCCGTTTCGCCGACCGCTGGGCGGCGGATTATCCACCGGCTGTCGCTTGCCTGCGTGACGACCTCGATGATCTCCTTACTTGCTGGCGCTATAAATCCCTCGCCAAGCGCAAAGCTGTCCGAACCACCAACGCCATCGAACGGCGCTTTCGCGAAGTTAGACGACGCACCCGGCCGATGGGCGTGTTTTCCCACCGAACCTCGATGGACCGCATCCGGTTCGCAATCTTCAGTCACGAAAACCAAAACCAGGGCCTCAGCACCCCTCTCCTGCTGACACAAACCTTTTGACGTTTCCGCTCCACCAAACCCAGGTTCGACCCGGGGTGCAAAGGTCTTTCGGGAGCACTATACGGGGGCGGCGCCCTCAACGCGGCTAAGCTCGGACGGAGGATCTTTCCAGCCTGCTTTCGTCGCTGGTCGTGTCCAGTAAGAAGCAAAACCCGATCTTAAAATAAAGTCAGAACACCTCGGGGAT
Organism: uncultured Alphaproteobacteria bacterium; assembly: GCA_963785565.1. Classification (GTDB taxonomy): domain Bacteria; phylum Pseudomonadota; class Alphaproteobacteria; order ATCC43930; family CGMCC-115725; genus AP-15. Next base: position 429,240 of record CAWAVV010000013.1, on the reverse strand, counting down.
GAACCTAAACGGGTAATCGGTGTCCTTGTAGTCGCCGCGATTCTGTCGCTTCGGCAGCTCGACCTTCGGGCGCTTCAGCTTTTCATAGGGGATTTTGCTCAGAATGTGGGTGAGCGCGTTCAGCCGCCCCCGCCGCTTGTTGTCGGAATGGACGACGTACCACGGCGCCCATGAAGTGTCGCTCGCGAGGAACATCTCGTCACGCGCCCGCGAGTAGTCGTACCAACGAGAGTAGGATTTGAGATCCATGTCGGAGAGCTTCCAAGTCTTGCGTCCGTCATCGATGCGCGCATCGAGACGTCTGGTCTGCTCGTCGGGACTGACCTCCAGCCAGTATTTCAGTAAGATGATCCCCAACTCGACGATGGCTTTCTCAACGCCGGGGATCATCTGCAGAAATTGCTTGGCCTGCTCCTCGGTGCAGAAACCCATCACCCGCTCGACGCCGGCCCGGTTGTACCAGCTGCGATCAAAGATCACGACCTCGCCCGCCGCGGGCAGATGCGGAATATAGCGCTGGGAATACATCTGCGTCTTTTCCCGTTCGGTCGGCGCCGGGAGTGCCACCACCCGGAAGATGCGCGGACTGACCCGCTCGGTCATAGCCTTGATCGTGCCGCCTTTCCCCGCGCCATCGCGCCCTTCGAATATGATGCAGACCTTCAGGGCTTGATGCACAACCCATTGCTGGAGCTTGACGAACTCGATATGAAGGCGGGCAAGTTCCCGCTCGTATTCCTTCCGTTTCAGCTTGCCAGCGGCTTCGTGAGCGTCATTCTTGGCGTCAGACATCGGTTTGTCCTCCAATCCACATCCTCAACTTCGTATCCATAGCGAATTCGATCGATGATCTAGATTAAAGCCCACGTGCCGCGAGCTGGCCGATTGAACTCGCAGCATATTCGGATAACGTCTGACATGTACCAGAATGCCGCTATCCTCGCCGCCTTTTTGCTGATCTACAGCGCGGTCGCGGGCCGGATCGAACGGTCGTGGCTCAGCGGGCCGATCGTGTTCATAGCGGCCGGCCTGCTGCTCGGGCCGTACGGAATCGGGGTGGTTCGCCTCAACCTCGGGGCCGAGGGGTTGCGCACCTTGGCGGAGCTGACGCTCGCCATGGTTTTGTTCACCGATGCGGCCAACGCGGATTTCGACGTCGTCAGGCGGCACATCGGCGTCCCCGAAAGGCTGCTGCTGATCGGGCTGCCGCTGACGATCGTTCTCGGCTTCCTGGCCGCGATGGTCCTTTTTCCCGGCATCGCCCCGCTCGAAATGGCGCTGTTGGCGGCGATGCTGGCGCCGACCGACGCGGCGCTCGGCAAACCGGTGGTGACGAACCCCAGCGTCCCGGCGATCATGCGCGAGGCGCTCAACATTGAGAGCGGTCTCAACGACGGCATCTGCGTGCCGATCGTCGTGCTGCTGCTCGGGCTCGCTGTCGGCACTCAGATCGAGCATGCGACGATGATTCACGCCATCCGGGTGGTCGTCGAGGAGCTCGGCATCGGGTTGACGGTGGGGCTTGTGCTGACTTGGCTTACCGTCCGCATGCTGCGATTTGCCCAGCGGCAGGGTTGGATCAGCGAGCACTGGGAGGAAGTTCCGATCGTCGCTCTGGCGGCCGCGTGCTTTGCCGCGGCTCAGGCGGCGGGCGGCAGCGGCTTCATCGCCTGCTTTGTCGGCGGGCTGCTGTTGAGTTGGCTGCGCCAAGGTCACAAAGAGGAGCTGCTGCGCGGCGCCGTCGCCACCGGGGAGGCTCTGGCGCTCCTAACCTGGATCGCGTTCGGGATCGGGGCGCTTGCCCCGATCATCGGGCGACTCACCGGGCCGACGCTGCTTTATGCCCTGCTCAGCTTGACCGTGATCCGAGTGGGTCCGGTGTTTCTGTGCCTCGCCGGAACCGGGATGCGTGCTGCGGACAAGCTGTTCATCGCCTGGTTCGGCCCACGTGGGCTCGCCACGATCGTGTTCGGAGTGATCGTCTTAAACGAGAAGCTACCCGGAAATGACACGATTATCGCCGTAGCCGGAAGCACCGTTCTGTTGAGCGTCATCGCTCATGGCGTAACCGCAAACCCGCTGGTAAAGGCGATGGTGGGGCGTTCATCCGAAAAGTCCCCGGCGGTCAACAACTCATAAGAAGGGGGCGTTTACGAGCCCAAACGGACGACCGTGCCGTCGGCTCCGAGGGTTAACATCGGTCTTTGCTTGCTAAAGGCACCGAAACAACAACTGCCTACTTCCAGGTCAGGAAGAAGCCGATGTCCCCGGGCATCCCTCCCGGGTATTCGAGCACCTCGGCCTTGAGCCCAAAGCCGAGCGGCTGCAAATGTTCGCGCCAGAATTCATGGCCAAGCTTGGGCCGGCCTTCCAAAGTCTGTTCCCAATCGGCCTCCGAATTGTTGATCCTACGACCGCGATCGGTGCACATCGTGTTGGGAAAACGGTAGACTTGGACTTCGCTGTGACCGTTCTCGGCTGCCCTGCTGACGAGCTGCATCACAAGCTGCAGCAATTGTTGAGCGGTCCGCTCGGGCGGTTTGTAAAACTCCGCCATCACCGCCTTTTGCTGTTCTTCCTGGGCCTGCATCCGGCGCAGTTCTTCGGCCGCCTTGGCCGCCTCCCGCTCCGCCATCCGTCGCCGCAGCTCGGCGGCGGAAAAGGCGCCGGCCGCGCTCGGCTGCAACGTGCTGCGATCTTCAGACGCCATAATTACCCTCCATCCAGATCATCCTGCGTTTCTATCACAGATGTCTGCGCTGGTGGATTGCTCCAGCTCAACCGCGCGATGACCAGGAAGGTCGGTGCCCATTTCCCGGCGATCGCCGATTGACAAAGGCGCATATGGTCCGAAATCTATGCTCTCTGCCTTTTGGGAGATCCCGTGTCTGCCGTAGGTCAGCCGAACCTCTCCGATTGCAACTGTCTCGCGGTGCGTCAGGCGGCGCGCTATGTGACCCAGCTCTACGATCGTCACCTGGCCCCTTCCGGGTTGCGTACCGGCCAATACGGCATTCTCGCTAAGCTTAAGCGCCGCGGGCCGATGGCGATCAACGAACTGGCCGCCGAGCTAGTGATCGACCGCACGACCCTCGGCCGCAACATCCGGCCGCTCGAACGTGACGGGCTGATCACGATCATGCCCGGCCGAACCGACCGGCGCGTCAAGGAGTTGCGCCTGACTGCCGCCGGCGACCAGCGTTTCAATGAAACCCGCGAAGCTTGGGTTTCGGCGCAGCGGAGCTTTGAGGCCGGGTTCGGCCCCGAACGCTCGGCCGAATTGCGCGGATTGTTGCGCGTGCTCGTCAATAGCGGGCTCGTCCCGCAGAACGAAGACTGACCGCACCTGGGGCGATTGATCAGTAGGCCTGGAATGCCCGTTGGATCGCGGCGAAGTCGCTGGTGGTCGACAACGCCAGCATCAGCAGGATGCGGGCCTTTTGCGGGCTGAAGTCTTCGCCGGCGACGATCCCGCTCTCGCGCAGCCGGCGGCGCGGGGCTACCCGGCCGCTGAAAGCACGGCTGCATTGGACGATGACAATTCCGGCCTTGGCGGCGCGTTCGAACGCAGCGCGCTGCTCGGGCGTGGGACTGCCCGGCGCAAAACCGGCCGAAACGATGCCGCGCGCCCCGGCAGCGGCCGCCGCATCGACCAGCGCGCCGTCGGCGCCGGCATAGGAATAGACGATGTCGACCCGCGGCAACGGCGCGGCGAGATCGAGGCCGGAGAACGCGGTGTCGGGCATGTGGGCGCGCAATGGCGAGCGGTAAAAGTGCACGCCATCGCCATCGACATGGCCGAGCGCGCCGAAATCGAGCGAGCGGAAGGTTTGCACCCGGTAGGTCGAGGTCTTGACAACGTCGCGTACGGCGTGGATCTCGTCGTTCAGAACAGCCACCACCCCCTTCCCGCGTGATTCGGGCGAGCCGGCGACCCGCAGCGCGTTGACAAGGTTCATGCCGGCGTCAGTCCCCAGCGCGCTTGCCGGCCGCTGCGCACCAACCATCACTACCGGCTGACTGACGGCGAGGGTCAGGTTGAGGAAAAAGCCGGTCTCCTCCAGGGTCGCGGTGCCGTGCGGGATCACGAACCCCACGATGGCGGGATCGTCAAGCGCGGTGCGGTGGATCAGCGCCCGCAGTTCGAGCCACTCCTTGGGACCGATCTCAGTGCTGCCGACCTGGCGAAAGGTCACCGTTATCGGGTCGGCGACGAGTTGGGTCTCCGGAAACCGTTTAATCAGCGCCTCGGCGGTCAGCTTCTGCCCGAAATCGGGATAGTCGAGCACATCGAGGCTCGACGCGCCGAGCGAGGAGATCGTGCCGCCGGTGCCGATCACCGCGATCCGCGGAAGTGTTGCCATGCTGTATCTCCTGCGCTCAGCTCGGATCGGTGGCATCGCCGCGCTCTGCATATAGCCGAAACGAGACGGCGCCATATGTACTGACGAAATACGGCACGAGATAGGTCAAGGCCAGTTTGATGAAATCAAGGGACTGACCCGAAAACAATCGGTCCCCCTGGTTGATCAGATTGAGGATTGTGCCGACGATCAGGGCCACCCAGAGCGACCGCCGCGGCACACCGTCCGAGACCGCGTAGCGGCAAGCAAACCTCCAGCGATGGCGCTTTGGCTCCAGCGGCCCGGCCCCGTCACGACAGCCAGCGTTTGCGGCGCTTGTAGTGTTTGAGGTCGCGGTAGGATTTGCGGACGCCAGCCTCGTTGAGGCCGAGATAGAATTCCTTGATATCCGAGTTCTGGCGCAAGGCCTCGGCCGGACCTTCGAGCACGATGCGGCCATTTTCCATGACATAGCCGTGATCGGCGATGTCGAGCGCCAGTGCCGCATTCTGCTCGACCAGCAGCACGGTCAGCCCGCGCTCCTCGCGCAGGCGGCGGATGATGCCGAAGATCTCGGCGACAAGCATCGGCGCCAGGCCGAGCGAGGGTTCGTCCAGCAGCATCACCTTGGGATCGCTCATCAAGGCGCGGCCGATCACCAGCATCTGTTGCTCGCCGCCCGACAGGTAGCCCGAGGGCTGGTGGCGCCGCTCCCTGAGGGCCGGGAAGGTGTCGAAGATGCCGTCGATGCTTTCGCGGGCGCGGACAAAATCCCTGCGCGTATGGGCGCCGGCGATGAGGTTTTCTTCGACCGTCAAATTCTCGAACACCCGCCTGCCCTCGAATACCTGGGTGACGCCGCGCTTGACGACGTCGTGCGCCGGCAGCCGGTCGAGCCGCTGCCCGTCGAGTTCGACCGTGCCCTTGGTGACCTCGCCGCGCTCGCTGCGCAATAGGCCGGATATCGCCTTCAATGTCGTCGTCTTGCCGGCGCCATTGGCGCCGAGGAGGGTGGTAATGCGTCCCTCCTCGGCACTCAGCGAAACGCCTTTCAGCACCAGGATCACGCCGTCATAGACGACCTCGATGTTGTTGAGCGCCAGCATCGGGCAACCGCGCGGCGGGATCCGGGTGGTTCGTGCCCCCGTCTAATCGGAGGCCTTGACCGTATTTTCGACAACGTCGCGATAGGCACGGAACCAGCCGGTCTCCTTGACGAACTTGCCGTCATGAACCCGGAAGACCTGAACCCAACCACCGCCCTCGTGATCGGTCGGGGTGATCTGCAACGGCGGGACAAGACCGCCTAGCGTGAAGTCGTGGATTTGTTCGAGGCCTTCCTTGATCTGCGGGCCGGTCGGCTTCTCGCCGCCGCTGATCTTCAGCGCGTTCTTGATCGCCTGGACCTGAACGGCCGCCTGCAACAGGCCGCGGTTGTAGATGACCGTATTATCCATCTCCTTCGGCGGCGCCTTTCCTTCCTTCTTATACATATCCTTGATTTGCTGCCGCACCGGATAGTTGTCGCCGGCGCCGGCGAACTGCAGAGTGTTGTAGCCTTCGGCGACGCCCCAGCCGCCGGCCGCCAGGATGTCGGCCTCGGCCGAGGCCCAAACCAAACCCAGAACCTTCGATAGCGGGTAGCCGGCGCCCTTCAGTCCCTTGATTGCGACCGAGGGTGAGCGGCCGAACAGATGCATGATGATGAAGTCTGGATGATAGCGCTGGGTGATGTCGAGAATCTGCGCTCCCATCTCGACCCCTGGCGGCGGAACGGCAAAGGTTCTCAGCTCAAACCCTTCCTTCTTCTGCAGGGCGTCGATGATTGGCAGCGGTTCCTTGCCGGCCGGGTTGTCGTAATAGACATAGGCGATCTTTTTGCCTTTGAGGCTGCCGCCAAGTTGATCCTTGGCGAATTTGACCGCGCCCGCGCCCTGCGACCAATAGGTCGCGGCGACCGGAAACAGATAGGGATAGCGGGTCCCGTCGGCCGCGGCCGAGATACCGAAGCCGGGCGAGGTCGTCGGCATCTTGTCCTGCTCGAGCCGCTGGTTCAGCGCTACCGTCTGCGGCGTGCCGTAGAGCGTCATCATCACCACGCCCATCTGCTTTTGCCGCTCGTAGGCTTCGATCCCCTGGGGGACCTTGTACGAGTTGTCGATCTCGTCGCCGCGGATCGTCCAGCCATCGACCCCGCCTTCGGCATTGATCAGCTTGTAATAGTCCTGCTGTGCCGGACACAGCACGGTCCCGACGATCTGGGTCGGGCCGGTGCGGTCACACTGGTCGCCAATCACGATCTCCTTGGGCTGCGCCACAGCTGACGCGGCGAGCGCCAGCCCGGTTGCAACGCCTGCAGCGATCGTCCATGTACCCCTCGGTAGGATTCTCATCGTCGCTCCTCCCACTGCCTTCACCAAGTTAATAGGAAAATGGCCAAACACGGAAGTAACTGCGGATGTTGCGCCACAACCGGTTCAGCCCCTCAGGCTCGACCACCAGAAAAAAGATGATCAGCGCGCCGAAGATCACGAGCCGTAGATTGGGGACCACGTTGAGCAGGTCCGCATTCGAGAAGAAGATGCCGCCGAACGAGTTGAGAAACCAGCGGGTTGCGATCGGCAACAAGGTTACGAAGATAGCGCCCAGGACTGAGCCCATCACCGAGCCGAGACCGCCGATAATCACCATCGCCAAATAATCGATCGAGACATCGATCTGGAACTGCTCGTAATTGGCGATCCCGAGATAGTAGCTTTCGAGCACACCGCCCACTCCGGCATAGAATGAGGAGATCGCGAACGCGTAGAGCTTATAGCGAAAGATGTTGATGCCGATGATCTCGGCGGCGATGTCCTGGTCGCGAATGGCGATAAAGGCGCGGCCGACGCGGCTGCGCACCAGGTTGAGGGTGGCGACGAGTGCCAAAACCACGAAAAACATCAGAAACAGGTAAATTTGGACTTCGTGCTTGAGGACAATACCGAAGACGGACGGGCGCGGGATCTCGATCGATGCCTGCACGCCCCCCGAGATCCATTGGATGTGATTGATCGACCATTCGATGATCAGCTGCGCCGCCAAAGTGGCTATCGCCAGATAGATCCCCTTGATGCGCAAGGACGGGATGCCGACGATCAAACCAATCAGCGCGGCCATCAGCCCGCCCGCCGGGATCGCGACCCAAAACGGCATGCCGAGACGCGTGATCAAATTGGCTGCGGTGTAGGCGCCAACCGACATAAACGCCCCGTGGCCGATCGACACCTGCCCGGTATACCCAACCAGGATGTTGAGGCCGAGCGCACCGACGATAGCGATCAGGATCAGATTGAGCACCGAGACGTAGTATTCGCTGAAGGTCAGCGGCACGATCACGATGAACAACGCCGCCAGCGCCGCCACGCTCCACTGCGCGATCGGCAGCGGGTAGAGCGCCATGTCGGCAGCGTAGCTGGTCTTGAACACGCCGGCTTCGCGGTGGAACATCGTCAGACCCGCTCGATCCGCCGCCGGCCGAAGATGCCTTCGGGGCGGATCATCAGCACCGCGATCATCAGGACATAGGGCACGAAATCCTTAGTGCCGCCCCCGACATAGGGGTCGAGATAGCCGGCCGCCAAGTTCTCGACGATGCCGACGATCAGCCCGCCGACGACCGCGCCGATGATCGAATCGAGGCCGCCCAGGATCACCACCGGAAACACCTTGAGGCCGACCAGCGCCAGCTGGTTATCGACGCCGAGCATTGCGCCCCACACGATCCCGCCCAATGCCGAAACAACTCCTGCCATCGCCCATGCGAGCGCAAAATAGCGCTGGACGTTGATCCCCATCGCCATCGCCACCTGCTGGCTGTCGGCGACCGCGCGCATCGCCACCCCCACTCGGCTCTTCAGAAAGAACCAGCTGAAGCCGGCGAGAAAGACCAGGCTGACCCCGGCGCCGACGACTTGCACCGGCGGCACGGTGACCGGTCCCAGCGAGATAGGTGAGTCGCTGATCGGCATCGCGATCGCCCGCGTGCCGGCGCCGAACGCCAGGGTGGCGAAGCCTCTGAGGACGGCGGCCAATCCGATCGTCGCCATGATCACCGAAATGATCGGTCGACCAATCAAGGGCCGCAACACGACGCGCTCAATCCCGAAGCCCAGCACCACCATGCCGGCAACCGCGAGCAATGCCGAAACCCAGAACGGCAGGCCGACGAGACCGGCCGCGCCGGCGGCGATAAAAGCGGCGAACATGACAAATTCGCCCTGGGCGAAGTTGATCGCGTCGGTCGCCTTGTAGATCAGCACGAAGCCGAGCGCGATCAGCGCGTACATCAGCCCGATCATCACCCCGTTGAGCAGCAGGGCCAGGGTGAACTGCCAATCGATCCCGGCCATCGTCTAACTCAGGCGAAGGCGGGCTCGCGCGCGGGCTCGGCCGCGCCGGCGACGGTGTCGATTGCCATCCGGGCGTCGAGCCGGCCCTTGCGCCCGTCCTCATAGGTGATCTCGGTGGTCAGCTCGACCGCGTCGCCGTTGCCGTAAAAGGCCTCGACCACCGCCGTGTATTTTTCGGCGATGAAGCGGCGGCGGACCTTGCGGGTGCGGGTGATCTCGCTGTCGTCGGCATCGAACTCCTTATTGAGCAGCAGAAAACGGCGGATCCGCGCGGCTTTGGGCAGGCCGGCGTTGCAGCGGGCGATCTCCTCGCCGATCAGCCGGCGCACTTCGGGCTTGGCGCTCAAATCCTGGAACGAGGTATAGGCGAGGCTGTGGCGCTCGGCCCAATTGCCGACGGTGCCGAGATCGATCGCGATCATCGCCGCGACGAACGGCCGGCGATCGCCAAAGGCCACCGCCTCGGCAATGTAGGGGCTGAATTTCAGCTTGTTCTCGACGAATTGCGGGGCAAAGGGAGTGCCGTCGGCGAGCTTGCCGACATCCCGGGCGCGATCGACGACAACCAGGTGGCCGCGCGCGTCGATAAATCCGCAATCGCCGGTGCGGAACCAGCCCTCGGCACTGACCGCGGCGCCAGTCGCCTCGGGCTGCTTGTAATAGCCCTGAAATACAGCGCCCGAACGGACCAGCACCTCGCCATTTTCGGCGATCCGAACTTCGGTGCCGGGTATCGCCGGGCCCACGGTGTCGGGATCAGCTTCCCCGTCGCGCTGTAGCGCCGCCAGCCCGGCCAGCTCGGTCGAGCCCCAGACCTGCTTCAGGTTGATCCCGAACGAACGGAAGAAGCGATAGGTATCGGGGCCGAGCGGAGCGCCGCCGGTATAAGCCCAGCGGGCGCGGCGCAAGCCGAGTTGGTCGCGCACCGGGCCGTAAACGAGAATTTCACCGAGCGCCAAGCCGAGACGCTGCGGCAACGACGGCTTTTGCCCGGCGCCGCGGGCGACCTCGACCCGTTCGGCGAGGCCGCGAAACAACTCGAATGTTCGGCGCTTCATTCGTGACGCGTCCGACGCCCGCACCCGCAGCTGGGTCAGCACGTTCTCCCAGATGCGCGGCGGCGCCAGCGCCACGGTCGGGCCGAGTTCGCGCAGGTCGCGCTGCACCGTGTCCGGGCGCTCCGGGCAATTGCAGGTAAATCCGACGAGCAAGGTCAAGACCAGAGAGAACAACGACTTACCGATCCACGCCATCGGCAGATAGGACAGGATATTGTCCGTCGGACGGATATCCTCGGCAGCGACAAAACCCTCGGCCGCGGCCAACAGATTGAGGTGCGACAGCATCACCCCCTTGGGGTGGCCGGTGGTGCCCGAGGTGTAGGTCAACAGCGCCACATCCTCGGCGGCGCCTTGGTCGATCTCGCCGTCGACATAACCCGGATGCGATAGACCAAACTCGCGGCCGGCCGCCTGAACCCGCTCGAACGGTTCAAGCGCTGGCGTCGGATAGTGCCGCATGCCGCGCGGATCGTCGTAGACGACGAGATCGAGGTTCGGCAGGCGCGCCTTCAAGGACAGGATCTTGTCGACCTGTTCTTGGTCCTCGGCGACGACCACCCTGATCTCGGCATGGCTCAGCACATAGGCCATCTCGGTGGCGATCGCATCCTGGTACATCGGCACCGCGATGCCGCCCAGGCATTGCGCGGCGAGCTGAGCCCAATAGAGCCGCGGGCGGTTGTCGCCGATCACCGCCAGCTTGTCGCCGCGGCGAAAGCCATGCGCCGCCAAGCCGAGAGCGAAATCGTGCACCTGACGCTGGTATTCGGCCCAACTGTAGGTCTGCCAGATGCCACGGCTCTTTTCGCGGATCGCCGGCCGGCCGGCCATCGTCGCGACGTTGCGGCGCAGCAGCTTGGGTAGGGTAGCGGACACGCGCTGAGTCAGGGCGTCGGTCATTCCGCCGCCTCCTCGCGCACCGCGCCGCCGAGATAGGCACGGAGCACGTCCGGGTGGCGCTGCACCTCGGCCGGGGTGCCGTCGGCGATCTTGCGGCCGTGATCGAGCACGGCGACCCGCTCGGAAATGTCCATCACCACCGCCATGTCGTGCTCGATCAGGATCACCGTCGTACCCCATTCCCGGTTCACCTCGAGGATGAAGCGGGCCATATCCTCTTTTTCTTCCTGATTCATGCCGCCCATCGGTTCATCGAGCAGTAAGAGCTTGGGGTCGAGCGCAAGGGCGCGGCCAAGTTCGACCCGCTTTCTGAGCCCATAGGCCAGCCCGCTGGTCGGCTGCTTGCGCAGATCCTCGAGTTCGAGGAGCTCGATCAGCTCTTCAACTCGGGCGCGGTGAGCCACCTCTTCGCGCTGCGCCAGCCCCCAATAGACAAAAGACGACAACACCCCGGCGCGCATCCGCACATGCCGGCCCAGCATGATGTTGTCGAGCACCGTCATACCGCTGAACAGCGCGATGTTCTGAAAAGTGCGGGCGATGCCGAGCGCGGCGACGCCCGAAGGGCGGGTCCCGGTTATGTCTCTGCCCTCGAACCAGATCGAGCCAGTGTCCGGCCGGTAGAAGCCACTGATGATGTTGAGCAGCGAGGTCTTGCCGGCGCCGTTCGGGCCAATGATCGAGGTCAGTCCGCCGCGCCGCACCGACAGCGAGACATCTTCGACCGCGCGCACACCGCCAAAGTGCTTCGAAACCCCGGAAACGGTGAGCAGCATCTCGCCGCCCGCCGGAGGCTCACGACCGCTCACATTGCCCGACACGATGCCGTCCGCATTTCCTCGCCTACCCGCCCGCATCACCCATGCCGAGCGATTATGGCCAGCATGATGCGGATGGAGTACGAAGAAAGCAATTGGTTCCGGGCTGATTTATGCGGTGAGGCGGCAGCGCTTGCAGCAGGTTCCGGCGCGTGAAAGGATCGGCGGAGCGGATTGCCGGCTTTACGGTGGTTAACGAGGATGTCCGAACCGGATACCTTGCCGACGACGGTGCTGACCGGTTTTCTCGGCAGCGGCAAGACCACTTTGCTGCGGCATGCGCTGACTTCTCCGGCGCTCACCGACACGGCCGTGATCATCAACGAGATCGGCGAGATCGCGATCGATCATCACCTCGTCGATTTCGTCGAAGGCAGCGTCGTCGAGTTGCCAGGCGGGTGCCTGTGCTGCGCCGTCCGCGAGGATCTGGCCCGGACCTTGCGCAGCCTGCTCGACCGGCGCGAAGCGGGCGAGATCCGGCGGTTCCGCCGGATCGTCATCGAGACCACCGGTCTCGCCGATCCGGCGCCGATCCTCTATACTTTGGGCGCCGACCCGATGCTCGATCACTGCCTGCACTTGGCCGGGGTCGTCACCATGGTCGACGCGGTAAATGGGGCCGACACCATCGGCCGCTTCGCCGAGGCCGCCCGCCAGGCGGCACTCGCCGACACCTTGGTCATCAGCAAAACCGATCTCGCTCCGCTTAGCCCCGCTCTGACGCGCCGGCTCGATCGGATCAACGACCGCGCGCCGCGCATCTTGGCGGCCGCGGCCAGCGACGCCGGCGCGGTATTGTTCGCCGCGGCAACTCGCGCCGCGCCGGCGCTGCTGCCGGGCGATCCGGTTGCCGCCCACACTCACGGGATCGACATCTTCGCAATCAGTCTCGGCGGCGCGATGACCCGTCTCGACTTCGCCCGCGCCCTTGGTGGGCTCGCCCGTGCGCGCGGTAACGATTTGCTGCGGGTCAAGGGGATTGTGCTTTTCTCCGACCGCCCGGAGGGGCCGGCGGTGGTGCAGGCGGCGCAGCACGCGATGTTCGCGCCGGAATGGCTCGACGCCTGGCCGCGGGATTGGCCCGGAGGTGATCGCCGCAGCCGCCTTGTCTTTATCGTCCATGAAATTCCCCGGAGCGAGATTCTCGCACACTTCGCTTTTGCCGACGCTACGCTATGGCAGACCTCGTCGGGACGAGATCCTTAGCCAGCATTTTCTCGGCGATCAGGAACGCAAAGGAGCAAGACATGAAAGAGGGCTTTCGGTTTGTCGACTGCGACATGCATATCATGGAGCCGACCGACCTCTTCGACAGATATCTCGATCCCGCGTTCAAGCCGCGGATCACCTCTGCGATGCAGCCGGTCGATGGCGGCAGCACCGGGATGCGGCGCCGGCCGTTGTGGTTCTTCGACGGCATGCCGACCAGCAATGACGGCAACGTTTCGCAATACAACCGCATTCGCGGCCCGCTCGTCGGCGCCCGCGGCAACAAGAACGTCATGTTCGCGGTCGAGCGCGGCTATGACGCCGAGGCGCAGATCATCGGCATGGAGATGGAGGGGATCGACATCGCCGTCTTGTTCCCGACCGCCGGCCTGTCATTTCTCGCGCGAGACGATATGGACCCGCAGTTCTCCAACGCGATCTGCCGCGCCTACAACGATTGGCTGCACGATTTCGTCCAGCACAGTCCGGATCAGCTCAAAATGGCGGCGATGCTGCCGGTGCACGATGTCAATCTCGCCTGCCGCGAACTGCATCGTTGCGTCAAGGAATACGGCGCGGTCGGCGCCTTTGTCCGGCCGAACTACGTCAATGGCCGCTATTGGCACTCGACCTATTGGGACCCGCTCTACGGTATGCTGCAGGACCTCCAGGTGCCGTTGTGTTTTCACGAGGGCACCGGCTCGTATTTCTCGACGATCGAGCCGCGATTTGGCGAGAACCGGTTCATGCGCCATGTCGCCAGCCATTCGACCGAGATGCAGCTGGCGCTGATCGCACTGATGCTGGGCGGCATCCTCGAATCGTATCCGCGGCTGAAGGTGGCGTTTCTCGAAGCGCAGAGCTGGTGGGTGCCGGGGCTGTTGGGCCGGATCGAATGGGATCTGCGCCAGCACCACCAGGCCGACGCGCCCTATCTCAAGCTGACGCCCTTCGAATATTGGCAGCGCAACTGCTTCTCGGCGATCGAGAGCGGCGAGCGCGAGGTCGGCTCGGTCGTGGAGTTGCTGGGCGGCGCCGAGAACATCTGCGTATCGAGCGATTTCCCGCATTTCGACTCGAGCTTTCCCGACGTGTCCAACCGGGTATTGCACAACCCCAGCATCACCCCCGAAATCGGCGGCAGGATCCTATCTGGCGGCGCTCGCCTATACGGATTCCACGCAGATGATTTCGGACGGGCCGATGCTGCCGCCAAACGCCGTGACAATGTGACGGCCGGCCACGCCTGAGACGCTCGGCGCAATTCGACTGCTAGCCGCTAGCCAGGAACAAAGCGCCGTTGGCAGGGATGCTGATCAACGCCGATTGATCGAAGCCGTCGAGGCTCGGGCCTTCGGCATCGACGACACCGCCGTTTCCGATCACATCGGAATTGGGGAACCCATCGTAGAAATCGCTGTTGAACACCTCCATCCATGGCCCGCGTCGCGGCAAGCCAATGCCGTAGCCCCGCTTTGGGTTCTCGTCGAAACTGACGACGGCGAGAACGTCGCGACCGGGGCTGCCGTCGGCCACCCAGCGATGGACCACGATCACCCGGTCGTAATCATTCACGCGGGAGACACGCACCCCTTCGGCGCGCAGTGCACGCTCACGGCGCCGCAATGCGACCAGATCCTGCATGAAGCGCAGATAATCGGCCATGACCGTGTCGGTCTTTAGCCCATCCCACCAAACCAAATGACCTGGGTGGTCCTTCTCGTCGTCGCTCCACAGCTTGTCCTCGAGAATCTCCTCGCCCATGAACAGGGCCGGAATCCCGGGGGCCGCGAGCAATAATGCCGTCGCGGCGCGGCTGCGGCTGCGCGCGTACCACGATCGGCGGTTGGACGGGTCGGCGAGCATCGCCACGCGCGCCGCGCCATCATGGGCCGCGTAAGTAAGGTCGTGATTTTCGAGACATTGGACGAGCCGCCAGGCGGCGTCGTATCCCTTAGGCGGATATAAAGATTGGGCGATCGCATCGAACCCAAGCTGTGCGGTCTCGCCACCCGCGGCCTGCACCACCAATGCGCGGACAGCGTCGCGAAACCCGTCGCCCAACGCCGCATCGAAGCCCAGCCCTGCGGGGACCGCGGTCACCGGCGACGCGCGATCCCAATCCCAATATTCGGCGATCTGGATGGAGGCAGGACGAACAAACCGCACGGTCCCGGTCATGTCCTGACACAGCGCGCGCCCGGAAGGCACATTGTCCGAGATCACGCGGACCTCGTCATAACGGATGCCGTCGATCCGATACTCGTTTAAGAAGAACACCGCGTTGTCGATCAGGAACTGCCGCACATGGGCGTTCCAGTAGGCGAATACCTGTCCGCCAGCCCAGTCCTCATCAGTGAAATACAAGCTGTTGTTCTTGTTGCCGTTGGTGAACCGATCGTAGAACCAGAGGCACTGGTCGCCGAAATCACCACCGGCATGATTATAGACCAGGTCGAAGATAACAGCGATGCCATGGAGGTGGGCCAGGTCGATCAGGCATTTCAGCTGATTGATCCCGGGGCGCAGCTGATCCAAAGTCAGCGGCGGCTTCTCGAGGGAAGCAAGCATCGCATTGATCGGGACGAGATATCGCACAAGATCGTCGTCGTCGACCTGATAGAGCCCTTCGGGAGAGAAATAGTCGACACCGTTATAACCTTCGCTGTACTGGGTCGCGAATTCCTGGATCGGCAGCAGTTGAATGGCGTTGACGCCGAGGTCGCGCAAATAGCCGAGGCGGGTGACGACATCGAGGAAGCGGCCGCCCCGCGTCGCACGGACATCGTTGCCGTCCCGATCGACCGCCCACCAGGTGCCGATGTGGAGTTGATAGAGGATCAAGTCGCGGAAATCAGGCGTGCGCCAAGCGGCATCATGCCAAGGGTAGCTCGCAGCCTGGCGGACGATGCAGTAGGAGGCGGGAAAAGCAGGATCGGGGCTCAGCTCCCGCGCGTAGGGATCCCGCTTCAGCCCGGTCGCGCCGATACCCTCAACCCAAAACATGTATTGCGCGCCGTCGCTCGCGCCTGGAAGGTATCCGCCCCAGGTTTCATCGCCGAGCGGCGTCAGTCGGTCGTCCGGGCTCGGCGTCCACCCGGCAGCGGCGGAGCTGGCCAACGCGTCGCCGGTCAGCAGACAGACATTCTCTGCCCGCGGCGCCCAGGTCCGAAACGCGGCGCCGCCTGCGATCAAAGTGGCGCCCATCGGCGTGGCGGGATCGACGAATTGGAACTGGACGCTCATCCGCTTCCCTTCCCGAAAGTAATAACGTGATGATCGAGCTCGGCTTGCACGGGCAAGCTTAAAATGGCGGAGAGGGAGTCCGCCAGATCCAACTCCGCCAGAGTCCATGACGGTTGATGAACGTCTACCATCCTACTGAAATCGGTGGGAGGAGGTCGCCGGTATCGTAGCCCTTGTCGGCACCGAGCGTGACCGGCCGTCGACGATCGATATACGGGTCGATCAGCGCCAAGGCGGCCAGACGCCCGGCATGTCCCGAGGCGCGGGTCGTCACCGCGCCGACCACCAGACCGTTGCGGTTCCCCATCAGCGCATGGCCCATGAAACACAGCCGGGCCTCCTTGCCGGGCCCCTTACGATAGAGACGGGCGTCGGCGTCGGTGGCCGAGGCATGCGTGTCATTGGTTCGCCGTTTGCCGTGAAAGTCCTGCTGACTATTGCGTCCGGGGCCGGGCGGATCGCCCGAGCCATCCTTCGGACGGAAGCTCTTCGGGCTCGCCCAGGCCTCCAGCAGCGTCCCCCCGGCCTGCGCCGGGGCAGGCTCGACCGAGAAATGATCGCTCGACAACAAGGCTTTGACCCTGGTCTGGGACAGCACCGCGGCGAGAAACTGACCGGCCACCTCGCCCTCCAGCAGCCGGTCGCGGTTTTTACTGAAGGTCGTGGCGTCCCATACCGGGTCCTCGATGCCGAGCCCGACAAACCAGCGGAACAACAGGTCGTGGTCGAGCCGGTCAACCAATTGCCGCTCCGAGCGGATCGAGTAGAACGCTTGCAGCAGCAAGGCGCGCATCAGCCGCTCCGGCGGGATCGACACCCGGCCAATCGGCGAATACAGCTTGGCGAACTCGCCAGACAGCGCTTGCAGCGCCGCGTTGGCGATCTGCCGAATCAACCGCAGCGGATGATCCGTCCTGACCCGTTTCTCAAGGTCGATGTAGTCTGAGAAAAGACAGCTGCAAATCCCGTCGTCGCCGCTCATCGTCACCCCCATCCCCTACCCCTAAGGGAGCACAATGCGCCAAACCCGCAACCCTTTTTCAGCAGCCTGCTAGGAATCTGGAACTGGGCCAGCAACGACCAGGGCACGGAGCCCGACGTGGTCATGGCGAGCTGCAGCGACGTGCCGACGCTCGAGTGTTGGCCGCCACCGCCTTGCTGCGGGCGCACCTCCCAGACGTGAAGGTCCGGGTCGTGAACGTCGGGACCTGTTCAAGCTGGTGCCGTACACGGAGCATCCGCACGGTCTGACAGACATCGAGTTCGAGGCCCTCTTCACTCCGGACAGGCCGGTGGTCTTCACCTTCCACGGATACCCCAGGCTGATCCACCGCCTCACTTACCCGCCGGCCTAGCCAACGCAACATCCACGTGCGCGGCTACAAAGAGCAGGGCAATATCAACACGCCGCTGGAGCTGGCAATCCGCAACCAGACCGACCGTTTCACCCTGGCCATGGACGCCACCGACCGCATCCCCCGCGTGCGCGTCAGCGCGGCCGGCCTCCGCGATGAACTGGCCAACCAGCGGATGGCGTGCGAACAGCATGCTTATCGGTTCGGCATAGATCGGTCGGACATCACGAACTGGCAGTGGCCGTTCTAAAGACCGCACCGGTAGCATGAGCGAAGCCCTTCCCGTTATCTACCTGGCGAGGCACGGTGAGACCGCCTGGAGCCTCTCGGGCCAGCATACCGGCCGCACCGATCTGCGATTGACCGAACGCGGCGAACGCAACGCCCGTGCCCTCGGCGAGCGGCTGCGCGGGCTGGCCTTTGCCAAGGTCTTCACCAGCCCGCTGCAGCGCGTTCGGACCTGCGAACTGGCCAGGTTTGGCGCCGTGGCAGAAATCGATCCCGACCTGGTCGAATGGGACTACGGCCAATACGCCGGCCGCACTGCCGAGATCCATGCGGAGCGCCCGGACTGGCAATTGTTCCACGACGGCTGCCCCGGAGGAGAATCGCCGGACCAGATCGGCGCGCGGGCCGACCGCGTGGTCGAGCGCGTGCGTGCGATCAAGGGCGACGTGTTGGTTTTTTCGAGCGGGCATTTCTTGCGGGTGCTCCCGCCCGCTGGCTCGGTCTCGACGCAGCGGGCGGCCGGTACCTCCTGCTGAGCACCGCGAGCCTGAGCGCACTGAGCTATGAACACAATCTGACCCAGCCGGCAATCCGGCTGTGGAACGATGACCGTCATGTAGGGGTCATGTCGGACGGGTAAACTGGAAAGTCGATCGAGCCGCGGCCAGCAAGGACATCCCGCGATGAAGGAACTGAGTGAAATTACGTCTCCGCCGTCACCATCGTCGGAAGCCGCTCCGGATCTACTCACCCAATACGGCTGTGGACCGATCCGGTTTTCCGGCCACAACGATGCGCTCTATGAGCGGCATCTGTTGTTCGACGATGTCACCGACCCGCTCGCCGCCGGTTCGCGCGAGCGCTTTGAGGCCGCGGCCCGCTCAGTCCGGGACGTGCTGTCGCAGCGCTGGATCAGGACCGAGCGCACCTATAACCGGCTGAACCCGAAGAGGGTCTACTTTCTTTCGATGGAATTTCTCATCGGGCGGTCATTGACCAACAATATCACTAGCCTTTTGCTTGATCCGTTCGTGCACCGGGCAGTGCGGGACCGGGATCTTGATTGGATCGGGGTTATCGAGGAGGAACCTGACGCCGGCCTTGGGAACGGCGGTCTCGGGCGGCTTGCCGCCTGCTTTCTGGACTCGCTGGCGACGATGCAGCTTCCGGCGATGGGCTATGGGCTGCGCTACGAATGCGGCATGTTCAAGCAATCGATCGAAGACGGCTGGCAGCACGAACAGCCGGACAACTGGCTGCGTCGCCAAGATCCGTGGGAGGTTCCCCGTCCCAACGAGACCGTCGAAATCAAACTCAGCTGCTCGTTCGAGATGCACGGCGGTAGGTTGCAGACCGTGCCCGGCAGACCCTCTACTCTGATTGGTGTTCCGTTCGATCGGCCTGTGATCGCTTACGGTGGCAAAACCATCAACACGCTGCGCCTGTGGGGGGCTGCGACGCGCGACTATTTCGACTTTCAGGAATTCAGCAGCGGCGATTTCGTCGGCGCGTTGGTCGGAGCGTTGGCAGCCCATACGCTGACGCGGGTGCTGTACCCCGATGACTTCACCGAGTTGGGGCAAGCGCTGCGCTTCGTGCAGGAGTACTTTCTGGTGGCCTGCTCGCTGGCCGATCTGGTGCGGCGGTTCCAGCACGACAATTCCGACTGGAGCAAATTCCCCGACAAGGTCGCGATTTAGCTCAACGATACACACCCGACCTTGGCGGTGCCCGAGCTTATGCGGATTTTGCTCGATGAGGTGTATCTGGAGTGGGACCGGGCCTGGGATATTACGCAACGGACTTTGGCCTACACCAATCACACGCTGCTGCCCGAAGCTCTCGAAAAATGGCCGCTCCACTATTTTCAACAAATGCTGCCGCGGCATTTGGAGATCATTTTCGAGATCAATCGCCGCTTTCTCGACGATGTCCGGCGCCGGTATCCGGTCGACGAGGCACGTATCGGCCGCGTCAGCCTGATCGAGGAGGGTCCGAAGAAAAAGGTCCGAATGGCGAACCTGGCCATTGTCGGATCGCACAGCACCAACGGTGTCGCCGCTATTCACTCCGAGCTGCTACACAAGGTGACCGTCCGCGACTTGGCCGAGATATTTCCGGAGCGGTTCAACAACAAGACCAACGGGGTTACGCCACGACGATGGCTTTTGCTGGCCAACCCGGAGCTCGCTCGCACCATCAGCGGCGCGATCGGCGAGGGTTGGAAGACTGACCTCAGCCAATTGAGCAAACTGAGGCCGCTTGAGAACGATTGCGCCTTTCGAAGCGCGTTTCTCAAGGCGAAGCGCGATGCCAAGTCCAAGTTTGCCGACTGGCTCAGGTCGACTTTGGGCCAGACAGTTGACCCAGATACCATTTTCGACTGCCAGATTAAGCGGATCCACGAATACAAGCGGCAGCTGCTCAACGCGCTGCGCATCATCGTTCTCTACAATCGGCTTCGGGAAAATCCTGATCTGAACGTGCCGCCCCGAACATTCTTCTTTGCCGGCAAAGCGGCGCCGGCCTATCACCTCGCCAAGCTGATCATCAAATTCATCAACAACCTCGCCGGGACGGTCAATGGGGACCCGGTGACGCGAGATCGGCTGAAGGTCGTATTCCTGCCCGATTACAATGTTTCGCTGGCAGAGCGGCTAATCCCCGCCGCCGATGTCTCCAACCAGATCTCGACCGCCGGCTACGAAGCCAGCGGCACGAGCAACATGAAATTCATGATGAACGGAGCGCTGACGCTCGGCACGCGCGACGGAGCGACGATCGAGATGGCCCAGGAAGCCGGCGAAGAAAATTTCTTCCTGTTTGGCCTCACCGCGCAGCAGGTTGCCGACAGCGCCTCGTGGTACAGCCCCCGTTGGCACTATGACCACGAGCCGGAAACGCGAGCTGCGTTGGATCTGATTTCCTCGGACTATTTCAGCCGCTATGAGCCCGGGATTTTCGCGCCCATCCATGACGTGCTGCTCGCGCACGGCGACCACTACATGCATCTCGCCGACCTCAAATCGTATCTCGACGCGGATCAGCGACTCCGCGAGCTCTATGCAGATAGCGACGGGTGGGCGCGCAAAGCGATTTTGAACGTAGCAGGCTCCGAGAAGTTTTCCAGCGACCGGACAATCTCCCAATACGCAGCCGAAATCTGGAACGCGAAACCTTGTCCGGTGCCATAGAAAGGAAGCCGCAAATGGACATTTCACCGCTCGCCGGCAAGCCGGCACCGAAGGAGATGCTGGTCGACCTGTCCCGGCTCGAACGGGAATATTTCGAATGCCGCCCCGATCTTGATGATCCTGCCCAGCGGGTCAGCTTCGGCACCAGCGGGCATCGCGGCTCGCCCTTTCGCGGTTCGTTCACCGAAGCCCACATTCTGGCGATCACCCAGGCCATCTGCGACTATCGTGTCGCGCACGCGGCCGACGGGCCGCTGTACATGGGCAAGGACACCCATGCGCTTTCCGGTCCAGCTCAGTGCACCGCTCTCGAAGTGCTCGCCGCAAACGACGTGCTGACGATAATCCAACAAGCCTGCGGCGTGACGCCGACGCCGGTCATATCGCGCGCGATCCTCGTCCATAACCGGTCGCGTACAGAGCATCTCGCGGACGGTATTGTTATTACCCCGTCGCACAATCCGCCTGAGGACGGTGGTTTCAAATACAACCCGACCCACGGAGGGCCGGCCGATACCCACGTGACACAATGGATCGAGAACCGCGCCAACGAAATTCTGCGCGATGGCAATAAATACGTCAGACGGGTGGGGTTCGAGGAAGCGCTCCGCGCGGACACGACGCACCAGCGAGACTTCGTGCTGCCTTATGTCAATGACTTGCGCAACGTCGTCGATATGGAGGCCATTCAGGCCGCCCGTCTCAAGCTTGCCGTCGACCCGCTCGGCGGTGCTGCCGTGCATTACTGGGAGCCGATCAACACGATCTACAAGCTCGACATCGCGGTCGTCAATCCGAAGGTCGACCCGACCTTCTCGTTCATGACCGTCGATTACGACGGCCAGATCCGGATGGATTGTTCGAGCCCGTACGCCATGGCAAGGCTCGTCGGTCTCAAGGATCGCTACCGGCTAGCCTTCGCCAATGACGCCGACTCGGACCGCCACGGCATCGTCACCCCGTCCGGGGGGCTGGTGAACCCGAACCATTACCTAGCGGTGGCGATCCAGTATCTGCTGACGCATCGGCCGCAATGGCCGGCACATGCCGCGGTCGGCAAGACTGTGGTCAGCAGCAGCATGATCGATCGCGTTGTCGACCGGCTCGGTCGCCGCTTGACCGAGGTGCCGGTTGGCTTCAAATGGTTCGTGCCGGGTCTCTTCGACGGCTCATGCTGCTTTGGCGGCGAGGAGAGCGCCGGGGCGAGCTTTTTGCGTCGGGACGGCACGGTGTGGGCGACCGACAAGGACGGCCCGATCATGGATCTGCTGGCCGCCGAGATTACCGCCCGAACCGGCAAGGACCCAAGCGAGCACTATGATGCGCTGACAGCGGAGTTCGGGGCGGCGCACTATAAACGCATAGACGCGCCGGCGACCGATGAAGAGAAAGCGAAGCTGGAAACCCTTTCCCCTAAGGCGGTCGATGCGCCCAAACTTGCGGGCGAGCCGATCCTGGCAAGGCTGACCCGTGCCCCGGGCAATGGCGCCCCGATCGGCGGTCTCAAGGTCGTCGCTAAGAGCGGCTGGTTCGCGGCGCGGCCGTCCGGTACCGAGGCCGTGTACAAAATCTACGCGGAGAGCTTCAAGGACGAGGCGCACCTCGCCGCCATCGTCGACCAGGCGCGGGAGATCGTAAACAAGGCGCTCGTCGCCTCGGATCCGCGCCGGAGCAGCGAACCGGCATGAGCGAGCAGATCGAGCGGCAAGGCATCCCACCATTTCCAAGCGGCTATAGCTCCTCCGGAGTGCTGCTCCACGTCTCCTCGCTGCCCTCGCCTTACGGCATCGGCGATGTCGGGCCGGCGGCGCGGGCGTGGATCGACCGCCTGCGCGGGGCCGGACAAGGCTGGTGGCAGGCGCTTCCGCTCGGCCCCACCGGCTACGGCAACTCGCCCTATCAGTCCCTGTCGTCATTCGCCGGCAACGAGGCGCTGGTCAGTCCCCAGGACCTGATCGACGAAGGACAAGGTGCCCCCATGCGCTGCGCGGGCAGCTCGTCATCGCCATCGCCAAGTGCACCTACCAGGCCTATCGTGCGCTGCTTGACTCGCCACGCTGGCAGCGGGTTTATAATGTCGGCGCTCGCCCGCAGCGCCCGCTCTGGGCCAACACCGGAACCAAGGACGTCGAGGCTTCCGACGTTCTCTACGTCAAAGCCCTCGCCGCGCCTTTCACGGTCAACACGATGCCGGAGCAGACGCTGAAGGCTCTGGCCGACCACGGTGACCTCGGCAACATCCTGCCGGCGGACGGCGGCGACGGCGAGGCCGTATTGGCCGAGTTTGCCAAAGCCGGTGTCGACATCGACGGCTTGGCGACCCGGCTCCAGGACGAGGGAGCCGCCTCATTCGTCAAATCATGGGACGAACTGTTGGCCGTGATCGCGTCGAAGATCGCGGCCCTCGAGAAGGCCGCCTAGGCGCGACGCGTCCGGCGGGTATGCAGGAGCAACAGCAATGACAGCAGGCACCGTGCCACCGACCGAGAGATCGGCCTGGGATGCCCTCAAAGCCCATTATGACGGGGTTCGCGGTCTGCACTTGCGAAAGCTGTTCGCGGATGATCCAACGCGCGGCGAGCAGATGATCGCGGAAGCGGCCGGGATCTACCTTGATTATTCGAAAAACCGCGTTACCGCGGAGACCCTCAGGCTGCTGTTCGATTTGGCGGAGGCGGTCGCCCTGCGCGCACGGATCAATGCGATGTTTCGGGGAGAGAAAATTAACGCCTCGGAACAGCGCGCCGTGCTCCACGTGGCATTGCGCGCGCCAAAGGGTGCCTCGATCATGGTAGACGGCGAGAATGTGGTGCCGGGGGTCCACGCCGTGCTCGACCGAATGGCCGATTTTTCCGATCGGATCCGCAGCGGGGAGTGGAAGGGCCATACCGGCAGGCGAATTTGCAATGTCGTCAATATCGGCATCGGCGGCTCCGACCTCGGCCCGGTCATGGCCTACGAAGCGCTCAGACACTACACCGACCGCGCGATGAATTTCCGTTTTGTTTCCAATGTCGACGGCACCGACTTCTCCGAAGCGGTGCGCGACCTCAATGCGGCGGAGACCCTGTTCATCGTCTCGTCAAAGACCTTCACCACTTTGGAGACGATGACCAACGCGCGCGCGGCGCGCGCCTGGTCGCTCGCGGGTCTGGGCGGCGATGAAAAGTCGATCGCCCGGCATTTTGTCGCGGCTTCGACGAACACGGCGGAGGTGGCGAAGTTCGGCATCGACACCGCCGACATGTTCCCGTTCTGGGATTGGGTCGGCGGGCGCTATTCAATGGATTCGGCGATCGGCCTGTCGACGATGATCGCCATCGGCCCGGAGAATTTTCGCACCATGCTCGGCGGTTTTCACGAAATCGACGAGCATTTTCGAACTGCTCCGTTCGAGCGCAACCTGCCGGTGCTGATGGGGTTGCTGGCCGTCTGGTACAATAACTTCTTCGGGGCGCAGACCGTCGGCGTATTCCCTTACGAGCAGTACCTGAAGCGGTTTCCCGCCTATCTCCAGCAGTTGACGATGGAGAGCAATGGCAAGCACGTGACGCTCGACGGTCACCCCGTCAGTCACGACACCGGTCCGATCTATTGGGGTGAGCCCGGCACCAACGGCCAGCACTCGTTCTACCAGCTGATCCATCAAGGGACACGATTGATCCCCTGCGACTTCATCGCCTTCGGCCAGCCGCTGAACCCGCTGGGTGAACAGCATGACATGCTGCTCGCCAACGTCTTTGCGCAGGGCGAAGCGCTCGCCTTCGGCAAGACGCCAGAGGAAGTCCATGCCGAGGGCTCGCCCGACTGGCTCGTGCCCCACCGCACGTTCGAGGGAAATCGGCCGTCAAGCACGATCCTGCTGCAGCAGCTGACTCCAGCGGCGCTCGGCAAGCTTGTCGCTCTCTACGAGCACAGTGTCTTTACCCAGGGCGCCGTCTGGCACGTCGATTCGTTCGACCAATGGGGCGTCGAGCTCGGCAAGGTCCTTGCCCAGCGCATCATCCCCGAACTCGCGGCAAAGACCGAGCCCAAACTCGGCCATGACAGCTCAACGAACAGCCTGATCCGCCACTACCGCAAGGTCAAGGCGAATTGATAACGGAACCGAGAACATGCGAATTGGCATCGGCACCGATCACGGCGGATTCAAGTTGAAGGGGGAACTGGTCATCCAACTTCGCGCGGCTGGTCATGAGATCGTCGATTTTGGCGCGCACAGCCTGACCCCGGACGACGACTATCCGGACTAAGTCACCCCGCTTGCCGCGGCTGTCGCTGCCGGACGGGTCGAACGCGGCGTGGCCATCTGCGGCAGTGGCGTAGGAGCATCTGTCTGTGCCAATAGGATTCCCGGCGTCCGCGCGGCGCTAATCCACGATCACTTCTCCGCCCGGCAAGGGGTCGAGGACGACCACATGAACATTATCTGCATGGGCGGCCGGACAGTGGGCCCGGCCGTGGCTTGGGACCTCGTCGAGACCTTCTTGGCGGCCGAGTTCAGCCAGGCGGAACGACATCTTCGCCGGTTGGGCAAAGTGGCGTCGCTCGAAGTGTCCCGAAGCGCATCGAAATCTTGAGAAGGTTTTTGGGCAGAGAGGCGCTACAGAATTTAGCACCGCACCCGAATTTTTCATTTGAAAGAACGCTAAGGTCATCGAGATCTGATTTGTCAGGTTTCAAATAGATATTGATCCGGAGTTGCGGAGATCGGTGTGGTACTGAGGGAGCCGAGGTGGGGAAGCGATCAGCTGCCCGGCCATTATATCGTCGGCTTCGGTCATGACACATCGCGCTTCGACAGCTTCTCAAGCGCGCTGCCGTCGAGCGCCGGTGTGCCGGTCACAAGCGAGATCGGCAACGCCCAGTTCTGGCTGCTCGCGGACTAGATGCTGGTACGCAACGGTACTTCCGACCAGGAAGGGCTTTACGCCCTCGGCGGTTACATCCACAACAATCCCGACAACTCTACCTATGCCGAGCAATACGTCGCGGCTCTGGTGGACCGCGGCTTTTGGCGCCAGAGGACACCGTCGGGCTCTTGTTCGCCTATATCGGGATGAGCGACACGCTCGCCGCGGTGCAGGCGGAACAGGCGGTGCTGGGCATTCCATTGAGCAACACGCTACTGCAGCGCAGAGCCACGAGATGATCCTCGAAGCCAATTACCGCATCCATGTCTACCGTGGCGTCGATTTTCGGCCGGAATTCCAAGACGTCATCCAGCCGAACGCGCAGTCGAACATCAAGAACGCCGCAGTGTTGGGCTTCAAGTTTCAATCGAATTCTAAAAACTGCTGCTGAGAGCCTGCCTCAAAAGGCTCAGTCAGTGAATATCGGCAGCAATTGACCGCCTTCGAATCCGACATCGACCGCTCGGCCTCGGGTGTGGAAACGGGTCTTCGTGCCCCCAACCGGTCGTTGCTAGAGCGTAATCCGGTTAGGTCGAAGCATAGCCGGCATTGGCGAGGTAATTGGCGCATTCCGGTAGGGTGAAGCGGCCGATCAGGTCGCCGATGCTGCGCCAAGTGGCCTCGGGTCGGTTTTGCGCAGCAAGGTCTTGAGTTTGGCAAAGACTTGCTCGATCGGGTTGAGATCGGGCAAATATTGGGGCAGGAAGAACAGCTTGGCGCCGGCGGCGCGGATCAGGCGGCGCACGGCCTTGCCCTTGCGGCTGCCGAGATTGTCCATGACGACGATGTCGCCGGGGCTGAGGGTGGGAACCAGGAACTGCTCGATATAGGCGCAAAAGCTGGTGCCGATGATCGGCCCGTCGATAACGCAGGCCGCGGCGATGCGGTCATGGCGCAGCGCCGCCAGGGACGTCACGGTGCGGCAGCGGCAATGCGGCACATTAGCGACCAGCCGGGCGCCGCGCGCACGGCGCCCGTGGCGGCGCGTCATGTTGGTCCTGGCCCAAGTTTCGTCGAGGAACACCAGGCGCCGCGGATCAAGCCGGCCTTGATGCATCTTCCACCGCCCGTCGGCGGGCGCTGTCGACGCGATCCTGCTCGCTGGCGTGCAGGCTTTTTTTAAAGGTAATCCCCTCGCAGGCGAAAAAGCCCCACACCGCGCCCTAGCTGGTCGGGGTGTCGCGCTCGGCCAGCTCGGCCACCACCGCCCGCAAGAGCCTACCCCCGGCCTTCGTCTTGTATCCCGCAAGATTGGCGTGACGGTCCGCCCGCATCGCCTGACCACCCCGATGACCGAATGGGAAGGAGCCCTGATCGTCGAGCTGCGCCGCAGCTTGGCGCTGCCGCTCGACGATGCCGCTCGACCGCCGGCGCAGCTACGCCGGAGCCTGCCCCGGCGCCAAGCCGGGGTCGCGATCGACCGCGCCACCCGCTTCGTCTCCCTCGAAATCCTGACCGATCGCCGGGCTGACACCGCGGCCGGGTTTATCGAGCGCTTTCTCGCCAGCTTCCCGCTTGCTGTTCATACCGTGCTGACCGACAACGGCTCCGAATTTACCGATCGCTTTGCCGTCGACAAAAGGCCAAGCCGCACGATAAGCCGTCCGGCGAAGCATGCCTTCGATCGCATCTGCACCCAGCGTCCGATTACTCACCGACTGATCCGCCCGTTTCGCCCGCAAACCAACGACATGGTCGAACGCTTCAACCGCCGCCTCGGCGAGCATCTCGACCGCCGACCGCAACTGCGTGCCCATCGCCGCTTTCGCGACCATGCCGAATGCGACGTCTATCTCCACACCTTTGTGGCCGATTACAATCTCACCCGCCTGCGCTGCCTCGGCTATCAGGCGCCCGCCGAACTCCTCGCTAAACTCGCGCGACACAACACCTGCGCCGGGGCAGGCTCTGCTGGTGCTACAAATCCCGCGCCGAGCGCAAACGGGTCAGGACTACCAACGCTATCGAACGCCGCTTTCGCGAAGTCCGGCGCCGAACCCGGCCCATCGGGGTCTTCTCAGACCGCACTTCGATGGACCGTGTCCTCTTCGCCGTCTTCAATCATGAAAACCGCAACCAGGGCGTCAGCACCCCTCTCCTGCTGACACAAACCTTTTGACGTCACCGCGCTGATGGCCGCGCCGGGGCTCTGCAAGCCCGAAGCGCCCGGTTCGATGGTTGGCCAAGGTTTATGAAAAACTTACAGCTTCGCGCATGTGAACCAATCCGATAACGCTTCCTGTTCAACAGTCGTCGCGTCGGCCAGCTCGCAGCAGCGGTCATCACTCGAAGACATTAGTATTGCCGATATCTTGTAGAAATTGGTTACTGGGCGGAAGGTTGAACCGTTATCATCAGAATAATATAGGCAGACCACGAACAGCTGATAAACGTCCTCTTGCTTGAATTTGAACTCGGCGGCCGCCGTTTCAAACGGCGGCCCCACGGCGAGTCTTTCCCGTTTGTCGGGCGGCGCCAGTATCTTCGATTTTTTGGTGACAAGGTCAACCGTTCCAAGCTTTACCGTTATGTGTGCGGCAGCCTTTGTGCCGTCATTTTTATATTTGGCTACCCATGTCGCGTCCGACGAAGCCGCGGATGTCCTTCCTGCATACGCCTCGGTAATGTGGACCTCGGGACGGTCGCCGGGGCTGACAATTCGATAGTTGGCGACTGCCACCAGGATGCCGATCAACGGGAGACCCCAACCTATCCAACGGGTCTCGTTGATGAAGGTGAGGACACGACGCAGACGAGATGGGGGTAACCGTCTTTTATCCATTGGCCGCAAAGTCACGCCACGCTTTCTACCTAACGCATAAACGCAGATAGGCCATTCCCCTGCCACGCCACTAAGAATCCGCTAACCGGCCCTTCAATAAAAGAGATTTCGCACCTCAAAGTCTTCCCTTGGCCGGGCTGGGCTCAGAACGGGTCGAGCTCGGTGTCCCAGTAGAGATAGTCGCGCCAGCTGTGGTGCAGATAGTTGGGCGGGAAGGCGCGTCCGTTCTGCTGCAGCATATGGGTCGTCGGCTGGACCGGGCGGTGGCGCGGGTACATGCCGCTCTCGCGCGGCAGGCGGTTGCCCTTCAGCAGGTTGCAGGTGCCACAGGCGGTGACGACATTACTCCAGGTCGTGCGTCCGCCACGCGAGCGCGGCACCAGATGGTCAAAGGTCAGGTCGTGCGACGGATAGGGCTCGGCGCAATACTGGCAGGTGAAGCGGTCGCGCAGAAATACGTTGAACCGGGTGAACGCCGGAAGCCGTGCGGCCGGCACGTATTCCTTGAGAGAGACGACGCTCGGCAGCTGAATTTCGAGCGACGGGCTGTGCACCCGGACATCATAGTGGTCGATGATGTTGACCCGGTCGAGAAACACTGCCTTGATCGCGTCCTGCCATGACCACAAGGACAACGGGAAATAGCTCAGCGGGCGAAAATCCGCGTTGAGCACCAAAGCGGGGCAGTTATCCAAGCAGGCCGTCACCAAGAACCGTTCCGCTGATCCTTGCTCGCAGGCCGGGATAGCATGCGATCGTGACAAGTTGATAACGGATCGGCCGCTTTAGGACAAGATTGGGGGACGAAATGAGGCGAGGAGTTTTGCCGGTCAGCGGGTCGGCACCGGCTTTTCGCCGCGATAGTCGTAAAAGCCGCGGCCGGTCTTGCGGCCGAGCCAGCCGGCCTCGACATATTTGACCAGCAGCGGACAAGGCCGGTACTTGCTGTCGGCAAGACCCTCATAAAGCACCTGCATGACCGACAGGCAGGTGTCGAGCCCGATGAAATCGGCAAGTTCGAGCGGACCCATCGGGTGGTTGGCGCCGAGCTTCATCGCGGTATCGATCGCCTCGACCGAACCCACCCCTTCATACAGCACATAGACCGCCTCGTTGATCATCGGCAGCAGAATCCGGTTGACGATAAAGGCTGGAAAATCCTCGGCCGCGACCGGGTTCTTGCCGAGCTTCAGCGCCAAGTCGCGGGTCAGCGCAAATGTCTGCTCGTCGGTGGCGATGCCGCGGATCAGCTCGACCAGGCTCATCACCGGCACCGGGTTCATGAAATGCATGCCGATGAACTTGCCGGGCCGATCGGTCGATGCGGCAAGCCGGGTGATCGAGATCGATGAGGTGTTGGTGGCGATCAGCGCGTCGGATCTGAGATGCGGGGTCAGCTTTTTGAAAATCTGGCGCTTGACCTCCTCTTTTTCGGTCGCGGCCTCGATCACCATGTCGCAATCGTCGAACAGCGCATAATCGAGCCCGGTGGCGATGCGCGCCAGTGCGGCTTGCTCTTCGGCCTCTTTGATTCTGCCGCGGGCAACTTGGCGCGCCAGGTTGCGCTCGATCGCCGCGCGCCCGCGCCGCAACGCGTCGTCGTCGATATCGGTCATGACGACATCGAAGCCGGCAAGGGCGCAGACATGGGCAATGCCGCCGCCCATCTGCCCGGCGCCGATAACGCCGATACGGCGCAGCCGCTCGAGAGTCGATGGCGCGGACGATCGCGGGGCGGCGCTCATTGGCGGCGCTCCAGTTCATCGGCGAGTTCGGGCAGAATCTTGAACAGATCGCCGACCAGGCCGTAATCGGCGACCTGAAAGATCGGCGCCTCCTCATCCTTGTTGATGGCGACGATGACCTTCGAATCCTTCATGCCGGCAAGATGCTGGATCGCCCCGGAAATGCCGACCGCGATATAGAGTTCGGGGGCGACGATCTTGCCGGTCTGCCCGACTTGGTAATCATTGGGGACAAAACCGGCATCGACTGCAGCGCGCGAGGCCCCGACCGCGGCGCCGAGTTGGTCGGCAACCTTTTCGAGCAAATGGAAATTGTCGCCCGACTGCATGCCGCGGCCGCCGGAAATGATAACCCGCGCGCTGGTTAGCTCCGGGCGCTCCGATTTCGACAGCTCGGCGCGCACAAATTCGGAAAGCCCGGCCGACCCGGTCGCCGCGACGGTCTCGATTGTCGCCGCACCGCCGGTCGCCTCGCCCGGCGGAAATGCGGTCCCACGCACGGTGATAACCTTGATCGGGTCGTTCGACTGCACCGTCGCCAACGCATTGCCGGCATAGATCGGGCGCACGAAAGTGTCGGGCGAGACGACCGCGCTGATGTCGGAAATCTGCATCACATCGAGAAGTGCGGCGACCCGCGGCATCAGGTTCTTGCCGGCGGTCGTAGCCGGCGCCAGCAGATGGCCGTAGCCCGGGGCCAGCGCCACCAGCAGCGGCGCCAAGTTCTCGGCCAGCCCGTGCTCGTAAACGACATCGTCGGCGAGCAGCACGCGGTTGACGCCGGGGACCTGCGCCGCCGCTTCGGCCACAGCGCGGCAATCCTTGCCGGCCACCAGGATATTGACATCCGCCCCGGCAATCTCTTTGGCGGCGGCGAGCGCGTTGAGGGTCGCGGGCTTCAATACCCGGTTGTCGTGTTCGGCGACGACGAGAGCAGCCATCAGATCACCCGCGCCTCGGTCTTGAGCTTGTCGACCAGCTCCGCGACCGAGCCCACCTTATGCCCGCCCTGGCGCTTCGCCGGCTCCTCGACCTTGAGCACGATAAGGCGCGGGGTCACGTCGACGCCGAGCGCCTCCGGTGTCGTCGTGGCAATCGGCTTTTTCTTCGCCCGCATGATGTTGGGCAAGGAGGCATAGCGCGGCTCGTTCAATCTGAGATCGGTGGTGACCACCGCCGGCAGTTTGATCGCGATCGTCTCGAGCCCGCCATCGACCTCGCGCGTAACCTCGGCCTTGCCGTCGCCGATCGTAATTTTCGAGGCAAAAGTCGCCTGCGGCCAGCCGAGCAATGCCGACAGCATCTGGCCGGTCTGGTTGCTGTCGTCGTCGATCGCCTGTTTGCCGATGATCACGATCTCGGGTTTTTCCTCGAGGATCACCGCCTTCAACAGCTTGGCGACGGCGAGCGGCTGCAATTCCGCGTCGGTCTGCACCAGGACCCCGCGATCGGCGCCCATCGCCAAGGCGGTGCGGATCGTCTCCTGGCATTGCGCCGCACCGAGCGAGACCGCGATCACCTCGCTGACCGTGCCAGCCTCGCGCAACCGCAACGCCTCTTCGACGGCGATCTCGTCGAACGGGTTCATCGACATCTTCACATTGGCGGTCTCGACCCCGCTGTAATCAGCCTTGACCCGGATCTTGACGTTGTAGTCGATGACCCGCTTGACCGCGACCAGCGCTTTCATTTCTTCCTCGCATTCGCGGCGGCGCCGGCCTCGCCGCCCAAAAAGGGCCGGAATTGTGCACGTGCAAAGAGCGAAGGCAAGAGCCTCGTCCGCCGGGCCGGCAACGCGGAGGCGATTGAAATCCGCCCGCCGATCGTCGTTAAATAGTCTCAAACGCTACGGGCGGGAGACGCCCGACACCCGGAGCAGGAGGGCTGTCGTGACCTATAGCCACAGTACGGTCGGAGCGCCGGCCCATAATTATCGCCTGGCCAAGACTTTAGGCGTGCTGGCGATCACCGCCTCGGCCGTGTCGGCCGAATACGGTTCCGGCATCAACTATGTCTCGGTGCAGAGCCTCTCCGTCTATCCCGATGTGAAGGGGCTCGTGCCGCTGGCGATGTTCGTGTGCGGCATCGCGATGTTGCCGAAGGCCTATCTCTTTGCCGCCTTCTCTCGGGTCATGCCGCGCGCCGGCTCGAAGCACGTCTGGCTGGCCCGCAGCATCGGCCTGCCGGCGGGCTTTCTGATCACGTTCACCTACTGGGCGACGGGCCCCGCCGGATTGGGTTTTCTGGGCTTCGCCTTCGGCACCTTCCTGGGCCAAGCGATGCTGCCGATCAGCCCGGCTTTGGGGCATTTCCTGCTGTCGCATACGGGCCACCTTCTGAGCGGTCTCGCGGCGATCTGGCTGACCTTCTGGATCAACGCGGCCGGCATTCGCCATTATGGGATATTCGTCACGATCCTGATGTTCGTGATCATCGGGGTGGCGCTGTTGATTACCGCCTACGGCTTCCTGACCCCGCCGGAGAGCTTCGTCGCGGCGGCCAGCAAGGTCGCGAAGGTGCAATTCACCGAGCCAACGGCCGCGCCCCCCGCAAGCCTGTTCCATTTCATTTCCGTCACCTCGCTCTTCGTCTTTGCCTATGCCGGGCTCGGCGCGGGACCGGCGCTCGGCGGCGAAGTACAGCAGGCGGAAAAGAAGGTGCCGCTCGGCATCATGTGGGGCTGGCTCGTCGCGCTCGTCCTGTTTACCGCGGTCGCTGCTGCGCTGTTCCACGCTGCCCCGTGGTGGGCGGTCGTCGGTCTGATCAAGGCCGGCAAGACCAGCTATGCGACGGCGCCCGGACTGATCGGTCTGGTCGCGCCGGCTTGGCTGACCGTTATTTTGAACCTCCTGGTCGCGCTGATCGTCGGCAAAACACTGGCGCCGGGCCTGATGGTGGCGTCGCGCTTCTGCTTCGCGCAGGCGCAGGACCGAATGCTGCCCTCAGTGTTCGCCGAGACCTCCAGCCGCAAGGTCCCGCTCGCCGCGCTGCTTCTGATCGCCGGACTCGGTTCGCTGTTCCTGCTGCAATCGGTCTTTGCCGGCTGGGCCATGGGCGTCGCGGTGCGCTCGCTCGCAGTCCTCGGCATGTGGCTGGCGCTGGCTATCGGTGCGCTCAATCTCTACTGGCACAAGGAATACCGTGAGACCGCCTGGGCCAGGGGCGTCAAGGAGCAGCCGCTCGTCGTCCCGGCGGCGATCGTATCGATCATTCTGGCGGTGCCGCTGATCGTCTCGCTCGCGATCCTGCCGAACACGGCGCTGGTCTTCCAGCCTCTCTTCCAGGGTGCGGTGGTGATGGTGATCGGAGTGGCGATCCTCGCCGCGGCCGGCGCCAAGGCCAAGAGCCGCGGCGAGACCTTCCGCATGATCGCCGCACAGCTGCCGATCGAGTGACCGAGAGGGGACCAATGAAGATCACCGACGTCACCCTGACCCTGTTCGCCTGGGAGAGCATTCCCTCGACGATCTATGGCCATCACACCGCTCGGCCCACCGGCAAAAGCGATCTCGGCCTGCTCGCGGTTGCGACCGACGAGGGGGTCACTGGCCACGCCTTTCTCGGCACGTCGTCCAATCCGGCGAGCCTCGATGGGCCGGGGCTCATTCGCTTTCTGAAACCGCTGTTGATGGGCCAGGATCCGCTCGACCGCGAGCGCCTCAATCGCCTGCTATGGGCGCGCGCCCGGGTCGCCACGGTGCGCGCGATCGGCGCCTGCGACATCGCCTTGTGGGACATCGCCGGCAAGGCCGCCGGAATGCCGATCCATCGCCTCCTTGGCACCTGCCGCGCCAGCATTTCGGCCTATGCCAGCTCCGAGATCCACGCCTCGCCTGAGGCCTATGCCGGGCAGGCGCTGCACTACCAGGCGACCGGCTGGGCCGCCTATAAGATCCACCCGCCGCAGCGCTGGCATGACGACATCAAGGTCTGCGAGGCGGTGCGCAAGGCGGTCGGCGACGACTACACGGTGATGCTCGATTTCGACCTGGAGCTATCGCTACGAGGAAGCCTTGCGCGTCGGCCGGGCGATCGAGGAGATGGGGTTTTACTGGTACGAAGACCCGCTCGCCGAGCAGGACATCTACAACTACGTCAAGCTAAAGCAGAAGCTCGACATTCCGATCCTCGCGACCGAATACCCGATCGGCGGTCTCGATTCCTACATCCCGTGGATCACCGAGCGCGCCACCGACTTTCTGCGCGGCGACGTCGCGGTCAAGGGCGGCATTACCACGCTTGTCAAGACCGCACACCTCGCCGAGGCCTTCCGGATGAATTTCGAGACCCACCACGGCGGCAATTCATTGAACAATGTCGCCAACCTGCACGTGATCATGGCGATCCGCAACACCGAGTTCTTCGAAGTCCTGCTGCCCGACGCGATGCAAAAATACGGCCTCGCCGAAGACATCACCCCCGACCGCGACGGTCTCGTCCACGCCCCGACCGCCCCCGGCCTCGGCGCCAAGATCGACTTCGAACTGATCGAACGCAAGAAGGTTGGGGTGTTGAGCTAAATGAGGGCAAGGATCCTCGCCGGCCTGTCGCACGGCATCACTAAGAAACCCCTGCTTTGGTAGCGCCCAGGCGGGGCGGGACGTGCGGCACTTACGCGCCTGACACAGTTCGCCTCCGCGCCAATTACACCGACCATTTTCGAAGGCGACAAGGCTGGTCTGCTGGTCTTTTATATCGACGGAAGACGCCCGATCTAACGCGGTATCGCCGAGGCGCCTTACGCCTCGCAAAGAGGAAGATCCGCATGATCGAACGTAGACCCTTCGAGCGGCTGGGCGGCGCCAACCACGGCTGGCTCGACACCAAGCATCATTTCTCGTTTGCCGATTACCAGGACCCCGAGCGGATGAGCTGGGGCCGGCTGCGGGTGTGGAACGATGACACGATCGCCCCCGACACCGGCTTTCCGCCGCACCCGCATCAGGACATGGAGATCATCACTTACGTGACCGAGGGGGCGGTGACCCATCAGGACAGCCTCGGCAACAAGGGCCGCACCGAGGCGGGCGACGTCCAGGTGATGAGCGCCGGCACCGGCATCCGCCATGCCGAATACAATCGGGAGCCGAAAACGACAAAGCTGTTCCAGATCTGGATTTTGCCGACCCGCCGAGGAGAGCCGCCGAGCTGGGGCGCCAGGCCGTTTCCCAAGGGTGATCGTTCCGGCCGGTTTATCGCCTTGGCCAGCGGTTTCGAGAACGATAACGAGGCCTTGCCGATCCGCACCGATGCGCGGGTGCTGGGCGCCACCTTGCACGCTGGCGAAACCGTCGACTACCGTCTGGGCCGGGAGCGTCACGCCTATCTCGTCCCGGCCAAAGGCTCGGTCGAGGTCAACGGCGTCAGGATCGATGCCCGCGACGGCGCCGCGATCCGCGACGAGGAAGGTTTGCGGGTTCGCGCCCTCGACGATGCCGAGCTGGTCCTGGTCGACGCCGCCTGATCCGCTATCGGCTACGCGCCGGTGACGTTGACAGTGCCGTCTCGGGACGTATAGTGCGCCTCCCGCGGACGAGGGACTTGTCCGTCGCGTTGTCGCGCCCTCGGCGTCGTCCGCCGAAACGCGGCAACCCATTTCGGCAGAGATTATGTTTGCAGTGATCCGAACCGGCGGCAAACAGTACAAGGTCGCCAAGGACGACGTTATTACGGTCGAGAAACTGCCCGGCGAACCTGGCGCCGTCGTCGAGTTCGCCGAAGTGCTGATGATCGGCGACGGCGCCGAAGTCGCGGCCGGTACCCCGCTGCTCGCCGGCGCCGCGGTCAGCGCCACCGTCGTCGAGCAGAGCCGAGCGGCAAAGATCATCGTCTTCAAAAAGAAGCGGCGGAAGAATTATCGGCGCAAAAAGGGGCACCGCCAGTACCAAACCGTGCTGCGGGTTACCGAAATCAAGGGCGCCAACGGGTCGCCGCGTGCGCAAGAGGAGGGCGTGACACATGGCGCATAAAAAGGCAGGCGGCTCCTCGCGCAACGGCCGCGACACCCGCGGGCGCCGGCTTGGCGTCAAGAGGTTCGGCGGCGAGGCGGTTATTCCCGGCAATATCATCGTGCGCCAGCGCGGCACCAAGTTTCATCCCGGCCCGCATGTCGGCATCGGCCGCGACCATACGCTGTTCGCGACCGCACTCGGCGCGGTCCGCTTTCACAAGGGCCTCGCCGGGCGCACTTATGTCTCGGTGGTCCTGCCGGCTTTGCCGACCTCGGCCGAAGCTGCCGAATAACCGTTTCCCGAAAGCTGCGGAGGCCCGAGGGGAACGGCCCGGTCGTTCCCCTTTTTCGTGACCCTATCGATGAAGTTTCTCGATCAGTGCAAGATCTATTTGAAAAGCGGTGACGGGGGTCACGGTTCCGCGAGCTTTCGCCGCGAGAAATTCATCGAATTCGGCGGCCCAGACGGTGGCAACGGCGGCAAAGGGGGCGACATCGTCTTCATCGCGGCGGATAATCTCAACACCTTGATCGACTACCGCTATCGCCAGCATTTCCGGGCATCGGATGGGCGCGGCGGGGCCGGGCGCGAAAAGAGCGGCGCCAATGCGGGCGAGCTGGTGCTGCGCGTACCGGTCGGAACCCAGATCATGGACGAGGAAAACCGGGTCGTGCTGGCCGACCTCGCGCGCCCCGGCGAGCGCCTGGTCTTTTTGGGCGGCGGCGATGGCGGGTTTGGCAATGTCCACTACAAAAGCTCGACCAATCGTGCGCCGCGCCGTGCCGATCCGGGTTGGCCGGGGAAAGAAGCCTGGGTGTGGCTGCGCTTGAAGCTGATTGCCGATGTCGGTCTGGTAGGAATGCCCAATGCCGGCAAATCGACGTTTTTGGCCGCTGTGTCACATGCCCGGCCAAAGATCGCCGACTACCCATTCACCACTTTGAAGCCGCAGCTCGGGGTCGTGCGGGTCCACGACGATGAGCTGGTGCTGGCTGATCTGCCGGGCTTGATCGAGGGGGCGAGCGAGGGCGTCGGGATCGGCACCCGGTTTCTCGGCCATGTCGAGCGCTGCCCCGTCATCCTTCATCTCGTCGACGGCACGCTCGATGATATCGCCGGCGCCTATCTCGCGATTCGCCGGGAGCTCGCCGCCTACGGCAACGGTCTAGCGGAAAAGCCGGAAATCGTCGCGCTCAACAAGATCGACGCGCTCGCTCCCGAAATGATCGCGGCGAAAATGCGAAAGCTGCGGCGCGCCTCAGGGCGAGACACGGCGGTTTTGCCTTTGTCAGGGGTCAGCGGCGCCGGCGTGGCACAGGTGCTGGCCGTACTGTTCGCGGCGCTAGCCGCGGAGCATACCGAGAGGGCGGAGGCGGGGTCCCTCGCGCACACAACGTGAGGGCACCGGCTTCCGGGGCGCTTTGCGAGCAAGACGCCGGTGGCCCCAGTCCTGCCGAGGCGCTGGCCGCGGCGCGGCGGCTGGTGGTCAAGGTCGGCTCGGCATTGCTGGCGGCCGACAGCGGTGAAATCCGCCATGGGTGGCTCGAGATACTGGCCGACGACGTCGCCCGCTGCCGCGCCCGCGGCCAGGAGGTGATCCTCGTCTCGTCGGGTGCGATCGCGATCGGCCGCCGCCATCTCGGCCTCGCCGGCAACCGGCTCCGGCTCGAAGAGAAACAGGCCGCCGCCGCAACCGGGCAGATTCGCCTCGCCCACGCCTATCAGGAGGCGTTGGTCCGCCACGGCCTTACCGTCGCTCAGATCCTGTTGACCTTGGAAGATACCGAGGAACGCCGGCGGCATTTGAATGCGCGCGCTACTTTTGCCCAGTTGTTGGTGCTCGGCGCGGTTCCCGTCGTCAACGAGAACGACACGATCGCCACCGCCGAGATCCGCTTTGGCGACAACGACCGGCTCGCCGCCCGCGTCGCGCAGATGACCAGCGCCGACCTGCTGGTGCTGCTGTCCGACATCGACGGGCTCTACACCGCCGATCCGCGTAAGCAGCCGGACGCGCGCCATCTCGCGACGGTGCGTGAGATTGGGCCGGAGATCGAAGCCATGGCCGGCGAGGCGGGGCCAGGCTACAGCTCGGGCGGGATGGTGACCAAGCTCGCCGCCGCTCGCATCGCGATGAACGCCGGCTGCTGCATGCTGATCGCCCGCGGCGTGCCGAAAGGTGGCACCACGCCAGCCCCGCTTGCCGCGATCGAGGCCGGAGCGCGGGCGACAGTGTTTCTGCCGCGCGGGGAGCCGCGTTCGGCGCGCAAATCATGGATCGCCGGGACCGTCGACCCGTCTGGCATGGTCTTCGTCGACGACGGCGCCGCTCGGGCGTTGCGTCGGGGCAGCAGCCTGCTGCCGGCCGGCGTCGTCGCGGTCGAGGGTGAGTTCGAGCGCGGCGACGCTGTAATCGTGCGCACCCGCTCGGGTGGCGAGGCCGGGCGCGGGCTTTCCGCCTACTCCAGCACCGACATTCGCCGCATTGCCGGGCACAAGAGTGGTGAAATTGCCGGCATCCTCGGCTACCGTGGTCGCGATGAGATTATTCATCGCGACGATCTGGTGGTGACCGAACGCCAATGACGCCAAACCCTGTGACTGGCGAAACCTTGTCGCGGAACCAGGGCGCCGCTCCCGCCCCCGCTCTGGCGAGCGAGATGGCCGCGATCGGGCAGCGCGCCCGCGCCGCTGCCGCTTCGCTCGCTCTCGCCTCGGCCGAAGCCAAGACAGGCGCATTGCGCGCCGCAGCGCAAAGCGTGCGCGCTGGTGAGGCCAAGATCCTCGCCGCCAATGGCCGCGACCTCGCCGAGGCCGAGGGTCTCTCTCCGGCGCTGCGCGACCGCCTCGCGCTCGATTCCAAGCGGTTGGCGGCGATCGCCGCCGGGCTGGAAGCGATCGCCGAATTGCCCGACCCGGTCGGTCGCACGTTGGCTCGATGGACGCGGCCGAACGGGCTGGACATCGAGCGCGTCGCGGTGCCGCTCGGCGTTATCGGCATCATCTATGAGAGCCGCCCAAACGTCACCGCCGATGCCGGCGGGCTCGCGCTCAAATCCGGCAATGCCGCAATCCTGCGCGGCGGGTCGGAAAGTTTTTATTCCTCGCTCGCGCTGGCCGCCGCGCTTGGCGAAGGCTTGCGCGCGGCTGGATTGCCCGAAGCCGCGATCCAGCTGGTCCCGAACTCGAGACCGCGCCGCGGTCGGCCTGATGCTCGCGATGAACGGCGTCATCGACATCATCGTCCCGCGCGGCGGGGCGTCCTTGATCGAGCGGGTCCAGCGCGAGAGTCGGATCCCGGTAATCGCCCATCTCGAAGGGCTGTGCCACACCTATATCGACGCCGCCGCCGACCCGGAAAAGGCGCGCTCGATCGTGCTCAACGCCAAGATGCGCCGGGTGTCGATCTGCGGCGCCACCGAGACCCTGCTGGTCGACCGCAAGGTCGCGGCAACGTTGTTGCCGCCGATCCTCGCCGATCTGCGCCGTGCCGGCTGCGAATTGCGGGGCGATCTCGAGGTCCTGAGGATCGACAGCGCGGTCGGGACGGCCACCGAGCAAGACTGGCGTACCGAGTATCTCGACGCGATTCTCGCGATCCGCATCGTTGACGGGGTCGGCGAGGCGATCGCGCATATCGAGCGCTTCGGCTCGCATCACACCGACGCAATCGTGACCGAGGACCACGGGGCTGCGGAGCGGTTTCTGCGCGAGGTGGACAGCGCCATCGTGCTGGTCAACGCCTCGACCCAGTTCGCCGATGGGGGTGAGTTTGGCTTGGGCGCCGAGATCGGCATCTCGACCCAGCGGCTGCCGCCGCGCGGCCCGGTCGGCGCCGAGCAATTGACGACCTACAAATACCTGGTGCGCGGCAGCGGTCAGGTGCGCCCCTGACCGCCTTCGCCGAGAGCCGGCCGGCGAGCGTGCGGCATCGCCGCATCGGACTGCTCGGCGGCTCGTTCAACCCGGCCCATCGCGGCCATCTGCACCTGAGCCTGACCGCGCTCAAACGCCTCGACCTCGACGAGGTGTGGTGGTTGGTCTCGCCGCAGAACCCGCTGAAGCCGGTGGCCGGCATGGCGCCGTTCCCGGTTCGGGTCGCTCAGGCGCGCCAGGTTGCGGCCGGGCACAAGCGCATCCGGGTAACAGATCTCGAAAACCGGCTCGGCCGCTCGCGCTATACCGTCGACACCCTGAAAGCCTTGCGCCGCCGGTTTCCGCGGCTACGCTTTGTGTGGCTGATGGGCAGCGACAATCTGGTTCAGATCCGACGCTGGGAGCGCTGGGCCGAGATCTTCCAAATGGTCCCGATCGCCGTGTTCGACCGCCCTTCCTACTCTGCCGAGGCGCTCGCCGGCCTGGCTGCAATCCGGTTTGCCCGAGAGCGCCTATCGTCCAGCGCCGCGCGCCGGCTGGCCGAAACCAAACCGCCGGCCTGGGCGTTTTTCCACACACGGCTCGATCCGACTTCGGCGACCCTTATTCGGACCGAGCGTAAGCAGATCCTGTCACCAACCTTGGCGGAGCAAGGACCCGAATTGGCCACGATCACAGCGCTGCCGTCCCGCACCCCCACTCGCCCCAGGCGATTCCCCCGCGCCACGCCAAAGGAGCTCCTCGGTCTCGTCCTGACGACGCTCGAAGACGGCAAGGCCGAGGACATCGTCACGGTTGATCTCGCCGGCAAGACCACGATCGCCGATTTCATGGTGGTCGCGAGCGGCCGAGTGGCGCGACAGGTGGCGGCGCTGACCGAGCACCTCGAAGCGGCGCTGTCGCCCCGCGCGCGGATTTCGATCGAGGGCAAAGTGCAGGGCGATTGGGTCTTGATCGACGCCGGCGATGTGATCGTGCATCTGTTCCGGCCCGAAATCCGCGACTATTACAACCTAGAAAAACTGTGGAGCGAGGTGCTTCCCGACGCCGAAGCGGTTCGGCAATAGCCCGGGAACTCGGCCGATCCGCTATCGCATATTGGCTATCGGCAGACTGCGCGGCGGGCCGTTCAAGGAGCTGCAGATGCTCTACGCCGGCAGGATCGCGCCGCCCCCGGCGATCGTCGAGCTGGAAGCGCGCCAGCGTTTGCCGGCAGCAGTGCTAAAGGAGCGGGAGGCCGAGCTGATCCTGAAGGCGCTGCCGTCGGGGGCCCCGCTGATCGCGCTCGACGAGCATGGCGCGCCGTGGTCGAGCCGCGATCTCGCCGCCCAGGTCGCGCTGTGGCGCGACCGCGGCTGCGCCGAGCTCGCTTTCGCCGTCGGCGGCGCTGAGGGGCTAGGCGCGGCGGTCCTCGAACGCGCCCGGACGGCGATGTCGTTGGGACCGCTGACCTGGCCGCATCTATTGGTTCGCGGCATGCTGCTCGAACAGCTCTACCGCGCGCAGCAGATCCTCGCCGGCCACCCCTATCACCGGGAGTGAGTTGCGCGAATTCGGTAGGCTCGATCGGCGGGGTTGTGTCCCTACTTAGGCGGCGCGGCGCAGGGTCAGGCGGTCCCACACATCGGCGAGGCCGGCCACCAGCGCTTCGATATCGGCCTCGCTGTGCAGCGGCGTCGGGGTCAGGCGCAGCCGCTCGCCGCCCTTTGGCACGGTCGGGTAGTTGATCGGTTGGACATAGATGCGATGCCGGTGCAGCAGCGCGTCGCAGGCGGCCTTGCACAATTCGGCGTCGCCGACCATGACCGGGACGATGTGGCTCGGCGACGGCATCACCGGCAGTCCTGCCTCGGCGAGGCGGCGTTTCAGGGTATCCGCGCGCTGTTGGTGAAGGTCGCGCTCGGCTCGGCTCCGTTTCAAATGGCGCAGGCTGGCAAGCGCGCCGGCCGCGAGCACCGGCGGCAGCGCGGTCGTGAAAATGAACCCCGGCGCATAGCTGCGCAGAAAATCGACCAGCGCGGCGGAGCCCGCGACATAGCCGCCCATGACGCCAAACGCCTTGCCGAGCGTGCCCTGGATCACGGTCGGGCGGTGCATGACGCCTTGGTGCTCGGCGATGCCCTCGCCCCGCGCGCCGTAGAGGCCGACGGCGTGCACCTCGTCGAGATAGGTCATCGCGCCATAGTGATCGGCGACGTCGCACAATGCCCCGATCGGCGCGATATCGCCGTCCATCGAGTAGACCGATTCGAAGCAGACCAGCTTGGGCCGGCCGGCGGCGACACCGGTCAGCAAACGCGCCAGATCGTCCGGATCGTTATGGCGGAAAATGTGCTTCTCGGCGCGGCTGTTGCGGATGCCGGCAATCATCGAGGCGTGATTTTGCGCGTCCGACAACACCACCGTTCCCGGCATCTCGCGCGCCAGGGTCGACAGCACCGCCTCGTTGGCGACATAGCCCGAAGTGAAGACCAGCGCCGCTTCGCGCTCGTGCAAACCGGCAAGCTCGCGCTCGAGCAGCACATGGAAATGGCTGTTGCCCGAAATGTTGCGGGTGCCGCCAGCGCCGGCGCCGAGCGCGCGCAGCGCCTCCGCCATCGCGCCCAGGACCACCGGATGCTGGCCCATGCCGAGATAGTCGTTCGAGCACCACACCGTCACTTCGGCGCCGATCCGGTGATCGAAAGCGCGCGGAAAGCGACCACAACGCCGCTCGAGGTCAGCGAAGACGCGGTAACGCCCCTCGCCGTGAAGCGCGTCGAGGCGCGCGTTGAAAAATACTTCGTAGTCCATCATCGCCATAATCGCAGGAGGGTCGACCATAACATAAGAATCCGCGCCGGCGGCGGACGCCGTGTCGCAGTGCAACCGCTGCGCCTCTTGCGTCCCACTAAGATGGGCCTGCTGCCGGCGGCGACGAAGCGGCTGACGCAGTCCTCTCGGCGGCCAGCCGCCGCAAAGCTGCACGGAGTTGGTCGCTGCGGTCGCCTCCGGCAGCGGCGCGCGCCATCTCGCGCAGATCGGCCGGCACAGGCTCGTCCCGTTTGGTGAACAACAGATCGAAAGCGACGACTTTCGCCCTGGCGCGATCGAGCACTTCCACCCCGAGACCGCGCCGCGGTCGCTTTTGGCCTCATAGGACCATATGTTCCCATCGGCGGGTCGCCTTGAGGAGGAAATTGATGAAGCCCGAAACCTTAGGCATGTCGTCGGCGCGACTGGCGCGGTTGGACGGCTTGATGAAGCACCGTTATGTCGACGGCGGCTTCTTGCCCGGCATGCTGACCTATGTATATCGCAAGGGTCAGCTCGTCCATACCGGCAGCTGCGGCCACATGGACATCGAGCGCAACAAGCCGATGCGCGAGGACGCGATCTTCCGCATCTACTCGATGAGCAAGCCGATCACCGCGGTTGCGTTGATGATGCTGGTCGAGGAGGGGCTAATTGGCCTCGATGATGTCGTCCACAGTCACATTCCCGCCTGGAAGAACCTCGGCGTGTACGCAAGTGGCACGCCGTCGCTGCTGGCCGACGCGCCGCTTGGCTTTCTGACAACGCCCGTTGCGCGGCCAATGAAGGTCGTCGACCTTGCGACCCACACCTCGGGTCTGACCTACGGCTTCATGATGCGCACCGCGGTAGACGCCGCCTACCGCAAGGCCAAGGTGACCGACCGTGATAGCCTTGGCGGGCTGCAAGGGATGATCGAACAGCTGGCGCAGATACCGCTCGACTTCTCGCCGGGAACAGCCTGGAATTATTCGGTGTCGATCGATGTGCTGGGCTACCTCGTCGAGAGCCTGTCCGGCCAGAGCTTTGGCGAGTTCCTGAGTACGCGACTGTTCAAGCCGCTCGGTATGAACGACACCGCGTTCTACGTGCCGGCGGACAAGACCGAGCGGTTCGCCTCTTGCTATCAGCCGGAAGCCAACGGCGGGCTAACGCTGCAGGACGACGCGCGGAGGAGCACCTACGCCAAGCCGCCAATGCTGGAGTCTGGCGGTGGCGGCCTGGTGTCGACTGCGCACGACTACCTGCGCTTCTGCCGCATGATGCTGAACGGCGGCACGCTCGACGGCGTGCAGATCCTCAGCCCCAAGACGACGGCACTGTTCAGCCTGAACTACCTGCCCGACGGACGGGAGATAGCCGACATGGCACAGCCCGGAATGTTCAGCGAATCAGGCTATGCCGGGGTTGGCTTTTCGCTCGGCTGCGGGGTCAATGTCGACGTGGCCAAAACGCGCCTGCCTGGTTCCCTTGGCGAATATTTCTGGGGTGGCGCGGCCGCGACCGCGTTCTGGATCGACCCCAAGGAGGAGCTGACGGTCGTGTTCATGACCCAGGTCATCGGCAGCCCGGCGCGCCTGACCTTGCGCCGGGACCTGCGCACCCTGGTTTACTCGGCGATGACGGAGTTGTTCGCCTAGTCGCTGTCACTCGCGCGCCGAAGAACCTTATGGACGACTTCGCCTACAACAAGGCGATCGGCGGCGCCGAATTCTCCAACATGCACGGTGCCTACGAGGAATTGCCGGCCGACCGATCGGCGAGCAAAAATCGCCGCCCTAGTGAGCTTTCTCGCGCAGCGCGTCGTCGCGGCGTTTGCGGGCGAGCGCCGCTTCTCCGCCGCTGGTGGCGTGATAGAGGTCGAGATTATCGAATTCATCAGCTTCCGGCGGCGCAGTTGAGACGTCGGTGTAGGTCGT
This sequence comes from uncultured Alphaproteobacteria bacterium, assembly GCA_963785565.1. Classification (GTDB taxonomy): domain Bacteria; phylum Pseudomonadota; class Alphaproteobacteria; order ATCC43930; family CGMCC-115725; genus AP-15. Next base: position 384,516 of record CAWAVV010000013.1, on the reverse strand, counting down.
CCGATCGGGCGCGGCGAGAACCGCTTTCAATGCCAGCTGAGAACGCCGATAGACCGACCAATAGCCACGGGCCTTGACGGCAATCTCTCGCAGATACCGCGGATAAAAGACGAGCGGATTTTCGCGAGGCAGCCCGTATCGCCGCTCGCGTCTCGTCTTTCGGCGAAACGCGCCGGCTTCAAGCGGATGAACCCCTTCAAACATTGTCGCCAGCTTGAACCACAAAAGGGTGGACAAGATCGTCCGTGCACGGCCTTTGGGGTTCGCCGCCGCCCGGCGCAGGATCGTGCGGATGTGGTCGAAGCTGTAAAAGCTCTCCCAGGCGGCGCGGTAGGCTTCCTCCCAATCGTCGTCGGAGATGTGGGGATGCCGCATGACCCGATGATAGAGATCGTATTTGTTCAGATCATCGTCCATCCAGACGCCGTCGCGCCACAGCGCCTTGTGGTCCTCGGAACCGGGTAGTGGCGTCAGGTAGAACAGCTCGAGGACGTCAAGCGGCAGCTCGCGCTTGATGATATCAATGTCGCGCAGGATCGATTGCTTGGTATCGCCAGGAAATCCTATGATATAGCCGGCGCAGGTGATGGCGCCATGGTCGCGCCATTTCTGCAGCATCACACGGTATTCAGTAATTTTGTTTTGATGCTTTTTGCTGCCAATCAGGTTGTCGGGGTTGATGTTTTCGAGACCGATAAAAACCCGGCGTACTCCCGCCAGCGACGCCTTTTCGATGAAGTTCGGAATCCGGTGGCAAAGCGTGTCGACCTGGATCGTGAAGCCGATCTTCAGCCCCTCGCCAACGCGCAAGCGGATCATCCGGTCAAACAGCGTTTCCCAGTTGCGATTACGGGCGAAGTTGTCGTCTGTGATGAAAAACCGGCGGATGCCCTGCGCGTAATTCTCGCGGATCGCCCGTTCGAGATCGTCCGGGGTGCGGAAGCGGCTCTTGCGGCCCTGGACGTTGATGATCGTGCAGAAGGAGCATTGATAGGGGCAGCCGCGCCCGAGATCGAAGCTCGACAAGGCACCCGTTATGCGTCGGATATGACGCGCGGGCAGCATCGGCAGCGGCTCGGCCTCCAGATCCGGTAGAGCGCCCATATAGTTGTAGACGGGCTGCAGCGTACCATTCCATGCGTCGCGCATGACTTGGCCGAGGCGCCCGTCCTCCGCCTCGCCGGCAAAGAACGAAATGCCGAGCGCTTGCGCCTCGACCATCTCGGATGTCATCTGGGGCAGCATCGCGATCGTGCCGGAGACGTGAAAGCCGCCGATGCAGACCGGCAACCCGGCAGCGCGAAACGGCCGTGCGAGATCGACGGCGCGCGGAAACTGGTTCGACTGGACGCCGACCAGCCCGACCAGCGCCCGCCCGCCGGCCTTGCGGATCGCCCGGATGATTCGGGCCGGGCGGACGCGTTGATTGGTTTCATCAAAGGTATGGAAGCGGATGGCGACCCCGGGGCCGAGCACCTGACGCCGGGCGGCATCCTCGGCAAGCCCGTTCAGGCAGGCCAGCGTATTCGAGGGTATTGCGGCTTTGACCCAGCGGATCGGGTACCCGTCATCGTCATAATGGGTCGGCTTGATCAATACGAGATGGAAGACGGGCGGATCGCCGCGCCTCGTCCAATTCGGCATCGTCACCCTGTCTGTTGCTCATCCGTATGATAACGGGACTATCGCATAAATCCGAAAAAAGCTTCGTCAAATGACGTAAAAAGGAATCCCAGCGGCCGCTCCGCGGTCAATGTCGCTATTCCGGCGTCCCGCGGAAACTGGCGACCGCTCATTCGGCGTAATAATGGATTTCGTAGAGCAGGCAGCCGCCATTCGATTTGAACGGGCCGTGCACCGCGCCCGGCGGCCGGCAGGCATAGGTGCCGGGAGGGAAATTCTCGCCGCCTCTGCCCTCGGCGTCGTTGCCGACGGTCAGGTCGCCCGACACCAGATAGACCTCCTCCCAGTATTCGTGAACAAAGGGCGCGGTCGTATAGACGCCGGGCGCAAAGCGTAGCAGCCGGGTGCGGCTGCCGCTGCGGCCTTTCTCGTCGAGCGCGCCGGCCAAGATCTTCTGCTCGATGCCGGGCGGATAGCCCTGCGGAGTCTCCCAACCGGAGCTCATGTCGACGCGGTGAAATTCGAGATGGGGCTTGTCGAACGGCATCGGGTGCGATCCTCAGCGAAGGGACGAGGCCTAGCCTCTAAACCCGCCGGCGCGGCGCGGCAACACCTTGCCGCTGTCGCCGCCCATGGTCTCGATCTGCGCCGCTATTTCTTTGGAGCGCAGACAAAGGTGGCTCGGGCCGGCAACAACAGCGGGCAATAGTCGAGTTGCCAGTCGGTATCGACGCGCGTGGCGCGGGTATCCGGCGTGCATTCGTCCTGTGCCGCCTTTTGCACCGTGGCGCGTGAGCTGACGACGGCGTCGTAGCAGATCGCCACCCGCGTTCCAGCATCCTTCACGCCGGCAGCGGCAGGCTGGGGATAGGTCGGGTATGGGGTGAACGCCGAGCAGGCGGCGAGCTCTGCCGCCACGACAAGGAGCACGGCGCTCGCTGCTGCCTTCATGCGGTCTCGGCGAGGGCGCGTTCGAGAAAGGCCGCGCATGCCATCAGCCGCGCGTCGTCATATATTCGGCCGACCAGCTGAACGCCGGTCGGCAGCCCGCTTTCGCCCCAGCGCGCAGGAACGGTCACGCAGGGCACCCCGAGCAAGGTCCACATGCGGTTGAACACCGGGTTTCCGGTGTAGCCGAGCCCGGCCGGCGCTTCGCCAGGCGCCGCCGGAACCAGGATCGCATCGCATCCAGCGAAAAAACCGGCGAGCCCGGCGCGTGCCGCTTCGGTCAGGGCGCGCGCCGCGTCGTATTCCTCGGCCCCGACCGCCATTCCGGCATCGAGCAGCTGGGCGAGCCGCGGGGACAGCTCGGCGCTGTGCCGGATGCGCTCATCAGCGAGCGCGCGCACCGTCTCGAACCCCATGATCTTGTCTTGCGCCGCGGTCAGCCCGTGGTGGTCGGGGGCGCGCGCCAGCTCTTCTACCCGCGCCCCAGCGTGTTCGAGCGCGGCGTGTGCGGTATCGAGGGCAGCAGCGGTCGCGGGCTCGGCCTCGTCCCACATCGGCGTGCGGTAGAGACCGAAACGCGGCGGTCGGCCGGGTGCTGCCAAATGGCGCAACGCCGGCCGCTCGGTCAGCACGCCGGCGAAAAACGCCGCGTCGTCAACGGTGCGGGCGAGAACGCCGACCGTGTCGAGACTGTCGGCGAGCGGCTTTATCCCGGCCCGGTTGATCAGACCGAAGCTCGGCTTGTAGCCGACGCAGCCGCAAAACGAGGCGGGGCGGATCACCGATCCGGCGGTCTGGGTGCCGAAAGCGAGCGGCGCCATACCGTCGGCGATCGCCGCAGCCGAGCCGCTCGACGAGCCGCCGGGCGTGTGGGCGGGGTTTTGCGGGTTCGCGGTTTTACCGGGGGTGAAGGTCGCAAATTCGGTGGTGACGGTCTTGCCGAGCACGACGGCCCCGGCGGCGCGGGCGAGCGCAACGCAGGAGGCATCGGTGGCCGGCTGGTGTCGGTGATAGATCGGCGAGCCGTAGGCGGTCGGCATGTCCGACGTGTCGATCAGGTCCTTGACCGCGATCGGGACCCCGTGCAATGGCCCGCGCGGGGCCTCGGCGTCACGCCGCCGAGCTTCGGCGAGCGCCTGGTCGCGGCCGAGATATTGCCAGGCGCCGACAACTCTCTCGCGTGCTGCGATATGGTCGAGATAGGCCGATACCAACGCCTCGGCAGTAAGCGTACCGTCGGCGATCTGCCGAGCGGCGTCTCTGGCGGACAACGAGCGCGGATCGGTCACGGCGATCTCCACTTGGTCGGTCTGACTCTCGCGCATCCCAGGATCGTTTGACAAGACGCGAACGGCGGCGTTGCCGGGCGTTTCGGTCGCATATAATGGTCGGCTCGAGGCTGTCGCCGACGGTCAGCCGATTGCGCCGGAGGTATTGCGATGGCCCAACCCCCCGACGATCAAGGCGGTGAACGATCGCGGTCCGGGGCGGTGATCGGGTTGGTCGTGGTGTTGGCGCTGGTCGTCGCCGCTGTCTATCTGGTTCATGCGCTGGAAAAGGAATCGCATCTCGAGGATTGTCTGATGTCCGGGCGGACCAACTGCGCGCCGATCGAGGTCCCTTCCGGCGGCAGGTAGCATCCTTCTGCTATACTTGCCGGCAAGCCAGCACGTAGAGGACAACATGATTGAGATCCCGGCGCGCCACGGCAAGGCCGCACGCCTCCGCAAGGGCCAGGTGGTCAAGGTGATCAACACCACCGGCCAGCAGGTCGTCGATACCTGGGCGTTCAACGCCGAGAATCTGCGCGAATTCATGTCGATGGAGCATAGCCGCGTCGCGATCGGCCGGATCATCCCCGCGGTCGGAGACACCTTGGTCACCAACGTCAGACGGCCGATCCTGACCGTTGTCGAAGACACCTCCGGTGGCATTCACGACACTTTGTTCGCTGCCTGCGACCGCTGGCGCTATGAGCTGCTCGGCTGCGCAGGATACCATGACAACTGCACCGACAACCTTGCCGCGGGGCTGGCCGAACTCGGGCTCGTTCCACCCGAGACGCCGGCGCCGCTCAACCTCTTCATGAATATTCCGGTTGTCGACGGCAATCGGGTCGAGATCCGGCCACCGGTCAGCACCCCGGGCAGTTATGTGGCCCTGCGCGCGGAGATGGATTGCGTCGCCGCTTTCTCGGCCTGTCCGCAGGATATGCTGCCGATCAATGGCTTGGCGATGCGCCCGATGCATGCGCATTTCGAGATCGCGGACGGGATCCCGCCGATATCACCGTCCGAGTAACGGAGCGTACCAGTAAGATCAGGCCGGGCCGCATCAGAGGCCGCTGATCGATATGACCAAATTCGCCGAGCTTCCGCGATAAAATCCGGCCGGTAAGTTCGTGACCACAGCCCGATTGCATTCCTGGGAGGATCCGAATGGGCAAATGGATTTTCGCTTTCTTCGTGGCCCTCGGCGCTGCAGCCCCTTTGTTCGGGGGCGGGCGGGCCTGCGCCCAAGGCGCGCTCGCGGCCACCGAGGCCAGCAATATGCGGATCATCGGCCGCAGCGACCTGAACGGCGCCGGCAAGGGCGGCGAAGGGCTGGCGCTGAAGCAATATCCGAATGGCCAGCGGGTCCTCTACCTCGCCCATGAATCGGCGCCGATGTGCTTCAGCGTGATCGACGTGACCAAGCCCGAGGCGCCAGCCGTGATCGCTCAGATACCCGTCGAGGCGGATTTTGTGCGCTGCAACTCGCTGGGCCTCGCCGGCGACATACTGGTGGTGGCGCACCAGACCGAAAAGCCCGGTCAGCCCAACGCCGGGATCGACATCTATGACATCAACGATCCGGTCCATCCGAAGAAGCTGTCGCATTTCGACACCTCCGGTCCGCAGTCGCGCGGCGTCCACTATGTCTGGTTCACTGACGGGCATTACGCCTATCTGTCGACCGGCGCGCGCGACTTCGTCCCGCGCAATCCCGAGGACGACCAGTTCTTGATGATTGTCGATGTCTCCAATCCTGCGCAGCCGCATGAGGTGGGCCGCTGGTGGCTGCCCGGCACCCGGGTCGGCGATGCTGCCGAGGCGCCGCCGCGGGTCGAGCGGCCGGATTCCGGTATCCGGATGCACTCGCTGACGATCCCGGCCGACCAGCCGACCCGCGCCTATATCGGTTGGATCGACGGCGGCTGGGTGATCCTCGATATCGGGGACAAGGCGCGACCGCGGGCGATCGTGCGCCGCTCCTGGCAGTCGCTCGAACAGGGGTTTGCCCACACCGTCGTGGCAATCCCCTCCCGCGGCATCGCCATCCAGAGCGAGGAGGCGATCGGGAACGAGTGCAGCGATTGGCCGAAGCGCAACTGGGTCTGGGACATCTCGAACGAGCAGCACCCATACCCGCTGGCGCCTTTTCCGCCGGTGCACGACGAGACGGCGCTGTGCCGCGCGGGCGGACGGTTCGGCTCGCACAACATCGACATGAACCGGCCGATCGGCACCTCGCGCACGCTGACGCAAACGGTCGTCGGCAGCTATTTCAACGGCGGCGTGCGCGCCTATTCGATCGCCGACCCGTCGCATCCTGTGGAGATCGGCTATGTGATCCCGCAGGCGCCGCCGGGAAACCCGACCCATACGATCCAGATCAACGATGTCTATGTCGACGAGAACGGACTGATGTACGCCAACGACCGGCTGACCGGGGGGCTCTACATCATCCGCTACACCGGCAGCGTTCCGTTGAACTGACGAGCGATGCGACCCGAGAGCGAGACCGCGATGAGCGACAAGCCGGACGACATCGACGCCTATTGCGCGCGGATCGGCTATTCCGGCCCGCGCGAGCCCACCCTCGCCGTATTGCAGACGCTCGTCGCGCGGCACTCGGCCGCGATCCCGTTCGAAAACCTCGATGTCCTCCTGAAGCGGCCGATCCGGCTCGACCTGCCGTCGCTCTACGCGAAGCTCGTGGGTAAGCGGCGCGGTGGCTATTGCTTCGAGCACAATCTGCTGCTGCTCGATGTTTTCCGCCGGATCGGCCTTAGCGCCGTCGGGCTGGCGGCGCGGGTGCAATGGGGCCGCCCGGCCGGGACGATCGGGCCGCGCACCCACATGCTGCTGCGCGTCGATTTGGCCGAAGGGCCCTACCTCGCCGATGTCGGGTTTGGCGGTCCGACGCCGACCGCACCCTTGGCGCTCCAAGCCGGAAACGAGCAGGCGACGCCGCACGGGTCGTTCCGCCTTGTCGCTGCCGGCGGCGAATTCGACCTCGAAGCCAGGCTCGGCGAGGCATGGGCGAGCCTCTACCGCTTCTCGCCGCAGGAACAGCTGGCGGTCGATTACGAGGTCGCGAACTGGTTTACCTCGACCCACCCGAATTCGCTGTTCGTCAACCACCTGATCGCCGCCCGCCTCGACCCGGTGGCCCGCTACACCCTCTTCAACAACAAATTCACGGTTCGCAACCGCGACGGAACGACCGAGCGCCGCATTCTCGACGACGTCGCTGAGTTCGGCGAGGTCCTCGCCCGGTATTTCGGCATCGCGTCGATCGGCGCCGACGATATTGCGGCCATCGCAGCAATCGCAAAGGCACAAGCCGCCCATCCCAGTCCTTTCGACGGCGGCTAGAATTTCGCGGCGCCTGGTGCCGAGGGCGATCATCGTCGAGACGGAGCAAGCAAAATGGATCAATCGGCTTTCGACGAACTCGCCGGCTGGGTGACGGAGGCCGGGCTAATCGGTCGAACCGACAGCGAGCTGATGGCCGGTTTCTGCAGGCGGATCGCCGATGCGGGCGTTCCTTTGGCCCGCGCCATGGCCATTCTCGACACGCTCCACCCGATATACGAGGGTCGCGTCCTCCGCTGGCGCGCGGATCTGCCGGATGCGGTCGAGGCAATCGATTATGGGCGCACCAACGAGGGCGAAGCAGCGGAGAATTGGCAACGCAGCCCATTCTTCCATCTGCTGCAGTCGGGCGAAAAGGTGATGCGACGCCGTTTGGCCGCCGGCGACGCGGCCGATTTTTCAGCGATCGCGCAGGCCCGCGACGAGGGCATGACGGATTACCTGGCGCTTGTTCATCGATTTGCCGCCGAAGGCGTAATCGGCGAGATGGATTGCGTTTATTCATCCTGGGCGACCGATTCGCCGAAAGGGTTCGGCGACGGCGCAGTCATCGCGTTGAAACGGCTCGCACCTTTCCTCAACCTCGCCCTCAAATCGGCAGCGCTCGCGCGCATGGCCGGGACGCTCGCCGAAACCTATCTCGGACGCGACGCGGGCCGGCGGGTGATGAGCGGCCGGATCGCCCGCGGCGTCGCCGACAAGATCGGCGCGGTGCTGTGGTACAGCGACCTGCACGGTTTTACCCAGATCACCGACAGCGCCCCGCCAGAGCAGATCATCCCGCTCCTCAACGACTATGCCGATGTCGTTGTTTCCGCCGTGCACGGTCATGGCGGCGATGTGCTGAAGCTGATCGGCGACGGGACCCTCGCCATCTTCACCGGTGAGGACCGCGCGCAAGCCTGCCTCGATGCGCTCGCCGCCGCGGCGCGGGTGCGCAAGGGCGTCGTCAAGCTCAATCGAAGCCGCGCCGAAGCCGGTTTGCCGACGACCCAAGTTTATCTGGCGCTGCATGTCGGCGATGTGTTTTACGGCAATGTCGGCAGCAAGGACCGCCTCGATTTCACGGTCATCGGCCCGGCAGTGAACGAGGTCAGCCGAATCCTGGCGATGAGCCGCTCGGTCGAACAGGATGTTCTCGTTTCGGCGAGCTTCGCGGACGCGGTTGGCGCGGAGGTGCGAAGCCGTCTGGTTTCGGTCGGACGCTACGCTTTGCGCGGCGTGGCGCAACCGCAGGAGCTTTTCACCCCCGAGCCCGGTTTCGACGCGTCGCCGTTGTTGCGGTGACCCCGCAGCTCGGCGTCGCGTCGGCGGGTTCGTCGTGCTATTGGTCGCTCGGGAAATTTGCGAGGAAACCATGATCCATCATCTTTCGATCGCCGCGCGCGACCCGAAGCATGTCGCCGGGGTTCTCGCCGAATTCATGGGCGGCAAAGCGGTTCCGTTCCCGCCCAATCCGGGGAGCTTCTTCGCCCTCCAGCTCGACGAGCATGGGTCGGGCGTCGAGGTCTATCCGGCGGGGACGGAGCTTCAGCCGGGCGGCAGCGACGGCGCGGGCTTTGCGAAAAAGCCGGAAGGGCGCGGCTATGGCCCGACCCATTTCGCGCTCAGCGTCGCCGCGCAAGCCGACGCCGTCGAGGCGATCGCGGGCCGTGAAGGCTGGCAATGCTACCGCTGCAACCGCGGCCCGTTCCATGTGATCGAAGTGTGGGTCGAGAACGAGTTGATGGTCGAGATCCTGCCGCCCGAATACGCGGCCGAATATCTCGCCTGGACCCGGCCCGACCGGATCGCGACGGCGATGGCGAGTGCGCCGACGCGGCCATCCCGGCTGCGCCCGGCGTAGGTTGGGGCCGGCGCGGTCTTGACCGCGTCGGCAGCCCGCTCCGGCCATACGCCGCCGCCCGGCTGCAACCACAACGAGAGCCTGGAATTACAGATCCGCTGCACCTGCAGCGAATCAGCAGCGAGATCTCACCATTTGGTTGAGTAGCGGTTGCCGATTTCGAAGCCGGGCGGATAAGCGGCCTGGCTGGTTTCGAGACGTTGCAGGCGCCGGTCGAAATCGCTGGTTTCGATGGTTCGGACGAAGGTGACGATGACCTGAGCGATTTGGCCCGCTTCACTTGGGGTGATGACCCCTTGGGCGAGCGCCGCGGCGACCGCTCCCATCGCCCCGGCGACATCGGCGGCGCTGGTGATCCGCGGCATCGTGAACCTGACCGCGCGGTCGCGGGGCAGAACCCGTTCGACGCACAGCCGCAAAGCCGTCGGATCGCCTGATAGGGCGAGCTCGACAGCCCTGCGGGTCAGCGCTTCGGCTTCGTCCGCAAGCAGCATCTGGGCGGCGAGCGTCGCCTTGTTGCGCGAGCCGAGCCGCCGGCCGCCGGGGTTGCCCGATTGTCCCTTCGCAAACGGCCGCCCGCGCACCTCGCCCGCCGGTCTCTCCGCGACATCGTTAGCCATCCCATCTCCTTCGTCAGTCGACGCTCGCTTAAAGGCCGCGACCGCCGCGAAATATGACATGCGAATGGGGCAATTTAACGGTCGCTTAAATCGCAACAAAGAGGGGAAGCGCGTTCGTCGCCGAGGAGTGCTGGGCAGGCCCGTCACCGGCCTGGAGGCGGACGGCCATCGTCCCGGTCCCTACCGGCGAACCGGATGCGTGGCAAAAACCATCAGTTAAAATTGAAACAGGTGGCAGGTTCGAGCGTTATCGGGTGGTCAGGGAACGTCAACATGGAGAGTGGCATGGCTAATCCGTTTGTGCATGTCGAGCTCGGCACCACCGATGTCAGCAAGGCGAAATCGTTCTATCAGTCGCTGTTCAACTGGCAGCTCAACGATGTGGAGATGGGCGGTGGGATGACCTACACCTTAATCGGCGTCGGCGAGGGCACCGGCGGCGGCATGATGAAGCACCCGGTCCCGGGGGCGCCATCCGCCTGGCTGCCATACGTGCAGGTCGAGGACCTCGTCGCGGCAACCGCCAAGGCGAAATCGCTTGGCGCCACGGTCATGCGCGATGTGACCCCGGTCATGGACGAGGGCGCGTTTTCGATCATCGTCGATCCAACCGGCGCCGCACTGGGGCTTTGGCAGCAAAAGAAAAAATGACGGGAGGCGCGGCTTTTTAAGTTGTCGGGCCGCCCCAAAGTAAACCAGTTATTATCGGCTTCTCACCCCGTCGCTCCCGCGGTAGCGGGAACCTGGTGGTGTGAACCGGACGTATGGTTCCCATTGCGCATCCTTCGTCGCCCCCGCGAAAGCGGGCGTCCAGGGCGGCAAACGGGGTTTTGGTTGCTCTGGGTTCGCGCTTTCGCGGGAATGACGCAAGAAGGGACCGCGTACCAACTGTCAAATTCGTACCACTAGTGATCACAATGAGACCAGGAAGAAAATATGAGCCTCAATAGTCAACTCGTGGGAGCGTTTGGAGAGAAGGCCGCTGAGGCGGAACTCTTAAGACGGGGATGGCGGACGGCTAATTTCAACACCAGCATTAAAAATGCTGCCGATCACGATCTGGTTGCGGTCAAAAATAGCCGGACAATTCATCTACGGGTCAAGACATGCGGACCCCGACAGGATGCGTTTCAGTTCAGCTCGCGTCCGGGCCAAGAGTTGACTATCGCCGACATCACGGATGCGGACTACACGATCCTCATACGGATGGGAGAGGACCGCGAGGGCGACCACTATTACGTCATGCCGACTCGCATCCTGCGGGAGCACATCAATGCTCATCGTCGCGCTTTCTTGGACAATCCGAGGCGTGACGGAAATCCTCGGCAGGATTTGGGGCACTGGACGCTGCGGCTGAATCCCATTCTGGGTGGCGAGGACAGGCCCAACTACGGCTTCGCCCAAAAATGGGGAACCTATCGGGACGCCTGGAAATTACTCGATGAATAACGTCCCTGTGCTGACCGGATAGGGATATTGGCAATTTAGCTCCTGCCGAGCATTGGCGCATAGCCCGGCCCAATGCCCGGTCTTTCGACCGCATCACCGCCAAGGACGCGAGCCCTACGGATCGAGACATTGCTGGAAGAATACTTCCTAATACGTCTCGCGCGGCAGGTTGAGGTGGGGGAAGGCGCTGTGCACGTGCGGCGGCACCACTTGGCGGGCCGGGCGGATATAGGATTTGTCGAGCTCGTGGTAGCCGGCAGCGCCCAATAGCGACAGGCAGATGCGGATCTCGTCTTCGAGGATCTCGAAGAGGCGCACCACGCCCTCGGCGCCGGCGGCGGCGAGCCCATAGACATAGAGCCGGCCACAGGCGACCGCGTCGGCGCCGAGGATCAACGCCTTGACCACGTCGGCGCCGCGGCTGATGCCGCCATCGACGATGATGCGGGCGCGGCCGCCGACCGCCTCGACGACTTCCGGCAACACATCGATCGAGCCGACGCCCTGATCGAGCTGGCGTCCGCCATGGTTCGACACGTAGACGCAATCGACACCGTGTTCGATCGCGATACTTGGCGTCCTCGGCGGTGGCAATTCCCTTGAGGATCAGCGGGATGTCGAAGCTTTTCTTGATCCGCTCGATATCGCGCCAGTTGAACTGCGCCTGATAGATGCGGGCGTCGTCGACGCGGACGCGCCCACGCTGGTGGCGTTTGGCGATGTCGCGCTCGCGCCGGCTGTAGCTGTCGGTGTCGACGGTCAGGCAAAAGGCGTCATAGCCCTTGTCGATGGTGCGGCGGACATGATCGTCGACCCAGGCGGCGTCGCCGCGCACATAGAGCTGGAAGATCTTGAAGCCGTCGCCCGAAGCTTCGGCGGTCTTGTCGAGCCCCGGCTCCGAGACCGATGAGAGGATCATGCCGTTGCCGAATTCGCGGGTCGCCGCCGCCACCGCGCCGCCACCGGCCGGGTCGAACACCTGCAACGATCCGACCGGCGCGCACAGCACCGGGATGCGCAGCTTTTTGCCGAACAAGGTGCCGCTGCAATCGATCGCCGACATATCGCGCAAGACCCGCGGCCGGAAGCCGATGGCGTCGAGCGCCAGCCGGTTGCGCGCCAAAGTGGTTTCGGTCTCCGAGCCGCCGATCAGGTAGTCCCAATTGTTGCGGTTGAGATTGGTGCGCGCCTGGGTGACGAACTCGTGCAGGTTCTGGAAGCGGTCGTGGAGCGACTCGGGCATGCTTGTTTTCCCTCGCTGGTTGGTCTTGTGTGGTGTTCGACTTGTGGCTGAGGTTTTGGCGTCGGACGGCGCAGAATCTCAGCCTATGCCGAGCCGCCCTGTTTCGGCAATCGGTTAGGCCGCCGGTTTTTGCGCTTGGGTGTCATCGTCTGCTGTCGCTACGATGGCCCGTTCCTCGCTGCCGACGGCCAATCACCGCCGGCGGCGTTTCGCCAACCACACGCGACAATCCCGCAAGAGGAGACGCTGCATGCCCCGCATCCTGACCCCCTCCACCCATTCCGAGGAGACCCTGCAGATCGCCTATGACCTGCTGTCGCCCGGCTGGGAGCTGGCGATGGCCCCGCATGGCCGCCCTGAATTCTTCGATCTGTTGAAGGACACCGAATACTACATCGGCGGCGGGCAATTCCCGCACGGCCCCGATTTCTACCAGCGGGCGCCAAAACTGCGCATCGTCCAGACCCTGAGCGCCGGCTACAACACCTATGACCTGGACGCGGCGCGGGCGGCAGGCGTGCCGATCTGCAACAATGGCGGGGCCAACTCGACCGCGGTCGCCGAGCACGCGATGATGCTGATGCTGGCGGTCAGCCGCAAATTGATCTGGCAGCACGAAGGCGTGTCTTCCGGACGCTGGCGCGGCAACGATTTCAACGCGACCAAGCTCTATGAGCTCGAAGACAAGACTCTGGGCATCATCGGCCTCGGCAATATCGGCAAAAAGGTCGCACGCCGCGCCAAGGCCTTCGACATGCACATCAAGTATTACGACATCAACCGGCTGACCACCGATCAGGAGGACGCGCTCGGCGTGCGGTTCGCGCTGTTCACCGAGCTGCTGAAGACCTCGGATATCGTGACCTTGCACGTGCCGCTCGATCTGTCGACGCACAATCTGATCGGCGAGCGCGAATTGGCGATGATGAAACCGACGGCGATCCTGATCAACACCTGCCGAGGCCCGGTGGTCGACGAAAAGGCGCTGTACAACGCGCTGCGCGACGAAAAGATCCTGGGCGCCGGGCTCGACGTGATGGTCGAGGAGCCGCCCAAGAACGACCACGAGCTGTTCACGTTGAAGAACATCACCTTCAGCCCGCACGGCGCCGGCCCGACCTGGGACAATCATTGGAAGCGCTGGCGCAACGCCTTCGACAATTTCGAGCGCGTCGCGCGCGGCCAGAAGCCGTTCTGGATCGTCCCCGAACTGCGCGAGTAGCGCGCGACCCGCCGCGAGGGCAAAAGGCCGCGAAAGGGTGGAGCCGGTGCGTACTTACCGCGATGGGGCCGATTTGAGTCCGAATGCCCAGCCCCAAGCCGCAGCGGCCGGTCGCGCGCCGGCTCGCGGACCGACGCGGCGTGCGATCCTGGCGCTCGCCGCGCTCGGCGCTGCCGCCGGATTGCCCGACGGATCGGCGGCGGCGGGCCCTCCGGCGCAGAAGACAGTCTCGACCCGGCGCCGCGCCGCATCGATGTGCATCACCATTTCTTTCCGCCCGCCTGGCTCGATGTCATGCGGCAGAGAGGAGCGGCGCCATCGCCGGCGCAACGCGATTGGTCGGCCGCGCAGGTGCTCGAACATATGGACAAGTGCGGCGTCGCTACGGCGATCGCGTCGTTGTCGCCGTGGGGCCTCGCCTTCGCCGATGTTGCGCAACTGCGCCAGACCGCGCGCGCCTGCAATGACTTCGCAGCAGAGATGAGCCGCGACCATCCCGGGCGCTTCGGCCTGTTCGCGGCGATGCCCTTGCCCGATGTCGATGCGACCCTGAAGGAAATCGCCTATGCGCTCGATACCTTAAAGGCGGACGGTATCGGGTTGATGACCAGTTACGGCGGCAAATGGCCGGGCGACCCCGATTTCCGCCCGGTATTCGAGGAGCTCGACCGGCGCAAAGCGGTCGTCTATTTTCATCCGACAACGGCGAATTGCTGCGGGAATTTGCTGGCCGGGGTCTCTCCGGCGCAGATGGAGTGGCCGTTCGACACCACCCGGGCGGCGGCGAGCCTGCTGTACAGCGGAAGTCTCGCTCGCTATTCGAGTATCCGATTCATCTTTTCACATGCCGGCGGCGCCATTCCGGCGCTTGCCGGGCGCCTGGCGGCAATGTCGCGCGCCCGCAAGGATCTCGCGGCCATTGCGCCGCAGGGTGTCGTTGCCGAGTTGGCGAAGCTGCACTACGACACCGCCAACGCCTATTTCGGGCCGACCATGGGCGCGCTGTTGAAGTTCGTGCCAGTGTCGCAGATCGTGTTCGGCACCGATTACCCCTATTTCTCGCTCGAAGACAATGTCGCCGGGGTCGGCGCGATCCCGCTGACGGCAGCCGACCGGCAGGCCATCAACCGAGGCAATGCGGCCCGGCTAATGCCGCGCTACGCCGGCTGACGCGGCTTAGCTTTCCCCGCGCAGCCGGCGCACTTTTTATATTGTTCGGATATCTCAGAAATGAAGTAAATTTGGGTCAATCTTGATATGATAATTAGCGCCGTGCTTTGATCTGTGTGAAGTACTTCACATGTGATTGCCCCGAACTCCGGGTATGACAGTGCCGCGGACAAGAAACACCGCGTGATAGGAGGTTTGGATGGCACTGTCCCTGATGCTGGAGCGTACGACTTTGAATAATGTCGATGATGTTGCTGGTCGGTGGCAATACGAAGGCGGCACTGTTTTCGAAGAAAAACGGCAGATCGGCTACTATGCGAGTACCAAGCGGGTGATCTTTGGTGCGACGGACGCACAAAACACGGCGATGCTGACGCTTGAAGTGTTCGCAACCCCGCAGATGCCGCCGCAGAACCTTGTGGTGCAGGGTTCCCACGACTTCAACTCGGGTGGGGAGATCGGCAGCGTCAGCGCGGCCTCGGGCGCCTTTGCCGCGCTTATCGGCAAAGAATTCCATCGCGTCGGCAATGTTCTGACAATCGCGTAGCAGATGCCCGCGGCGGGTCCCGGCTGGGACCCGCCGGATGCCTCATGGCGCAAACTGCTCCTTAAAGACACGCTCTTCGAGGTTGGCTTCGTGGTCGAACAGCAAAGTCATCGCGATGTCGCGATTCTCATGGATCTCGACGCTGACCACATCGCGCGCCTCGGTAAAGTCGGCGCTGGCGCCGACCGGGCGCTTGTCGCTTTCGAGCGCGTCGATCCTGACCTGAGCCTCGTGGCGCAGCAGAGCGCCGCGCCAGCGCCGGGGACGAAAGGCGCTGATCGGGGTCATTGCCAAAACACCAGCGCCGAGCGGAATGATCGGGCCGTGCGCCGATAGATTGTAGGCGGTGCTGCCGACCGGCGTGGCGACCAGAATGCCGTCGGCCATCAGCTCATCGAGGCGCACGACCCCGTCAACCGTGACCCGGAGCTTTGCCGCCTGACGGCTCTCGCGCAGCAACGAGACCTCGTTGAAGGCGAGCGCGCGGTGGCGGGCGCCGTCATCGCCACGGGCGATCATTTCCAGCGGATGCAGGACGACCGGCTGCGCCTGGGCGAGCCGGTCGAACAGTCCGTCGGGCCGATAAATGTTCATCAAAAAGCCGACGCTGCCGCGATGCATGCCGAAGATCGGCACGCCTTGCGGCAGAAAGCGATGCAGCGTTTCGAGCAAAAAGCCGTCGCCACCGAGCGGAACGACAATATCGGCATGCTCGGGGGCGACGCAGGGATAGCGCCGGCTAAGCTCCGCGAGCGCCTGCTGGGCTGCTTCGGTCTCGGCGGCGACGACGGCGATCCGGGGAGCGGTCTGCCGCGGCGGCGCGGCGCTCACCCGCCGGTGACACTCATATGGCGGGCGACGGCGGGCCGATTATGGCGGCGGTCGATGATAAAATCGTGGCCCTTTGGCTTGCGGTCGATCGCCTCGCGGATTGCTGCCACGAGCGCCTCGTCGCCTTCGGATTGGCGCAGCGGGGTTCGCAGATCGGCCGCGTCCTCCTGGCCGAGACACATATAGAGCGTCCCGGTGCAGGTCAGCCGCACGCGGTTGCAGCTCTCACAGAAATTGTGGGTCAACGGGGTGATAAAGCCAAGCCGCCGGCCGGTCTCGCGCACCGTGACGTAGCGCGCCGGGCCGCCCGTGCGATAGTCGCTGTCGTCGAGCGTCCAACGCCGCTGCAGCCGGGCGCGCACCATCGACAGCGGCAGATACTGGTCGAGCCGGTTCTCGCCGCCGATATCGCCCATCGGCATGACCTCGATAATTACCAGGTCGAACTCCTGGTCGCCGCACCAGGCGACGAGCTCGTCGAGTTCGTCCTCGTTGACGCCGCGCAACGCCACGGTGTTGATCTTGACCGCGAGACCGGCAGCCTTGGCCGCGGCGAGGCCGTCGAGCACCACCTCGAGGTGGCCGCGGCGGGTGATCTCGGTGAATTTGGCCGGGTCGAGCGTGTCAAGCGAGACATTGACCCGGCGCACGCCGCAATCGGCAAGTTCGGAGGCGTAGCGGGCGAGCTGGCTGCCGTTGGTCGTCAGGGTCAGCTCATCGAGCTCGCCGGCGCCGAGATGACGGCCGAGCGAGCGAAACAGGGTCATGATATTGCGGCGCACCAACGGCTCGCCGCCGGTCAGGCGCAGCTTTCTGACGCCGAGCCGGACAAACGCGCTGCACATCCGGTCGAGCTCTTCGAGGGTCAACAGCTCGGCCTTCGGCAGGAAACTCATCTCTTCCGCCATGCAATAGACGCAGCGGAAGTCGCAGCGGTCGGTGACCGATACGCGCAGGTAGGTGATGGTCCGTCCAAACGGGTCAATCATGCGGTGCTCGCTCGCGGCGCTGCGCGCTCGTCCGGCTGCGCCCTACTGCAAAGATAGGGGCGCGATCGTCAAATGTCGCCCCCGATCTCGGTATGGTGCGCCCGCGCTACCCCCGCGGCTCGTCGGGGAACCAGTCACCGAGGATCTGCTCCTCGGTGTAGGAGGCCTTGCGGAGGGACGGCAGCTGAAGACGGTCCAATTCGTCGAATTCTTGCAAATCCTCGATCGCGTATTCGATCGCGGGCCTCATCTCTCCTGCGATCATGCTGGGCACCTCACCCCTTAGGCTCGGGCTGTCGCCGAGGATGCGGCGATCTCCGTCCTCGCCTGCCGGATCGACCGCCGCCACCCCCGGCGCGGGTCGACCGCCGGTGAATATTCCAGCTTCGCTAAGTGGTGAATGACACGGAAGATCTGGCTGCCCAACGCATATTTAAGCGACTTGCGCAAGCTCTCGATCTCCTCGGCCAAATTTTCCCAGTCGAGAAGCTGGTTCGAGCCGCCGCTGGCAGCGGCGCGCAGTGCCGCAGCCTGCTGCTCGGACCAAGCTGCCGTGTCGTCCTTGTACAGGGACTTCAATCCGCCATAGCAGTTCCCGCTCGCGGCACCTACAATCGCCAATGTATATATATAATTTGAGGCTGCGGAAATCCCGGGCCCAGCTAATGGAACTCGCCTGACACGAACCTCTGCCGCCTGCTTGCACCGGGAAGCGGGCAGACCCATCATCGGACCATGCAGGAATTCACTGTTCGCCCGCAACCCGACGATCCGCGGCTGACCCGGACCGTCGCAGGCATCGACCAGGAAGGCCGGGCAATCGAGACCGCCGTGGTCATGGAGCGGCCCCTGACTTTGTTCCTGAATGGGCGCGAGATCGTCACGATGATGACGATCGGCGACCATCCGGATTATCTCGCGGTCGGCTATCTGCTCAATCAAAATATGCTGAGGGCCGAGGACCGGATCACCGGCATCGATTACGACGAGGAACTCGAGACCGTCGTCGTCCGCACCGATCGCGAAACCGATTTCGAGGATAAACTCAAGAAGAAGACGCTGACCTCGGGTTGCGCCCAGGGCACCGTCTTCGGCGATCTGATGGAGAAGTTCGAGGAGGTCCGGCTCGACCCTGCCGCGGTGTTGCGCACGTCGTGGCTCTATGCGCTCTCCCGCAAGATCAACACGGTACCGAGCCTCTATCTCGCCGCTGGGGCGATCCATGGGTGCGTGTTGTGCGAGGAGGACCGGCCGCTGCTCTATATGGAGGATGTCGGCCGCCACAACGCGATCGACAAGATCGCCGGCTACATGCACCTGCGCCGCATCTCGCCCTCGGGCAAGATCTTCTACACCACCGGCCGGCTGACCTCGGAGATGGTGATCAAGACCGTGCAGATGGCGATCCCGATCCTGATCTCGCGCTCGGGCTTTACCGCCTGGGGCGTCGATCTCGCCCGCCAGGCCGGGCTCACCCTGATCGGCCGCGCCAAGGGCAAGCGCTTCGTGGCGCTGGCCGGCAGCGAGCGCATCGTCTTCGACAGCGATATCCGGGCCGTCGAGGACGAGCATCCTCGGCTCGCGCGCAAGGCGAGCCTGGCCGAGGAGGACGCGGCGTGAAGGTCGTCGGCCTGCTGCTGGCCGGCGGCCAGTCGCGGCGCATGGGCGGCGGCGATAAGACGTTGCGGCTGCTCGGCGGGGTTTCGCTGCTCGACCGGGTCATCGAGCGGATCCGGCCGCAGGTCGAGGCGCTGGTGCTCAACGCCAATGGCGACCCGGCGCGTTTCGCCCGGTTCGGGCTGCCGGTGGCGGCCGACAGCGTTCCCGATTTCGCCGGGCCGTTGGCCGGTGTGCTGGCCGGCCTCGACTGGACCGCGCTGCATCGCGCGGATTGCGCCTATGTCGTCAGCGTCGCGACCGACGCGCCGTTTTTGCCGAAAGACCTCGTGGCGAGATTTGCCGCAGGGATCGAAGCAGCGCAGGCCGATATTGCCTGCGCCGCCTCAGCGGGACAGGCGCATCCGGTGATCGGCCTGTGGCCGGTCCGGTTGCGCGAGGACCTGCGCCATGCGGTGGTCGAGGAGTGCATCCGCAAGGTCGATCAATGGACCGCGCGACATCGCTTGGCCACGGTGGTGTTCGGCAGCGAGCCGATCGACCCGTTCTTCAACGCCAACCGGCCCGAGGATCTCGCCGCAGCCGCGGCATTGCTCGAGCTTAGTGAAACGCCTTGAGCGCGTTGACCAGGGTCTGAACTACGCCCCAGACCAGCGGGATCCCGACAAAGCCCCAAGCGAGGACGAGCTTGACGCCGTTGCCGCCGCCGGGTTGCCGAGGGCCATCCATCATTGTCTCCCGAATACCGGTGCGCCTTCGACCTCGGCATCCGCCTCGACCGCGCGCATGTGAAACCGCTCGTGCACGGATTTGACAAAGAAGTTGCAGACGAAGCCGATGATCAGCAACCCCGCCATGACATACATCGTGACATTGTAGGCCTGGGCCTTGGCGACACCGTGCGTAATATTGTATTCGCGAATGTAATTGACGAGCACCGGACCGAAGATCCCGGCCATCGACCACGCGGTCAGCAACAGCCCGTGGATCGCGCCGACATAGCGGGTGCCGAACATGTCGCGCAGATAGGCCGGCACAGTGGCGAAGCCGCCGCCATACATGCTGAAGATGACAGCATAGCAAAACACGAAGAGACCGACGCTGCCGATCGCGCCGGTATAGGGAACCATCGCGTAGAGCGCGGTCCCGAGGATAAAGAACACGAAGTATGTATTCTTTCGGCCGATGTAGTCCGAGATCGACGACCAGGCAAACCGCCCGCCCATGTTGAACAGGCTGAACAGCCCGACGAACCCCGACGCGGCGACCGCGGTGATCCGGCCCTTGAACATTTCCTGGCTCATCGCCGAGGCCTGGCCCAGCACGCCGATCCCGGCGGTGACATTGAGGCAGAGAATCCACCAGATCAGCCAGAACTGAGGCGTCTTCAGCGCGTCGTAGACGTAGACGTGCTGCGTCGTGACGAGTGGTTTCGGCTGGGCCGGCGCGATATAGCCGGCAGGCGCCCAGCCCGGCGCCGGAACCCGCACGATCGCCGCGCCGACCATCATGAAGCAAAAATAAATGAGGCCCATGGCGAGAAATGTTTCGGCGACCCCGACATGGGTCGGCGTCGAGAATTTGCCCATCAGCCAGACCGACAGCGGCGCGGCGATGAAGGCCCCGCCGCCAAACCCCATAATCGCCATCCCGGTCGCCATTCCGGGCCGGTCGGGAAACCATTTGATCAGGGTCGACACCGGCGAGATGTAGCCGATCCCGAGGCCGAAACCGCCGACCACGCCGTAGCCGAAATAGATGATCCAGATGTTGTGCAAATAGACGCCGGCCGCCGACAGCGCGAAGCCGCCGGCCCAGCACAGCGCTGCGGTGAACATGGCTCGGCGCGGCCCTCCTTCCTCGACCCAGCGGCCGAGCAGCGCCGCCGAGACGCCGAGAAAGAAGATTCCGAGGCTGAAGATCCAGCCGAGCTCGGTCAGCTTCCAATCCCCGGGCGCCGATTGGCTGATGCCGACCAATTTGGTCATCGGCAGGTTGAACACGCTGAACGCATAGGCTTGGCCAATGCACAAATGGACGCAAAGCGCCGCCGGCGGGATCAGCCACCGGCTGTAGCCAGGCGGGGCGACGATCCGCTCCTTGTCGAGAAACGAAAAACCTGACACCGCTGCCTCCCCTTCATTCGAACCGCGGACGCGTCTTGCGGCATCCGTCGGCCGGTCGGATCGTACGCACCCGTGCAGTCCAGCTCCTCTGAATGCGCCGGATGCACGTTATGACAATTTTATAGTAAAACGTTACAAATGGAACTTCATTTCTGATCGGGCCAGGAGGGGTCGCGGGGTCCGTCGGGGCACATGCCGTGGGAAAATTCGACGAGGACTTTCGCCCGCCATGCCGTGGTTGACGAAGGGCGGTCGAGCAACCGTTGAGAAGATTGCTGGGACAGAGAGATAACCTCGAGTCCGGGCCGGAATCCGCGAGTTGCCCAGGTGGACGCATCGGCGAGGCCACCGGGCAGGTTGCAGCCGGGCGAGGGTCATGGCAGCATTAACCATGACTGTCACGCTCGACCTGCGACTACTGGCGTTGCTGACGGCGCGGTTGTGCCATGAATTGAGCGCCCCGATCGGCGCGGTCGGCAACGGGGTCGAGCTGCTCAGCGAGGACGACCCCGATTTTGTGCGCGACGCAGTGACCTTGGTCCAAGACAACGCGCGCCGAGCCGCCAATCGGCTGCGATTTTATCGTTTCTGTTATGGTTTCGGCGGTGACGCCGCGTCCGCCGGACCGGCGCCGGGCGAATTGGCCGCCGAGCTTTTCGCGGGGACGCCGATCACCTGCGATTACAGCGAACGCGTCCGCGCGCTGCCGCTCGATTGGCAGAAGCTCGGTTGCAACCTGCTTTTGGTCGGGGCCGAGGCGCTGGTCCGCGGCGGGCTGCTCGTGTTGGACACCGCACTCACCGGCCTGCAGCTCGAGGTGGAGGGCGAATCCGCTTTACTCGCACCCGAGCAAGCCGCGGCGCTATCGCTCGAAACCCTGGCCGGGGCAGTCACCGCGCGCACCGTGCAGGCCTATTTCTCGGGCCTTCTCGCACGAGCGCAGGGTTCGCGCTTAGCTGGCGCCACGCCTGGTCCCGGGCGCTTTCGGCTCTATTCGATCGAGCCCGCCGCCTAAGTGTCTGACCGGAAATGTACCGAACGATCTCCGGACGGTACCGCCGCCCCGTGTGCTTTCAGCCCGCGGGCGTGTTCCGTGGGAAGGCGGGGGTCAGAGGCTGCCCCTGGGCTTGAACTGGGACAGCCGCTCTCCCCGCCGCCTCGAGTTCCCGCTTTTCGCGGGAACGACGATCAAATATTCGATGTTTCACGCTTCTTCTTTCCGCTCGCCCGCGCGCCTTTGTCCCTGGCGGCGGGGCGTCGTTCTATTGGGTCGGCCTAAGCCATGGCCGTGTCGTGGCGCGTCGTGTGGTTGTCTCCCGGAACCACGGCGCTGGCGGCCGCGAGCGGCTCAGGCGCGTCGCGCAGCACGTAGCCCCGTCCCCACACCGTCTCGATATAGTGTTTTCCGCCGGTGGCCTGAGCCAGCTTTTTGCGCAGCTTGCAAACGAAGACGTCGATGATCTTGAGCTCCGGCTCGTCCATCCCGCCGTAAAGGTGATTGAGAAACATCTCCTTGGTCAGGGTGGTGCCCTTGCGCAGGCTGAGCAGCTCGAGGATGCCGTATTCCTTGCCGGTCAAGTGCAGCGGGCGGTTGTCGACTTCGACAATTCGGGCGTCGAGGTTGACGACCAGCTTGCCGGTGCGGATGACCGACTCGGCGTGACCCTTGGAGCGCCGGACGATGGCATGGATGCGCGCCACCAGCTCGCGGCGGTCGAACGGCTTGGTCAGGAAGTCGTCCGCGCCGAAGCCCAGGCCCTTGAGCTTGTGATCGAGCTCGGCCAGGCCGGAGAGGATCAGGATCGGCGTGTGCACCCGCGCCGCGCGCAACCGCCGCAGCACCTCGTACCCGTCGATGTCCGGCAGCATCAGATCGAGGAGGATGATGTCGTAGTCGTAGAGCTTGCCGATCTCCAACCCGTCCTCACCCAGATCGGTCGTGTCGCAGATAAAATTTTCCTTTCTCAGCATCATCTTGATGCTGGCGGACGTGGCTGAATTGTCCTCGACGAGAAGCACGCGCATAAGAGCCTCCGGGGATCTGGCCGACAACCTTTGTCGGCAGGAGCGTGGTTAACCTTCACCTAAGGTAGTTAACATAACGTTACCCGAGAGTCGAGACCATAATTATTCGCCGAAACGACCTTGGGCAACGCGACGGGCAGCGGCTGCCGCCGGCGCCCATCACCGGGGACAGTTGGTCGCCCGCGCGAAACCCTGCCATGCCGAGGTTTGCGCCGGCACTTTGCGGGATTGTTCCGCAGCGGCTTCCGCGCATATCCCCACCGAAACGGCGACCGCACCGGCGGCGGTCCGATGCCCCGGCAACCGCCGGCCATGTTTCGGCAAGTTCCCAAATTGTTTCTCCACCAGCAAAATTGGCGAGTTGCGCCGCTCGCTCTGCAGGGCATCGCCGCCCCCCTTTCGGCACTTGATCTTCCACATCGCCACCATCGTTAACGGATCAACGGAGGAGCGCAGTGTGAACTGCTTCACACCGGGCCAAAAAATTAACACCGAGGAGGCTGCCCTTTGTTTCCCATCTCCACGAGGCTAAGCTCGACGGCAGCAAGCAGCGGAACAGGTCCCGCCCGATGCGCGTGCCGGAGAAATCCTTTGAGCCCGAGGCGGCGTGTCCGCTCGACGGGGTGCGCGTCGTCGATCTGTCGCGGCTGGTTTCCGGCAATATGGTCAGTCTCCAGCTCGCCGATTTCGGCGCCGAGGTGATCAAGATCGAGGATCCGAAGCGCGGCGACCCGTTGCGCGCCTGGCAGACCAACGGGATCAGCGTCCACTGGAAGGTCTATTCGCGCAACAAGAAGAGCGTGGCGCTGAACCTCAGGGATGCGCGGGGCCGCGAATTGCTGGCGGATCTGATCGCCGGCGCGCAGGTGCTGATCGAGAATTTTCGGCCGGGAACGCTCGAAGCGATGGGGCTCGGCCCCGAGCTCCTGCACCGGCGCAACCTCGGCCTGATCATATTGCGGGTCTCCGGGTGGGGACAGGATGGCCCCTACCGCGACCGCCCCGGTTTCGGCACCTTGGTCGAGAGCATGTCGGGCTACGCCGCGCGCACCGGCTTTGCCGATCGCGAGCCGGCCCTGCCGCCGACCGCCCTCGCCGACATGGTCGCCGGGCTCTACGGCGCGATGGCGGTGCTGGTGGCATTGCGCGACATCGAGGTCAAGGGCGGCAAGGGCCAGGTCATCGACCTGCCATTGCTCGATCCGCTGTTTTCGTTCATCGCCACCGAGGCGGCGATCTATCGGCTGACCGGTGAGGTGCGCGAGCGTACCGGCAGCCGCTCCGAGACGACCTCGCCGCGCAACGTATTCCGAACCAGGGACGGTCGATATATCGGCATTTCCGCGTCGATCCAGGCGATGGCCGAGCGCCTGTTCCGCGCGATCGGCCATGAAGACATGATCACCGACCCGCGCTTCCGCACCAATACCGAGCGGGTCAAGAACGCCGATCAGGCGCCGATCGTCGCCTTTATCGCGGCGCGTACCCTGGCCGAGAACATGGAGGTCTTCGAGCGCGCCGAAGTTACGGCGGCGCCGGTCTACGATATCGACCAGTTCATGGTCGACCCCCATGTGATCGAGCGGGGAATCCTGGTCGATCTTCCCGACGATGATCTGGGACGTCTGCCGATGCACAACATCGTTCCCCGCCTGTCCGACACCCCTGGAAGGCTGCGCCGCCCGGCCCCGTCATTGGGCCAGCACACCGGCGAAATCCTCGGCGCGCTTGGTCTCGACCGCGCCGCCCTTGACCGGCTGGCGGGTGACGGCGTGATCTTTCTCGGAGGCGCGCGGTGACCGGCGCCCTGCCGGTTTGGCGCTCGCTGCTGTTCGTGCCGGTGACCGCCAAGCGCTTTGTCGACGGGGCGAGCGGGCCCGGCTGTGGGTCGAGCGCGGGGCCGCCATCGCCACTCGCGAGGCGCGAATGCGAAGTCTCGCAGGAGGCTGAAGCTGCGTAATCTCCTCATCCTGACTGGGGGCGCGCTCGCTGCGGCCGCCCCGGCGGCATTGGTGCTCACAATCGCCGCATTCGCGGCCTCGGATATGATTTCCGAGCCGACGGCGGTATTGCAGGGGCTCGACAAGATCACCGCACGCGTCTCCGAAATCGAGGCGCCGGTCGGCAAGACGGTAACTTTTGGCGGCTTGGCGATCACGGTGCGCGACTGCGAGAGAAACCCGCCCGAGGACCAGCCGGAAAGCGCGGCGTTTCTGCAGATCGACGAAGTCCGCCCAGGCGAAGAGAACATTCGGCGATTCAGCGGATGGATGTTTGCCCAGAGCCCGGCGCTGTCGTCGCTCGAGAACCCGGTCTACGACGTGATCTTGCTCGACTGCAAGGGAGCCAAGGGGTCCCCGCCCAAATCTTCGGGGAGTGACACCGGAAAGGTTGCGCGGTAGGCGAGCGCCGCAGCCAGCAGCCGGCGATAACGCGCGCGCGAAATCTCGATTCCGCCGAACTGCGCCAGATGCGGGGTCAGGAACTGGGTGTCGAGCAAGCGGTAGCCGCCGAGCCGCAGCCGCGCGACCAGATGGACCAGGGCGACCTTGCTGGCGTCGGTCTCGCGGCTGAACATGCTTTCGCCAAAGAAAGCCGCGCCGATCGAGACCCCGTATAATCCACCCACCAGAGCGCCGCCGCGAAGGCATTCGACGCTGTGCGCCGCCCCGCGCGCGAAGAGGGCCTGATAGAGCCGCACGATCTCGTCGTTGATCCAGGTGTTCGGGCGCTTCTCGCTTGCTTCGGCGCAGCCGCGGATGACCGCTGCGAAGGCGCTGTCGCAGCTGATCTCGAACCGGCCCTGCCGCAGCAAACGGCGCAGCCGGTGCGAAACGCGGAAAAACTCGAGCGGAAGGATGCCGCGATGGTGCGGATCGACCCAGAACAGCTCGGGGTCTTCGGCCGATTCGGCCATCGGAAAGACGCCGGCGGCGTAAGCGGCGAGCAGGATCTCGGGCGTCAGCCGAATCACGGTGCGGCTCGGTGTATCATGCTCGCCCGAGGAAGCGCTCGAGCCAGTGGATATCGTAGTCGCCGTTGATAAAATCGGCGGCGTCGACCAGGCGCTGATGCAGCGGGATCGTCGTCTCGATGCCGCCGATCACATATTCCTCGAGCGCCCGGCGCAGCCGCATCAGACATTCGTTGCGGGTCTTGCCATGGATGATCAGCTTGGAGATCAAGCTGTCGTAATAGGGCGGCACCTCGTAACCCTGGTAGAGCGCGCTGTCGACGCGCACGCCGAGCCCGCCCGGGGCGTGATAATCGGTGACCCGGCCGGGCGACGGACGAAAGGTCTCGGGGTTTTCGGCGTTGATGCGGCACTCGATCGCATGGCCGGAGAGGCGGATTTCAGCCTGACGGTAGCCGAGCGGGGCGCCCGCGGCGATGCGCAGCTGCTCGCGCACGATGTCGATGCCGCTGACCATCTCGCTGATCGGATGCTCGACCTGCAGCCGGGTATTCATCTCGATAAAGAAGAATTCGCCGTCCTGACACAGAAATTCGAGGGTGCCGACGCTGCGGTAGCCGATGTTGCGCAACGCGGCGACGCTGAGCGCGCCCAGCCGGTCGCGCTCGTCGGGGTTGAGCGCTGGGGACGGGGTTTCCTCGAGCACCTTCTGATGCGTGCGCTGCAAGGAGCAGTCGCGTTCGCCGAGGTGAACGACCCCGCCCTGGCCATCGCCGAGAATTTGGATCTCGATGTGCCGCGGCCGCTCGAGCCAGCGTTCGAGATAGACCTCGCCGCGACCAAAAAACAACACCGCCTCGTGCTGCGCCGCCGGCAGCATGCGCAGTAGTTCGGCGCGGTCGCGGGCGATTTTCATGCCGCGTCCGCCGCCGCCCGCCGCTGCTTTGATCAGCACCGGATAGCCGATCGCCGCGGCCGCGGCCGCGGCCGCGGCCGGATCGCGCACGGCGCCGGTCGAGCCCGGCACCGTCGGGATGCCGAGGCGGGCCGCCGCCGCCTTTGCCGCTACCTTGTCGCCCATCAGCCGGATGTGTTCGGGCGCGGGGCCGATGAAGGTGAACCCGTGCTCTTCGACCGCCGCAGCGAAATCGGCATCCTCGGCGAGAAATCCGAGCCCGGGATGGATCGCGTCGGCGCCGGTGATTTCCGCCGCGGAAAGGATCGCGGCCACGTTCATATAGCTGTCGCGCGCGGCCGGCGGCCCGATGCAGACGCTCTCGTCGGCAAGCCGCACATTCATTGCCCGCGCGTCGGCGGTCGAGTGCACGGCAACCGTCTTGATCCCCATCTCGCGGCAGGCGCGGTGGATCCTCAGCGCGATCTCGCCGCGATTGGCGATCAGCACCTTCTCGAACATCGATGATTTGCCCTCTCCGCCGTTAGGGCAGAGAGGGAGTGGACCCGTCGCGGAGCGGCGAGGAGGGTGAGGTGGGAGGGGGCCACGCGATCTGGCTTGATATAGCCGGCAAAACGCCTGGGAGATTTCCCGTGACGTCGCCGTTCCAAAAACGAACTACCCCATAGCCATAGCGAGCCAGCGCTGCAGTGCGCGCATCGTCCACATTGGGTTGGATGGCATGCTGGCCTCCGTCCAATTCGATCACGAGCTTCGCGCGCGGACAGGCGAAGTCTGCAACGTAATGCCCGATTAGGTGCTGTAGGCCGAATCGCACCGCCAGACCGAGCTCCCGCAATCCTGGCCAGAGCAGTTTCTCGGCTTCCGTCATGTCCCGCCGCAAGCGTCGCGCGACAATGTCCTGTGCCTCAACATCCCCCACCTCACCCCGGCCCTCTCCGCCCCCGGGGGCAGAGAGGGAGAAAATCAATCGATCAGCATCAGCACCGCGCCATATTCGACCGGCTGCGCGTCGGCGACGATGATTTGCGTGATCCGGCCTGCTCGGGGCGCACGAATCTCGTTCATGACCTTCATCGCCTCGATGATCAGCAAGGGCTGACCGGCGGCAACGGTTTCGCCGAGCCGAACAAATGCCGGGTCTCCGGGCTGCGGCGCCAGATAGGCGGTGCCAACCATCGGCGCGGTCACCGCACCGGGGTGACCGGCCAGGCGGCTCGCGTCTTCGCTCGGCGCGGCAACCCCGGGCGCCATGACCGAACCCGAGGAGATCATCGGCCCGGCCGGAGCGCGAGCGACGCGAATGCGGCAATCGCCGACCGCATATTCGATTTCCGTCAGGCCGGTTTCGCTCAGCAGGTGAGCGAGCGCACGGACCAGGTCGGGATCGGGCGAAAGCGGCGGGCCGCGGCCGCCGAACCTCACCGAGCGGCCTCGCCCGGTTCGTCCTCGATCAGATCGGCGATCGCTTCGAGCGCCAATTCATATCCTTGCGCGCCCAAGCCGCAGATCACGCCGCGCGCCGCCAGGCTCACATAGGAATGGTGGCGGAAGCGCTCGCGGCGAAAGATGTTCGACAGATGCACCTCGATCACCGGCAGACCGGCGGCGGAGAGCGCATCGAGCACCGCGATCGAGGTATGGGTCAGCGCGCCGGCGTTCAGAACGATGCCGTCGGCCGATTCACGCGCCTCCTGGATCCAGTCGACCAGCTGGCCTTCGTGATTGGTCTGGCGAAAATCGATTTGCAGGTCGAGCGCGGCCGCGCGCGCGAGGCAGCGCGCTTCGATGTCGGCCAAGGTGTCGTGGCCATACACCGACGGCTCGCGAACCCCGAGCAGGTTCAGATTGGGTCCGTTGAGCACGAAGACGGTGGGCACGCGTCCTCCCCTGGCGAACGGCCGGTTATAGCACGCGCGCAAAGGACAGCAAGAAGGCGGCCTAAGCCCGGAGCCGGGAATTGACCTGCCGGCAGGGTGGCGCAATCGCCGCCAGGCAAGAGGCGGCCGGGCGGAGCAGCCGCCCCGCCCGGCCGATCGCCGGCGCTACTGACGCGGCGCCGTGTTGGAGCCGGCGCCCAGCTGGCCGCCATGGACCGGCGAGGTCGTCGACCCAGCGCCGGTGTCCGGGTTTTCCAGCTGGTAGTTCTGCGCCTGTTGCAGTCGCTCTTTTGTTACGTCCAGGGTCAGGCGGTTGTTGTCGGCCTTGATATCGCTCAAGTGGACGGCGACGTCCTTGCCGCCCATCCCCAGAACGGTGCCGACATCGACCACCACTGCCGCCACCCGGCCGTCGGGGTTCAAGATAACGTCCTGGACTTTGCCGATGTCGCGGTTTTGAACATCGTAGACGCTACTGCCGATCATCTTGCTGGCGCGGATCTGATCGGGCTGAATGACCCCGCCGAGGGTGGTCACAGCGTCGGGTGTATCCCGGGGGGCGGCCTGCGCATAGGCAAGCGGCGCAGCGGCGAGGAACAATGCTGCCATGGCAGCGGTCATGTTGCGCTTGTACAAGGTCAATACTCCAATTGTGAGATGCGCCCTCCTTGAAGAGCGCATGTGATCAGCAACGTTGGAATGCCGTCTCTGGTTCCGGGTTTTCCGACTCAGATCACGTGAAACAAGTATAGAAGTATCAAGACAGGGATCGGAATCCCCAGCATCCACAGCAGTATGGCTCTGCCCATGTCACGAACTCCCGCATATTCTGACCCTATTTTTTGCCTGCGATCTCCCGGACCGCGTCTTTGACGTGGCCGACCGCGCTTTGAACGCGCCCTTCATCCTTTTCTCTTTTGCCTTCAGCGGCCGTCTTGGCGTCGCCCAACGCCTTGCCTACCTTCTCCTTGACGGTTCCGGTGACCTTCTTCACGCCCCCGGCAATACGATCCTTGTCCATAGCGGGTTTCCTCTGATGACAATTCCCATTGCCAACAGGCGGCTTGCCTGTGCGGTTCCGGCAACAAATTCGATGATGTCTTGCAAGGCTCGGTCCGGAGTGTTTTCGCCGGCGCGCCGTTTACAGCTAGATGACATCGGGTCACCCAGAGCAAACTGTGAGAACGGATATGGACGAAAATCGGATCAGCGATCAGGTGAGCAGCGCCGCGAACGATGTGAAAAACGGCGTAACGGGGGCAGTGGGTTCGCTCAGCGACCTGGCCGGACAGGCGCGGTCGGCCGCCGTCGAGGCGGTCAATACAATCCATGGGGCAGCGCTCGAGACCGGCAAGCAAGTCCGCGACGCTGCGGCGGAGACTTACCGGCAAGGCGCGCGGGCCGGCGAGTATGTGAGCCGGAACACCGCCGAACAGCCATTGGTCGCACTGCTGATCGCCGGTGCGATCGGGTACGGCATCGCCTACATGATCCACCGCGCCTGACCAGCCAAGCATAAGGCGCTCGTAGCGTAAAGGACTTGATGGCCGACCGTCCGCCGCCGACCATCGACGAAGCGCCGGCAAACGCGGGCGGACCCAGCCTGTCGGGTACGTTGACTGTCCTGGTATCGGGCGTGGTTGTCGCGGTGCTTTATTTTGCCCGCGAGATCCTCGTCCCGTTCGCGTTGGCGGTACTGCTGAGCTTTTTGCTGGCGCCTGCGGTCCGCTGGCTACGTGGGATCGGGGCCGGCCGGGTCGCTGCGGTCGCCATCACCGCGCTCGTCGCCTTTGTCGCGATCTTCGGCTTGGCCGCCGTCCTTACCCAGGAAGTGTCCTCACTGGGGCCAAAGCTCCCGGACTATCGGTACAACATCGAGGCGAAGATACGCAGCTTGCCGCGCGTCGCCGGCGGCGGCGTGATCGAGCGCTTTTCGACGATGCTTCATCAGCTGCGCGCCGAGCTGACCCGCTCGGAAAACCAGCGCTCGCCGTCGGCAGGTCTTCCGCCGAACGCCGGTGCGGGCGGCGCGGAGGCCGCCAAGCCGCTGCCGGTCGAGGTTCAGCAACCCGAACTGACGCCGCTAGAGATCGCCGAGAGCGTGGTCGGGCCATTGCTCGAACCGCTGGCGACGGCCGGGCTGGTCGTCGTTTTGGTCCTCTTGATTCTGCTGAAGCGCGAGGACTTGCGCGATCGGCTGCTCCGTCTCGCCGGGGTGGGCGACCTGCACCGGACGACCGAAGCAATGGACGATGCGGCGCAGCGTGTCAGCCGATATTTGCTGATGCAGCTTGCGGTCAACGCAGCGGCCGGTCTGCTGATTGGTTGCGGCCTGACGGTTATCGGAATCCCGAACCCGGCGCTGTGGGGCATACTCGTTGTGCTGCTGCGCTTTATCCCGTTCCTCGGCATTGTCATCGCTGCCTCCTTCCCGCTGGCGCTGGCGATCGCCGTCGATCCGGGCTGGTGGTTGGTGGCATGGACCGCTCTTCTCTTCGTCGGGGTCGAGCTGATTATTGCCAATCTGGTCGAACCCCATCTCTATGGCGGCAGCACCGGTCTGTCCTCGACCGCCGTGATCGTCGCGGCGGTCTTTTGGACCTGGCTGTGGGGCCCGGTTGGATTGCTGCTGTCGACGCCGCTGACGGCCTGCGTGGTCGTGCTCGGCCGGCACGTGCCGCAACTGCGCTTCCTCGATGTCCTGCTGGGCAACGAGCCGGCGCTCACCCCCGAGGAAACGTTCTATCAGCGCATGCTCGCCAACGATCCCGAGGAGGCGACCGAACAGGCGGAAGAATTCGCCAAGGAGGCATCGCTCGCCGAGTTTTTCGACACAGTGGCGATCCCGGTGCTGATGCGGGCGCAGGCCGACAGCGACCGCGGCGTGCTGTCGGCCGAGCGGCGGGCGAGGTTGAAGGAGGGATTTTCGAGGATGCTCGACAATTTGCTCGAGGATTCTCCTCCGGAGGCCGATCCCGTTGAGGAACCGGAGGAGATCGGACGGGAGGGCGGATCGGTCGTCTGCATCGCCGGCCGCAACGAGCTGGACGAGACGGCAGCCCTATTGCTCGCCCATCTGCTGCATCTGCGAGGCTGTTCCGCACAAGTGTTCTCGGCCGACGCGCTCGCCGACGGCAGTGCTTTATTCGTCCTTAAAGACGCGGCTGTCGTCTGTCTGTCGCTGCTCAGCACCAGCGCCCCGGCCCGCGCCCGCCATCTCGTGCGGCGGGTGCGACGGCGGGCGCCGCGGGCGCGGCTGATCCTTGGGTTTTGGGCGCTTCAGCCGGAACAGCTGTCGATCGCCGACGCCGCGGCCGACGGCGTGTCGACCTCGCTCAGCGATGCAGTCGCCGACATCGAGGCCGGCGCCTTTGCGCCAAGGTCGCCTCAATCGGCCCTCGGTCCGGCTGCTTGTTGAGGTCGAACCCGGGATACGCCGGAGCCGAGAGAGTTGGTCATAACATCCCGACGACGGCGCCGCTCATGCAGGTCGCGAGCGTGCCGGACAGGATCGAGCGCAGGCCGAGGGCGACAATCTCGGCCCGCCGCTCAGGGACCATCGCCCCCATTCCTCCGATCAGGATGCCGAGGCTGCCGAAATTGGCGAAGCCGCACAGCGCGTAGGTCATGATCAGGCGTGAGCGCGCGCTCAGCGCATCGGGCGGCAGATGAGCGAGCTCGACATAGGCGACGAACTCGTTGAGCACGGTTTTGGCGCCCATCAGCGCCGCCGCGGTGGCGGTCTCCGGGGCGGGAATGCCGATCAGCCACATGATTGGACGGAAGGCATAGGCGAACAGGCGCTGCAAGGTCACCGGCGCGCCGCCGAGGTCCGGCAACAGCCCGAGCGCGGCGTTGAGGAGGCTGACCAGCGCGATGGTCACGACCAGCATGGCGGCGATGTTGAGCAGGAACACGATGCCGTCGCGCGTCCCCTTGGCGATCGCGTCCATCGCGCTGACCGGCGGATCGTCAATAGCAAGCTGCGCCGCGGCCGATGGGTCAAGGCGGAACGGCACCATCAGCGCCGCGACCGCGAGTGCGGCAGGGGTGCTGATCACCGCGGCGATCAGAATATTGCCGAGCGCGTTGGGAATGACGCTCCCGACCAGCGTGGCGTAAAGCACCATGACCGTGCCCGCGATCCCGGCCATGCCGCAGCTCATCAGCGCGAACAACTCGCCGCGCGCGAGCCGCATCAAGTACGGACGGATCAGCAGCGGCGCCTCGATATGGCCGACGAAGATGTGCACCGCGGCGCCGAGGCCGAGCGGGCCGCCGACCCCGACGGCGCGCCGCAGCATCCAGGCAAACGCCTGCACGACGCGCTGCAGGACGCCCCAGTAGAACAGCAGGGTGGCGAGCGCGCTGATGACCAGCACCAGCGGCAGCGCGCGGAAGGCGAAGATGAAACTGGCGCCGGGCCGGGCCTCGGCAAACGGCAATTGGCCGCCGCCCAGATAGCCGAACACAAAACCGGTGCCGGCCTCGGTGGCGCTCTGCAACCCCTCGACCGCCCGGTTCAACAACAAAAACGCCGCCCGAGCCGGCGGGAACCTCAGAAACACCAGAGCGAGGGTGAATTGCAGCAGCACGCCCACAACGACGACGCGCCACGGCACGCGCGCGCGGTCCTCGCTCAGCCCCCAGGCGAGCAGCAAGATGACGGCGATGCCGAGAAGCCCGCGCATCCGCCAATTAGACAACAAATTCGGGTGGTTTGGCGGGTGATTTGGGCATCCTCGCCAAAGGCGAGCGCCCGGCCGCAGCGCAGGCTGACGAACGCGAGAGGCCAGGATCCTCAGCAAGTGCGGCCATGACGTATCAGCGTAGCTACCGTCTGCATCCGGGCGCTAGGATCGCCGGCGATAGAGAATCGAGAAAAGTCATGGGCAAGAGGATCGGCTTTGTCGTGCGCGAAGGCGAAGAGGCCGGCATCCACGCCCGGGCCACACAGGAGAGAATCCGATGAGGATCGGCCTGTTTTACCAGATCCAGGTTCCCAAGCCCTGGACCCCGTCCAGTGAATCGCAACGCATCCACGAAGCCTTGGAGCAAATTCCCTATGCCGAGGAGCAGGGGTTTGCCAGCGTGTGGTTCTCGGAACATCACTTTCGCCCGGTGTGGTCGCACAACAGCGCTCCGGACCTAACCCTGGCGGCGGTCAGCCAGCGCACCAGCCGCATCCGCCTCGGTGTCGGCGTGGTCCTGGCCCCGATCCACCACCCGCTGCACGTGGCGGCACGGATGGCCACACTCGATATCTTGAGCCATGGGCGCGTCGATGTGGGGCTGGGCCGGACCGGCTATCCCTACCAACTCACTCCGTATGGGTCGGATTTGCGGGACACGCGCGGCATGTGGCAGGAATTTGCCGATGTATTGCCGCGCATCTGGACCCAGGAGGAGATCTCGTACGACGGAGAATACTACCAGATCCCGCGCCGTGAGGTCCTGCCGAAACCGGTGCAACGCCCGCACCCGCCGCTGTGGTCGGCGTGCGGCAGCGACGAGACGGCGCGGCTGACGGGCAGCCTGGGGATGGGCGGGCTGTTCGGCAGCGAAGGCGGCCCGGATCGCGTCGGGCAGCTGATGGCGCTTTATCAGGACGCGCTGTACACCGCCGCCCCGGCCAACAGGGCGAGGCCCGTCGCGCGGACCGCGCTGATGACGGCAGGCTATTGCCATGAGGATCCGCAGGTCGTCGCCGAGCGCGGCACCGAGCTTGTCGGCTGGTACCTGGAGCAGCAACGCGAGCGCGCCCGCCTGGTGTGGCGCGACTATGATCCGTCCACCGTGCCGGCGGATTACCAGGGCTATTACGCCCGCGATCAGCGCCTCGCCAGCGGGCCGCATCCAGGGGAACCCACGCCCCAGCAGGTGCGCGAGCAAGGCGCGAAGTTCTGCGTCGGCACGCCGGCGGACTGCATCCGGTTTCTCGAAATGTACGAGGCGCTCGGCATCGAGGAAGTGTTTTTGCTGTGCGCCATCGGGCCGGCTCAGCACCAGGAGGTGCTCAACACCATTCGCCTCTTTGGCGAGCAGATAATCCCGCACCTCCAGGCCAGGGAGTCGCGTCCCGCCCTGGCGCGGGCGTCGGCATAATCTACCCGTCGCCGCTCACTCAAAATATCGGTCTGATGTTCTGGTTCATGCGGGAACAGTTGGTCGCGTTGAATTTGTTCTTGAGCGCGACGAGCCGCTCGTATTTTCATCCCGCGCCACGCTTCCGACGCATTCCCCGTTGCCGCTTCGGCCATCTGGATTTTTTCGGAATAAGTGATTAGATTAGGAGCGAACAGGGGATGGAGTCCCCCGGTTGACCGCCGTCTCGGCTGATGACTCCTGCTGCGGATTAGGACGCGGTGGGAGCGCTTTCCGATAGCCCACCGCTCGCGGTGGGCTTTTTTGTGGTTCGGGCGATTTGGCGCGGATGGGTCAACGGAGGGAGCATCAGTGGCAATCACAGACGTAGAGGGAGGTGACGACGAGCGTTGCCCCGTCGCCGAATTTAGTCGTGAGCCGGAGGCAAGCTTTAACAGCATCCTCTTTCTCGATGACGGGCCGCCGACCGACGACCCCGCCGAGTGGGGGTCGTTCTTTACCGACCTCAACCTCGACCAGATCGTCGAAGCGGTTACCGCGGGCAGGGACGAGTACGATCTGGCTCCCTTTTTTCATCTGCCGTTGCGGAATATCGATGCGATAGCCTACCGCCACGAGATCATGCGTGATCTGGATGGCATGACAATGGCCGACTCTCTACGGTCGTTCGCGCAACGATTTCGTGAGGTTCGGCAATATCTCACGCTCGTCGGAAACCTTAGCTGCCGGCCGAACAAACAGGGCTGGTTCCTGCGTGCGGTCACGGCTTATGGTGAAGGCGTCAGCTCCCTGACAGAGACTCTTTGCCGTGAAAATATAAAATCACGAGGATTTCTTTCCTTCGGAGTGTACTTGAGCCGCTATACGGCGTCAGATTATTTCACCAGTATGATGGCGGAGGCAAAGCGGATAGCAGCTGATCTGTCGACGGTTCACTATTCGATATCGATATCAGGTCTCAGCGTAAAGGTTACGAAGTACGAAAGCGAGATCTATTACAGCGCCGATG
Organism: uncultured Alphaproteobacteria bacterium; assembly: GCA_963785565.1. Taxonomy (GTDB): domain Bacteria; phylum Pseudomonadota; class Alphaproteobacteria; order ATCC43930; family CGMCC-115725; genus AP-15. The sequence goes on along the minus strand of CAWAVV010000013.1, from coordinate 348,796 downwards.
TGATGCAATGTTTTGCCAAATTCCGCCATCGAGCCACCAAGGATTATCGCGTTAAATTTTACGATCGTGTCGATACCGATCACGTCGAGGGGCAGATACTCGAGTTCGTAGCCAGGCTTTATCCAGAGATATTCTCGAAATTGGACAATTTCTGTACAATGCACGCCGATTTTATTGATCCGGTGGTTCGGCGTTTCGGCCGAGAAATCCAATTCTACCTCACCTATCTCGAATACATCACAAGAATCAAAGCTACGGGACTGCAATTTTGCTATCCCCGGATCACACGCTACAAAACCGCACATGTCCGCGGGGGCTTCGATCTCGCTCTGGCGGATAAACGGCTGGCCGAGAAATCACCGATCGTCTGCAACGATTTTTGTTTGAAAGGAGACGAACGCATCCTCGTCGTCTCGGGCCCGAAGCAGGGCGGGAAGACGACATTTGCCCGCGCCTTGGGACAGCACCACTATCTGGCGAGCCTGGGTTGCCCGGTGCCCGGCAGCGACGCCCAACTTTTCCTGTTCGACAGGATCTTCACGCATTTCGCGCGGCAGGAGGATGTCACCACTTTGCAGGGCGGTCTCGAAAACGATCTCAGCCGGATCCACGCGATCCTCGGCAGCGCCACTTCGGACAGCGTCATTATCCTGAATGAAATATTCAACTCGACGACGCTTCACGACACCACGTTTCTGGGGCGAAAGATCATCGAGCAAATCATCGAACTCGACGCGCTCTGCGTGTGCGTGACGTTCGTTGATGAGCTGGCGTCCATGAGCGAGAAGACAGTCAGCATGGTAAGCACGATCGCGCCTCATAATCCCGCGCTTCGGACTTACAAGATCGTACGCAAACCCGCCGACGGGCTCGCCTACGCCCTGTCGATCGCCGAGAAATATCGCCTCACCCGCGCCTGGCTGCTCGATCGGATCAGGCCGTGAAGACCTTCCTCCTCTACAAGGACCGGGACCTCGATCGGGAGGCCCAGCTCCCGCAGAATGAAGCCGCATTGACCCAGGATCTCGAACTCGGGGCCCTGTTTGACGCGATGGCGGGCGGCGACCCGTTCTTGCGCGACATTGCCCGTCGGGTTGTACTCGCCGTGGAGACTGACCCGGATACGATCCTTTACCGGCAAGCCGTGCTGCGGGACTGCCGTAAAAATCCGGCAATTGTCAGAGGCATCTACGATCTCGCGACCGAATCGCTCGAAAAGAGAAAAAGGACCTTTTGGAGTTTCGCTGGCCGAACACCAGGATCCGTTCTCTACAATGCGATAAACCTGTTGGAGTTGTCAGTCGGGTTTCTCAAAGAGCTGAGGCGCATTGCCGACCAGCACGCCGCGGTCTTTCAGTCCGAAGGCTTTACGACGCTCTTCGCGACCTTGAGGCGCGAGCTGGACGATCAATACTTCGTCACCGTTCAAGATCATTTACAGCGTCTTAAGTTTCGTGATGGGGTTCTGATCAGCGCCGATCTCGGTAACGGCAATACCGGCGCCAATTATGTATTGCGCAAGCAGGAAAAAGGAAATTGGTGGCGGCACAGGCTGCACCACACGAGCCGAGACTGGGTCGCCCGCATCGTCCCCCAGATGCGAGGCGTCTACACTTTTTCTATTCATCCGCGCGACGAGGCCGGCGGCGCCGCTCTGACGCGACTGCGGGACCGAGGGATCAACCTCGTCGCCAATGCGCTCGCCCAGTCGACCGATCACATCCTCGATTTCTTCACGCTGCTGCGCGCCGAATTGGCATACTACGTCGGTTGCCTGAACCTCGCCGGCAGGCTCGTGAAAAAGGGCGAGCCGATCTCTTTTCCCGTACCTTCGACCGTCGCGACACGGCAACTCTCCTGTCGCGGCTTATACGACGTTTCACTTAGCCTGCATCTCGACCGGCGGGCAGTCGGCAATGAATTGACGGCTGACGGCGAAGACGCTGTAGTCGTTACCGGAGCCAATCGCGGCGGTAAGTCCAGCTTCTTGCGCGGCCTCGGACAGGCCCAGCTGATGCTCCAATGCGGCATGTTCGTTCCGGCCGAGTCCTTCCAGGCTAATGTTTGCAACGCTCTCTTTACCCACTTCAAGCGCGAGGAAGACTCGACGATGAAGAGCGGCAAATTCGACGAGGAGCTCGGCCGTATGAGCGAGATCGCCGATGCGATCACCCCCGGCTCGCTGGTGCTGTTCAACGAATTGTTTGCCGCGACCAACGATCGCGAGGGCTCGGAGATCGCGCGGCAAATCGTCGGCGCACTATTGCAGAGGCAAATCAAGGTGTATTTCGTCACCCATCTCTACGACTTCGCCCACGGCCTCTACCAGACGAATGGGAAGAATGCCGTCTTCCTGCGTGCCGAAAGAGGGCTCGACGGCGCCCGAAGCTTCAAACTGAGGGAAGCCGAGCCCTTGCCGACGAGTTACGGTGAAGACATGTACCGAAAGATATTCCGAGCGATAGACGCCGCTTAGTGCACGGGCAAAGTCCGTTACTTTCCGAAAGGCCAGGCCGCCGTTGACGTGGATCATCTGGGCGGTGATGTTGACCTGAGCCCCATTTTTCGTCCAACGATGGGTGGAGTTGTTTAACCACTTGAGCCTTGCAGGTTGGCGAACCTGAAGCCGCTCCTCGGCATAGAGCCGGCGCAGCTTCTTGTGGTTCAGCAAAAGCCCCTCGCGCCGCAGCAGCAGGTGCAGCCGGCGGTAGCCGAAGCGTCGCCGGACAGCGGCGATCTCGCGCAACCGGGATCGAATAATGCCGTCAGCCGGCGGGCCTTGGACACCGTCATCCCGCCGTACTTGGCCTTCCATTTGTAAAACGTCGCCGCGCTGACACCGTGCTTGCGGCATACATCGGCGGTCTTCGCCCCCGCCTCCTGCTCCCGCAGGATCCCTATGATCTGCTCCTCACTCAACCGCGATCGCCTCATCGTCCGTCCCCCTTCCGGTGGTCGGACTCTACACAAATCTGGACGAATTTCAGGGGCTCAGGTTACTGCCTGTTTACATCGGGCGGCCGGGTTTGGCGTCGCGCAGGGGGGTTTTTGTTTCGGCCAAATGGCGGAGCAGGGCGGAAGGGGCCCAGCGCTCGCCGTAGCGCTGGTGCCAGGCGGCGATCTGGCGATAGACCTCGGCAACACCGATGCCGTCTGCCCAATACATCAGGCCGCCGCGATAGCGCGGAAAGCCGAAGCCGTTGAGCCACATCACATCGATATCGCTGGCCCGGTAGGCCTTGCCCTCTTCGAGGATCTTGCAGGCTTCGTTGACCGAGGCGAACAGCAGCCGGCGCAGGATCTCTTCATCGCCGAAGCTGCGCTGCTCGATCCCCATCTCGGCGGCCTTTTCCTTGATCATGCGCGCGACTTCGGGATCGGGGTGCGGGGTGCGGTCGCCCTTTTCGTAGCGGAACCAGCCGGCTCCGCTCTTCTGGCCCAACCGCCCGATTTCGACCAGATGGTCGGCGATCGGCATCTTGCGGTAGTTCGGATTCTCGGCCGCGCGCCGCTGGCGGCTGTCATAACCGATGTCGAGCCCGGACAGGTCGGCGGTCGCGAACGGCCCGATCGGGTAACCGAAATCGACCATCACCTTGTCGACCTGCTCGGGCAGGCAGCCCTCCTCGACCATGATGTTCATCTCGGTGCCGAACGGGGTGCGGCTGCGGTTGGCGACAAACCCGTCGCAATTGCCGGCCATCGCGCTGATCTTGCCGATCTTGCGGCCGAGATCCATTGCCGTCATCAGGGTGTCGGGCCCGCTTTTCGCCCCGCGGACCACCTCGAACAATTTCATGACGTTGGCCGGCGCGAAGAAGTGGGTCCCGGCGACGTCTTGCGGCCGTTTGGTGGCGTTCGCCATGATGTCGATGTCGATGCCCGAGGTGTTCGAGAACAACAACGCGCCCGGCCTCATCGTTGCGTCGAGCTTGGCGAAGACTTCCTGCTTGACCGGGATGCGCTCGAACACCGCCTCGATCACAACGTCTGTCTGGGCGATATCATCGTAGCTCTGCACCCCTTCGATCAGCCCGAGCCGGCGCTCCATTTCCGCCGTCGAGAGGCTGCCGCGGTTGACGCTGGTCTGATAATTGGCGCGGATGCGGGCGAGGCCGCGGCCCAGCGCGTCCTCGTCGACTTCGAGCAATTTGACCGGAACGCCGAATTCGGCGAAGCTCATCGCGATGCCGCCGCCCATCGTCCCGGCGCCGACGATGGCCGCAGTCTTGATCGGGCGCAGGGGCGTGTCGCGCGGGATATCGGGCAGCCGCGCCACCTCGCGCTCGGCGAAGAAGGCATAGCGCAGGGCGCGCGCCTCAGCCGAGTTTTCGAGCTCGTTGAACAGCTCGCGCTCGCGGGCAACGCCGTCGTCGAACGGCAGATTGCAAGCGTTTTCGACCGACGTGATGCAGTGGTAGGGCGCCTTCTGGTTGCGCGCGCGCCGGGCGATCGATTTGCGTATCGCTTCGAAGATGCCGGGATCGGCTTTGGCTTCGGCAAGCTTCTCATCACGGTCGCGGATGCGCGGCAATGGTCGATCATCGGCTATATTTAGGGCGAACGTGATTGCGGCCCTACGCAGATCGCCGCCTTCAGGGATCACCGCATCGACCATGCCGAGGTGGTGCGCCTCCCCGGCCGGGACGTGGCGGCCGGACACGATCATCTCGAGCGCCGCCTTCGGGCCGATCAGCCGCGGCAACCGCTGGGTCCCGCCGCTGCCCGGCAGGATGCCGATCAAGACTTCGGGCAGCCCGACCTTAGCGCTCGGCACCGCGATGCGATAGTTGGAGGCGAGCGCAATTTCAAACCCACCGCCCAGGGCATAGCCGTGGATCGCCGCGACGACCGGCTTTTGGCTGGCGTCCAGCGCGTCGTGCGCACGCTTGCCCAAAACCGGCGCCGGCCGGTTGCCGAAGGTGCGGATGTCGGCCCCGGCGATAAAGCTGCGCCCGGCCCCGATCAGCACCATTGCCCGGATCGCCGGATCGGCGTTGCCGCGCTCGATATTCTCGATGATGCCCTCCGGCACGCCCGGGGACAGCGCGTTGACCGGCGGGTTGTCGATCGTGATGACGCCGATCCCGTCGACGTTTTCAAAGCGCACCAATGTGTTCTCAGGCATGTCATCCCTCCCGCGGATCCCGCGCGTCCATTATTCGTCATTTCCGCCATCGCGTGAACCCCGAGCCGTCTTCTTCGATCCACACCGGCGAAGGCCGGTGCCTATGGTTGCATCATTTCCGGGCGGAGCCGGCCGCCGGACTGACGGGAACCTCTCGACGCAGAATTTCGGGCGGTTCAACTTTGTCTGTGGTTCAATTTTGTCTATATTGAGGACCGCACTCAAAATTGGATGCTGGGGTATAGGTCCAGCCAGTGTGGGTTGTCCCGTTCAACCAAGTTGATTTTCCAGTCGCGTTTCCATTCCTTGAGCTGTTTCTCGCGGCGAAGCGCGGAAGCGGAGGATTCATGAGCCTCAAACCCAACGAGCCGGTCGACTTGGTATCGTTTCGTGAAGCCCGGAACGAATCCGTTCTCGTGCTCCCAAACGCGCCGCCGAAGATCGGAAGTCGTCCCGATGTAGAGGGTTCCGTAAGGTTTGCTAGCGAGGAGATAGACGTAGAACATCGATTTTAGCTACGGGCATGGGTCCCGACCTTCGTCGGGATGGTCCTATTGGCTCGCGCTGGGCGGAAGCGGACACCCTTCGCTCCCATGGCTAAGCTTTCAAAAAGTAGGGCGGAAAAGCGCAGAGGCTGGGCAAGAATCCCGTCACCGCACATTTTCCCGCCTCCCCGGCGAAAGCCGGGGTCGATCTATCCGCCGTACGGGCTGTGCGATAGCTGGTAAGGCATTGGCTCTGCTTGAAAATTCCGGGCAGCGGAAGAATGGATCCCGGCTTTCGCCGGGACGGCGGTGAGGGAGTTTGCCAATTTTCCGTCTCGATCTGAATATTTGCCCAGCCTCGCGGCGAAACCCACCATTCCCCTCCAACCCTGATGGGTTGAGCAATGAGGCTGGGCAAGAAACGCCAGCCCTGGCGGGCTGCCGGGTATACAATTTGTGGTATGACAAACCGTACCTACAAGATCGGCCACAGCCGGGAGCAGGTGAGCCTGTTGCCGCCGTGTCTGGAGGACTATGTCGATCGCGACAATCCGGTGCGGACGATCGATGCCTACGTCGATTCGCTCGACCTGATGGGGCTGGAGTTCTGCGATGTCGGCTCGGACGGCGGCGCCGGCCAGCCGCCCTATGCTCCGGGCGATCTGTTGAAGCTGTATCTTTACGGCTATCTCAACCAGGTGCGCTCCTCGCGCCGGCTGGCGCGCGAGACGCGGCGCGATGTCGAGGTGATGTGGCTGTTGCGGGGATTGACGCCCGGCTATCGCACGATCGCCGATTTCCGCAAGAACAACGCCGCCGGGCTGCAGGCGGTCAACCGGGAGTTTGTGCGCTTGGCGCGCCGCCTGGACTTGCTGGGCGGCGCGTTGGTGGCGATCGATGGCGCGTTCTTCCACGGCGACGCCAGCAAGGCGAGCATCCTGACCGAGAAGCGACTGGACGAGCAGATGGCGGCCTTGGACCGCAGCATCGCCGAGTACGCCGCAGCACTCGACGCCAACGACAGGGCCGAGGAGGCGAGCGCCGCAGCGCCGCCGGCGCCTTCGGCACAAGAGATGACGCAGCGGCTGATAGGCTTGCGTGAGCGCCGGGCGGCGGCCAAAGCCGATCTGGCCGATCTGCAGCACAGTGGCGATGGCCAGCTCTCGCGCACTGACCCGGACGCTCGGCTGCTCTCCAAACACGGGCAAATCGTGGCCGGTTACAATGTGCAAATCGCGGTCGACGACAAGTACAAGCTGATCGTCGCCAGTGCTGTGGTCAACGACGGCAACGACACCGGCCAGCTGCACGCGATGGCGGCGGCAGCCAAAGAAGCCCTCGGCGCCGCCGCGCTGACCGTCGTCGCCGACAGCGGCTACTACAACGGCGAGACGCTGAAGGCGTGCGAAGAGGAGGCGATTACCGCCTATGTGCCGCCACCCGATCGCAGCCACCGGCTGAAGGCGCAAGGCCGGTTCGGCCTGGGAGACTTCCAATACGACGCCGCGGCTGACCGGTATCGCTGTCCGGGTGGCGCCGAGCTGCGGCCGATGCGCAGTCTGAGGCGGCAAGCCACCGGCAAGATGGCGCTCCGCTATGCCAGCCGGCGATCGGTTTGCCGGGCCTGCCCGTTGCGCGGGCGATGCCTCTCGCGCAACGGCACGCGGCGCGAGATCGAGCGCTGGGTTCACGAGGACGTCGTCGAGCGGCATCGGGCGCGCTTCGAGCAGCATGGCGAGGCGATGATGCGCCGCCGCAAAGCCTTGGCTGAGCACCCGTTCGGCACGCTCAAATGCCGTGCCGGGTATCGCCACTTCCTGGTGCGCGGGTTCGCCAAGGTGTGCGGCGAATGGAACCTGATGGCGTTGTGCTACAACTTCAGCCGGGTGCTGCGCATCCTCGGCCTGCAACGCTGGATGGCGCTGTTTTTGTGGCTACTATTGGCTGTTCTGTGTCTCGCTCGTTCGTTCGCTCTTTCTTTCCTTAGGCTGGCCGCTGGGATCGGGGGCTCCCGCCTAACCCGCCCAATTGCACCAATGGGCCTGGTCCTTCCGCAGTAGCGGCTGCATGAGTTTCTTGCCCAGCCTCTCCGCTCTTCCGCCCTACTCGCTATTACCGGGGAGTTATTGACGCGGGCCTGTTCAAAAATCAAGAATTTCGGACCGCCTGCACACCTTCTTACGATGAGCGCCTATCAGGTAATGCAGGCCACGAACCAAATCCGAAGCGCCATAAAGCGAGCATATTCAGCACTGGAACAAAGATTATGAGAAACCACCAACCATTAAATCCTGCCTTCTGAATTGTTCGTATTACGGCCATGACGCTGATTACCACGGATGCTAGGGAAATAAGGAGTAGAAGAGGCGCGATAGGGTGTATTTCAATTGCGTAACCGCCGATGTGGATCGCCACAGCCCTTCTCCTGTCGGTCGCGTCGCTGGTAGATGGACCATAGCCAATGACAGCAGTGAAGGCGTCTAAATCTCAAGATATTTGCGTCGCCAACGACCCCTCAAAAACGGCGGTTTTCGGTAAGGTTTTTAGGTGGTCATCGGAAAGCTTCGCTATGTCGGCATCGATGCTGCCCCCTTAAATCAAAGGATCGCGGCGGTGCCGAGGATGACGGTGGCTTGCGAGGAGAGAACGCCGCCATTGCCGTGGGCGATCGCGGTCTCGCATTTCGCGACCTGGCGCTCGCCGCATTCGCCGCGCAGTTGGCGGGTCGCCTCGATCAGTAGAAAGAGGCCGTACATACCGGGATGGCAATAAGACAGGCCGCCGCCATTGGTGTTGACCGGCAGGCTACCGCCCGGCGCGATCCGGCCGCCCTCGACAAAAGAGCCGCCCTCGCCCTTGGCGCAAAAGCCGAGATCCTCGAGGAACAGGATCGTGTTGATCGTGAACGCGTCGTAGAGTTCGAGCACATCGATGTCAGATGGCCCGAGCTTTGCCATCTCGTAGGCTTGGCGGCCGGATTGCAGCGCACCTGTGACAGTCAGGTCCGGCATGCTCGAAATGTTGGCGTGGGTGATCGCTTGGCCTGACCCGAGCACATAGGCCGGCGGTTTTTGCAGGGAGCGGGCGCGCTCGGCGGTGGTCATGATCACCGCGCCGCCGCCATCGGTCACCAGGCATATGTCGCGCACAGTGAACGGATAGCTGACCATCCGCGCCGCCAGCACCTCGGCGATCGTCAGCGGCTTCTTTTCCCAGGCGACCGGATTCAGCAATGCCCATTGGCGCGCCGCGACCGCGACTGCGGCCAATTGCTCGCGCGTGGTGCCGAACTCGTGCATGTGGCGCGAAGCGGCCAACGCATAGGCGGTCGACGGCAGGAACGGCCGAAACGGGGTCTCGTAGGGGTTATATTCGCGCACCGAGGCGTGACGCCGCCCGATCGTGCGCTGGGTCGAGCCATAGGCGATGACCGCGACCTTGCACAGCCCGAGCTGCAACGCCGCCTGGGCATGTGCGACGTGAAACATGAAGGACGAGCCGCCGAGGATCGTCGTGTCGACGAAGGCCGGTGAGATCCCGAGATATTCGGCGAGCGCCAGGCCAGAGGTGCGGCTCTGCGCGGTCGCGCAGATCAGGCCGTCGATGTCGCGCAGGGCGAGCCCGCAATCGGCGAGCGCACGGTGGATGCCTTGCGCCATCAAATCGATCCGGGTCATCTCGGCGGCGACGGCGCCCAGATCGGATTCGGCGACGCCGACGATCGCGGCGCTGCCGCGCTGCAGCCCGTCCATCAGGCACCCTCGACGGGTGCGAAGACCGGATAGGCCGGCTCGTCGCCGGCAGGACGATGGGTCCGGAACTTGACGCGCATGCCGATCTGCACTGCTTCGGGCGCCAGATCCTCGACCCGGCTCATCAGCCGGAAGCCTTCGTCGCAATCGATCAGGGCCACGTTGTACGGGGCGCCCTCACGGGGATGCGTGACCGTCGTCGCATAAACCGTCCCGAGCCCGGCGCTGACCCGCCATTCGAGCCGGTCGCTGCCGGTGAACGGGCAGATCACGCGCGGGAAGAACACCGCACGGTTGGCTTCAACGCTCCACTGATAGGCCAACTCGCCGCGATCGAGATACGACTGATAGACCGCAAGCGGCGATTGCGATATCCGATCCATTCTCCCGCCCTTTCTCGAAGCACCGCATTGTGTCGGGTCGCGCCCGCAGCGGCAAGCCCTGGGTCGGGCGGCGCCTCCCGCCCGACGCCCCGCGGCGGGCGGCCCGCTCAGCTCAGAGAGATCAGGGTCCCGATCAGGTCGGCGGGCCAGACCAGGCTGACCGGCGCGCTGGTAAGCGCCGCGCCGAAGCCGAAAGATGGGTCGCCTCGGGCGATGTCGAACGCCATGTGGTGACTGAAATGCGCCAGCACGCCCGCCAGGTATAGCCCGGTTGCCCATTTCCAGGCGTTGTGACGCTGTCGGGTGCGGCCTGGCTTTGCAGGTGCGAAGGAGAAGACTCGGCGTCCGAATTTCGGCAGTCCCGGCGGGCCGATCATAATCTCACCTGGTCGTTTACTTTGCCGCGAACAAAACTACGTGAAAACCGGCCGCACTGCCCTTAAAGATCGGAACGACATTCCGCGGCGAAGAGCGCCCGCCGGCCTATGATACTCGGCGTAGTCGGCGCCGTCACCATCCTAGTCACCGGCCGCCGCCTTGGAACCCCGCGGCGGCAAGGGTATATAGCCCGGCCGCCGCGAGCAGGCCGATGGCGAGAGCGGCAAAAGCGTCGTCGCCGAGGCGATCGCCGAGCGGCCGACCAACGAGCCCACCGGCGAGAGCGAACGGGATCAGGAAGGCGGCTGCGATCCAAGTCGGCGGCGCGACGCCGATGGTCGCGGCGTGCGCGGCGAGCGTCACCGTATAGCTCAGCGCGAAGAACGCCAGCAATGTCGCGCGCACGGTTCCGGGTGGCGCGCCTGCGAGCATCAGATAGATCAGCACCGGCGGTCCCGACATCCCCACAAGCGCGGTGGCGGCGCCGGACACCGCCCCGGCGGCAAGATCGCGCCCGCGTGTCATGACGAGTGTCGTGCGCTTGCCGCCGCGCGCGCCTCGCCGCATCGCTGCGATCACCACCGCAAAGGCAAGCACGATGACCCCGGCCGCCACCCGCACCAGCCGTGGATCGCTGTGGCGGAAGGCGAGCAATCCGAGCGGCAGCCCGAGCAAGCTGCCGCCCGTCAGCCGCAACAGCAGCTGCGGCGCGATCGCCCGCCACAATCGCGGCAGCACGACGATCGAAAGGGCCGCGGTGACGATTATGATGAGCTGGATCGCGCGCACCGGCTCGACCAGCAACAGAAACAGCGGCGCCGCGACGACGGCGAAGCCGAAGCCGCCCACAGCCTGAAGCACGGCCGCGCCAAAAGTCACGACCGCCAAAGCGGCCCAGTCGAAAAGGCTCATTTGCCGCGCTGGTCGAAGGTTCGGCTACCCGATTGCAGAGAAACTATCGCCGGGGCAGCGCCGAACGGAGCGCCCAGGTGAGCGGCAAGGTCAGCAGCACCACAGCAGCGATAAGCACCATCATCCGCGGCACCCCAGCGGCGTCGCTGACCAGCCCATAAAGCGCTGGAGACAATGCGCCGGCGCCGATCGTTCCGGTATAGAAGATGCCGAAGGCGCGCCCGCGGCGCTCGGGCGCGACGAGCTCGGGCACCGTCCCGTACAGCACCGAAGAGGTGCCGTTGAGTGCTACGCCGATCAGCGGCAACACCGCCAGCCCCGCCGCAAGAGGCAGGGGCAACAGGATCAAGATGCCGGCGGCGGTCAGGCCTTCGGTCAGGAAGACGGCGGGAACGACCCCGAGCCGCGAGCCGAGAAAACCGCAGATGAGCTTGCCCGCGGCACCACCGGCGAAGATCAAGGTCAACGCCACGCCGATCATCGGCAAATCGGCGCCTTTTGCCCGCAGCAAAAATGGCAGAAAGGTCAAAAACCCCATTCGCGTCGCGCTGTCGATGACGCCGACCGCCAGCAACAGCGGAAAGCCGTGCCCGGCCACCGGCGACGACCCCGGCGCGGACGCCTCGGCATGGCCGGTGACAGCCGCGGTCTCGTCCGGCAGGCCGCGCCGCGACAGAAAGATCGCGATCGCCGCGGCCAAGCCGACGATGCCCAACAGTGTCGTCGCCGACCGCCACGGCATCATGGCGACCATCCAAGCGGTGGCGGCGGGCATCGCCATCTTGCCGAGATCGCCGGAGAAATTGTAGCTGGCGAGCGCGCCGCGCGAACGCTGCCCGGCAAAGCTGCGGGCGACGAGATTGGCGGCGATCGGATGCTGGACGCTCGAACCGAGGCCGCCGATGACGAGGGCCGCGGTCAGCATCGCAAAACCGGCGCCGGCGCCGGCGAGGAGATAGCCGATGCCGGCGAGCGCGGTGCCGGCCGCCAGCAGCACGGGGCCGCCGACACGCTCGGCGAGCCGACCAGCGGGGACCTGAAACCCGGCCATCGACCCGGCATAAAGCGCGCGCAGAAGGCCGATCTCGGCATAGCCGAGGCCGAATTCCGCCTGCCACAACGGCAACAACACATAGAGCAGATCGGTAAAGCCGTCGTGCAAGGCGTGGGCGCCGCAGGCCACCGCCATCGTACGCCGTTGCCCGCCGCCATCGACCTTGCGAACCAGTGCCGTAACCAGAGACAATCCACACTCCCTTGCCGCGGCTCGGCCTGGATCGTGGCCCGCGGCGCCGGCGAACACAATTGTTTCCGAATTATGACAGGCAGGCGAGGGCGGAATGGGCGCCGGGCGAACGTCGCGGCAGTGTCTTTAGGGGGTCTTGTAGGTGGCGGCGCTGCGGCGGGGCGGCGGCCCGCCGCCGCGCACGGCGAAGGCGCCGGCGATCGTCTCGACACGATAACCGCAGCAGAACCGGGCGACGAAGGCGTGAGCAAAAGCCGCATCGGCAAAATAAAAGGCGATCGCATCGTTGACGACGCCAACGCTCCCGGCCGGCGCTGCCGCCCAACCCGCGGCGCCGCAGGTGTCGTCGAGCCAGGCGTGCATCAGCGCGAGTTGTTGTCCGAGCCCCTCCGGCGGCACCGCGATGCGCACCCGCACCGGATAGCGCCGCTCGGCCTCGCGCTGCTGATGTTGTGATGATCGAGCCATGCGGTGTCTTCATTCATGATTTGTTCCCACGAGGATTACCATGGCGCCAGCCGCCTGTCGAGAGGCGGCGCAACCGCGTCCGAGCGCGCGAGCCGCGCGGCTTGACCTCCGATTGCCCGGGCGTCAGGGTTGACGGCACGGGTGGCTGGCGGGAGCAGGGCATGAGCGAGCCGCGGACAATCTCGATCGACATCAACGGGTTTCCTGCTCGGGTGTGGCAGAATGGCGAAGGCCCGAAGCTCGGCTTTCTGGCCGGCTTTGGCGGGCTGCCGCGCTGGATCCCGTTTCTCGACGCGCTGGCGCGCGAGCGGACGGTGATTGTGCCGTCTCTGCCGGGGTTCCCGGGCGGCGATCGCGGGCATACCGTGCTCGACAGCCATCTCGACTGGGTTTTGGCGGTCCGGCAGCTGCTGCAAAAGGCCGGTCTCGACGGCGCCGACCTTGCCGGCGGCTCGGTCGGCGGCTCGTTCGTCGCCGAGATCGCGGCGATTTGGCCGCAATCCGTGCGGCGGCTCGCCTTGATCGCGCCCTGGGGGCTGTTCGACGACAAGGAGCCGGCGACCGATCCCTGGGCGCAGCGTCCGCCCGACGTGCCGGCGCTGTTGTGCGCCGATCCGGAGCGCTGGAATGAGCTCAAGGCCGCGCCCGAAGGCGCCAATTCGCCGGAATGGCCGATCGAGCAGACCCGCGCCGCCGAGGCCGCGGCCCGCGCCTTCTGGCCGCTCGGCAACACCAGGCTCGAAAAACGCCTGCCGCTGATCGAGGCGCCGACCCTGCTGATCTGGGGCGCCGAAGACCGGATCATGCCGCGCAGCTACGCCGACCGCTTCGCGAGCGCGATCACCGGCCGCACCGAGGTCGCAACGATATCGGGGGCGGGCCACCTGGCCGATCTCGACAAACCCGACGAGGTCGCCGCCGCGATCCTGCGCTGGACCGACTGAAGCATTTTTTCCGCCGGCAATCACCCGCTACACGAGCATGGTGACAGAATTGGCGGCCCGCCCGATCGAGGCTTGTCTGCTGGATTTGTTTCGACATCTTGGGATCGAACGAGCTCACATCGCAGCCGGTGGCCTGGTAGTGCGAGGGGATTGACGGCGGCAATCGATTACCGAAAGGGAGCGTTACCGATGAAATTCGGGCTTTTCTACGAACACCAGCTGCCGCAGCCTTGGGATGAGGATTCCGAGCGGCACCTTTATCAGGACGCACTCGATCAGGTCGAGCTCGCCGACCGGCTCGGCATCGATTACGTCTGGGAGGTCGAGCACCATTTCCTCGAGGAGTATTCGCACTCCTCCGCACCCGAGGTGTTTCTTGCCGCCTGCTCGCAGCGCACCAAGCAGATCCGGCTCGGCCACGGCATCGCGTTGATGCCGCCCAAATACAATCATCCCGCACGGGTCGCCGAGCGGATCGCGACGCTTGACCTGGTATCGAATGGCCGGGTCGAATGGGGCACCGGCGAGTTGGCGACGGCGGTCGAAATGGGCGGCTTTGGCGTCGATCCCGACGACAAGCGGGCGATGTGGCAGGAGGCGACCGAGCAGGCCGCCAACATGCTGGCGATGCGGCCTTATCCCGGGTTCCAGGGGCGCTGGTTCGATATGCCGTGCCGCAACCTGGTGCCGAAACCGGTGCAACGGCCACATCCGCCGATGTGGGTGGCGTGCTCGCGGCGAGAGACCATCCACTTGGCCGCACGCAACGGGCTCGGCGCCCTGACATTCTCGTTTCTCGATCCCGACCAGGCGGCGAAGTGGGTCGAGGAGTATTACGACATTATCAAATCGGATGAGTGCGTGCCGATTGGGCATCGGGTCAACCCGAATATCGCGATCGTCACCGGCATGTCCTGCCATCCGGACGAGGCCGAAGCGGTCCGCCGCGGGCTCGACGGGTTCCGCTTTTTCGGGTACTCGCTCGGTTATTATGCATTGTTTGGCGAGCACATGCCGGGCCGGACCGATCTGTGGCAGCGCTTTTTGCAGGTCAAGGACCAGTTGCCGGACAATGCCGGGCGCGGCGGCATCGGCACCCCCAACCAATTGCGCGCGCACCTCGCCCGCTACGAGGCGGCCGGCATCGACCAGGTCATGTTCATCCAACAGAGCGGCGGCAACCGGCACGAGTATATCTGCGACTCGCTCGAAATTTTTGCTTCTCAAGTGATGCCGGAATTCAAGGAGCGCGAGCTGGTCCGAGCGGCGCAGAAGGAACGCGAGCTGGCGCCCTTTGTCGAGGCGGCATTGGCGCGCAAGCGGCGAATGCCGCCCGTCGAAGACGCAAACATTCCGCGCGTCGAAGCCTTCGGACGCAAAGCGCCCTCGCCGCTCCTCAATTCCGATCGCGGTGGGGCGATATCGATCCCGACCATCGACCCGCTCGCAGCGCGCGAAGGCGCACGGCCCTAAGCGAACACGACCCTCGGGCGGCTCGCGAAGGACTGAACCTCTATAGACTGGCTTTCCTTTTCGAGAGGCCGCCGAGGAAGGCCGCGCGGCACAGTACGACTATGTAGACTTACTGTCGGCGAGTTGATAGGCAACCTTCTGAGGCAGCAATTGGACTGTGACGAGACGAGGCTTGCTAGCACGAAGATTCTCCTCAATCCATTCCTCGTTGAGGATCATCTTATCGAAATCCTTCCAGATCCGCTCATCCCTAGCACAACTGTATTGTCGGCACAGGCTTGGCCGATTGTCATATACAGTGCAGACTCGGTCGTTCGGATCGAGATGATGGCAGCATCCCGTCGATTCTTGTCGAATATAATACGGTTCACCCAAATCCCACTTGATTCTTCCTGATTCAATCTCCTCAGCAGTCAGAACAAAATGTAGCCGGCAACAGACTGCCTTACAAATATGAAGGCGCTCAGAGCAATTTATCGAAACAAACCCATCTTTGTTTGGCTCCATCTCACGCAATGCGAAGGGCGATGCCAGGTCCCACGGTCTGACCGTTTCCTCCATCTGTTGGCGTACTTTTCCCACAGCCTGCAAAACCTCATCCTGCGTGAGGATCTCTCTCTCGATCAGGGCGTCAATAAGCCCGTAAAGGAAAGACTCGACTTCGTGAATACGGTCGGCGCATCGCGATATTGCCCTCGCTGTGAACTACTTCACCGCACGTTTCAGTTTCACGATCGCCTTGTCGCGTCTACCGGGATCCTCTTCTGGTTCAAAAGGGATATTCCTGATTCTGCTAATAAAATAAGCTGCTAAATCCTTGACGCGATAGCCGTAGTGATATCCCAGCGTGGCGTCCTGACTTCCTTCGTAATAGACTCGCTTATCGTTGTCCAAGAGATTGAACAGCTTAGACACCATTGGCTCACCGATCGCGAGCAGGTGTTCCCCCGCAATTCCCCGCGTTACGCCCGGCAGTCCCCAAGGATTGGCGGCTTCTGTAAAATTATCAGCCAGTGCAGTCATATAAACTTCGGCAAGTTCTCGTTTGTGTTTTTCTACTCGACGAACGCCGCCTTGGGAGTACAAAATCTCAGCGGCGAGAAACCGCGCCAACCTCGGGGCATTGGAGGATACGGCGATGGTCTCTAAAGCGCCTGGCGCACCGGGAGCATTCCAAATATCCTTTAGGGCAGCTTCGTCGGATTGTTGGAAAAGTCGGATATAGCCTAGCTCGCTCAGCCGACTGGCAAGCTCAGGTGGGTAAGTTTGCCGAATCTCTACTGGTAATTCTCCATTCATCGCCGCGCCTCTCATCGTTCGTTACGGGATGCAACGGTAGTCAAGATATAGCCTCGTTGACCGGTCAACGGGCCATCTACGATTTCAATATAAATAACCGGATGAACCAAGACGTATTGCGCATCCCGAAGAACACGAAACCGGGTACCAACGGGTAGCGGCGTTCCCGGAATCATGGACGATCCTTGCGCATCACCAGGATTTGCGAACAGTTCTCCATTCGCGCCAGTGATGACCTTGACGCTGACAACCGGCAGGTCGATGGTCTCCTTGCCCTCCGAGGTCTTGGCTTTGTTCCACATTTCGGAGGCTCTGCCAAAGGTGGCGCTTGGCACGCCTTGTGACACCAACGACAGAGGCAGTTTCGTAACCTTGTCGGCCACATCCTTTTCCCAGCCCCACTGAACGGAACCGTAGAACGTACCGGTTTGGTCACCCTTCACCGCCAGGGCCGTAGTTTCGAAAATTTGCTTGGACTCTTTTCGTGACGACAACAACTGAGGTCGATCTTTCAGCAAAGCATCTTGTTTCTGTAGTTTACCTGCTTTGTCTGTATATCGCCATCCATGTTGCCCCCAAGAAGCAACTGTGGGCGTATCAGCCAGAGTATCTTTGGCTCCCGGTTTGTTCGCTGCATAGAGTGGGTTGCCATAAGCAGGAAGTACATCGATTCCGGTACCAGCTCCAGCTTCACCGGCAGGGATCATTCGGCTTTCCAAAGTCGTTTTGTCTTTCCCGCTTCCGATGGCAAAAGGTGTTCCCTTCTCGCTAGGACGAACACTTTGGGTCATGCCAATTAACTCGGCGTTTACATTCGTGCCGGGTTTAAAGCGTAATTCGATTTCAACGCCATCCATGCCAGGATCTTTGGTCGACTCGTATTTGTCCGTATCAAAGTCCCCACCCCAGGTCTTTACAGCCCGTTGGATGATTGGGCTCGATAAAGCGGTCATCCGTAGTTGTTCCCGGATTCGCAGCGCAGCCGAACCCGAAGGCATGCTGGTGTCCATAACCGCGCGCGCTGCTGCGTCCGCGGATTGCTCATGGCTTTCGGCTGGGTTGCCAATACTCAGCTTCCCCCGGATGGCGGCTGAAGTGCCTCCTTGTTGGACAACGTGCGCCAACTCGTGGGCTAACAACGATTTCCCCCATCGTGTTTGGGGCGCATATTCTCCAGCGCCGAATACAATGTTACTGCCAAGAGTATAGGCGCGAGCGTTCAAAGCAGCGGCCGAATTCGCGGCTTCAGAATTGCTGTATATGCGGACCTTGCTGAAATCATGACCAAAACGCTGCTCCATAAGAGGGCGGGTTTCTGGTCCAATGGGCTGCCATGTTGCGTCTATTGCTTTATCGACATGTGACGGTAGTATGGTATTCGGTTCGCTATCCAATGTTTGGTAGTTCACCAGATTTCTGGGCCCGAAGCGTGACCGAGCGGGCGCTGTATCCTTGAGAGACGTAGTCTCCTGAGTTCTCTTGGAATCCTTTGCGAACGTACGCATACTAGCTTCCTTTCATTCGAGAAGTCTAGCAGCCGGACGGTCAGCTGCGCCGCCGAAATAGATTGAGGGTAGCTCGATGGATCGGTAGAGATGTGTGACGTAGCTCACACTGGGAAAAAAATTCAAGAAGTCAGGGCACAAACGACTAAAACTCAACGTTCCGGATACTCCACCATCGAGAGCGCCAATCTGCCAATCTGCGTCGATTATGTAGGCGTTCACTGCCCGATCAACTGAAACGTTAGCTTGGTTAGGTACCCGCCGGGCGGCTGCGAGATCAGCGCCAATTGGCCGACGCTCGACGCCAGCCCGTCGATCCCCCGGCCGGGCCAGGGCCGGGCCCAGGGGTGACGGGCGGATGTGCCGGCTCGTTGCTGCTTGGTCCCCGAGCTTCTTAAAGCGAGGCTTATTTGACCGCGGAGAAATTGGTCGGCTGCAGGATGCTGTTCTCGACTCGGGCGACGATCGCGCCGTTTTTTTCGGTCTCGGCGCGCTTGGTGTGCCATTCGGGGTCGGCCTGGAACGCGTTCCATTTCTTTTCGCGGTCGGCGAGCGATTCCCATTTGAGCAGGTAATAGAGCGCCTGGTTCGAATCGCCGATTGCGGTCGTCCAGAACCCGGCCTGTTCGATGCCGTGCCGCTTCCAGATCCCCAAGGTGATCGTGTCGAAGCGCTTGAGAAGGTCCGGCAGGCGGCCAGGCACGCAATGATAGACGCGCAGTTCATAGAGCATGTCGTTTCCTCGCTTTTACTTTACCGACGAGAAGCTGGTCGGCTGCAGGATCGTGTTGGTGATCGACGCGACGATCTGGCCGTTCTTTTCGGTCTCGGCGCGGCCCGAGATCCAGGCAGGATCGGCCTGGAACCCGGCAAACCGCCGCGCCCGGTCGTCGAGCGATTCCCATTGCAGCATGTAATAGAGGTCCTGGTTCGACGGGCCGATCGCCACCGTCCAGAACCCCGCCTGCTTGATCCCGTGCTTTTCCCAAAGCGGCAGGGTCAAGGTATCGAACCGCTTGATCAGGTCGGGCAGCCGGCCCGGGACGCAGTGATAGACGCGCAATTCATAGATCATCTCGTCTCCTCCGGATGATGAGCCCACAGAATGCTGCCGCGGAACGCCGCCGGCAAGCATGCCGGTTCAGCCGAGCCGGGCTTCAACCCAGGCGGCGGCGTCGAGCAGGGCCTCGTCGGCAAACCGTTGGCCGACCAGCTGGACGCCGAGCGGCAGGCCTTTGCCGCCGCTGCCGGCCGGCTGGGTCACGCACGGCGTCCATGCCAACGTCCAGATCGCGTTGAAGCGCGCGTCGCCAGTCGAGCCCAACCCCTCGGGTGCCTCGCCGACCGCACTCGGCGTCAGCAACACATCGAATTCGCCGAAGAGATCGTCGAGATAGCGGCGGAACATCTCTGCGGTCTCGATTGCCTCGATATAGGCGGCGAGCGGCAATGCCCGGCCCGGCGCCAGCAGCCCGTCGCGCAATGCCGGACTGAGCTTGTCGCCGTGCACCTCGTATTCGTAGGCGTAGTTGCGCGCCGCCTCGAATTCGAAGATGCGGCGCTGGTAGTCGAGGATGTCGGCCGGCGTCAGGGTCACGTCGTTGACCACCGCCCCCGCCGCTGCGAGCCGGCTCGCGGTCCGTTCGAGCAACGCGTGGGTATCGGCGTCCGCGCGGTCCCACTCCGGGGTGCGGCAGAAGCCGATGCGGGGGGCGGCTGTGCGCCGGTCTACCGGGCGGCGCGGCTGCGCCAACAGCACGGCGCGCATCAGCGCCACATCGTCGAGACTGCGGCAAATCACGCCCAGCGTATCGAGGTTGTGGCACTGCATCTTGATGCCGACGCGGCTGAACTCGCCAAAGGAGGGCTTGTAGCCGACGACACCGCAGAACGCGGCCGGGCGGATCGTCGAGCCGCCGGTCTGCGTGCCGAACCCGATCGGCACCTGGAAATCGGCGACCGCAGCGGCCGAGCCCGAGGACGAGCCGCCCGGCGTGTGCGCCGGGTTGTGCGGATGCACCGTTTCGCGCGGATGGCGGTTGGCGAATTCGGTCGTCACCGTCTTACCGAGGATGACCCCGCCTGCCGCACGGGTCAGCGCCACGCAGGCGGCGTCGGCAAAAGGCCGGTTGCCCCGGTAGATCGGCGAGCCGTGCTGGGTCGGCATGTCGAAGGTGTCGATCACGTCCTTGATCCCGACCGGCACGCCCTTGAGCAGGCCCGGACGGCCGGCGCGGTCGATCGCGCGCGCGACCGACAAGGCCCAGTCCGGGTCGAGCCAAACCCAGGCCTTGACCGCCGCCCGCGCCTCGGCGCGGTCGAGGCAGTCCCGGACCAGGCTCTCGGCGGTCAGGCTGCCGGCTTCGAGGCGGGCGGCCGCCTCGGAAGCGCTTAGGCGTTCGGCGCCGCTCATATCATGTCTCCCAGACGGCGCTCGACCCAAAGGGCGACCTCCAGGAGGCGCGCATCGTCGTGGCGGCAGCCGACCAATTGCACGCCGAGCGGCAGCCCGTTCGGCCCGTGTCCGGCCGGCAGGGTCAGGCAGGGCATATGGAGCTGTGTCCAGATCGCGTTGAAGACCGCGGAGCCGGTGTCGCCGAGCCCGAACGGCGCCTCGCCGGGGGCGGGCAGGGTCAGGATCGCATCGAAGCCCGCGGCCCATGCTCGCGCCGCGGCGCGAGCCTTATCGGCGGCGCGGCAGGCGTCTCGGAATTGCTCCAGGGTCAGCTTGCGGCCGATTGCGATCTTCTCCTCGCGCAGCCGCGAGCTCAAGAGCGCCTCGTGCCGGCAGAGCTCGGGCATGTGGTTGCGCAGCCCTTCGAACGACCCGATCACCCGCTGGTATTCGTCGCAGCCGGCGCATTCCGGCGGCAGCGCAGCGTCGGCAAGCTTGGCACCGGCGGCGGCGAGCCGGTCGGCGGCGGCTTCGAGCACGGCCCGTCCTTCCGGCTCGGCGTCGTCCCAATGCGGGCCGCGGCACAAGCCGAGGCGAGGCGGGGTCTCCGGCATTGAAGGCGGCTCGTAGGGGATCGCCATCATCGCCGCGCGGAACAGGGCGATGTCGCCGACCGAGCGCGCCATGATGCCGACCGTATCGAGGGTCTCGGTGTTGATCCGCATGCCGGCCGGCGGGAACAGGCCAAAGCTCGGCTTGAACCCGACGACGCCGCAATAGGCGGCAGGGCGAATGACCGAGCCGCCGGTTTGGGTCCCGATCGCCAGCGGCACCATGAAGTCGGCGACCGCCGCCGCCGAGCCGCTCGACGAGCCGCCTGGGGTGAAGGCCGGATTGTGGGGGTTAGAGGTCGGGCCGGGCTGGCGGTTGGCGAACTCGGTCGTCACCGTCTTGCCGAGCAGAATGCCGCCCGCCGCCTTGGGCAGCGCCGCGGCACTCGCATCGCTCGGCGGCCACCACCCGGTATAGATCGGCGAGCCGTAGGTCGCCGGCATGCCGGCAGCGTCGAAGATGTCTTTGATGCCGAACGGCACCCCGCCGAGCAAGGTCTTCTTCCCGGCGTTATCGAACGCCCGCGCCTGAGCCCGCGCTGCCTCGCCCGCAAGATGGCTCCACGCCCTTACCACCGGCTCGCGCTCGGCGATCCGTTCGAGACAGCTCGCCACCACCGCTCCCGCGGTCAGCCCCCCGCCCTCAATCAGGCGGAGGATATCGGTCGCAAACAAGCGGTGCGGTTCGACATTCGGCATTGGCGCAGTCCCCAGCGAGCGGCGGCACTCTATCGCTCTATTTAGCCACAGCGCCGGGCAACCCGCATGCACGAACTTTCCTTGACCCTCTTCCCGCCGAAGTGACTCAAGGCTAGGAGGTCAACGGGCCAGCACTTGCACAGTGACGGCGGCATCCGCGGTGGTGTAGCCGGGGGCCGAGGCGGTCAGGTGGATGGTCTGCGGGCCGGCCGCGATCGTGCCCGCCCACGTCGTCGTCAGATAATAGGTGCCGGCGTTCGTATTGGTGTTGCTGACCTTGAAGTTCAGGTTATCGCTGGTCCAGGTGACGCCTCCGGCCAGATTGCCGATGGTCCCGTCTTCTTGCGAGACAACCACGGAATAAGCGATCGTCACCGGCGGCGAGTTATCGTAAACCGGCCCCACTTGGGTGGTGGTGACAAGCATCTGCTGGGCCGCCATGGTGCCTGTCACGGTGACGGTCAACGGTTTGGATGCGGGTGTATAACCCGGCGCTGAAGCGGTGATCGTCATAGCCTGAGGGCCGGGGGAGATGATGCTGTCCCATTTGGTATGAAGGTCGCCGAAAAAGTCGGTATAGAAATCGGGGTTGTTTAGCGACCAAGTAACCCCGGATACCTTTGCGCCGGTGACGGCGTTGACCGGCCAGAGGGCATCGACGACGGTGCCAAAGGCAGCGGTGTTCGCGACGGTGGATTTCCCGATGACGTTGATTGTCAGCGTGCCTGTGGCTTGAGCATGTGCCGCCGGGAGGACGAGTGCCGCGAGTAAGAACAGGCGTTTTAACATGTCACGTTCCGCGAAAAGATGGTCCCCGCACCGGAAGTTTGGAACGAAAATGTTTCCCGTAGATTAAATTTTGATCACCTCCTGTGAATCTCAAAGATCCTGGATGGTGTTACTGCGCCACCTGCCGACGCTTAGTTCAATTTTAATCTAAATGGCGACATAAATTCTTCGCCCGTTCGGGGCACAATTAAAGACAAAAATTTGTCAAGTGCTTTTATCGCGGCGGGGAAGTAAACGCGGCGAGTGTCAATTTATAGTTTGGGACCCGGCACCTGGGGTCAGCACCCGGTCAACACCTTCCCCTCCTGCCTTGCCAGCAATGCACTAGCCGGCACAGCGCTGGATTTAAGGAAGCGTGGGACTGAAAGGCGCGCGGAGCATTGCGGCTTTCTCCGAGACCGGGCCTGCCTACTTCATGCCGGATCGATTTCCTCGGCATGGCGGAGAAAGCGCCGGTTCGGGGCACTGCGCGGGCGGGCCGCAAGTCGCTCGTGGGCGAGCGACAAGGCGACGTCACGCAGACCGGCGCGCAGCGCCGCCTCGGTCAATGTCCAGTCGACGACGTCGCGTTGCGCGTGGCTGCCGCCGATCTGCCATAGATCGACGCGAACCGGCAGCAGCAATTCGACCGCCTCGGCATAGGCGCCGCGGTGGAACGCGGCGAGGCCCGCGACCACCGGAATCCCGACGGTGCGATAGAGGCCGGCCGCTTCGACGCCGCTGGCCGCCGTCTGCCGCATCGCCTCGAGCCGCCGCTCGACCCGCGCGACATGGCCCGAGCGCAACTCGGCCATCGCGGCGTGGATATCGGCGAAGACGAGGCATTTCCCGTCGGCGTGGTTCTCCCACAGATCCGCCTGCTCCCGCCAGCGCTCGCCGATGTCAACGCCGAGCGTGTCGAGCCGCCACAGCAGTGCGGTGGCGTTGGTGAGGCTGAGGGCGACCGGGCGTTGTGTGGTCCGCATCGGGCCGTCATAGAGCGCGAGCGCGGCGGCGTATTGCCCGAGTTCGAGGTGGAACAGCGCCTTGTGCCACCAGATATGGACCTGGTTCATGTGGCCGGGGGTCGACCACAATGCCTCTCGCGCCGCCATCCACCCCAACCCGTCTTCCGGGCGCCCGGTCATTTCCATTACGTGGGCCACAGTGTGATGCGGCCAGAAACTCAACGGTTCGAGTTCGGCGGCGGCGCGTGATTCATCCTCGGCGCGGGCGTAGTCGCCGGCTTCCTCCGACCCGAACCCGTGGAAAGCCAACAGGGTGCCGTAGCCCGGCTGGTCCCTGGACCACAATGGCAGGGCTCGCGCCGACCGATCTCGAACCCAAGGGAAGCGCCCCAGAAACCCGTCGATCAGCGCCGCAGCCTGATGCGCCACAAGGTCGAACGGATAATGCATCAGGTGGCGGTCGAGCACCGCAACAGCGGCGGCCCGGGCGCCCTCGACCAGATGTGACAGGGCGGCGAGGTGGGCTTGCTCGCGTTCGTTCAACCTCAAGGGCCGGACGGTTTCGACCAGCGCCCTGGCCTGGGTCATCAGGCCAGGGTCATTGGCCACGGCGTACACCCACGCTTTGCCCAGATATGCCATCGCGAAGTCGGGCGCGGCCTCGCGCGCCGCGTCGAATAGACCGATCGCGTCGCCGTGAACCAGGTTGAACGCCCGCACCGCCTGATCGTATGCGGATGCCGCCTCCACCGTCGCGCCGGAGAGGTAATGTCCCTGAGCGTCCTGGGTCATGGCTGGCTCAGCCGGGCATTGTAGTAAATGCCTGGTCCGCCTATAATGGTCGCCGTGCTATTGATCATCATCAACGGGATTCCGCCATCGTGATGCAGCAAATTCGGATGCCGGTAGCAAGCGTCGACGGATGTCAACCTCTCGGAGCCAACTACCGAGAGTACCGACAGCTTAGCTGTTAAGGCCCTTGCCATCGGACCGGAAACTTCACGCTTCGGAAACATCGGGGCTCACTTCCGCCACCGTCGGCTCGCCCTCGACGACGGCACCACCATAGGTAAGTTCTGGCTGAAAGGGAATTATATCAGGCTCATCGAACAGTCGAACCTCAGCGTCGGAGATAATACATTGCACTGTTCCGCGGTTATACACGTCCAACCCCGAGAGATTGGTGCGAAATAATTTTTTATTGCCAAGGAGGGTGCCGTTTTTACGATCAATTTTCTTATATTCTTCGGCCACCACAACGACTTTCATTTGAATTCCATTACGTTTGCATTCATTCCTCATTTGTTCGACCTCTTGTTTGGCCCCCCGCGCATGAACAACGCGGCCGGAGCTATCGTAACATTCTGCACCGAGCAAAACAACGACCAAGTCCTTGTCGGATAGCACCCCGATTAGAAAGTCCTTGTCGCCAATGGAGATTTCAATCGAGGGTCTAAGCCGAGCTGGTAATCGCTCAATTATCTCGATACCCAAAGTACTCGCATCATTCGTTTCGTCCTCGTTCTTAGCGAGCATGAAAATCATAGGTGCATTGGAGGTACTTGGACTCGTTGCTGATTTGATATATCGTTTCAACACCTCTCTTACTGTTTTGCTGTATCCGTGGGTAACAAACACGATATTATGCTCATTTGCTGGCATTTTTCTCTGCACGTCTTCAACATACGCGATAAAATTGTCTCTGATTTTCTCTCTGCTTGAGTTCGATTTCGTTTTGAACGATGAATTCAACCAACTCCCAGGCGTTTAAATATTCGTCCAAATTATCCCTGCCGTCCGCTGCGCCTTCGACTAACCGAAACTCATTAGGATTCTCATCGAGTACCTTGAATTGAGGAAGGATCATCTCTGCCGCGGCTTTTAGCCCTTTCTCATCAACCTTTATTGTGGAAGCAGCCTCCTCTATTATTCGTACACAAGTATGATGTACATCAACTCCCGCATGAGTGCGTTGTTTCCGATTGAGGAATTGCAATGCCGAAACTAGATCTTTATACGGCTGATTGGCATTTAAGGGCTTAGTTCCGTCGCTGAGACAAGCCCTCTTAGAGGTTGTCACAAGGTGTGTTATGGCCTCTGAGTAAGCTATTACCGTGCCGGAGGTCGTATGTTGTGAGAAAATGCGGCGAATATAGGCATACATGTAATCCTCTGCAAGAAAAAATTGATCTAGACTGTGAATTCGTTTTAAGAAGCTCTCGTGGATCGCGCGACAACCATTAGCGTAACGCAAAATGGTAGTCCTATCCTGAGGATCACGAAGAGCGTGCAACATTTTTTCCCAATAGCGGGCGTATGATGCCGATCTTTTGTGGTGCTGGTCGGGATTATATTGGAGAAGGTGTCCGCAGAGCCGTTGTTTTGGTAGGCCAAGGCGATCTACTGCAAGATCTGTTAGGGCGATCAAGCGCTCGATGCTTTCATCAAACGCGGTCAACCGATTTGTTAGGGCTTTCAAAGATACTTCCAAGTCTGACCGATTTGATTCCAGTTCTCGAAGTTTAACAGGTTCGAGCGCCCCATTATAAATCAGCCCCTCTAGGTATGAAGCAAAAACCTTTGTATCTTCGATGAATGCTTCGGCTGCCATACGCAATTCGTAAGCTAGCGTACGAAACAGGTCGGCAGACGTTTTTCCGGATATTGCGATACGGGCGTACTCATCCGGCGGGAGACTGCGTAATGCAAGATACGCGAGATATACTCCATAGCAACCAGTAACATAGAATATCACAACACTCGTTAGGGACAAAAGCAAGCCCAACTCAAGCCCTCTGTAGTTCAGACTAAAAATAACACCAATTATCAGTAGGTAAGTCGCTAGCGCTAGGTGAGCAAGCCCGTTTACTTCGCCGCGACCGGTCCCAATTGCAATCCGGGTTCCGTTCCATATGTAGTTCCTCCACCACTTCTTATACTTTACACGATCTAACCGCGGAAGGGCTTTAATCGTCGGCGTTGAAGGGGGGCGCAGACCGAGGCTCCCAGGGTGCCGCAGAAAGATTATAGTGACCACAACGGGCCAGAAAAGACGCCATACCAGGTAGTAGAGTCCCCTCGGTTCGGCAGTCGCACGATACGAATCGGGTTTGGGCATTATAAGCCTCCACCATGCGCCAGTTCATGCATATCGTACCACATTTCCTTCAAACCAACCGCAGCGCGCTGGTTAATCCTGCTAGAATCAATAGCAGGAGATCTCGATTGAGTTCTGGTCCGGGTCGTCGATATAGACCGATTGGATCGTGCCGATCGCCCCGGCGCGCGGTCCCTGCATCCGCACCGGCACGCCGCATTGTTCGAGATGGGCCGCGACCTCGCCCATCGGCGCCTCGGTGATGAAGCAGATGTGCGCCGGCATCCGCTTTTCGCCGCTCGTCGTCATCGGGCCGCCGGCGGCGTCGAGATGAATTTTTTGCTGGCCGAAATGCAGCGCCGCGCGGCCTTCGCTCATGCTCTCGATCTCCATTCCGAGCACGCGCTTATAGAACTCCACACTGCGGTCGATATCGGCGACAGTGATGTTGAGATGGTCTATGCGTTCGATCTTCATGGCCGCCCTCGTCGGTTTCGAGAAGATCGACAGCTTGCCACGCCGCGGAGCCTCCCGCCAGCCCAACCGCACTCAAGCCCGGCTTGCTGCGATGGCGCCCGTGAGAGGCAAGCGCCTGTCGCCAGGAGGTCGCGCTAATCGACCGTTAGCGTGAACTGCGAGTTCGCGGAGCCGACCTCGCGGCGGACGAAGATGATCTTGCTCGCAAGCTTATGGGTATCGATGATCGTCAAAAATTTGAAACCGGGACCACCTGAATCCGATAGCTGCAGTCCGCCGCTTCCCGAGGCGAACTGGGCATCGGTGCCGGCAAAGAGACCGAGATTGGTGCCGGAGGTATTGTTCTCGAACGCGATCTTCAAGACGGCATGAGACTCCGTATCGACCGGTATCCCGGTGACGAGATACTTTCCGCTGCTTCCGACAGTACCCGTAATTGTAAACATGGTCGCCTCCCGATTGGGCCAAGACTAGGTGGCGGACATTTGCCACAGGGATATCCATACGCCCACGCCGAGCAATATGGTTCCGGGAAGGGGTCGAGGGTGTGAGGCCGTTCACACTCCGACAAATTTGTTTGTTGAGGGGCAAAACACTCCGCACTGGCCGATTGCGAGGAACGACAGGCGCTCGCGATGTTATTAGCGGTCCCGGCCGGTTGCGCCGCAGGTTGCGGGCGACTATCATCGGCGCTTCGGCGGGAGTGGCCCCGGTCGGAGCGTAGCGCAGCCTGGTAGCGCATCAGCATGGGGTGCTGAGGGTCGAGAGTTCGAATCTCTCCGCTCCGACCAATCCCGTCTCCCTCGCCGCTGGCCGAAGGACCGACGAGGAGGACGGCATGAATGCCCGCAAACCCGATCTTGAACCGTGGCAGTGGCCCGAGGAGGAGTGGCGCAAGCGTGTCGAGCGCGTTCGCGCCGGGCGCAGCCTGCGGCCAGCGGAGTGGCCGGGCGGAGCGCGCTGCGCGGTGGCGCTGTCGTTCGACAGCGATCACGAGACCAGCGATCTGCGCGAGGGCGGCAACTCGATCGGCCGGCTCGCCTGGGGTCAGTATGGCAACCGGGTCGGCGTGCCGAGAATTCTGAAGGTGCTCGAGAAATACGGGGTCAAGGCCAGCTTTTACGTGCCGGCGGTGACCGCCCTCCTCCACCCGGACGAGCAGCGCCGGGTCATCGCCGAAGGCCATGAGATCGGCATCCACGGCTGGATTCACGAGCTGAACTCGGTTCTGCCCTACGAGGCCGAACGCGATCTGATGCTGCGCTCGGCCGATACCCTAGAGCAGATTTCCGGTGCGCGGCCGGTCGGCTTACGGACCCCGTCGTGGGATTTCAGCCGGCACACCCTGGAGATCGAACAGGAGATGGGGCTCGCCTACGATTCCTCGCTGATGTCGGACGAGGATTGCTACGAGCTGCTGCTCGACGGCGCGCCGACCGGGGTCGTCGAATTGCCGGTCGAGTGGGTGCGCGACGACGCGGTCTATTTCATGATGAACCGGTTTTCGGCGCTGCGGCCCTACACGCCGCCGGGTGACGTATTCGACATCTTCCGGCGCGAGTTCGACGCGGCGCATGCCGAGGGTGGCCTCTTTCAGCTGACGATGCATCCGCACGTCATCGGCTATCGCTCGCGCATATGGATCCTCGACGAGATCATCCGCCACGCCAAGGCGCAAAAGGGGGTCTGGTTCGCGACCCACGCCGAGGTGGTCGATTGGGCAAAACGTCACGCGGCTTGACTAACGTATGCTCTGATCGCCGTGCGTATGGCTGAGGGGGAACCACAAGCATCCACGCGCTGCGGTTATGTCGCGCTGATCGGCGCGCCCAACGCCGGCAAGTCGACCCTGCTGAACAGGCTCGTCGGGCGCAAGCTGGCGATCGTCACTCCCAAGGCGCAGACGACGCGCAGCCGGCTGCTCGGCATCGCGATCGAAGGGCCGGCGCAGATCGTCTTTGTCGACACCCCCGGCATCTTTGCGCCCCGGCGGCGCCTGGACCGGGCGATGGTGTCGGCGGCCTGGTCGGGGGCGGAAGACGCCGACGAAACCGTGCTGCTGGTCGACGCGGCGCGCGGGGTCGACCGGGATACGCGGCGCATCCTCGATCGCCTCGCCGGGCGTGGCCGCAGATCGGTCCTGGCGCTGAACAAGATCGATCTCGTGCGTCGTGACACGCTGCTCGGGCTGGCTGCGACGTTGTCGAAGGAAGGCCGCTTCGACCCGGTATTTATGATTTCGGGGCTGAGCGGCGACGGGGTCGAGGATCTGAGGCGGCACCTTGCTGCCGCCGTGCCGGCGGGCCCGTGGCTGTTTCCCGAGGACCAATTGTCGGACGCGCCGGAGCGCTTGATCGCGGCGGAGGTCACCCGGGAGCAGGTCTTTCTGCAACTCCATGACGAGCTGCCTTACGCCTCAACCGTCGAGACCGAAGGCTGGGAAGACCGCCGCGACGGCAGCGTGCGCATCGAGCAGGTGATCTATGTCGAGCGGCAGAGCCAGCGCGCTATCGTGCTCGGCGATCGCGGGCGGCGGATCAAGGCGATCGGCGCCCGCGCCCGCGCCGAGCTCGAACAGATGCTGGAGCGGCGGGTCCATCTGTTTCTGTTCGTCAAGGTGCGGCAGTACTGGGGCGAAGACCGTGAGCGCTTCGCGGCGCTCGGGCTCGACTACGACGCCTGATGGAGTGGCGGGACACAGGGTTTGTCGTGGCCGTGCGCCGGCACGGCGAGAGCGCGCTGATCGCGGAGCTGCTGACCCGGGAGCACGGGCGGCATCTGGGGCTGGTGCGCGGCGGGCAGCCGCCCAAGGCGCGGGCGGTATTGCAGCCCGGGAATGAGGTCGCGGCGGCCTGGCGCGGGCGCCTGAGCGAACATCTCGGCACGATCTCTTGCGAGCTGGTGCGCGCACACGCCGCCCGCATGATCGACGATCCCGGCCGGCTCGCCGGCCTCGCCGCGGCAACCGCGATGATTGCCGCCACCTTGCCCGAGCGGGAGCCGCACGCCGATGTCTTCGCCGCGTTCGGCGCGTTGCTGGAGGCGCTCGATTCGGCGGCCGACTGGCCTGCGCGCTATGTCGAATGGGAGTGTCGCCTGCTGGCGGCGCTGGGCTTCGGCCTCGATCTGACCCGCTGCGCCGCGACCGGCGTCACAACAGACCTTGCCTATGTCTCGCCCCGCACCGGGCGCGCGGTATCGCGCGAGGCGGGCCGGCCCTACCACGACAAGCTCTTGCCATTGCCCGATTTTTTGTGGCGGGACAGCCCCGCCGACGACGCCCAAGTCGCGCTTGGTTCGCGCCTGACCGAATATTTTCTGCTGCATCACGTCCTGTCGCCGCATGGCCGCACCCTGCCGCCGGCGCGCGCCCGCCTTGCCGAGCGCATGCGGCAGCGGTCCGCCCCTGCTACGATCAACAGCTAAACCACTGAGGTCATAGACGCATGCCCGTGACGGCTCTGGCCGGCGAGATCCGCAACGTGGACTTCGCCGAGGCGCTCGGCGAGCGTTATCTGTCCTATGCGTTGTCGACGATTATGTCGCGCTCCCTGCCCGATGTGCGCGACGGGCTGAAGCCGGTCCATCGCCGGATTTTGCATGCGATGCAGCAGCTGCGACTCGACCCGGCCTCGGGCTACAAGAAATGCGCTCGCGTCGTCGGCGACGTGATCGGCAAGTTCCACCCGCATGGCGAGCTGGCGGTCTATGACGCGCTGGTCCGCCTCGCCCAGGATTTCTCGCAACGCTACCCGCTGGTCGACGGTCAAGGGAATTTCGGCAATATCGACGGCGATAACGCCGCGGCGATGCGCTACACCGAGAGCCGGCTGTCGGCGGTGGCACAGGCGATGCTCGACGGCATCGACGAGGACGCTGTCGATTTCCGCGCCACCTATGACGGCGAAGACCACGAGCCGATCGTTCTGCCGGCGCGGTTTCCGAACCTGCTCGCCAACGGCGCCTCGGGCATCGCCGTCGGCATGGCGACCAGCATCCCGCCACACAATGTCGGCGAATTGTGCGCGGCGCTGTTGCAGCTGATCGACGATCCGGCCTCGTCGATCGAGGCATTGCACGCCCACATCCCCGGCCCGGATTTTCCGACCGGCGGGGTTCTGATCGAACCCGCAGAGAACATTCGGGCGGCCTATGAGACCGGCCGCGGCAGCTTTCGCCTGCGCGCGCGCTGGGAAAAGGAGGCGCTGGGGCATGGCGCCTACCAGATCATCGTCACCGAAATGCCGTATCAGGTGCCGAAAGGACGGCTGATCGAGAAAGTCGCGGCCTTGCTCGAAGAAAAGAAATTGCCGTTGCTCGCCGATATTCGTGACGAGTTGACCGAGGATGTCCGGCTCGTGTTCGAGCCGAAGACGCGCAACGTCGAGGCGGAGATGCTGATGGAGCAGCTGTTCCGCCTGACCGAGCTCGAGGTCCGAGTGCCGCTCAACCTCAATGTCCTCGATCCCGCCGGCGTGCCCCGGGTGATGAGCCTGAAGGAGGCATTGCAAGCCTTTCTCGATCATCGTCGCGAGGTGTTGTTGCGCCGCAGCCGCCACCGCCTGGCCGCGGTCGCCCGCCGCATCGAGATCCTGCGCGGCCAGATCGTCGTCTATCTCAATCTCGACGAGGTGATCGGCATCATCCGCGAAGCCGACGACCCGAAGGCCGAGATGGTCGCGCGCTGGGAATTGAGCGAGGTTCAGGCCGAGGCGATCCTGAACCTGCGGCTGCGCGCCTTGCGCCGCCTCGAAGAGATCGCGATCCGCAAGGAGATGGACACGTTGTCGGCCGAGGAGGCGAGGCTGACGCGGCTGCTGGACAATGTGCGCCGGCAATGGCGCGCCGTCGCCAAGGAGGTTCGCGAAACCGCTGCCGAATTCGGCGGCGACACCGCGCTGGGCCGGCGCCGCACCGCGCTCGCCGAAGCGCCGGCATTGATCGAGATCCCGGCCGAGGCGCTGATCGAGCGCGAGCCGGTGACGGTGCTGTGCTCGGCCAAGGGATGGGTGCGCGCGGTCAAGGGACACAACATCTCGGCCGCGGAGCAGAAATACAAGGAAGGCGACGCGGCGCGCTTTGCCATCGCCGCCGAGACCACCGACCGGTTGGTCGTGTTCGCGACCAATGGCCGCTTTTACACGATCGGCGTCGACCGGTTGCCGGGTGGCCGCGGCCAGGGCGAGCCATTGCGGCTGATGGTCGAACTGCCGAACGAGCACGACATCGTCGCGATGTTCCCCTATCGGCCGGGCATGGAATTGCTGGTCGCGGCAAGCGACGGGCGCGGCTTTGTCGTCGACGGCGAGGAGGCTGTGGCCCAGACCCGGGCCGGCAAGCAGGTGCTGACCCCAGGCGAGGGCGCGGTCGCGCGGATCTGTCTGCGCGCCGAAGAAGGAGACGCCGTCGCCCTGATCGGCGACAACCGCCGGATGCTGGTGGTCAAGCTCGACGACATCCCGCTGATGACCCGGGGACGCGGCGTGATCCTGCAGCGCCACAAAGCCGGCGGCCTCGCCGACGCCAAGGTGTTCCGCCTCGGCGACGGCCTATCATGGCGGCAAGGCGAAAACCGCACCCGCACCGAGATCGATCTGACCCCCTGGCTCGGCGGCCGCGGCGGCGCCGGACGCCTTGTCCCCAACGGCTTCCCCCGCTCGAACCGCTTCGGCTGAGCATTTGCTGTAAAAATCGGGAATATCAGCTATGCCCATTCTGATGATCGCCGTACTTCTGTTGGTGTTCGCTTGCGGCGATGCCAATGCGCAGATTTGGCCAACAATCGACTGCAGCACCTCGCGGCTAACGGTCCCCGGGCAGGTCGAGTGTTTCCAGGGCCCGCCGCTACCCCACACAGTTTATGTCGGGGGAAGCATTATTCCCATTCAGTGCGTCGCCGACCACGGATCGACCTACACGAAATCGGCGGGGTACCACGGGATTTGTGAAGTATGATATGCAGCGGCGGGGATCGGAAGCACACTGCGTTACCGGTGGCGGCGCCGACGGCCCGCTATTTTTGATGCAACACGTGAACCATACTACAAATTTGGCCTCCGATTGGGCTCAGCTTACTCAAGACGGCGACCGATTCTTCGCAACCTTCACGTCTAAGAGACTGGAACACTGCAGAGCGTTCATAGCGCCCGGACCTCCGGTGGGCTCCCCCCGCAGGATCTTCGCAAGCTCGGCCTTTAGTTCCAACTATTATCAGTATCGCCTTATAGGCTATCTATGCCTGGCGAATGGAGCCCTCCCAACGATGCCGACGTGCAGGCTTATATTGGCACCATTCATATCAGGACACAGTGAATCAGATCTGGCTATTTTTGACGCGTCATTCCCGGCGTGTCGTGAATACTCTTTATTGATCCAGCGTGTACGCCTGCGAGGCGATGTCCTGCAGCCCGGAATGCCCAATGAGCGGCGACTCGGCGACCAGACAAAGCAGCTCGGGTTCCCGGTTCGGAGGGTTCGGCGACAGTCGGGGAATGAACTCCGAGGCTGGGCAAGAATCTCCCATCACCGCAGGTTTTCTCGCCTCCCCGGCGAAGGCCGGGGTCCATCTATTTGCGGCACGGGCCGGCGGTAGCTGGTAATGGATTGGCTCTGCTTGAAAGTTTCGAGCAGCTGAGAAATGGATCCCGGCTTTCGCCGGGACGGCGGTGAGGGAGTTTGCCAATTTTCTGTCTCGGTCTGGGTTCTTGCCCGGTCTCTCCGCCGAAAACCTCCGTCGACGTTCGGGCTTCTATGAGAAAGTGAACTTGTGCGACCGCTGTCAGTAGCTGGGCTTGGTCGAGAATGGCGTCAGCTGAAGCTCGTGGGTCCAGCACGATTTGTCCTGGGTGTGCAGGTACCAATAAGCCTCGGCGATCTTGACCGGATTGATGATCAGATCACGCCGGTTCTGCGTTGCGCGGCAATTTGCGGCTGCCCGGCGAGTTGATCGAACCGTCGATGACGATGTTGGCGACGTGCACGCCATGCTCGGAATAATCCTCGGTCAGCACCTGCGCCAAAGTGCGCATCAGCACCCGCGGATAGTATAGCGACTGGCCGGTCATCCGCTTCTTGCCGCGCAGCGAGCTCGAATTGTTGGAGAAGAAGAACGAGCCCCGGCCATTCTTGCGCATCGCCGGCAATACTTCCTGGGCCACGAGGAATGGCCCTCGGGCCGAGATATGCAGCCCGGTGTCGAGCATCTCGACCGGTACGTATTCGAGCAGCTCCTTTTCCGGCGGCAGATCGCGGCCTTCGAGATAGCCGGCGTTGTAGATCAGCACCTCGGGGTCGCCAGCCTCGCGCCGGATCGTGGCGAAAGCGGACGCGATCGAGTCCTGCGAAACGAGGTTGAGTTCGACGATCATGCAGTCGCCGCCCTGCTCACGGATCGCTTTCGCTAGCGGCGCAGCATTGGCCTCGTTGCGTGTCGTTAGGACGGTAAAGAAACCCTCCTGGGCGAATTTTTGCGCGACCGCGCCGCCGACGCCCCAGCGCACACCGACCTCGACGTCGCTGTCATCGACCGGATGGCCATGCGCCAGCAAGGTATTGCGGCCATCCGACTGCCACTTCGAGGTGGCGCCGATCACCACGCAGACTTGCTTACCCTTGGTGTTTGATTTCATGGGGAAATTCCCTTTGGGTGGGTGTTGAGGATCGTCGTCGAGGGTATATTCGTCTCCATCCCGGCGAAGGCCTGGAACGCTCATTCCTTTGATGGGACCGCAAGCAGATGGCTTTCTACGTCTACATACTCGCCAGCAAGTCTTTTGCACTGGTAGATCGACTGCAGGATAATCGAAGAATTCCACATCGATCGGGGTCGCGGTGATCGGCGGCGCTCCCCAATCGCGCGTTCCAGCGCGAAGACATACACGTCGGGCTGGCCTTCCAGTCTCCTTTGTCGATACCGCCCGCGCTCCATCGAACTCATCCAGTTCGCAAGGCAATGTCGACAAATGCCAGGGCCGCCCTTCTCAGGAGATTGCAGCGTCGCTTGTTTCGCGGAGTCCCAGGTTTGCCACGCGGCCGACTGCTTGAATTCGAGCCGAGCGCCTGATTTCGTGCTCGAAGTCCATCCGGCCGAGATTGTCTTCGACCTGTCGCCATCCGCTGCGTGCTAAATATGACTCAATCATCGCCTTGGCGAAGGCACGACGACTATTGGTTCTGAATAAGCGGTTGGTCAAAGAGACGCGGCTGCTAATCGCAGGGCAATTTCGTTCATCTGAGTTCGCTAAACTGTCAGGATCTCACCGCTTTCGCGCGAATGCGGAGCGGGTACCGCCAGCTGATTCAGGTCAGTCGGGGCAACGCTATGTCACGCTGACCGGTGCCAGCCCCACCAGGCGCAGAGGGCGTCGCCCATGACGAGGTTGAGGTCGTCGCCCTTCAGCCACCGCAATTCTTGCGTAAACATCGTCGCGCATTCTTTCCACGAACACTTCATCTTGCTGATGTCGGTGCCCCAGAACATGCGGTGCGGACCGAAGGCATCGAAGACCTGCCGCAGATAGGGGTGCAGCGCCGGGAACGGGTAGGCTTCGCCGGAATAGTGCGGCACGCCGGTCGCCTTGACCGCCACATTGGGGTGCTTCGCCAAGGCCAGCAGCGCCGGCATGTGGGTCATGGCCGCGGCATCTTTCATCGAGCTCGTTCCGCCTCTGCCGCCGAGATGGTCGATCGTCAGGCGCAGTCCGGGGTGGCGCTCGGCGATCCGGCCGATTTCGGTCAGCGAGTTGGTCGCCAGCATGGCGATCGGCACGCCGGCCTTTTCGGCTTCCGCCCACAGCCAGTCGATAGTTCCATCGCGCAGCCACCGCCGAGCTGGATCGGTGAGGAACCCATAACGCAGGCCGAGCATTCCGGGTTGTTCTCGCCAGCTGGCGATCCGTACGCGCGATTCCGGCCGATCAAGCGGCACCGCACCCATGATCGCGAACCGGCCGGGGTAGTTGCGCACCGCCGCAAACGCCATATCGGTCGAATTGGGGTCCCAGCCCGGCGGATGAATGATCGCGGCGTCGACACCGCCTTCGTCCATCAGGACGATGGCCTCCTCGGGAGTAAAGGCCGTCACCTGGCGATGCGAGAGGTTGCTCGGCAGGCCGGTTCCCCAGAGGTGAATTTGGGCGTCGACGATCTGCATTGCATACCTCTCTTTGAGCCTTGCGGGGTCGGGTAGAGCTCCCAAACCCCCGATCCGGAATGCTAGCGAGGATACCGCCCGGGCTCAGTTTGCGGAATACGAGGACAGGCGGACTCTGGTCCGCCTCAACCTACCATCAACGTTTAGAGCGCCATGACGGCTCGGCGAACCGCCGCCGCGATCATCAACAAAGTCGGCGGTTTAGAGGCTGGAACCTGGTGGGGCCGCTGCTCCAGCGGTATCAGCGCGAAGAAACGACCACGGGTGAAAGTGATTGCCGGTCTTGCGGCGTTTGAGGCGCAACAAGATCACGGGGTACGGCAGCATTATAGAAGGTGGTTACGCCGTTATCGGCAACCTGGAACGCGCCGTACTCGTCTCTGGCCTCGTCGCCATCATGGTTGAACGACAGCTCGGGTAACCGGCCGCCTTGCCGTATGTTCCAGTCCTGATAGCCGATCGAATTGGTCCACGCGATCGAGTTCGATAGCCAGCAATACTGTGCCAGGCCCGATCGTTTCATCTCATCACAGACGGCCCCGGAGCCGTACACGCCGATCGCGTAACTCGCATTTCCGCCACTTGCCGCGGCCATACCTGCGGCAATGCCGCGAAAATATTCGTCAATCGGCTCAAGCAACTGCGCATTGAAGTCGACAGCGAAATAGATGGCGCTGCCGGCAGGCTGACCAACCGCTCGCGCCTGCGGATATGCCTCCATTGCGTCGCTATAGCCGGAGGAATAGGTAAAATGCGACGGCTTGCGGGAATGCGATTCCCAGACGGCGACAATCCTGAGGCCCAGCGAGGACAGCTGCTGAGCCTCACTCGCCGAAAGTGGCGGCCACCGGGATTCCGGTTCTCGGTAATAGCGGGCGACGAAGTCGACGCGGCCGTCCTTCAGCTCAGTCAGCACATCGCTGGCATTGGTCGGCAGGTCGAGCCCTCGCCCCCATTTAACGCTGGGCGGCACTTCGATTGTTTGTGGCGGGGGAGGGGGCGGTGGGCTGGAGCATGCAGCCAGAATCAGTCCCGGAAAAATCGGCGCCAATTTTGCGAGCTTCAATGTCCTTGCCCCCCCGCCAAACGAATTGTCGGTCCGCTTAGCCCGACATCCCCCGATCGCAGCCCTCAAGGTGCTTTTTCGCTTCCGCTACGCGTTGTGGCAACTAAATTCGTTCGGGATTATTTCGTTTACGTCAAGCGCGGAGGTTTCACCCGCTTCCGGAGCAACGACTCGGCGAGCAGGGGTGGGTTGCGACTCGGGTGTAAATCCGCCGCGCCCCGCCGCACAGGATGATGGTGATTCGGCGAAAGGCGCTGTCGCCCTCACGCGGCCAAGGCGGATCCCGGTCCTTGGAGCACCTCGCGGATCGCGGCGGTGATCCGCTTGCGGTCCGGAAAGACATGATTTTCCAGGATCGGGCTGTAGGGTATCGGCACCTGCAAGGCGCAGACCCGCTTCACCGGGGCCTTGAGGCGCGCGAATGTCGCCATATCCTCGGTCGCAACCGCAGCGACCTCGGCCGAAAAGCCGGCTGTCGGACCGGCCTCGTCGGCGATGACGAGGCGACCGGTCTTCTGCACCGAGCCACGGATCGTCTGCGTATCCAATGGTACCAGAGAGCGCGGATCGACAACCTCGACCGATATCCCCTCCTGGGCCAACTCTTCGGCGGCGGCGAGCGCCTCGTGAACCAGCCAAGCGAGGGCCACGACCGTAACGTCGCTGCCCTCGCGTTTGATGTCGGCTACGCCCAGCGGGATGGTGTAGTCCTCCTCCGGCACCGGTCCCTTGCGCGTCATTAATCGGCTCGATTCGAAGGAGATGACCGGGTTGTTATCGCGGATCGCAGTCTTTAACAGCCCTTTGATGTCGTAAGGCGTCGACGGCAGGAACATCTTCAAGCCGGCCACATTCATGAACATCGAATAGGGCGACTGCGAGTGCTGCGCCGCGACCAGCCCACCGCCGCCGACGGCTGCCCGATAAAGGATCGGGAAGGTCACCTGGCCGCCGAACATATAGTGGATCTTCGCCGCCTGATTGACGATCTGGTCCATCGCGACAAAGCAGAACGTCACCTGCCGCCAGTCGACGATCGGCCGGAAGCCGCAGCCGGCAGCACCAATCGACATGCCGGTCAGCGCCGCTTCGGTGATCGGCGTCGCCCGGACCCGCTGCGGGCCGAACTCCCTGAGCAGCGGCGGCAGCGCGTCGGTCGACATATAGAAGATCTTGAGGTCGCGCCGCATCTCCTCGGCGATGGCTTCAAGCGCGGCCTCGTTATACGTCAGCTCTCGCATTGTCCGGTCCTCGCCTCAAGCCGCAAACACGTCGTCGGTCGCCTGCTCGGGCAGCGGGAACGGGCTTGCCTCGGCAAAGGCGATGGCAGTCTCCAGGGCGGCCATGATGTCGCGCTCGATAGTTTGCAGCCCGGCGTCACTGAGGTCGCCTTGGTCTCTGAGCTGCCGCTCGAGCCGGGCGATCGGGTCCCTGCCCTTCCACGCTTCGACCTCGGCCGGGTCCCGCACATCGGCCTGCCCGCGGCGCTCGGTGTGGGCGCGCTGGCGGTAGGTTTTGCACTCGATCAAGCTCGGGCCGTCACCCGAGCGCGCCCGCTCGACGGCGCGGTTTGCCGCCTGATGGACCGCAAAGATGTCGTTGCCATCGACGACGACGCCGGGAATGCCGTAGCCGGCCGCGCGCGCCGCCACATCGCTCAGGGCGTGGGTCGCGGCGGCCGCGGTGTTCGCGGCATACATGTTGTTTTCACAGACATAGAGCATCGGCAACTTCCAGGTCGCCGCGATATTGAGGCACTCGTGGAACGGCCCGGCATTCGAGGCGCCGTCCCCGAAAAACGAGACCGCGACGCCACCCTTGCCTTCCATCTGCGCCGCGAGGCCGGCGCCGGTCACGATCGCGATCCCGCCCGCGACGATGCCGTTGGCGCCGAGCATGCCGATGCCGAAATCGGCGATGTGCATCGAGCCGCCCTTGCCCTTGCAGTAGCCGGTTTGCCGCCCGTAGAGCTCGGCCATCATGCGGTTCAGGTCGGCGCCCTTGGCGATGCAGTGGCCGTGGCCGCGATGGGTCGAGATGATCCGGTCGCCTTGATCGAGCGCGCTGCACACGCCGACGGCGACCGCCTCCTCGCCGATGTAGCAATGCACGACGCCGTAGATCTTGCCGGCCAGATAGTCGGCCGAGGCACGCTCCTCGAAACGGCGGATGGTCAGCATCCGGCGCAGCATCTCGCGCTGCTGTTCGGGCGGCAGATTCGTCGACACGCTTTGGGCCATGGGTGCTCCCTCCCGGCGTTCTCCTCGGGCGGAACCCATGATGACCCCCCGCCAAGAGCGCCGCAACCGTAACCTCGGCCTTTCACCCGAACAGCGGACGACGGCCGTGGTGCTCTCTTGCCGCCTCTATTGTCGCAATTCCGAGAGTGGACCCGTCCAACTTGAGCTCGACATGGGCCGATTCGCCTGAGGCCGGAGTATGAAACGTCTCAACAAAGTCGCCCGACCGGGTCCAGCACTCCTGGGTGCGACCAATGGGGCAGCCGCCGCAACCCATAGGTCTCGCTGGCGTCCCAACTCGCGGCCGAGCCGCGCGGCAATTTCGGCGACGGGATAGAAAAAATGACGGTAGTGATTGGATGCGCTTGGTGGCGAGGGAGGCGCTCCCCTTGTCGCAATTTATGTTGCATGGAGTGTTCGTCAGCCCATTGGAAAACAGCGGAAAAGCGCGGGAATGGTTGTAACAGAATGCAACACGTAAAAGCGGGCGATTTTCCCGCACGGCCGCTCTAAAACACTGATTTATTGGGTTATTTTGGTGGTGCCCAGGGGAGGAATTGAACCACCGACACACGGATTTTCAGTCCGTTGCTCTACCAACTGAGCTACCTGGGCGCTACGGCGAGCGGCGCTTATAGAAGAAGTAGCGGCTCGATGTCCAGTCGCTCCCTTCGTCCCAATTAGCTTCGCCCAGCCCGAGAGATCGAGGCGGCGGCGCCCTCTTCTTCGACCAGAAGAGCCGAGTAGATCTCGCTGATCGCCTCATCCAAGGCGACGATCGGATCCAAGGGCGGCGGATGTGCCGACCAAAGGTGGGCGGCCTGGCGTGAAACAGCATCTACCCGAGCCGCAGCTGGCGCGCGCGTTCTCTCTTGCTGTGCACCGAGCGCTTCGGAGCGATCCCCACGGCGGCAAACAGGTGCTACTTGGTTCCGAAGAGCCGGTCGCCGGCATCGCCGAGACCGGGCAGAATGTAGCCGTGGCTGTCGAGGCAGCGGTCGAGCGCCGCGGCGACGACGGTTACCGCTGGAAAGATCGCGAGCACCTTGTCGACTCCCTCCGGGGCGGCGACCAGGCAGACCACCTTGATCGAGCGGGCCTTAAGCTCGACCAGGCGCGAGATCGCCGCCACCGCCGAGTTGCCCGTAGCCAGCATCGGGTCGACGAGGATCACATCGCGCTCGGCCAGATCGTCCGGCAGTTTCAGATAGTATTCGATCGCCTGCAAAGTCCGGGGTTCGCGGTAGATGCCGATATGACCGACCCGCGCGGACGGCAGGAGGTCGAGCATGCCATCGAGAATGCCATTGCCGGCGCGCAAGATCGATACGAGGCAGAGCTTCTTACCGGACAGCAGCGGGAAGGTGCCGCGTTCGAGAGGGGTATCGATCTCGGTGTTTTCCACCGGCAATTCCCGGGTCGCCTCATAGGCCAAGAGCAGGCTGATCTCGCGCAGCAGCCGGCGGAACTCGGCGGTCGGGGTGTCGCGGTCGCGCATCAACGACAGCTTGTGCTGGACCAGAGGATGATGGACGACGGTCAATCCCGGTCGTGGCTGTTGCATCTGCATCGCTCCTAGAACAAAGTGCCGTCGCTAGTGATCAGGATTGGGGCGCTGCCGTTCCGCCGGCGCTCGAAGGCAATTTCACGCCCCGCAGCCCAGCTGCCGCCTTCGAGCAAACTGGCGAGCGGAAAGTCTCGCGCGTTCTTGCCGAGCCGCTCGCGCACGCGCGGCGCCAGACGATCCAGCAACGCTACGGTCAAGGCTCGCCATTCGACGACCGGCTCGCTCACGGCGTCGAGGGGACGTTGCAAGAGGGCGGGGTTACGCGGCTCGATGACGCCGCAATCGATAAACAGTCCGCCATTGCGATATTCGGCGAGACCCGTCAACGCGTCGAGCCCGGCAACTCCCACGCCCCCGGCCTCCAGCGGCTCCACCAGCGAATAAGCGAGCCACTGCGAGAGTTTGTGAAACGGTACGAGCCCGTCGCCCGGAATCCCGGCGTGCCGGCCGCAATCACCAAGGGGCACGCCGCCGAGACTGATCCGGCCAGGCCAGATCGGCCCGAGCGCATAGAGCAGGACACGCAGGATTTCGGCTGCGCGCACCGCCCCCCTGAGCGCGTGCCAGTAATCGTAGAGATTTCCCGGACGCGCCGGCGTCCCGAACCGCACCGGATCAGCGGCGCACACCTCACCCAATCGGCGCAGCAGCGCCGCCCGGGCGTTGAGCCCGAGGAGCTCGTTGCCCGGGCGATGCTGGAACGCTTGGGCAAGACGCTGCGTGGTGAGCCGCGCCAGCGCCGCGGCATCGGCGCGCCATCGGGCCACGGGATCGGCCGAGAACAGCCCTTGCTGCATCGCGCGCAGGCTCGCTACCGCTAGCCCCTCTGAACGGGACAGCGCCTGGCCGGTCTCCGCCTCGCAATAACGCCACCCTGCTCCCGCTCCAGCATCGAGCATAACCGAGACGAAAGCGAGGTCGATCCGCGCCCGCGCCTGCTCGGCGATATCCGCTTCGGGCGCCACCAGTGCCGCGCGGTCGACCCCGCCCGCGGAAAAGTGGCGCCAGCGGCTGTGATAAGGGACAGCGAGGTCCGGATAACGCCGTCGGGTGACGACGACGACGCGGTCGGCAGCGGCGTCCAGCAGAGACGGCACGAAGCGGAAATGCCGGTTTGCGTTGCACTCGGCCGCGGCAAAGACGATCTCGCAGCGCTCGCGGACCGCTGCTGCGCTCAGTAGGGCCGCCGCCCGCGCCGCATCGTCACTCGCCGAGAGCACGGCCCTTGACGTTGTGCAATTCCTCCGCGTCCGGCACGCCCGACGGCGCGAAATACCCGGCTGCCTTTTTGGCCTCGATCTCGACCGTCGCATCGAGGGGCACCAGACGGTCCGGGATCGCGACCTGTTCGACCACCTCGATCCCCTGCGTTTCGAGTGCCGCTCTCTTCAGGTTCGACATCGACACCCAGCGGTCGATGCGGCGGATGCCGAGCCAGTGGATCACGTCCGGCATCAACTCCTGGAAGCGCAGGTCCTGCACCCCGGCGACGCATTCGGTGCGGTGGAAATAGGTGTCGGCGCGGTCGCCGCCGGGCTGCCGCTTGCGCGCGTTGTAGACCAGGAATTTGGTGACTTCACCCAGCGCGCGGCCCTCCTTGCGGTTGTAGACGATGACCCCGACCCCGCCCTGTTGCGCGGTCGCGACGCAGACCTCGATACCGTGCACCAGATAGGGCCGGCAGGTGCAGATGTCCGAGCCGAACACGTCGGAGCCGTTGCACTCGTCGTGGACGCGGCAGGCGATGACGGTGTCCGGCGCGGCGATCCGCTCGACCTCGCCAAACAGATAGACCGTCGTGCCGCCGATCGGCGGCAGCAGGATTTCGAGGTCTGGCCGGGTGACGAGTTCGGGGAACATCCCACCGGTTTCCTCGAACAGGCTGCGCCGCAAATCCGCCTCGGCTACACCGAAGCGGGCCGCGAGACCAGGCAAATACCATGCAGGGTCGATCGCCGCCTTGGTCACCTGGATCTCGCCATTGGCGAGGAGCACCCGTCCGTCTGGCTTGAGTCGGCCCTCGG
Source organism: uncultured Alphaproteobacteria bacterium (assembly GCA_963785565.1). Lineage (GTDB taxonomy): Bacteria > Pseudomonadota > Alphaproteobacteria > ATCC43930 > CGMCC-115725 > AP-15. Next base: position 305,760 of record CAWAVV010000013.1, on the reverse strand, counting down.
CGATCAGCTGGCGGATCTCCGGCATCGCGATCCGCGCGGTCGTGACCGCGATCGTCGGACGCACATCGACGCCGGCAAGGATCGCCGCGGAAAAGACCTCACCGACGAGGTGGCCCCAAGGATCGAGCGATACGATCTTGACCGGGTCGGCCCATTGCGGGCTGGGCGCGATCACGGCTGCGGGCGCGGTGTCAGTCAAATCGGGGCGGTGGTCGCGCGCCAGCGCTCTAGTCGCCACTGCCAGCGCGCGATAGAGCCCATAGGCGCCGGAGTAGCACCCGATGGCATTTCGCTGGCCGGGTTCGGCCGGGCTGGCGACTACCGGTCCGCGTTCGGTAGGTCCGGCGGCACCCCAACGCAGCGGGATCGCTTCTTGTCCCGCGCTCCCCGGATGGGAGGTGAGCCGGATGTGACGCGGGATTGAGGGCTCCGTCATATTCTTTAGCGGCGGCGGCCAAAGGCATAAGGTAGGGCCGATGAGCGGGTACCGCAACTCGCTGCCTAACGGGGAGCTGCTCGACGGCGGCGCGTCCGTCCGCGGCTGAATAGGTACGCACCATCAGTTGACTGAGTCAATAAATTAGTTGACTGTCGCACCGGTCAACTCGATCGGGTGCGAGGCAATGAAAATGGTCGAGACTGCTTTTGATCGCCGCATTGCCGATCTGCGCCGGTTCAACCGTTTTTATACGCAGACGATCGGTGTGCTTTTGGAAGGGTTTCTGAAAAGCCCGTTTTCGCTGACCGAGGCGCGGGTGCTCTATGAACTCGCCCGCGAAGAGCCGCTGACAGCGACGCGTCTCGGCGGGCAACTGGGGCTGGACCCCGGATATCTGAGCCGGATCCTGCGCAGTTTCGAGCAGCGCGGGCTGATTCGCCGGACCCCGTCGCGGTCCGATCGGCGGCTGGGGCTGCTGTCGCTGACGGCACAGGGGCAAACCGCCTTCGCTCCGCTCGACGCCCGCTCGCACGACCAAGTCGGCGCCATGCTGCAGGATCTGACGGAAGACGAGCAAATCCGGCTTGTTGCGGCGGCGGGGACGATCGAGCGCCTGCTTGATCCCGCTTCTGGAGACCGAGCGCCCTATCTATTGCGGCCGCACCGGCCGGGAGACATGGGGTGGATCACCCAGCGCCATGGCGTGCTCTATGCGCAGGAATACGGGTGGGACATTCAGTTCGAGGCGCTAGTCGCCGAGATCGTGGCGAAATTCATCCGGTCCTTCGATCCGCGGCGGGAATGCTGCTGGATCGCCGAGAAAGACGGCGAGAATGTCGGTTCGGTGGTTCTCGTCGAAGATGCGGCGTCCGTGGCGAAGTTGCGCCTGCTGCTGGTCGAGCCGAGGGCGCGCGGGTTGGGGATCGGGGCGCGGCTGGTGCAGGAATGCCTGAGTTTTGCCCGTCAAGCGGGTTATCGAGCTGTCCGGTTGTGGACCAACAGCGTGCTGGTCGCGGCTCGGCGCCTTTATGAAAGGGAGGGATTTCGCCTTATCAAGGCGCAGCCGCATTTCAGCTTCGGCCACGAGTTGATTGGCGAGACCTGGGAATTGGCGCTTTGACCCGGGGCCACCCTATTAGAGCCCCGACAGGCCTGCTGCCGAAGTCTGCTGGATGACCTCGGTCGAGCCGTCCCAGATCATGCGCAACGCCACAAACGTGATGACGCCGAGCCCGACCCATGAGATCCAGAAATAGCGTTCGAGCAAGCGAGCGATGTAGTTAGAGGCGACGCCCATCAGCGCGACGGAGAGTGCCAGCCCAAAGGCCAGTACCCAAAAATGATCGCGTGCGGTTCCCGCCACCGCGAGCACGTTGTCGAGCGACATCGACACGTCAGCCAGAACAATTCGCCCTAATGCCTGGACAGCGCTCTTTTTCCGGACCGGCGGCCGGCACGCCTCCCCGACCGTGAGTAGCTGCTCGTTGGTCGGCGTCGCGCGTATCTCACGGTACATCTTCCACGACACCCACAGCAGCAGAATGCCACCGGCCAGGGTCAGCCCGATGATCACCAGCAGCTGCGCCGCAAAATACGCAAACAGGATACGCAGCGCGGTGGCGATGGCGATGCCGAACATGATGACCCGTCGGCGCTGCTCGACCGGTAGGCCAGAGGCTGCCATTCCGACGACGACCGCATTGTCGCCGGCGAGCACGACGTCGATGATGACGACCGACAGCAGCGCGCCGAGTTGATTAACCTCGATCAGCACCCTCGCCAGATAGGCACTGCTTCATGCGAGGTCGAGGCCGTCCTTTCGTGATAGACGCCCGCAGCGTGCAGATCGTCCTACCTGCCGCATCTTGGATGCGTTACCGCCGGGCTTGCCGCCTGGGCGACCGCGTAGTCGTGCAATCCTTTGGAATCGAGAGTGCTGGCCATTTTTTCGAGATCGACCGCCTTCTGACATATGACTGCCGTCGACTGCGCGCCTTGCTGCAGCGAGAGCTCGTTAGCCAGGCTGGTGTTCCAGGCGTCGAACTCGCCCTGGGCGTTGCGCGCCCCCTCACGTCGAAAATGAGCGATCATGATCTTCTGGTAGCGGATGATCGCGGCCGTGTTGCGCGCGCGAAACTCGCCATACACGGTGTCCCGGCAGGCCGAGCTGATCACCATCAGATTGGTCTGGAACCTAATCGCCTGCTCTGCCTCCAAATCTGCCGGCGAATAGCAATGCCGGTCGGCGGCCGACGCACCCTGAAGCGACGCCGCTGCACAGATCGCGGCGGCCAGGACGGCTTTTCTCATCGCGTTCCCCCAAATATTCCCCTAGAACCACCACAGGATACGCAGTCGGCTAGCATGTTCAAGAGAAACCGTGCGGGCTGGCGTCTTGCCGCGGCTCGATCAGCAGCAGAACCCGTCGTAATCCAGGGTAACGCAACGTCATCCTCCAACCTTTGATTGATCAAGACGTACCTCGCACGACGACCAGGGCTGACGGCCCCGTGATCTCAAAGGTCCGCCGCGAATTTTTGTTTATAAACTGTTGGCAATCTCATGATCGGGCGCCAAGCCAATGATTGTGCTGTTCACCGATTTTGGCCTCTCGGGGCCTTATACCGGCCAGGTCAAGGCGGTGCTGCATCAGGTCTCTGCCGGGGTTCCGATCGTCGATCTGTTTGCCGACCTGCCCGCCGCAAATCCCAAACCGGCGGCCTATCTGCTGGCCGCCTACGGCCCATGGTTCCCTCCTGGGACCGTGCTGCTGGCGGTCGTTGATCCTGGGGTGGGCAGCGCCCGCGCTGCGGTCGTCGTCGAGGCGGATGGGCGCTCCTATGTCGGTCCCGATAATGGCTTGTTCGAGATCGTTCTGCGCCGCGCCGGCGACCTCAAAACCTCCGAGATCGTGTGGCGGCCCGACAGGCTGTCGGCGAGCTTTCACGCACGCGACCTGTTCGCTCCGGTTGCGGCGCGGCTTGCCGCCGGACGTTGCCGGCAAGGGCCTTGCGCGGCGCGAGGATCGGCCGGTTCCCCGATTGGCCGAACGACTTGCCCGAGATCGTCTATATCGACGGCTATGGAAATGCCATGACCGGGCTACGCGCCGCGATTCTGCCCGAAAAGACCGAGCTTGCCGTCAGGGGACGAGCGCTGACCCGCGCCCGCACCTTTTCCGACGCGCCGCCGGGCGCGGTTTTTTGGTACGAGAATTCGAACGGGCTCGCCGAGATCGCGGTCAATGCGGGCCGCGCCGACAGCGCACTGAGCCTTGCCATCGGAACTCCTGTCTCGGTGGTGCCGTGATCGGCGCTATGGCCTTGTCGTCACGACGGTGGCGCGGCGACCTTGATTCCCGGCGGGACTCTGAGCTGACGTCGGCGCTGCGCCCGATGGACGAGCCCGACGCCGGAGGCGATGGCGACAAACACGCCCAGCATCGCTAGGCTGAACGAGCGGGCAAGATCGCCGAGAACCGCGCGAAATGCATGGCCGAGAAAATAGCCGACAGCAATAAAGCCCGCCGCCCATAGCGCAGCCGCGAGGAAATTCAGCGTCAGAAAGCGCCGCCCGCGGATCGCGCTCATCCCCATCGCGAAAGACGAGAAGTTGCGCACCCCATAAATGAAGCGGAACGACAGGATAAAGCCGGTGTTGTAGCGCTCGAGCCAGCGCAGCGCCGCCTCGACGCCAAACCGCCAGCGGGGGAACCGATCGAGCAATCTCGAGCCGAAATGGCGACCAACCCAAAAACAGCTCTGGTCCCCGGCGAAGCTGCCGAGCCCGGTTGCGACCAGCAGCAGCAAAGGATTGAGCATCCCCTGCGCCGCGGCAAAACCACCAAAAAGCACGACCGTCTCGCCCTCGAGAAAAGTCCAGATGAAAGCAATAAGGTAAAACCACGCGCCGTGTTCGGCGATCAGCCGATTTATTTCCATTCCCCCACCGGTTTCCGTTGGCGCAAGCGGCGCGGTCCCCCTTCGACGCGGCGCCATGCTAAGTTTTTCAGCGATGGCGGTCGAGCGGAATTGCCGCCGTCACAATATCTCAATCCCCGACCACAGAGGAATGATCGACCACCGATTGTGAAGTCGTAAACATTCCCCCATGCTAGGGACGGGGTTGAGCCCGCGTATCGGCTATGAAAGGCCGCCAGGATCGCGTTGACGGCCGGGCGCGCCGGAATCAGCAGCGAGATGCGGCGCTGGAGCGGGCTGGACCAGCGGTCTGGAGGGACAATGGCAGGGTTGTATTTCGAGGAGTTCGAAGAGGGACAGGTCTTCGAGCATGCGATCAGCCGCACCGTCACCGAGATGGACAACGTGCTGTTCACTACTCTGACGATGAACCCGCAACCGCTTCATCTCGATGCGGAATTTGCAAAAACGACAGAGTTCGGCCAACGACTGGTCAACAGCCTGTTCACTCTCGGCCTGGTTATCGGCATCAGCGTCGGCGAGACGACGCTCGGCACTACCGTCGCCAATCTTGGGATGAGCGATGTACGCTTTCCAAAGCCGGTGTTCCACGGCGACACGTTGCGGGCGCGGACAATCGTGCGCTCCAAGCGCAAGAGCCAATCGCGCCCCGACGCCGGCATCGTCGAGTTCGAACATCAGGGCGTCAACCAGCGGGGCGAGACCGTCGCGATCTGCCGGCGCGCCGGTCTGATGAAATGCCGGCCCGCGGATAAGGCGGAGGGGTGAGTGCGCTCCTTTCTGTTTGTTCCGGCCGATAGCGAGCGCAAGCTCGCGCGCGGGCCCGAATCGGGGGCCGACGCGCTGATCCTCGACCTCGAGGATTCGGTCGTGCCGGCGAACCGGCCGGTGGCGCGACGCCTGGCGCGCGCCTTTCTCGATGCGTCTGGCTCGGCCGATTTTCGCCGCTGGGTGCGGATTAACCCGCTGGCGAGCAGCGCCGCACTCGACGATCTCGCCGCGACGGTGCCAGGAAAGCCCGACGGCATCCTGTTGCCAAAATGCGTGCCGGACGATCTGCGCACGCTCGATCACTATCTCTCGGCGTTCGAGACTGCCGCTTCGCTGCCGCTGGGCGGTGTTCGAGTCATCGCGATCGCCACCGAAACGCCGGCCGCGATGTTCGCCCTCGGCAATTACGCGGGGGTGTCGCCGCGGCTCGAAGGCATCACCTGGGGCGTCGAGGATCTCGCCGCCTGTATTGGCGGCAATAACCGCGGGCTCGACGGGATTTACGACGACGTCTATCGCCTGGCGCGCTCGCTGTGCCTGATGGCTGCGGCCGCCGCCGGAGTTACGCCGATCGACACGATCTATACCGATTTCAAGGACGAAGCCGGGCTCGCCGCCGAGTGTGCGGCGGCGCGGCGCTCGGGCTTCACCGCCAAGATGGCGATCCATCCGGCGCAAATACCGGTGATCAACCGGGGGTTCACGATCAGCGACGACGAACTCGCCTGGGCGCGCGAGGTCGTGGCGCTATTCGGCGCAAACCCCGAGGCCGGCACGATCGCGTTCGACGGCAAGATGATCGACCGCCCGCATCTGACCCTCGCCCGCCGGCTGCTAGGCCTCGGCACCGGATAGGATCGGGCCCCTCAGCGGGCCGCTTTTTCTAAAAACCGCTCGGCAAGGCGCACAAAAAAGCTGACGCCGACCGGTAACGCCGCGTCGTTAAAATCGTAGCGGGCATTGTGCAGGAAGCAGTCGCCCTCGCCGGGGCCGTTGCCAAGCCACAGCATCGCGCCGGGGCGCGTGTTCAGCATGAACGAAAAATCCTCGCCCCCCATCGACGGTGCGATATCGCGCAAGACCGCATCGGCGCCGCAGATTTCGGCCGCCACCTGGGCCGCGAATTCGGTCTCGTCGGGGTGATTGATCGTCGGCGGATAGGAGCGGCGGTAATCCGCTTCGGCGACCGCGCCATGAAGGGTTGCGACGCCGCGGGCGATCTGGCCGATGCGGCGCTCGATCAGATCTTGCACTTCCGGGCGGAAGCTGCGCGCAGTGCCGCCGATATGGAGCGCATCGGGGATCGCATTATAGGCCGATCCGCCGTTCATGAACCCGACGCTGACCACCGCCGAATTGAGCGGATCGACGCTGCGGCTGGCAATCGTCTGTAACGCCAGCACGATCTCCGCGCCGATCACGAACGGATCAATGCCGAGATGCGGGTGCGCGGCGTGGGTCCCGTGACCCTTGATGCGGATGTCCCAGCGATCGGAGGCGGCCAACAGCGGCCCCGACTTTGCCGCGATCCGCCCGACCGCGATCCCGGGCTTGTTGTGAATAGCGAAGACCGCATCGCACGGAAATCTTTCGAACAGCCCCTGTTCGACCATGACTCGGCCGCCGCCGCCGCCTTCTTCAGCCGGCTGAAAGATCAGATGCACAGCGCCGTCGAAGTTCCGTGTCGCGGCGAGGTATCTGGCGGCGCCGAGCAGCATAGTCGTGTGCCCGTCATGGCCGCAGGCGTGCATTTTGCCGTCTTCGGTCGAGCGGTGGGCGAAATCGTTCATCTCGTGAATCGGCAACGCATCCATGTCGGCGCGCAGCCCGATCGCCGCCGGCGAATTGCCGCGCCGGATCGTGCCGACCACCCCGGTCCCGGCGAGCCCGCGATGAACCTCGCAGCCGAACTCGGCGAGTTTTGCCGCGACCAGATCAGCCGTGCGCCGCTCGGCGAAGGCCAATTCGGGATGAGCGTGGATATCCCGGCGGATCGCCGTCAGCTCGTCCTGATAGTCGCGCACCTCGGCGATGACCGGCATCGACCTCTCCCTGTTCGACGGACAATTCCCAAGTTTATTACCGTCGATGATGGAGAGAATGCAAATGTCGAGAAATTCTGGCGACAAATCTCCGATTTGGGGTAGTTTACCTGCCGAACAGCGCGTTAAACGATCATCGCAGGACTGGTCGCATGCGAGCGACATCGCTATTCGCAATCATCGGCATCGTGGCAAGCTTGGCGGCATGCGTGGTGCCGCCGCCGACGCCGCCGATCAACTCGCTCGCCTTCCAAAAGCGACCACCCTTGCCGGGCCAGCCGGGATATCTCGAGACCATAAAGTATATCGGTGACGGGCTGCACTATATCCTGCCGAATTCCGATTTTTACGTCTCCGTCGCCGGCGATATGTGCTTTCGGGGGGTAATCACCCCAGAGGTTACGCCCGTCTACATCCCGGCAAATTTCTGGTGCATGAGCCCGTTCGGCGTCGGCCGGGTCGACGCGATCGAAAACAATATCAGCCACATCAACCAGGTTCGCCTGTGGTGCCGGCTCGCCGTCCCGCAATGCGCCTACCAGATCGGCTATCCGAACATGCTCGAAAACACGCGGATCGCCAACAGCATTACCACCGAAACCGTACCTTTCGTCCGGCAACGGGAGGCGATCGAATACCTCGTTTATTTGATGGGCGGCAGCGTCGAACACGACCAGGCCGTGCAGTGAGGCAATCGGCGGCGACGCGCTTGACACCGGGGCGCGAGCGGCTAGCGTCCGCGCGCTGACCCTCGAAACGGAGGAAATCCGATGATCATCGAGATGCGCACCTATACTTTGCAGCCGGGTACGGTTGCCACGTTCGAAGAGCGCTTTGGGCAGGCATTGCCCGCGCGAACCAAAGTCTCGCCGCTCGCCGCCTTCTGGCACACCGAGGTTGGCCCGCTCAATCGGGTGATCCATGTCTGGCCTTATGACGACCTCGCGGCGCGCACCCGCCTGCGCGAAGAGGCGACCAAGCTGCAGGGCTGGCCGCCCAATGTCCGGGAGCTCGAAGTCGAGCTGCAGAGCGACATCTACATCCCGGCGCCGTTTTCGCCGAAGCTCGAGCCGCGCCAGCTCGGCAATCTCTACGAGATCCGCATCTACACCTTCAAGCCCGGCGGGATCCCCGGCGTAATCGACCGCTGGAGCACCCATATCGCCCGGCGCATGGAGCTTTCTCCGTTGGTCGGCGCCTGGCATTCGGAACTCGGCGGGCTCAACAAATGGTGCCACATCTGGGCCTATAAAGACGCCGCCGACCGCTTCCGCATCCGCGAGGAAGCCCGCGCCAAGGGCATCTGGCCGCCACCCTCGGGCGGAGGGCCGAACATGATGATCAAACAAGAAAACATGCTGGTCGTCCCCGCCGCCTTCTCGCCGCTGCACTGAGGTTGCAGAGCTTCTGCCCCCTCCGACGCCCTCCTCTTTGAGCGGGGGAGGGTCGGGAGCGGGGGGTTGTCGTGACGCTTGGCTTGACCCGGCCGCACCGCGCGCCCCGACGGCCCGCGCCCGGTTGGCAGGCCAGCTGCAACCAACAATTGGGAGGGCCGCGACCGCTCGCTGCTTCTGCAGCAAATCAGCAGCGAAGCGTCGTCTTAAAGTTGAAGTCCCACAACATGTCGGCAACAGGCTTCCGGGGGCAAACACGATCGACCAAGGTCTATTCCTACGTCGACGATGGTTTGAGGCGCCGCCGTTGAGATGGAGCTTGCCATGTCAATCTGGCAATTTTATGATAACCGCAAACGGCGCTCTGTCAGCGGGCGCATTACGGCCGAGCGCGACCTCGCCGCAGCTGAATTAGCCCCAATCCCACGAGCGCTGCCGCGAGCAGGGACCAGCTTGCAGGTTCCGGGATGGTGCCAGTGAGCGAAAATGCGGCGTTGAATGTTGGCGCCGGAGTGCCACCGACAATGTCGGTGCCGACCCGTAACCAATCGGGGTCAAGGGCTTCATCGCGGGTCCAACTCTGCAGGTCCGTGAAGCCTGCAGGAAACGATGTACCCGGCGGAACGATTGGCCTCGGCGCCGATAGCCACAGAAATTCGCCGTCCGCAGTGGTAATCCCGACTTGCGGCACGAAGAAGTAATGGTCGGGCGGAAGTAAGAAGGGCGCGGTAAAGTCCACGTCGAACTCGACCTCCTCACCAACTACCGGTCCATCGCCGCCCGTCGGTGTCAAGCCGGGTATAGGGATGCCGCCGGGCTGAACCGACTTGGCCGCAGTAAAGATTTGCGCCAGGGCCGCTACATTAATGTTCCGGATGTCGGGGTCATGAAATTCGTTATCCGACGGCGAATTCACGCGGGTCGGTACATTGGATGTCGAGAAAGTTGGCGGCCCGCTGGTGCGCCCAACATCCGAGTCATTAGGAAAAACGCGGTAGATCTCGACCCGCACCTGGCCAATATCGGCCACAGTGGCGCCACCCGTCAGCAGACCGGTGAAGGTCGCATTTGTGATGGAGGTCGGTTGGGTGAGTACGAAGTCGTCGGCCGATTCGATTTCGAACTTGCCGGCACTGGCGGGGCGGGAGGCTGTCGCCATCTTTCCGTCCGGATCGCCAGTGCTGAACAAGAACGGGGTCGCCGCCGCAGGCATTGTGGTGAGCAGACCAATCAGGACCGCATAGGCTGAGGCCATTGTGGTATGCGCCAGCATCGTATCCCTCCCAGATTGCTTCCGATGACCGATCGGAGACCGGGCAACAGAGATGCTTACTCACACCTTAGGTGAGCAAGAACCGGGCCATCACGAATAAGAACTTAATATTAATATGTTAACCAGAGGGCCGCGAGGAACTGTCGGACCTTTGTAAGGAATCTCGACACCTCTCCCCGAGAACATAAACGGAACATCAACGAACTACCTTACATTTTACTGAATTTCTGCTGTAAAGTTTTCCGACACGGCCGCGGATCGGGAGCGGGATCCCAGACCGGTGGTGGCGTCTCCCCCGGATCGCGCTGACACATCAGAGCGAGGCCGGGTCAACGACTGTCAATCGTTCTGCTGCCGCTGGTCCGTTGCTGGCCGCACCGATTTATCTGGGGACGATCATCGGCTGGCGGCTGAGTCCTTGGACAGCGACACCCCAGAAAGTGCAATGTTGCACTGAAATCGAGGCCCACGGATGCCGACTCCCCACCGCTTTGATGCCGTGAGTGTGCGCATGTACGCCGACGATCATCGGCCGCCGCATTTTCACATTGTGGCTGCCGATTTTCAGGTGCTGGTGCGGATCTCGGATCTGGCGGTGATCGCCGGTGAAGCGCGCCCCGCCCAGATCGCCGAAGTGATCGCGTGGGCGCGGCCGCACCGCGAGAGCTTGGCCCTCAAATGGGCCGAGTTGAACGAGCGAGGTGATCAGTGCCGAATCGATGTAGGGCAAGTTCCTGGCTGCGTTGGCGTATGTCCGCCTCATCTCGCTGCGGCATCCCCAATCGAACGGGGCGACCGATCTCGGTCGGCCCCGCGAGAGCGGGGACCCAGAGCCTGCGCCTGGCGCGAACAGGGCGGGCGAGACGGATGAGGGAGCCGCGTCCTTGCGCCTACATCCTTGCCAGCAAGCGTAATGGTACGCTTTATGTTGGTGTCACAAGGGATATTGCGCGCCGTGCTTGGCGACCCGTTCGAACGCTGGACGTGGCCTCGTTCGTGATTACGAGCGATATGTTAGTGGTTGTCGAGGCTCAAGAAACCATGGCCGATGCGACCTTCGCGAAAAGCGTACCAGGAAATGGCGCCGTGCGTGGAAACTGGAGTTGATCGAGTGCCACAATCCGCAATGGCGCATCATTACGACGAGCTGGCGAAGCGCGCTTGCCGCTGTTCGTGCCAGGCAGGCTCTGGGGCCGCGCTTGCGCGGGGACGACGAACAAGGTGGAGTGATGTACGCCGCCTTTCGCACGAGGTCTAGGCGAGTACCCGCTTGTCAGAGACGAACGTCATTGTCGGCCGTGGGCTCGCCACCCGCGTGACCTGTCTTGAGCACTGCACTGGCGCGATCAGCTTTACTTGACCTCGATTTGCATAAGGCTTGTGTTCGACAGCCCTGAACGTCGAACATTTCGCGGCCGAGACTTGCATCGCACTGTGCGAAAATCGGCATCCGCACGTCCGGCGATCACGCTAAACCTATCAGCCGTATCCTTGTGGTGTCCGAATGAAACGCCCTGCAGCTCACGCTCTTGAACTGGTTGGCGTCGAGTTCGGCGATGCTTAGGCCGCCACTGCTCGTCACAGTTCGACTTCTGGTTGAAATTGCTCGCCTTGTAGCTCATGTCGCCTCTAAGCATGGAGTGCTGAATGACAGCCCGCTGAAGCTGATCGAGGCTCACCTCTCCGCGCGGACGATCATGGAGCTACCGTTTGCCATCGACCGGCGATCCACCGTTCTAGGGGATGGCGTCGGCCCACTGGTCTCACTAGCCGACGCGCTCCTCACCCGATCCGCAGCTCACGCGAGCCCAGTGCTGCGCGGATCAGTTGACGAAACGGTAGAGCTTGGCGGCGTTGCCGCAGACGATCTTGCGCCGCGTCGCTTCGGGCAGGTGGCCGAGCTCGCGCTCGATGTATTCCTGCGAGTTGGGCCAGATGCCGTCGGGGTGCGGGAAGTCCGAGCCCCACATGATGTTGTCCTCGCCGAGCTCGTCGAGCAATTTCACCCCGATCGGGTCGCTCTGGTAGGTGGCGTAGCACTGGCGGCGCCAGTACTCGCTCGGCGGCATTTTCAGATCGAGCGCCTTGAACTGGTCCTCCCATTCTGCGTCCATGCGCTGCAGGATGTAGGGGATCCAGCCGGTGCCGGCCTCGCCGATGACCAGCTTGATGCCGGGACGGTGTTCGAGCACGCCGGCGAAGATCACCGACATCAGCACGTCCGACATGTACATCTGGAAGCTGGTGATGCCGGAAGCGCGGGCGGCGAGCGCCACTTTTGCGGGAAGCTGCGTAAAATCTCGCCGCACGCCGCTGCCGATCGTATGGAAATGCACCGGCAGTCCACTCGCCGCGACCGCGTCCCACATCGGGTTCCACCACGGGTCCCACAGCGGCGTCATGCCGCCGCGGCGCGAGATTTCGAGGCCGCGCACACCGCCACGCCGGGCGACCTGCTCGATCTCGCCGACCGCGGCGTCGATGTCGTGGTTCGGGATGCAGGCGAGGCCGGCAAAGCGGTCGGGATGGGTATTGCAGAAGCCGGAGAGCCATTCGTTGTAGATCCGCAGCATCTCGCCAGCCGCTTCGTCATCGTTGATCCGGCTGGTGGCGCCGAGGATGCCGTACAATACCTCGGCCTGGATGCCGTCGCGGTCCTGGTCCTTGAGGCGCAGATCGGGATCGGTCAGGCGGCGGATGCCCTTTTTGCCGTCGTCATAGAGGCCCTGCGCGGCCATCCGGTCCGAGCGGTGGATCTTGCCCGGCTCGTAGAGACGGCCGGCCGAGCCCATGCCGTTCATCAGCCCGAACGAGGCGCCTGACTTGGTCACCCATTCCTTGCCCCGCTCGCCGTCAGTCACGTAGGGCATGCGGTCTTTCATCGCCGCCGGGGCGTTGGCGGTGAATAGATCGGGCGGCAGCCAGATCAGATCGACATGGCAGTCGGCCGAGATCACTTCGTATTTCATTGGCATATCCTCCGTGCGAGCCGGACGTTAGCATGACTCAGCACGGCGACGGTGTGCGACTTAAATCTCTCATAAGCGGGCGGAGAAAGCCGATGAACCATGCGCGGGCGAACACGCCTCTTTCGGACGTGACGGTCATCGATTTCGGCCAGATCTTTCAGGGCCCCTATGCGACCCTGCTGATGGCCAAGGCCGGCGCCTTTGTAATCAAGATCGAGCCGCCGCGCGGTGAGCCGGGCCGCCGCCGCGCCGATCCCGGCAAGAGCGCCACCCTGCCGTTCGCGATGCTGAACCAGAATAAGCACGCGGTGACGCTTAATTTGAAGGAGGCGCGCGGCCGCGAATTATTGTTTCGCATGGTCGAACGCGCCGACGTGCTGCTGGAAAATTTCTCGCCCGGGACGATGGACGGCCTCGGCGTCGGCTACAGTCGGCTGCGCGAGATCAACCCGCGGCTGATCTACGCCTCGGGCACCGGCTTCGGGCTCAGCGGCCCCGACCGCGACAATCTGGCCATGGACATGACGATCCAGGCGGCCTCGGGGATCATGAGCGTCACCGGCTTTCCGGATGGACCGCCGGTCAAGGCCGGCCCGACCCTGGTCGATTTCATGGGCGGCGTTCATCTCTACGCCGGCGTCGTGACGGCGCTCTACGACCGCGACCGCAGCGGCATCGGACGCCTGGTCGAGGTATCGATGCAGGAGGCGGTGTACCCGACCCTCGCCAGCAGCTTCGAATATTACCACCGTACCGGCAAGGTCCCGCCGCGGACCGGCAACCGCCAATCGGGGCTCAACAGCGCGCCCTACAACGTGTTCCCGACAAACGACGGTCACGTCGCGATCCATATCGTCACCGAGGCGCATTTCCAGAATTTGCTGAAGGCGATGGGCCGCGAGGACCTCGCCGACGACCCGCGGTTTGCCACTAACGCCAGCCGCGTCGCCCATATGGAGGAGACCGACGCCCTCGTCGCTGGATGGACCAGTACCCTCGGCAAGATGGAGGTGTTCGCCCGCACCAAGCAATACCGCATCCCGTGCGCGCCGGTGCGCAACGCCCCCGAGGTCATGAACGACCCGCATATGCATGAGCGCGGCATGCTCGAGCGCATCGACCACCCCGAGCTCGGTGAGATCGTGGTGCCGACGACGCCGCTGCGTTTGCACGGGACCGACAAGGTCGAAAGCGGCCCGAGCCCGACCATCGGCCAGCACAACGACGAGATCTACGGCGGCTGGCTCGGCCTGTCGGCCGCCGAGATCGCCGAACTGAAGGAGAGCGGCGTCATCTGAAACGAGGTTCGATCAGCGCGTTCGAGCACACCGCCTGGTTGTGGGCGCAACCGTTTTCGGCACCCTGACGCGTCCCAGTTATCGCCGGAAAACGGCGGCGAGTTCGAGATGCGGAGACCATGCGAACTGGTCGATCGGCACCACTCGTTCGATGCGAAAGCCGCCGGCGATCAGCCCGGCGGCGTCGCGGGCGAAGGTGGCGGGGTTGCACGAGACGGCGACGACCGTGTCGAGGCGTGAGGCAGCAAGGGCCGCTGCTTGCGCGGCGGCGCTGGCGCGCGGCGGGTCGAACACCGCGGCAGTGTAATTCGCCAGCATTTCGGGCGGCAGCGGGTCGCGCGCGAGATCGCGGCGCTCGACGGTGACCCCAGTTGCATCCGCCGCGGCACGGGCGAGCGCCGCCGCCATGCGCGGGTCGCCCTCGACAGCGTGTACCGGCCCGCCACCGGCCAGCGCAAAGGTGAAGGTGCCGAGCCCGGCGAACAAATCAAGCACCGGGCGAGACCGACCAATCCCGGCGAGAACCTGTTCGACGAGGATGTTCTCGGCCGCTGCGCTCGCCTGCAGAAAAGCGCCGGACGGGAATTGGACGGCGATGCCCGATCGCATCATGCGGACCGGTCGGCGCTCGACCACAGGGATTTCCCCCTCGCGCGACCGCCAGGCGATGCGGGCAAGATCACACTCGTCACCAAGCCGCGCCAGCGCTTCGAGTGCGCCGAGTCCCGGCGGCTGCGAGGCTTCGAGCAGCAAATCGACGCCGCTGTCGGTGCGGCTCAGGGTCGCATCGCCCATGCCGCCTGGCGGCAGCAGATCGGGGACGAAACGCCGCAACTCGCCGACGAGCGCGAACAATGGCGGCTCCAGCACTAGGCATTCGCGCAGATCGACCAGATCGTGTGAGAAGCGCTTTCGAAACCCGACACGCACTGGCTGCCGCGGGTCAGGCGGCCGGACGAGTCCGAGGCGCGCCCGCCGCCGCGTCGGTGGAACCGTCCGCAGCGGCTCAACTTTGCCGGGCTCGACGCCGGCCCGTTCCAGCGCTTTCAATAGCGTGCCGAGTTTGAACGACCGGTAGAGATCGGGATCGAGGTGCTGCAAAGCGCAGCCGCCACAGCATCCGAAATGGCGGCAGGGCGCTGGGGAACGCCCGGGGCCCGCACCCACAAGGTCCACGACATGGCCTTCCAACCCACTGCCGCGGCGGGGGCCGAGCCGGGCGCGCACATAGTCGCCCGGCACGGTGAACGGAAGAAAGACGGGCTCGCCCCGCCATCGCGCGACGCCGTCCCCGGCCGCGCCGATGCGCTCGACCGACAATTCCACCAGTTCGCCTTCCCGTCGCCGCATTGCCATCGAATCCTTCCGGGATGCCGTGGGAGCGGGGAGGTGACGCCCCTCACACTGCCTATGGTAGGAGCACGCCTAGGATAAGGCCGGGTCCATCATCTTGGGCGAAGGGGGAGAGGTTTGCGATGTATCGGTGGGTCTATTGGAGCGGGATAACGCTGCTGGTCGTCTGGACCATGTTATCAGCGTATAGCGCATTGAACGGGATCTGAGGGTCTTCTCCGTGCCCGCTCGGCACCGTTGGTGCTGGCCGCCGGCGAGAGTTCGGCTGGATTTGAGGACCGCGCAATCCGCGCTTTCGCTCAAAATCCGCTGCCGCCGACGCCCCGCCAAGCCTATGATAGGGTATCTGGAGAGATCAGCAGCGGGTGCATCCTGATGAGCGACATTCAGCATTACATCGGCGGCAAGCGGGTCGACGGGTCGAGCGGGCGCTGGGGTGACGTTTATAACCCGGCAACTGGCGAGAAGATCCGCCGCGTCGCCTTTGCCACAGCCGGAGAGGTCGATCAGGCGGTGCGGGCCGCGGCCGCGGCGTTTCCGGGCTGGGCGGCGACCCCGCCGCTGACCCGCGCGCGCATCCTCTTCAAGTTCCTCGAACTGCTCGGCCGTGAAGGCGACGCTGTCGCCCGCGTCATCAGCGAAGAGCATGGCAAGGTGTTCTCCGACGCCCAGGGTGAGATTACCCGCGGCGCCGAGGTCGTCGAGTTCGCCTGCGGCATCCCGCATCTGCTGAAGGGCGAATTCACCGAGCAGGTCGGGCGCGGCATCGACAGCTGGTCGGTGCGCCAGCCGCTGGGTGTGTGCGCCGGCATCACCCCGTTCAACTTCCCGGCGATGGTGCCGATGTGGATGTTCCCGATGGCGCTGGCGACCGGCAACACCTTTGTGCTGAAGCCGTCGGAGCGCGACCCGTCCGCCGGCCTGCGCATCGCCGAATTGCTGACCGAGGCAGGATTGCCGCCCGGCGTCTTCAACGTCGTCAATGGCGACAAGGTGGCGGTCGACGCGATCCTGCGCCATCCGGGTGTGGCCGCGGTCAGCTTTGTCGGCTCGACCGCGATCGCCGAGTACATCTACACCAATGCCGCAGCGGCCGGTAAGCGGGTGCAAGCATTGGGCGGCGCCAAAAATCACATGGTGGTGATGCCCGACGCCGATCTCGATCAGGCGACCGACGCGCTGATGGGGGCGGCATACGGCGCGGCCGGCGAGCGCTGCATGGCGGTGTCGGTCGCGGTCGCGGTCGGCGGTGTCGGCGACCGGCTCCTCGACAAGCTGGTGCCGCGGGTGCGCGCGCTGAAGGTCGGGCCCGGCACCGATCCCGAGGCAGAGATGGGGCCGCTCGTCACCCGGCAGCACCTCGACAAGGTCAGCTCCTATGTCGATCTCGGCGTCAAGGAGGGGGCAAAGCTCGTGGTCGACGGCCGCGGCCTCAAATTGCAGGGCTACGAGAACGGCTTTTTCATCGGCGGCTGCGTGTTCGACGAGGTCAAGCCCGAGATGCGGATCTACCAGGAGGAGATCTTCGGCCCGGTATTGTCGGTTGTGCGCAGCCCCGATTTCGACAGCGCCACAAAGCTGGTCAGCGACCACGAATACGGCAACGGCGCCGCGATCTTTACCCGCGACGGCGACGCCGCGCGCGAATTTTCGAACCGCGTTCAGATCGGCATGGTCGGGATCAACGTGCCGATCCCGGTGCCAATGGCGTTTCACAGCTTTGGCGGCTGGAAGCGGTCGCTGTTCGGCGACATGGCGGTGTACGGCGCCGAAGGCGTGCGTTTTTACACCCGGATCAAAACGATGACCGCGCGCTGGCCGACCGGCATCCGCGCCGGCGCCGAATACGTCATGCCGACGATGCGTTAGCGACGATCACCGTCGGCCGGCCACCCGTTACTCTTCCCCAACCGCCCGCACGTGGGGAGGGTGGGTCTTGGCATGGCGCCGCCCGTCCTCTGTTACGGGTTTGGATACATGCGGGCCTTGATTTCCAGTAGTTGTGCGATCACCACCGGGTCGGTAATCTTGGTGAACCGTTGCACTTCTTTGCCGTTTAGCTTGGCCGGTTCATAGAACATGTGCAACGGACGCAGATCGAACATCCCGCCGTTCCTGTACGCATAGGCCTCGTATAATGGCCGGTACACTTGCATGAAGGCATCTTCGGGCCGGCAATCATCCTCGGTGTGATGGCCGATGCCATAGATGTAATAGGCGTAGTTGTTTAGTGGCCCGTTCGGGTCGTGTTTGTAATGATAGTAATATCCCGGCTCGGGCCGTTGTTCAGGAGGTGGTATGTCGTATGCCATAGGGTTCTCTCCGGCGGGCTCGCACTGGCACGGTGTTTCCACTCCATTGATTTGGGCTAGCTGATAGGTTTACCTGAGGGAAGTATGCAGGAACCCGTCACTGACGCCAAGGGCGGGGGTATCGCTTATTGATGACCGCCCGAGCACGCGTGTGAGAAGACGAGGGAGAAGAAAACCGTGGTGAACCGAACACCGGCCGCGGCAACAGATGCACGGCCTCCCGCCAGCTGGGACCGCGAGTGCGATATCGTCGTGGTCGGCGCGGGGGCGACCGGACTTCCCGCCGCCATTGTCGCGCAGGAGGCTGGCTGCACCGTGATCCTGGTCGAGGCGGAAAAGGATATCGGCGGTCATGCCATCATCAGTGGCGGCAATGTTCCGCTCGGCGGCGGAACCAGCGTGCAGAAACAATACGGCATCGAGGATTCCCCCGACCTGCTGTTCCGCGATCTGACCGACTGGTCAGTGGTCGGGCCCAACGGCTTTCCGGATTACCGGTACAACGATCGCGAAATCATTCGCGCGTTCGCTGACAACAGCGCTCCTGCCTTTGAATGGTTGGTCGCCCACGGCGTCGTTTTTATCGACAAAGCCCCGGATGCCATTGGCGGCAACTCGGTCGGAAATTCGGCGCCGCGCGAAATGCATTGCGCCGTGATGCACTGGCCGATGGCGTACAGTGGAGAGCCGGCTGATCCGGCGGTCCAAAAGACCCGCTCCTCCGGCAATGGCTTGATGCGATCGCTCGAAGTCGCGGCCAAGAAAGCCGGTGTCGAGGTTCTGCTGGAGCACCGAATGACCCGGATCTACCGGCAGACCGCGAATTTCGGCCCGGTGCTCGGCATCGCGGCCGACCACAAGGGTGCGGCGTTGAACATCCGCGCGCGCCAGGCGGTCATCATCGGCACCGGCGGCTCGACAGGCAATGTCAACTTCCGGCGCATGTTCGACCCGCGCCTGACCGAGGAATATTGCGGTCTCGCCGGCATGCCGTGGTCCGACCAGGACGCAAGCGGCGAGCTCGCGGCCATGGCGATCGGCGCCTCGTTGTGGGGTTTTTACAACCAGATCGGCGAATTCGGTTCGAACGTCACCAAGCCGGGTTCGATCGGGTGCCAGTACAATTACCGGCATCTCCAGTGGCTGCCGGGCAGTCCGGTATTCGACCGCGCTCGCGCGACCGGCCTCAGGGTGGCGGATTGGCAGGACGTCATTCTGGTCAATATGCGGGGCAAGCGGTTCTATGACGAAACCGGCGGACAATACATCGCCAACAACTACAACTCGCTCGATCCCTATGTGCAAGGCAGCTGGCTCAATGCCAAAAACCTCGATTGGAACCCCAACAATTTTTTGAATGCAGCGCTCGCCGGGATTGACGACGGACACAATGGCGGCGGTCCGATCTGGGCCATTTTCGATGGCGACGCCGTCGCGCGCGAAGGATGGACGCCGAACCCGCCCCATGTCGATATCGCGGCCGGCTTCTTTTTCAGCGCCGATAGATTGGCCGATCTGGCCGAGAAGATCGTCATGAAATATCAGCGCGTGCCGATGCCGCCGGCGAACCTGGAGGAAACCGTCGCGCGCTATAATTCATTTGTCGCTTGCGGAGTCGACGGGGATTTCGGCAAACCCAGGCCGATGTACGAGATCGCCAAGCCACCGTACTACGCCGCCTGGGCCACGCCGGTTGTGCATGACACCCGCGCCGGACTGCGCATCAATGCAGCATGTCAGGTGATCGACCTGAACGGCGAAATCATCCCGGGGCTCTATTGTGGCGGCGAATTGGCCGGCGGGTTCAGCCAGCACGGCTTGGCCCGGGCCGTCTGCCAGGGCTACATCGCCGGAAACGCTGCCGCAACGGCATCCCGGCTCGAAGTCGCGGCGGACTATTCGGCGCCGCTCGCGGCGTCGTAATCCGCTACCAATTCGCGGAGGCGGGGGATCAGTTCCTCGCCATATTGAACGGCATCCGGCCGGGGATCGTAGCCTCGGATTAGGAGGCTGGCAGCGCCAAGCTTGTAGTATTCGAGGAGCGCCTTGGCGACTGTTTCGGGGGTGCCGACCAGCGCCGTCGAATTCCCCGAAGCGCCCGTCGCGACGGCGAGCGACGTCCACAGGCAGGTGTCGTGCACCTCGGCCGCGGCGGCGGCCTGCAACAGCCGGTCGGAGCCGACATTCTGGCGCTTGAGCGCCGGCGCGCCGCCGCCATTGATCAGCACCCGGTCAAGGATCGCCTTGGCGCGGTCCCAGGCCGCGCCCTCGGTCGCCGCCAAGATTGGGCGGGTGGACAGGCTGAAGGCCGGGTTGCGGCCGGAGGGCGCCGCCTCCCGTCGCACGCGATCCATGAACAGGGCCGTGTCTTTCAACGGTTCGCCCCATAGCATAAAGACATCGACATGCGGGGTCAGCGCCCGGATCGCCGCGTCGGAACCGCCGCCACCGTATATCGGGATACACGGGTGCTGCCGGCAGCGGATTTCCGAATAGGTCCCCCGAGTCCGGTAGAACTCGCCGTCGTGGTCGAACGGCGCCGCCTCGGTCCAGGTTCTGCGCAGCAAGGAGATGTACTCTTCGGAGCGGCGATAGCGGGCGTCATGATCGGTCCAGTCGCCGTCCT
Source organism: uncultured Alphaproteobacteria bacterium (assembly GCA_963785565.1). Lineage (GTDB taxonomy): Bacteria > Pseudomonadota > Alphaproteobacteria > ATCC43930 > CGMCC-115725 > AP-15. The sequence continues at coordinate 285,342 of CAWAVV010000013.1, read as the reverse complement.
TGGCCTGCTCGACGTCGCTGCCGCCGGCGATGATGTGCACCGCCAGACGGCCATCGCTCAACTGGTCCAGAGTCGCCAGCTTGCGGGCGGCGACCGGCGGCGCCACGAACCCCGGCCGATGCGCCAAGAGGAAACTCAGCCGCCCGGTCACCGCCGCGGCGTGCGCCCCAACCAGAAACCCGTCCGGCGCATCCGAGAAGTAACCGATCAGCACGCGGTCGAACCCGGCCCGCTCATGGATGCGCGCCGTCTCGGCAAGCACGCCGGCATCGAAAGGCGGCCCGGATGGCGGGATCAGCTCCGACGAGACCCGGGGCGCGATCCAGCCGATCATCTCCACAGGCATGCCAACGCCTACCGTTGGCTCGAGGCCGCTGCCCGGGGGTCAAGCCTTGACGGTCGAGGCCCGGTAAATCTCGTCGATGGATTCTGCCAGCGCCGCGTCAAACGCAGCATTGCTCATCGAATGCCTGAGATCTTGGGCCAGGGCTCGCGAAAAGCTGGCGATCATCTCGTGATTGGCGGAGAGGCGTTTGCAGGCGTCGGCTCGCGTATAGCCGCCCGAGAGCGCCACGACCCTGGCCACGCGCTTATGATTTACCAGCGGCAAATAGAGATCCGGAACATCCGGCAGCGTCAGCTTGAACATCACCCGGGGGCCATCCGGTACGGCGTCGAGATTCCTGGTCAATTCCGCGAAAAGGATCGCTTCCGCGCCGGCTTTATCCGGGCTCTTGATCGAAACTTCCGGCTCGAGGATCGGCATCAGCCCATGCTTGGCGATCTGCGCGCCGACGGCGAATTGCTGCGCTGCGATGGCGGCGATCCCATCCTTCGAGGCCAGGTTGATGACCGAGCGCATCTTGGTGCCGAAGACACCGAGCTTAACCGCCCGGGTCAGCAGCGCATCGAGTTCCGGCATCGGCCTCATCAGCTGGACGCCGTCTTTCTCGGGCTCGAGCCCCTTGTCGACTTTTACAAAGGGGATGACGCCCCGTTCCTCCCACAGGAAAGCCGGAGCAGATTTTCCCTTCACCTCGCCGTCCATCGTGCCCTCGAAAAGGATCGTCGCGATGACCTTGGCGCCGGTGAAGGCCGGCGCGGTCATGATACGCACGCGCATCTCGTGCATTAGCCGGAACATCTCGGCATCGCCGCTATAGGCGCTGTCGGCAATGCCGTAGAGGCGCAGGGCGCCGGGTGTCGATCCGCCGCTCTGGTCGAGCGCGGCGATGAAGCCGCCCTGCTTCGAGATTTGCGCCATCATCCTGTCATTGGCCATGATCGTCATCCTCGCGTGAAACCGGTACGCTTGGGGAAACGCGCCCGGGCTCTACCAGTTGCCATCGTACCGGCGAGTAATGGCACGGCGTTCGAGATCCAGGCAATCTTCACCTGCCGGAATAGTACTCCCTCGGTAGCGGGCGGTGCTCCGTTGTTGCGGACCTCAGCAACCCGCCCAGCACCCCCGCTCACTGCCCTGACACAAATCTCCGTACATCACCCGCCGGCCCCTGCCCAACACCCGTAAATTATGCTGTCAGCACAGGGCCCGGATGGGGGTTCGTCCAACGGTAGGACAGCGGACTCTGGCTCCGCTGTCTAGGTTCAAATATCTCAACGATCTTGGCGAAGCCTCGACGGACGAAGGCCCCCTGGCGGCAGTGAGTAGAGTAACAAGATACAGAAGTGCGAAAAAGTGAACGCGGGAGTTTAAGATTTGCATCGGGTCTGTACAGCTCGATGACATGACCACGATCCCTGGACTTGTCATTTATCTATTTGCCGAAGAACAGCCTGTGATGTAACGGCCTCCCGGGCCGGCCAGAAGGCGCGTTGCAAGCCTCGCTCGCTCAAACCGTCGGCCTGATGTTCTGGTTCATTCGGAACAGGTTGGTTGGGTCGTATTTGTTCTTGAGCGCGACGAGCCGATCGTAGTTGCCGCTGTAGGCGGCCCTGATCCGAGTGGCTTCCTCGGCGTCGAGGTGATTGACATACACCTCACCGGTCGCGAACGGCTCGACCGCCGTCCAATACTCCCGGGTCCACTGGATGTGACCGGCGGTCTCGGCGGGATCATTCCATTGCGAGATCACGTCGTAATCCCACTGGTCGTGGCGCAGCCCGAAAGCGGTCGCGTTCCGATCGACCCGGGTCGCAGCACCATGCATGTGGAAATACAGCACCATCGACATCGGCGAGCGCATCTTCGCCCCGCGCGCGATCATGATGTCCAAGAGCTCGTCGCCGAGCTCGCTCAAGAAGCTCGATTTCCAGTAGCGCTGCACCCCGCCATACGGCACGGCCGCATCGAACAAGGTGTTCAGCTCGACATAGGAGGTCGGGGCGATCGTATCGGCCAAGGGCGTGCCGAATTTTCGCAGCGGCGCGACCAGCCGCTCGCCCGCCGCCAAATCCCCGATATAGGCGGCGATAATGACGACGACCGGCGCGCCGTCGGGCGAGGTCATCAATGCCGCGGCGGCGAGCATCTCGTCGGGGCAGCCGCGCGCGAAATCGCGGTAGAAGCGCAGCACCTTTTTGGCCTCGGCCATCGGATGAATGACCATCCCGGCGAGCACCGGCCCGACCGGGTGAAGCTTGTACTCGAACGAGGTGGCGACGCCAAAATTGCCGCCGCCGCCGCGCAGGCCCCAGAACAGATCCGGATGCTGGTCGGCGCTGGCCGTCAGCAGCTTCCCGTCGGCGACGACGATGTCGGCCGAAAGCAGATTGTCGCAGCTGAGCCCGTGCTTGCCCATCAGCCAGCCGAGCCCGCCACCCAAGGTCAGCCCGGCAATGCCGGTCGTCGAGACGACGCCGCCGGTGCTGGCGAGGCCAAAGGCCTGGGTTTCCCGGTTGTATTCGCCCCAGGTGAGGCCCGCCTCGGCGCGAGCCGTATGCCCGGCCGGATCGACCCTGACACTCTTCATCGGCGACAGGTCGATCATCAGGCCGCCCTCACAGACGGCGTTGCCGGTGATGTTGTGGCCGCCGCCCTTGACCGAGACCAACAGACCGTGATCGCGGGCAAACCGCACCGCAGCGATGACATCCGCGGGCCCCGCACAGCGCGCGATCAATGCCGGGCGCCGGTCGATCATGCCGTTCCAGACTTTGCGCGCGTCGTCATAACCGCCATCGCCGGGGTGCAGCAGCAGCCCGCGCAGGCTTTCGGCAAATTTCTGCACCGCCGCTTCTTCGAGGATCGCAGCCGTGCCGTCGGTGGCGATGACGCGTAGGTCTGTCATGGTCTTGTTCTCCCTTTCGGTTGATTTGTCGCGCCGGCCGACGGCGGCGAAGCCGGGCGTTCGAGACTACATCAACCGGCGGCGTGTTTTAAGCGGGAGTAGGGCACGCCGGCTACGACACTGCCGCCGGGTCCAATATCTCGATCGGATAACGGCGGAAATCCGCCGCGTTGAAGGTGAGGATGCGGCCAACCCCATGTACTGTCATCGCCGCGACGAGACGAGCGTCATAGACTTGGCCGCCGGTCACCCCGTGGGTCATCACGAGGCGCTTCCATACAGGATAGATTTCCGGCTCGTCGGGCAACATCGCGAACACCCGTTCAATTCGGTCGATTTCGACGGCCGCGGTTGCCGGCGGGAGACCGAGGCCGTTCCGCGCTACCGGCCGTGTGGCCACCGCCCAGAATTCGGCAATGTTTTGCGGCGTTACATGAACCGGCTCGGCGCTCTCGACCAGTCTGGCGGCGGCGTCCACTGCGTGGCGATGATGGTCGTGCAGCGGCTCGATCCGCCGCAGCAGCACATTGGTATCGACAAGAACGCTCACAGCCCGCGTGGTGGGTCGTACAGCGCGTCCCGGCTATCGTCGACCACGGCGTCAATCGCGGGCAAGTATGACGTATCGCGCCACAATGCCGCCCGCTCAGCCGGGGTCAGGGCGCGGTTCTTACCTTCATGCTCGCCGAGCCAAGCGCAGGCGAGCTCGACTAGCCTGGGGATCGGCGCCTTCTGTTGTTTCTTGCCTCGGGTATGGCCGAGCTCGTAATCGGCCAGCCGCGAGACGCTGATCTCGAGCCGGCGCGCGAGTTCGGCGCGGTCCCAGCCCATCCGGGCGCGAAAGGCGATCATCTCTTGCGGAGTCATGCCGCAAAATATCAGTCGTCCGGTACCCACATGCAAGCGATCATCGCGTATATCGCCTTTTCACGAGCCGCAACTATCGCAGACGGCAACAGATGGCAGCAACTCAACGCGCGGCCGGGGCCAGCGGGTCGAAGGGCCGCGGGTCGCCGCCTGCTTCGGCTTCGCTGAAGCCCATCGCCGCCAGAAACGCCGCGCGAACCTCGGCGGGTTGCCCGGTCTGGAAGATGTAGCCCTGCAGGTTGCGGCGGCTGAACGGGTCGCGCACGAAGTCGGCGCGGGGGAAACCCTCGATGAAGGCCTCGCGCTCGGCGACCGGCAATTGGATCGCGCGGTTGGCCGCCGGGTCGCGGATCACCGCCTTCGGGTCTCGCCCGTCTTTGACCGCGTCGATATCGTTCAGAAAGCGGCGGCGGATCATCACGATGCCGCGGTCGGAAGCCGCCAGGTATTCCTGCGATCGGTCGGCGATGCGGCCCTGCCCGACCCAGGTCACGAAATCCTGGTTCATCACATGGCTAGTGATCCAGCGCCCGGTCTCCGGATCCGCGATCGGCCCCTGCCAGGTCGGGATGCTGTTCTGCACGATAAGGCTCGCATTCCCTGGGGACGCGGCTGAAATGCCACATGACGCTGAGCGTGTTCTCGTCGTCGACCGGCACGCGGAACTCGACATGATTGCCGGTGAACAACCCGTTCGGCCACAGGCAGACGCGACCGACCGTCCACAGCCGATCATGCTCGCTGGTGTCGGTGCGGATGCGCTTGTACTGAAAGCCGTAGTCGAACTCGCTGAAATCGACCTTGACGTGCTGCGCCGTGTAAGGGCCTGCGGCGCCTGCGAGACGCACGCCCCAGTTGGAGTGGGTCCATTCGAAATGCACCGGGTCGATCGAGTTTTCCTGGCACTGGAACCAGTTGCACGGGACCTCCGCCTTGACGATCTGGCGGAAGCCGTTCTTCCACGAGAAGAATTCCCAATCGGGCACCAGCGGACGCGGCTCGGGGCCGAGATAGGCCCATAAGAGGCCGCCCACTTCCTCGATCGGATAGGCCTTGATGCGGATCTCGTCGCGCAGGTGTGCGTCCGGATGCGCGATGTCCTCATAGGGCTGCGCTAAGCAGCTCCCGTCCGCGTCGTAGAGCCAGCCGTGATAATTGCAGCGCAGCCCGCACTGCTCGACATAGCCGTAGCTGAGATCGGCGCGGCGGTGCCGGCAATGGCGGTCGAGGAGGCCGTATTTGCCGCCGAAATCCTTGTAGAGGACGAGATCCTCGCCCATCAGCCGCACCGGAAGCGTGCCGGGACGATCGAGCTCGCTGGCGCCGGCAATCGGCCACCAATAGCGGCGCAACAGCTCGCCCATCGGCGTCCCGGCGCCGGTTTTGGTCAGAATGTCCCACCGGCTCTTCGGCTCGGGGCTGTTATCTTGCGGCATGATCACCTCGCCGACTGCTTGTCGATCGTCGCAGACAAGCGGCCGTAGACCCGGCGCGCATTGCCTTCGAAAATTTTCGCCTTGTCCGCCGCCGGCAATGGCAGCTGGTCGATATAGCGCTTGGTGTCGTCGTAGTGATGACCGGTTTCCGGATCGATGCCGCGCACCGCGCCGAGCATCTCCGAGGCAAACAGGATGTTGTCGACCGGGATCACTTTCGCCAGCAATTCCTGACCGGGCAGGTGATAGACGCAGGTGTCGAAGAAGACGTTCTTTAACATGAGGTCGGACAAGAGCCCGAGCTTGGCGTCTTGCGCCAGTCCACGGTAGCGCCCCCAGTGGTACGGCACGGCGCCACCGCCATGCGGGACGATGAACTTGATGGCCGGGAAATCCTTGAACACGGAAGAATTCATCAGCTGGTTGAAGCCGGCGGTGTCGCCATTGAGATAGTGCGCGCCGGTCGTGTGATGGGTCGGGTTGCACGACGCGCTGACATGGATCATCGCGGGAATGTCGTACTCGACCATCTTCTCGTAGACCGGATACCAGTAGCGGTCCGACAGCGGCGGGTCCTGCCAGTGCCCGCCCGACGGATCGGGGTTCAGATTGACGCCGATGAAACCGTATTCATTAACGCAGCGGTCGATCTCGGCGAGGCAGTTCTGCGGCGAGACGCGCGCGCTCTGCGGCAGCATCCCCACCCCGATGAAGTTCCTCGGGAACAGCGAACAGACACGGTGGATCAATTCGTTGCAGGCGCTGGCCCAGGCTTCGCTGGTCCTGGCGTCGCCCAGGTGATGGCCCATGCCGGCGGCGCGCGGCGAGAAGATCGTCAAATCGGTGCCGCGCTCGCGTTGCACCTTGAGCTGGCCGCCCTCGATCGACTGGCGGATCTCGTCGTCGCCGATCGTCGGGCGCGGCGGCGCCGGCTTGCCGGTGGTGTGCGCCGCGATCTGCTCGGTGCGCCATCCCTCGTGCTGACGCGGGGCGGTGGTGTAGTGGCCGTGGCAATCGATGATCATGGCGACTGGCCTCCTGCGCTTGTCCGATCATGGTAGCGGGCTCGGGCCCGATCAGAAAGCGCACCATCGCCGAGATCTGGTCCGCGCGGCCAAGAGCCCGTGGGACATCGCATAGCGTACAGATCGCGTGAAGGCGGGCGGCGCCGAGGCCGAGCGCCCGCTGCTCGACCTCGCGATACATTTCAATTACTCGGCGGCGGCGCGGCGGGGATAAAGGCGGCCGAGCTCGGCGCCGAGGTAGCGGGCGAGGATGTCCATCGCGGAACGGCCGGCGCGGGCTTCGGCGTCCGGGTTGTAGTTGGTGTTGGTGTTGACGTCGTAGGTATAGACCGCGCCGGCGGCGTCGGTGATGAACTCGATGCCGGCGACGCCGACGTCGTTGCGGGCGAGAAATTTCTCGAATTGGCGCTTCAGCACGGCGTCGATGTCTTCGACGATCGTGAATTTGGCGCGCGGTTGTTCTCCGGCGGGGCAGAAAGCATCGCCGACGGCGCAGACATCGGCCGGGCACAGCTCGAAGCCGTCGCTGGTGTCGACCTCGACCGCGTAGATGAACCGGCCGCCGACGAACTCGGCGCGGGTGATCATCGCTGCCGGTGAAGGGATGTATTGCTGCAAGAGATGCAGGCCGTCGACCGGCGGCTGGTAATCCCGGCTGTCGAGGTAGTCGCCGAGCGCGCCGGCGCCGAGGAACAGCCGCACGCCGAGCCCCTTGCCGCCGCGGTTCGGCTTGAGGATGAACGGGCCGTCGCCGAAATGCCGCCGCGCCGCCTCGACCAGCAGCTGCTTGCCGGCAACGAGGACAGTCCGCGGCGTGCGAATTCCGGAGTTTTCGAGCGCAGCGTATTGGCGCGCCTTGCTGATCTCGAGGTCGAGCGCGCGGCTGCCGTTGACGGTGCGGCGCCCGTGGCGTTCGAGCCAAGCCAGCATCGAGGCGGTCAATTCGGCGGCATAGCGATGGTCGCGGGTGTGCGAGGAGGCGCTCATCCGGTTGTAGAAGACGCCCTCGGGCGGCGGCAAAGACAGATCGAAGACGCCGCGGTCGAGGAACCAATCGCGCCACGGCAGCCGCTGCCGATCGAGCGCGCCCGCCAACGGCTCAAGCCAGGCGGCATTTTCGTGAATTACGTGGATCCGGGTCATTGCTGCCTCATAGCGCAGCAAGTTTAAATCCACGGCGACTGCAGGTCAAATACCGAATATATCACGAAATGCGAACGCTAAATAGCCTTTCCCGGGCCTTCTCTGCTATGCTCGAGGCCTGCGCTTTTGCCGCACTGCACGGATTTTAGACAGTCGCTATCGAAAATAGATCCGACCGGCCGGTTGTCCAGCGATGGTCTGGTGGAGCCGGCGACTGCCGGGTGATGTTGATCTCCGCTCTGACAAATAGCTACATTAGCGCACGGTTATTCGGCGGCGCATCTAAGTCGACACGCAACGCGCCGCAGATCAGATTGCCGCTGCGCCAGTTTTCGGCTTCGATGATCGCCATCGTTGCACATCCTCCCGGTATCGAAGAGGGCGCAAGGCAGGTGCCACACGGAGATATTGAGGTGACGAGAGCGGGCGCCTCTCGTTTGACAGGCCGACTGGTATTGTCATCCCCTGCTAACCCGATTTATCAGCCGACCAAATTCGAGTCGGTGATCAATCTGAAAGCCGCCAAGACACTCGGCCTGACAACTCCACCCGCGCTGCTCGCGACCGCCTGCGAGGTGATCCAATGAGGCGGCGGGATTTCATAGGAGCAATTTGCGGTGGTGCGCTGGCGCTGCCGTGCGGTGCGGCGGCTCAGCAACCGGGCAAGGTCTGGCGAATAGGTCATGTGCTTACCGTTCCACCCGAGCAGGGCGCACCCTATGCGCAGGCGCTCGAACGGAGCCTAGCCGACCTCGGTTATGTGCAGGGCCGCAATATCGTTCTGTTGCATCGATTTGCGGGTGCGCAGGTGGACAAGATAGAAGAGGCTATTATTTCCCTAGTGCCGCAAATCGACCTGCTGGTTGTGTGGGGAAATGCCGGAATACCGGCGAAGAAATTAGCCGGCGAGGTGCCGACGGTGTTCATATCGATCGGTTTCCCGGTAGAGCTCGGCCTCGTCCGAAGCCTTGCGCACCCCGGCGGCAACATGACCGGCATAGCCGCCGAAGCCGCATTGGAGGTAAACGGGAAGAGACTGCAAATTCTCAAGGAAATCGTACCGGACCTCAAGCGGGTGGGGGTTCTCCGCGACTTCGCTGAGCGATCCTCCTCGTTTTACGGAAGTGGATTTGAATGGACAGGGCTGAACCAATCGGCTCGCGAGCTCGGGCTTACCCTTGTGCCCGCGGACATCAAATCGACCGACGAACTCGAAACGGCGTTTGCCGATCTGAAAAAGAGCGGAGCAGAGGCCGTCTTTCTGACCCGTACGGCCCTGCTCGCTAATGCGGGCAAGCAGATCGCCGATCTCGCGATCGCGAACCATCTGCCGTCGAGCTGCTCCTTCAGGCGCCAGGTTCTCGCTGGAGGATTGGTGAGCCTCGACGCCGATCGCCTGGCCATGACTTGCCGGGCCGCCGCGCAAATCGACAAGATCATCAGAGGGACCAGCCCGGCCGACATTCCGGTCGAAGAGCCCACGCGTTACGAGCTCTACATCAACTTGAAGACCGCCCGTTTGCTGAACCTGACCATCCCGCCGTCATTGCTGGCCGCCGCCGACGAGGTGGTTGAGTAAGATCGGCCGCTGCGGCGGGCCTAAAGCCGGCTAAGCGATGAGGACTAACGACGGCCGAACAGCCGTTCGATATTGGCGAGGTCGGGGCGCACGCTACGGTCACAGCATTTCAGTAAGTTCCGTGTCTGTTCATGTATTTTTGGACGGATATCAGGCTTTCGACTCGAGGGCTTGGAGGTACGAATTATTGAAGAATATGGTGCTGCCGGTAAGGATTGAACTTACGACCTCCCCCTTACCAAGGGGGTGCTCTACCACTGAGCTACGGCAGCGCGCCGTGCGAAACCCATACCGCGCGAGACCCAAGAAGTACACGACGCCTCGATGGTTGGCAAGGCGAGGGGGCGCGTCGACGACCACAGTACCCGCTTGCTTCGGCGCGCCGCATCCGGGAATACTGACCAATTACCGGCCGGTGGGAGGCGGGGCGTGGAAATCGGTGAATGGCGTCGCGACGGTCTTCTTGTACTGCGGCCGGTCGGGCGCATCGACAACCTGACGGCTGCGGCGTTTCAGGATCGGCTGCTGGTCGCCGCGCGCGCCGGCGCCGCCGATGTCGTCGTGGATTTTTCCGAGGTCGCGTATATCTCCAGCGCCGGACTGCGCGCGCTGATGGCGGCGTCGAAGGCGAAACCAAAAGAGCGCAAGATCGCCGTCGCCGCTCTCAACAGTATCGTCGAGGAAATTTTCGCAATCAGCCGCTTCGCCGAGGTAATCCCGGTTTTCGATACCGTGGAGGCCGCGATCGCCGCGCGCGACTCGGCGTCGCGCGCGCCAACCCTTGCAGCGCCACTACGAGTTCATTTCTGGGGCAGCCGCGGCTCCTTGCCAACCCCGCTCGGTGTCGCCGCCGTGCGCGCCAAGCTGCACGACGCTCTGCTCGCCGCCCGCGGCCATGAACTCGAAACCCCCGAGGCGGTCGATGCCTTTATCGACCGCGAGCTACCGTTTTCAGTGCGCGGCACCTTTGGCGGCAATACCGCCTGCGTCGAGATCGCCACCGGCGGTGACGAATTTGTGCTGTGCGATCTCGGCACCGGGGTACGCGAATTCGGCCGCGCCCTCCTCGCCGAGCGCGGGCCCGCCCGCAAGCACTGCTTCAACGTGTTCCTGTCGCATCTGCACTGGGACCACGTCATGGGCTTCCCATTTTTCGCCCCGGCCTATATTCCCGGCAATCTGATCCGCATTCACGGGTGCCACAAGACCCTGGCCCAGGCGATTCGCCGCCAGCACTCCGATCCGGGTTTCCCGGTCGATTTCGACTCGCTTGCCGCGACCATCGAGTTTGTCGAACTTATGCCCGGCCGCACCTATCAGGTGGCTGGTCTGTCGGTGCTGCCGATCCAACAGTTTCATGCCGGCGAATCCTACGGCTATCGGTTTTCACGGGACGACAAGACGATCGTTTATTCCACCGATTGCGAGCATAAGTATTCCGTGCTCGACGAATCCTACCCTTTCGTGCATTTCTACCGAAATGCCGATTTGCTGATCTTTGACGCGATGTATTCTCTGGCGGATACAGTGTCGGTCAAGGAAGATTGGGGGCATTCGAGCAATGTCATCGCAGTCGAGTTGGCCCAGGCGGCGCGGGTCAAGCGTCTGGTCCTGTTTCACCACGAGCCGGTTTTCGACGACCGGATGATCGACGCGGTGTTCGGCGAGACGGTCCGCTTCGAGGAAATCAGCCGCGAGGGGCACAAAGTCGAGGTGATTGCCGCCTTCGACGGGCTCGACCTGACGATCTGAATTGATGAAAGCCTCGCTCGGCCTGCGCAGTGACGCCGTGGAGCTCGGCCGGCTGGTCGGCTTCGCCGAAGAATTCGCCCGATGTCATAGTCTGGCCGAGGCGGAACGGGCACGGCTGCTGGTCATCCTCGAAGAGCTTTTCACCAACGTCGTGAATTATGGCTATCCTGAGGGCGCCGCGACTACGGGTCGGATTGAGATTGGGCTCGCCGTGAAAAAGGGGCGTCTCGAGATCCACTTCAGCGACGACGGCAGACCGTTCGACCCGCTGTCCCACAAACCGCCCGATCTCGATCGGATGCCGGCCGATCGTCCGCTCGGCGGGCTCGGTCTACATTTGCTGCGCTCGCTCGTTGACGAAGCACGCTACCGCCGTGACCGCCACGGCAATCATCTCGCGCTGATCCGTAACCTCGCCGCGCCCTGTTGAGGCGTCAGCAACGTCCCGGGGGACTCAGTCGAGGGGGCGGTGCAATCCGGTGGCGGCGTCGAGATATTCCGGATCGTCCGGACGCAAGATCCCGTGCCGGACGGCGAAATCGAGGATCACGAGGTTGACGTTGAACTTGAAATCAAAGCTCGTGCGGATGCGCTGCAGCACCGTCGCCGCCGGCATCAGCATGAACCCGACGAACTCGCCGTCGCGATTCTTGGGCTCGAAATCCGCAGGCATCTCGAGGTCGAAGACGAACAGCACGTCGTCGCGCACGCCAAGCGCCGTTTCCATGCGATACGAAACAGCGCCGCCAGGAACCGCCTTAGCAATCAGCCCGGGCGGGATCATCGCTTCTTCGTCGGCTTCCTTGACCAGGGTTTCAATGAGGCCATAGCCGTTGCCGATCCCACCGGCGACGAGGTTGTCGAGCTTGTTTGGCGCCACACGTTTATCGGGGGCGCGGCGGCCGACCCATAGGGCCAACTCGCCACCCGTCCGACAGTACCCGTTCAGATGCACGCCGTAAGCCCGCGTCCCAAAGTACGGAACGGCGCCCCGGTCGAGGCGAAACAACGGCGGCGTCCCCCAGCGCAGTGCGACATCGAACGTCTCGCTTCGGGTCTTCGGGATCTGCTTCTCGGCGACCAGCGCGTCGACCACCCGATCGACGGATCGGCTGATCGCTGCGGCGTCACCCTGGGCCACCAGCGCCACCTTGTCCGCGGCGACGGCGAACACCTCGGGAAACGGCCGCAGCGCCTCGGCGTTGTCGCGGCGCACCAGCCCGATCCGGTCGGCTCCGGCAAACAGCGGCACGATTCGAGCCGGGTCGTAATTGTTGCAGCGGGCAATGTGGTCGCGGAACGGCATGGCTAACGGTGCTCCGTTCAATTGGCGCTGCGACCTTGACAATAGGTCAATACGGCTTCGACCGAAGCGATTTGCCGCAGACAGGCGGCGACGTAGTCGGTGAGTTCGCGGTCGAGACCGCGCATCTGAATTTCTATCGTCAATCGGGCCTGATCGGCCCCCGTGACGGCGCTGTGCCAGCCGGAGGGCACCAAGCCGCGTTTGGCGAAAAGTTCGAGAACACGCGGCATCACCCCCGGCTCGGCCTGGGCGTGAACGAAAAAATAAGCCGTCTCGGAAAGACTGGTTTCAGCAACGCTCGCAGCAACTCGCGACATGGTCATGGTCCTCGGCGACAATGGGGCAAAGCAACGGAGCCCGAACCCGCGCGGGGTTCGGGACCATAATTCGCCGATTGCGCCGGCCATGCGTCGTCTGCGTAGCCACGATGCAGAATGTAAGCCGGACCGCCATCGTCGTCAACTCGCGGCCCGCACTCAGGCGTCTGCCCTTCGGCCCGCCCGGATCGAATGCCATGCCCAACCGTTTGCAAAGCAGTGGGTTGCAGCAGCTGAAAATGGGCAGCGATGACAAAACGCATCGTCGTGACCACGACCGAGGCCCGTCAGGCGACCAAGGAAGGCGTGGTACGGTACGTCTTGGCGATCTCGTTGGCGCTCGTTGTAGTTCTATTCGTGGTCGCCTATTTACTATTTCATTGAACGGAGCGGTGGATGGCCATGCTGCGTCTAGGTTTTCTCGTCGCGTTGATGCTCGCCACCGCCGCCGGATGCAGTGTTGGGGCCCCCGGGCGCGCCAGCGATATCCAGAACGTGAACGGTATCTCGGACGATATCTCGGCCGAGCGGATGACTCAGTCCAACTCCCTGAAGATTCCCGATCCGAACCTGCCGACGACCTATCCGCACAGCTATCAATTGCCGCAAGATTAGCCGAGCTTTGCCAATGTGAGAGGCGGCCGGCCAGTGACCAGCGACCGGCGCATGCTGTTGGCCGCAGCCGAGCGCGCGCTCGGCGCCGCCGAGGCTTTCTTGGTCACGGCGCGGGCCAAACTCGCCGCGAGGGTTGCGCCGGATGGGGTGGTCGAGCCGGAGCGCCTCGAACCCCACCAGTTCGCGGGCCACGCACTGGCCTGGATCGCGGCCTCGGTCGAGGGGCTGCGCCAGCTCGGCGACTGGGCTAGACGTCTTGACGACGACGGACTGTTCGGCAACGCGGAGGCGCTGATCCTCGAAACCGCGTATGGCGAATATCTTGCGCAGTTGGCGGGCGGCATTCCGATGGCGCAGGGGGAGTTTGCGCGGCCGCAGGATCTGGGCTTGACCGAGAGCGAGATCGCGCCGCTCCGGGCCGGTGACGCGGGAGCGCTGGCGGCTGCACTCCCCGAGGCCCGCTTGCGGCTCGGGACATTGCTGGCCGAGAGCGGCGAGGGCGGATACGGGCGGTTCGGCCCCGACGATGCGACCCTCGACATGATCCGCGACCAGGTGCGCCGCTTTGCCGAGCGCGCAGTCACGCCTTTCGCCCAGGATTGGCACCGCCGCGACCAGCTGATCCCGCTGCCGCTGATCCAGGAACTCGCCGGGATCGGCGTTTTTGGTCTGACGATCCCAGAGGAGTATGGCGGGCTCGGCCTCGGCAAGACCGCGATGTGCATCGTCTCGGAGGAACTGTCGCGCGGCTATCTCGGCGTCGGCTCGCTCGGCACCCGCTCGGAGATCGCCGGCGAATTGATCCGGCTCAATGGCACACCCGCGCAAAAATCACGTTGGTTGCCGGGGATTGCCTCGGGTGCGGTATTGCCGACCGCGGTCTTTACCGAGTCCGGCGCCGGCTCCGATCTCGCCGCTGTAGCGACCCGCGCGGTGCGCGACGGCGATACCTATCGCATTTACGGCGCCAAGACCTGGATCACCCACGGCGCCCGCTCCGATTTGATGACCTTGCTCGCCCGCACCGATAGCGGTGGGCGCGGCTATCGCGGCCTGAGCATGTTTCTCGCCGCCAAGCCGCGCGGTAGCGACGCCGACCCGTTTCCCGCGCCGGGGATCAGCGGCACCGAAATCCCGGTGCTCGGTTATCGCGGCATGAAGGAGTACGAGATCGCCTTCGACGGCTTTGCCGTGCCCGCCGATGGCCTGCTGGGCGAGGTCGAGGGGCAAGGGTTCAAGCAATTGATGGCGACGTTCGAGAGTGCGCGGATTCAAACCGCCTCCCGCGCCGTCGGCGTCGCCCAGAACGCCCTGGAATTGGGCCTCGCCTATGCCCTCGAACGCCGGCAGTTCGGCAAGCCGCTCGCCCAATTCCCGCGCGTTGCCGGCAAGCTCGCGCTGATGGCGGCGGAGACGATGGTCGCGCGCCAGCTGACCTACTTCGCCGCGCGTGAAAAAGACCGCGGCCGGCGCTGCGACATCGAGGCCGGCATGGCCAAGCTGTTGGCCGCCCGCGTCGCCTGGTCCAATGCCGACAACGCCCTGCAGATCCACGGCGGCAACGGCTACGCCCTCGAATATCCGATCAGCCGGGTCCTGTGCGACGCGCGCATCCTCAACATCTTCGAGGGCGCCGCCGAGATCCAAGCCCAGATCATCGCCCGCGGACTGCTCGCCGGCCGGAATTAGCTCGCACCCGCCGGGGGGCGATGCGATGAGCCCTGGCCGTATTCGGGCGACAGGCCCATACTTCCCGCGATGACCACGTTTGTGACGGTCCTGCTGGCACTCGCCTTAATTGGGGTGTTGACCGTGCTCGGGTTCGGCGTCGCCACGATGCTGCGCGGCGGCAATCCGCGCCGCTCGAACAAGCTGATGCAGATGCGGGTCGTCATGCAGGCGTTGGCGCTGCTGCTGCTCGCGATCCTGATGCTGCTCGGCCGCCGTTAGCCTTCGGGGACCGATCATGGTGCGGCTGACCCGGATCTACACGCGCGGCGGCGACAGGGGCGAAACCTCGCTCGGCGACGGTTCGCGCGCGCCTAAGCATGCGTTGCGGGTAGCGGCCTATGGCACTGTCGACGAAGCCAACGCCGCGATCGGCATCGCCCGCCTCCACGTAAACGCCGGGGCCGATGCCGAAGCGGACGCGATGCTCGGCCATATTCAGAACGATCTGTTCGATCTCGGCGCCGATCTGTGCACGCCCGAAGGCGGCCGGCGCAGTGCCGGCGCGCTCCGCATCCTCCCTACCCAGGTCGAGCGTCTCGAACATGAAATCGACGCGATGAACGCGAGCCTGCGACCGCTCGAACTCGTTCATTTTGCCGGGCGGCAGCGCCGCGGCGGCCTATCTCCATCTCGCGCGCACCGTGACACGCCGTGCCGAGCGCCTGGTCAGCGAATTGGCCCAAGCGGAGCCCGTCAATCCCGAGGCGCTCAAATACCTGAACCGCCTCTCCGACCATCTCTTCGTCCTCGGTCGCCGGGTCAACGACAACGGCGCCCGCGACGTACTGTGGGTCCCCGGCGCCAACCGCTGAGCGTTCGCGCCGCTTGACGGGATCACCCGTCGAACCGAGACTTGCCGGGCGCGAACAGGAGAAACGGCGATGCTGCCACGCGAGGAAAACGAGCTCTTAACGCGGGTCGGACCAGGCACCGCGATGGGCGGCACGATGCGGCTTTATTGGATTCCGGCATTGCTGGCCCGCGAATTGGAGGAGCCCGACGGTCCGCCGGTGCGGGTGCGCCTCCTCGGCGAAGACCTCGTCGCTTTTCGCGACAGCCGAGGCCGCATCGGGCTCGTCGACGAATATTGTCCGCATCGCCGCGCTTCCTTGTGGTTCGGGCGCAACGAAGAAGTCCGGCCTGCGCTGCGTCTATCACGGCTGGAAATTCGCGGTCGACGGCAGCTGCGTAGAGCAGATGAACGAGCCCGAGCCGTTCTGCCACAAGGTCCATCTGACCGCCTACCCGACCGCCGAATTGGGCGGCGTGATCTGGACCTATATGGGCCCGCCCGAGCGCACCCCGCCTTTGCCGAAATTCGCCTGGACCCAGGCGCCGCAGACGCATCGGCACGTCTCGAAAGTCATTCAGGAGTGCAACTGGCTCCAGGCGCTCGAAGGCGGCCTCGACACC
This sequence comes from uncultured Alphaproteobacteria bacterium, assembly GCA_963785565.1. Taxonomy (GTDB): domain Bacteria; phylum Pseudomonadota; class Alphaproteobacteria; order ATCC43930; family CGMCC-115725; genus AP-15. The sequence continues at coordinate 268,907 of CAWAVV010000013.1, read as the reverse complement.
TCGCACGCGCCGATCATGCACCGGCTCCTAAAGGACAACGCCGGGCGCGGCGGCATCAACCCGTCGAGCGCCTACGTCCGCGCCAAGGCGCCGAGCATCGTCGTCGACATCACCGATTACGGCTATCAGTACGCCGGCATCCGCGCGCTCGGCGAGGACGAGTCGCACATTCGCACCTATCATTACATTCTGCCGTTCCATCAGATCAGAGCCTCGCGCTCCGAGCGCGGCAATCCAGTCGATGCCGGGCATATCTGGGTCCCGACCGATGACGAAAACACGATGGTCTACAACTGGGCCTACAGCGTCACCGGCGAGCCGTTGACCGACCAGGACCGCCTCGAACGCGGCATCGGCAACGGGCCAATGCATGTCGACCAGACGACGTTTCGCTCCAAGGCCAACCGCAGCAACGATTACCTGATCGACCGCGCGGTGCAGCGGACCGAGAGCTTTACCGGGATCGACGGCGTCAATGTGCAGGACCGGGCGATCCAGGAAACGATGGGGCGCATCGTCGACCGCAGCAAGGAACATCTCGGGCCAGCCGACAAGGCGATCATCCAATTGCGCCGGCTGTTGCGCCAGGCCGTCAACACCGCCAACGAGGGCGGCACTCCCGCGGGCGTGCGGCCAAGCTACTACCGGTTGCGCGCCGCCGAGACGGTGGTGCCGCGGGCAGAGCGACTGGCGCGTTTCGGTGCCTCAGGGGTTGCCGCAGGAGGAAATTCTGCAAACGGTGTGACGATGGCGGACAACGAGAAAGAGCCGCCGGTCAGCCGGCGACGGCAAATCCGCCTCACCGCCGAAGAGCAGGCGGCGTTCCTGCGCGACAATCCGAAATGCGCTCTCGCCACGATCGACCAGGACGGGTTTCCGCATGTCGTGGCGATGGGGTTCTATGTCGAAGACGGCGCCTTTTACATGACCTCCTACGCCAAGGCGCAGAAGGTGCTGAACATACGCCGCAACCCAAAAGTCGGGCTGATGGTCGAGACCGGCGACAGCTATGCGGAGCTGCGCGGCGTCATGGTGCGCGGCGCCTGTGAGATCATCGAGGATGTCGACACGGTGCGCCAAGTCATGAACCACCGCCGGCGCAACCCCGAGAGCGGCCGCCGCGGCTCGCTCGACAGCGCCCCAAAACGCGTGGTTCTGAAAGTAACCCCGCACAAGATCGCGAGCTGGGACCACACCAAGCTCGGCGGCCGATACTAGACCAGCAACGATGGTCATGAAAATCCGCTCAAAGGACTTTCGTGTGCGGGAAGGAGACGAGGTTGATCTCGGGAAATGGTCGACGGAAGTGGAGCGCGTGTACAAATCGAAGCAGCACTATCAAGAACTCCTGGGCGAGCACGTCGCGCAATTGAGTTCGCTGCAGCAGCTTCTCTACGCATCCAACCGCTATGCTGTCCTGCTGATCTTTCAGGCGATGGATGCGGCGGGAAAGGATGGCGCGATCAGGCATGTAATGTCCGGGGTCAACCCGCAAGGCTGCCAAGTATTCAGCTTCAAGCATCCCAGCGCCAACGAATTGCTGCACGATTTTCTGTGGCGCACGACCCGTGATCTGCCGGAACGCGGGCGCATCGGCATCTTCAACCGATCATACTACGAGGAGGTGCTGATCGTCCGGGTGCATCCCGAGATCCTCCGCAGCGAAGGGATCGCCGACGCGCCGCGCGGCGACAGTGCGATCTGGCGCGACCGGTATCGCTCGATCACCGGCTTGGAGAGGCACCTCCACAGCAACGGCACCCGCATCGTCAAGTTCTACCTCCACTTGTCAAAGGAGGAACAGCGAAAGCGGTTTCTGCAGCGTATCGACGAGCCGGAAAAGAACTGGAAGTTCAGCCTTGCCGATGTCGAGGAACGAAAATATTGGAAGGAATACATGGAGGCATACGAGGAATGCCTCAGCGCGACAAGCACCAGGGATTCTCCGTGGTATGTCGTGCCCGCTGACGACAAGGAAAACGCGCGGTTGATTGTGTCCCGGATCGTCCTTGATACGCTCGAAGAGCTCGAAATGGCCTATCCAAAAACGAGTACGGAACGCCGGCAAGAATTGTTGTCAATTCGCCGGCGGCTGGCAAAGTGAGTAATGCGGGCTCGCGCAAGTTGCCGCGCGGCCAGCCTCACAAGCTTGTGACCAGGGCGCGCGAGAGATAAACGAATAGGGCGCTGCCGAGCAGGACGAGCAGGGCGGCGAACGCGATATCGATGCGCGAGCCCATGCCGGGGCGGTGCTCTTCGCTGTCGATGTTTTTCGCGGTGATCAGAAAGCGGGCAGCCGCGACGGCGACCATCGCGATGCCGAGAGCAATCAGCGCCAACCCGGCCATGTTGCCGAATCTGTGCCCGGGCAGCGACAATGGGCGGCCGACCAGGGACGGCGCGGCAACCTCGAGAAACAGGTCGAACTTCTCGACAATGAAGCCGAAGGCCATCACCGCGATGGCGGTGCGCACCCAGGCGAGGAAGGTACGCTCGTTCGCCGAGTGGTCTGCAAAATTTCTGATCATGGCGAGGGAGATGGACGCAAAACGCCGCCGTCGGCAGTTGGCGGCGAGGCTAGCTCAGATCTGTTCAACCGGGCAATGTTCCGGTCAATGTTCTGCTCGTCCCCCCACGCGGCGAGGGCGGGCATCCGACAATGCGAACCCGATCGGACGCAAACGCCACGCTCACGAGGTCGAGCGCCAGTTGCCAACCTCCGGCATGTCCTCTCCGTGCTCGCTGATGCTCGGTGGCGGGCTAGAGCCCGGCACCGCGCCCAACATGCATTGGATCAGCTTGCTGCTTTGACCTCGATCTTCTTTTGCGGTTTCTGGGCTTCGGCCGTCTTGGGGAGGGTAATCGTCAGTACGCCCTTGGAAAGATCGGCAGTAATCTTGTCGCGATCGACGCTCTCCGGCAGCGCAAAGCTGCGCTGAAACGATCCGTAGGCGCGCTCCGAAAGGTAGTGGTTCTTGTCCTTTTCTTCCTTCTCGTGGTGCTTCTCGCCTTTGAGCGTCAGCATGTCGCCTGAGACCGAAACATCGAGATTCTTCTGGTCCAGCCCCGGCAGTTCCGCGGTTATTTTGTAAGTCTTCTCGTCCTCGGTCACATCGATCGCGGGTGCGGAGACGCTGAAAAGACTTTCGCCACGCGACGCTGGTTCCACGTCGAACAGGCGCCGGAACGACGGGAACCCGAAACCGAAACCGCCCGAGAATCGGTCGAACAACCGGTCCATCTCGCCGCGGAACGACTGCCAAACATCCAGCGCCGGTGCCGGGGTGGTTTTCTTCACTTCCACTGGAACCTGAGGCATCACTATTTCCTTTCTTTCAGGAATTGTGAGGAGGCGACGGGGGATTAACCTATTCGCCGGATTAAGGTTCGATCAGGATGTAATCGACAACCGCGGTGACGCCGGGCGCCGCCCAAGCCGCTTGCTCGGCAAGATCGCGCTCGTACCAGGCATGGACCTTGCCGCCGAGAACCACCTTTCCTCCACCTTCGGCTTGAACGGTGATCCGTGACGCGTCCAGTTCGGCGCTCCGCTGTAGCGCCTTTTGAATCTTCTCCTTGACCTCCGAATCATGAACCGTCGAGCGGACCCGAACCAGATTGACGACGCCGACGACGCCGGAGAGGTGGTGGATGGCAGCTTCGGCTTCCGTTTTCTGGAACTGCCAGTCGACGTCGCCGGTCAAGGACACGATCCCCTTCTCGACCTTGATGGAAATCCGATCGGCAGGAAATCCGACCCGCCATTTGAGGATGTCCACCGCTCGTCCCGCGATCTCGTAGTCGGCGGTCTTCCTGTCGGAAGGGAGGCGCACCTCGATCCCCTCGGCGATCGCCTTGACCCCCCTGACTCGCCGCGCGGCACGTTCGGCTGCCAGTTTTTCGCGGTAACTCGACACAAACCCGGTCAAGGTCACGACGCCGGCATTGACGCCGACGCCGATATGGGCGGCGTTGACGCTGGGCTCGAAATCGAGTTCGTCGAGCACATCCTGCCGCAGCTGATGTTCGCTGATCATTCAAAGCCTCCACCCGGACGAAGAGGCCACCATCGTGCTTAACGTCGCCGGGTCGTGCCTTGATCTACATCAAGGATCTCACCAGACCTGACGAGATTGAACGCAGCACCTTTTGATGCAGATCAAATCGCTGCCCTCCACTCACCAATATTTTTCTGGCCAGCGCTAGAGGGTGATTAGTGCATGCGCCCACCGGCGTGGGATCAGGAGGTGAGATGAAGTCGATCAGGCAATCGCGCCAGCCCGGCCGAGCCGGGCGCCGAACCGCAGGCCGCGCCCAGCGCGATCATATTCTCGATCCCTATCAGGCGCAGCAAAAGCTTCAGGAGCCGACCGCCTGCCGGCAATGCGGCGCGGTCTACCACCACGGCCGGTGGCAATGGGGGCCGCCGCCCTCCGGCGCGCACGAGGATCTCTGCCCGGCGTGCCGCCGCATCAACGACCGCTTGCCCGCCGGCACCGTGACCTTGCACGGGGACATCGCCCGGCAGCGCAAGGACGAGATCATCGGCTTGGCGCGAAACGAGGAGGCAGCGGAGAAAGGCGAGCACCCGCTCAACCGCATTGTCGATATCGACGAGACCGACGAGGGCCTGGTTATTTCGACGACCGACATTCACCTGCCCCGGCGCATCGGGGAAGCTTTGAAGCGCGCCCACCACGGCGAACTCACCATGCATTTCGACGAGGCGGGCTATTTCGTGCGGGTCGACTGGCGGGCGCCCGCCTGAGCCGCGGGAACCGCGGCTCATCGCATCGCGGGGCGCTAGGCTATGCGCTCCCATAGACCCGTTTCTTCGTCGAGCCGGTCCCGCTCCATGCCGGTAAAATCACCGTGCGAGACGATACCAACGACTTTGCCTTCTTGCACTATCGGCAGATGGCGGCACCGGGCATCTTGCATCAAACGCAGCGCCTCGATCGCGGTATGGTTTGGCGTCAGGGTGCGCGGATCGAGGGTCATGACTTCGGCCAGCGTCGTTGTCGCCGCATCCCTTCCTTCGGCCAGCACGCGACTGACGGCATCGCGCCCGGTGAAGATGCCCACGAGCCGGGCGTCTTCCTCGGTCACCAGAACAGCGCCGACGCGGCGCTCGCGCATATGCCGAGCCGCCTCGATCACAGTTGCGCCGGCCGGGAGTACGAGAGGTCGCTGGTCGCGGACCAGATCGGACATCTTTCGCATGGTCGGTTCTCCACCAGCCCGGGCGGTTTCTAGATTGTTCCATTGTGGGGCCTCTAGCGGCGGAGGATATTGCAATGAGGTGGCCGGGCTCTTGACCTGGATCAATCGGTCGGATCGCAGTGAAACAGCAGCATCGGAAAGGCGGATCGAACATGACGGATTCAGATTTGGCCTGGCGGGTCGAGGAGACCTGCCTCAATGCCTGGCCGGCGCTGCGGCAGGTGCTGCTTGGCGGTTGGGTGCTGCGGTTCAGCGGCGGGCTGACGCGGCGCGCCAATTCGGCAAACCCGCTCGGGGTTCGCGGCCCGGATGCCGACGGCTTGATCGCCGGCTGCGAGGCGCTTTACCGGCATCAGCGACTGCCGACGATCTTCCGTCTGCCCTCGATCATCGATCCCGCAATCGACGCACGGCTCGCGGCGCAAGGATACAGCGGCGAGGGCTTGTCGCTGGTTCTTCATGCCGATATCGGCGCCGTTGCGGCGATGCGAGACCCCGACGTGCAGCTGCTGTCGCGGCCGACGCCGCAATGGTTCGCCGCGATGGCGCAGTTGCAGCGCCACACAAAAAAGCAGGCCGGCCTTTATCGCCGGATCGTCGGGAGCCTTGCTATCCCTGCCGCCTTCGCGATCCGCTCGGATGAGAGCGGCATTGCCGCACTCGCCTATGGCGCGATCCATGACGGGCTGATCTGCTACGAATTGGTGGTGACGGATCCGAGCCGGCAGCGTCGCGGCTATGCCCGCCGAGTGATAGGCAGTCTGGCAGCCTGGGCCGCGGACCAAGGCGCCCGGGGCGCCTGCCTCGAGGTCGAAGCGGCGAACGCTCCGGCTCGCGCGCTCTACGAGGGGCTCGGGTTCGAGGAACTCTACCGCTACCATTATCGCCGCGCGCCCTGCCCCGATCGACCGTATGACCGGTGAGAGGCACTTTCCTCCACACCGCCGGTGTCGATTTCCGGAACCGCGGGGTCGCGGATGGTTGTGGCAAAAACGTGAGCGTCGGTCCGGTTCGGCGCGCGACCCGCCGCCGGCTGTTATCCTAGCGCATCGGGAATAACTGCCAGAGCAGGGGATATGCGCACAGTGGAGATGCGGCTGCAGCCGCAGGAACTTTCGGGGACGATGGCAGCGATGCGGATGTGGCTCGACGAGCGCCGTTTCGAACCGTCGAGCTTCACCTGCCATGACTGCGGTGCCGGCGTGCTTGTCCGCGTCGACTTCAAGGTAGCGGAGGAGGCCGACGCTTTCGCCCGGTGTTTCGGCAGCAGCGTCGACGCGTCCTCGCCCGTCGTCATCGGGGAAGCCTTCCCCGGCAGCGTGTCGCGCGACCGACTTGGCGCTCGGCGAACCCGTCGGCTGAGCCGCGTTAGACGACGCCGTCGCCCCGCATCGCCTCGACTTCGGCAGCGCTCAACCCCAGCCAATCGCCGAGCGCCTCGGCGGTGTGCTCGCCGAGAAGCGGCGCCGGTTTGAGCGGCGCCGGCGCGCCGTCAAAGCGCACCGGCCAGGTCGTCATCGTCATCTCCCAGTCGCCGTGATGCATGGTTTGCAATATGCCGCGCTCGTAGAAGCTCGGCTCATTGGTCAACTCCATTCGAGTTCGAACACCGCGCCGGCCGGCACGCCGGCGCCCGATATCAGCGCCATCGCCTCCTCTTTGGTGTGCTGGCGGGTCCACTGCGAGATGATCTCATCGACCTCGGCCTCGCGCTCGACGCGGGCGGAAGCCGTGTCGTAGCGCGGATCGCCGATCAGTTCCTCGCGCCCGATCAACTTCAACAGACGTGGCCAATGCTGTGGGTTGGCGCGGCTGGTCAGCATATAGACGTAGTCGTTGGGACCGCCCGGCTTGCACGGAAAGATGCCGGACGGCGCATTGCCGCCGGCCGGCTGCCGCTGCGCCGCTTTGCCGGTCTGGGCCTGCCTGATGAACATGCCGCGGCTGTAATGCATGACCGAATCCTGCATCGCCGCCTGCAACTGCCGCCCCTTGCCGGTCGATTGGCGCTGATAGAGCGCGCTGACGATGCTGAACGCCAGCAGCATGCCGGTGCCGGTGTCGCCGATCGTCGGCCCGGGCTTTAGAGGCCTGCCGTCGCGTTCGCCGGTGATGCTCATCGCACCGCCGCAAGCCTGGGCGATCGGGTCGAAGCACAGGCCGTTCTCATACGGGCTGCCGGCGCCAAAGCCCTTGACCTGGGCGTAGATGATGCGGGGGTTGATCGCACTGATCACGTCGTAGCCGAGCCCCAGCCGCTCGATCACGCCTGGGCCGAAGTTCTCGGTAAAGACATCGGCGTGCTTCGCCATTTCCTTGACCAATGCCAACCCGCGTTCAGATTTTAGATTGACGGTGATCGACCGCTTATTGGCGTTGTAGATCATGAAGTAATAGGGGTCGGCCACGCCGCGGCGGCCGGCCTCGCCGCCATCGGGGTTCTCCACCTTGACGACATCGGCGCCCATCCAGGCGAGCGCCTCGGTGCAGGTGGTTCCGGCCTCGAACTGGGTCAGATCCAGGACTTTAATGCCGGCGAGACAATTCGGCGGTACGGTCGTGCCATCCATATCCACTCTCCTCGGAGCGAAGGGCCAACGTCTTGTACGGCGGATCGCAATCCGCCCTCTCGTGGAGCAGAACCTCTCAGTTCATGCCTTCCTGCTGCAGGGCTCGCTGCACCGCCGGGCGCGCCATCATGCGATCGAAATGGGCGGCGCAATTTTTCGGCAACGGCATGCCGACTCGCTTTGCTCCCCAGAACTCGACGTAGAACAGCGCTGCATCGGCAATCGATAAGTCATTGCCGCCCAGATAGCTTTTACCTTCGAGCGCCTTGTCGACGACGGCAAAGCCCTTGTCGATGGCCTCGCGACCCTGAGCCTTGACCGCGTCGTGGTCCGAGGCCGATGGCGCAAAGCGCTCGGTGCGGAACAGGCGCGTAAAACCCTGCGAATGAATCGTGCCGACCACGTATTCCATCACCTCCATCGCGCGGGTGTCGGTTTCCTCGTCCTTCGGAATCAGATTGGCCTGCGGGTTCTGGCGGGCCAACCACCGGGCGATTACCGGGAATTCGGTCAGGATCGAACCGTCGTCGCGTTCGAGGGTCGGGACTTTCGATTTCGCGTTGATGCCGGTAAAGGGCGGCTTGTATTGCGCGCCCTCGCGAAAATTGACGGCTTCGGCCTGGTAGGGTTTGCCGATTTCTTCGAGCAAGACATGGATGCCGATCGAGCAGGCGCCGGGGGCGTAATAGAGCTTCATCGCGGATCTCCTCGCAGTGGGGTGAAGGAGGCAGCGTTCAGACGATGCCTTCGGTGCGCAATGCCTCTACTTCGGCGGCGCCGATGCCGAGCCACCCGCCGAGCACTTCGGCATTGTGCTGGCCCAACAACGGCGACGGCTTGACCTTGGCTGGAGCGCCGTCAAAGCGCACGGGCCAGGCCGGCATCTTGTAGCGCCCGGTCGTCGGATGCTCGACATTCTGCATGATGCCGCGCTCGGCAAGCGAGGGATCGTTCATCAGCTCCAGCGTGTCGAACACTGCACCGGCCGGCACCCCGGCCTCGCCGATCAGCTTCATGGCCTCTTGCTTGGTGTGCTGGCGGGTCCAGGTGGCAATGATCTCGTCGACCTCGGCCGCGCGCTCGCCGCGCGCCGGCCCGGTGTCATAGCGCGGGTCGCCGATCAGGTCGTCGCGACCGATCGCCTTCAGCAACCGCGTCCAGTGGTCCGCATTGGCGCGGCTGGTGAAGACATAGACGTAATCATTTGGCCCGCCGGGCTTGCACGGGTACAGGGCCGAGGGCGCGAGAGCGGTGCTCGACCGGCTGCTGCCGCCGCGAATCTGGGCCTTGCCGCTCCCTTGGGTGCGCGAAAACGGCACCCGCATGTAATGGACCATCGCGTCCTGCATCGCCACTTGCAGCCGCCGGCCCTTGCCGGTGCGGTCGCGCTGGCGCAACGCCGCGAGGATGCTGATCGCCATCAGCATCCCGGTGCCGGTGTCGCCGAACGAGGGGCCCGGTTTGACCGGCGGACGGTCGGCATCCCCGGTGACGCTGATCGGGCCGCCGGCGGCCTGCGCGATCATGTCAAAGGCGAGGTTCTTCTCATACGGGCTGCCGGTTCCGAAGCCTTTGACCTGGCAATAGATGATGCCGGGGTTCAGCTGTTTGACGGCGTCGTAGCCGAGCCCCAGCCGCTCGATCGTGCCGGGAGCCATGTTCTCGACGGTAATGTCGGCCTTTTTCAACATCTCTTTGACGATTTCGAGCCCCCGCGGCGATTTGAGGTTGAGCGTGATCGATTTTTTGTTGGCGTTGAACTGGTGAAAATACCAGGGGTCGTCATCGGGATGGCCGGGACGCAGCCTGCGGCCGGGATCACCCGTCTTCGGGTTCTCGATCTTGACGACCTCGGCGCCGAGCCAGGCCAGCGCCTCGGTGCAGGATGGTCCCGCCTCGAACTGAGTGAAGTCCACGACCCGCACGCCTGCGAGACAATCGAGTTCCATACCCTCTGTCGCTGCCATCGTTCACACTCCTCCCGGAAAAATCCCGGTCGTCATTATAGCGCGCCGGATAAAGCCGCGGGAACCAGTTCGGCACCTCGCGCAGCGGATTGCCAGAAAGCGTAGCCTAGGCCACAGTCCACACGAAATGCTGCACGGAGCCGGCAATGCAGATCATCCAGCGCATCAGCGAGTTTCACGACGATCTGACGGAATGGCGGCACGATATTCATGCCCATCCCGAACTCGGGTTCGAAGAACAGCGAACCTCTGACCTCGTCGCGCAAAAGCTCGCCGAGTTCGGCTTCGAGGTGTTCCGCGGTATCGGCAAGACCGGTGTTGTCGGCAGGTTGCGGGCCGGCAATTCGCAGCGCTCGATCGGGCTGCGGGCCGACATGGATTGCCTGCCGATCGAGGAGGCGACCAACCTCTCCTATCGCTCGCAGAACGCCGGGCGCATGCACGCCTGCGGGCATGACGGCCACACGACGATGCTGCTCGGCGCCGCCCGCTACCTCGCCGAGACACGCAATTTCGACGGCGCCGTGCATCTGATCTTTCAGCCGGCCGAGGAAGGGCTCGGCGGCGGCAAGGCGATGGTCGAAGACGGCCTGTTCGACCGCTTCCCGTGCGACGCGATTTTCGGCATGCACAACCGTCCGGGGCTCGCGGTCGGCAAGTTCCAGATCCGCACCGGGCCGGCGATGGCGGGCGGCGCCTATTTCGACATCGCCGTCACCGGCCGCGGGGCGCACGGCGCGCGGCCCGAATCCGGCATCGACCCGGTCGTGACCGCGAGCCACATCGCGATCGCCTTGCAGACGATCGTGTCGCGCAATGTCCGCCCGCTCGACACCGCCGTCGTCAGCGTCACCCAGATCCACGCCGGTGAGGCCTACAACGTGATCCCGGAAAGTGCCCGGATCGGCGGCACCGCGCGCTGTTTCAGTAAAGAAACGATGGCGCTGATCGAACGGAACATGCGGCGCATCGCCTCGGGTGTGGCGAGTGGGTTCGGGGCCACCGCCGAGCTCGATTTCCGGGTGATCTTTCCGCCGCTGGTTAACGACACAACCGAGGCTGGCTTTATCGCCGATGCCGCCGCCGAGCTGGTCGGCGCCGACAACGTCAACCGCGACGGCGGCCTTGTCATGGCCTCGGAGGATTTCTCCTACATGCTCGAACAGCGGCCCGGCGCCTACATCGCGATTGGCAACGGCGACGGCGACGGCGGCTGCGAAGTCCACAACCCCGGTTACGATTTCAACGATGCGGCGTTGCCGCTCGGCGCCAGCCTGTTTGCCAGGCTGGCCGAGCGGAAACTCTCGCGGGCCTAACGCGCTTCTGCGCGGCGACTACGCCGGCGCCGGGATCGCGCGTTGGTTGTACATGATCTTGCGCATCTGCTCCCGCTCCGCGGCAGTCAGGGTGGCTGGGTCGACGCGCAGATTGTTGCCGGTCTCCATGCCGCGCTTGACCGCCGGGCGGTTGCCGATCTCGTCGAACCAACGTTTGAAGTGTTTGAACTCGCTGATGTCCTGGCCCTGGCCTTCCCAGCCGACAGTCCATGGATAAGAGATCATGTCGGCGATCGTGTACTCGTCGCCGGCCAGATACTTGCGATCATAGAGGCGGTTGTTCATGACGCCGTAGAGGCGGTTGGCCTCGTCGGTGAAGCGGCGGATCGCATAGGTCAGGTCGCCCGCATCGGGGCCGGCGCGGCGGAAATGGCCGCACTCGCCGAGTTTCGGGCCCTGATTGGCCATCTGCCAGATCACCCATTGGGTGACCTCGTATCTGCCGCGCAAATCCTGCGGGAAGAAGCGGCCTTCTTTCTCCGCCAGATACATCATGATAGCGCCCGACTCGAAGATACTGATCGGCGCGCCGCCACCCTTCGGGTTGTGGTCCACCAGCACCGGCATGCGGTGATTGGGATTGATCTTCAGGAAGTCGGGCTTGAACTGGTCGCCGCGGCCGATGTTGCACGGCACGAGCTTGTAATCGAGACCCAACTCCTCGAGCAGGATCGTGACTTTCTTGCCGTTCGGCGTCGGCCAAAAATGAAGATCGAGCATAATTGCGTCCTTTGGCTTTGGAGGGGTTGGTGCCGGTTGTCGTCGGCTGTCATCGGGCCGGATCGGCAATCATAACGGCTCGCCAACTCACTGTCACCGCGGCGCAAACCGCAAGGGATTGCGCGGTCGTTTTGCCGTGAGGTTCCGACGGTTGCGCGACGGCTAGAGGTCGGTCTCGGTCGTCTGACCGGGGAATAAAGTGGCGCGGCTCCATCCCGACCAGTCGCCGGCAACCGGATTGTTCGGATCACGATCATGGCGCCAGCAAATGGTTTCGGCGTTTGGCGCGACGACATCGTGCGAGTGCCCCTTGGTCATGACGAAGTTGTCGGTGGCGACGTAGCCGTTCTGCCGGTCGTCGCAATCGCTGCTCTTGGTGATCACCGCCTGAACATTGACCCGATCCCAGGTCGGGTTGTCGAGGGTCAGAGTGGCCGAGTGGCTCGACCCCGAGGAGCAGCCGGAAACCATCAGCAGTGTCGCGATCAAGGCCAAGTATCGCATCGTCCTCTCCTCCAAGGCGAGAAGGAGATAGGGGCGAGCATCGCCGGTGCGCAAGCGGGAATTCCCAGGGACCGCGCTCCGGCTTACCGGCGGCGTGGCCAACGTCACCGTGAACACGTCGTCAGCGGCCGGCGGAACCGGTGTGAAAGGTCGGGGGAATAAACACCCGCGTGATCCGATCTTCCCTCATGCCGCCCCGCTCAAGGGCTCGATAATGAGGTATTCGGATGCTGCGGACCGATGGGATCCCGAACTGCGCGTTTTCGACCCGGCGATCCGGATCCTGCACTGGCTGACCCTGTTCCTCGTCATCACGATCTTCGTACTCGCCCTCTCGATCGATTTCGCATCGTCTAGGGAGGAGGCCGTCGTGCTGACTCAGCTGCATCGCTCGTTCGGCGTGACTGTGTGGGCCGTGACGCTCGGTCGGCTCGTGTGGCGTCAATTCGCGCGGTTCCCGAATTGGCCCGCTGACATGCCGCAGGCGATGCGGCTCGCGGCTCAGTGGAGCGAATACGCGCTCTATGCCCTCATGTTGACCCAGCCGATCCTCGGGCTGCTATGGACCAACGCCTACGGCGACCGGGTGAACCTGTTTTTCCTAGGTCAGCTGCCAGCGCTGATTGGCCGAGACCGCCCGCTGGCGAGGCAGCTGGGAGAGGCGCATGCGACAGTCGGATTTCTTCTCCTAGGCATGATCGCGCTTCATGCCGCGGCGGCGCTCTACCACCATTTCTGGCGTCGTGACGACACGCTCAGGGCCATACTGCCGCAGGGAAGAAGACGCCAGGACGCACAGGGCGGCGCCGATGACAGCCGAGGTTTTAGGCAGCCGCGCTAATCCTCGCTCCAATGGCCCGCTCGCTGGCGAACACCATCCGAAATCGAGACATTGGTCGTGGGGATCTTTGTCGCCGCTGATCTCGGCGCCGGTGGCCATTGGAGTCTGTACTCTGATAGGCTTCGGCAGTTCTCGTCACGGCTTCGACCACCAAAGTCTACAACCGTTCGGGCGATCCCTCACAGACATCGGCTGAACTGAACCAGCTCGGCAACATGCATCTGTCCGGGAATAAACCCCGAAGCACGGCGGTCTGGGTTGGCGCGACACACCACGCCATTCAGGAGAACGAGAGATGGCCGACCATGACGGGACCAAGTTGCTGGGCCAGGCGAACATCAATCGCCGAGGTCTGTTGAAGTGCATGAGCTGGGCGGGTACCGGCGTCCTCTGGAGCTTGAGCGGCGGGGTGCCGCACACGCTCGGACTGGTGGGCTCGGCAGCCGCCGCCGAGGCTGCGCAGGGCGATCTGACCTTTGTGCAGATCAGCGACAGCCATATCGGCTTTCATTTGCCGCCGAACCCGGACCCGGCCGCCACGCTCGGCGAGGCGATCGCCAAGATCAAGGTGATGCCAACCCAGCCGGCCTTTCTGGTCCACACCGGTGATATCAGCCACCTGTCGAAGGAAGAGCAGTGGGACACTGCCGATCAGGTCATCAAGGGAGCGAACAAGCAGGTTTTCTTTATTCCCGGCGAGCACGACGTGGCCGACGCCGACAACGGCAAGGCCTATCTCGCCCGCTACGGTAAGAATACGCAGGGCAAGGGCTGGTACAGCTTCGACATGGCCGGCGTCCATTTCATCGCGCTGATCAACGTCTTTGATTTTCAGCCGGGGTTCAAATCCGCCGGGCTCGCGACCTTGGGCGACGACCAGCTCGAATGGCTGGAAAAGGACGTCGCCGGCCGTTCGGCCAGCACCCCGATTGTTGTCCTCGCCCATCTGCCGATGTGGACGATCTACGAGAAGTGGGGCTGGGGCACGGCCGACGCCGGGCGCGCGCTCGGCTATCTGAAGCGCTTCGGCTCCGTGACTGTGCTCAACGGCCACATCCACCAGATCATCCAGAAGGTCGAGGGCAACGTGACCTTCCATACTGCGGCCTCGACTGCCTTCCCGCAGCCGGCGCCGGGGACCGCCCCCGCACCCGGCCCGATGAAGCAGGTGCCGGCCGGCGAACTGCGCAAATATCTCGGCGTCAGGACAGTCGATTACGTCGCGCAGCAAAGGCGCGCCGGCGCTGACCGACAGCACGCTCGTGGCGTGAGGGAGAGCTACCATGTCAACGAGCGGGAATCCGATGCCGCGCCGCGTCCGGTTCGCCCTGATCTTCGGCGCGATCGGCACGACGGCGCTTCTCGCCGCCGGGATGCCGAGTTTCGGCGCCGCCGGCGGCGCGGTGGTCGAGGCCACAGCGAAAGCGGTCACGATCAAGATCGACAACTTCGCCTTTGCCCCGCCGGATCTCACCATCGCTGCCGGTACGACGGTGACCTGGAAGAACGACGATGGCGAAGTGCACAAGGTGCAGGATGACCACAAAGGGTTCTCCTCGGCGGCGCTCGACACCGACGACAGCTTCTCCCACACCTTCGCGACCCCCGGGGTCTACCATTATTTCTGCTCGATCCACCCGTACATGGTGGGCAAGATTGTCGTCAAGACTGCCCGGCCTGCGTCCTAAGGGCAAAGTGGGAGGCGGGTCATGCGGGAACATCCGACTAGTGCCGGGCTCGGCGAGCGCGACGCGATCGGCGCCTGGCTCCTGTGCCTGGCAATCGCGATCGGGTGCTTCAGCTTATTGGCCGCGGCGAGCGCCGGCAGTGGCGTCGCGCCCGCGGCATTGATCAACCCGGGTCCGATCGCTACGGTGGCCGCCGTCCAAGACCATCGCCCGGGGAGATGTTGAGATGCCCGACGACGCCCGCCGACCCGTGATCGACAAGTCGCGCATGCCGAGCCGGCACGTGACGATCGGACCCGAGCGGGCGCCGCACCGCGCCTTTCTCTATTCGATGGGTTTGACCGACGAGCAGATCGCCCAGCCGCTGGTCGGCGTAGCCACGACCTGGAACGAGTCGGCGCCATGCAACATCTCACTGTCGCGCCAGGCACAAGCGGCGAAAAAGGGGGTCGCGGCCAGCGCTGGCACCCCGCGCGAGTTCACCACGATCACCGTCACCGACGGCATCGCGATGGGCCACGAGGGGATGAAATCGTCGCTGGTTAGCCGCGAGGTCATTGCCGACTCGGTCGAGCTGTCGATGCGCGGGCACTGCTACGACGCGCTCGTCGGCCTCGCCGGTTGCGACAAATCCTTGCCCGGGTTGATGATGGCGATGCTGCGCCTCAACGTGCCGTCGGTCTTCATGTATGGCGGCTCGATCCTTCCCGGCCGTTTTCACGGCAAGGACGTGACCATCGGCGACGTGTTCGAGGCGGTTGGGTCGCACAGCATCGGCAAGCTCTCCGACGAAGAGCTGCACGAGCTCGAATGCGCCGCCTGCCCCTCGGCCGGCTCTTGCGGCGGCCTCTTTACCGCCAACACGATGGCCTGCGTCTCTGAGGCGATCGGCCTGGCGCTGCCCGGCTCGGCCGGCGCCCCGGCGCCCTACGATTCGCGCGACGCCTATGCCGAGGCCTCGGGGCACGCGGTCATGGAGTTGCTGCGACAAAACATTCGCCCGCGCGATATCGTCACCAGGAAGGCGGTTGAGAACGCCGCTACCGTGGTCGCCGCCGCCGGCGGTTCGACCAATGGCGGGCTGCACCTGCCGGCGATCGCCAACGAAGCGGGCATCGATTTCGATCTGCACGCTTTCGGCGAGATCTGCAGGCGCACGCCCTATATCGGCGATCTGAAGCCCGGCGGTCGCTATGTGATGAAGGATCTGCATGACGTCGGCGGCGTGCCGGTGCTGATGAAGGCTTTGTTCGACGGTGGCTACCTGCACGGCGATTGTATGACCGTCACCGGCAAGACCGTCGCCGAAAATTTGCGGGGCGTGGCGTTTCCGGCGGGTCAGGATGTAGTGCGGCCGACTTCGGCGCCATTGTCGCCCACCGGTGGCCTGATGGTTCTGAAGGGCAACCTCGCGCCGCAGGGGGCCATCGTCAAGGTCGCGGGAATGAAGGGAGATCGCTTCACCGGGCCGGCGCGCTGCTTCGACTGCGAGGAGGATGCCTTTGCCGCGGTCGAAAAGCGTCAATACGATTTGGGCGACGTGCTGGTGATCCGCTACGAGGGGCCACGCGGCGGGCCGGGGATGCGCGAGATGCTGTCGACCACCGCGGCGCTGACCGGCCAGGGCGTGGACGACAAAGTGGCCCTGATCACCGATGGGCGCTTTTCGGGCGCGACGCACGGCTTTTGCGTCGGCCATGTCGGGCCGGAGGCCGCGGTCGGCGGGCCGATCGGCCTATTGCGTGACGGCGACATGATCACCCTCGACGGCAAGGCCTGCACGCTCAACGTGGCGTTGAGCGATGGCGAGCTCGCCGCCCGCCGGCAGGCGTGGACGCCGCGCCGCAACAACTACCAGGCGGGCTGCCTGTGGCGCTATGCGCAGACCGTCGGCGACGCCGAGAAGGGGGCCCTCACCCACCCCGGCGCAAGCGCCGAAACCCACACCTACGCCGACATCTAGCCGTCACGGTTCTCACACCTTCGCGACGTTCCACTGGAAGATCGCCGGCCCTTGAATGACGCCCTCGACGTTTTTCCGGTATGCGGTCTTGGCCGCGTACAGGCCGGTCGGAACATAGGGCACGGTTTCGAAGGCACGCTGTTGGATCTTGGCCGCGACTTCCTGACGGTCTTCTAAATCGCTCGCCTTGATCCAGTCGGTCCGCAACGCCTCGATCGTGTCGTCCTTCGGCCAGCCGAACCACGCCTTGTCGCCATTGCTGCGCAACCCCTGGTTTAGTGTCGGATCGAGCATGTCGGCCCCCGACCAACCGGTGCAGAAGACATTCCAGCCGCCATCGGCGATCGGCTTTTTCGACGCACGGCGGACGACTACATTGCCCCAGTCGCTGGCCGCGATGTCGACATTCAGCCCAAGCTTCTTCAGCAAATCGGCGGCGACCAGCGCTTGTCCGTGCACGTTCGGCTGATCGACCGCATCGAGAACGACGACCTTTTCGCCCTTGTACCCAGCCTCGGCGATCAGCTTTTTGGCTTTGTCGAAATCGCGCTTGCCGGTCAGCGCCGCCGCGTCCGTGTCGCTCGCCATCGGCGTGCCGCAGGTGAAGAACGAGGCGCAAACCTTCCAATTCTTCGGGTCGCCGGCGACAGCTTCCATGAAATCTTTCTGATCGGCGACCGCCAAGACCGCTTCACGCATCTTCTGATTGTCGAACGGCGGGTAGAGATGGTTGAACACCAGCATGTCCATGATCCCGAGCGGGTCGAGATCGGTAACCGTGACGTCGGGGTTGGCGGCCATTACGGGAACGAGGTCGAGCGGCGGATTCTCCCACCAATCGACTTCGCCGGCATTCAGCGCGGCAGTGGCCGTGGAGTGATCAGGAATATAGAGCCACTCCACTCGGTCGATTTTGGCGATCTTGCCGCCCGACGCCCAGCTCGGCGGCTCCGCGCGCGGCACGTAATCGGTGTTCTTGACGTAGACGACCTTGTTGCCCGGTTGAAACTCCGAGGCTACGAACTTGAACGGGCCGGACCCGACCATTTCGGTGATCTGCTTGTAGGGGTCCGTCTGGGCCAGCCGTTCGGGCATGATGAAGGGCACCAGGCTGGACACCTTGGCAAGCGCGTTGATCAGCAGCGGAAACGGTGCTTTCAACCGGATCGTAAAGCTCTTGCCATCGTCCCCTTTCATCTCATCGACCGCGCTGGCCAAGTTCTGCCCGAACGAGTCGCGCGCCATCCAGCGCTTGAGCGAGGCGACGCAGTCGCGCCCGCGCACCGGTTGTCCATCGTGGAACTTGAGCCCATCGCGCAAGCTGAAGCTGTAGAGGAGCTTGTCCGGCGAGATGCTGTAATCGCCGACCATCTGTGGATGTGGCTGGAACTTGTTGTCGAGCGCAAACAGCGCGTCGAATACCATGTAGCCGTGATTACGGGTGACGTAAGCCGTCGTCCATATCGGATCGAGGACGCGCAGATCCGACTGAGCGATAAAGCGCAAAGTCGTCGTATCGCTCGCTGCACGCGCCCGCCGCCCGATCCCGGAGATCGCGATCGCCGCCACTCCCGTGCCCGCCGCAAATTCGCGCCGCGTCATCCCACGAGCCATCTGTTCCTCCGTCGTGTGCGCTCGACAGCCCGGCAAAATCCAGACCAGCGCCCGCCAAGCTGTCGCGGACCAGCTTACACTTTTATGACTTTCCACACAAAGAACCCACAGCTGTGGAGACGTTTTTGCAATAAGTGTTTGCCGGATACCATTGACCGGTCGGGATGTCGGGGCAAGGTATCGAACACCCGCTGTTGGGTCTTGGTGGGACTCGGCGGTTTGTGCCGGGGCGCGCTCCCGCGATGGACAGGAAACGACCAACCGATACTTCGAGACGAGCTGTCCGGACTCTCGATCGCTAAAACGACGCGGCCTATTTGATCGCGACGATGACTTCGATCTCGACCGGGATGCCACCGGGCAGGGAGCTCATCCCGACCGCTGAGCGGGCGTGGCGGCCGCGTTCGCCGAAGACCTCGACAAAAAGGTCCGAGCAGCCATTGACGACTTGGGGGTGGTCCTCAAAATCCGGGGCGGCGTTGACCATTCCCAGCACCTTGACGATGTCCTCGACACGATCGAGATCGCCGCCGAGCGCGTCCTGCATCGCCGCAATCAGCACCAGCCCAACCTGCCGGGCATGCTGATATCCCTCTGTGACCGAAATGCCGGCGCCAAGCTTGCCGCGTGGCATCCTGCCGCCGATCTCGGGCGGACCCTTGCCGGAGAGATAGAGCAGATTGCCGATGCGCTTGGCGTGGACGTAATTCCCGATCGGCCCGCCGACCTCGGGAAGCGCAATGCCCAAATCCTTCAGCCGTCGCTTGATCTTCATTGTTTCGTCTCCGCAGTCGCTGGCGGGCGCATCATAACCAAAAGCCGCAGCGTTATCAGCGACGGCAACGGTATTCGGCAATCTCGGCGCTGCCGTCCTGAGTTTCGGAGACGAGCTCGGCGGATTTCTCCCACGACTCGCAGTGCAGCTGGGCGACTTGGTCCGCCGCGGCCGACGGCGTCGTGTCCGGGTACCAGCGCAGAGAGATCTCCGCCGGCGACCGGCTGAGCGTCCAGGGCGGCCCGGTGCACCCGACGAGAGCGGCCAAGGCTGCAATCCCCGCAGCCGCTATCGCAACGCCCAGCTTAGACATCGGCACCTCGCTGGCTTTGCTTTCGGCTAGGTCGCCTTTCGGCTAACGCCGAGCAGGCATCGTCGGTTCACCCACGGCGCTGGTCGCCCGGATGACCTGGGCGGATCACTTTTCCGGCAAGCCGGCGCGCCGCAGTCCGGGAAAATAGGTGGCCTCGGCAAAGGCCCGGATCTTCGGGTTGTCGTACAAGCTCGATTCTTTCGACTTGCGCCAGGTTCGCATAACCCGGGCTCAGTTGCTGCGCCTCAGCAAGCTCCTTGCGGGCGCGCTCGGTATCGCCTTTGAGCGCGTATGCGGCCGCGAGATAGGCATGGACAAACGGCAGGCGGGCATTTTCGCTGCGCGCTTGTTCCAGCCAGACGAGCGCCTCGTCGGTCTGAGACTGGAGCAGCTTCGCGACACCGACCCGACCATGCCATACGGCAATGCCGGGTTCGTGCGGACTGAGACGGATGGCCTGCTCAAAGTAAGGTTCCACCGCATCGACCGATCCGGTCAGAAACTTACACCAACCGACATGGGCATAGAGAGGGGCGCGGCTGCGATCGAGGGCGATCGAGGTTTCGTATTCGGGAATGGCTTCCGCGCAGCGGCCTTCCGCACGGAGCACCTGGGCCTTTGCGGCATGCGCGATTGGGCTGTTGGGGGCCGCTGCCAACGCCTCGTCCGCCAGCTGTCGAGCGCGCCGCAGGTCGACGCTCGGAAAATCGCTAATCTCGTCGAGAACCCTGACCGCCAGCACGACCGCGAGCCAAGCCTGCGCGTCGGCGGCATGCGGATCGAGCGCGTGCGCCGTCTCGAAATCGCGCACCGCCTCGTCATAGGTTTCACGCGAGATCGGCTTCGACAACTGGGCGCGCCCACGCAGAATATAATCGAGCGCGTCGGGATGGGCGATCGGCCGGCCGGCCT
This sequence comes from uncultured Alphaproteobacteria bacterium, assembly GCA_963785565.1. Classification (GTDB taxonomy): domain Bacteria; phylum Pseudomonadota; class Alphaproteobacteria; order ATCC43930; family CGMCC-115725; genus AP-15. The sequence continues at coordinate 248,480 of CAWAVV010000013.1, read as the reverse complement.
CCGCGATCGCCAACTGCGATTGCAGCGCGCGCGCGATACGCTCGGTGATCTCGTTCTGCAACGCGAACAAATCGCCGAGGTCGCGGTCGAATCGTTCCGCCCAGAGCTGCCGGTTGGTTTCGGCATCAACCAATTGCACATTGACTCGAACCTCTTTGGCCGAGCGCTGAACACTGCCTTCCAGGACGTAGCGGACGTCGAGCTCGCGCCCGATCTTCTTGGCGTCGACCGCTTTGCCTTTGTAGGAGAAGGCTGTGTTGCGAGCGATCACCAGGCTGCCTTCGATCCGCGACAAATCGGTCGTCAGATCGTCGGTGATGCCGTCTGCAAAATATTCCTGGTCCGGGTCGTTGCTGAGGTTGGTAAAGGGCAGGACCACCATTGACAGTCGAGGCGCGGACACATTCGTTATCGCTAGCGGCCCCGACCGCGGCCACCACGCTGCGCCAGCGGCAATCAACGCGAGGACGGCGACGGCCGCAAGACCGATAACGAAACGTCGCCCTCGCCATCCGCGGGTGCCGGCCGCCGAAGCCGACGAGTGACCAAAGCTCTCGTCGACCTTAAAAGCGCGCACCGGCTCGGCGATATTTTTTACTCGCTGCTCGCCGAGCGTGGTGAAGCCGACCGGCAACCTCGTTCCGATCTGATCGCGCACGGCGCCGGACAGACAAACTCCGCCGGGCTCAGCCAGCGCCTCCAGCCGGGCAGCGATGTTGACGCTGTCGCCGTAGAGGTTAGATCCTTCGACGATCACATCGCCAACATGGACGCCGATGCGGAACCGCATCTGTTCTTCCGGAGCGCGGTTGGCATTTTCCGCGGCGATCGCCTGCTGCACCGCGACCGCGCATTCGACGGCATCGACGGCACTGGCGAAATCCGCGATTACGCTGTCGCCGGCGGTATTGAAGATACGACCGTGATGAACCTCAACCAGATGGTCGAGGATTGCCCGATAGGCTTGGAGCTGGCGCAAGGTGCCAACCTCGTCGACGCCCATCAGACGGCTGTACTCGGCGACGTCGGCGGCAAAGATGGCCGCGAGCTTCCGCTCGACCCCTTGGCCTTCTACCACTTGGCTCTCCTCAAGGGCGCTCCCTCCGGAAACGATCGGCTTAGCGCAGGTAATATAACATTTTTATCGGCTATCGGGCTATTCGACTCGGCGCCGCCGGGATCGCCCATTCCGGGAGACAGGCGATGACGCGTGATTTCGAGGGTTACGTTGCCGACATTCCTTATCTCCGCGATTTCAAGCCGATGCTGGCTCCCGCCTGGCTCGACCATGTGGCGCTCGTTTGCGGGGTCGATCCGCCCACGCGCGCGAACGGCTTCGCCTGGTGCGACCTCGGCTGCGGCCAGGGCGTGACCGCAGCGATCCTCGCCGCCACCCATCCGCGCGGAACCTTTCACGGCATCGACATGATGCCGGTGCATGTCGAGCACGCCCGGCGGCTCGCGGCAGAGGCGACGATCGCGAATGTGCACTTTCACCCCGTCGATTTCGCCGCCGCGGCCGGTCTCGACTTGCCGCCATTCGATTACCTCGTCGCCCACGGCGTCTACAGCTGGGTCGACGCCGAAAGCCAAGCCGCGCTGCGGCGGTTTATCGACCGCCACCTCAAACCCGGCGGGCTCGTTTATGTCAGCTACAATGCGATGCCGGGCTGGGTATCACGACCTGCCGTTTCAGCACTTGGTGCGCGAACTCAGCCGGACCTTCCCCGGCTCCAGCGCCGCGCGCTTTGCCGCCGCGGCCGAGATCGTCCGCACGATGGCCGCAGCCGGCGTACCGGCACTGGCGTCGAGTATTACCCTTGGCGAGCTGAAAGCGCGCCCGGAAGATTACACCCCGGCGTATCTGGTCCACGAATTCATGCACGCCGCCTGGCAGCCGCTCTATGTAACCGAGGTGCGCGCCGCGATGGCGGCGATCGGCCTTGCCCCGGTAGGCTCGGCAACGCTGATCGAAAACTTCGACCGGCTGGTGCTCAGCGACAGCGCGCGTGAGACGCTGGCGGGCATCGACGACCCGGATCTTCGCGAGTTGACCCGCGATTTCTTCCTCGACCAGCGCTTGCGCTGCGATGTTTTCCACCGCGGCAACCGGCGCCTGGACCTAGACGAACGTGCCCGACGGCTGCTGGCGAGCCCTTATGCGCTGGCGCGCCCCGCCGCCGCTATCCGCTATGAAACAACGACGCCGGCCGGCGCTCGCGTCTATGACACACCGACGGCGCGGAGGATCGTCGCCGCGCTGCTGTCCGGCCCACGCCCACTCGCCGGCCTCGCGCCCGCGTCCGAGCTCCTCGAAAATGTTTTGACCTTGTGCGCCGCCGGCGACGCGATGCCGGTCGAGCCCAGCCGTGAGCCGGTTGCAAAACTCAACCGCGCGATCTGGCGACAGCTCGACGGCCCCGAAGAGATCCGCTGGCTGGCCTTGCCCTGCGGCACCGCCCTCGAAACCGACCGTGGCCTGCTGCGCCTGCTGCGCGACGGCGCGACAATCGATGACGAACTCTACCCCGGCTGGCGCGGTTTCCTGGCTTCACATGGCGTCTTTGCTCAATAGAGCACCGACGGCAGGTAGGCGCCGGCCGGCTCGTTATAGAGACCGACGGTCATCAGCGTCATCTGATGCACGAGGCGCAGGCCCCGCTGCAGACACCAGCGAAACAGCTCGCCATTGCGCGTCGGCAATAAGAACCCGCCGCCTTGGAAGCTGGATGCGGCGCCGATCAGCGCCTGCAAACCTTGATTGGTCTCGGCGACGGCATGGCCGAAAAATGCGATCTCGCTGGCATAGGCGGTGATCCTGCCGAGATGCTCGACGATGCGCGCGGTGCCCCGGCCGATCGCATCTCGCAGTTCGTCCTCGCGGTCGTGGCCGTGGACCTGACGGCAAAGGGCGTTGCACGCCGCGAGATCCGCCGCGACCGCCGGGCGCACATCATAGTCCGGCAAGCGGATGCCCAATCGCGGGCCTTCCATCTTCGAGCATGGCTCGCGGCTGTCGAAGCCGAGCTTGGTATAGAGACACAGCGATCGGTTGTGATAAGCCGATTGCAGCAGCCTGACCCCGGCGACGCGGCGCGCCGCTTCGCGTTCCAGAATCGCCAGCATCAACCGCCGGCCGATCGACTGGTCCTGGACCGCCGGTGCGACGCTGATCGGACCGATGCCGGCGATGACGCCCCGTTCGTCGACAAAGTTGCTGCCGACGGTCGCGCCATCCTGCTCGGCGACAACCGAGTAAAAGCCGCGAAGCGACAGCAACGTCTTCATCAGCCCGACCGCAATTTCCGGCGAGGGGAAATCCCACGGGAAGTTATGCTGGCTCGAGATCGCCTTGAAAGCCTCGAACGCGACCACGCCGCAGGCGTCGGCATCTGCGGGCGTGCCCGGACGCAGGATCACCGCCATTGCTGCCCCTCCCGCTGGTTTGCGGTGTTGTAGCGCAAATCGGTGAATAAACTTGCAACCTTGGGAAGCCTCGCGATGGTCCACCCTTGCCCTCGGCGCGCCATCGGCGGATTATCAGCTTGCTGCCGCCACGGCGCAGCGTCGCTTGATTTCGCGGTAGAGGAGCGCACCCGATGCTGTCACCCGAAGACAACGAACTGGTAACCCGTATCGGGCCAGAAACGCCGATGGGCGAGGTCATGCGGCGCTACTGGATCCCGGCGCTGCTGACGCGTGAATTGCCGGAGCCGGATTGCCCGCCAGTCCGGGTTCAGCTGCTCGGCGAAAAGCTCGTCGGGTTTCGCGACAGCGAAGGCCGGATCGGGCTCGTCGACGAATTCTGCCCGCATCGCCGCGCCTCGCTATGGTTCGGGCGCAACGAGGAATCCGGATTGCGCTGTATCTACCACGGCTGGAAATTCGACGTCGACGGCAAGTGCCTCGAGCAGATGAACGAGCCCGAGCCATTCTGCGGCAAGGTCCGGCTGACCGCTTATCCGACGGTCGAGATGGGCGGCGTGATCTGGGCGTATATGGGACCGCGCGACAAGATGCCCGCTCCACCCGCCTTCGAGTGGACGCAGGTGCCGGAAACTCACCGCCACGTCTCGAAGGTGTGGGAGGAGTGCAACTGGCTGCAGGCGCTCGAAGGCGGCATCGACACCTCGCACGCACCGATCCTGCATCGCACGATCACCCCGAACACCACCCGCCCCGGCATCCCTGTTCAAGGACCGTTTGTTCGCGGCCGGGCGCCGCTGCTCGAAGTCGACGTCACCGATTACGGCTATCGTTATGTCGGGATCCGGCCGCTCGATGAAGACAAGACCTATGTCCGCTCCTACCATTTCGTCATGCCGTTCACCCAGATCCGGCCGCAACAGCTCGGGCGCGCGATGGGCGGCGGCGATCGCCCCAATATCGCCGGGCATATCTGGGTTCCGATCGACGACGAGAACTGCATGGTATGGAATTGGATGTACAGCTTCGGCGAGCCGGGTCTCAGCGACGACGACCGGATGGAGCGCGGCAACGGCAACGGCCCCGACTATGTCGAGACCTCGGGCGAGTTCCGCTCATTCCGCAACAAACACAATGACTGGATGATCGACCGCCAAGTTCAAAAGAACGAAACCTTTACCGGCATCGACGGCATCAATACCCAGGACCGTGCGGTGCAGGAGGGCATGGGGCCGATCGTCGACCGCTCCAAGGAGCATCTGGGACCGGCCGACCGGGCGATCATCGCCACCAGGCGATTGCTGCTCGACGCGGTCAAGACGGTGCAGGCGGGCGGCAACCCGCCGGGGGTCGATACCAGCTACTATTCGGCGCGGGCGATCGAAAAGATCTTTCCGCGGCAGGAAACTTGGCGCGAGACGGTGTTGCCCGAGATGTACGCCGAAGAGCTCCCCGCCGCGGCGAAATAGCGGCGACAGCTTAAGACCTCGCTTACCTCAATCTGCGAGGCTCCCACCCGCGACCGTTCCGGCAAATGCCGGATCGGCTCGCCGGGAGGGCGGAAGGCATCGCGCCGGTTGATCATCTATCGGGACGCGCTATAGGGCGGACGGGAGCCCGGTCGTGGCCTGGACGGCTGGTTCCGTCGTGGCCGCTGATCGTAGCGGTGCTCGCCCTCGGCCGGGCATTGTCCCAACCGCGGGCATTGTTGCACGACCCCGACACCTATCTCCACATCGCCGCCGGCCGCTGGATGCTGGCGCACGGCGCGCTGCCGCTACACGATCCCTTCTCTTACACCTTCGCCGGCGCGCGGTGGGTGCCACACGAATGGCTGGCCGAGATCGTGCTGGCGGCGGTCTATCGCGCTGCCGGTTGGAGCGGGCCGGTGCTGCTGACCATCGCCTGCTTTGCCGTCAGTCTGGGGTTGCTGACCCAGTTCTTGCTGCGCTGGGCCGAGCCCTTCTCGGCATTGATCGCAGTGGCGCTCGGAGCCGCAATGGTCGAGCCGCACCTGCTGGCCCGGCCGCATTTGTTGGCATTGCCGTTGCTGGTTCTGTGGTCGGGCGCGCTCTTCGCGGCGCGAGACACCGGCTCGGCGCCACCTTTTCGCCTGCTGCCGCTGATGGTGCTGTGGGCCAATCTGCACGACAGCTTTTTGTTCGGGCTTTTGCTCGCCTTTTACCTTGCGGCGGAGGCGGTGCTGGCCGGGCCGCGCCGGATCGAGTCGCGACGCTGGGGCTGGTTCGCCGGCCTCGCGCTCGCCGCCGCCCTTGCGACGCCAAACGGCGTCGCCGGCCTGGTCGAACCGTTCCGGCTGATCGCGATGCCAGCGCTGCAATCCTCGTTCATCGAGTGGCGCAGCCCGGATTTCCAGGATTTTCAGCCGCTCGAAATCATCTTGCTGGGATTGATCGCGCTCGGCTTGACGAGTGGGGTCAAGGCGCCGTTGACGCGGGTGCTGGTGCTGGTGGGGCTGTGCCACATGGCGCTCGCCCATACCCGCCATGCCGACCTTCTCGGTCTCGTCGGCCCGCTCGCGGTCGCCGGATCATTGGGGCCGCAATTAGCCGCCGCAATCCGCTCGGCTCCGGTCTCGTGGATCAGCCACGCCGCCACTCGCCTTGCCGAACCGGCCGCCGCGCCGGCGGTGGCGCTGACTTTCGCCGCAGCGCTGGTGTTAAGCCTGCCGTTGGTGCTGCGGCCGATTGTGCGTACCGAGGATGCGGTGACCCCGGCCTCGGCGCTCGCCGCCGCAGCGCGCCTGGGGCTGTCGGGACGGCTCTTCAACAGCGAGGCTTTTGGCGGCTACCTGGTCTTTCGCGGCATCCCAACCTTTATCGACGGCCGCATCGAGCTGTTCGGCAACGCGTTTCTCGCCCGCTACCTCGAGGCCGAAAACGGCGACGCGCGGGTTCTCGGCGAGCTCCTTGACCGCTGGAAAATCGGCTGGACGTTACTGGAGCCGCAGCAAGACGCCGTCGGGTTTTTCGATCATTTGCCGGGCTGGCGGCGCGTCTATGCGGACGCGCGCGCCGTCATCTATGTGCATGACAAGCCGCCGCTCGAGAAACCACAGCGGTGACCGCCGCTCCCCTAACCTCCGCCTAAGGCGTCGATTTCGGCGTCTTCCGGGAAGCGCCCCAGCTGTTTCTTCGAAAAGGCGAGCTTTCCGTCGACGGTGATCTCGAACACACCGGCGACACCCTTAACCAGCTCGACTTCGGCGCCGTACTTTTCTTCGAGTTGCGCCCTCGCACGGAGGGCTCTGGGCAGGTAGTTTCAAGGTACGCAGTATTCGATTCTGACCTTCATCGCGTAAGCCTCCTCGCAGAAACCACGATAACAATCTAGCACACTCTACCGAAAGCCGCCATTATTCCGGCTCGATAGCTTCATACATATACAACGGATGTCGCTCGGCGAGCCTGGCAATGATTACCGGTATCCCAACCGAGCATCAGCCTTGGCGCCCGTGCCGATGAGATGTTCCATCTAAGCGCCGACGAGATCGAGGCGGTGCGGCTCAGCCTACGGGTCGCGTTCTGGGCGATGCTGTGGAGCGTGCCGTTTGCTCTCGCCGCCGCGCTTGTGCTGGCGCGCGGGCGATTCTGGGGCAAGAGCCTGCTCGATGGCGCCGTCCACCTGCCGCTGGTTATGCCGCCGGTCGTCACCGGCTATCTGCTGTTGTTGTTGTTCGGTCACAACGGCCCGCTCGGCCGATTCTTCGCCGCGTTCGGGATCGTCTTCGCCTTTCGCTGGACCGGCGCGGCGCTTGCGGCCGCAGTGACGGCGTTTCCGCTGATGGTGCGAGCGATGCGGCTTTCACTCGAAGCGATCGACCGCCGGCTCGAGGAAGCGGCCGGCACCCTTGGCGCCCGGCGCATCTTTGTTTTTCTGCTGGTGACATTGCCGCTGATGATGCCGGGGATCGTCGCCGGCATGGTGCTGTCCTTTGCCCGCAGCCTCGGCGAGTTCGGAGCGACGATCACCTTTGTCTCCAACATTCCGGGCGAAACGCAGACTGTGCCGTTGGCAATCTACGCCTTGACCCAGACGCCCGGTGGCGATCCTGCGGCGCTGCGCCTGACCGTCGTCGCGGTCACGCTGGCGATGCTGGCGCTGCTCGCCTCCGAGATACTGGCGCGGCAGATCGGCCGCCGCCTTGCAGGAGACTGAGCCAGTGCTTGAAGTCGATATCGAGCACCGGCTCGGCCGCTTTGCGCTCGACATCCATTTTACGAGCGGGCGCGGCCTGACCGCCCTGTTCGGACGTTCGGGGGCGGGCAAGACCTCGGTCGTTAACGCCATCGCCGGGCTGATCCGGCCACAGCGCGGCCGCATCGCCCTCGACGGAGCGGTATTGCTGGACACTCAACGCGGGATCGTCACCCCCGCCCATCGCCGCCGGATCGGTTACGTGTTCCAGGAAGGCCGGCTATTTCCGCATCTGACGGTGCGCCAGAACCTATTGTTCGGCCGCTGGTTCGCGCCGCGCGGGGAGGCGGCGGTTGGGATCGACGACGTCGTCGATCTGTTGGGGATCGGGTCCTTGCTGATGCGCCGCCCCGGCCGGCTGTCGGGCGGCGAAAAACAACGTGTGGCGATCGGCCGCGCGCTGTTGGCGAACCCGCGCCTGTTGCTGATGGACGAGCCGCTGGCCTCCCTCGACGCCGCGCGCAAGGACGAGATCCTCCCCTATCTCGAGCGCCTGCGCGACGGCGCGATGGTGCCGATCGTCTATGTCAGCCACGCCGCCGCGGAAGTCGCCCGCCTCGCCACGACGATCGTGTTGATCGCGGAGGGAAGCGTGCGGGCGGTCGGTCCTGTGGCCGAGGTGATGGGTCGTGCCGGCCTTTATCCGTTGGCCGGCGGCTTCGAGGCCGGCGCGGTGCTCGCGGTCACGGTCGCGGCGCACGACACGCGCTGGGGGCTGACTGAACTGGTCGGCGGCTTCGGACGACTGACTGTGAGGCGGCTCGATCTCCCGGTCGGGGCCCCGTTGCGGGTGCGCATCCGCGCCCGTGACGTGATCCTAGCGCTCACCCGGCCCGGCGGGATCAGCGCGCTCAACGTGCTGGCGGGCGAAGTCGAGGCGCTGGTTCCGGTTGCCGAGGGGGCGCTCGAAGTGCAGCTTCGCCTGGGACCCGAGCGATTGCTGGCGCGGGTCACGCGGCGTTCGGGCGAGGCGCTCGGCCTTGAACCGGGACGACAGGTCTTCGCGCTGATCAAGACCGTGGCGATCGACCGGCGCAGCTTCGACGGCGATGGCGACACCGCTGATTTCGATCAGGAAGTCGAAGTCTTCGACGGCTGAATCAGGCTGTGCGCAGCGGGATCTCCCGCAAACCGAGCGACCCGAGCGCGGTCAGCGCGGAAATGACCGTGGCGTAGAAAAAGACGTGAGCAAATGCGGTGCGCACCGCGTCGGTCAGTCCGGCAAGCACCGAGCTTCTGATGATGTCGAGCTGGTCGAGATGAAGCAGCGCCATCCCCGGATTGGCGCCGAGCACATCGTGGCCCGGCACCGCCAATGCACCTGCATTGAGCGCGCCGACCAACAGCGCCGTCAACAAAGCGACGCCAAAGGCGCCGCCGATCAGGCGAAAGAACAGCAGCACCGACAGCCCGATCCCGGTATCCGCCAATTCGAGCGCGTTCTGCACCGCGACGACGACTGGAGAGAGCTGAAAGCCGAAAGCAAGGCCGAGCCCCCCGGTCAGCGCCGTGTCGACGAGGACCGAGTTCCCAAGGCCGAAAGCGGCGATCGCCGCGCACAGGCCCGTCATCGCGGCGGCGCCGAGGATTGGATAAATGCGGTACCGCCCGGTGCGGGTGACCAGTTGCCCGGCAATGAAAGAGCCCAGCACCGTGCCGCCGGTCATCGGGATCAGGCGGATGCCGGCCTCGTTCGCAGCCAGCCCCGAAACCAGCTCGAAATCGAGCGGCACCAGGATGATCAGCGCGATCATCACCATCGACATCGTGAAAGCGGTGAGGCTGCCGGCGGCGAAGATGCGGTTGGCGAAAAGGCGCAGCGGGATCATCGGCTCAGGCGCCTCGCGCTCGCGCACGATCAACCCACCGAGAATTACGATGCCGATAGCGATCGGCACGAATACGTCGACGCGGCCCCAGCCGCCGGCCGATTCGACCCGCCCGACCCCGATAAGGATTGGCGTCGTCGCCGCGATGATCAATGCCGCACCGAGCCAGTCGATGACCGGCCTGCGCCGCGGCTTTGGCAACCGCCGCAGATTGCGGTTGCACAGAACGAGCGCCAAGGCTCCGAAGGGAAGGTTGATCCAGAAAATCCAATGCCATGACAGGTAGTCGGAGAAGAACCCGCCCAACACCGGGCCCAACAAGTTCGAGATAGCCATGACACTGGAGAAATAGCCCTGGTATTTGCCGCGCTCGCGGGGTGGGATCACGTCGGCGATCGCCGCCTGCGAGACCGAGCGCAAGCCGCCGCCACCGATACCCTGCAGCACCCGCGCCGCGATCAGCTGCGGCATCGTCCGCGACAGCGCGCACAGCACCGAGGCGATGAGGAACAACATGATAGACACCAGCAGGATCGGCCGCCGGCCATAAAGATCGCTGAGCCGGCCGTAAATCGGGGTAGTCACCGTGGTTGCGACAAGATAGGCCGAAACCACCCACGACATCGTCGACCAGCCATTCAGATCCTGGGCCATCGTCGAGAGCGAGGTCGCGACGATCGTCTGGTCGAGACTGGCCAGGAACATCGCCAACATCAATCCGGACAGGACCGAGACGATCTCCGGTCGCGACAAATGGAGCGACGTGGTTTGGGTCAGCTGAGCCCTCGCATAATTCGAGGCAGAAGCGCCGGGTCTTACAGGGCCAGCGGCCGTCGGGGCAACCGCGCTACGTCATTCCAGAGTTGCATTCGGGCCCTATTGGCGCGAATCCTGATGGACTGAATTGGAGGGGCCCGTCTGCCGCGATCGCTTCCGCGCTGCTCCGCTCGGAAGAGGCTCACTTTCGAGGAGAAAACAACATGCTTCCGACGCCGGGTTTTCATCATATTCACCTGAACTCGGTCGATCCCGACAAGGCCATCGGCTTCTACACTCGCCAGTTTCCGACGACCACGAAGGGCAGCTGGGGCGGCTTTCCGGCGCTCGAATCGCCAAACGACGTCCTGGTGCTGTTCACCAAGGTCGATGAGCCACCGGCGATGGAGCCGCAAAGCGCGATCTGGCATTTCGGCTGGCACGTCACCGATGCCCGGCGTTGCCTCGAAATCTACAAGGACCGGGCCGAGGTCGAGCTGTTGCCGCTCTACACAACCGATGAAGGCGGCTCGGTGCTGATATCAAGCGACACCTGGCCCAGCATCGGCAATGTGCTCGGCCTGACCAAGGCGCAGATCGCCGAGTCCAAGGCGAAAGGCGTCAAGCCGGCGGGCGGCGGCGGGTTTTCGTATCTGCGCGGCCCGGACCACGCCTTAGTCGAATATGCAGGCAACCATCCGACCGAGCGCTTCAACCACGTGCACCTTTACCAGGAGGACCCGATCGGCGCGCTCGAGTGGTACCAGCAGCACCTCAACGCGCCGCTGCGGCCGGGCTACGCGCCGACACCAGCAAGCGGGTCAGGTGGCAAGGCCGTGCGCGGGCCGGACCGCACCTGGCCAGCGCTGAACCGCGAAGGGATGTTCCGCTCGCCGCGCGCCGGCGTCGAGTTCGGGGACGTATCGATGATGTGGTACGCGAACCAGGGCGACCGGCCGCTGGTCAGCTCGCGCGGCCAACTACAGGACCATATCGCGCTGAGCGTCACCGATCTCGACGCCTGGACCGACAAGCTTAAGAGCGAGGGGGTCACCTTTCTCGAACAGCCCTACCAGCTTGGCGACACGCGCGCAGTGATGATCGAAGGCCCGAGCTGCGAAGCCATCGAGCTGGTTGAGGTCAGATGATCTAAGGGAGCCCCATCTTCTCCCACGACATGCCGGCGCTTTGGGCGGCCGACAGGAGAGAACCTTGCATGTATCAGTAACGGACCGGCTTGACGCCGTGCGGCAGTCGGGTTAGAAAACGCTTGATCGTGGTGGATTTGAGCCGACCGGCTTGCGGCCACGTTAAAAAAGCGCTAAAAGGTCGGGAGTTCTGAAAGGAGCCCTGGCCCGCGCGGGACCGGGGTTTTTTGTTGCCCGGGATCGGCGCGGCCTCGGAATGGAGAGACCTGCCGATGACCAAACCCGTCCTACCCCCCGACCTCGCCGCCACCGTCGCGCCGGCCACGATCCTGGTGCGCGGCGGCGCCATCCGAAGCCCGCATGACGAGACCTGCGAGGCATTGTACATGACCTCGGGCTTTGTCTACGACGATGCCGCCGCGGCCGAAGCCGCCTTTGCCCAAGAGGGGTCGCGCTACGTCTATTCGCGTTACCGCAACCCGACGGTGGCGATGTTCGAGGAGCGGCTGCGGCTGCTCGAAGGGGCGGAGGCCTGTCGCGCCACCGCCAGCGGGATGGCGGCAGTGTTCGCCGCATTGCTGTGCCGGTTGCGCGCCGGGCAGAAGGTCGTGTCAAGCCGGGCGTTGTTTGGATCGTGCTACTACATCGTTTCCGAACTGCTGCCGCGCTGGGGGATCGAGACCGTGCTCGTCGACGGGCGCGATCTCGGCGCCTGGGAAGCGGCACTGGCCGGCGGTGTGTCGCTCGCTTTTTGCGAAAGCCCGTCGAACCCGGCGATGGAGATCGTCGATCTCGCCGAGGTGGCGCGCCTGACCCACCGCGCCGGCGGACTCTTTGTCGTCGACAATGTGTTTGCCACGCCGCTCTTGCAAAAGCCACTGGCGCTCGGTGCCGATGTCGCCGTCTATTCGGCGACCAAGCACATCGACGGGCAGGGGCGCAGTCTCGGCGGCGCGATCCTCGCCTCGGAAAAATTCATTAAGGACGATCTCGGCCTCTTTTACCGGCACACCGGGCCGTCCTTGAGCCCGTTCAACGCCTGGCTGCTGCTGAAGGGGCTGGAGACGTTGGAGCTGCGGGTCGACCGGCAATGCCGCACCGCCGCCGCGGTGGCGCGCGCGCTCGAAGCCCATCCGAAGATCACACGCGTGCTCTATCCCGGGCTGCCGAGCCACCCGCAATACGAACTGGCCCGGCGCCAGATGAAGCAGGGCGGCAGCCTGGTCTGCTTCGACGTCGCCGGTGGCAAAGAGGAATGCTTTCGCTTTCTCGATGCGTTGCGCTTGGTCGACATCTCGAACAATCTCGGCGATTCGAAGAGCCTCGTCACCCATCCGGCGACGACGACGCATTCGCGGCTCAAGCCAGAGGCGCGGGCCGAACTCGGCATCGGCGACTCCTTGGTGCGCTTCTCGGCCGGGCTCGAAGCCGAGGCGGACCTGCTCGACGACATCGAAATAGCGTTGCAACGCGTTTGACCGCCGGCGGCGTGATCCGACGGCGGCTCAAATGTGGATGGCGCGGCCGTCGACCGCGAGGGCCGCTTCCTTCATCGCCTCGCTCAAGGTCGGGTGGGCATGGCAGGTGCGCGCGATGTCCTCAGCCGAGGCGCCGAATTCGATCGCCAGTGTTGCCTCGGCGATCAACGTGCCGGCGTCGGGACCGATGATGTGCACCCCCAGGACCCGGTCGGTCGCGCTGTCGGCGAGGATCTTGACGAACCCCTCGGTATCGCCATTGGTACGGGCGCGCGGCGTGGCGCTGAACGGGAATTTGCCGGCGCGATAAAGGGTCCCCGCCGCCTTCAGTTCCTCCTCGGTGCCGCCGACCGAGGCGACCTCGGGCCAAGTGTAGACCACAGCCGGGATCGCATTGTAATCGATCGACGGTTTCTGCCTGGCAAGCCGCTCGGCCAACGCTGCGCCCTCCTCCATGGCCTTGTGCGCCAGCATCGGCCCGCGGATTACGTCGCCGATCGCGTAGATCCTAGGCACGCTGGTGGCAAAACCGTCATCGACCGCGATGCGGCCCTGGGCATCGCGCGCGACCCCGATGGTTTCGAGCCCCAACCCCTTGGTGTATGGGCGCCGGCCAACCGCTACCAGCACCGCGTCGGCGGAAAGGCTCTGCGGCTCGGAGCCTCCGATCTCGACGGTCACGCCATCGGCCCCTTCGCGGATCCCGGTCACCTTAGCGCCGAGCTTGAACTCGATCCCTTGACGCGTCAGCACCCGCTGCAAGGCGATCGCGAGCTCCTGGTCCATATTCGGGACGATCCGGTCGAGCAGCTCGACCACCGTCACTTTGGCCCCGAGCCGCTGCCACACCGAGCCCAATTCGAGCCCGATATAGCCGCCCCCAATGACGACGAGCCGGTTCGGAACATGATCGAGCGCCAGGGCCCCGGTCGAAGAAAGAATGCGCTGCTCGTCGATCGAGACACCCGGCAGCGGCGCGCTTTCCGAGCCGGTGGCGATGACGATCGACCCGGCTTCGACCTCGTGCTCGGCGCCATCAGCGCCGGCGACGGCGACTTTCCCAGGCGCGGTGATACGCCCGAAGCCCTTGAGCCAGTCGACCTTGTTCTTGCGGAACAGGAACTCGACGCCGCGGGTCAGGGTGGTTACCACCCGGTCCTTGCGCGCCATCATCGCGCCGAGGTCGAGCCCGACGTCGCCGACCTTGATCCCGTGCTCGGCGAGCGCGTGCCGGGCTTCGGCGAATTTCTCCGAGGATTGCAGCAATGCCTTGGACGGGATGCAGCCGATGTTGAGGCAGGTCCCGCCGAGGCGGTTGTGGCCCTCGACGCAGGCCGTCTGGAGCCCGAGCTGCGCTGCCCGGATCGCCGCGACATAGCCGCCCGGCCCAGCCCCGATGATGACGACGTCGTAGCGATCGGGCATGACCGTCAGACCGGTCGACGAGCCTCAATGCGCGATCAAAACCGGCACCGCCGCTGCGGTTTGCAGCACGTGCCGAGTAAAGCCGCCGAACATCCATTGGCGCAGCCGGCTGTGGCCGTACCCTCCCATCACCAGCAGGGCCTGGCGCTCGGCCGCGGCGGCGAGCATGGTATCGGCCGGGCTGCGCCCCTCGGGCTGTAGCCGGTTGGCCGAGACCTCGATCCCCCGCCAGCGCAAACTGGCCATCAGCCGGCTTCCCTCCTCAATCGACGAGTCTTCTTCTTCCGAGACGGTCAGGATCAGGACCCTTTTGACCAACGCCACAAATGGCAGCGCTGCGGTCACCGCATGGGCGGCCTCGCGCGTCTCTTTCCAGGCGATGACGATGGTCTCGGGCAGGCTGGTCATCGGCGTAGCGGTCGGGATCAGTATCGGGCGGCCGCTTTCGAGCAGGGCGGCCTCGATCGTCTCCGGAGCAAGGCCGTCGCCGTCGGCGGGGCGTCCGATGACCATCAGATCGGCCGCGCGGCCGTGCTCGGCAACCCAATAAGATTCGGCGCCGATTTGCCGCGTCCACTGCGCCGAGGGGCCCGATGGGCCGGGCGGGGTATCGACCATCGCCAGGCCTTCACCGGCGCAGAACTGCTCGAACATTTGTCTTGCCCGCGCCTCGAGACGGTCTGCCCCCTCGTCGAGGCTCTCGACCAGGCTGCCGGTCATTGCCGCCCCGCTGGCGTCCGACGCCAGGCCGATCGCCACCGCCGTCGCGTCGAGGCGAACATGGAGAAAATCGAGATGGGCGGCGAACTGGCGGGCGACCGCGAGGGCCGCGGCAAAAACTGCCGCATCCTTATCGGTTCCGGTCGCGGGAACGAGAATGGTCTTGATCATCGCAGCTCCTTTGGCGCACCCCAGCCGTCAAGGTTGAGATTACCGCAAATCCGCGGTCCGGCGACATGCGATCGGCTGCGCTGCGCGTCGGGTCAGCGGTGCGAAGGGGATAAGGGGTTATGAGCGAGCTGTTCGGCGCCGCGATCCTGCTGCTGATCCTGCTCGGCGGCAGCGCGCTCGGCGTATTCGTGCGACGGTTTCTGTCCGAGCGTCACCGCAACTCGGAGACGAACGATCTGATCCGGTTGGTGGTTACCATGCTGGTGACCTTTGCCGCCTTGGTGCTGGGATTGCTGACCAGCTCGGTCAAGGCGTCGTTCGACACCGTCGATAATGACTTGCGAAGCTTCTCGATCAATCTGATTCAGCTCGATCGGCTACTGCATCAATACGGCAGCGAAACCGATGCGGCGCGCTCGCTGCTCCGCAGCTATACCGCCGCGGCGATCGCCTCGACCTGGGCCACGGAGCCTAAGCCCCCGGGCGGCTATTACCCGACGCACGTCGCGCCTCCGTCCGATAACTCCATCGAGAGCGTCAAACTGGGAGATATGTTGGCGCGCATCGAGATCGATCTGCATCAACTCGATCCTGCGGATCCGATGCACCGCAGGCAGGCGGTGGTCATCCTGAACCAGTTCGAGCAGTTGATGCGATTGCGCTGGAGGCTGATCGAGGAGGCGCACAGCTCGATCTCTATGCCGTTCTATATCGTGCTGGCCTTCTGGCTGGTGATTTTGTTCGCCAGCTTCGGCTTGAGCGCACCGAGAAATGCGCTGTCCTACATCACGATTCATGCTGGGCGCGTTGTCGATTGCCTCGGTCGTCTACGTCATCCTGGACCTCGACACGCCGTTCAGCGGGCTGTTCATGGTATCGAGCCAGCCCATGCGCGACGCCTTGGCCCAACTCAGCCGATAAAGACGCGACCGGCTCGACAAGACTAAGATCAGGAGAGATCGGCCCGGCGGAGACGCTCATGCCTAAATTCCCGACCCTCGACGACATCGATGTGTTCGGCAAGCGCGTATTGTTGCGGGCCGATCTGAACGTCCCGGTCAAGGACGGCAGGGTCACCGATGCGACCCGCATCGAGCGCCTCGCGCCGACGATCGAGGCACTGCTCGGCAAAGGTGCGGCGGTCGTCGTAATGTCGCATTTCGGCCGACCTAAGGGCCGGCCCGACCCGGCGTTGTCGCTGCGCCCGTTGGTCGCGCCGCTGCGGCAGGCGCTCGGCGGCCGCGAGGTCGTGTTCGCCGCGGACTGCATCGGCGAGCCGGCAAGGCAAGTCGTCGCCGCACTCAGGCCAGGAGAAGTGGCGCTCCTCGAAAATCTCCGCTTTCACCCTGGCGAGGAGGCCAATTCGCCCGATTTCGCCCGGGCATTGGCCGAACTTGGCGAGGTTTATGTCGACGACGCGTTCTCGGCGGCGCACCGCGCGCACGCCTCGATCGCAGCGCTCGCGCACTTGCTGCCCGCCGCCGCCGGCAAGCTGATGGAGGCCGAGCTCGAGGCGCTGTCGGCGGCGCTCGAACATCCGGTGCGGCCGGTTTTGGCGCTGATCGGTGGCGCCAAGGTCTCGACCAAGCTCGACCTGTTGCGCTTTCTGGTCAGCAAGGTCGATGTGCTGGCGATCGGCGGGGCAATGGCGAACACCCTGCTATATGCCCAGGGCACCGCAGTCGGTCGCTCGCTGTGCGAGCGCGATATGGCGGAGAACGCCCGCCAAATTATCGCTCTCGCCGCCGAACGCAACTGTCGCGTCATTCTGCCCGAGGATGCCGTTGTTGCGGGCGAGCTCGTTTCCGGGGCTGCTCCTCAGACCGTCGCGATCGACGCGATCGACGCCGACATGATGATCCTCGACATCGGCCCCGCGACGGTGGCGCGCTTCGCCGCCGTACTCGACGAGAGCAGAACCCTCGTCTGGAACGGGCCGCTTGGTGCGTTCGAGACCCCGCCTTTCGACCGCGGCACGCTGGCGGTGGCGAAAAAGGTCGCCGAACTCACCCGAATGGGACGGCTGCGCAGCGTTGCCGGCGGCGGCGACACGGTAGCTGCTCTCGCCGCCGCGGGGGTGACCGATCAGCTGTCCTATGTCTCGACCGCAGGCGGCGCCTTCCTCGAATGGCTGGAGGGGCGGGAATTGCCGGGCGTTGCAGCATTGGTCGCCGCCGCTCGCCAAGATTGACGCTGTTCCGGCCGCCCGGCACATTCCGCGGAACCACAGGAGACGCCGCATGCAGGCCTCGGAGGTCATGACCCGCAACATCGTGTCGATCGGGCGTGACGCCCCGATCCGTGACGCCATCCGGCTGATGCTCGACAACAAGGTGAGCGGCCTGCCGGTGGTGGATGCCGGCGGCAAAGTGGTCGGAATCCTGACCGAGGGCGATCTGTTGCACCGCAGTGAGATCGCCACCGAAAAGCATCACTGGCGGTGGCTCGAATTCGTGCTGGGACCGGGGCGAATGGCGAGTGAATATGTCAGGACCCATGGGCGGGTCGTCGGCGAGCTGATGACCCGCGAGGTCGTAACCGTCGGCGCCGACACGCCGCTCGGCGACATCGTCGCCCTGATGGAGCATCACCACATCAAGCGTCTGCCGATAATCGATGACGGTAAGCTCGCCGGCATCGTCAGCCGCGCCGATCTGCTGGCGGCGCTCGGAAAAGCGCTCGACGCGCAGGCAGCCCCAGCGGCGAGCGACGAGGATATCCACGCACAAATTCTGGCCGAATTGGAGAAGGTCGAGTGGGCGCCGCGGGACGGGTTGACGATCACGGTCGCCGACGGCGTCGTCGAGCTGAACGGGGTCGTCTTCGACGAGCATGAACGCGAGGCGCTCCGCGTCGCCGCCGAGAACATACCGGGGGTCAAGGGGATCTCGGATCACCTGGTCTGGGTCGAGCCTGTTTCCGGGACCGTCATCGAGGCTACCCAAGAAGCTCCACAGACGGTCGCACCGCGCACCCGCTGAGCAACGAACTTTGGGAAAGCGGAAGGGCGAGGTGGCGATATACCGCATCGGCATCGATGTCGGCGGGACCTTTACCGATCTCGTCGCGGTCGACGATCTCGGCAGGGCGACCCTGGAGAAGGTTCCCTCGACGCCCGATGATCCCTCGATCGGCGTGCTCGACGGGCTGGAGCTGCTGGCGCAACGCCTCGGTCGCGGGCGCGCGGCGCTGCTGGCCGAGACCGACCGCATCATCCACGGCACCACGGTTGCAACCAACGCCCTGCTGGAGCGCAGCGGCGCACGCGTCGGGCTGCTGACGACCGACGGCCATCGCGATGTGATCGAGATGCGCGAAGGGCTCAAGGACGACCGCTACAATCTGCGTCTGCCGCCGCCCGAGCAGCTCGTTCCGCGCCGTCTGCGGCTGGGGGTGCGTGAGCGTCTGCGCGGCGACGGCAGGGTCGAGACGCCACTCGATCCGGCGTCGCTCGGACGGGCGATCACCGTGCTCAAGCGCGAACGGGTCGAGGCGGTGGCCGTGTGCTATCTGCACGCCTGGCGCGATCCGGGACATGAAAGGGCCAGCCGCGAAGCCGTCGAGCGCGAGCTGCCGGGCGTTTATGTGTCGCTGTCCGCCGAGGTATTGCCGCAGATCAAGGAATTCGAGCGAGTCTCGACGACCGTGGTCAACGCCTATGTCGGTCCGGTTCTATCGCGTTACCTGGATCGCCTCGCGCGGCGCCTCGCCGAGGCCGGGTATCGCGGGCCGACTTTGATCATTCAGTCGCATGGCGGTGTGGCACCGATCGACGAGGCGGGCCGGCTGGCGGCGGGCGCCGTGCTTTCCGGGCCGGCGGGCGGGGTCGCCGGCAGCGTCCATGCGGCGCGGCTGGTCGGCGCCGCCGATCTGATCCCGTTCGACATGGGAGGGACCAGCACCGATATCTCTCTGATCGTCGCGGGGCGCCCGATCCTGTCGACCGGCCGCCGTGTCGCCGGCCACGCGATCGCGCTGAACAGCCTGGACATCGCCAGCATCGGCGCCGGCGGCGGCTCGATCGCCCGCGTCGATAACGGCGGCATCCTGCATGTCGGCCCGCACAGCGCCGGCGCGGTTCCAGGCCCGGCCTGTTACCGCAACGGCGGCGTCGAGGCGACGGTCACCGACGCCAATCTGGTGCTGGGTTATCTCGACGAGGCGAGCTTTCTGGGCGGTCGGCGACGGCTCGACCGCGCCGCGGCTGAGGCCGCGGTGGACCGTATCGCCGCCGCGCTCGGCACCGGCCGGCTCGCCGCGGCTCAGGGGATCCATCGCGTCGTCAACACGAATATGGCCGAGGGGGTGCGGCTGGTCTCGGTGCGCCGCGGCGTCGACCCCAGGCAATTCGCCCTGCTCGCCTTTGGCGGGGCCTCAGGGCTGCACGCGACCGCTATCGCCCGCCAGCTCGACCTGACGCGGGTCATTGTGCCGCGGGTTGCGGCAGTGCTGTCGGCTTGGGGCATGCTCACCACCGATCTGCGCTTCGAGGTCGCGCGCACCCATATCGGCGATACCCGCGCGCTTGACGGGGCCGCTATCAAACGGCTCTTCGACGAGATGGAGGCCGAAGGGTTGACGCGGCTGCGCGCTTCATTCGACGGGCCGGCGCGAGCCACGCGCTCGGTCGATATGCGCTACGGCGAGCAGGTGTTCGAGATTGCCGTGCCGCTCGACGATGTCGACTGGACCGTGCCCGATCCGCTGGCACAGATCGTCGAGCGGTTTCACCGCCGTCACGAAGAGCTTTACACCTATTCCTCACCCGACCAGGAGACGGTCCTCGTCAATGCCCGCGTCGCCGTCGCCGGCATCCTTTCGGCATTGCCGCAGGAGCCCTGTTTGCCCGAGGCGGCGCCGGCGAGGCCTCTCCGTCAGCGGCAAATTTGGCTCGACGAATGGATCGCGGCGGCAGTCTGGGATTTCGACGCCTTAGCCCCGGGGCAAGTCGTCGAAGGCCCCGCGATCATCGAATCCGCGATGACCACGGTGCTGTTGCGTCCCGGCGAGCGCGCTACAGTCACCCCGCTCGGTTGGATCGACATCGCCCTCTTGCCAGCCGCTCAGATCAGTGAGGAGACTTGATCCGCCGTGGGAGCCGGTAGACGGTCGCAGCCGGATCGGCTATCTGCTGACCAGACGCTCCATTCACCACGGTGGACGATCGGGGCATGGCAATAGCCGCGATTCACGCGCTGTCACGTTGAACAGGAGAAAAAGTGATGATCGATCTCTATTTCTGGCCGACAGGTAATGGAAAGAAGACCGTCATTCTGCTCGAGGAATTAGGAACCCCCTACACGATCAAGCCGATCAATATCGGCCGCGGGGACCAGCTCACCCCCGAGTTCCTGAAGATTTCTCCCAACGGCCGGATGCCGGCGATCGTCGACGACGAGCCGATGGGCGGCGGCGCTCCGATTTCGATCTTCGAATCCGGGGCGATTATGACCTACATCGCCGAGAAAGAAGGACGGTTCCTGCCGTCGGATCCGCGCGGCAGATATGATGTTGCTCAGTGGGTCAGCTGGCAGCTCGGCAATCAGGGCCCCAAGCTTGGCGAGCAAGGCCATTTCCGGCGGGCGCTGGAAAGCGGCAACAACGGCGATCTTTCCTACGCCATTCACCGCTTTGACAATGAGACACACCGCATCTATGGGGTCATGAACCTCGG
This sequence comes from uncultured Alphaproteobacteria bacterium, assembly GCA_963785565.1. Classification (GTDB taxonomy): domain Bacteria; phylum Pseudomonadota; class Alphaproteobacteria; order ATCC43930; family CGMCC-115725; genus AP-15. The sequence continues at coordinate 227,635 of CAWAVV010000013.1, read as the reverse complement.
ATTGTTCAACAAGCAGTATCTCGCGGCCGGCGAATACACGATTGCCGATATGATCTGCTACCCGTGGGCATCGAGCTGGGCGACCCGCAAAATCAACATTGACGAATTCCCAAACGTGAAGCGCTGGCTTGAAGAAATCGGTGAGCGGCCGGCGGTCAAGAAAGCGATGGCGATGGGGCCGGAGTTCCGCGAAGACCCGAAGTCGATCAGCCCGGAGGAGCAGCTCCGTCGCAGAAAACTGGTGGCGGACCAGCGGGCGCAACCGATCCCCGCGCAATGGATGCAAGCTGCGCAAGGGTAGTGTTCGGTCCCCAGGGCTCAAAGGGGCGGGTGACGGCCGCTTAGACGCCGATCACCCGCGCTCCGGCGGTTCTGCGACATCCGATCGGCGCCGTGACGCCGGCCGTCCGGTTGCGAGGATCTCACGGGCGATTGTAGGGCGGAAATAATTCGTCGGGATCGTTGACCCACACGAACGGTATGCCGTGTTGATCGGCGCAATCCACGACGTGCCGAAACTCTGTCTCTATAGCAGTATCGAGCCTGTTTTGGCCGATAACTATTCCGGCTGACTCGGCCGAGGGAAAGCGCCAGCTTCCCACAATGCGATTTGGATCGGTCGGGCTTTGGTTGACTTTGAATTCGATGTACCGCGCGCCGCCGGCCTCTTCCTTACCTTCGATGATCGCAACCACTGGCCACTCCCGGATACGAACGGCTGCAATCGAAGCGTGTCGCTGCAACCTGGTTGATTTTTAGTTGCCGTACCGACCGGGGACAAGAACCCGCGAGCGTGCGTCTACCCCTCACCGAATTGCGGCGTTCGAAGACGCCGCTTAGCCGTTGCTGCGCTTGTCCTTCACACCAGATGGCTCCCCAGGTTAGGCTTGTGCCCGGCGCGGAGGCCGACGGCTCGGGAGGGACGAGATGAAGCGAAGCACGGAGCGGATCCTTACAACCCATGTCGGCAGCCTGCCGCGGCCGCCGGATCTGCTGGAGATGATCCAGACGAAAGAACGAGGCGGCCCACTCGATGCCGAGACCTACGCGAACCGAGTCGCGACCGCGGTCAAGGAGGTGGTGCACAAACAGGCCGACAGCGGCATCGACATCGTCGCCGATGGCGAGATGGGCCGGTTCGGGTTCATCCCCTACGTCAACGAGCGCCTCGCCGGGATCGAGCCGCGCAAGAACCCCGGCGGCGAGGGCGCTTGGGCGCGCTCGCGCGAGTATTTGGCGTTTCCCGAATACTACAGCTGGGCCGCGCAGATGCCGGGGACGGCGGGGAGGGCGCCGCCAACCCGATGGGTATGCACCGGCCCCATCGCCTACAAGGGGCACGATGCGCTGAAGCGCGATATCGATACCCTGAAGGCCGCACTCGCCGGCATCGCCTGCGAGGAAGCCTTTATGCCGGCGGTGTCGCCGGCCCAGCTCGCCGGCTGGAACACGAACGAATTCTACAAGACAGACGACGAGTTTCGAGTGGCAGTGGCCGACGCGCTCAACGAGGAATACAAGGCGATCGTCGACGCCGGCCTCGTCTTGCAGATCGACGACCCGCAATTGGCGAGCCACTATACGACGCACCCCGAGCTCGACATCGCCGAATGCCGCCGCTGGGCGAATGCGACGGTCGAGTTGCTGAACCATGCTTTGCGCGGCATTCCGCCCGAGTGCGTGCGCTATCACACCTGCTATGGCATCAATATCGGCCCGCGCGTGCACGAGCTCGAACTGAAGCACATCGCCGACGTCATGCTGCGCATCGATGCCGGCGCCTATTCGTTCGAAGCCGCCAACCCGCGTCACGAGCACGAATGGCGGGTCTGGGAAACGGTCAAATTGCCGGAGGGGAAAGTCCTGATCCCCGGCATCGTCACCCATTCCTCCAACCTTGTCGAACATCCGGAGGCGGTCGCCCAGCGGATCGCGCGGTTCGCCGGCGTCGTCGGCCGCGAAAACGTCATCGCCGGGGCCGATTGCGGCTTCGCCAGCTTTTCGACGTCCTGCGAGGTCCATCCGAGCGTCGTCTGGACCAAGCTGGCGGCATTGGCGGAAGGGGCGCGCCTAGCCACCAAGGAGCTGTGGGGCAAAGCCTGACCAGCCGCGACGGCGCCGTCTTTCGCGAACGCTAGTCGGCGATGCTGGAGAGCGGGCGGGCGACGCTTTCCAGGGGCTGGCGCTCCGCCTTGACGCCGATGGCGAATTCCGTCAGCGCTGCCGCGATCATCAGGCCTGCGCCGAGGAGGTAGCCGGCGAAAACCGTGCTGCGCTCGCCGGTGCCGACCAATATGCCGAACAGCCACGGCGAGACCACTCCGCCGGTCGCGGTGCCGAGCGCGTAGAACAACGCGATGGCAAGTGCCCTCGCTTCGAGCGGAAAACTTTCGCTGACGGTCAGATAGGCGGAACTGGCGGCCGCCGAGGCGAAAAAAAAGATAACGGTCCAGCAGGCGGTCAGCTGCGCGGCGTCGAGCAGCCCTTCGCGGAACAGCCAGCCGACGATCGCCAGCAATATCCCCGAGAGCGCGTAGGTGGCGCCGATCATCGGCTTGCGGCCGAGCGTGTCGAACAGCGGCCCGAGCAGCAATGGCCCGAGAAAATTGCCGAGCGCGAAAGGCAGGATATACCAGCCGACCGAGGCCGACGGGACCGCGTAGAAGCGGGTCAGCACCAGCGCATAGGAAAAGAAGATCGCGTTGTAAAAGAACGCCTGAGCGGTCATCAGCACGAGCCCCAGGAGCGCGCGCCGGGGATAGTCTCGCAGGATCGCCAGCACCATGCGCGCGACCGGCGTGCGCCGGGACACGGCAAGCCGGATCCGCCCGCCGGCCGGGGTCGGCCCCGCCTCACCGGCCCCTGCCCGGCGCTCGATCGCGCTGATCACCGCCTCGGCCTCGCCAAGCCGGTCGTGCAGCATCAGCCAGCGCGGACTTTCCGGCAGGTAGCGGCGCAGCAATAGGATGCCGAGACCGAGCACCGCGCCGATTCCGAACGCGGCGCGCCAGCCCATATCCGGCGGCAACCGGCCGGGCTGCAGGAAGGCGACCGCGCCGGCCGCGCCGAGTGCGGCGCCCAGCCAGAAGCTGCCGTTGATCGCCAGATCGGTGCGCCCGCGAAACCGCGCCGGCACCAGTTCCTGGATCGCCGAGTTGATCGCCGCATACTCGCCGCCGATGCCGGCGCCGGTCACAAAGCGGAACAGCGCGAAGCTCGCGAAATCCCACGAGCCGGCGGTGGCGGCGGTCGCGGTCAAATAGAGACCCAAGGTGACGAAGAACAATTTGCGGCGGCCGAACCGGTCGGTCAGATAGCCGAACAGCACGGCGCCCAGGACCGCCCCGGCGAGATAGGCGCTGCCGACGGCGCCCACCTCGGCGGCCGAGAAACGCAGCACCGGGCTTTCCTGCAAGGCGCCGGCGATCGAGCCGGCCACCGTCACCTCGAGCCCGTCGAGGATCCAGGTGACGCCCAATGCCACGACGACCAAGGTATGAAACCGGGTCCACGGCAGACGGTCGAGCCGTGCGGGAATGTCGGTTTCGATGATCGATGCGGGCATCGGCCATAGAGGAATAACGCTCCGGGCGCGGAATTTGCCATGGTCAGCGCCGGCCGGCGCTGATCGGCCGGCCGGGCAAAGCCGTTCAGGGATGATCGCATGAAATCGTATCTATCGTACCTATTGGCGGCATTGATCTTTTGCCTCTCTGCGGTTGCGGCGCGGGCGGAACAGGTCGGCAGCTTCAGCAACGACTGGACCGGCAACGGCATGGTCGTCGAGGCCTTCGCCGACCCGCAGATCGCCGGCGTCACCTGCCATGTCGTCCATTTCGACCGCAGCGTACTTGACCGGCTGACCAAGGGGAACTGGTTCGAGAACCCGTCGAACAGCGCGATTTCCTGCACCCAGACCGGGCCGATTACGGTCGGCAAGATTGCCCTCGGCCCCAAGGGCGAGGAGATCTTCTCGCAGCGGATGAGTCTGTTCTTCAAGTCGATCGCGGTGCGCCGGATCTACGACCAGAAGAACGACACCTTGATCTATGTCGCCTACAGCCGGCAGATCAAGGACGCCAGCGCCAAGATGGGCCTGGCGACCGTCTCGCTCTACAACACCCACCCCAACTGGACCGTGCCCAAGCCGTGACCCCCCTCGCCGTCAATTCCCGTTCAACCGGGAAAATAACCGGGAATTTCCGCGTTGCGGCCCGAAAACGGCCGATCGGCCTTGAAAAAATATTAGGTAAATCAATGTCCATACAGGTGAATTCCCGTAATGGCATAACCGGGAACTTTTTCGGCATAACCGGGAATTATTTTGCCCGAACCGGGAATTGACGGGAATTGCCGTGGCGGTGGCGGGAAAGCGCCGCCGCCGCAGGGCTGCCGATAAATCTCGTGTCGCACTCGATCCGATACCTCCTCTTCCGACCGCTCGTCAGCATAACGCCGGATTGTGGCGGAAGGCCGTAGGTCCGCGGCACGGCGGTACGAGCTAGGCCTATTTCGCGGATGCCGGTTGGAGCCGAGTGGCACCGCCTGTCGCGAGCGGCCACACGTAGCGATCAAACACCAGACCGACCACTTCCATTTGGCCGTCGGCGGCCAAGCCGAACCGTTCGGCGACGCGCCGCGAGCGGGCGTTTTGCGGAAGAATGGCCGAGATCGCGTAGGACAGCCGCAACACATCGCGCGCGTAATCGCGGACGCAACCCACTGCTTCGGTCGCGAAACCCTGGCCCCAGACGGCCGGATCGAACGTGTAGCTGAGCTCACACTCGAATGTCAGCGCGCCACCGGCGGGCGCCCGTGCGCGCCCGAACCATCCTTTGCGAACCCCGTGCTCGGGCGCCACCGACTCGACAATGAGGTCGGTCAAGCCGCAGCGCCCGATCAGCGCTCCGTCTTCCTTGCGCAGGACCGCGAGACAGCCAAGCGCCAGCTGCTGATAGCCCTCCAGAGTGGACTGCAGCCACACGGCGGACTCTTCGGGCGAGCGCGGCCGACCTCCGGGATAAAGATATTGCGTGACTTCGGGGAGCGCATGGATGCGCGTGAAGAACTCCAGATCGTCCGGCGCGATCCGCCGCAGCACGAGGCGAGCCAACTCCAGCCGGTCCGTGCCGTGCGCCAGGGTCATTTAAGCTCGAAACCCCCGCTGTCGCCATCCCCCTCGGTCCCGACAAGCTGCGCGCCCTGACCGACCTTGCCAACTACCTCGGCGCCGCGCCCGCGATGGTCGACCACTTTCTCGCCCGGCGGTGGGTTTTGCTGGTCAGTAGGAAACTATTAACGCGGTGGCGTGCTGCGCTTAATCAATACTCACGACTGCGCGTTCTAGTTTGGCGGCGTCGAACCGCGCGACCCCAACCGAGCCCGAGCAGCCCAATGCTTCCGGCAAGCATTGCAACAGAGGGCGGTTCGGGCACGGGCGCCGGGGTGCCCAGCACGGGTTTGGGACCGGTCCACGCGCCGGCATTATCGACACCCGTAAAGCATTGGATCGTGGCCATATAGCCGTTCGCTCCGGTAGTGTTGTCGCCGCATTGACTCGGCGTAAGCGAAAATGTCTGGAGTCCTGGCCCGCTCGAGAGGTTGCCGATGTCTATCTCCCACGGGCCGACCAAAGCACCGGAGCTATCCAACGTGATTTGGAATGAGAAGGACGAGGTGTTCAGCTTGGTCAGCGTCTGATTTCCATCCGTAAACGAAAAGGCTGTAATCAAACTGGTGATGTCGTCGGGCGCAGAGGTCGGCAGGGGAACCAGAGCTTGGTTAAACTGAAAGTCCCCGCTGATATTGGTCACCGAAGACGGCGGTGAGCCGCTTGTGACTGCGAAGGGCATGCCGACATAGTTGTATTGGACGATACCGGCGGCGACTGGCTGGCTGGAAAGCCAAAGCAAGCCGCAGGCAAGAACAACCAGGGACCAGAAGCGCATAGCCAGCTCTCCATTGCGGTCGAACCGCCCACTACTGGATACGACGCGGTCTAACTCGAGAACGCGATCATATCGCATCATGGTTAAATTTTAGAAGACTCCCGCATGTCGCTCGGATTGGGCGATCGATCTTGGTCGCTTTCTACGGGCGCGGCGCCATTTGGCGAATGCATCGATCGAGCGCCGCTGGGGAATGGGGGAGTGGACAGCATGCAGAAGGGATTTTTGGCCGCGGTGATGGTTATCGCGGCTGTTTCACTGTGCTCCGGGGCGCGCGCCGGCACCTTCGATTTCGGCTTCACCGGTCCCGGCGTCAGCGGGTCGATCGACCTAACTTACGGCGCGGGTCGGGCTTGGCCATTCCCGGCATCCTGCCCGCCCAAGGGGATGACATGGAATGAGCCTCGCGCGGCAGCGTAACCCGCGATAAGGTTAAAGGTCCAGCGACAGAGAGGACCGACATCATGGCATCCATCACGGCGCCCGCCGGCTTACGGAAAGGTCTGCAGTACCGGATCGTCTTCGTAACCGATGGTCAAACAAACGCTCTCCACGCAGACCACGGATACTACGACCAGTTTATCCAGGCGGAAGCCGCCAAAGCCGGATTGGACAAAAACCTGGGCATACCGGTCTCGTGGCTGGCGATGATCTCCTCGATGGATGGCACTAAGCTGGCAGACCGTCTGCCGATCGACAATGTTCCGCTCTATACCTTGTCAGCCGTCGAAGTGGCGACGGGCGGCAGCCCCATATTGGAAAACCTGCTCAACCCGATCAATCAATCGCCGACCACATCAGGCATAACCGGTGCAGTTTGGACCGGAGGCATGGGTTATCCGTTGGGCTACCAGTACCACGTACAAGATGGAGCTATCTATATAGACAATTATCAGCAGTATTGCCAGATGTCGTACGAGCTGATGCGCCTGTTTGCGTTTTCAGAGGTTTTTACAGTTTAAAGTAAAGCGCAACGGCGCTTTAGGGGTCTCGACCCGAATCGACTTCTGCTACGGATCGTATGGATGGCTGGCTCGCCGAACAGCGGCGTGGAAACCTCTCGGTCGCGAGGCCGAGACCCCAACCTTGGCAACTTCCCCGCCATCCAATGTCGCCGTTGCCCCTGTCGTCTTGATCATCGCTTCGCCAACGCCTCACGGCCGCCCGCGCCTCGTAACAGCCTCGGGCGGGGCCGCTAGCCCGGATTTCTCATGGGGATAGGTGCACCGGGGCTCCATTTATGAGAAAATCTTGTTGGCTCAGCGGTTTGTCTCAGGATCAGGGGGAGTCCCGATGCCGACAGAGTGTACGCGGCGCTATTCGAATTTGCGCGCGCGGCAAGCTGCGGCCGGTTGGCCGTGGTGCCGGTGATTTTCTGATTTTCTCGCGAAACACTTTTTCGCATCCGGCCGCTAACAACGGCTTTCTGACCTACGACAACCTGTTCTGGCCCGGCGGGTCGCCGCCGACGGCCACCGACTACCCGATCGGTGGCGGGTTCTTGGACATCTACGGGCTGCTGTTCGATATCGGTGATGGCCGGGTCGTGAACTTCTGGAACAACGGCGATCCGGCAGCGGTGTCGATTATGGCGTAGCCGTCGCGACCTCGGCGGTATCGCTCGATTACGTCAGTGGTGGCGTGACGGTTCCGGAGCCCGGTTCGCTGGCCCTGCTCGGGGCCGGCATCACCCTTTTCGCCGCCATCCGCCGCCGCGCAGCCCGGGAACCTCTCTATAAAAATCAGGTGACGGCGAATGGATCCCGGCCCGCCGGGAAGCGCCCCGAACTTCACTGAAAAGTCGCATATGGGGCTTATGGAAAATCGCTTAACGTGTCTTCTAGAAACCCAGCTAATGGCCTTTTTCAGAGTTTCAGTCGCTGAAGCCGGATTAATTTTACCCATGTCTTCGGGAAACAGCGAGCCGCGCTTTCGGACTTGAGCAAGCTCGGTTTTAAATACAACGCCTAGGAACGAATAGAGAGGCCACAATCGGTGTTCACCAACGGTTTTTTTGCTCATAACTGCATGAACGTCTGCGGTTGCCATAATTTGGCGGCAAGCTCGAAGTCCTCGACCGCACAAATAGTATACGGTAGATGTCCACGATAGTAGGATCGACTTGCTCCTCTGCAATCTTTCGTCGCGCACATAATCGTAGTGGAGAATATTCTGACGCGATCACACCCAAACACTCTTCAAGCGCACTATAACCGGCTCAAGTGGCATTCCCTGTCTTGGTCGCCAATGTACATATCGGCCATTTAACGCATCATTCAGTGTCTTATAAATCTGGACAATAAATCCGGCCATTTTTTCCAGATCGTCGTTTAGCACGGCCGTTGAAATCAATCCAATTTTGCTTCTAACCGGAGCTTCTTGGTTTTACATTCTATAAGCAAATCTCCAGACGGGTCGGATACGATCCAGTCCACGCTGTCCTTTCTATCTTTGCCAACGTGGTACGGCTGTTCTGACAAAATATTAAGACGCTCTCCCTGATTGACCTTGTCCAACATCTCCCCGACATATCTCTGAAACGAACGCCCAAATGCATCCGAGAAGCCCTCAGCATCACAGATTTCGTAGTACACGCCATCCGTAATCGCCGCAAAAGGAACGTCGAATCGGCGTTACTATGGCATTCCCACCCTTTGCACTCCCTCGCACGAGGGGGTATTTCCGAAGAGGATTAAAGGTGTACGCATAATCTTGATCGTACGATTGAGTTGCTGCCGCCATTCGTCTTAAGGTGGCTACATCGGTCGCGAAATAGCTAACGAAGCCGTTGAATCCCTCACGCGAAATTTCTCGAACCTCGATTTTGTTATCCAGATAATAACCAAAGTCTCTAAGGAAATGACCACTAAGAGCTAGACCAATGGTATAAATCTCAGCGACACTAACGCCGATGCAGTCTGTATAATAGCTCAAACTCAGGGTGTTAATATCTTGAAATATCGAAGGAGGTGTCCTCATTGGCCGTGCCAAGAATTAACGATGAGCGATGAAATATTTCTGCTAGCAAATCGAGTTGCCATTCGTAAACTTTCGCTCTGTTTGGCGCAGCGTATATAAAGATTAACATCAAGCTATATTAAGCAGAGCGAATTGTAGATATTGAATATACGCATACACAACACGTAGTCCAGCAGCAATATAAACAAATTTCGCAAGGGCGACGAGAAAGAGAAAACGGACCATCTGTCTGGTTCATAAAAGCCGCTCATCGGTCTGCACGGTTCGTCGAGCGGAGCGCCCTACGCGCGGCGTCGGTGGCCTCTGTCAGCTGTTCCGGTGTCTCAGGTAAGGGGGCGGCCCACATGCTTTCTCGGAGCTTGGCGCGGGTTCCTGGCCTCTGCCGCGCGGGCGCGGATCAGGTCGCGCTCTACAGCTCCTCGCGCCGTAGGCTGCAATGGCGCCATGGATCCCGGCCTTCGCCGGGAACGGCGGCGGAAGTTTGAGACGCCGCGCAACGTTATGCGCCCACCCTCACACCCTCTTTCGCTAAATCTCGGTGCAGCACGCACCGCGAAACTGCTCGAGCCGGGCGTCAACCATCTGGCCGTGGTTAACGCCGGCATAACCGCATCCCACGGTGTTGCGGTTTCGTGCGGTCACCCGCCTTGACTCCCAGACAAGTACTTTACGCGCCTTCTGTCGTATATGAATCCATATTGAAACCAACAAAGCTAAGAGAGCTAATATAACGCCTATGAACTGCCAACAGCGTCACGCACCCTCCCTCATAAGCAACACCCTCTGGTGGCTGGCGAGCGCGTGCAAAGTCTCCGGAATCGGTCGCGCTGTCGCGTTCATTAAAGCCGCTCCGCTTTCGCACTGTTTGAGCAAATACCTGAGGGCAGCGCTCTTACGGCGCAGCGCTTGTATCAAGGGCGTCGAATGACATCGGCTCTTTGGCGCTTCCCGGCCCTCCGCGTGGTGGCCATTCATATATCAGGGGACGGGTTTTACCAGGACGGTTTTAACGAAAGCCGCGTAAAAGCCCATAAGGACAAACCTTTCCAGGTAATCGCGAAATCAGAATGTCAACCTCCGAAAACTTTACCGCCGCCAGCCTTGTTTATCCTGCTAAATATGGGAGCCAGGTCGCCCCACTAACCCATTGGGATGCGGATTTTAGGAGCACGGATAGTTCCCGGTTTCTCTTCCTCGTCGTCCCGGCGAAAGAGCGTGTGAAGGAATTGGTCTCGAGACGAAAGTCGGTGCGGCACGGCCGCCGTGCGTGGTTCGAGACAGCGCCTTGGGCGCTTCCTCAGGATGAGGTACGTTATCAATGTTATCAATAACGTAACGCTCATCCCCGGCTTGCGTGTTGTGTCCCGAGAGGTTAGCGAGGAGTTCGGCGGGTGCTTGATAGCCGAGGCATCGCAGGCGGGTGCGATTGTAATCGGCGACAAAGGTGGTGAGATAGGCATCGCGTTCGGCATGGTCGAGAAAGCGGCGGTGGTGGGCGGCGCGGTTCTGCGGCATGCGGTCGAGGTGGTCACCGAGGCGGCGGTTGAACCGCTCGACCATGCCATTTGTCTGCGGCCGAAACAGGCTGGCGAGGCGGTGGATAATGACGCGCTCGGTGCACACCCGATCGAAGGGATGGTGGCCCGAGGGTTTGTCGTGAGGTTTGTCTTTTTTGTCGACGGCGAAGCGGTCGGTGAATTCGGAGCCGTTATCGGTCAGCACGGTGTGAACGGAGAGCGAGAAGCGGTCGAGGAAGCGGTTGAGAAAACCCGCTGCGGTTTGGGCCCGGCGATCGGGCAGGATCTCGAGGTAGACGAAGCGGGTGGCGCGGTCGATCGCGACATAGGCGTAACTGCGGCAGCGGTTGAGCGGCGGCAGATATTTGACGTCGATGTGGATGAAGCCGGCCGGGGCGTCGGTGTGGAACATGGCGGTCGGAGCTTGTTGCTGGCTGCGGCGGGCGGAGATGCCGTAGCGCTGCAGGCAACGGTGGATGGCGCTGCGCGACAGCGCGGGGTTGATACAGCGCCGCATTGCTTCGACGATGTCGTCGAGCGGCAGCGCCAAGCTGCGGCGCAGCTCGACGATCAAGCCTTCTTCCCATTCGGTCATCGTCGTGGCCAGCCGGTGCGGCGGTGGATCGATCGACGATCTCCCGGCGCGCCTTCCAACGCGCCACGGTGCGGCTGTGGATGCCGAGTTCGCGGGCCAGGGCGGCGTTGCTCGCCCGGCTTTTCTGGATATAGGCGCGGGTGCGCGGCGTGGTGGTGGCATTGGCGTGGAGCTTGAGATCCATCACCGGGTTCTCCCCCCGATCGGTCGAAGGCGGCGTGGGTGCGTCGTCGGGACGCTCGCCCCGGTGGGTCCACAGTCACCTCCCGCGCGCCGCGCCGCCAAACTCGCGGCAGTCGTGGCGCCGCGCGCGGGTCCCTCCTGTGGACTACCGGACGAGCTGCGCCTGGTCTGGCCGCAATTGCCGCCGCAGCCACATGACAGCCTGCCACAATCGGACGCTGTCGCGCCAATCTTCCGAGACCAAACACTTGCGCCGGGGCAGGCCCTGAGGAGCCGCACGACGGCTGTCTCGAACGACGCACCGTGCCGCACCCGGCTTTTGTTAACAATTCCTTCACACGCTCGAAAGTAGCGGGCGAGGCGCCGTTGGTACGGTGTTAGTTGCCCCCTGCTCAAGCCAGGGGCAGGCTCTGGGCGCCCGCTTTCGCGGGCATGACGGAAAAGAGGGCAATCAAATTAAGCGCACTCACCCCCTCCCAAACCCTCCCCCATCAAGGGGGAGGGCCTGTGTCAGCGGGGAGGCCCTGTGTAGCAGCCCCATTTGTACTCCCGCCCCCTCGATAGGGGCGGGTCGGGGTGGGGGTGATGCGTGCTGAGTGTACGACTCGGTCGAACCTCTAAGCCGCGGGGCGGCGCTTTCGGTCGGCGATAATTTTGGCGTCGCCTGCCAATCGTCGCCGAGGATCAGGTGGGTCCCGAGCGGCGCGGGTCAGTGCTGCATCGTCGAGGGTCCACTCGCGGTCTGATGGCGATCGATCGGCTGTGCGGAATCGCCGCGCGGTACCGTTGTCCGCCTAAATGCGCCGAAAACACCTCAATCATGCGGCGAAGGGCACTGGTTGATGGGCGGGTCGGTGCCATAAAGCTGATGCGTCAGGAAGGCGGGCTGAGCCAATCGGGGCGCCGGAATAGATCGTCGAGCCGGTGTTCGTGTTGGCGGTCTCGCTGCTTGCAGTTCTCGAAGAACGATTTCTGGCAGGGGAAGGGGCCGGGGATCTGGTAGCCCAGCCTCGCCTGGGCAGGCGGTGCGATCGGGCAAGAGCAGATGATTTGGTTGCTCCCCGGCGACTGGCCAGAACCCGGAAACGATTGCGCACTGGTGAAACAGATCCCGCCGTCGCACTGGGCGTAGGTTCCATCTGAAACGATCGGCGGGCACGTATAGAGCGCCTGAGCTCCAGGGTCATTAGGTGGTAGCGACCGAGGGGGGAAAGCTGAAAGTGCTCGCCATGTAGCCGTTGCCTATACCCGCCGCGTTGACCGTGCAGATATCCTGCTGACCGTTATCGAATTTGAACGGCAGGCTGATGCTGTCGCCGGACGCGACATCGCACTGGCAGTAGGCGAGGTTGTTGAGCACAAAGCAACTGGCAACGGCGCAAAGACCGTGGGGAACCGGTGTCCCGTCCTCGGCCGTGCCGTCGCAGACCTTGAAGAACTTGGTCGAGGTCGTGGCCATGCCGGCATTGGCTACGCTCAACCCCGAACCGCCGGCTGCCAATATCAGCCCAACCGCCAGCCCCATGCTGACCAGCCACGCTCTCCCCGAACGGTGTGTCGGCATGCCACGTCGCTTCATGGGGTGTTTGCTCCCGGCTTGTGTGAAATCGGTGTATCACAACCGGGGGTCTTAGTGAGCATTCAAAACTCGTGGGCGGTCTCGGCGGCTCAGGCGACGCGCTCGAGGATGGCGTTGAAGAGTTCGGTGCGGCGCTCTTCGAGATTGCGGGCGGAATTGCGGAACATCGCCTGCCAATCGTCGCCGAGGATCAGGTGGGTCCCGAGCGGCGGCGGCGCGGCGGCCGCATTGCGCGAGCGCCTCGCGGCTGATGCCAAGGCCTCCGCCGTGGTATCCTGCCAGGTCACGACCCGGAAGCCGGCGGCTTCGAGCTTTGCCCGGGTTACGTCGGCGGAGAACAGAAAACTGATGCGCCGGCTCGCGCGCCCACTGCACCGGAAAGTGCGGGTCGCCACCGGGACCGGCGGCGACTTCCTGCAAGGCGAGCCGTCCGCCCGGTTTGAGCACGCGCCGCATCTCGCCGTAGAGACGGTCGCGGTCGGCGATGTTCATCGCCGCATTCTGCGACCAGACGGCATCGAAGCTCGCCTCGGCGAACGGCAGGTCGAGCGCATCGCCCTGGCGGTAGTCGACTTTCCCGACCAGCCCGGTGCGGCGGGTCAGCATGTCGGCGACCCGGACGAATTCGGCGGTCAGATCGACGCCGCTGACCCGCACGCCATAGCGCCAGGCCAGAAATCGCGACGGCCCGCCCAGGCCGGAGCCGACATCGAGCACGCGCTCGCCGCCGGTCAGCCCGAGAAGCTCGGCGAGCCGGATCGTCGCCGGCCGCTGGCCGCCGTGGAACTCGTCGACCGGGGCGAGATCGTCCGGGGTCAGATGCTCGATGTCCTTGCCCATCCCCTGCAGCGCGGCAAGGATCACCGCGCCGAGATCGCGGCTCGCGTAATGGTCTTCGACCGGGTTTGGGATCTTTGTCATTGGCCTCTCCAAATTCTCGGCTCAGCCTGCTTGCGGCAGGTTGACGGCTATGCCCATTTCTCGGGCGGCGGCCGCCAAGCGCCGATCGAGCGTGATCAGGGTCGCATCGAGACGCCGGGCAATCGCCAGATGCAGCGCGTCCGGCGCTCGCAGCCCGAGATCGAAACGCCGCACATAAATGTAGGCGAGCCGGGCATCGGAAGCCGCAATGTCGACCGGCATGCTCATCGCGGCGCGCCAAGCATCGAAGTCCGCCAGACGCGCAGACGCGTCGGCATCGGTCAGTATTGCCATGCGTATCAGGCGCGATAGCGCCGATGCCACTTCGGCGGCAGCAAAATCACTGATCAGCAGTTCCTGTTCGTAGGCGCCGAGACAGTCGTAGACGGCTTCGGTGGCTGGCTCGGCGATCAGCGTCGGCAGCAGGACGCTGGTATCGAGGTAGGCGCTCAATCCTCTTTCGACTCGTATAGGAGATCGAGGAGCTCGAGCGACGTTAACCCGATGCCTGGCCGGGCGCGCGTTCGGGCGCGCAGCCACTCGTGAGTTCCGGCAGCCGGCGCCGTCCGGCGCGGGGCAGGCCTGAGCTCGACAACAGGCTTGCCGCGCCGGGTGATTACCACCTCCTCGCCCTGCAAGGCGCGATCGATCAGTTTTGGAAGGGTGTTCTTGGCATCGGCCACGCTGTAGGTCGTCACGCAATCCCCCCTTCAGGCAATGGCTATAGATATAGCCAAAATCGAGGACTTCGTCTAGATTGGGGAGAATCCCCCGGCAGACTGCCGCGATGCAAAATGGCGTATGCCTTCGCCAACACGGTATTGCTGCGGTATCGTGAGCGGCCGCTCGTCATGGGATTGCCGCCAATGCGCCTGCTGATTGCGATGATGAAGCACGAGACCAACACCTTTTCGCCGGTGCCGACGCCGCTCGCGCGCTTCGGGCACGGGCCGGGGCCGCTTTACGGCGAGGCGGCGATCCGGGCCTATCGCGGGACCGGTTCCGGTCTCGGCGCCTATCTCGATCTCGCCGCGCGCGAGGGGGCCGAGATCGTATTGCCGATCGCCGCCGGGGCCTCGCCGAGCGGCCCCGTCGAGGACGCCGCCTATGCCGAGATCACCGATCGGATCTGCGCCGCGGCGGCAGAGGGCGGGTTCGACGGCATCATGCTCGACCTGCACGGCGCCATGGTCACGCAGAGCCTGGAGGATGGCGAGGGACAGTTCCTGAAGCGGCTGCGCGCGATCGACCCGGTGACCCCGATCGCCGTATCGCTCGACATGCACGCCAATCTTTATGACGAGATCATCGCCAACGCGACGGTGGTTACCGGCTACCGCACCTATCCGCATATCGACACCTACGAGACGGCGTGGTCGGCGGGTGAAATCCTGTTGCGGGCGATCCGCGGCGAGGTCCGGCCGGTCATGGCCTGGGGCAACGCGCCGATGCTGCCGCATGTCATGCGGCAGGGGACCGACGACCATCCGAACCAGGAATTGCAGCATCGCTGTGCAGCGATGAATGCCGAGGGCGCCCTGGCCGCGAGCCTCTTCACCGGCTTTCCGCATGCCGACATCGCCAATGCCGGGCTCAGCGCCGTGGTGGTGACCGACGGCGACCGCGAGCTTGCCGAAAGGCTGCGCGACGAATTCCTAGACCGGGCCTGGGTCGAGCGCGAGGCGTTCGTCTACCAGATCGAGCCGCTGGAGCAATCGGTCGCGCCGCGCCAAAGCGATGCCGGCCCCGCCCGCGGGCGAAGGGCCGGTCGTGCTGCTCGACCATTACGACAATTGCGCCTCGGGCGGCACGATGGATACGACTGTCGTATTGGCCGAAATCCTTCGCCAGGGTCTCGAGGACGTGGCCGCCTTTGCGATCTACGACCCTGAAGCGGTGCAGCAGGCGATCGCCGCCGGCATCGGCGCGCGAGTGACCTTGTCGATCGGCGGCAAGATCGCGATGCCGGCGATCCCGGCCGAAAGCCCGCCGCTGAGTGTGACCGGTAGGGTCAAGATGATTTCCGCCGGCCGTTACAAAAACCGGGGGCCGATGGCGCGCGGGGTGCAGATGGATATGGGCCCGACGGTGGTGCTGGACACAGGAACGGCCGAGATCGTGCTGATTTCGCGCCATGTCGAGCCGTCAGATCTGAACTGTCTATTGGCGCTCGGCATTGACCCGATGCAGAAGCGTTACGTCATGCTGAAGAGCCGCATCCATTGGCGCGCCGGCCTCGGCAAGTTGGCCAAGGCGGTCGTCGACTGCGCCGGGGTCGGGGTGTGCACCTCGGATTACGGCCAGCTGGATTTTAAGAAAGTCAGGCGGCCGATCTATCCGCTCGACCTGCTCAACCGATAGGGCTATCGCGAGCGCCCGGGGCCGTAGCGGCGAGCAGCCGGCACCGTCATCCAGCCGTTCTTTTCCGGTCGCTGGCGGCCTTCCGGAGCGTCGAGCAGCTTGCGATCGCCTCGGCCGGGGCTGTCATCGCCGAGAAGATCCTGTTTCGAAGCTTGCTCGCGCTCGCGGCGCAGTTCATCAAGGCGTGCGTGAATTGTCGCGAAATCATCGGCAGCGCGGGGTCGGGTCACGTTTCCTCCTGGAATTTTTGCCGATCGCCCGCAGGCCTGACCGGCTTATCGAAAGGCCGGCACATGCTGGCTCACCGACCGGCGATTAAGCAAGAGAAAATCGGGTGATTGGCCCTGAGCGAGCGTTGGGCGGATGGCGTCGGCGGCCGATCGCGCAAGACGTCCGGCCTGGCAGGTTGACCCGGTCAGTGGACATTGCCATTTTGACACTGAACAAGGATTGACGGTCTCGATGCCCTCCCCTTGGTGGCTGGTGTTCGCGGGGGTAGCCCTGTTCGCCCTCGCGCTCGTGGTGACGGTTCTGTTTGGCCGGGACCTAGCGCAGACCCGGGTGAATTTGGCAAGCCTTCAGCGCATGCTGCAAAACACGCGCCGGCTGAATGACGACGTCGTCGCGGCATCGAAGAACCAGTCTCCGTCGATCGCTATTGTGAAGGCCGAAAAACAGAGCGAATTTAGGACCTGGCTCGATAAGTGAGAACGGTCGACCATCAATTTCAGCTTGACCGAATTAATCAAGATGGGCTAAGCATTGCTCGCCAGTATAGGCTAGTAGAATGGCTGCATTGGATTGGGAATATCGTATTGTTTATTGCAAGCATTCTGTGGATTCTATCGCTGATTGAATTGTTTCGCGAACCTGGGTTGCTCGGCGCGTTTGGTTCGATTGGCGCGATTCTCGCGATACAGTTCGATCTCGTACTGCATCTGATCGGCTATCATCTAAAGCTGGAGGTCGACAACAGGGAGGTTCGCTTGAAATATGAATTGCAGGTAAAGGATGATGAACTAAGACAACTCGCAACGGCATTCGGACTGGATCTGGGACAATATCCGGTTCCCTGATCACCGTCACGAAGACGCTGCCTCGAGGAGTGAGGAAATATGGACGGCACCACCCAGCTGATCGAAACCGACCGGCGCTATCTGGTTCACCCGCTGCACCATCCCGACGATCACCGCCAGCCGCTGGTCATTGTCGAGGGCAAGGGCGCGATGCTTCGCGATGCGGACGGCCGCGAATACATCGACAGCCTGTCGGGACTGTGGAACGTCAATGTCGGTCACGGACGGGGCGAGCTGGCCGACGCCGCCGCGGCGCAGATGCGCCGTATCGCCTTCGCCTCGGCCTATATCGGCCAGACCAACGAGCCGGCGGTGCGGCTGAGCGAAAAGATCGTAAGCCACGCCTACGCGAATTCTTCCGCCGTCTATTTCACGACCGCCGGCGCCGAATCCAACGAATCAGCATTCAAATTCGCGCGCTATTACTGGAAGATCAAAGACAAGCCGACAAAGACCAAGATCATCTCGCGCATCCACGCCTATCACGGGGTGACGATGGCGGCGATGAGCGCCACCGGCATGGCGGCCTACCACAAGATGTTCGGGCCGCTGGTCCCGGGCTTTATCCAGGTGACGCCGCCTTACGCTTATCGCTGGCCCGGCAACGAAGATCCGGGGATCGGCGCGGCCGAGGCGGTCGAAAAGGCGATCCTCGCCGAGGGACCCGATACCGTAGCGGCGGTGATCGCCGAGCCGGTCATGGGAGCGGGTGGGGTGATCGTCCCGCCGCCGAGCTATTTCCCGGCCTTGCGCGAGATCTGCGACCGCCACGATGTGTTGCTGATCGCCGATGAGGTCATCACCGGGTTCGGCCGCACCGGACGATGGTTCGCGCTCGGCCATTGGGGGGTCGAGCCCGATCTGGTCTCCTTCGCCAAGGGGGTAACGAGCGGCTATCTGCCATTGGGCGGCGTCATTGCCTCGAAACGCGTGCACGAGGCGATCGAGAGCGCGCCGGCCGACCGCAAATTCATGCACGCCGCCACCTATTCCGGCCATCCGGTATGCTGCGCGGTCGGTTTGCGCAATGTCGAGATCATCGAGAGCGAGGGGCTGGTCGAGCGCGCCGCAATCATCGGCAAGCGGCTGCTGGCGGGCGTTGAAGGGCTGCGTGACCTGCCGGCGGTCGGCGATGTGCGCGGGCTCGGCATGATGTGCGGGATCGAGCTGGTGTCCGACCGCGGCAGCAAGGCGCCGGCGACTCGGGCTTGGGGCCCGCATCACCCGCGAAGCACTGGCCCGCGGATTGTTGCTGCGGGTTCGGGCGGGCAGCGCCGACCCGGCGATCGGCGACACGATCTGCCTCGCGCCGCCGCTGATGACCCCGGCCGAGACCCTAGACCGCATCCCCGAAATCCTGCGCGCCGCAATCGTCGCCGCGACGGGTTGAACCCCGGATGGGCACACGCCCAATCGGCATTGTCATCGAGGGCGCGACCGGGCGGCTCGGCACCACGCAGCATCTGAAGGCGCTGCTGGCGATCCGCGGCGAGGGCGGGCTGTTGCTCGGCAATGGCGACCGCCTCGTCCCGGAGCCGGTGCTGCTCGGCCGCAATCCCGAAAAGCTCGAGGCGCTTGCCGCGGCGAGCGGGGGCCTCAGATGGAGCACCGATCGCGATGCCTGCCTCGCCGACAGGGCGAGCCTGATCTATTTCGACGCGACCGCGACCGGTGGACGGCCGGAGCGCCTCGCGGCCGCCATCGCCGCCGGCAAGCATGTCTATACCGAAAAGCCGGTGGCGGAGACCTTGGAGCAAGCCCTGTCGCTGGCTCGGCAGGCCCAGCGCGCCGGCGTCAAAAACGGGGTCGTGCAGGACAAGTTGTTCCTGCCCGGCTTCAAAAAGCTCCGCAGGCTGTACGACGCCGACTATTTCGGCCGGGTTCTGTCGATCCGCCTCGATTTCGGCTGGTGGGTGTTCAACGGCGAGCTTTACCCGTCGCAACGTCCGAGCTGGAATTACCAGCGCGCGGCCGGCGGCGGGCTGATCCTCGATATGTTCGCGCATTGGCGCTACATCTTCGACCGGCTGCTCGGGCCGATCAGAAGCGGTGTCGTGCCGGGCGATCACGGGGCAACCGCATCGTATCGACGAGGCCGGCAAACCTTACGATGTCGATGTCGAGGACCACGCCTTCGCGATCTTCGAATTGGCCGGCGGGGCGATCGCGCAAATCAGCTCGTCCTGGGCGAGCCGGGTCAAACGCGACGACCTCTTACAGATCCAGGTCGACGGCGCCAAGGGCTCGGCGGTGTGCGGCCTCCATCGCTGCTTCGTCCAGCCGTTGGTCGCGACGCCGCGGCCGTTTTTCGACCCCGAGCGGCCGCAAAGCGCGGTGTTCGGCGACGAATGGCAGGAGATGCCGAGCCTCGACCCGTTCAAGAACAGCTATCGCGAGGGCTGGGAATTGTTTCTGCGCCATGTCGCCGAGGACATGCCCTTCCCGTCGCCGCTGATCGAAGGCGCCAAAGGTGTCCAGCTCGCCGAAGCCTGCCATCAGAGCAACCTAGAACGGCGCTGGATCGACCTGGCGCCGCTGACCCTCTGACCCGACGGCCCAAGATCGAGCGGACTGGACGCCGCCCGGTTTGCGACTCACATTGATAGTGCGCGCACTTGCATGAAGGGGTCGGCGATGGAACTGGGCAAGCTCGGCGTTTGGGTGTCGATGGATAGGATGACCGCGGCGGCATGCGCGGCCTTTGCCAAGCGGGTCGAGGAATGGGGATACGGCGCCTTGTGGATGCCCGAGAGCCGCGGGCGCGACGCCCTGGTGCTGTCCTCGTGGCTCCTCGCCAACACGCAAAAGCTGATCGTCGCGACCGGGATCGCCAACATTTACGCCCGCGACCCGATGGCGATGGCGAATGGCCAGCGCACGCTCGCCGAGCAGTCGTCCGGCCGGTTTCTGCTTGGCGTGGGGGTGTCGCACCGCCCAATGGTCGAGGGATTGCGCGGCCACACCTATGGCAAACCGGTCGCGACGATGCGGGCCTATCTCAAGGCGATGCGCGAAGCGCCCTATCAGGCGGCGCCGCCCGCCGAGACCCCGAAAACCGTCGTCGCGGCATTGGGCCCGAGGATGATGGCGCTGTCGGGCGAGCTGGCCGATGGGGCGCATCCCTACAATTCGATCCCGGCGCATACCGCCGAAGCGCGCAAGATACTTGGCCCCGGCAAGATCCTGGCGCCCGAAGTCTGGGTCTTGCTCGAAACCGACCCGGCGACAGCGCGGCGCGCGGCGCGCGAGGCGCTGTCTCACTACTTGCAGCTCGAGAATTACGTTAATGCATGGCGCGGCCAGGGCTTTGGCGAGGCCGACCTTGCCGGCGGCGGCTCCGACCGCTTTATCGACGCGATCGTCGCCTGGGGCGGTGAGGCCGCGATCCGCGCCCGCATCCAACAGCATTGGGACGCCGGCGCCGACCATGTCTGCATCCAGCCGATCGGCCGCGCAGGGCTCGCGTCAAATCGATGAAGGAGTCCTGAAGCTGCTGGCGCCGGCGCGACGACCTTGACGGACTCGGGTGCTCGACCGACATTGTTCGCGCCGATCTCGGGAATTTCGCCGGCGCTCGCGCCGGCCCGCGTAGTGAGGACGATTGGCCATGTATTCGCAAACCACCCGATCGATCATCGTCACGGTCAAACCGTTCTATCTGGAGGACCAATCGTCCCCGGCTGAAGACCACTATGTTTGGGCCTATCACGTGCGCATCGAGAACCAGGGCAAGGAGACGGTCCAGCTGCGCAGCCGGCATTGGAAGATCACCGACGGCCGCGGCCAAATGCAGGAAGTGCGCGGTCCGGGCGTCGTCGGCGAGCAGCCGGTGCTCGGCCCAGGCGAAAGCTTTGAATACACCAGCGGCACTCCGTTGCCGACGCCGTCCGGCATCATGGTTGGCAGCTACCAGATGGAAACCCGCGGAGGCGAGAAATTCTCCATCCGGATTCCCGCATTCTCGCTCGACAGCCCGCATCAGCCCGTCCGGCTGAACTGACCGCAACCGCGGGCCCGCCCGCACCCCACCTAACCCTTCAACCAAAAAGAGAAAATTGATGTCGCGAATTCTCGCTCCGTCCCTGTCTGTGCCGCAAGGCTATTCCGGGCGGCCGGCCGCCGAACCGCGGCCGAGCCGCGCCGAAGCCGAGGAGGCGGTCCGCACCCTGATCCGCTGGGCCGGCGACGACCCGGAACGCGAGGGGTTGATTGGCACCCCGGACCGCATCGTGCGCGCATACCGGGAATTCTTCAGCGGCTATGACGAGGACCCAGTGGCGCTGCTGAACCGCACCTTCGAGCAGACCGACGGCTATGACGAAATCGTCGTGCTGAAGGACATCCGCTTCGAGTCGCATTGCGAGCACCACATCGCCCCGATCATCGGCAAGGTGCATGTCGCCTATCTGCCGAACAACCGCGTCGTCGGCATCTCGAAATTGGCGCGGCTCGTCGATGTCTATGCCAAGAGATTGCAGATCCAGGAAAAGATGACCTCGCAGATCGCCAATACCCTCGATGAGGTGTTGCAGCCCAAGGGGGTCGCCGTCGTCATCGAAGCGGCGCACCAATGCATGACCACCCGCGGCGTGCACAAGCCCGGCGTCACCATGGTGACGAGCCGAATGCTCGGCGCCTTTCGCGACGACCCGTCGAGCCGGCGCGAGGTGCTGACGATGATCGGCACGCCGGGCGGCGTCCAGCTGCCGAACGTCTGATCCCGGCCGGCGACGAAAGATGACCACGGCCGCGATCGCGATCCTCGAGCGGCTCGTCGCGTTCGACACGATTTCGGCAAAGTCGAATTTGGAGCTGGTCGGCTGGATCGCCGACTATCTCCACGGTCACGGCATCGAGAGCGTGCTGACCCGCAATCCCGAGGGGACCAAGGCCAATTTGTTTGCGACGATTGGTCCGGGTGAACGCGGCGGGATCATTTTGTCGGGCCACACCGATGTCGTCCCGGTCGAAGGGCAGGCCTGGCACGGCGACCCGTTCCGGCTCGAAACCCGCCCAGCCGATCAGGGCTCGGACCGCCTCTACGGGCGCGGCACCGCCGATATGAAGGGGTTTATCGCGCTGGTCCTCGCCATGATGCCGCAGGCGCTGGAGCAGCCGCTCGAAATCCCGCTGCATCTCGCGTTCAGCTACGACGAGGAGGTCGGCTGCCTCGGGGTGCCGGACCTGATCCGCGAATTGCCCAAGGATACGGCGCGCCCACGTCTGGCGATCATCGGCGAGCCGACCGAAATGCAGGTCGCCAACGCGCATAAAGGCATTCATTTCCTGCGGACGCGGATCACCGGACACGAGGCGCATTCGAGCACGCCCGAGCGCGGCGTCAACGCGATCGCGGCGGCGGCGGAAATCATCGCCGAGATCGGCCGGCTGGCGGCCGAATGCAGGGCTGCGGCGCGGCCGGACAGCGGCTTCGACCCGCCTTACACGAGCTTCAACATCGGCCGGATTTCGGGCGGGGCCGCGGTCAACATCATCGCACGCGACTGCGCCTTCGAATGGGAGTTTCGCCCGGTCCCCGGCGAGGACGGCGCAGCGCTGCAACGGCGGATCGATGATTTCGTCACCGCCGAGCTGCTGCCGCGCATGCGCGCCGGGCATCCCGAGGCCGATGTCGAGACTCGAACGATGGCATGCGTTCCGCCGCTTGTCCCCGACCCGGCCTCTCCGGCCGAGGCGCTCGCCCGGCGGCTGACCGGCGCCAACACCACGACGACGATCGCCTTTGCCACCGAAGCCGGCCTGTTCCAGGCGGCCGGCATCCCGGCGGTCATCTGCGGCCCCGGCTCGATCGACGTCGCCCATAAGCCGGACGAGTTCATCACCCGCGATCAGCTCGCGGCCGGCGAAGCGTTTCTCGACCGCCTGCTCGCCTGGGCGCGTCGCGGCGGGAATTAGCCGGCCGCCGATTTGCGCGATGCGCATTAGCAGGCTGCTGAAAAACCCGCGTGTCATTCCGGGACGGCCCGTCAGGGTCGGGCCCGGAACCCATGCATACAGGCCAAGCCATTGATTTATCTTGCCCGTGTTCTTGGGTTCCGGGGCTCGCGGGCGATGCCCCGCGCCCCGGAATGACGAGGTTCATGCATTTTTCAGCAGCCTGTTAGAGTTTGACCCAAAAGTCTGCAGGGTCGCGCCGGTCCCGCTGCCGACGGCGACCGACTGCTCTTGAACCGGTCAGCCGACCTTTGCCATGCGTCAAGCAGTCACGCAGATGCGCCGCGAACGGACCTACGGTCGATGATTTAGCGCATGAAATATTGGCAGCCAGTGGCCGTCAGAACTGTGGTGGCCCGAGCGTCATTCTTATGCCCGCTGGCGTCCAGGGCACGTGTTAAGGTAATCGCGCCGTCACACCCCGACGACTCATGAGCGAGCGATCAACCAGAGCGGAAATGGGTGTCAGAAATTATTTGATCGAAGGCGTTTCCGGCGCCGGCAAAACGGCGGTCTGCACAGAATTGCGGCGGCGCGGCTACCAGGCCATTCATGGTGACCGGGAATTGGTGTATCGAGGCGATCCGGAAACGGGTCTACCGACGGCTCCGGAAACGAGTACGCCGACGGCTACCTGGATGTCCGAGCACCAGATTTGGGATGTAGAGAAAGTACAAGCCTTCGTTACCAACCGGGAGGAGGCGGTCACCTTTTTCTGCGGTAGTTCGAGGAATTTTGCCAAATTTATCGACTTATTTGACGGCGTGTTTGTCCTGGAGGTCGACCTGGACACCATGAACCGGCGGATTGATGAACGAGTGGCGCTGGACCCGACTGACTTCGGCGGAAAACCAGAGGAACGGGAACTCATTGCGCGATTGTATGCAACAAAAGAGGACGTTCCGAAGAATGCGATGAGCATTGACGCAACCGCGCCGCTCGCCCGCGTTGTCGACAATATTCTCTCGAAATGCGGAGAGGCAGACCAAGGGGCCCACAGCTAAGCTCCGCGCCGTTCGCTGATACGCGTTGTCCCGGCCGGGACAACACCACGCCCTGGGCATGTCGACTTGATCGACGTTAGGCCTACGGCCCGCATATGGTTTTAGGTCGCATTGTTCGCTGTCCGCTTTCGGGCATTCAGCGGTTCCGGACGCCGAGGCTCAACGGCCGGTGTCGGATTCGAAAGCGGCCCGTTGCGGCCGATGATTGACGAGGGGGACTTTTGAGGCAGGCTCTTACCCGCGGCGGGCCCCGAGACGCTGCGGCCGGCGCTCGGCGAGGGCGATGACGAGGCCGGGGCGGTGCGCGACCACCCGTTCCTGAGCGGCCTCGATGATCAGTCTCAAGAGGTCGCAGTAGCGTAGGCCCGCCAGCTCGGCCATCAGGTTCAGCTTGCCATCCCAGCACCAACCGGGATTGGGGTTGACTTCGAGCAGCTTGATCTCGCCCTCGGCATCGGCGCGGAAATCGAAACGCGCATAGTCGCGGCAGCCCAGCCGCTCGAACAGAATGTTCGCGTAGTCGATCACCTTGCGCCGCGCTTCTTCGTCGAGCAGCGCCTTGCGATAATTGATCTGCGACCAATAGGGCGAGTCCGGGACCCATTTCGACTCGTACGGCAACAGCCGAGGCAAGCCGGGGTCGAGGCGGGAATAATCGACCTCGAGCGGCGGCAGCACGCGGTAGCCCTGCCCGGGATTGCCGACGATCCCGATCGAATATTCGGGGCCGGTCAAAAATTCCTGGATCAGGATCGGGCAGAGCGGCATCCGCTCGCGCAGCCGGCCGAGGCAGGCGATCGCCTCCTCCCAGCTGTGGACCACCGCATCCCTGCCGATGCCGATCGACGAATCGCCGAAATTGGGCTTGATCAGGGCCGGGAATACCGACGGGATCGTCGCCGCCAGATCGTCCGAATTGAAGTATGTCTCGGCCGGCACCGGCACGTCGATCGATTGGGCGATGCCGCGGACCAGCGACTTGTTGTAGCAAAGCCCGAGGCAACTCGGCCCGGCGCCGCTATAGGGAATATCGAGCGTCTCCAGCAGCGCCGGGACGTGCAATTCCATGAACGCGTCGTTGTTGTAGCCCTCGTCGCAAAAATTGAGGACGAAGTGCGGCCGGCCGGCTCTGAGATCGGTAAACAGCGAGGCGTGGTTGTCGAGAAAGCGGAAGCGATAGTCGGGCAATTCGCCCAGCGCCGCCTTGAGCCGCTCGATCGTCTCGAAATCCTCCTCACTGCAACGCCCGTCGCGCTTGACCGGGTCGGGCAGACGCGGATCGCCGAGGATCACGGCGATTTCGGGGATCAAAGCGGAGCGGCGCGGCAGCAGCCTGGCCCGATGCGGCGCCCGGCAGGTCAGGAAGAGCCGGTGCGTGACCATGCCGAGATCCTGATTGCGCGAGGAGTTGGGCGCCGGCAACCGGTGGAAGGAGACATTGGCAAAGCCGGCGCGGATCAGCAGGGTTTCGAGGCGCTCTTTCGAATAGAGCCGCTCGGCATAGAATTGATCGGCGATAACGCCGCGTTCGGCATGGACGACGACCTCGCGGCTGATCAGCCGGTCGCCGTCGCCGGCGAGATCGCGCTCGCGACAGACGAAGTGGTTCTGGTCGACCCATTCCCACGAGCGCGGCTCGAAATTTCCGCGCATCCAATCGCCGTCCATCAGGTCCATGACCAGCGCGCCGCCGGAGCCGAGCGCTCGTTTGACCGCTTCGAGCACGGCCAGATCGTCCTCTGGGCGCTCGAAATAGCCGAAAGAATTGCCCAAAATGCAGACGCAATGAAACTCGGCGTCGCCAAGGCGAAAGCGGCGGGCGTCGCCTTCGTGAAAAGAAACCTGCAAGATTGCACTTGCCGGGCGCGCTTGCGGGCGAGCCGGATCAAATAGCGCGAGCGGTCGAGCCCGGTGACGCGGGGAAAGCCGCGGCGCGCGAGCTCGAGTGAATGGCGGCCCTGACCGCAGCACAGATCGAGGATTCGATCGTTGCGCTCGACGCCGGCGCTGCGGATCAACAGGTCGACTTCTTGCGCGGTGTTGCGATCGTTCTCGATCACATCGCCGTCGGTTTCGAGATAGAGCGAGTTGAACAAGGTCCGCCACCAATCCGACGGGAGATGGCGTTCGAGATCGGACACCGGGCCCAATGTCCGCGCGCCGATCCGCCTTCCGTGGTCGGCGCTCTCCGGCTCCGTGCCGGATGGCCCTGGGCGAGCGGGCCGCGTACCGCTGGTCTTCCTGTTCATACTCGAACCCCCGAACTTTCTTCGAGCATCAAAAAAGCGGCTTCCCGATCAAGGGAACCGCCCAGAAGCCGCGTCCTTTGGAGCAGCGGCGATTTTCGATCGGCGCCGGCCGACGGCGCGCGCCGGAAGCGGCGCCGGACGGCCGCTCGTCGACGCACCGCCGTTGGAGCCGGCGCAAACCGGTGTCGCATGATCGGTAATCATCGAGTTCCGCAGCAGCCAACGATGCGCGCCGGCGAGAAGTTCGGGATAATCGGCTAAGCTTTCAAGATGGATTTACGCGTCGCACAACAGTCTGGCGGGGCGTCCGGTCGGGCGCCGGGCGAAGCCGCTGCGCCGGCCCCGCCGCACCATCTAAGCGCCGAGATTTATTGGGCGGGACGCAGCGCGATCGTGCCGAGCCGGGCGCCGGTCGCCAAATCGACGACGAGGAGCTGGCGCTCGCCGCTCGGGCAATGCCAGTTCGAGGATCAGACGATTTGGCGATGCCGTCATCGCCTCGATTCGCGCGCCTGGCGGAATATCGATCGCGGTCGCGCCAAAGGGGCGCTCGACGCTTGCCCCAGGCCGATCGCGCGACAACTTGCCGGCGATGCCCGCGATCAGAGCGGCGAAGCCGATGACGATCAGCACGCCCATCACCACGACCAGGATTTTTAGCGCGCGCATCGGCCTAAACCGGGTCGCGCCGGGCGACCGAATTGCCGACGGGACGGATCGTCATGACGGCTGACGCCGCCGGCGGCGGGCGCGCCGGCACCTCGGCGGCAATCAGCGCCGAGGCGGGCGAAGCGGGGGTGCGCCTCGACCGCATGCTGGCGCTGCATTTGCCGGCGCTGTCGCGCACCCGGCTCAAGCGGCTGATCGAAGAGGGTCATGTCATCCACGCCGGAGCCGCATCGCGCGACCCATCCTTGCGGGTTCGGCCGGGCCAAAATTTCGTCGTATTCTTCCCCGAAGCTCAGGATGCGGCGCCGGCGGGACAGCCGATCGCGCTCGATA
Organism: uncultured Alphaproteobacteria bacterium; assembly: GCA_963785565.1. Taxonomy (GTDB): domain Bacteria; phylum Pseudomonadota; class Alphaproteobacteria; order ATCC43930; family CGMCC-115725; genus AP-15. The sequence continues at coordinate 200,266 of CAWAVV010000013.1, read as the reverse complement.
TTCGTTTTGAGGATGCACATCTGCTCGTCATCGACAAGCCCGCCGGCCTCGTCGTCCATCCGGCCCCGGGAAACCCCGACGGCACCCTCGTCAACGCGCTGATCGCCCATTGCGGCGCCAGCCTTGCCGGCATCGGCGGCGTGCGGCGGCCGGGCATCGTCCATCGCCTCGACAAGGACACCAGCGGGTTGATGGTCGTCGCCAAGACCGAGGGCGCGCATCGGGCGCTGTCGCGCGATTTCGCGCTGCGCCGGGTCGACCGCGCCTATGCCGCCTTTGTTTGGGGCGTGCCGGCGCCGGCCACCGGCGAGATCGCCGGCAATATCGGCCGCAGCCCGGCAAACCGCAAAAAGATGGCGGTCGTCGGCGAAGGAAGGGGGCGGCCGGCGCTGACCCGCTATCGCGTCGAGCGGGCGTTCAAAGCCGCGGCGGCGCTCGTCGAATGCCGCCTCGCCACCGGGCGCACCCATCAGATCCGGGTTCACTTTGCCCATCAGGGACACCCGTTGATCGGCGATCCGGTCTATGGGACCCGCGCCGGTCGGGCCGCCGCCCGGTCGGGCGATGTCGGGGCGCGGATCGCCGCCCTTCCCCGGCAGGCGCTTCACGCCCGGCGGCTCGGCTTCGCGCACCCGGAGGGTGGAGGCCGGCTCGAGTTCGACAGCCCGCTGCCGCCCGACCTTCACGCATTGGTTACCGATTTAGAGCGACTTTAAACTGGACAAAACCCGACTATATTACTAGGGTATGCGCATCCGCCATTCCCGGCGGGATCACCGCGCGAGTTCCAGCGTTTACTCCTCCACAAGGCTTCAACCCGGAGCAACAATCGTCAATGGCCACCCTTTCGGTCCCTTCCATTTCCGCTGAAGGAAACCTGACCCGGTATCTCCAGGAGATCCGCAAGTTTCCGATGCTCGAACCAGAAGAAGAGTACATGCTCGCCAAAAGCTGGAAAGAGCATGAAGACCCCCAGGCCGCGCACCGCCTGGTAACCAGCCATCTGCGTCTCGTCGCCAAGATCGCGATGGGGTATCGCGGCTATGGGCTGCCGCTCTCGGAGCTGATCTCGGAGGGCAATGTCGGGATGATGCAGGCGGTCAAGCGCTTCGATCCCGATCGCGGCTTTCGGCTCGCCACCTATGCGATGTGGTGGATCCGCGCCGCCATCCAAGAATACATCCTGCACTCCTGGTCGCTCGTCAAAATGGGCACCACCGCCGCGCAGAAGAAGCTGTTCTTCAATCTGCGCAAGCTCAAGGGGCAGCTGCAGGCGATGGAAGAGGGCGATCTGTCGCCCGAACATCTGAAGAAGATCGCCACCGAGCTCGATGTGCCGGAGGCGGACGTGATCAGCATGAACCGCCGGCTGGCGAGCCCCGACCATTCGCTGAACGCGCCGCTCAGAAGCGACAGCGAAGGGGAATGGCAGGATTGGCTGGTCGACGAGAGCGAGAGCCAGGAGACCCGGCTCGCCGATCGTCAGGAGCTGGGGCTGCGCCGCGACCTGCTGGAAAAGGCGATGACGCATCTCAATGACCGCGAGCGGCATATCCTGACCGAGCGGCGGCTGCGCGACAACCCGACCACCCTCGAAGACCTGTCGCAGCAATACGGCATCTCGCGCGAGCGGGTGCGCCAGATCGAAGTCCGCGCCTTCGAGAAATTGCAAAAAGCGATCAAGACCGCCGCCGTCGAGCGCCGCCTCGTCACCCAATAAGGCTCGCTGCCCGATCCTTCGCTCGCGCCCGTGGCACCGTGTGAGCCGGCGCCCATCCTGAAGAACACTGTGCCTGGGCTCGTCCCAGGCACCTAAGGCTAGGCGGCCGCGTGGCCAACCCGGCTTTATGCCGTCGCCCCGGCGTGCTACAGAAGGGCCTTTCGTCGACAGGAGAGCGCCAGACCATGATCCACCACGTATCGATCCCGGCACGCGAGCCGCGACCACGTCGCCGAGGTTCTGGCCGAGCTGATGGGCGGCAAGTGCTACCCGTTCGGGCCGCTCGAGGGCGCCTTATATGGCGGCGAGCGGCGACGACCACGGCTCGATGATCGAGGTCTATCCGGATCGGGCGACCCTCGACATCCCGGACACCGACGATCAGGTCGTGTTTGGCGAGAACCGCTCGCCGCCGCAGACCTGGCCGTTCCACGTCTTTCTCTCGGTCCCGCGCGAGCCCGACGAGAGGTCGAGCGCATCGGCGCGCGCGAAGGTTGGCGGGCCAAGACGCTTCGGCCGCGGCATGCAGGGCCACGAGCCGTTCTTCCACGTCATCGAATTCTGGCTCGAAAACCGCCTGATGATCGAGGTGGTGTCGCCGGCGATGGTTCGGGAATACGAGGATTTCCTGAAGAGCGCTCAGACTGCGATGATGAGTGACCCGGAATCCCTGCGCCTGATGCGGGCAACGCACATAAAGCAGCCGGCCTGAGCGCCGCGCCGATCGGGAGGGACCAACGATGCCGAAAATTGCGGCGGAACGGCTGACCGAAATCGGCCAGGCGCTGTTCGAAGCAGCGGGAGCGCCACGGGCGGAGGCGGAGCTGGTCATGCGCCACATCGTCGCCGCCAACCTCGTCGGCCACGACTCGCACGGGGTGATCCAGATCCCGACCTATATCGAGCGCATCAAGGTAGGGCACATCGTGCCCGGGGCGCCGTGGACGATCGTCCAGGAATCGCCGACGACCACCGTCGTCGACGGCCATTGGGGGTTTGGCTATGTCGCCAATGAGCGGGCGATGCGGCTGACCATAGAAAAAGCGAAGTCGGCCAATGTCGCCGCCGCAACGGTGTTTCGCCAAGGCCATATCGGCCGGGTCGCCTCCTACACATTGATGGCGGCGCGGGAAGGGATGATCGGCATCGCCACCGCCGATTCCGGGCGCTCGCCAAAGGCGGTGGCGCCGTTCGGCGGGCGTGAGGCTCGGCTCGGCACCAACCCGATCTCGATCGCGATGCCCTCCGACCTCGACGGGCCGCTTTATCTCGACATGGCTACTTCCGCGGCGGCGGCCGGCAAGATCGCGCTCGCCGTGGCGCGCAACGAGCCGGTGCCGGACGGCTGGGTCATCGGCAGCGACGGGCGCCCGACCAACGACCCGCGCCAGCTGCGCCAAGGCGGCGCCCTGTTGCCGCTCGGCGGGCCCGAAGGCGGCTACAAGGGCACCGGGCTTGCGGTCATGGTCGAGATCCTGTGCGGCCTCCTGACCGGGCTCGGCTTTGGCGTCGAGCCGACCGGCCGGCACAATGACGGCTGCTTCATGGCGGTGTTCAACGTCGCGGCGTTCCGCCCGCTCGCCGAGTTCAAAAAGGACATTGGCGAATTCGTCGCTTATCTCAAATCGACGCCGCCGGCCGAGGGCAGCAAGGGAGTGCTCTACCCCGGCGAGATCGAGCACATGCGCGAACAAGACCGCCGGCAGAACGGCATCGAGGTCGAGGACGCGACCTGGTACAAATTGCGCCAGCTGGCCGACGGCTACGGTCTCACCGAAAAGCTCGATTTCGAGGAGCCGGAGTGAACGCGCCAGACGACCGGCTGACGCTTTACGGCAGTTTCACGTCGAGTTCGAGCTACAAGCCAATGCTCTATTTGGCTTTGGCCCGGCTGCCGTTCTCGTTCCGGACGGTCAACCTCAAATTCGGGGTGCAGAAGGCGCCGGAATACCTCGCGGTCAATCGCTGGGGCGTGGTGCCGTCCTTGCGTCACCGCGGGCTGACGATCCTGCAATCGAACGTGATCCTCGACTATCTCGCGCGCACGACCGGCCATTTCGAGCCGGCATCCGAGCAGCAGCGCTGGCAGGCGCGCGAATGGCTGTCGTGGGAAGCCGACCATATCACCGCGATCGCCAAGGTGCGTCACTCGGCCCGGTTCCGCGCATCGCACCCCGAGGTGATCGCCGAGTTCCGGCCGAAAGCCGAGGCGGCCCTGTCGTTTGTCGACAATACGCTGAAGGACCGCGAGTGGCTGGTCGGCGACGGGTGCAGCATTGCCGATATCGGCTGCTGGGGCCGCATGGTGTTTATGGCCGAGGGCGGCTTTGACATCGCCGGCTGGCCCAACGTCGAAGCCTGGTCGAATCGGCTGAAGGCGATGCCCGGTTTCGCACTCCCCTACGATCTGATCCCGAGCAAAGACCGGGAATTCGAACCGGCCTGAGCGACCGCGCCAAGGGCCAAGAAAGTAGGCAAGCGCGGGGCCGCCGGATAATCTCGGTTGGGGGTCCATTCCGGGGGTCGGATGCGGGGGGTTGTCTTTTTTATCCTGTTGAGCCTGGCGGCGTGCGTGGCAAGGGATGCCGTCGCGCCGTCGAGCGCATCTTCGGAAATTCGGGGATGGCAAGAGGCGAGCGGCAAGCCGCCATCGCGAGCCGAGTTCGCAGCTGTCGTCGCAGCCTGCCAGGATCGGGCCAGGAGTGCCGACCGGGTCGGACCGATCGACAATTGCCTCGCCGATCTCGGGCTGCGCCGCATTCAGTGAGGGTGACGGCCGGGAGAGGCGCTGGTGGCCAGATCGGCGGTTCTGGCCTTTAGCCTACAGCAGCAGTTCCGGTAAGGTGCGGATGATGCGATCGGGGCGGATCGGGCTGTCGGGCGGCAAACCGACCCCATAGCCGTCGTGCCAGATCGCGTGGATGCCGAGGCGCTGCGGCGCCACGACCTCCCATTCGAGGTTGTCGCCGACCATCCAGGTTTCGCGCGCGGTCACGCCTAGCCTCTGCATTGCGTGGGTATAGGCGCGTTCCTCGGGCTTGCCGAAGCCGTGTTCGCCCTCGATCTGGATGTGTTCGAAGCGATGTTCGAGTGCGAACCGGATGACCTTGGCGCGCTGCGGCTCGGCGGCGCCGTTGGTGATCAGCGCCAGGCGCACGCCGAGCTCCTTCAACCGGTCGAGGGTGTCATGCGCACCGGGAAAGCACGCCAATTCGGCATCGTGCAAAGCGTTGTAACGGTCGGCAATCTCGTCGCACAGCGTGCGGTCGGGGACGGCATGACCACCCGCCGCCAATGCGGCAAAGGCGTTGGCGACGATCCGGCGGCGGGCCTCGCCGATGCGGTGGCGCCAGTGCTTGTGCCGCGCCGGGTCGGCCCACAAATCGTGCGAGCTGTCCATGATCGCGGCGATCGCCGCGGCCGGGGTCAACGGCGCCAGATGTTCGGTGTAAGCGCCGAGGATGCGCCGCCATTGCGACTCGGCCGGCCCAAAGGCAATAAGGATCGTGTCGTCGAGGTCGAACAGGATCGCGCGCGGAAGGTTCGGCATGCTATGGGCCGCTCGTCCTGCCTAGATGATTTTCCGCCGGAGCTTGCGGCACGCTTTTCCAGAATTCGCCGTCATGCCCGAAAAAAATGCGGGCGCCGCCCTTTTCGAGGCGGGCGAGCTTATCGAGCGAAGCCAGCATCGCGGTGCGGTCATAGACGTTCCGCGGCAGCCGCCTTTCCCGCAGGGTGCGGCAGAAATAGCAGGAATCGGCGGCGAGCACGACATCGCCCGAGGCGAGCCGAACCTTCAACGACTGATGGCCCGGCGTGTGGCCGTGGGTCGGCAGGCAAACGATAGCGCCATCGCCGAAGAGGTCGTGCTCGCCGTCGACCTGGACGACTTTGTGCCCGAGATCGAAGTCGCGCCGGTCGAACCCGCGCAGCGCGGCGGTGTCAGGGTCCATCCCGGCTTCCCACTCGCGCCTCTGCACCACCATCGTCGCGTTCGGGATAAGGGCGTTGCCGCCGACATGATCGAAATGAAAATGCGAGTTGACGATGACGTCGATCTTGGCCGGATCGCGGCCGATCGCTTCCAACCGGGCGCTGATTTCCTCGCCCGGCCGGTAATTGAACGCGAACAGACGGGTGATGCGGAGGCCGACCCGACCGGCGGGGTCGTGCTGGCAATCGGGATGCATCCCGGTATCGAACAGCACCGTGCCCTTGGGGTGTTCGATCAGGTAGGACGGGATCGGCAATTGCGCCCGACCCTCACCGCCCTCCATCAGGTAGCCCAGCTCCCCCTCCAGCCAGCCGCAAGTTAGGGCCGACAGCCTGACACTCATGGTTCCCTCATCGCTTGAAGCTGCAAGATCAAGAAGCCAGCTCCCCCAGCTGCAAATATGAGCCCGGTTATCAACTTTGTGATGTAGACAGCCCACCAGGTACTCACACAGAAACTGTGACTTCTCATTGGATAGATGGAATTCAACAGAAGAAATCCGAGAAGCAAACACAATCCGCTAATCACATCTTGCGTAACGCGTTCTATCTCAAACCAGAGACGAATGTCATACACTATCGATGCCCCGCACTCGCCGACCTTCCTTTCGATATCCGCCCAATAGCACCAGCCACACGTTGAAATAGGCTACCGAACGCCGCGCTCAGCCGCGCGATCGAGGCTGCTCGGCAATCATACCGGGGTTCGGCAGTCTTCGCCACTTACCCGTGCCGCGTGGACGCCGTAAACTGGACGCTGCCGCGCCGCGGCGACCTGGCGAGGTTGGCACCTGCTTCGAGAGCTGCTTCCGGGAATCGGCCGTGTCAATGCTTTAGAGCAGCTTCGAGCGGCGTACAGACGATGCTCCGGGCGCGCCTCACGTCAGTCATGCTCAGTCGAGGAAGCATGGAATCCTACGTCATCCGGAAAGCGCTTGCGGAAGAATTGAACGAGGGCTGGGTGTGGATGGCGAAGCGATCGCGTACGATCGTCCGCATCAATCACCCGGAGGGCAGACGATCCGTCTACTGTCAAGTGCGCGACCTCCGAGATAACAACTTTACCAGGCGCTACAACAAGCCCCCCAGGAGAAATATTGTGTATCCTGACGAAACGATAGTGATGGGGCAGTGGTACCGCGACGCGCTGGGCATTCCGGGCGCTACCGCCGCGGATAACGTCGGAGGTCGAGCGGATCTGATCGTCAAGGAACTGAGCCGCTGGGGTTGGGGAGCGTTACGCGCAGCCTGCCATCATCCCGATGCCTATGTGAGGCTTGCGACCCGGCTCGGCGTCCTGGGAGCATGGCTCGGTGTTTTCGGCTTCATGGCGCCCGTGGCGAACCTCCTGGTCGAAAGGGATAAGCCGGTCAATGATTACCTGGTGGTTGCTGTTTCGGTGATCACCGGGGCGCTGGGCCTATTGGTCTGCCGAGGGCCTCGGCCGGCGCGAGATGGGACGAGATATGGCTGAAAGGGTGGCGTTGCTGGGGTGGGGATCGCTGTTGTGGGATGGTGGACCAGCCTTTGATGTGCAGCATGATCCCTGGCGATGCGATGGACCGACGCTGAAGATCGAATTCTCCCGCATCTCCGCCTCGCGCGGCGGTGCGCTGACGCTTGCGATCGACGCTAAGAATGGGGCCCCGATACAAGTCGCTTGGTGTCTGAGCCGGCGCGCGACGATTGGCGAGGCTATCGAGGACTTGCGCGTTCGCGAGGGCGCCTCGGCACGGCATGTCGGCAATTTTTCCACCGGCGGTCGCGCGCAATATCGCGACGGGGAAGCGTTCGCTGCGATCCGTGCCTGGGCGCCGACCCAAGGGTTGGACGGGGTAGTGTGGACCGATTTGCCGAGCAATTTCATGGAGATTGCCGGCCAGCCTTTTTCAGTGGCGGCCGGGATCGCTTATCTGCGGTCACTAAGCGGCGACAGTCGGGCGCGGGCGATCGAGTATATTCGGAGGGCGCCGGACTGCGTTCTCACCCCGTTGCGGCAGGCGTTCGCCCAGCTCGCCTGGGCGCGCGCTGGGTGAACTTGCCCTGCTGTTCAAGCCGGAAGACAGGCCGCGAGACGCAATACCGCCATTCCTTCCCTAGTCCCGCGCATAGCCGCGGTTGGCTTCCTCGAACAGCCGCATGTTCTTTTCCCGGTCATAGGGGCGCTCGGTCAGCGTTTCCGGATCCCATTCGCTGCGGGTCACCGCATAGAAATCGCCGCCATAGATGTGGATCGCGCCGGTCAGGCGCGGCAGCGGGTTGGTGACCGAATGGATGATATCATGCCCGAGCGGCTCGGTGCTGCGCTCGCCCAGCGATTTGGCTCCGGCGGCTTCGATACAGCGCTGCTCGAACTCCGGCAGCCGGCGCCAGAAGATGTTGTCCTCGCGCCCGGTATAAACGCCGATCACCGCCCACATCAGGTGGTTGTGCGGCATAACCGTCATATGCGGGCCCCAGACCACGTTGAGGATCGTCAAGGTATCCGAGCGGTAAAGGCCATCGACCGCGGCGCGGGTCGGCTCGCCCAGCCCGGCGAGGACCGCTGCCGGGTCGGAGACGGCGCGGGCTACCACTTCGCGCACGGCCTTGTGGCTGGGATCGCCGGCCACGGCGTCGCGGCAGTCGGCAATGAACCGGTCGAGATCGAACATGGTTCTTCTCCCTGAATTATTCGGCCGCCTGCACCGCAGCATCGGAGCGGTGGCCCTTTTGGTGAAAATAATTCGCCCGGTAGAATTCAAGCACAAGATCGCGGTAGACCGCCGGCGGATAGCGCGCCGGATTGTCGGTGCCGACGCAGGACGGCAGGCATTCGATGACCCGGTCCGGGTTGGGGCTGTGGAAATAGGCCATCGAGTAGCGGTCGGTCCCCAACTCGTTGAGCACGCCGTGCGGAGTCGACAGAAAGCGATCGTTCGACCAGCGCCGCATAATGTTGCCGAGATTGATCAGAAAGGTCCCGGGGATGATCGGCGGCGCAAACCATTCCCCTCCCGCCGGTCCATTTGGCGGCAGCCGCACCGCGAGCCCCGGCACCTCGGTCCGCGCGAGCGCCGTCATAAAGCTGTTGTCGGTATGCGGCCCCTGGCCAAAGAGGTTGTCTTCGATCACGTCCTGCGGCGGATAGTGCAGCAAGCGCAGAGTGGCGTGCGCCTCGTCGGCGAAGAACGGTGCAAAAAAATCTGCCTGCATTCCCAGCGCCACGGCGAAGGGCGGCAGCATCCGGTCGCACATCGCCCCGAGCGCGTCGAAATACGCCATCATGTCCCCGCGGATGCCGGGCAATTCGGCCGGCCACTGGTTGCGGCCGCGCAACGGCTTGCCGGCGACCACGTCGGGATGGTCGGGCCCGCGGTCGTGGCTGATGAAAAAGCTCTCGTTCTGGTTCGGCCTAGTCGCCTTGTGGACGGTCGAGGCGCCCTGCACCGAGGCGTTCAACGGCAAATAGCCGATATTGTTGTCGTTTAGCCGGAGCGCCAGCTTTTGGGCGAGCGGCAAGGCATGGAACCGGCGCGACGCGGCAAAGGCGCGGTCGATCAGCTCGTCGGGAACACCGTGGTTCAGCGCGTAGAAGAAACCGACATTCTCGCAGGCGCGCGCGACCTCGGCGGCGACCCGCTCCAGCGTACCCTTCTCGCCGGCGAAATAGGGTCCGTAATCGATGACCGGGATCATCCCGGCGACCGCTTCGGGGTCCGCCACCGCATGTTCCTTGAACAGATGCATTCCGTTTTCTCCGCGCCGCGTGCGCGCGACTATAGCCCGCGCTCACCCCCGGCGGCCAGCCGCATTGCGGTCCCGGGTGGGATGGGAACGGCTCGGCAACTTGCTGAATAGCCCTGCCTGAGCCGTGCGGCGGCGTGCCATCGCAAGCTCCGAGATTGCGGGCCCCGCGCATACCGCCCAGCTATTACCCAACCGAGGTGAATCGGGTTTTCGATATGGATAAAGGCGATGAACAGGGAAATCGTCACTGACATCGGCGAGGACCAGTGTACCCTCGCCGAACTCGTTCGCGATCCGCTGGTGGGCCTCGTTATGAAAAGCGACGGCGTCGACCGGCACAGCATCGAGCTGCTGTTCGAGCGGATCGCGCGGGAACGGCCGAGTACAGGTCGGCAGCGCCGCGCGGCGGCCTCGTTTAAAGTGCCGCGATAAGCTTCAAAACGGTCCGAATTCGTGCTAACTCTAACGGCATGCGTCACCAATTCGAGATACGCCCACATTACGTCATGCTGATCGCGTGCGCACTGGCGCTGATCGGGCTGGTCCATGCCGAGGGCTGGATCTGGCCGCTGAAGGCGGCCGCAGTGATGATCCCGGTGTCGTTCCTGGTCGGCTGACCGCCCGCTCAGCGGCGCAGCAGCAACGGGTAGAGGCTGAGCACCAGCTCGGCGACGATCAGCAGCACGATGTACCACTCGACGCGCAGACTGCTGCGGGTTTGCACCAGACCCAGCAAGGTTTCGACCGTGCGCGAGACGATATCGAGCTTGCGGTCGAGCGCGCGGTCGCGGTCGCGCAGCTCGTATTCGTCGGCGAGGCGCATATAGAGCCGCTCGAGTTCGGGATGCTCCCACAGCAGCTCGGGGGTTTCGGCGGTTTCGACCCGACCGACCATTTTCTGCTGCATCAGCAGTACGTCGCCGATATGGCGCAGCAGCACCTTGCCGCTCGCGCCGGCGCGGCCCTTCTCGCGCAGGGCCGCGGCCAGCGGTTCGATGCGATCGAACAGGTCGGCGATCCGCGTCTCGTAGTGTGACAGCATCAGGCTCTTGGCCAGAATGTCGGCGACCAACTGCAGCCGTTCGGTCGATTTGTCGCGCAGGATGATATTACCGGAGGCGTCTACATGCTGATCGCTCTCGGCGCGGATCAGCAGCCGTGCCTCCTCCCGCTCCGGTACCGGGAACGCACCGGCGATCGAGGGCATCAATGTTGCGACGAATTCGTCCATCGCAGCAGTTGGCGGACCAAACAGCACGACCGCGCCATAGCGAAACAGCACCGTCACGCCGCCGTCCGGGATGTCGAGGGTCAGCGGCGCGATGCCGACCGAGGCGCCGCGCTCTAGCGCTCGGGTATCCAGCCGCTCGCCCAGCAGCAGCGCGCACACCGGCACGATGTCGGCCGCGGCCGCCGGCGCCGGGGAACGCGCCGCTTCTGTCGCCTCCGGCGGCGCAGCGCCTTCGGTCATGGCCCTCGATAGATGTGCTGGCCGCCGCCGCTCACTGCACACCAACCCGTCGCGGAAAGTTCGATCGCGGCTCTTCGACCCCCTCCGGGTCCTGATGGATGATGATCTCGGCGTGCGGATAGGCGGCGCGCAGCCGCGCCTCGACCTGGTCGGAGATTTCGTGCGCGCGAACCAGGCTGATATTGCCGTCCATTTCGATATGGATCTGGATAAACGCTGTCGGCCCCGCGACCCGGGTGCGCAGATCGTGGGCGGCGGCCACCTCGGGGTGCGACAATGCGATGTCGCGGATTCTTTCGCGTTCGTCGTCGGACAGCTCGCGATCCATCAGCTGGACCAGCGACAGGCGCGCCAACCGCGCCGCGGAATAGATGATCCACAGCCCGATGGCGGCGCCGAACAGCGGATCGAGGATGCGCAGGCCGAAGATGCCGCTGAGGATCAGCGCCGCAATGACGCTGCCGTTCAAAATCAGATCGCCGCGATAGTGCAGTTCGTCGGCGGTGATCGCGATCGACCCGGTGCGGCGCACGACATGCCGCTGATAGAGCACCAGCGCGATCGTCACCACGATCGAAAACACCATCACCGCGATCCCGGCCGGCGGGTTCTCCACCGCAGCCGGGTGGATCAGCCGACGCACCGCCTCGGCGAGCAGCAACAACGCGCTGCCGGTGATGAATGCCGACTGGCCCAGCACCGCCAGCGGCTCGGCCTTTCCGTGGCCAAAGCGATGCTCGCGATCGGCTGGGGTCAGTGCATGCCGTACCGCTAACAGATTGACGATCGAGGCGGCGGCGTCGAGCAGCGAATCGATCAGGCTGGACAGCAGCGCGACCGAGCCGGTCTCCAGCCAAGCCGCGAACTTGGCGGAAATCAGCAACAGCGCGACTGCGACCGAGGCATAGGTCGCCCATCGCCGCAGCCGATCGGCCGGGGGTCCCTGGATCATGGAAAGAGCCGTTCCCGCCGCCATCCGTCGCCCTCGCGAACAAACAACCAACGGTCATGCAGGCGGGAGGGACGCTCCAGCCAAAATTCGATCCGCAGCGGCGCTACGCGAAAGCCGGACCAGTATGGCGGCCGGAGCACCTCGCCGTCGGCGAAACGGTCGGTGAAGACCTCGACCCGGCGTTCCAGCTCGGCGCGCGTCGCGAGCGGGCGCGACTGGTCCGAGGCCCAGGCGCCGATCCGGCTGTCGCGGGACCGCGTGGCGAAATAAGCGTCTGCTTCGTCGTCCGCGACCGGCTCGACCGCACCCTCGATCCGCACCTGCCGGCGCAGCGATTTCCACAGCAAGCATAGCGCCGCCTGCGGGTTGCCGAACAGCTCCGTCGATTTGCGGCTTTCCAGATTGGTGTAGAAGACGAAACCGCGCGCATCGAACCCCTTCAGCAAAACGGCGCGCGCCGAGGGCTGGCCATCGCGGGTCGCCGTCGCCAAGGTCATCGCCTCGGGCTGCTCCTCGTTCGCCAGTGCTTCGGCATACCAGCGCTCGAACGGCGCCAGCGGTTCAAGCTCGACGATCTCTTCCATCATGCGCATCCGTTGAACGGGCTATCCCGACGCAATTTTCTCCCCGGTCGCACCAGCGGCGCGGCGGGGACCGCGCTGGCGCGGCACAGGGTCGAGGGTTTCGCCGATCAGCGAGGCGATCGTCATCTGCATTGCTGCGGCTTCGGCTCTGACGATGCGCTCCATCCCCGGTGCGGCCAGCCGCTGCCAAGGCGCTGTGGCGTGGTCGAGCCAAACGCCGGCAAGCGGCAGCCGCAGCGCCTCGTAAAGATCGTGAACCGTGGCAGTCTCCGGGCTCCGGGCCAGCACCCAGCTTCCCTCCTGCGTATGGGCAGCGAAACCGGCAGCGAGGAGCGGCCTCATATATTCGTCGACGATGGTCGTCGGCACCCTGAGTTCAGCGGCCAGCGCCGCCGTGGTCAGCTGTTCTCCCACCCGTTGCGCCCGCGCCAGAGCCGCGATCAGCACCAGGCTCAGACCGAGCTGGACGCCGCCCGACGAAACCGGACCGATCCGCCGGTCGATGCGCCAGTGCGGCAAGGCGGCAGCGACCTCGGCGCCGAGCAGCACCGCCATCCATGAAATATACATCCACAGCAGAAAGATCGGGATAGCCGAGAGCGCGCCATAGACGGTTTGATAATAGGACATGGCGCCGACATAAATCGTAAACCCGACCTTTAGGATCTCGATCGCCGCGGTTGCAACCAGCGCGCCGAGGGCTCCGTCGCGCCAGCGCACCGCGCGGTTCGGGATCAGCCAATAGAGCAAGGTCAAGGCGACAAACTCGAGCACCGCCGGCACCGCCCGCGCGAGACCGTGCAGCCAGCCGCTCTCGACCCACTGGACGGCTTGTTGGCCAAACCCGGCGCGACGAGCGGCGATCTCGAAATAGGTCGACAGCGACAAGCTGAGGCCGACAAGAAGCGGGCCCAGGGTTATCAATGTCCAATAGGCCAGGACGCGCTGGCCCCAAGGCCGCGGCGCGGTCACCCGCCAAATCACGTTCAGCTGGTCCTCGACCGTGACCAGCAGCAATACTCCTGTAGCGGCAAGACCGATGACGCCGATCGCCGTCGTCTGCGCCGCAGAATTGGCAAAGGCGCGGAACCACCAAGCCGCCTGCTCGCCGACCGACGGCACGAAATTTCTAAACACCAGCGCCAGGATCTGGTCGTGCACCTGTCCAAAGATCGGAAACACCGAAAGCGAGCCGAGCGCAATAGCGACAAGCGGCGCCAGAGAGACCAGCGTCGTGTAACCGAGCGCGCCGGACGCGGCAAAACAGCCGTCCGCGTTGAAGCGGCGCAGCGAGTAGAGCACGAAGGCCCCTAGCGTCGCCGCGATCCGCCGCAACTTGCCGCCGCGCCCGCCCTCTTCCGCCTCAGGCGTCATCGTGGAAACCTCGCAGCGTACTCTCTGGTCAACAGGGCCGCGCCGGGCAATTATCCGCTGCCTGCCGCCGCAGCGCCAGCGCCGAAGGCCGTCGGGCCCGCTCATGGCCCTCCCCGGAGTGTTCGTGTAGGATGAACCCGCCGCGAGAAATGGGGATGACCATGCCGCTGATGGCGGGTAAGCAGGGTCTGATTATGGGGGTTGCCAACGAGCGCTCGATTGCCTGGGGCATCGCCAAAGCCCTGCACGATCACGGCGCCGAACTCGCCTTTACCTACCAGGGTGAGGCGTTGCGCAAGCGGGTGCAACCTCTGGCTCTGAGCCTCGACAGCGATTTTGTGCTCGAGGCCGATGTCGGCTCGGAACCGAGCCTCGATCTGGTTTTCGCGGCATTGGCGGAACGCTGGAGGCGCCTCGACTTTGTCGTTCATGCGATTGCCTTTTCGGACAAGGACGAGCTGAAGGGGAAATACCTGCATACGACGCGGGCGAACTTTCTGCGCACCTTGGAGATCTCCTGCTATTCGTTCACCGATGTCTGCCGTCGCGCGGCGCCGCTGATGACCGCGGGCGGCAGCCTGCTGACTTTGACGTATGCGGGGGCCGAGCGGGTGATGCCGCACTACAATGTGATGGGGGTGGCCAAGGCGGCGCTCGAGGCGAGCGTGCGGTACCTCGCCGTCGATCTCGGCGGCGACAACATTCGCGTCAACGCCATTTCAGCCGGCCCCATCAAGACCCTGGCGGCATCCGGGATCGGCGATTTCCGCTATATCCTGAAGTGGAACCAGTTGAACTCGCCCCTAAAGCGCAACGTCACGATCGAAGATGTCGGCGGCGCCGGTCTCTATCTGCTGAGCGGCCTTTCCGCCGGGGTCAGCGGCGAGGTCCACCACGTCGATTGCGGCTATCATGTCGTCGGCATGAAGGCCGTCGACGCTCCCGACATCTCGGTGGTGTGATCGAAATGCGCACGCCAATCTCGGCAAGCAGACCGTCATACCGGGCAAGGTTCGCACCTATGGCGGGCCTGGGTCGCGGCCTCCGCCGGGACGACGAGAATCGTTGAGGCGATGGCAGGCAACTCTTTCGGCGCCTTGTTCAGATTCACGACCTGGGGCGAAAGCCACGGGCCGGCGATCGGGGTTGTCGTCGACGGCGTCCCGCCGCGCCTGGCGCTCGCCGAGCCCGACATCCAGCACTGGCTGGACAAGCGCAAGCCCGGCCAGTCGCGCTTTACCACGCAGCGCCGCGAGGAAGACCTCGTCCGCATCATGAGCGGCGTCTTTGACGGGGTCACCACCGGGACCCCGATCCAACTGTTGATCGAGAACACCGACCAGCGCTCCAAGGATTATCGAAACATCGCCGACCGCTTTCGCCCCGGGCATGCCGACTACACCTATTGGAAAAAATACGGCGTGCGCGACTATCGCGGAGGTGGCCGCGCCTCGGCGCGCGAAACCGCCTCTCGCGTCGCCGCAGGCGCCGTCGCGCGCAAAATCCTCGGCGCCGACGTATCGATCCGCGGTGCGTTGGTCCAAATCGGGCCGCATGCGATCGACCGCAGCGCCTGGGATTGGCGGGCGGTCGAGGACAACCCATTCTGGTGCCCCGACGCCGCGATGGCGCTGCGCTGGGCCGATTATCTCGACGGTGTGCGCAAGGCCGGCTCCTCGGCCGGTGCGGTCATCGAGATCGTTGCGAGCGGCGTCCCGGCGGGGCTCGGCGAGCCGGTCTACGACAAGCTCGACGGCGATCTCGCCCGCGCGCTGATGACGATCAACGCGGTCAAGGGCGTCGAGATCGGCGCCGGCTTCGGCGCCGCGGCGCTGAAGGGCGAGGAGAACGCCGACGAGATGCGAATGGCGGACGGGCAGGTCGTCTTCCTGTCGAACAATGCCGGCGGCATCCTCGGCGGGATCTCGACCGGGCAGGACATCGTCGCCCGTTTCGCGGTCAAGCCGACGAGTTCGATCCTGACGCCGATGCGCACGGTCGACGTCGACGGCAATGAGGTCGAGATCGCGACCCACGGCCGCCACGACCCCTGCGTCGGCATCCGCGCCGTCCCGGTCGGCGAGGCGATGGTCGCTTGCGTGCTCGCCGATCACTTGCTGCGCCATCGCGCGCTCGGCGGCGAATCCTGAACGCATGCGACGGCTGCTCCTCGGTTTTTTTGCGACCATCGGATTTCTGACCGTTCTGCTCGTCATCGCCGCCGTGCTGGTGGTCGTCCGCTTTAGACCGGGTACGCCCGCGCTCCCTGCCAACATCATCGTCTCGGCAGACTTGACGCAGGGCCTCGCCGACGGTCCGGACGAGCCGGACTTGCTGCGGCTCGTCGCCGGCGGTAAGTCGAACCTGCGCGACTTCCTCGACGCGATCGAGGCCGCCGCCGCCGACCCGCGGGTCAAGGGCGTCCTCGCTCGCGTCGGCAATGACGAATTCGCCGTCGCCGAGACGCAGCAGATACGCGACGCGATCATTGCCTTCCGCGCCAAGGGCAAGTTCGCGATCGCGTTTGCCGACAGTTTTGGCGAGTTCGGGGCCGGCACCCGTCCCTATTACCTGGCGACCGCGTTCGACCGGATCTGGCTGCAGCCGATGGGCAGCGTCGGCCTGACCGGGCTCTATTCCGACACCACCTTCTTAAAGGGCACCTTTGACCTGCTCGGAATCGTCCCCGAGTTCGACCATCGCGGCGACTACAAGACCGCGGCCAACATTCTGACCGAAACCAAGATGACCCCGCCCCACCGCGAAGAGGTCGAAGATCTGCTCGCCTCGGTGGCCGGGCAGATCGTCGGCGGCATTGCCCAAGCCCGCAAGCTGTCGCCGGATGCGGTGCGCGCGGTGATCGACCGCGGGCCGCTGCTCGCCGACGAAGCGCTCCAGGCGTCGCTTGTCGACCGCCTCGGCTATCGTGACGAGGTCATTGCCGCGGCCCACCAGCGCGCCGGATCGGATGCCGAGCTGATCGGCCTGTCGACCTACCTCGCCGGGGCAAAGCGTCCGCACCGCCAGGGCGAACGGATCGCGCTGATCTACGGCTCGGGGCTGATCGTGCGCGGCGGCGGTTCGGCGGGCCCGCTGTCGGGATCCGAGGAAATGGCGGCGGACAAGATCACCCGGGCTTTTCGCGCCGCCGTTCGCGACCCCAAGGTGCGCGCAATCTTGTTTCGCGTTGACAGCCCCGGCGGCTCTGCCGTCGCCTCGGAGACGATCTGGCGCGATGTCGTATTCGCTCGCGAGCGCGGCAAGCCGGTCATCGTATCGATGGGCGACGTCGCCGGCTCCGGCGGCTATTACATCGCGGCCCCGGCCGATAAGATCGTCGCCGAGCCGGCGACCCTGACCGGCTCGATCGGCGTATTGGCCGGCAAGCTGGTCGTGGCCGACCTGCTCAAGAAGATCGGGGTTTCGACCGATTCGGCGCAGGTCGGCGCCAATGCGGCGATGTTCAGCGCCACCTCCGAATTCTCGCCCTTCGCCCGCTCCCGTCTCGAAGCGTTTCTCGATGCGACCTATCAGGGCTTCAAGGATCACGTCGCCGCCGGCCGCCACCTGACCCCCGATGCCGTTGAGGCAGTCGCCAAAGGCAGGGTTTGGTCGGGGGAGGAAGCCAAGGCGCGCGGGCTTGTCGATGCGCTCGGCGGTTACGACGTGGCGCTCCGCCTCGCCAGGGAAGCGGCCCATATCCCGGCCGACGAGCCGATCCAGCTGACGGTGTTCCCGCGCGAAGAAGGGCCGGTCCAATTCCTCTACGATCACCTCACCGGCAAAGGGCGCGAGGACGACACCCTAAGCATAACGTCGCTCGGGCGGGCGATCGAAGCGGCGCAGCCGCTGCTACAACAGATTGAAGCCGTCCTCGATAGCCCGGGCGTCCTGACCATGCCCCCGATCGGCCAGCCGAGGTAAGCCCGCGATTGCGGCGTCATCCCGCGCCACCGGCGCGCGGGCTCACACATTACCGTCTGCTCGATCCTGCATCTTGCCCGCCACCCGCACCCGCACCCGCAGCGCGTTTCCCGGCAGATAGGCGAGCGGCATGTCTTCGATATCGACGGTTTCGAGGGTTCGCGGGGTCGGCGCCGGCGGCGACCGCGCGTTCGCTTGGCCTGCGCCTCGGCCGCCGCGATCGCCTGGTTGCGGCCGAGGTCGCGGTAGATCTGGTCGGTCTCGCCACTGATCTGCGCGATTGCCGCGCCGACGGCATTGGCGTACTCGCCATGCGGGACACGGATCACTTGCGAGATCCCGGCGAGCCGACCGGGAACCAGAAACGCGCCGCCGCCGACCGCGATCAAAGGAAGATCGCCGGCTTCCGTCTTCATCCGGTCGACCGCTTCCTCGATCTTTTGTCGGGCCGTATCGAGCACGGCATGGGCGAGGTTCCTCGGCAAATTGGACACCCACGCGGCATCGCCGATCGATGCGACCCCGGCGGCAACCGCGGCATCGGTCGCGGTCAATGTATCGCCGCCGAAAACCAGCGCCTCGCTGGTCAGCCGGTAGCCGACGCTTTGCGGCCCGACGGCCACGGGATCGCGCTCGACCAGGCTGCCGCCGCCCAGTCCGATCGACAGCAAATCCGGCATTCGGAACAGGGTGCGCACGCCGCCCACTTCGACGACCGAGTTCGCCTCACGCGGGAACCCGCGGCGCAGCTGCCCGATATCGGTCGAGGTTCCGCCGACATCGACGACCATCGCGGCGGCGAGGCCGGATAGAAACGCCGCCCCCCGCATCGAGTTGGTGGCGCCCGAGGCGAAGCTCATGACCGGCATCGCCGTCGCGAGCCGGGCCGCCATCACCGTGCCGTCGTTCTGGGTCAGATAAAGCGGTGCGGTAATCCCGCTCGCCGCGATCGCCGCGGTGAACCCGTCGACCGTCACTCGCGCCAGATCGATCAGCGCGGCGTTCAGCAGCGCCGCGTTCTCGCGTTCGAGCAGGCCGATACGGCCGAGGTCGCGCGACAAGGTCACGGTCACCTCCGGACATTCTTCTTGCAGAATCTCGGCAGCACGCGCCTCGCAAGACGGATCGAGCGGCGAGAAGATCGCGGCGATCGCGACCGACCGAATGCCGCTCTCCCGGATGTGCCGCGCGGCATAGCGCATGCCGGCCTCGTCGAACGGGACGATCGGCCGGCCGTCGTAATCATGCCCGCCTTCGAGCATGAACACCGCGCCGCGCACGAGTTCGGCGAGATCCTGCGGCCAATCGCAGAACGGCGGCAGCGAGGCGGCAGCCGGCAGGCCGATGCGCACCGCGGCGACGCGGGTGAGCCCCTGCCGCTGTACGACCGCGTTGACGAAATGCGTCGTCCCGATGACGACGCCGCCGATCGCGTCGCCCGCGACTCCGGTGCGCCGAAAGCTCCGCCAACGCGGTGACGATGCCGGTCGTGACATCCGCCGTCGTTGGCGTCTTGACCGCGTATACGACCTCTCTGTCCGCGAGCAGCACCGCGTCGGTATTGGTGCCGCCGACGTCGATACCGATCCGCCGCATCGGCTAGCCGCCCGCCTCGAACACCGAGCGGAAGTCGAGGTCGTAGCCGAAGGCGCGCGGGCCGACGTGATCGAGCCCTTTCGCCGTCAGGAACACCGGCGGAGCCGGCAACGCGACGACCGTGACCCGCCGGCCGTAGCGGATCGTCTCGGTGCCGCAGGCCTCGCCCGACACGGTGTCGAGCACGCAGATCAGATCGGGAGACATCGCGATCGGCGCTCCGTCCCGCCAGGCCACGACCCATTCGTTCTGAAACGCGATTTCGAGCCGCGAGCCATGATCTTCGTCGAGCCCCTCGATCGCCGCCCGGCCGCGCAGAAACCCCTCGGTCGTGCGCCTGTCGACATCGACGACCTTGCCGCGGAACAGCAGCTTGCCGTCGGCCTCGTCGAGGATCGCGGCAATCGGGTCGAGGTGCAGGCGCTGCGCCTCCTGCACCCGGCGGCCGATGCCGATCGCCTTGGTCACGGTGAAATGGATGCCCCAATCCTTGACCTCGCGCCCGGTGCGCGGGGCTTTGCAGGTCGAGGCGATTGATCCCATCTCGACGCAGATCTTGCGGCTCGCCCGCTCCATCCACTTCCAGCTCGGCACCTTGGTCACGACCGCCTCGATGCCGCGCGGGTCGTAGAGCACGCATGGATAGGGGCGTAGATCGCCGACCGCGACGCTGGTCATCTGCGCCTCGGGATAGGCGCGGCCCATCGTATCGGCGTCGACCACCGGCAGCCCCAGATGCGCCGCCGCCATCAGTGGCTGGATGCCGTTGCCGCCGCCGATCTCGAGCGACATGACGGCGCGGAATTTCGACCCGAGCAGCCCCTGCTGAATTTCGACCGCGCGGGCGACGTTATGGCTGTCGGCGAGGCGCTCCTGCCCGACCAGCGGCGCCCCCATGTTCGAGACCACCGCCACCCAATCGTCGTCGGCGAGGTCGAACGGCGACATCAGCTCGACCCGGCGCCCCTCGGCATAAAGCCGGCGCATGTTGAGGAGCCCGAGATACGGGCTGCCGCCGCCGCCGGTGCCGAGAATCCAGGCTCCGACCGCCAATGCCTCGATGTCGTCGAGCGACAGGATCATCAAATTCATTTTCGATTGGGGCCGCCGACAAGACAGACCGAGATTGCGCCGCATCGTTCGCAACGCCGGGTGGACGCCTCGCGACAGAACCGCCCTTCAAATCTCGCCCTCTTGCTTTAGCATGCGCACGGTTTTGCGGATCGCGCCGAGCGTATCCGCCAGTTCGGGCTCGTCATGGGTGGCGGAGACGAGCCCACCGGGGCTGCCGCTGAAATCGACTCCGTTGACCATCATCGCCAGGCGGAATTTGTGCACGATGTCGGCTTGGCGGTTGCCGGTGAGGTTCGCGGTCGGCTGTTGATGCGGGTCGAACCGGGTCGGCGTGATCGACGCGCGATCGGGGTTGGTGAAGATGTGCAGCATCGAAAACGTGCCGTAGGCCGCCCAGGGCACCCGCTCTTCCTCGAACACCTCGTTGATCCGGGCGCGCAAGGTCTCGCCGTAGCGGTTGGCGCGGGCGCAGGCATCGGTGGTGCCAACAATCGCCAAAGCCGCCACCCCGGCCGCAGCCGACAGCGGGTTGGCGTTGAAGGTGCCGGGATGGGCGATCTTCTCGCGGTCCGCAGCCTTGGTTACCTGGAAGTCCAACAGATCGAGAATATCCTTGCGGCCGGCGACGGCGCCGCCGGGCAATCCGCCCGAGAGGATCTTGGCCAGGGTCGTCAGGTCGGGCCGGATGCCGTATTCGGCCTGCGCCCCACCGGGCGACACACGGAAGCCGGTGACGACCTCGTCGAAGATCAGCAAGACGCCGTGCTGCCGGGTCAGCTCGCGCAGCGCGTGGAGAAACGACGGATCGATCGGCAGCCGCGCGCCATGAGCGCCGGTCGGCTCGAGGATCGCAGCCGCGATGTCATTGTGCTGGTCGAGCAGCCGAGCCAGCCCGTCGACGTCGTTCTGCTCGGCCAACAGCACATTGCCAGCGACGCCGGGCAATACGCCGGTGGTCGGGCTGCCGTCGAAATGATTAGCGAACCCCGACGTCATGTGATCGTGCCAACCGTGGAAATGATGCTTGAAGCGGATGATCTTGGACTTGCCGCTGAAAGCGCGGGCGAGCCGCACCGCCATCAAGGTCGCCTCGGTGCCGGACGAGGTAAACCGCACCCGCTCGGCTGACGGCACCAGCTTTAGGATCCACTCGGCCCAAGCGATCTCGCGTTCGTGGCTGGCGCCGTAATGGGTTCCGCGCTCGATCTGCTCATGCACCGCCGCCACCACCTCGGGGTGGGAATGCCCCAGCAGCAGCGCCCCATGACCGCCGAAATAATCGACGTAGCAATTGCCGTCGACATCCCATTTGCGCGGCCCCTTGGCCCGGGTGATATAGAGCCCGTAGGGTTCGATATAGCGCGAATTGTGGGTGATCCCGCTCGGGAACAACCGGCCGGCCTTTTCCGCGGCCGCCGCCGATCCCGGCGTTGCGGCGCGGTACGCGGTGATGATCGGCGAGTTCGTCGTAATCGTATCGGGCATGGCGGTCACCCTCACTCGAGTAGGCAGTCTTGGGCCATTTGTAGGCCTTGCGCCGGGCGTGGCCAAGCCCGGAAGACTGGCCCCGAAAGAGAAGGGCCGCCCCGAGAGGCGGCCCTTCCTTACCCAAACACCGGCGGCCGATCACGGCCGCGAGCCGTCGCCTTCAGTCAGGCGCGGATCTCCATGGAAGCGGGGATCCTGGTCACGGCAGCGGACGACCGCGGTTTATGGTTAGACACAGGATCACCTCCTTTCAGTTGTTGAGCCGAAGGCGGTACTCTATGAGGTTGGCTCGCCGGTCGCAAGCAAGTTGTTCGCAATCGCGCCGTGGCGCCCCGCCACTTTCGCGCTAGACCGCAGAAAATTGCCGGATTGTTGAGGGAAGGAGCGACGATGCGCCGCAGCGAAGAACGGATACTGACAACCCACACCGGGAGCCTGCCGCGACCGCCCGAGCTGACCCGGCTTCATATTCGCCGGGCGCGCGGCGAATTGATCGATCCGGCCGAGCTGGACAGGCTCGGGCAGGCGGCGTTGCGCGGGATTGTCCGCAAACAGGCCGAGGCGGAGGTCGACATCGGCAACAACGGCGAGCAACAGCGCGAGGGGTTTTTTCTGCACATCCGCCACCGCATGAGCGGGTTCGGCGGGTCGTGGCAGCGCCGCACCCGCGCCGACGCGCTGCGCTACCCGATTTTCAAGCGGATCATGGAGGAGCAGCTCGCCGCCCGCCAGGCGGTCAGCAATATGGGGCCGCCCAAGGCGATCGATGCGGTGCGCTATCTCGGCCGCGGCGGGATCGAGGCCGAATGCGCCGATTTCCGCGCGGCGCTCGACGAGACCGGGACCCATTTCGCCGAGCCGTTCCTGACCGCGCCCTCTCCCGGCATCATCGCCGGTGCGATGAAGAACGAGCATTACGAGACCGAACAGGCCTATCTCGACGATATCGGGGCCGCCCTCAAGGACGAATACGAGGCGATCGTCGATGCCGGGTTTCTGCTGCAGCTCGATTGCCCCGATCTGGCGCTCGAACGGCATCTGTCCTACCAGGACCGGCCGCTCGGCGATTTTCTCGGCTTTGTCGAGCGGGTCGTCGCGACGATCAACAAGGCGGTGGAAAACATCCCGCGCGAGAAGGTACGGCTGCATGTCTGCTGGGGCAATTACGAGGGGCCGCACGATTGCGACGTGCCGCTATCGGACATCCTGCCGATTTTGCAGCAGGCCAAGGTCGGCGCCTTCTTTCTGCCCTTCGCCAACCCGCGCCACGCGCACGAATACCGCGTCTTTGAAAAGCAGCCGCTGGCCGACGACCAGATCCTCGTCGCCGGGGTCATCGACAGCCTGACCAATTTCGTCGAGCACCCCGAAGCCGTCGCCGACCGGATCGAGCGCGTTGCCCAAGTGGTCGGCGACCCCAAGCGGGTCATCGCCGGGACCGATTGCGGCTTCGACACCTCGGCCGGAATGGGCCGCGTCGCCGAGGACGTGGTCTGGGCCAAGCTCGCCGCGCTCGCCGAAGGCGCCCGCCTTGCCTCCAAGCGCATGGGGATGGGCTAGCCGCAAACTCAGTCGGACGGCGCTTCAGCCGCCCGCGGCCCGGATCGCACGCACAAGCTGCTCCGGTCTGATCGGCGTCGAATTGACCTCGACGCCGAACGGAGCCAAGGCGTCGCAGACAGCGTTGGCGATCGTCGCCGGCGGAGCGACGGCGCCGCCCTCGCCGACCCCTTTGACGCCAAGCGGGTTCAGCGGCGAGGGCGAGTGCTGGTGTACGATCGTCATCGGCGGGATGTCGCCGGCGGTCGGCAGCGCGTAATCCATCAGCGAGCCGGAGAGCAGCTGCCCGTCGGCATCGTAGACGATCGCTTCCGAGAGGATGCCGCCGAGCCCTTGCGCGGCGCCGCCCATGACCTGGCCCTCGACCAGCATCGGGTTGACGACAACGCCGCAATCGTGGGCGACCGCGTAGTTATCGATGGCGACCCGGCCGGTTTCGCGGTCGACCTCGACGATCGCGACATGCACGGCATAGCTCCAGGTGACGGTTTCCGGCTGCCAGTAGCAAATTTCCTCGAGGCCGGCCTCGACCCCCGGCGGACGGGTGATCTCCCAGCCGGGGCGAGCCGCCTGCGCCACCTGAGCGAGGCTGATTTGCGCCCCCGGCACGCCGACGACGCCGACGCCGCCCTCGCGCAATTCGAGATCGGCCGGCGCGCATTCCAGGAGATGCGCGGAAATCTCGAAGACCTTGTCGCGCGAGACGGCCGCTCGCGACGTGCATCGCCGCCGAGGCGGTGACAGTGCTGCGGCTCGCCATCGTGCCAAAGCCGATCGCGATCGCCGCGGTGTCGGCGAAGGTCGGGACGATGTCCTCGGGCGCCACCTTCCACAAATCGGCCATCACCTGGGAAAAGATCGTCTCCATGCCCTGGCCCTGCGGGGCGGCGCCGCACGAGACATAGATTTTGCCGGACGGGTCGATCCGGACAAAAGCGCTCTCGAACGGGCCGACCCCGGTGCCCTCGATATAAAAGCCGATGCCGAGACCCAGATACCGGCCGTCGCGTCGCGCCTGCTGTTGGCGCTGGCGGAACGCCGCGACGCCGCCGACGGCGTCGAGCGCCTTTTGCAGCGCGCCGGGGTAATCGCCGCTGTCGTAGACGATCGGCTCGCCGTCGCGATAAGGGATGCCGACCCGATACGGCATCTCCTCGGCACGGATCATGTTGCGCCGCCGCACCTCGGCCGGCTCCAAGCCGAGGGTGCGCGCCACCAGGTCGATCGTGCGCTCCATCGCGAACGCGGCTTCCGGGCGGCCGGCGCCGCGATAGGGCGCGTTCGGGACCTTGTTGGTGACGACGATCCTTCCGGACGCCGCCAAATTCTCGATCTTGTAGGGGCCGGTCAGATGGACCGCGGTGTTGTAGGCGACGCCCGAGCCGATCGGGTTCCACGCGCCGCAATCGACGATATAGTCGTCGCGCATAGCGAGGATACGCCCGTCGTCATCGAAGGCGACCTCGACATCGTGCAATTGGTCGCGCGAATGGGTCGCGCTGATCATGTGCTCGCGGCGCTCCTCGATCCAGCGCACCGGGCGGCCGATTTTGCGCGCGAGGAAAGTGATCAGCAGGTCTTCGGGGTAGACGTGGCCCTTGCCGCCAAAGCCGCCGCCGACATCGAGCGCGATGCAACGGACCCGCGCCTCCGGCAGACCCAGGAGGCCCGCCGCTTCACGGCGTACCCAATGAACCACCTGGGTCGAAGACCAGATCGTCGCCGAGTTGGTGCGCGGATCATAGGCGGCAACGACACCGCGGCACTCCATCGGCACAGCAGCGTAGCGGTGGTGGTAGAAGCGGCGCCGCAGCCGGTGGGGTGCTGTGGCGAATGCTATGTCGACCTCACCCCGGCCGACCGAGAAGGCGCCGATCAGGTTCGTGCCGTATCGCTCATGAATGATCGGGCTGTCGGGACGCAAGGCCGCCTCGGGGTCGACCACCGCCGGGAGCGCTTCGAGGTCGCAGCTGACGAGCTCGGCCGCGTCTTCGGCCCGGTCACGGGTTTCGGCGACGATGACCGCGATCGCCTCGCCGACATGGCGGGCCTTGTCATGCGCCAGCAGCGGCTCTTGCGGGTTGAGGAATTTGTGCTGGATCGCGGTCGTCCATTTGCTCGGCATCGAAATCTGCCCCTCGGGCACCGGCGGCAATAGCCGCAGCAGATCGGCGCCGTTGAGCGCGAGCACGACGCCGGGCGTCGCCGCCGCTCGCGACAGATCGACCGAGCGGATGCGGGCATGTGCCACTGGGCTGCGCACGAGGGCCGCGTGCAGCATTTTCGGCAGGACGAGATCGGCGATGAACTGCCCTTGGCCGGTCAGCAGGCGCCGGTCTTCGCGCCGAAGCAGCGAGCGCCCGACATAAGGGGGTCCGATGTCATTCATGGATCAAACCTCCGCCGCCACCGCGCGAGTTTGTGGGAATTGCCCGTGGAGGTCCAGTCAAGCCGCCCTCTGCGGCCTCTCGCATCCGAGCCGAACCGGGCCGATTTCCAAACAGGTAGCGTCGCACCGCGCCAGCGGCTTAGATTTCCCCGATTGTGATCAACGAGGGGACACGGGACATGGCTATCGGCGCAGAATTGTTGACCGGCGCGCTCGCCGGGATCGCCTTTGTCGGGTGCAGCCTGACGAATGCCCGGCCGGCGCATGCCGCTCAAGGATCAGCGCAACCGGGGCGGCGGCGCGAAGTCGTCGTCAACGGCAAGCGGGTCAAGACCGTCGATATCCACGCCCATACCATCGTTCCGGAGGCGGCGGCGGTGATCAATCACCCGCTGGAGGCGCCCGGGCTGCTGTGGTCGAATGTGGCGGACCGCATCGCCGAGATGGACGCCGAAGGTGTCGATGTCGAGGCGCTGAGCATCAACCCCTACTGGTATCGCGCCGAACGCGACGCAGCCGCCGAGCTGATCAAGATCCAGAATGAAAAGCTCGCCGAATTCTGCGCCGGCAACCCCGACCGCTTTGTCGCCTTTGCGACAGTCGCATTGCAGCATCCGCAGCTCGCTGCCGAACAGCTCGACTACGCGGTGAAGACGTTGGGGTTGCGCGGGCTTTCGATCGGCGGCAGCGTCGCCGGCGAGGAATTGGCCAATCCGAAATTCAACCCGGTGTGGGCCAAGGCCGAGGAATTGGGGGTCTTGATCTTCATGCACCCGCTCGGCACCAGGGAATTGGAGCCCAGCGGCAGACTCAAGGGCAGCGGCCTGTTGACCAACACGATCGGCAACCCGCTCGAAACCACGATCGCACTGTCGCACCTGATTTTCGAGGGGACCCTCGACCGCTTTCCGGGGCTGAAGATCTGCGCCGCGCATGGCGGCGGCTTTCTGCCGTCCTACGCTGCACGCTCGGACGCTGTCATCACGACCTTCCCGGATCGGGTCGGCCCGTTGCCCAAGAAGAAGCCGACCCAATACCTGAAGGACGGTCAGCTGTTTTTCGACACGATCATGTTCACCCCCGAAGCGATGCGCCATCTGATCGCCGAAACTGGGGTCGGCCAAGTGATCCTCGGCACCGACTATCCGTTTCCGTGGAACAAGGTGCCGGTCGATCACATCCTATCAACCCCAGGTCTCAGCGACGACGACAAAATCGCGATCCTCGGCGGCACCGCGGCCAAACTGCTCGGGATCGAGGCTTAAAAGAGTATCCGGGCCAGCAGCTGCCGTTGCCGCCCCTAAACAATGGGGACGCGGGCGGCGCCGATCCAAAAGAGGCGCCGTCTGAGCTGATTTGCGAAGGCTTGCCTAGCGGTGGTGCGCGGCCCGAGTTCCGTATGAGATTGGCGAGGTGTGCCGAACGGTTGTCGGCAGCTCGCGACCGTGATAGGCGTGGCCGCCATGAAGCACGGAGAGGGTAATAGCGATCCGGCATCTCAGCTGCGGTTTCTGTTGAAACCGGATGCGGCGATCGACTGGTCAGCGCCGATACCAGCCGATACCAATATCAAACTGTCGGAAGGGATTGACGCCCATCGCAGATACTTCAGCAATCCGAGGTGGGTGAAAGACTATTTTAACCACGTCCATCGTGATCCGGCATTCAGGGATCGCTGGACCGCTGCCCTAGGGGATGTGACAGACAAGGTTGTTGTTGAGATCGGCTGCGGCCCCGGCAACGTGTTTTCGACGCTTGGATTCAAACCCAAAGCCTTGATTGGTATCGATGTTGCGGTGGGCGCGCTGGAGCAGGCACGGGCAACGGGCTACGAACCGCTCTTGGCCGACGCACATGACCTGCCGCTACGCTCCGGCGTTGGGGACATTGTCATTCTCAACGCCGCGATCCACCACTGCGAGCACATGGACCGAGCACTGACAGAGGCCGCGCGCCTCGTCGCTCCGGGCGGCCTCCTGGTGACCGATAATGATCCGCAGCGAAGTGCATATTCACTAAAAGGGCTTGGCCGATGGTTATGGAATGCGCGGCTAGACTTCAACTATTGGATCAAAAGGGGGTGCCACTCCTCGCGCGAGGAACAAGCCGCCGTCGTCGCGTCTGAACTCCACCATGACGCAGACGACGGGGTGACGCCTGAATTGTTCCACAAAGTGCTCCACTCCTCAGGGTTTGACGTCCAGATATACCGACATAACCACAGCCTCGGCGCCGAGGTTCTAAAGGGCCAGCGCGGCGCGGCGGTGCTGAGATGGAGAGTGGTGCAGATTCTGTCGGGCCTGAACCCAAACGCGCCGGAGTTGGCTTTATCGCTGATGTGTCTCGCTAGATTGCCTTGCAGCGATGGCTCCGGGACTGAAGCGAGAGTCGGGCGGTTCGGGTCGGGAATAAGCGAGCCGGCAGATCCAAACCTCGTGTGCCAATTAGGGAGATAATTTCTTAAAGTAAAATATTCGCGCCATCTTATGAAACCTCTTGCATGAGCCACTCACTCTCAAAGTGAGGCTCCATAAAACGCTGAACTGCCGTTGACCTTTGACCGGAATTGACCGTACTTTTGCATCTTCACTGAACGCGAGCTCAGGCGCAGTCAACGGGGAAAAAAATGAACGCGGATTACGTCATTGTCGGCGCGGGCTCGGCCGGGTGTGTGCTGGCCAACCGGTTGAGCGAAGATCCCGGTACGCGCGTCGTACTGGTCGAGGCCGGGGGACCCGACCGCAACCCGCTGATCCACATTCCCGCCGGATATATGAGGCTGCTGGATCATCCGACTATCACCTGGGGCTACACGGCCGAGCCCGATCCCGGCACCAATGGGCGCGCCATCCCCTATCCGCGCGGCCGCGTGCTGGGCGGTTCCAGCTCGATCAATGGCATGATCTATGTCCGCGGGCAGCCTGAGGATTTCGACCATTGGGGGCAGCTCGGCAATCGCGGCTGGTCGTGGGACGACGTGCTGCCCTATTTCAAAAAGGCCGAGAGCTGGGAGCGCGGGGAGGACGCGTTTCACGGCGAGGGCGGGCCGCTGCTGACTTCGAACGCCTCCGACCAGCCGCTCTTGTGTCACACGATGATCGCGGCCGGCCAACAGGTCGGGCTCGAATATCATCGGGACGTCAACCATTTGCCGCCTGGGTCCGGCGCCAATATCGGCTGGGTCCAGCAAACCCGCCGCGGGCGGCGGCGGCAGAGTGCCGCGCGCACCTATCTGCGAGCGGCGAAAAAGCGGCCAAACCTGCAAATCGTCACCGGAGCGCTGGTCCGCCGCGTGCTGATCGACGGCAGCCGCGCCGTCGGCGTCGAATACGGGCGCGGCGGGGCCGTCGAGCGGGTCGATGCGGCGCGTGAGGTGATTTTGTCCGCCGGCGCCATCGGCTCGCCGCACATCCTGCAACTGTCCGGGGTCGGCGACCCCGACCATCTCGGCCGCATCGGCATCCCGGTCCAGCATGGCTTGCCGGGGGTCGGCAAAAATTTTCAGGACCATTACATCGCGCGCGTCGCCTGTTCGGTCGCCGGCGCCAAGACTTTGAACGAGAAATCGCGCGGCTTGCCGTTTGCCGCTGAGATATTGCGTTACCTGTTCAGCGGGACCGGCATGCTGACCTACGCCTCGTCGCTGGTCTGCGCCTCGGTCAAGGTGCTCGAAGAATCAGCCACCCCGGACGTCCAATGCCTGTTCTCGCCGGGCAGCTTCGCCCCGGGACCGGTGCGGCGGCTCGACGACAAGCCTGGCATGACCATCGGCATGTGGCAGATGCGCCCGCTCAGCCGGGGCTATGTCGAAGCGAAATCGCCAAATCCGGCCGAGCAGCCGGCGATCAACCCGCGCTATCTCGCCGAGGACACCGATCGGCGGGCGGTAATCGGCGGACTGAAGATGGCGCGGCGGCTGTTCGCCGCGCCGGCGATCGCCAAATA
Organism: uncultured Alphaproteobacteria bacterium; assembly: GCA_963785565.1. Lineage (GTDB taxonomy): Bacteria > Pseudomonadota > Alphaproteobacteria > ATCC43930 > CGMCC-115725 > AP-15. The sequence continues at coordinate 170,467 of CAWAVV010000013.1, read as the reverse complement.
CATCGTTGGCGAGACCATCCCCGGCAAGGATGTTCAGACCGACGACGAATTGCTCGACTATGCGCGGCAGTATGGCTCGACAGTGTTTCACGCGACGTGCAGCTGCAAGATGGGCCGCGACCAGATGGCGGTGGTCGACGACCAGCTGCGCGTTCATGGGCTCGACCGGCTGCGGGTGATCGACGCTTCGGTGATGCCGGCGGTGACGTCGACCAACACCAACGCGCCGACCATCATGGTCGCCGAAAAGGGCGCCGCAATGATTCTGGCCGACGCGCGGCAGAAACTGGCGGCGTGACTCGCCGCCGTCATTCCGGATTACCCTATGCCATCTGTGAGGGAGGAAGTCGGCCCAAGGTGAGAATAGCACGGGCTGCCCGCGCAATGGCGGCATCCGCCGCCGTAGACGGTGCGCGAGAGGGAGGATGCGTGCCTATGGTGGAGCCCACCCCGCTTCAGGCAAATTACGGGCACAAAAAACCGGGAAGGATGCTCGCCCCAGTTTCAGCGAGAGACCGAAATGGCCGATCGCGGCGCGCTAGTGGCTCTCCAATTGAAAAATTTCGTCCTTAATGCGGAGTTTCTGACGCTTCAGATCGGAGATCGCGTCGTCGTTCGGCAGCGGACGGCTGTTCTCCTCATCGATGGCGCGTTCGAGTGCCGCATGCTTTGCTCTCAGCGCTTCGATGCGATCCTGCAGCGACATGCACAATCCTCCTGATAGACGATCACCGCCCCCGATGGTAACGCCGGGTCGGGGGTCCGGCCAGGGGCCATGCACCCCTCGATGACGAAAATATGTCAAGACCGCAAATTTCAAAGAGGTCCCGATGAGAGAAACATCTGCGAATCCGCGCATGATCGTCGGGATCAGCGGTGCCTCTGGCGTGATCTACGGCGCACGGCTGCTCGAGCTGTTGCGGCCGTTGACGGTCGAGACCCATCTTGTCATCAGCCGGGCGGCCGAGGTGACCTTGGCGCTCGAAACCGATCTGAAACCGGCTGTAGTGCGCGCCCGCGCCGATGTCGTGCATGCGATTGGCGACATGGCCGCGCCAATCTCATCCGGCTCGTTCCGGACGATGGGAATGGTCGTCGCCCCTTGCTCGATCCGCAGCATGGCCGAGATCGCCAGCGGCGCCACGACGACATTGCTGACCCGAGCGGCGGATGTGGTGCTGAAAGAGCGGCGGCGCCTGGTGCTCGTCGTGCGCGAAACCCCACTGCACACCGGCCATCTGCGGACGATGACCGCGCTGTCGGAGATGGGTGCGGTCATCGCCCCGCCGGTCCCGGCCTTTTACGCAAAGCCCGCCACGATAGCGGAGATGATCGATCAGACCCTCGGCCGCGTGCTCGATCTATTCGGGCTCGACAGCGGGACGGTTCGCCGATGGGGCGAGACCTGAATTATCGCCCCAGCTCTTCGAGGGCTCGGCGGATGACACCGGCCGCCGCGCCGTGCGCCCGACCGGCGCCGAGGGATAGGGTGAGATTTGCGCTGGCAGCCGCAAGGCGCTGGACCGGATCGACGTCGGTGGCGGGCGGCCCGGCGGAGCCGGCGAGGCGAGCCTGCGCGATCTTTTCGGCATCGAGCTCGAGTGCCTTGATCGCCTCTCGCAGGCGCTGGATATCCGCATCGGGATCGGTTCTGATCCGCCGCCGCAATGCCCGCAACGGCGTGACGATTTCCGTCTGGATTGCGCCGGCGGCCTGCTCGGCGACCGCCATCCTCTGGTCATCGAGCCGGCCTCGCCCCGACAGGCCGTGCCACAGCGCGAACAGGATCAGGTTGACGTCGAGCCCGGCGTGGTCCTGCAGCTCGATCAGCGCCGCCGCGACACCTGGCCGGGCATAGAAGTCGAGCGAAAGCGCCCAAAGCCCGGCCGCCGCGTCGGCGGTCGCTATGTCGGCGACCCAGGTCATCAAAAGTGATATGGTGGTTGTCAAATTTCGCGCCAACGGCCATGGACCTCGACACCGAAGCATTGAAGGCGAGGCTCGCCGTGTTAAAAAGCGAGCATCGCGACCTCGACGATGTGATCGCCCGCCTCTCCGAGCACGCCCCGTTCGACCAGCTTCGGCTGCAGCGCCTCAAAAAGCGCAAGCTGCTGCTGAAGGACCAGATACTGAAAATCGAAAGCGAGCTGCTACCCGACATCATCGCCTAAACACCGCGGTCGGGGTGGTTGTGCGCTGCTGTCCTCGATCTATAATACGCCCCCGATTACGGAAAGAGCCGAATGAGCGAGGCCGGCCCGGCAGTGGGCATCATCATGGGCAGCCAATCCGATTGGCGCACGATGCACCACGCTGCCGGAACGCTCGATCGGCTGGGAATCGCTTATGAGACGCGGATCGTCTCGGCACATCGCACGCCCGACCGGCTTTACGACTACGCCCGCACGGCGCGTTCGCGCGGCGTGCGGGTGATCATCGCCGGCGCCGGGGGTGCTGCCCACCTGCCCGGCATGGCCGCTGCCCTATCGCCGCTGCCGGTGCTCGGCGTACCGATCGAAAGCCGGGTTCTCAAAGGCGTCGACAGCCTGCTGTCGATCGTGCAGATGCCGGCCGGGATCCCGGTGGCGACCTTTGCCATCGGCGAGGCCGGCGCCGTCAACGCAGCCCTTTTTGCGGCGGCGATTCTCGGGCTTTCGGACGTCGCCGCCGCACAGGCTGTCGATGGCTGGCGGCAAGTTCAGACCGAGCGCGTGGCCGACCGCCCGGACCCTCTGTGATGCCTGTGCCGGTGCTGGCTCCAGGGACGACGATCGGGATTTTGGGCGGCGGTCAGCTCGGGCGGATGACCGCGCTCGCCGCGGCTCGGCTCGGCTATCGCTGTCATGTCTTCGCGACGGAGCCGGACAGCCCGGCCGAGCAGGTGTGTCGCGCCGCAACCGTCGCCGAATTCTCCGATCTGGCGGCGCTGGACCGCTTCGCCGCCGCGGTCGATGTGGTCACCTTCGAGTTCGAAAACATACCGGCCGAGGCGGTGCGGTTCGTAGCGGCGTCGAAGCTGGTCCTGCCCCGCGCCGAAATTCTCGAAATCACGCAGGACCGTTTGCGCGAGAAGGATTTTTTGCGTTCGATCGATATCGCGACCACCGCTTACCGGGAGGTGTCCAACGCGGCCGCGCTGGCCCGCGCGATGCACGATTTCGGCTACCCCGCCGTGCTGAAGAGTGTGCGCATGGGCTATGACGGTAAGGGCCAAACGATGCTCAACCCCGAGACCAAGCCGGAAGAGGCCTGGCGGAATATGGGCGGCGAGATCGGCATTCTCGAAAGCTTCGTCGACTTCGCCTGCGAGATCTCGGTCATCGTCGCGCGGGGCCGCAACGGCACCTGGGCAACCTACCCCCCGGTCGAAAATCAGCATACCGCGCATATCCTGGACACCACCATCGCCCCGGCACGGATCGGGGCCGAGACCGCGATGCGGGCGGAGGCGATCGCCCGCCATATTGCCGAAAAGCTCGATCTCGTCGGGGTGTTGGCGGTTGAAATGTTTGTGACCCAAGCTGGCGAGGTTCTGGTCAACGAGCTGGCGCCGCGGCCGCACAATTCAGGACACTGGACGATTGACGCTTGTGTCACCAGCCAGTTCGAGCAGCTGGTGCGCGCATTATGCGGACTGCCGCTCGGCTCGGTCGTGCACCATTCCGACGCAGTCATGAAGAACCTGATCGGCCGCGATGTCGAGAAGTGGCGCGAGGCGCTTGGCGACCCGCTGGCCAAGCTTCACCTCTACGGCAAGACCGAAATCCAGCCTGGCCGCAAAATGGGCCATGTTACGCGGCTCATTCCCCATCGCTGAGGGCGTGGCTTTAGCGTAGCGGGCGCAGCAAGCGAAACGGGTTCGGCAGGCGCTCGACGAGCGTTGCAAAGTCGCGGCGGGCGCGCCCGATGCGGGCCACATCGGCGAGGCGGCGGTCAAGAAAGGCGCGGGTGTCGGCTGAACCCTCGGAGCGGTCGTCGAGCCAGTAGAGTACGGTGGCGCTATAGACCGCCGCCAAGATCAGGCGCTTGGTGTAAAAGCTGAAGTCGGTGGCGTTGTCGCCGGCGGCGTACCAGATGCCGTCGATCGTCTCATAAGTCAGACGCATGGCCAGCGGAGCATGCTGGGGCAGCGCCAGAACCGTGAGCGCCCGGCGCACCCCCTCGCGCCACGGCGCGACAATGTCGAGCCGGGCGCCGATCGCCAATGCGATGCGTTCGGAAACGCGCAGCGGATCGAGTGGCAGGATTTCCAGGCGGTCGAGCATGCGCCGGTCGGCCCAGCGGCTGAAGCCGGCGACAAGATCGGCGGGCCCGCTCGGGAACAAAGCCAGCGCCTCTCCGACCGGCATGGCGAGTCGCCGCGCGGCCCTCCGGAGCCCCGTGCGGGTCCATCCGTCGAACGGCGCATCGGGCAGCATCGCCTCGATCAATGCCTCGCGCCGTGCTTCGGCAAGCGGACTTTTCATTCCGGCCGCGTCTCGGCGAGAAGATCGGCAAGATCGATCGGGTGGCGCTGCAGCTCTTCGAGAAAGACCAACAACCGAAGGTCGGTCATGCGCTGCGGGTATAGGATCCCGTCGAGGTGATCGCATTCGTGTTGGACGACGCGCGCGTGGAAGCCTTCGGTCTCGCGCTCGATGGTTTCGCCATCGAGGCCGGTTGCGCGGTAGCGGATGCGCAGATGGCGAGGGACGACGCCGCGCAGGCCCGGAACCGACAGGCAGCCCTCCCATCCGAATGCCCGCTCTCGGCCCAACAGCTCGACCACTGGATTGATCAACACGGTCAGATCCTGGGCAACGTCGCCCGGCATGCCGCTTAGACGCTCTCCGGACACGAAAAATACAACGATCCGCCAGGGCTGATGGACCTGCGGCGCGGCCAAACCGGTGCCGCCGGCATCCTCCATCGTCTCGATCATGTCGTCGACAAGCCGTTGCACCCAAGGCGCGGTCGGATCCTGGACTGCGGCGGCGGGAGCGCGCAGCACAGGGTTGCCCATACGGGCGATTTTCAACAGAGCCATGCTCGGAATATGTGACCGACCGCTGCCCCGGTAAAGCTCGGACCCGCTGATCGCGATGGTCCGCCTTCACAGCCGGCGGCCGAAGTGCTAAACATGTGTTTCAGCGCCACGCTGCCCGATGACCCTTACTGGAGAAGAGCCCCCGTGCAAGTCCTCGTTCGCGACAACAATGTTGACCAGGCCCTGAGAGCCTTGAAGAAAAAAATGCAGCGCGAGGGTGTGTTCCGTGAGATGAAACTCCGCCGCAGCTACGAGAAGCCGTCGGAGCGACGTGCCCGGGAAAGGGCCGAGGCGGTGCGCCGCTACCGCAAATTGCTGCGCAAACGCATGGAGCGCGAAGGCTACTGAAGCCGCAGCGCCAGCGGCAACCATCACGCCTGAGATCGGAGCTTGGCCACAGCGCCAACCCGCTGGGCTAAAAACGGCGGCGCAGACGCGGCGATCGCTCACTCCATCGCCTTGACGATCTCCTCGGACATTTTTTTGGCGTCGCCAAACAGCATCATCGTGTTGTTGCGGTAGAACAACTCATTCTCGACCCCGGCATAGCCCGACGCCATCGAGCGCTTGACGAACAGCACCGTCTTGGCCCGCTCGACATCGAGAATCGGCATGCCGTAGATCGGCGAGGAGGGATCAGTCTTGGCCGCAGGGTTGGTCACGTCGTTGGCGCCTATAACGAAAGCGACGTCGGTCGACGGGAAGTCGCGGTTGATTTCGTCGAGTTCAAACACCTCGTCATAGGGCACGTTCGCTTCGGCGAGCAGCACGTTCATGTGGCCCGGCATTCGCCCGGCGACCGGATGAATTGCGTAGCGGACCTTGACCCCATCCTTCTTCAACTGGTCGGCCATCTCGCGCAGCGCGTGCTGAGCCTGGGCCACCGCCATGCCATAGCCCGGCACGATGATGACCGAGCCGGCATTCTTCAGGATGAAGGCGGCGTCCTCGGCGCTGCCCGACTTGACCGAGCGGTCGCCCGTCCCGGCGCCGGCGGCGATCATCCCGCCCTCGGTGCCGAACCCGCCGAGGATCACATTGATGATCGAGCGGTTCATCCCTTTGCACATGATGTAGCTGAGGATGGCGCCCGATGAGCCGACGAGCGCACCAGTGATGATCAGCAGGCTGTTCGACAGGGTGAAGCCGATGCCGCAAGCGGCCCATCCCGAGTAAGAATTCAGCATCGAGATCACCACCGGCATGTCGGCTCCGCCGATCGGCAAGATCAGCAGAAAGCCCAGCGCCAGCGACCCCAGCAGGATCAGCCAGAACATCGCCGCCGCCCCGTTGGCGACAAAGATCACGATCAGCAGGACCAGCAAAATCCCAAGCCCGGCATTCACCAGATGCTGGCCGGTGAACGAGAGCGGCCTGCCGCTGACCAAACCCTGCAATTTTGCGAAGGCGACGATCGAGCCGGTAAAGGTGATGGCTCCGATCGCCATACCGATCGACATCTCGACAAGGCTGGCGCGCTCGATCGCGCCGGGTACCCCGATCCCGAATTCCGCCGGAGCGCTGAAAGCGGCGGCGGCGACGCAGACCGCAGCAAGGCCGACCAGACTGTGAAACGCCGCCACCAGCTGGGGCAGCGCCGTCATATGGATGCGCAACGCGATATAGGCGCCGATTACGCCGCCGATCAGAATGCCGATGACGATCAGCCAAAAGCTGACCACATGCGGGGTCAGCAAGGTCGTGGCGATCGCAATCACCATACCGGCGATGCCGTAGAAATTGCCCACGCGCGCCGTCTGCGGCGACGACAGGCCGCGCAGCGCCAAGATGAAACAAACGGAGGCGATCAGATAAAAAAAGGCCGATAGGTTATCGCTCACCGCGGCCCCACTATTTCTTTCTCTGGAACATCTGGAGCATGCGCTGGGTAACGATAAAGCCACCGAAGATGTTGACCGCGGCCAAGGTGACGGCGAAAAATCCGGCGAGTTTCGCGAAGCTGAGGCCGAGTGGACCGGCGGCAATCAGCGCGCCGACAATAATCACGCTCGAAATCGCGTTGGTCACGCTCATCAGCGGCGAGTGCAGCGCCGGGGTGACCCGCCATACCACATGGTAGCCGACAAAGACCGCGAGCACGAAGATCGTCAGCTCAAAGACAAAGGGCGTGCCGCCCGCGGCCGCCGGCGGCCCCTGCACTGCCAATTGCCGGGCCAGGGCTTCGAAATTGTGCGCTAGCGCGCCGGCATCGCCGGCTAGCTCCCTGGCGCGCTCGGCCAGGGAGACGGGGTCTGCCATTACTTTCTCCGTCAGTCGTCGGGGGCTGAGGCCGGGCTCGCGGCCTCCGCCCCATGCGAGTGCGCGAGCGCCGGATTGACCACCGCGCCATCCCGGGTCAGCAGGGTTGCCTTGATGATCTCGTCGTCCGCGTCGATTGCGAGCCGGCCGTCCTTATCGACGAGAAGTGTTAGAAACGACAACAAGTTGCGAGCATAGAGCTGGCTCGCGTCGGCGGCGATCCGGGAGGGCACATTGACATGGCCGATGATCTTGACGCCGTTCGCGGTGGTGACGATCTCGCCGGGGCGGCTGCCCTCGACATTGCCGCCAGCCTCGATCGCCAAGTCGACGACGACCGACCCTGGGGCCAGCCCGGCCACCATTGCCTCGGTCAGCAATATCGGCGCGCGGCGACCGGGAATAAGGGCTGTACAGATGACCACATCCGTGCGCTTCAGCGCCTCGGTGATCTTCTCGCGTTGCCGGCGCTGGTAGTCCTCGCTCATCTCGCGAGCATAGCCTTGAGCGGTCTCCGCCGCGCGGGCGGCCTCGTCATCGACGGTGACGAAGGTCGCGCCGAGGCTCTCGACCTGCTCCTTGGCAGCGGCGCGCACATCGGTCGCGGAAACGATGGCGCCGAGCCGCCGAGCGGTGGCGATCGCCTGCAAGCCGGCGACGCCGGCCCCCATCACCAGCACCCGCGCCGCCTTTATCGTCCCGGCTGCGGTCATCATCATCGGAAAGGCGCGGCCGAACTCGTCGGCGGCGTCGATGGTCGCCTTGTAGCCGGCTAGGTTCCCTTGCGAGGACAACACATCCATCGCCTGCGCGCGGGTGATCCGCGGCAACAGTTCCATGGCGAAGGCCGTGATCCCGGCGCCGGCATAGGCCTCGATCTCGACCGGGTTCTGCAACGGCTGCAACAGGCCGATCAGCACCGCGTCGCGTTTCAGGCATTTGAGCTCGTCGACCGCGCCCTCGCCGGATGTCTGCGGGCGCTGCACCTTGAGGACGATATCGGCATCGCCGAGCGTCGATCCGGGATCCGCCGCGATCGTGGCGCCCGCCGCCGCAAAGGCGGCGTCGGTAAAGCCAGCGCCTTCGCCGGCGCCGCTTTCCGCGATGACTTCGAGCCCCATCGCGATCATCCGCTTGATGGTGTCGGGCGAGGCTGCGACACGGCGCTCATGCGCCCGTCTTTCCTTGACGACGGCAACCTTCATCGAGCGGATTTTCCTGAATGCTCAAGCCGGCAAGTCCGCACAATGCCGCCGAAGGCTCGGTTTGTGAAGAGCGAAGCCCCGGCCGGCATCGTGGCGCGATCTTGTCCACGCCCCGCAGATCAATCGTTCCGCAGTCCTTCTACCGAGCGCCGCAGAATTCGAAGCCGTCACGCTTTCGCCCTATTTCGCCGCCGTGGTAGCTTGCGTGACGGAGAGCCGATTCGATGCGACCTTAGAACATCAAACGCTGCGGCTGCTCCGGACGGAAGAATGACAGGCCGTCATCAGCCGGCGGTGCAATACCGCCGGGAATAACCTTTCAGGAGGTGCGTTGTCGTTCGGGCATAGAGTGGCGGGATCGGCGGCGCGCCGAGTTGCGGACCAGGATCCGGCCAGCGAGCGGTTCGGCGACCAGCTGGTAGCGGTACTTCCGCGGCTTCGCCGCTTCGCGCGCGGGCTGACGGGGTCCAGCGTCGAGGCTGACGATCTTGTCCAGGCGGCCTGCGAGCGAGCGCTTGCGCGCCGGCATCAATTTCAAGAGGGCACCCGGTTCGATAGCTGGATGTTCCGCATCGTGCAGACGATATGGATTGATCAAATTCGCTCGCGCGAGGTGCGCAAATCGGACGGCGATATCGGCGAGGACCGTCTCGGGTCGGACGAGCCGGTGCGCCGCGTCGAGGCGCGCTTGACGCTCGCCGAGGTGCGCCGGGCGGTTGACCGCCTATCGCCGGATCAGCGCGCGGCGCTGCTGTTGGTGACGGTCGATGGGCTCAGCTACAAGGAAGCAGCCGAGGTCGTGGATGTGCCGGTCGGGACGATCATGAGCCGCCTTGCCCGTGCTCGGATCGCGCTGCAGCTTCAGCTCGAGGCTGCCGGCGGGATGCGCAGGAGTAGGAAGGATGCAGAAGCGCAGTGACGACCAGCTCGTCGCCTATCTCGAAGGCGAGCTCGAGCTGGTGGATCGGCGCGAGGTCGAAGCCTGGCTCGACAGCGATTCGGCCGCACGCGATCAGCTGGCTGCTCTCGCGATCTCGGCAAAGCTGGTGCGTCGCGCCTTCGACGAGGTCCTCCACGAACCGTTACCAGAACGGTTGATCGCTGCTGCGCGTGCAGAGACGGTCGCAGCGGAGGCTGGTCCCCAGATCTTGCCCTTCGGGCCGCGGAAGGCTGCCGCACGATTTGCTCGATCGCGATGGCCGCGCCTTGGATTGCCGATCGCCGCCTCGCTGCTCGGTCTTGTTGTCGGCGGTAGCGGCGCCTATCTCGGCGTCACCAAATTTGCCTCTGGAACCGCCGCCATCGCCCTCGCGCAACCTGCGCTCGAGGCGGCGGTCGCCAACAATCTCTGGCTCGACAACGCCGCTGGCAATTTCAAGCTGTTCGTCAGCGCCGGCAACAACACGCTCGTCGACATTCCCGCGACCGGCGACACTCGTGAGGCGCTGCAAAAGATCAGCCAGAGTTTACCGCAGCAGGTCCGGCTGCCGGACCTCAAACCGTGGGGCCTCAATTTCCACGGCGCCCGGCTGATCGTGGTTGACGGCCGTCCGGCAGCTCAGCTCGTCTACACTACCGACAACAAGGCAATCGGGCCCCTGGCCTTGATCGTCGGATCATCGAATCAGCCGGATATGCCACCGACTTTTGATCACCGCCAGGACGTAAACCTAATCTATTGGCGGCATCAGGGGCGTGCCTACGCCCTCGTCGGCCAAGCCAATATCGGCTATCTATGGGGAATAGGCAACGACGTCGCCTGGCAGCTCGACGCGATCTGAAGCCGAGGTAGCCCGTCATCAGGGGCGACGGGCGGAGCATCGGCCTCCTGAGCGGTTCGCTCGGGCTCGGAGGGTTCTCGGTCGCAGCGCGGTGCGCGTCAGGGCGATACCGCTGGAATCCATAGGAGGGGCCGAGCCCGATAGGAAAGATCCGATGCGGTTGCTGCTCATCGAGGATAACGAGCGCTTTGCCGAGCTGCTCAAGCGTGGTCTCACCGCGGCCGGGTTCGTCGTCGACGTCCTGGCGACGGCGGCGGACGCGACTGCAGCCTTGCAGGCGAGCCGCTTTGAGATCGTCGTGCTCGATCTCGGGCTACCCGACGCCGACGGTCTCGAGGTGCTGGGCGAGATGCGCCGACGCCGCGATGCGACGCCGGTGTTGATCCTGACCGCGCGCGGCAGCCTGAAAGATCGCGTTACCGGTCTAGGCGACGGCGCCGACGATTATCTCGTCAAACCTTTCGCACTCGAGGAACTGATAGCCCGCCTTCGGGCGCTGCTGCGTCGCCCGGGCAATCTGTTGGGCGTCCCGCTCGAGCTGGGCAACGTCACGCTCGACACCGTAGCCCGCCAAGTTTTTGTGAGCGAGGAGCCGATCTTTTTTTCACCCCGAGAGATCGCCGTGCTCGAGCATCTGCTGCGTCGCAGCGGGCGCGTGGTAGGTAAGAACCTGCTCGAAAACAACCTGTACGGTCTGTCACAGGAGATCGGGTCGAACGCGGTCGAAGTTTACATTCACCGGCTGCGCAAGCGCCTCACCGAAGTCGATGCCTCGGTCCAGATCCACACTCTGCGCGGGGTCGGCTATCTGATCTCCGAGAGAAAATGAGGTGATCCGATTTCACTCGGTCGTCTCGCGGATCACTGGGCTTCATCTGCTGGCGATTATCGCAACCTCGATCTGCATGCCGCTAGCGCTGTTCCTGATGCTGAACCATGCCGCGCAAGGGCTGCACCAACGGGCCTTGCGCGACCAGGTGGCCGAGATCCTGCGCTATCTCGACAAGGGACCGGATGGGGCGGTTCGACTGTCGCTGCCACCGGGCCTTGCCGCGTTCTATTCCGCAGGCTACGGACGGGCCGCCTTTGCCGTGCTCGATGACGACGGCCGGGTGCTGTTTTCCTCGTCGTCCGGAAATGGCCCGATTGCGCCGATCCCGCCAAAGGCAATGCCGTTCCAATTCTTCTCGCAGCGCCGCGACGGCGACGATTACGATGGAGTAACGGTAGCGGTCGAGACCGGGGGTCGGCCGCTCTTTGTCCAAGTCTCCGAAAACCTCGCCCATCGCGATGTGCTGATCGACGATATCGTCGCCGAGTTCTTTACCCGCGTCGGCTGGATTACCGTGCCGCTGCTGGTGGCGCTGCTGTTCATCGACGTTGTCATCTTTCGGCGCGCCGTGAAGCCAATCGTCGCGGCCTCGGCGCTGGCCGAAGAAATCGGTCCCGACCATACCGACCTCAGATTGCCCGAAGCCGGTATGCCGCGCGAGGTATTTCCGCTGGTTCGCGCCGTCAACGACGCGCTCGATCGGCTCGATGCCGGGTTCCGCGCTCAGCGCGAATTCACTGCCGACGCCGCCCACGAGCTGCGCACCCCGCTGGCGATCCTGCGGACGCAAATCGACATGCTCGATGATCGCGAAGTGGCCGGGCCCCTGCGCCACGACGTTGAGAACATGAGCCGGCTGGTCAACCAGCTGCTTGAAATCTCCGAACTCGAGACGCTCGTCGTTGCCGAGGACGAGATCGCGGACATCGTTGCAATCGCGGCCGAGGTGGCAGCGTTTCTTGCCCCGTTGGCCCTGTCGCAGCGCAAGACCGTAGCGGTGACCGGCGCGCGGCGCCCGGTACGGGTCCGCGGCAACGGCGACGCGCTCGTCCGCGCCGTGAGAAACCTCGTCGAAAACGCGCTCGCCCACACTTCCCCCGCAACGACTGTCGAGATCGCCGTGGCGACCGAGGGCGTGATCCGAGTCATGGATCGCGGGCCTGGTATACCAAGAGCCGATTGCGAGCACATATTTCAACGCTTCTGGCGCCGCGACCGTCGCCGCGGCGGGAACGCCGGTCTCGGCTTGGCTATCGTCGCGCGCATCGCGCAGACGCACGGCGCCACAGTCGACGTCGAAGAGCGGCCGGGCGGCGGGACCGTGTTCGCAATCCGCTTTCCCACCGTGTTGGCGCCGGAAACTGCCGCGGCAACGCGATTTGAGACGGCGCGCTGAGCGGCTCGCCGAGCGCCGCGAGACCGAAGATTTCCTAGACGATTCCGGCAGCATCGGGCATCATCGCGACTTGTTGCTGATTTTCAGCAAGACCTCCGGTTTCCACTTTTCGGGATGTGGACGAGATCGTGCTCGTGCCGGCCCCTTTAAGTATCGCCAAGAAAGGCTAGACAATGGTTGCTATCAAATCGACCCCGGAAATGGCGGCTGCCGTCTATGCGACAATGGCGCGCAACCTTGCGGTGGTCCGCCGCCGGCTCGATAAACCGCTGACCTTGGCGGACAAGGTCCTGCTCGGGCATCTCGACGATCCGGAGAACCAGGAGCTGGAGCCCGGGCATAGTTATCTGCTGCTGCGCCCCGACCGCGTCGTTTTTCAGGATGTGCTGGGGCAGACCGGTTTGCTCCAGTTCATGCAGACCAGGCGCGACAAGGTCGCGGTCGCGGCGACGATCCATTGCGACCATTTGATCCAGGCGCGGGTCGAGGGCGCCGCGGATCTGCGCGAATCGCTCGCCGAGAACAAGGAAGTCTATGACTTCCTGCGCTCGGCCGCGGCCAAATACGGATTGGGGTTCTGGGGGCCGGGCGCCGGCATCATCCATCAGGTAGTGCTGGAAAATTACGCCTTCCCCGGCGAACTGATCATCGGCACCGACTCGCACACGCCGAATGCCGGTGGTCTCGGTGCTTGTTCGGTCGGCGTGGGCGGCGCGGACGCGGTCGAGGTAATCGCCGGGCTGCCATGGGAGGTGCTATATCCGCGGCACATCGCCGTATACCTGACCGGTCAAATGAGCGGCTGGACCGCGCCCAAGGACGTGATCCTCTACGTCGCCGGCGCGCTGACCGTATCCGGCGGCACCAATGCGATCGTCGAGTATATCGGCCCCGGCGCGCGCACGATCAGCGCCACCGGCAAGGCGACGATCACCAATATGGGCGCCGAACTCGGCGCCACGACATCGATGTTCCCCTATGACGAGCATATGGCGCGCTATTTGCGCGCGACCGGCAAGCCCGACCTGGTGCCGCTCGCCGAAGCGCACCTGGACATGCTCGCCCCCGACAGGGAGATCGAGGCCGACCCCGCGAAATATTACGACCGCGTCGTCGAGCTCGATCTGTCGAAGCTCGAACCCTACATGGTCGGCCCGCACTCGCCCGACCGGGCGCGGCCGGTCTCGAAGCTCGCCGCCGAGGTGGCCGACGCCAAGAGCGGCTTCATCGACCGGATCTCGACGGCGTTGATCGGCAGCTGCACCAATTCCTCTTACGAGGATATGAGCCGTGCGGCCGAGGTCGCCGAGCAGGCCAAGGCGCACGGCATCAAAACGGCGGTGCCGTTTCTGGTTACGCCGGGATCGGAGGCGGTGCGCGCGACGATCGAGCGCGACGGCCAGATGCAGTCGCTCAAGGACATGGGCGGCACCGTCTTGGCCAACGCCTGCGGCCCGTGCATCGGCCAATGGCGGCGGGCGAAGGAAGAAAGCACCGTCCCGAACACGATCGTCACCTCGTACAACCGCAATTTTCCGCGCCGCAACGACGAGCAGCCGACGACGATGAACTTTATCGGCAGCCCGGAGATCGTGACCGCGATGGCGTTGTCCGGCCGGCTGTCGTTCAACCCGCTGACGGACACGCTGACCGGGGCCGACGGCGCGCGGTTCCGGCTCGATCCGCCGGGCCCGGCGCCCGAGGTGCCGGCGCACGGCTTCGACGCCGGGCACGCGACCTATATCGATCCGCCCGCGGACGGCAGCCGGATCGAATTGGCGGTCGATCCGAACAGCGAGCGGCTGCAGCTGATGGACGCCGTGGCTGGCCTGGGACCACAAGGACTTTGTCGACTGTCCGGTATTGATCAAGACCCAGGGCAAGACCACGACCGACCATATCTCGCCGGCTGGTCCATGGCTGCGCTATCGCGGCCATCTCGACAAGTTCAGCGACAATATGTTCATGGGTGCGATCAATGCCTTTACCGGCGAGACCGGAACCGGCGTCAATGTCCTGACCGGCGAGAAGGGGGTCATGGTCTCGAAGGTCGCCCGCGACTACAAGGCCCATGGGGTTAAATGGGTGGCGATCGGCGATCACAATTACGGCGAGGGCAGCAGCCGCGAACATGCCGCGTTGTCGCCGCGGCTATTGGGCGGTTGCGCCGTGATCGCGCGCAGCTTTGCCCGCATCCACGAATCGAACCTCAAAAAGCAGGGTCTGCTGGCGCTGACCTTTCAGGACCCGGCGGATTACGATCGCGTCCGCGCCGATGATCGGCTGAGCCTGGTCGGATTAGAGGAGATGGCGCCGGGCCAACCGGTCGAATGCCGAATCAGGCATGCCGATGGGAGGAGCGAGACGCTCCGCCTCAACCATACGTTCAGCGCTTCCCAACTCGAATGGTTCCGTAAAGGCTCCGCCCTGAACCTGTTCCATCATTAAGCGACACCTGCCATCGCCCGCTGACGTCCTCGCCGGACGAGAGGGCGGCCGAAACCAACCTGCGAACAATCGTCGGCGGAGCGGGCTCGCCGCCCGGCGAAGCACTCGGTGCAGAGGCGCGAACGATCGAGTGATTTGCCGAACTGCGCGATCGGGATAAGTCGCCCTAATTCAACGCGGTAATCGGCACCTGACGATGGGCGAGCATCGGCCCAGGGTTCCCCGGCGTGGAGTTCGCGGCGTGGGTTGCCGGGAGGATTTCGGGCAAACCGTTGGAAAACATCGGGCCGCTCCCAGGCGGCGCGAACGCGGGTGAATTTGGCGCCGGGGGGTGCGATATTGCCGACATGCCGCTCGCCGATTTTATTCATCTGCGCGTCCACACCGCTTATTCGCTGTCGGCCGGGGCGATTCCGGTCAAGGAAGCGGTGGAGCTGTGCAAGGTCGAGCGCATGCCGGCGGTGGCGATCACCGATACCGGGAATCTGTTCGGTGCGCTCGAATTCGCCACCGCCTGCGCTTCGGCGGGGGTGCAGCCGATCATCGGCTGTGAAGTGGCGCTCGCCGGCCGCGACGAGGCGGCGCGAAGCAATGGTGCGCCGGGGCGCAGCGCAGAGCCGGACCGGATCGTGTTGCTGGTGCAGAGCGAGGCCGGGTATCGGAACCTGCTGGCCCTGGTCAGCCGCTCCTATCTGGCCAGCGACGGGGCCGCGGAGCCGGCCGTAAGCCTCGCCGATATCGCTGCGGCGAGCGAGGGGCTCATCTGCCTCTCGGGCGGACCCAAAGGGCCGCTCGGAAGGCTGCTGATGGAGGGGCAAGGCGATGCCGCCGAGGCGCTGCTGGGCGAGCTGACGGCGGCCTTTCCGGGCCGACTCTATATCGAGTTGATGCGCCACAATGGGCCGGACGAGGCGCGCAGCGAACCCGCGCTCGTCGAGCTCGCCTATCGCCACGATCTGCCGCTGGTCGCCACCAACGACGCCTATTTCCCTGATCGCGGGTTTTACGAGGCGCATGATGCGCTGCTGTGCATCGCGCAGAGCACGGTCGTCGCGGACAATGATCGCCGGCGTTTGACCCCGTTCCATTATTTTCGGCCTGCGGCGGAGATGCGGGATGTTTTCGCCGATCTGCCCGAGGCCTGCGACAACACCCTGGTCATCGCGCGGCGCTGCGCCTTTATCCCTCAGCCGCGCCAGCCGATCCTGCCCGCCTTCCCGACCGAAGAAGGCGACACCGAGGAGTTGGCGTTGCGGCGCGCGGCGCAGGCTGGGCTCGACGCGCGCCTCGCCCGGTTGGGCGTCGACCAAGGTAAGGCAAAGCCCTATTGCGAACGGCTCGAATTCGAGCTCGCCACGATCATTGCGATGGGGTTTGCCGGTTATTTCCTGATCGTCGCCGACTTCATCCAATGGGCCAAGCGCGAGGGCATCCCGGTCGGCCCCGGACGTGGCTCCGGAGCGGGTTCGGTCGTCGCCTGGGCGCTGACCATCACTGACCTCGACCCGCTGCGCTTTGGCTTGCTGTTCGAGCGGTTCTTAAACCCCGAGCGTGTGTCGATGCCTGATTTCGACATCGATTTCTGTCAGGACCGGCGCGACGAGGTGATCCGCTACGTCCAGCAGAAATACGGTCGCGACCGGGTTGCGCAGATCATCACCTTTGGCAAGTTGCAGGCGCGCGCGGTGTTGCGCGACGTTGGCCGGGTCTTGGCGATGCCCTATGGCCAGATCGACCGGCTGTGCAAACTGGTGCCCAACAACCCGGCGCATCCGGTCACGTTGGAAAAAGCGATCGCCGGCGAGCCCGCATTGCAGCAGGCGCGCGACAGCGACGAGTTGGTCGCCCGGCTGATCGAGATTTCGTTGAAACTGGAGGGGCTCTATCGCCACGCCTCGACCCACGCCGCGGGTGTCGTGATCGGCGATCGTCCGTTGGTCGAACTGGTGCCGTTATACCGCGATCCGCGCTCCGACATGCCGGCCACCCAGTTCAATATGAAATGGGTCGAACTCGCGGGCCTGGTCAAATTCGACTTTCTCGGGCTCAAGACCTTGACAGTTTTGGCGCGCGCCCACGAGTTGCTCGCGGAGCGCGGGATCGAGCTCGACCTCGAGGGCCTGCCGCTCGACGACCGCGCGACGTACGAATTGCTGGCCAGCGGCGACACGGTCGGGGTGTTCCAGGTCGAAGGCGCCGGCGTGCGCGACATGCTCAGACGGCTGCGCCCGGACCGCTTCGAGGACATCATCGCCGCCAATGCGCTGTACCGGCCGGGCCCGATGGAGAACATCCCGCGCTACATCGCGGTCAAGCACGGCGAGGAGGCGCCCGATTACCTGCACCCGACGCTCGAACCGATCCTGAACGCAACCTACGGCGTCATGACCTACCAGGAGCAGGTCATGCAGATCGCCCAGGTCTTGGCCGGCTATACGCTTGGCAGCGCCGACCTGTTGCGCCGCGCGATGGGCAAGAAGATCCAGTCGGAAATGGACGCGCAACGCCAGCAGTTCGTCAACGGAGCCGTGGCCCACGGTGTCGAGAAGGCTCGGGCGCAGCTGATCTTCGACCAGATGGCGAAATTTGCCGGCTATGGCTTCAACAAACCGCATGCCGCGGCTTATGCGCTGATCACCTATCAAACCGCTTATCTGAAGGCGAACTACCCAGTCGAGTTTCTCGCTGCATCGATGACGCTCGATCTCGGCAATACCGATAAGCTGAACCATTTTCGCCAGGAATTGGACCGGCTCGGGATCCGACTGTTGCCGCCCGACGTCAATCGCTCGCAGCCGACTTTTTCGGTCGAGATTGACCCCAAGAGCGGAAAGCCCGCGATCCGCTATGCGCTAGCCGCGGTCAAGGGTGTCGGTGCGCAGGCGATGGACTTACTGGTGGCCGAGCGCGAGCGGAACGGCCGGTTTACGGACCTCTTCGACCTAGCTCAGCGGCTCGATGCCAAGACCTTCAACCGAGGACAATTCGAGAGCCTGGCGAAAGCCGGAGCATTCGATCCGCTCGATCCGAACCGCGCGCAAACCTTCGCCGCCGCCGAATTGTTGTTGCGGCAGGCAAGCCGGTCAGCGAGCGAGCGACAGGACGGCCAGGGCAGCCTGTTCGGTCTCGGCCTCAGCGACCGCCCGTCATTGCCGCTGGTCGAGGACTGGCCGCCGGTCGAGAAATTGCAGCACGAATTCGCGGCGATCGGATTTTACCTGTCGAGCCATCCGCTCGACGCTTACGGTAAGAGCCTCGAACGCGCCGGCATTCTGCGCTGGGCCGAGTTGCCGATGGCACTGGCTGCGAACGGGACGACCCGGTTCCGGCTCGCCGGCATCGTCGTCGGGCGCAAAGAGCGAACCTCGGCGCGCGGCAATCGATTTGCTTTTGTCCAGATGTCAGACACGAGCGGCATCTTCGAAGTGACCCTGTTCGCCGAGATGCTGAGCCAGTCTCGGGCTCTGTTCGACGCGGGCCAGCCGCTTGCGGTCACTGTCGATGTCCGCAGCGAGGAGGACAATTTGCGGCTGACCGCGCAGAAGGTCGAGCCGCTCGACGATGTCGTGGCCCACGCCGCGGCCGGGCTGCGCGTGTTTCTCGGCGAGGAACGTGCGCTCGCCACTCTGAAGAGCCTGATGGGCCGCGAGGCGGGCGGCGGCCGCGGTCGCGTGTCGGTGGTGCTCGACCTGGCCGAGCGCGAGGTCGAGATAGCGATCCCCGGTGGCTTCCGCGTCGACCCCAAGATCCGCGCCGCGGTCAAGTCGCTGCCCGGAATCGTCGACGTACATGACATCTGAGTTTCTCTATTCCCGGGCTCTATTGGGGTGCTGCACTCTGCGGCCGAGCTCGCATCAACGCTGCTTACGACCCGCTGGCGAAGGTCGGAGCCGACCCGTCCGCCGCCTGATGATCCCGCACTCTATTTCCGAACGGCTTTCGCCTAATCACGAAAGTCGCGGCGAGCCGCCGCGGATCGACATGCTGGTGTTGCATTACACCGGAATGCAGAGCGCCGAAGCGGCGTTGAACCGGCTGTGCGATCCGGCGGCGCGAGTCAGTGCCCATTATGTCGTCGAGGAGGACGGGGCCATCTGGCAGCTTGTGCCCGAAGCGCGGCGCGCGTTTCACGCCGGGCGGTCGTGCTGGGAGGGCGAGCACGACCTCAATTTTGTCTCGATCGGGATCGAAATCGTCAACCCTGGCCACGAATGGGGCTATCGCGCCTTTCCCGAGGAGCAGATGGCCGCGGTTGAATATCTGTGCCGCGACATCCTTTCGCGGCGCCCGATCCCGCCGCATCGCGTGGTGGGCCATTCGGACATAGCGCCCGATCGCAAGACCGATCCCGGCGAAGCCTTTGACTGGCCGCGTCTCGCTCGTGCCGGTATTGGGATCTGGCCGGAACCGTCTCGGCCGCGGCGCGACGCCGTGCTCGACCGCCCGCGCGCCGTCGCCGACTTGGGCTTGATCGGCTATTGCCTGGCTCCGGCCATCGAGGAGGCGAGCTGTTGCCGCGTTCCAGCGGCGCTTTCGCCCCACCCGCGTCGACGGCGTGATCGATGCCGAGACCGCGACGCGCCTCGCCGATGTTCAAGCAGCCTTTATGCGATCGCGTACGACATGGTCCGCCGGGCGCAGCGCGTGGAATTCTTGCGTCGATCGGGGAATGAACGCGGCCGCGGGGCTCAATTGAGCCGGGACGGGGGACGCCGCTCCGGCTGACGGCGGACGATCTGGCCGGCATGGTGGTGCGCTATTCGCCACCCACCGTCCTCGCGGACAAACAGGTTGCTGGCGGCGAGGGTGCCGCCACCTAACTCCTCCTCGCACAGTACCAAGGCCGTATCGCCGTAAAGCAGCACGCGCTCATCGTAACAGGCTATGCGGGGCGCGTCTGGGCTCGTCAGAATCGCGCTCCAGCTCGAAATGATCGCCTCCCGGTCGGTCAGCACCGTCCATCCCGGGTGGACGCAAGCAACGGGCGCCCGGCGCGCCCACAGCGCGTCCATTCCGACGACGTCGCGCGCCGTAAAGACGCGGTAGAATTCGAGGTTGGCGGCGAGCACGGCGTCGTTGTCGGTCATGGTGATCCTCGGCCTGGCATAAGCTAAAGCTACGTCGGGCCATCATCCGCCGCCAGTCGCTTCGCGTGGCTGGGTTTTCGACCGGCGGCTTTACCATCCTGGAGCAGACAATCGCCGCGCTCGGCCATCTGTGACGGATGCGGCCTCGGCGCAGGCTTGCATTTCCGCCTCCGCCGCGCGACCCTCTCAGATAAATCGAATTCAACCGGGCGATCAGGAGACAGAGCCGTGAACGATATCGCACCGTCGCGCTACAAATGGGTGGGAACTCGGCAAATTCGTCCCGACGGTGTGCCGAAGGTTACCGGCCGCGCCATGTACGGCGCCGATCTGGCGATGGCGGGCGCGCTGTACGGCAAGGTCATCCGCTCCCCGTACGCCCACGCCCGGATTCGGTCGATCGACGCGTCAAAGGCACTGGCGTTGCCCGGAGTCAAGGCGGTGGTGACCGCGGCCGATTTTCCCGACCATAAATTCGAATATGTTGGGCCGGAGCGGGTGGCGCAAAATTTCTGGCACATCACCCGCAACATCATGGCCCGCGAAAAGGCGCTCTATGAAGGCCATCCTGTCGCCGCCGTCGCGGCGGCCAGTAAATCGATCGCCGAAGAGGCCGCGGCACTGGTCGAGATCGATTACGAGGTGCTGCCGCACGTCATCGACGTCGACGAGGCGATGGCGCCCGATGCGCCGCTGTTGTTCGAGGACATGATCACGCGCGGCGTCGAGCCGACGCCGACCAAGCCCTCCAACACTTCCAAACGGATCGAATTCCAGATCGGCGATTTGGAGCAGGGCTTTGCCGAAGCCGATGTGATCGTCGAAAAGGAGTTCAAGACCGCGGCCGTGCACCAGGCCTATATCGAGCCGCATGCTTGCGCCGCGAATGTCGGAGCCGATGGCCAGGCCGAGATCTGGACCGCGACCCAAGGCCATTTCGGAGTGCGGGCGATGACTGCGAGGCTGCTCGGCATGCCCATCGGCAATGTGCGGGTGACGCCGTCTGAAATCGGCGGCGGCTTTGGCGGCAAGATCCCGGTCTATCTCGAACCGATCGCGGCCGCGCTGTCGAAGAAAGCGGGTCGCCCGGTCAAGATCGTGATGAGCCGTGACGAGGTGTTCAAGGCCACCGGCCCGACCTCGGGCGCCTCGATGTGGGTCAAGATCGGCGCCAAGAAAGACGGCACGATCACCGCCGCCGACGGGATCTTCAAGTTCCAGGCCGGGGCCTTCCCCGGCTCGCCGGTCATGAACGGGTGCCTGTGCGCCTTCGCCCCGTACAACATCGCGAACGCGCGCTCGGTCGGCTACGACGTCGTCAGCAACCGGCCGAAGGCGTCGGCTTATCGCGCGCCCGGGTCGCCGATCTCGGCCTTCGCGGTCGAAAGCGTGCTCGACATCGTGGCCAAGAAGATCGGGATGGACCCGCTGAAATTGCGGCATAAAAATGCGGCGCGGCCGGGAACGACGATGATCTATGGGCCGAAGATGGCCCATGGCGGCTATGTCGAGACCCTCGAAGCACTGCTCAACCATCCGGCCTACAACACGCCGCTGGGCCCGAACCAGGGACGCGGCGTGGCCTCGGGCTACTGGTTCAACGGCGGCGGCGAGTTGAGCGCCACGGTGCAGGTCAATGAGGACGGCACCGTCATCGTCTCGACCGGCAGCGTCGATATCGGCGGCTCGCGCGCCTCGATGGCGATGATGGCGGCCGAAACGCTCGGCGTCGATTACAACCAGGTCCGCGCGATCGTCGCCGACACGGTCGCGGTCGGCTTTACCAACCCGACCGGCGGCTCGCGCGTGACCTTTGCGACCGGCATGGCGGTTGTCGAGGCCAGCAAGAAGATCATCGACGAATTGCGCAAACGGGCGGCGATGATCTGGGATGTCGATGTCGACGGCGTCCTCTGGGAAGACGGCCAGGCCAGGCCCGCCAGCAGCAATGTCGGCGATTTCCCTCCGCTGTCGCTGAAAGAGATCGCCGCCAAGAAGGCGCTGACCGGCGGCCCGCTGACATCCGCGGCGTCGGTCAATGCCGGCGGCCAGGCGCCTGGCTTCTCGACCCAGTTCTGCGATGTCGAGGTCGATCCCGAAACCGGCAAGGTGACGATTCTGCGCTATGTTGCCGCCCAGGATGTCGGCAAGGCGATCCATCCTTCCTATGTCGAAGGGCAGATCCAGGGCGGTGTCGCCCAAGGCATCGGCTGGGCGCTGAACGAGGAATACATCTACGACAAGTCCGGCCGGCTCGATAACGCCGGCTTTCTCGATTACCGGGTGCCGGTAGCCCCCGACATCCCGATGATCGACGCAGTGCTGGTCGAGGTGCCGAACCCGGCGCATCCGTTCGGGGCGAAGGGTGTCGGCGAGGTCAACATCGTCCCGCCGATGGCGGCGATCGCCAATGCCATCGCACAAGCGACCGGCCGCCGCCTGACTGAATTGCCGATGTCGCCGCCCAGGATCCGCGCCGCATTGGACGCGGGCGCCGGAGACGACTAGGAGCCGCACCATGCCCGAGGCGACCGCGCGGGTGGTTTTGTCGAGTGGGTTCAGCCGCCGCTATACCGGCGGGGTGCGCGAATTCACGTTCGAAGCGAGAAACCTGCGCGGCGTCATCAAGGCGCTCGATCAGCTCTACCCCGGCTTGGCCGAACATCTCGAAGAGGAAACCACCGTCGCCATCGACGGCGAGATTCACGAGGTCGGCTACCTGCAGCCGCTGCGCCACGGCAGCGAAGTCTTCTTCATCCCCAAGCTCGAAGGGGGATGAGGTGGGGCGTTAGAAGTACCGCCTCGCCAAAGAATCCCGCGCGATTGACAGGGCTCGCATAGCTCTGCCCTCTCCCGGTGGAGAGAGGGATCTTGTTGATCTGGATCATTGTCGATGGACGTTGCCGCTGCCGCCAAACTACCCGCCTCGGTCGACGAAACGCTTGCCATGCTGGGCAGCGCCGATTACATCGCCGACCGCAGTCTAGCGACGGCGGTGCATCTCGCGTTGCATCTGAAGCGGCCGCTGTTTCTCGAAGGCGAGGCCGGGGTCGGCAAGACCGAGATCGCCAAGGTGCTGGCGAGCGCGCTGACGCGCCGGTTGATCCGCTTGCAATGCTACGAGGGTCTCGACGTCGCCTCGGCGGTCTACGAATGGGACTACGCGCGCCAGATGATCGAGATCCGACTGGCCGAGGCGGCCGAGGAGGACCGCTCGGAAATCGAGAGCACGATCTTCTCCGACCGGTTTCTGATCAAACGCCCGCTGTTGCAGGCGTTGGAGCCCGACCTCGCGGGCGCGCCGGTATTGTTGATCGACGAGCTCGACCGCACCGACGAGCCGTTCGAGGCCTATCTCCTCGAGCTGCTCTCCGACTTCCAGGTGACGATCCCGGAGATCGGCACGATCCACGCGGCCAACCCGCCGATCGTGATCATCACCTCAAACCGAACGCGCGAGATCCACGACGCGCTAAAGCGGCGCTGCTTTTATTACTGGGTCGACTACCCGACCGCGGCGCGTGAACTGGAGATCCTGAAGCGCAAGGCGCCAGGCGCCAGCGAACATCTGTCGCATCAAGTCGTCGCCTTCGTCCAAAAACTGCGCACGATGGACCTGTTCAAGCTTCCCGGCATCGCCGAGACAATCGACTGGACCGAGGCGCTGATGCAGTTGGACGTCCTCGAGCTATCCCCGCACGCGATCAACGACACATTGGGCGTTTTGCTCAAATACCAGGACGACATCGCACGCATTCAAGGAAGCGAAGCCGCTCGGCTCCTGGACCAGATCAAGGCCGAGGCCGCGCCGCATGATCCTGCGCAGGAAGGCCCCTCACCGCCAACGCCTCTCCCCGCGCGCGGGTGAGATGGGAAGGACCCGCGCAGCGGGAGGGTGAGGGGCAAGCAACCGTCGAGACTGTACCCCCAATGCCCGCAACGCCGGCGGGTCGCTGCTCGCCAATCTGATGCATTTTGCGCGCACCTTGCGCGCGGCCGGTCTGCCGGTCGGCCCCGGCAAGGTCATCGACGCAGTCGAGGCGGTCAGGACGGTCGGCATCACCGACCGGCGCGACTTCTATTGGACATTGCATGCGGTCTTCGTCAACCGGCCCGACCAGCGGCTGATTTTCGACCAGGCCTTTCACATTTTCTGGCGCAACCCCGATCTGCTGAAAAAGATGATGGGGCTGGTGCTGCCTGAAATTCGGGTCGAGACCGAAGAGGATCGCGGCGCGGAGATGGCGCGGCGTCTCGCCGAAGCGCTCCACCCGAACCGCGACGAGCCGCAGGGCGAACCCGAGGAGGTCGAAACCGAGATCGACGCGGTCATGACCTTTTCCGACCGCGAGCAACTGCGCAGCATGGATTTCGAGAAAATGTCCTTGGAGGAGCTGGCGCGCGCCAAGGCCGCGATCGCGCGGTTGCGCCTGCCGGTGCAGGACATGCCCACCCGCCGCTTCGCCCCCGACCGGCACGGCGCCCGCGCCGATCTGCGAGCGACAATGCGCGCGGCGCTGCGCTCGGGCGGGCTGATCGAGTTGAAGCGCAAGAGCCCGCGCCGGCGCCCGCCGCCGCTCGTCGTGCTATGCGACATCTCCGGTTCGATGAGCCGCTACAGCCGCGTCTTTCTGCATTTTATGCACACCGTCACCAACGACCGCGACCGCGTCTACACGTTTGTCTTTGGCACGCGGCTGACCAACATCACGCGCTATCTGCGCCACCGCGACGTGGACCTGGCGTTGGAGCGGGTCGGCGAGGCGGTCGCCGACTGGTCGGGCGGGACCCGCATCGGCCACTCGATCGCCGAGTTCAACCGGCTATGGTCACGGCGCCTGTTGGGCCAGGGAGCCATCGTCCTGTTGATCACCGACGGGCTCGATCGCGATGCCGGCACCGGGCTCGCTCACGAGATGGATCGGCTGCATCGCTCGTGCCGAAGGCTGATTTGGCTGAACCCGCTGTTGCGCTACGAGGGGTTCGAGCCAAAATCTCTGGGGATGAAGGCGATGATGCCCTATGTCGACGAGTTCCGGCCGGTGCACAATCTCGAAAGCCTCGAAACCCTGATCGCGGTGCTGAGCGCCCCGATCGCGCGCCGTGGCACCGCAGCGGCAGCATGGCAGCACAATGAAGAGAGAGCGGCATGAGCGACACAGCGGAAATCCTCGACGAAGCCGCCTCTAAGCTCGCGTTGCATAACGATGTTCTTAGTGAGAAGGAGAAGAAACAAAAAGCAGGACACTATGAGATATTAGGTGAAACGCTGGCCAAGTTCGAGTTCTTTCAGAATGGGTGGCATCCTTACAGCCGCTTTCTCGACGTCGATAAAGTTGATCTTGTTCTCAGACGCAACCGCAAGAACTTGGTCGAATACTGAGAGATTTAAATTAAATTTGGAAAACTCTACGAAATAATGTCCAAATGGGAGCATGAACTCTTTTGCACCTCATCATGCCGCTTCTTCACGTCTAGGGAGCTCGAAGACCTAGAAGATCGTAAAGGGCTGTACT
Source organism: uncultured Alphaproteobacteria bacterium (assembly GCA_963785565.1). Lineage (GTDB taxonomy): Bacteria > Pseudomonadota > Alphaproteobacteria > ATCC43930 > CGMCC-115725 > AP-15. The sequence goes on along the minus strand of CAWAVV010000013.1, from coordinate 144,917 downwards.
TAGCTTATGTCTTATCGAGAGATGATCGCTACCAAGGAGATATTTTTATTTTCCCAATTACCGAATTTGTAGCTGCCATGAGACGCGCTATAAGGATATCGGGGAGCAATACCCCCCAGTCCGTGAGGAGCGGAGAGGACAGATATAAGGTCTACATATCGAAAGGACTTTGCGGCGAAAATCGCTGGTACGTCCGGCGACAGGGACGAAAGTTCAAACAGCTCGATGAGGTGACTGTGCTCGATATCTCAAAACATTATCGAAATTTTGCTTGTCTGGAACGAGCGCGGGAATAGGCCTTTAACGAAGAGAGGGCGGCATGAGCGACACAGCGGAAATCCTCGAACAAGCGGCCCGGTGGCGCGAGGCGGGGTCGGGCGTGGCATTGGCGACCGTCGTCACCACATGGGGTTCATCGCCGCGGCCCGTCGGCGCCAAGCTCGCGGTCGACGAAAAAGGCGCGATGGTCGGCTCGGTCTCAGGCGGCTGCGTCGAGGGTGCGGTCATCAACGAGGCGCTCGAAGTGATCCGAGACGGCAAGCCGCGGCTCCTCGATTTTGGTGTCACCAACGACCAGGCCTGGGAAGTCGGCCTCGCCTGCGGCGGCAAGATCCAGATATTTGTCGAGCGCGTCGAATGAAAGGACGCATTCTCGATCGCGTCGTGGCGGCGGAGCGAGAGCACCGCTCTGTCGCTCTCGCAACCAACCTTGCTACGGGACGGCAATTGCTGCTCGACGGCGAACATGTCGAGGGCGATCTGGCGCTCGACGACGGGGTGCTCGACAGAGTGCGTGAGGCTTGGCGCACCGGCCGCAACCGTACCATCGAGACGGCGGCCGGTCCCGTGTTTGTCGAGGTGCTCACGCCGCCGCATCGCTGCTTCATCGTCGGCGCAGTGCATATCGCCCAGCCCTTGGCGAAGATTTTGGCGATGACCGATTATGCCGTGACGGTCATCGACCCGCGTGAATCGTTCGGCACCGAGGCGCGCTTTCCCGGAATAGAGATGACCTCGGAGTGGCCCGACGAAGCCCTTGACCGGCTGAAGCCGGACCGTGGTTCAGCGGTCGTGGCCTTGACCCACGACCCAAAGCTCGACGACCCGGCGCTGGCTGCCGCGTTGCGATCGGAATGCTTTTACATCGGCGCGCTGGGCTCGCGGCGTAACCACGCAGGGCGGTGCGCGCGGCTTAAAGAGCTCGGGTTCAGCGAACATGACCTTGCGCGTATCCATGGGCCGGTCGGGCTGGCGATCGGGGCGATATCGCCGGCCGAGGTCGCGATCTCGATCGTCGCCCAGATGACCCAGATGCTCCGCCGCGGCAAGGAAGCTGAGGCGGCATGAGGTTCGGAGAGGTCCCGGTCGCCGAGGCGGAAGGCGCGATCCTCGCACACAGCCTGAAGCTTGGGTCGATCGCGCTCAAAAAAGCGCGCGTTCTGTCGGCGGGCGACCTCGAGCTGATCGCCGCCGCCGGCTTGTCGCAGATTGTCGTTGCCCGGCTCGAACCCGACGATATCGGCGAAGACGAAGCGGCACGGCGGGTCGCCGCGGCGGCAGCGGGAACCGAAATCGAGATGGCGACGCCATTCACCGGCCGCGCCAACCTTTTTGCCAAGGCGCGCGGGGTCCTGGTTTTCGCGCCCGAGCGAGTCGACCGGCTCAACCTCGTCGATGAGGCGATCACGCTCGGCACGTTGTCGCCGTTCACGGTCGTCGAGCCGCGGCAGATGGTCGCCACGGTCAAGATCATCCCATTCGCCGCGTCGGCGGCGGCGGTCCAGCGCTGCGTTGAGGCCGCGACGGCGGGCGGTCCGCTGCTGCGCGTCGCACCTTTCCTGCCTCGCTCGGTCGGGCTGATCCAGACTCGCCTGCCCGGGCTGAAAGAAAGCATCCTCGACAAGACCCGCGCGGTAACCGAGGGCAGGCTCGGGGCGCTCGGCTGCAAGCTCGTCTTTGAGGAGCGCTGCGGCCATGCGATTGGCGAGCTTGGCGCAAGGATTCGCGACGCATTCGGCCACGGCATCGAAATCTTGTTGATCCACGGCGCCTCGGCGATCCTCGACCGGCGCGATGTGATCCCGTCGGCGATTGTCGCTGCCGGCGGCAGGATCGATCATTTCGGCATGCCGGTCGATCCCGGCAATCTCCTGCTGCTCGGTCATGTCGGCGAGCGCGTTGTGCTGGGGCTTCCCGGCTGCGCCCGGTCGCCGAAAGTCAACGGCTTTGACTGGGTACTCGAACGATTGGTCGCCGGGCTGCCGGTCGGCGCGGCCGAGATCATGCGCATGGGCAGCGGCGGCCTCTTGGCCGAGATTCCGTCGCGCCCGCTGCCGCGCGCCGAAGCGAAGCCGCCGACGCCGCAAGAAAAGCCGCGGGGACCGCGCATCGGCGCCGTGCTGCTCGCCGCCGGTCAATCGCGGCGAATGGGCGGCCCGAACAAGTTGCTCGCCGAGATCGAGGGCGTGCCGATGGTGGCGCGGGTGGCGCAGCGGCTTCTTGCATCACGAGCGCGCCCGATCATCGCCGTTTTGGGCAACAAGGCCGACGAGGTCGACCAGGCGCTCGGCAAGCTGCCGGTCGAACGGGTTCGCAACCCCGACTTCGCCGACGGGCTATCGACCTCGCTGAGGCGCGGGATAGCGGCGTTGCCTCCTGATCTCGACGGCGCGCTGGTCTGCCTCGGAGACATGCCGCTCGTAACCGGGCGGCATATCGATCGCCTGCTCGCGGCGTTCAACCCGCTCGAAGGGCGCGCGATCATCGTGCCGACCCGGCGCGGCAAACGCGGCAATCCGGTGCTGTGGGCAAAGCATTTCTTTCCCGAAATGACCCAGATCGCCGGCGATGTCGGGGCCAGGCATCTGATCGGCGAGCACGCCGAACTAGTTGCCGAAGTCGAAATGGACGACGACGCGATCCTCGTCGATATAGATACCCCCGAAGCGCTTGCCGCGTTCAAGCAAAGAGCAGTTCACGGCTAGACCGGAGTTTGGTTGCCGTGGTGAAGTAGGAACGAAGTAGTCCGGACTAAGCTCGGGCTCGGGCAGGCTAGGCCGCGACGGAGGATCACCGCCATCGTCAGCCACAGGAGGATCGGCCCGACTTGAAAACCGGCCAGCGCGGGCAGAAGTGAAAGAGCTGGCAGAATCAATAAGATTAAAATGGCGATTTTTTCCCATGGCAGAAAACTCGTCTTTACCGCTTCAGTGGCGAGCCACGCCGCGGCGAAGACCAAAATGATCATGTCATAATAGTAAGCATGTGGGGTTACTAGAAAAATGCCGACCGCCAACCCCGCCGATTTGACGCCGAACGGGCATCGACCGTGCCACAAGGCGGTAACCGCCACGGCTGCAGAAACGGCGGAAACTCCCTGCATCAGGTATGCCGCTGTCAGGTCCGCACCAGCCATGCGCATCAGCACGAACACCGTCGGCATCCCAGCCCAGGTCGAGCCATCGAATTCCAGGAGCCTGCGCTCTAGAATCATTTGGTCGAAAAAACCGAGCCAGGCGCCAGGTCCGAGCAAGATCACGCTCGCCGCCGCCATTAAGATTACCCCCGCCGCCGCCGCCGCCAGTGCCCGCCACTGTCTGCCGGCGACCATCGCGACCGGCAACAGGACGCCTATTTGCGGCTTAGAGCACAGCATCCCCAAGAGCAAGCCGGCCAACACGGGACGTCGATCGGCGAGGGTGAGCCCCCAAACCAACAGCGCGGCGCTATAGTACCCGTTCTGGCCGTCGACAAGGTTAAAGAAGGCGGCGGGCGCGCCGATCGTCGCCACGACCGCAATTTTCCACCCGACCAGCCGCGACAGGGACCAAGCGCAGAGGCCTATTCCAAATAAGCTCCACGCCAGCAAAGCGCGAATCAGCGACAGGAAAGCGAGCGGCCAGCACAGCAGCATCATAACCGGCGGATAGGAGTAGATCCTCCATCCGAATCCCGGCCCGACCAGCGACTGCTGAAACGCCAGATAACGCTCGGGATCGTAGGCCAAACCCGCCCGCCCATCGGCGGCCAAAAGGGCGCCCGACCAATAATTGATGAAATCTCCACCTCTGCTGACACCGCTTGGGGGAAACGCGATCGCGTTGTGGGCAAGCAGGACGAGCGCCAGTAATGCCCAGAATGTCCCCCATTGCATCAGGCGTTCGCGCGTAATCCAGCGCGCATATTTCACAGCGTCCAAGGCATATTGAAGGTATTGCCGCATCTTCCCGTCTGCCGAGATCTCCGGCGTCGGGCAGCCGGACGGCAATCAAATTGGGGAGATAGGCTAAACTTAAAGTTAAATTCTGCTGCAGCGCGACAACGGGAGGCCGAGGGTCAAGAATCCATCCGCTCGCAGGTCAAACGCTCTCGGACATGAGCTACAGGGCGGCGCGCTTGACCGGCGTCTCGACGAAGTGTGGCATGACCTCGCGGGCGAAGCGGCGCAGGCTGGCGCGACCGCGCGCTCCGCCGCCCGAGCCGCCGCCGTTGATCAGCACATAACCGACACCGGCGGTGCGCAATTCTTCGAGCCGTTCGGCGATGTGGTCGGGGTTGCCGTACATTGCACTTGATTTCGTTGACCGCCTGCGGATCGCCGGTGGCGCGGTCGGGGCCGCCATGAACGGTGCCGTCGGGTGTGGTTGCGAGCTTCAATTGGCGCAGCCGGTTGGCGAGCCGCCGCTCCATCGCGGCGGCCCGCTCCGCCCTCGTGTCGCAGACAAAAAAGGCGCGGGTTACCGCGACCTGCATCGGGTCGAATGGGCGGCCTTGCGCCTCGGTCTCGGATGTGTAGATCGCGATGCTGGCCGCGACATCCTTTGGCGAGGCGTATTGCCCGAGGAGAAGATTGTAGCCCTGAGCGGCGACGCGGCGGATCGAACGCTCGCTGCCGGCGCCCATCCAGATCGGCGGATGCGGCTTTTGCGCGGTCGGCGGCTCGACAACGATGTTGTCGAATTGCCAATGCTTACCCCGGTGCGAGAACGGCTCGTCGGCGGTCCATGCCCTGATGATCACGTCAAGCGCCTCGTCGAAGCGCTCGTCGGCCTCGTCCATCGCTATGCAGAACCCGGCGAACTCGTTGTAGCGATAGCCCTTGCCGATGCCGAAATCGAGCCTTCCGCCGGACAACAGATCGAGGGTCGCCGCCTGCTCGGCCAGCAGCACCGGGTTATGCCACGGCAAGACCATGACCGCCGTGCCGAGTCGCAGGCGCCGCGTGCGGGCGCCGAGCCAGGTCAACAAATTGATCGTCGCCGAGACCTGGCCATACCCGGTGAAGTGGTGCTCGACGACAAAGGTGCTGTGAAAGCCGAGCGCCTCGGCTTCGATATTGTACTCGATGAAGTCGCGATAACCCTCTGCGCTGTCGAATTCGGCCTCTTCAGGTCCCTTGGCGCGCCGCGCCGCCGCACTGCCGAACAGGCCGAACCGCATCGTACAGCTTCCTCACGCTAAAATGCCGCGACCGACACTACGCCGGAGACGCCGAATGTCCCAAATGCCGTCTTTTGATCGCCGACATATCGCGTCGGCATGAGAGAGTTGCGCCGCCGGTCGCGGGCGAGCGAGTGCGCGCGGTTCTCTGTCGCGCGAGCTTGCGCAGCATCCGTCACGGCCAGCCCCAGGGGTCCCCGTCCCAATCCCCCTGGGTCATGATCGCGGTCATCTGGGCCTCGTCGGCGAGTTGCTTGGCAAACATTTCCTGCTTGTAGGCGTCCCAGTTCTGCTGGGTGCCGAAATAGACGCAATTGCAGTCGAGCGGGTCGGCATACAGATAGACCGGATTGCCGTTCACCACTTTGGTGATAAATTTATTAGGCGGCAGCCTCCTTATCGCCTCGATGCGATGCGGCGAATCCGCCGGCCTGACCTGAAACCCGGCCGCCGCCAGCAGATCTTCCTTTTGCGCCACCTGCTGTTGCGGGCTGACGCACCCGGCAACGCCCAGCGTCACGGCGCCGGCAGTCCATAGCCAAGTCAATTTCACCACGGCGATCCTCCCCGAACTCGGCGGACGCTACCCGATCGCGCCGCTTCAACGCAACAAGGCGAGCAGCATCACTGCGCCCTCGGGGATGATGGTCCCATCGTCAGGCCCGCGGGCCCGCGCCGGCGGGTTATTATTGTACTTCGAGCGAACCGACTAGTGGACCACGCCGTGCGCTGCGAAGATGCCCGACGTGAGATAGATTGGACCCGCCGTCTTGGCGAAAGCGAAATTGCCGCCGGTTTCCGTCGCGGTCGCACCGTAAAAACCACCAGAGACCTTCCCGGTGTATCCTGAGTTGTTGAATCCGAAACTATAGTTAGAGTTAGGCCCCGAAATCGGGGCTTTCCCAGAGGCAATCAGATTGATGTTGCCGTCGTAATTGATAATCTGAAATTTTCCGATTTGGCTCCCAAAGTTGTAAGTCGCGCTCAGCCCTCCCGTTGCGATATAGTTCGCCCCATTGGACCCATTAAAGACTGTCCCGATGAGGTTACCGGTGTACTTGCCGGAGGCGCCCATCGACGTCAATGCGCTGATCTGGGCCGGGGAAGTGGGATTAGCTCCCGCCACCCAGAAATTGATGTGCCCGACATCGGTACGCGCGGTGCTGCCTGAGCCACTATCCAGCTCGCCGCCCCAATATCCCCATTGCAAATAGGTGCAAGCGCTGCACAGACCGCCCGGCAGGAACGAGGTCGGGAGCGGCGCCGCGGTCTGGGTTACGAGATAGATGTTCGAGCCGGAGTTTCCGTCGGTGACCGGAACAGCGACCCCATTGACGGACGATGTCGCCTTCCGGCTCGGGTTCTCCATGACCGCAAACAGGTTGTCGTTGACATAGGCCATGCGGGAGTTGGTCGCGCCCGTCGTTGTCGAGCCGAAACCCAAAATTATCCCATTGGTGATGCCGCTTGTGCTCAGGGTCAGTGAATTGGCGCCGTTGAGCGTGGCGGCGACCTGCGCGTTGGTGGCATTGGTCGTAATATTGGTCGTGCCGGTCAGCGTATAGGGGATCGGGCTGCCAGGGCCGGTTCCGGGTTCCTTCGTCATGATCCCGCCGAAATACCCGGTCAAGGTCTGTGTCGGCGTCTGCGCGCCAGCCGGCACCGGCAGCGGGGTCGTTGGGGCGACCGCCGGCTGAACGAACTGATACGGGGTCGACATCCCTGTCGCGGTGTTGGTCTCATTGGCGTTGGATGCTACCTCGCCCGGAGCGCAGCAATTGCCGTTGCTCACGGCGAGGCCGGAGATGCCATTGGCGCCGTAAAAGCTGTTGCCGTTGCCGTCGGCGGGCGTCACGTAGGGCGAGTAGATGCGGATCGGCTGTCCCATCGCGTTGGCGAGAATGCTGCCATGGATAACGCCGTTGATGATCGGCTGCCCCGGGTCGACGCCGTTAGGCGATGCATTGATGACATTGCCTACGAGCACGACGATGGCCGAACTCTGGCCGCCTTGCGTCCCGGTGATCGCCAGGGTTGCCTGCAGTGCCTTGGTCGCTCCCGTGGGGAGAGCCGGTGAGTTGTTCGAAAACGTATTGTTCGCCGGGGTCGCCAAGTACAATGGCGAGTTGTTAGCGCTGGCCTGCAACCCCGCGGATAATCCGGCCAACGTCGCCGGGCTCAGGAATGGGATCGAGACCGCGGGCAGGGTGAATGCCGCTACGGTCGGCGAGGTCGATTTTGCTGCGTAGAAGCTCGAATTGACCTGCTGTCCGCCATAGACGAACGCTCCCGTCGTCAGGTTGCCGTAAAAGAACGTGTTATCGGGGGAGACATGTCCCGAGCCCGACGTCACCGGGACGTTTATCGGGCCTGAGATGGTGTTGGCGCTGAACACCCCGTCGGCGACCTGGCCCGCAGTATAGGGCGTCAAAATGCCGTTCAAGACCAGGTTGCCGGATATGCCCACGATGTTGATCCCGCCGCCGGTGCCGGTGCCGGTGCCGCCGCCGGTGCCGGTGCCGCCGCCGGTGCCGCCGCCGGTGCCGCCGCCGCCGGTGATGATGCCGCCCCCGGTGCCGCCGCCCCCGGTGCCGCCGCCGCCGGTGATGCCGCCCCCGGTGCCGCCGCCGCCGGTGATGCCGCCCCCGGTGCCGCCGCCGCCGGTGATGCCGCCCCCGGTGCCGCCGCCGCCGGTGATGCCTCCGCCGGTGATGCCGCCGCCGGTGATGCCGCCCCCGGTGCCGCCGCCGGTGATGCCGCCGCCGGTGATGCCGCCGGTGTTGTTGTTGCCGGGCTTGGCGCCGGTTCCGCCAATCGTCGTCCCCGGTTGGACCGTCGGTAAATCGCCGATCGCCACGCTGGGCCCGCCGCCAACCGGGGTGACCGTGGCTCCCGGCAACGAGACGTTCTGATTGTTTAACTGGGTGAGCTGAACCACGGGGCTAACGTTTTGGGACTGTTGCGCCGGCGGCTGAGTATGTGCCGCGGCTTGGATGCTGGCCGTGACATTCGCTGAAACCGTGTTGGCGATGCCGCTGTTGGCGACGGTGACCTCGGTTGGGACGGTCGTCGCGCCGCCATTGCCGCCAGCCCGCCCATTGAGCTGAGTCAGTAAGGCGGCTGTAGCCCCGGGCGGGGCCGGAGCAGGGTCGGATGGGGAGGCGCCGGGCCCCGACACGGTGACCTCGAATCCCGGGCGGGTGATCGTCTGCGAGGCGCCGTTGAGCCCAGTCACTGTCGCGCCCTTGCCGTAAACGAAGATGACCTCGAGGGCGTTGCAGCTTGCGGCTCCCAAATGCGAAGCTGAGGCGGTGCAGTCGGACCGCAGATTTACCAGCATCACCCCGCCGCGTATCCCGATCGTCGCCGTCGGGGTGCGCATTGTGACCGCATTGTCCTGTTTGCTGAGCTTGCCGCCGACAAAACGAAAGACGCCGCGGGTCAGGCTGGCCGCGAACTTGCCGGTGCCGGCATTCGGGTCATAGACGAACTGGTCGATGACCATGTTTGCGTTCGGCCCGACCGACAGCGTCGATTCATCGACGAACAAGACCTGTGTCTGACCCTCCGCCTCGGTGGTGATCCGCTCGTTGAAAACCACGTCCTGTCCCAGCACCAAACGTCGCGGCACTCCGCCCGGCGGGATGCCCATCGCAGCGGGGTTGACCGCGCTGTCGACGCCGACGCGCTGCTGGGCAAGCGCGAACGGGCTCGCCAAGCCAATGCCGAGCAACAGGGCGACGAGCGCGATAGCGCGCAACGGACACCGGACGATCTCTGTCATCGAACCCTCTATCAAACAGCATCTGTCTAGAAGCGAATCTGCGGTCCAAGCAAGATCGAATTGTTGGTATAAGCGCAAATCGGCAGATTTGGCGGGACGCGGCTGGCGACGCCCCGAACTTGGCGCAGTGCTCGCAACCGTCACGGTTGTCCTCCGAGAAACCGGGCCTTCGAATTGATGGGAGGACCGGTTACAACTACCGCTCACCTCTAAACGTAGGGGCAATCGTTGTTCTCGCAGAAGCTCCGCCCATGGTCGGGATTGCCCGTTACTGTTCCATCACACGTTGTTGCCCCAACTCGCTGCCGGCGAGAGTGCCCGGTCGGAAAGGAGATTGGCAATCACCGCCTCTCGATCCGGATGACCCGCTCGAAGATGCTTAGAGTTGACGGCCGCGTATAAGAGCCCGCGCACGTCGGCATACTATCAATACCCGCTACTGTAGTTCTCACCGCTCGCGCAACACATCGTGGCGATAACGGTGCAGTGGTGAAAGCAGATAATCGAGAACGCGGCGCTTACCGGTCTTGATCTCGGCCACCACCGCCATCCCGGGTGTCAGCTCGAGCGGCTTGCCTTCGATGATCAGGCCCTTCTCGTCGAGGGCGATGCGCGCCGTAAAGACGAGCTGACGAGCGCGCTCAACATTCGACGGTTTGTCGCTCACGCTTTCCGAGCTCTCACGCGGCTGTTGGTTTGACAGCGGCTCGTCGACCGCGTCGTGCGCGATCGCCCGCACCCGCCCGTGGATCAGCCCGTAACGGGTGAACGGGAAGGCATCGATCTTGATCTCGGCTTCCTGGCCGAGCTCGACAAAGCCCACATCCTGATTCGCGATCACTGCTTCGACCTCGATCCCGCCATCCGAGGGTACGATGCGCAGCAATTGCTGTGCCGGGGTCACGATCCCGCCCAAGGTATGCACCGTCAAATCCTGTGCCGTCCCCGCTACGGGCGCCGTCAAGGTCTGTAGCCTTGTCCTTTCCTTGGCCTTTGCCAATTCTCCGCTGGCTTCGGCGACTTCACGATCGGCTTTCGCAAGATCGGTCAGCACATTCTCGCGAAATTCCGCTTCCGTCTGCTTTCTGAGCGCGGCCTGTTCCGCCAGCGCGGCATCGGCCTCGTCGTGCTTGCGCTGCAAGGCAATTCGGTCGTGCTCTTCTTCCACCACCTGCTGCTTTTGGGTGAGGAGGTCAAGCTCGTTGCCGTATCCCGTCTTAAGACCGGCCTCGCGGATTGCCGCTCGCTGGCGCACCAGCGGGAGCGCCGCGTCGATCTTTGCGACCTCGGCATCGATCTGAGCTTCTTCGGCCTGCTTCTGCGCTACTTGGCGATCGATCTTAGCGAGTTTGGCCGCCTGCTCGCGTTGCTCCGCCTCGAGCCGCGCCCGCGCGGCGCTGATCAGATCCGGCGACGCCGCCGCAACCACAACAAACGGATCATCCTTACCCGATGCGAGCAGCCCGTTGAGCCGGGCCTGGTCGAGCCGCGCTTGGAGCAGCATGTCCGAATACCGAGCCTGGTCGGCCGATGACAGCGTCGGATCGAGTTCGATCAACACCTGTCCCCGCGCGACCCGGTCGCCGTCGGCGACGTAGATCGCCCGCACGACACCGGTGTCGTAGGGCTGGACCACCTTGGTGCGGGCGCGGGCGATTACCTTACCCGGTGCCGTGGCGACGATGTCGACCTTGCCGACGTAGGACCATATCAGCGCGCTCGTCAGAAACAGCCCAATGAGCCCCGCGGTCAGCCGCAATGTCGGCGAGGCAGGGGTTTCGACGATTTCTAGCGCGGCCGGCAGAAACGCGCGTTCGGTCGGGCCGCGTGGTTTGGGAAGGAGGGGAACAACCCGGGCGGACATCGCTTCAAGCCCCAATTACAGCAGACAGGGGCTCGGGCTCTCTGGATTGGAGCCGCCACAGCTGCGCGTAACGTCCGCCGGCGCGAAGCAGCGCCTCGTGCGTGCCGTCCTCAACGAGGCGTCCCTTTTCGATCGCGACAATACGCGAGGCGTGCCGCAACGTCGTCAGGCGATGGGCGATCATGATGACCGTGCGATTTTCGCAGATCCGCCGCATATTTGCCTGGATCGCCGCTTCGCTCTCGTAGTCGAGCGCCGAGGTTGCCTCGTCGAAGATTAGGATCCGCGGGTTGACCGCCAACGCCCGGGCGATCGCGACGCGCTGGCGCTGGCCGCCCGACAGCGAGGCGCCGCGTTCGCCGAGGATCGTGTCGTAACCCTCGGGCAAGCGTAGGATAAAGTCCTGAGCGCCGGCCAGCTGCGCGGCGTGCATGACGCGATCCATGCTCATGCTCGGGTCGGCGAGAGCGATGTTCTCGCGCACCGACCGATTGAACAGAACGTTTTCCTGCAAAACGATCCCGATCTGTCGCCGCACCCAAAAGGGGTCAGCCAGAGCGAGATCGACGCCGTCGATCAGTACCCGCCCGCTCTCGGGCACATACAGCCGCTCGATCAACCTGGCCAATGTACTCTTGCCCGAACCCGATGAGCCGACGATGCCGATGATCTGACCGGCCGGGATGTCCAGCGATACGTCCTGCAACACCGGCGGTCCGTCGATGCGGTAGCGGAAGGTCACCTGTTCGAAGCTGATGTCGCCCTTGATCGGCGGCAGGCTCGCCTGGCCGCGCCGGCCCGGCTCGGGTGTGGCGTTGAGGATGTCGCCGATCCGATCGATCGACAGCCGCACCTGTTGGAAATCTTGCCACAATTGCGCCAGGCGCAGCACCGGCGCCGATAATTGCGCCGCGATCATGTTGAATGCAACCAGCTCGCCTACGGTCAGCTGGTTGTCGATGACAAGCCTCGCCCCAAAAAACAGGATCAGTACGGTCAGCACTTTGTTGATCAGGGTCGCGCTCTGCGTCGCAAAGGCGCCGAGGCCGACGACGCGGAACGCCGCCGCCACATAGCCGGCGAGCTGCTCCTCCCAGCGCAATTGCAACACCGGCTCGAGCGCCATCGACTTGACCGTTTCGACCCCGGCGACCGACTCGACCAGAAAGGCTTGGTTCTCGGCATAGCGCTGAAACTTCTCGTTGAGCCGCGCACGGAGCGCTGGGGTGACCGCACAACTCAGCACGACGTAGAGCGGCAAGGTGGCGGCGACGATCAGCGTCAAGCTGCCGCTGTAGATGTACAGCACACCCAGAAACACGGTCGCGAAGAACAGGTCGAGGACCAGTGTCAGTGCGGAAGAGGTCAGGAATTGGCGAATGGTTTCGAGCTCGCGCACCCGCGCCACGGTGTCGCCAACCCGCCGAGCCTGGAAGTACGCCATCGGCAAGGCAGTCAGGTGGCGGAAGAGCCGGGCACCGAGCTCGACATCGATGCGGTTGGTGGTGTGGGCGAAGAGATAGGTCCGCAAGCCGCCAAGAACGACATCGAACAATGCCAACAGGCCGAGGCCCAGCGCCAGCACCTCCAATGTCGACAACCCGCGATGGACCAGCACCTTGTCGATGACGACCTGAAAGAACAGCGGGGTTAGCAGTCCGAAGAGCTGCAGGAAGAACGAGGCGACCAACACTTCGCCGAGCGGCGCGCGATACTTCCTGACGGCGCCGACGAACCAGCCGATGCCGAAGCGGAGCGCAGGGTCGGCGAGCGCGGCACGGCGCGTCAGCAGGATCAGCCGGCCGTTCCAACGCTCGGCGAAATCGGCGCGGGTCAACAGCTCGGGCCGCGCCGAGCGGGGATCGAGGACAAGGACCTTGTCCTCGGCGACCCGGCCGAGCACCAGCCAGTCGCCCTCCTTGAGAGCGGCCAGTGCCGGCAGAGGCGTCTTTTGAAGGCGCTCAAAGCTCGAACCGTGGGCGCGCGCCTTGACTGGGAAGCGGCGCGCCGCCCGCAACAGGTCGGTCTCATCGAGCTTCTGTCTGCCGCTCTGATGGGCGATCTCGGCGGGGTCGGCGGGGAGCCCGAGGATCTGCAGCGCGAAGGCGAGCGCTCTCGCCCCGCTTCCAGCCCCAGCGCTGATGGTATCCGTTGCCCCCGGCCCTGGCTCGATGACCATTCCCGCCCCTTTGGTGATCAGCCTCCCCGCGGGTGTCAATACGCTAAGCTGAAGGCTCGAAACGCAGTCCTACGCGACCGCCTAGGCATGGCGAGGTCGGGACACAACCGGAGCAATTTATTACGGACCATCATGGGTCTCCGCGGCGATGCTTTCTCGAGTTCTGATATTATTATTGCTGCTCCCAGGCCAGAGCCGGGGGTTGCGGACAGGCGATTGCAAACCAGCGCGTCATTTTCCGGACGGCCTCTCAGTGAGTCGGCGGCGTCAGCACTGCCGTCTGCAGCGCCGGCGGGTCGGTGATCGCGGTGCCAGCGCCGCCGTCGGATGCGGGATGGAACTGGCTCGCAACAAACTGACCGAACAGCGTAATAGCAGCGTTGTGCGCACCATCGCTGACGGTCAGCGTCCCAAATGTGCTGTTGTTCTGCACATAACCAAGCGGCTGCAGAGAGGCAAAGGCGATGTCGGTCAGGTCGATCACGTCGCCGTTGTTGCCGAAGGCCCCGATCGCATCGCCGTCGAATAGGGCGGCGGGGTCCTTGAAAATGTCGCCGCCGGCCGCAGATCCGACAAACATCAGCTCTCCAGCGCCGCCGCCGGTCAAGGTCTGGTTGCGGCCGCCCGCGATCAGCGTATCTGCTGTCGTAGTGCTGTCGTCGTTCACGGTCAGGCCGCCGAGCGCGTTGGCGGTGAAGTTGTAGGCAGCCGCCAATGAGGACGCCGGTACATTCGCCAGCAGCACATTCGCGATGTCGGTGATGCTGCTCCCCATCGCCATGGTCCCGCCGCCGGTGACGTCGAGCGTGCTCCGACCGGCGCCGCCGTCGATCACAGCCCCGATCGTGGCGCTGTTAACCATGATCGTGTCGTTGCCGCTGCCGCCATGCACGGTTTCCAGCGTACTGCCGACGATGACCACGTCATTGCCCGAAGCAAGGTTGATCACATCCGCGTTGTTTGCCCCGACAATCGTGATCGTCGGTGGATTCGGGTTGTTCGCGGAGGTGCTCGCCGCCGGGCTGACATCGACGGTGGCGTTGAGACCGTCGCGCAAGGTGATGATCTGGTTCTGCGCACCAAAGCTCTGGGTGCCACTGGCATAGGCCGGCTGGCCCTCCTGCGCGGTGACGATCTCGACATTTGTGAGGGTCGTCGGGATCTCCAGATTGAACGTACCCGCGCCCTGCAACGCCAGTGTGTTGATGCCGCCGCCGCCATCGATCGAATCGCCGGGGCTAAGTGTGTTCGAGGTGGCAATGATGGTGTCGTTGCCGGCGCCGCCCGCGACCGTATCGGGGTTTACGGTCAGGTGAAAGGTCTGACCGGCGGGCGTGACATCGGCGGTGCTGCGGGCGGTGGCGGTAGCGGTGCCCGGCGGGTCGTCGTTCAGGATCACGGTGACCGTATCCGACCCGGCGGCAGTGAAGGTATGGATACCCGAGACCGTCAACGGACTGCCGCTGCCGCCGCTGACCGTGCCGGCAGTTGTCGGCGACCCGTCGCCCCAGTTGATGGTGGCGGTAAAATCCGTCGGGACGTTGGCCGCGTAGGTGGTGTCGCTGAAGGTCGCCACCACCCCGCTGAACAGCGTGCCGACGGGCGCGGAAAAGGTCGTCGCGTGCGCCGCCAGTGTGTCGCCCTCGGCCACCGCGACCGTCCCGCTGGGCGTGATCGCGGCCGCGTTCAACGTATCGGTGATCGTCACGGTGAGCGGGTCGCTGCCTTCGTCGGCATAGGTGTGGCCGCCAGCTATCGAGAACGAGCCGTTTGCGCCACTCACGGTACCGGTGGTTGTCGGTGACCCGTCGCCCCAATTGATGCTCGCGGTGAAATTACCGGCGGTATCGCCGGTGTTGGTGTCGGTGAAGGTCGCTACCGTGGTGCTGCTCGGCAGCGCCGTGCCCTCGGTCGCCGAGGCCAGCGTCACCCCGCCGGCGAGCTGCGTCGTCGCGGTCGTCCCGACCACGAAGTTCTCACCGAAGCCCGTCCCCGTGGTGCCGGTGGTCAGATCGAAATTGATGTCGAGGCTCAGATTTGAAGTGCTCGCGAAGGTTCCGAGGTCGAGCGCGTCGTTGGAGAAGAACGCCTGGGCGGCGGCGAGCGTGGTGAAGGTGTCGCTGATCTTTGTCGCACCGCCTTCGACGACGATAAAGTTCAGCGAGGTGAAGCCGGTACCGAGCGTCTGGTTATCCAGAAGCCCGACGATCAGGTGACCTGAGAGCGACGAAGTGTTGAGCGTCCAGTCGACCGAGCTTTCATAGTCTTGCGCGCCGGTCGCCGTGCTCGAGTAGAAGGCGCCCTGTGTGCCGGTTCCGAATATCGTCGCAGTCGCGCCGCCCAGTGCGGCGTTGACGTTGCTGTGGGTCGAAAGTTCCGAGGAGATGAAGCTGGCGCCCGGATTTGCCGTGGCGAACGCGTAGGCGTCATCGGCGCCGCCGTTGAAGCCGAACACCGCGCCACTGCCGTTGGCGAGGCTGAGCGCAGTGGTTTCAGTGCCGACCACCGGCGACTGAGCGACGGACGAGACCAGGCTGACGATTGTGGAGCCCACGGTCGTCGCCGTCGTCTGGGCCGTGCCGCTGCCGCCGCTGCCCGTGGAACTCGCCTCTGCCTGCTGGCCATTCGCGGTCGTAGCAGTGGCGCTGGCGAGCGCGGCGCCGTTACTGCTACCGGCGCCGCCGGTTGCGTTTGCAAACGCGATTGCCGTCCCCGAGGACCCCGCGCCCGTCGCGTTCGCGGTCGAGCTGGCATTCGCCTGCCCGCCCGCTGCTCCCGCACCGCCACTGACGGTCCCAGCCGCGCCTCCCAGGGCGTCGGCCGTCGTAAAGACAGCGTAAGCCCCGGTCAATGCGATCGAGGCCGCCGCCGCGCCGCCATTCTTTACGCTTGCGCCGTTGCCGCTGTTACCGCCGATCGCGGTATTGTAGCCTCTTAGCGAACTCGCGTGCATCGGGTTCGCGGTCACGTCATTAAAGTTGAGGCTCGAGGTCGCAGCGGCCCCCTGGCCGCCAGCCCCGCCGTTGCTGTTTCCGCCGGCCCCGCCCCCTGCCTCCTGCGTCAGTATGAGGTATCCGCCCGTGGTCCGGCCGCTGACCGCGTTGGTCAGGATGCTGCTGACGCCCGCCCCGCCGCTGCACCACTGCCGCCATAACCGCCGCTGCCGCCGGTTTGGTTGACCGTCGCCCGCGCCGAGAAGCCGCTCGCCGCCGCCTCGCACCGCTCGCCGCGCCGCCCGCCCCGCCGGCGTGGCCGGCGCCAACCCCGCGCCCGCCGCGCCGCCGGTCTCAATCGCGCGCGCATAGGCCTGGCTGCCGGTCGCCGTCGCTTCCGTCGCCGTCGCGCTCGCCCCGAGCGCCGCACCCGCCGGCCCCGCCGCTGCCGCTGCCAAAATTGCCGCCGCCGTAGCCGCCGCTGGCATAGCCAAACACCGTGACCGCGTCCGACCCCGTCGTCGTGCTGGTCGCGGCCACGTTCACTGCCGCCGTCCCGCCGGCGCCGCCATTGCCGGTGCCATAGGCAAGGCCGCCGCGGCCGCCGGTGGCCCGCACCGACCTGCCGTACCTGTACCTGGCGCTGTAAACAATGTGCGCCCCGGTCAAGGTCAGGCTCGCCGTCGCCGCCCCGCCGGCCCCGCCATTCGCGGGGTTCGCCGACCCGCGGCTGGCGCCCCCATAGCCGCCAGTGGCCGCGCTGTAGCCCTGCAACGAACTCGCATGGGTCGGGTTCGCGGTCACGTCGTTGAAGACCAGGCTCGAACTCGCTACCGCACCGCCCTGAGCGCCGGCCCCGCCGTTGCTCGACCCGCCAGCCCCGCCCGTCGCATTCTGCGTCAGCCGCAGCGTGCCGCCGGTCGTCGAGCCGCTGACCGCGTTGGTCAGGGTGCTGCTCGCACCCACCCCGCCGGCAGCACCGCTGTACCCGCGTCCGCCGGCGCCGCCGCTCTGCGTCGCGCTCGCATAAGCCGAAAACCCCGAGGCCGTGACCGGATCGATCGTCGCCAACCCACCGGCCCCGCCGGCGTGACCGGCGCCCGACCCCTGCCCGCCGCTGCCCCCCGCCGCGGTCGCACTCGCCGTCGCCGTCAGCGTCGTCGAGCTGCTCGTCGCCATCGTGCTGGTGACCGTCGCCGCGCCGCCGGCGCCGCCACTGCCGGCGCCGGAAGAAGAAACCGAGCCGCCGCCGCCCCCGCTGGCGCTGCCGGTGGCGCTGACCGAACCCGCCCCGGTCAGCGCGATCGCGGCCGATGCAGTACCACCCGCGGCGCCATTCCCCGTGCTGACCCCGCCGCCGGCCCCGCCGCCCGCCGTGCTGGTGCCGGTCAGGCTGCTCGCATGCGCCGGGTTCGCGGTCACGTCGTTGAAGCTCAGATGCGAGGTGCCGGTCCCCGCCACACCCGCGGCCCCGCCGCTGCTGTACCCGCCAGACCCGCCCGTCGCGCTCTGCGTCAGGGTGATCGAGCTATTGCTCCCGCCGGTGGTCCGGCCGCTGACCGCGTTGGTCAGGGTGCTGCTCGCACCCGCCCCGCCAGCGGCGCCACTGGCCCCCAAGCCGCCGCTGCCGCCGGTTTGGTTGACCGTCGCCCGCGCCGAGAAGCCGCTCCCCGCCGCACTCGCACCGCTCGCCGCGCCGCCCGCCCCGCCGGCGTGGCCGGCGCCAACCCCGCGCCCGCCAGCGCCGCCGGTCTCAATCGCGCGCGCATAGGCCTGGCTGCCGGTCGCCGTCGCTTCCGTCGCCGTCGCGCTCGCCCCGAGCGCCGCACCCCCGGCCCCGCCGCTGCCGCTGCCAAAATTGCCGCCGCCGCTAGCCGCCGCTGGCATAGCCAAACACCGTGACCGCGTCCGACCCCGTCGTCGTGCTGGTCGCGGCCACGTTCACTGCCGCCGTCCCGCCGGCGCCGCCATTGCCGGTGCCATAGGCAAGGCCGCCGCGGCCGCCGGTGGCCCGCACCGACCTGCCGTACCTGTACCTGGCGCTGTAAACAATGTGCGCCCCGGTCAAGGTCAGGCTCGCCGTCGCCGCCCCGCCGGCCCCGCCATTCGCGGGGTTCGCCGACCCGCGGCTGGCGCCCCCATAGCCGCCAGTGGCCGCGCTGTAGCCGCTGCAACGAACTCGCATGGGTCGGGTTCGCGGTCACGTCGTTGAAGACCAGGCTCGAACTCGCTACCGCACCGCCCTGAGCGCCGGCCCCGCCGTTGCTCGACCCGCCAGCCCCGCCCGTCGCATTCTGCGTCAGCCGCAGCGTGCCGCCGGTCGTCGAGCCGCTGACCGCGTTGGTCAGGGTGCTGCTCGCACCCACCCCGCCGGCAGCACCGCTGTACCCGCGTCCGCCGGCGCCGCCGCTCTGCGTCGCGCTCGCATAAGCCGAAAACCCCGAGGCCGTGACCGGATCGATCGTCGCCAACCCACCGGCCCCGCCGGCGTGACCGGCGCCCGACCCCTGCCCGCCGCTGCCCCCCGCCGCGGTCGCACTCGCCGTCGCCGTCAGCGTCGTCGAGCTGCTCGTCGCCATCGTGCTGGTGACCGTCGCCGCGCCGCCGGCGCCGCCACTGCCGGCGCCGGAAGAAGAAACCGAGCCGCCGCCGCCCCCGCTGGCGCTGCCGGTGGCGCTGACCGAACCCGCCCCGGTCAGCGCGATCGCGGCCGATGCAGTACCACCCGCGGCGCCATTCCCCGTGCTGACCCCGCCGCCGGCCCCGCCGCCCGCCGTGCTGGTGCCGCGTCAGGCTGCTCGCATGCGCCGGGTTCGCGGTCACGTCGTTGAAGCTCAGATGCGAGGTTGCCGGTCCCCGCCACACCCGCGGCCCCGCCGCTGCTGTACCCGCCAGACCCGCCCGTCGCGCTCTGCGTCAGGGTCGATCGAGCTATTGCTCCCGCCGGTGGTCCGGCCGCTGACCGCGTTGGTCAGGGTGCTGCTCGCACCCGCCCCGCCAGCGGCGCCACTGGCCCCCATAGCCGCCGCTGCCGCCGGTTTGGTCTGACCGTCGCCCGCGCCGAGAAGCCGCTCCCCGCCGCCTCGGCACCGCTCGCCGCGCCGCCCGCCCCGCCGGCGTGGCCGGCGCCAACCCCGCGCCCGCCGCCGCCGCCGGTCTCGAAGGCCCGCGCATAGGCCCGGCTGCCGACCGCCGTCGCTTCGGTCGCACGTCGCGCTCGCCCCGAGCGTCGCCCCGCCGGCCCCGCCGCTGCCGCTGCCGAAATTGCCGCCGCCGCTGCCGCCATTGGCATAGCCAAACACCGTGACCGCGTCCGACCCCACCGTCGTGCTGGTCGCGGCCGCGTTTACCGCCGCCGTCCCGCCGACGCCGCCGGCGCCGGTGCCAGAGGCGCTGCCGCCGCCGCCGCCGGCCGCCCGCACCGTGCCGCTGTAAACAACGTGCGCCCCGGTCAAGGCCAGGCTCGCCGACGCCGCGCCCCCCGCCCCGCCATTCGCCGGGTTGGCCGACCCGCGGCTGGCGCCGCCGCCGCCGCCGGTGGCCGCGCTGTAGCCGCGCAGCGAGCTCGCATGGGTCGGGTTCGCGCTCACATCGTTGAAGCTCAGGCTCGAACTCGCGACCGCGCCGCCCTGACCGCCGGCCCCGCCATTGCTCGACCCGCCGCCGCCGCCGGTCGCATTCTGCGTCAGCCGCAACGTCCCGCCGGTCGTCGAACCGCTGACCGCGTTGCTCAAGCTGCTGCTCGCACCCGCCCCGCCGGCCGCGCCATTCCGCCCGTACCCGCCCGAGCCGCCGCTCTGCGTCGCGCTCGCAGAAGCTGAAAACCCCGAGGCCGTGACCGGATCGATCGTCGCCGCGCCGCCGGCCCCGCCCGACTTGCCGGCGCCATACCCCTGGCCGCCAGAGCCGCCGCTCGCGGTCGCATAAGCCCCGGCCGCCAATGTCGTCGAGCTGCTCGCCGCCGTCGCGCTGGTGACCGTCGCCGCGCCGCCCGCCCCGCCGCTGCCGGAAGAAGAAACAGCGCCGCCGGCGCCGCCGGTGGCCGTACCGGTCGCCCTGACCGAACCCGTCCCGGTCAGCGCGATCGAGGCCGACGCCGCGCCGCCCGCCGCGGCGTTGGTCGTGCCCGCCGCCGGCCCCGCCATTGGCCCTGCTGTAGCCGCGCAGATAGCTCGCATGCGCCGGGTTCGCGGTCGCATCGTTGAAGCTCAGATGCGAGGTTGCGGTCCCCGCCACACCCGCGGTCCCGCCGCTGCTGTACCCGCCGGCCCCGCCCGACGCCGTCTGGTACAGCCTCAGATAGCTGTTGGTCCCGCCCGTGGTCCGGCCGCTGACCGCGTTGGTCAGGGTGCTGTTGGCGCCGGCCCCGCCATTGGCGCCGCTGTACCCGTTTCCGCCGCCGCCGCCGGTCTGTCTGACGTACGCCCGCGCCGAGAAGCCGCTCGCCGCCGCCGCGGCACCGCTCGCCGCGCCGCCCGCCCCGCCGGCGTGACCGGCGCCAACCCCGCGCCCGCCGCCGCCGCCGGTCTCGAAGGCCCGCGCATAGGCCCGGCTGCCGACCGCCGTCGCTTCGGTCGCACTCGCGCTCGCCCCGAGCGTCGCCCCGCCGGCCCCGCCGCTGCCGCTGCCGAAATTGCCGCCGCCGCTGCCGCCATTGGCATAGCCAAACACCGTGACCGCGTCCGACCCCACCGTCGTGCTGGTCGCGGCCGCGTTTACCGCCGCCGTCCCGCCGACGCCGCCGGCGCCGGTGCCAGAGGCGCTGCCGCCGCCGCCGCCGGCCGCCCGCACCGTGCCGCTGTAAACAACGTGCGCCCCGGTCAAGGCCAGGCTCGCCGACGCCGCGCCCCCCGCCCCGCCATTCGCCGGGTTGGCCGACCCGCGGCTGGCGCCGCCGCCGCCGCCGGTGGCCGCGCTGTAGCCGCGCAGCGAGCTCGCATGGGTCGGGTTCGCGCTCACATCGTTGAAGCTCAGGCTCGAACTCGCGACCGCGCCGCCCTGACCGCCGGCCCCGCCATTGCTCGACCCGCCGCCGCCGCCGGTCGCATTCTGCGTCAGCCGCAACGTCCCGCCGGTCGTCGAACCGCTGACCGCGTTGCTCAAGCTGCTGCTCGCACCCGCCCCGCCGGCCGCGCCATTCCGCCCGTACCCGCCCGAGCCGCCGCTCTGCGTCGCGCTCGCAGAAGCTGAAAACCCCGAGGCCGTGACCGGATCGATCGTCGCCGCGCCGCCGGCCCCGCCCGACTTGCCGGCGCCATACCCCTGGCCGCCAGAGCCGCCGCTCGCGGTCGCATAAGCCCCGGCCGCCAATGTCGTCGAGCTGCTCGCCGCCGTCGCGCTGGTGACCGTCGCCGCGCCGCCCGCCCCGCCGCTGCCGGAAGAAGAAACAGCGCCGCCGGCGCCGCCGGTGGCCGTACCGGTCGCCCTGACCGAACCCGTCCCGGTCAGCGCGATCGAGGCCGACGCCGCGCCGCCCGCCGCGGCGTTGGTCGTGCCGCCGCCGGCCCCGCCATTGGCCCTGCTGTAGCCGCGCAGATAGCTCGCATGCGCCGGGTTCGCGGTCGCATCGTTGAAGCTCAGATGCGAGGTTGCGGTCCCCGCCACACCCGCGGTCCCGCCGCTGCTGTACCCGCCGGCCCCGCCCGACGCCGTCTGGTACAGCCTCAGATAGCTGTTGGTCCCGCCCGTGGTCCGGCCGCTGACCGCGTTGGTCAGGGTGCTGTTGGCGCCGGCCCCGCCATTGGCGCCGCTGTACCCGTTTCCGCCGCC
The DNA here is from genome assembly GCA_963785565.1 of uncultured Alphaproteobacteria bacterium. Taxonomy (GTDB): domain Bacteria; phylum Pseudomonadota; class Alphaproteobacteria; order ATCC43930; family CGMCC-115725; genus AP-15. The sequence goes on along the minus strand of CAWAVV010000013.1, from coordinate 122,949 downwards.
GCCGCCGGTCTGTCTGACGTACGCCCGCGCCGAGAAGCCGCTCGCCGCCGCCGCGGCACCGCTCGCCGCGCCGCCCGCCCCGCCGGCGTGACCGGCGCCAACCCCGCGCCCGCCGCCGCCGCCGGTCTCGAAGGCCCGCGCATAGGCCCGGCTGCCGACCGCCGTCGCTTCGGTCGCACTCGCGCTCGCCCCGAGCGTCGCCCCGCCGGCCCCGCCGCTGCCGCTGCCGAAATTGCCGCCGCCGCTGCCGCCATTGGCATAGCCAAACACCGTGACCGCGTCCGACCCCACCGTCGTGCTGGTCGCGGCCGCGTTTACCGCCGCCGTCCCGCCGACGCCGCCGGCGCCGGTGCCAGAGGCGCTGCCGCCGCCGCCGCCGGCCGCCCGCACCGTGCCGCTGTAAACAACGTGCGCCCCGGTCAAGGCCAGGCTCGCCGACGCCGCGCCCCCCGCCCCGCCATTCGCCGGGTTGGCCGACCCGCGGCTGGCGCCGCCGCCGCCGCCGGTGGCCGCGCTGTAGCCGCGCAGCGAGCTCGCATGGGTCGGGTTCGCGCTCACATCGTTGAAGCTCAGGCTCGAACTCGCGACCGCGCCGCCCTGACCGCCGGCCCCGCCATTGCTCGACCCGCCGCCGCCGCCGGTCGCATTCTGCGTCAGCCGCAACGTCCCGCCGGTCGTCGAACCGCTGACCGCGTTGCTCAAGCTGCTGCTCGCACCCGCCCCGCCGGCCGCGCCATTCCGCCCGTACCCGCCCGAGCCGCCGCTCTGCGTCGCGCTCGCAGAAGCTGAAAACCCCGAGGCCGTGACCGGATCGATCGTCGCCGCGCCGCCGGCCCCGCCCGACTTGCCGGCGCCATACCCCTGGCCGCCAGAGCCGCCGCTCGCGGTCGCATAAGCCCCGGCCGCCAATGTCGTCGAGCTGCTCGCCGCCGTCGCGCTGGTGACCGTCGCCGCGCCGCCCGCCCCGCCGCTGCCGGAAGAAGAAACAGCGCCGCCGGCGCCGCCGGTGGCCGTACCGGTCGCCCTGACCGAACCCGTCCCGGTCAGCGCGATCGAGGCCGACGCCGCGCCGCCCGCCGCGGCGTTGGTCGTGCCGCCGCCGGCCCCGCCATTGGCCCTGCTGTAGCCGCGCAGATAGCTCGCATGCGCCGGGTTCGCGGTCGCATCGTTGAAGCTCAGATGCGAGGTTGCGGTCCCCGCCACACCCGCGGTCCCGCCGCTGCTGTACCCGCCGGCCCCGCCCGACGCCGTCTGGTACAGCCTCAGATAGCTGTTGGTCCCGCCCGTGGTCCGGCCGCTGACCGCGTTGGTCAGGGTGCTGTTGGCGCCGGCCCCGCCATTGGCGCCGCTGTACCCGTTTCCGCCGCCGCCGCCGGTCTGTCTGACGTACGCCCGCGCCGAGAAGCCGCTCGCCGCCGCCGCGGCACCGCTCGCCGCGCCGCCCGCCCCGCCGGCGTGACCGGCGCCAACCCCGCGCCCGCCGCCGCCGCCAATTTCTCTGGCGTAGCCATAGGCTTGGCCGCCGGTCGCTGAGGTATCGGTCGCCGTCCCACTCGACCCGGTGGCTGCACCGCCCGCCCCGCCGCTCCCGCCAGCACCGAAATTGCCGCCGCCGTTACCTCCGGTCGCGTAGGCCCAACCGTCAACGGTCGGGCTGCCGCTCGTCGTGCTCGTCGCCGCCGAAGTCGCCGTCGCTTTCCCGCCGGCACCGCCATTCCCGGTGCCGGAACTGGTGCCGCCGCTCCCGCCATAGGAACGGTCGATGCCCCTGATGCCATTCGCCCCGATCAGAGTGAGTGTCGTCGACGCGGCACCACCCGTGGCGCCGCCGGTCGCGCCACCGGCGCCGGCGCCGCCGGCACCGCCGTTGGCCCTGCTGTAGCCGCGCAGATAGCCCGCATGCGTCGTGTTTGTCGTGTCGTTGAAGCTCAGGTTCGCGGTGGCCGAGCCGGCCAGACCCGCCGTCCCGCCGTTGCTCGATCCGCCCGCGCCGCCGGTCGCCGTCTGGTTCAGGTCCAGCGTCCCGCCCGTCGTCGAACCGCTCACTGCGTTGCTCAAGGTGCTGCCCGCACCCGCCCCGCCGGAGGCACCACTCCTGCCATAACCGCCGGCACCGCCGGTTTGGGTTGCGGTCACGTTAGCCGATGTGCCGCTGCCCGTCGCCGTGGTGCCGCTCGCGATCCCGCCGGCACCGCCAGAAAAGCCGGCGCCATCACCCTCGCCGCCGATGCCGCCGGTCGAGCTGGCCGAAGCGGTTGTTGTACCGGTGGTATTCGTTCCCGCGGCCGTGGCCGACGCGGTGCCGCCATTGCCGCCATTGGCGCCGGCGCCCGAGCTTGCCGTCCCCGCATTGCCGGGAACACCGGAGTTTCCGCCGGCCCCGCCGGACGCACTCGCAACGCTCGAGATGGCGCCGGCGCCCAATGTTATCGTCGTGCTCGCGGCCGCGTTACCGCCCGCCCCGCCGGCAGCGGCATTGCCGCCGGTTCCGGCTCCGCCACCGCCATTGCCGCCAATCCCGCCGGCGCCGCCCGTTGCTTCGGTGGTGTTGGTGGTATCGACGCCGTTCCCGGAGTTGGTCGGGGTGATGTTGCCGCCGGCCCCGCCGGCGGTGCCGTTGGCTCCCGGGGTCGACCCGTTGACGCCCGCAATGCCTGGCGTACCGGTTTGATTGACGTCCATGTCTCTCCCCGACGTGCGCCGTCAGCCTTGTAGTCTCGCGCCTCCGAGCGCTTTCATGTCACCCTTTAGAGGCAATTTACGCGCGGCGCAACTTACCTGCCAGCCGCATCGTCATCCCCGCCGGCGCGGCTCACAGCCGCCGAAAGTCAAGCATTTTCCGATTCGCCGCCGCTTCTCGAACGACGTGTAAAATGGTCGTCCAACCCCTTGAGCGTGGAGAACGGCCCGTGTGCAAAGAGGTCCGACGCTGATTAAGACTGGCTCCCTTCTTATCGAAACTTACATCTTCAAAACACAATGACTTGAATGGGCAGCAACCTGTGAGGGCGTTAATCTGTGTAGATTTCTGTCGACAGGTCCGAGCAAATAGGGATCCTACGCGAATGAGTCTTTCGCACTCGCGCCGGATGAAACAACAGGGTGTATGCGCTCGGTACCGAAAGTGGCCTCTGAGGCTGCCGGGCCGGGGTAAATCTTTCGACATCTCTGATCGGACGGCATCCTCGCAGACGTGCTGGTTCACCCCTCCAATCGAATGATCGGCACCTGACGGATGTTCGCCCCCGCTATCCTCCAGAACATGTCGTTGGCAAAACGCTGGAACAGCTCGGGCGGCAGCACGCTCTGCCGCTCGACCCATTCGACCCGCCGTCGCACCCTGTGCAACCCGGGCGTCCCCAGGGCGAGATCGAAATCATCGGCGTCATACTCGACATTCTCGAAATTATGTTCAAAGGGCGGCTCGTCGAGAAACGTGTAGAGATGTTGCAGAGTGGATCGCGGCGCCCGCGCCAGCGCTTCATATTCGAGAAGGATGAGACTCGATGCCTGCTCGCCAAAAAATCCCTCCCTGAGGGCGTCGAGCGCGTAGCCGACCATCCCCTCGCTGGTAGCTACACGATTTATCCTAGTATAGACTGTGTTTCCTGGTTCAAAACCGAACATGCCGGAAAGTTCGAAAGCATTGTTGCGCACCAACCGCTCGATCGAATCCATAATCCACGAGAGGTCGCGAACGCAGCAGACGACCCTCGCCCTCGGAAACAGCTGCGACAGTGCCGGCAGCTTGGCGGACCAGATGCGGTTTGTGTCGAAGACCAGTTTTTCCTGATGAATCGTATCGTAGTAATTGGTAAACAGCCCCTTTAATACGCCGCGCCGCTGTGCCTCTGCGATGAACACGGCCGCTTCGTTGCGCCGGCTCATGGCAGCCTCCAGCGCCATGTACATGGCGCCGACCGGACTCGTCATCCCTGCATGAAAGCGAGGATTCTGCCGCAGAATGGCGGCGAGCAACGTCGAGCCGGAGCGGGGGAGGCCCGAAATGAAATGGATGCCGTTCTGCATCGGGACCTTCGCGTGAGATGGTGCTTCGCGATATCGCGTAAAGGCACGACAGTCGCAAGTAGCAGGCTCGGAATTCTTAGCGACGCCAGCTTGGCGGCGGAACGGGCGCCGCCGTCGGTTTCGCTTCGACGAGGCAACTCGGACCCAAAAGCGCGATCGCGGATCGCGAGAAGACAAGCCAGAAAATGAGCGTATCGCAAAGTGATCCGTCGCGTCCTGGCCGCACGGCTTGGGCGAAGTGGGCGATCACCGCCGCGTCGATCGCATCGGTCTTGGGCAACTGGCCAATGGCGCCGGCGAACTTGCGCACTTGGCGCGGATTGACGATGGCGACCGGCAGGCCGACTTCGGCGAGCGCGACGGCGACCACGCCTTCGTAACCGCCGCTTGCGCCGAGCGAGTGCCGGTCGTAGACTCCTTCCACGCCGCCGATAACATGGCCGAGGACGCGCTCAGAAATGTCGGGGCGCACGCCAGCGCGCACCATTAGCGTCTTGGCCGTGCGCCGCAAATCGTCGGCTCGTCAAGCGCCGCCTTGCCCTTGCTGAAACCCGAGAATGGTGACTTCCGGGCACCCGACGAACACGTAATCGCAAGTTCGCGGCTGCGCTTCGATGATGGCGCGCGCGGCCCGGAGGCACGAAGCTCGGGCGCTTGGTCTTGCAGCGTTCGGCCGGGATCGTCCAGACGCCCTCCTCGTCAATTTCACTCCATGCCATGTGCGATACTTCGTCGTTGCGCTGAGCTGTCAGCAGCAGCTTGACATACGTACCAAACGTGCCGGTGAGACGAGGCCACAAGGTGCGGATTTCGTCCTCGCACAGGTACGATCACGAGCGCGCTCCTTCGGCCTTGTTCGGGCCATGCCAGGCACGATCGGCGGCACGAAGCGATCATCGCGTGCGCTGTCCAGTTGAAGCATTTGCGCAGGTAGGCAAGCGTCCTGTCCGCCATGACGGCGCCGCTTGTATTCTTGGGATATACGACGTGCGCCGCAGTCACGTCGCCGAGATGCTGGACTGGATTGAGGAAGTCATTGCAATCGTTGTTTTGTGAGTATAGAAATTCACTTTAAAGTGTTCGTATCAAGGTGTTGGCAGAAGAGCCGGATAATGACGTTTAATCAGTAGGTCGCGGGTTCGAATCCCGCCGGGCTCACCATGATTGACAAACCGGCTACGGTGTATGGCAGGTTCGCCTGCGAGGTCATGCCCGCGTTTGCTTAGCCTCAAGCTCGTCCAGCATGCTGTGAATCCGCGCGACATACGGGGCTTTGTCGTAGAGCGCGTAGAGCGCGCCGGCGAGGCGGACCGGGTCGCCCGAGTAATAGCGCTCGTATAATTGCTGCCGGCCGGAGAATGACGACACCGCGGCATCGAAAGCGAGGCGGAACAGCTTGACCCGGGTCGGCGCATCGGCGTTGGCGGCCTGCGCGTATTTCTCGACGTCGGCCGCGGCAGGGCCCCTGAGCTCGGCATAGGACGGCACCGCGACCAGCCCACCGGCGCCCATCAGCTGGATGATTTCGCAGGCGCGGACGAACATCTTCGGAAACATCATCCGCACGGTCCACAGTGGCATCTCGGCCGGAGTCATCAGCCCGGAGGCTGGGCTGATCGTGGCGTCGGCCTCGCTGGCACGGATGCAGGAGCGGACAAACTCAGCGTGCTGTATCAGCTCGGCCAGCATACCCTGGACGTGCAGATGCGCATCGATATTGGTCGAGCGTGCGATCGCGAAGCCCAGCGCCATCATAAACTCGGCCTTAGCCAGGTTCTTGCTCGAGGTTTGGTGCATCACCTGCGACATCGCCTGGGTGCGCTGGAAGAGGCCGTTGCACATCTCAGGGTCGCGGTGGATGAAGACGCGCTCCCACGGCACCAGCACGTTGTCGAAGACGGCGAGCCCGTCGCCCTCGTCGAGGCGCGACGACAGTGGGAAGTCCATCGGCGAGGCGGCGTTCTGATGTACAACCGAGGGCCGGCAGATAAAGCGCAGGCCTGGGCTGGCGACCGGGATCGAGAACCCGAACGCGTAGGGCGCCGCCTCGGCATTGGCAGCGAGAAAGGTCGAAGGCATCACCAGGATATCGTCGGCATAGGCGCACAGGGTCGCGACCATGCGGGCGCCCGAGACCACGATGCCGGAATCGGTCTCCTTGATGATCTTGGCGGCGAGGTCCTTCTCTTGGCGCTCGACGGGGCGCGAGCGGTCGACCTGCGGGTTGAGCAGCGTGTGCGTCATGCACAGATCCCGCTCGCGGGCGAAGACGTGATAGGCGCGTATATTGTCGGCAAATCGCGGGTCGCGGCGGCCGAACTCCGGAGCCGCGGCGGCCAGCCCGGTCAGCATGATGTTGAGGAAATCGGGGCTGCGGCCAAACATGCCGCAGGTCGCATCCATCCAGGTTTTGACCATGCCGCGGCGGTGGATCAGATCGTCGACCGAACGCGGCTCGATATAGGAGAGGCCGACCCGCTCGCCGCTCGATGGCGACCGGAAGGTCATCCTCTCGACCAGGTCGGGGGCGTGCTGCATGTCATAGAGCTCGGCGACGCTGCGCGCCGCCGCGGCGAGCCGCTGGTCCTTCGTGACATCGGCGACGCGCTCGCCATCGATAAAGATCTGCCGATCGTCCCTCAGCGCTTCAAGGAACTGCTTGCCGGTGCGCACGGCCATTCTGAAATCCTCCCGCCATACCCCTGTGGTCAGACTTGTCCCGGCATCCCATTCTTTTCTTCGAGCGCCATAACGGCTCCGCGACGTGGGCCTGGCGCGGCTGACCGGGGCCGACGTCTGCGGCAGTCGCTGCCCGATCCAGGCGCGCCTGGTGTCGAATGCTCGCGCGATCGCCTCCGGACCGAGGGCCATCTCTTCAAGCCGCACGAACTCGACGGATCGGATGCCGATCGTCTGCTCGAACTCGTAACCGGATCCGGCAGCACAAACAGCACAGGTGGATCAAGAACACTTCGGCACCGACCTTGGCCGACCCGCCGCGATTGCTCACGTCACTATTGATCTGGATTATAAGTTTAGAGGAAAGACGCCGCCCTAGGCATCAGGTAATCCACGCTGGCGAAGGTTGCGTCGCGGATCTCTGTCGGCGGGCCAGCGAATGAGCCCACGAGGGGATGCGAAGGAGGCTAAATGCAGCGGCCGAGCCGCACGAATTGGCCGGCCGCGCAGGGAGGAAGCGCTATGCCGGCAACTCCTGCCATCGGCATGTCTTCGGTTGCCGCCAATCATGTCCCGGGACGCAAGCTCAATAGCCTCCCGTTCGGCCCCTATCACGTGCTATTGACTGCCGGGCTCGTGACTGCCGGGCTCGGGTTTGGCGGTTTTGTCGACGGCTACGACCTCGCGGTCACTGGCTCCCTCCTCGAGCTCGGTGTGGTGGCGCCGCTCCTAATGGCATCTCACACCCGCTCGCCAACCATATTCTTCGGCACAATTTTGCTGGTGGTCTCGATCGGCGCCTTCATCCCGGCGCTCTTCGGCAGGGAGACCGTCGGCCGGCTGGAGGCATTTACCGAAGCGGTGCCGGAGGCGGCCTAACGCAAGCCGCCGGATGGAAGACTGACCAAAATGGCAATACAGCCGGTCTCGCCTCGAGGTCATCATCGGCCAAGGCGGTTGATGCGTCGGCTCGACCGTGCGACCGGCCAAATCAATCCGTACCTGTTCGCCGTCGCGATCGGGCTGCTTGTCCTTTACATCACCTGCCTTGTCGCGTTGACGGTCAGATTGCCGCCCATCCATCTGAAAGCTTGCGTTGCGGCGCAACCAGAGGCGAGCGAGGCCCAGCCGAGGTAGGACGCGCAGCATGCAACGACGCGTAAGAGCGGGTAATTCGCCGTGTTGAGCGGTGTTTGGGAGGGAGCCCGATGCTGCAGGAACTGGAGAAACAAACAAGGCTGACGAAAAACCAATGGCTGATCGCCGGGGCCGCCACAATCGGCGACATGCTCGATTTCTTCGACTTTGGGCTGATTGCCTTTGTGCTGGCGTTCATCGTCAAAGACTGGCACCTGACCTTCGGGCAGTCGGGGCTGATCCTGCTGGCCTCAGGCATCAGCGCGCCGTTCGGCTCGCTGCTGTGGGGCTGGGCAGCCGACAAGATCGGCCGGCGCAAGGCGATGATCGGCACCGTTTTAAACACCTCGATCGCCACCGGGGCGATGGCGCTGACCCCCGAGCATGGCTGGATCTACCTGGTGATCTGCCGATTTTTCGTCGGCTTTGGCGTGACCGGCATGTATTCGGTCGACATCACTGTCATTCAGGAGTTCGTGCCGACCGCCAAACGCGGCTGGCTGACCGGGCTGACGACGACGATGCTGCCGGCGGGTACTCTGCTCGGCGCGGTGCTGGCGGCCTACGCGACACCCTATATCGGCTGGCGCGGCCTGTTTGCCGTCGGGCTGCTGCCGGCGTTCCTGACCCTCTACATCCGCGCCTGGGTTCCCGAATCGCCGTATTGGCTGATGCGCATGGGACGCTTCGAGGACGCGCGCCGATCGCTCGCCTGGGCACTGCAAATCGACCCCAAAGCCATCGCCCTGCCGACGGTGGCGCCCGTGGTCGAGCACACGCGTTGGCTCGAGCTGTTCAAGTATCCGCGCAGCATCGTCGCCGGCGCCCTCACTGGCCTCAGCCAGACGGGCGGCGTGGGGCTGGGGCTGTGGACGGTGACCCTGCTGGTGATGGTGCTGAAGATCACCCCGGCCGAAGCGTCCGGGCTGGGCATCTGGATCGCCTTGATGGCGATCGCCGGACGGTTCCTGTGCTCGTGGATCTCGGACGCGTGGGGGCGGCGCCCAGCCGGGGTGTTCAGCTGCCTGACCGCGGCAGTGTGCATGTCACTCGCCGGCTACATGCACAGCGTCTTTATCGGCGGCGTGTCGATATTTTACGTCATGCTGCTGCTGCAGAGCTTCTTCGGCAGCGGCAACTACTCGATCGTCGGCCCTTATATGGGCGAATTGTGGCCGGCTCGGCTACGCGGCAGCGGGATGGGCTTTGTCTACGGGATCGGCAATCTCGGCAAGTTCATCGGCCCGGCGGGGCTGGCGGTGATCGCCGGCTCGTCCAACTTCGTCAAACCCCAGGCGACGCTCGACGCACTTGTCCCAGGCTTTAACTACTTCGCCTTCTGGTACGTGTTGGGCGCCTTCGCCTTCTGGTTCATCGGCTTCGAAACAAGCCGCCGCTCGATCGAGCAGATCGACGCCGAACTGACGACGCAGCCGTCTTCGTCGCGAAAGATACCGGCGGTCTAGTCAGTGCATCGCCGCCGCGAACCGTGATCCGCCGGGCGTCGTGTCCGGCCATTTTCCTACAAACAATCCGCCGCGCGGGGCCAAGGGGCGCCGGCGGCAGTTCGATCCGCGGGTCGCTTCTTTAGCGAATTGACACCGGGGACGAGCGAACCAGCAGATGCGTCACACAGAGCAAGCAGTGATCGGGACAATGTTGCTCGAAAATGTCTGGGAGCATCATTTCGACCCGCAGACCAACGTCATCGACGTCCACATCAGCCGGCTGCGGCAAAAGATCGATAACGGATTCAGGCGCCCTTGCTCCATACGGTGCGTGGCATCGGCTATCGGCTTGGAGTGGAGGGTTAGGCTGTCGCCCCCAACGTCGGTGTATCTAGGGCTGGGCTCACCGCGTTTTTCGCCGTATCGTCGCTGATCCTCGTCGCAATGCTATGGTGGCGCGCCGCCGGTAATTTCGATCGGTGGAACGATGCTGGGATCAAGGCTGATTCCGCCGAGATCGGCGAGCAGCTGCGCGATCTCGGCATACGCGTCGCCATCGAGGCCATCCGAGTGCACGCCGTCGGGATCGCGGGTGCGAGCGCCGTCTATCTGCTCGCGGACTCTCGGCTGAGGCCGCGGAAACCGCTGCGAGGCGGGGATCGGATCGGGCCTGAGCATCGTCGATGCGATCGCACGCGTGCACCAGGGCGCCCTCAGTCTGCGCGATAGTCACCCGGGACTCATCGCATCCCTGCGGCTTCCCGCTGCGCCTGCTGATCCCCCGGCGTCCTGAAGCCCGCCGCCATGGTTGCCGCGGCAAGCCGTCATTTGCGTCCTCCCACCTATTCTGGTTGATAGGCGTTGCGGCACATGGGTTTTGAGCGGCGATCGTCGGATTACGTGACACAAACGACGAGACTCTTGGTCTGGCGGGTCCCGGCTTGCGCCGAGCACTCCCCCAGAAGGTCAATGCGGCGGGGGGAAGAATGCGATTTTTGGTCAGATCTGATGTCTTCGCTATTTTGCTATCGTTAGCCGCGGCCGGTTCCGCCGCGGCCGCCGACATCGAGGCGGGCAAGACGACGTTCAAGAAATGTGCCCTCTGCCACACCAACGAGCCCGGCAAAAACAAGGTCGGGCCCAGCCTGTTCGGGATCGTCGGCCGCAAATCGGCGAGTCTCGACAACTATAATTATTCCGATGCGATGAAGAATTTCAAACACACTTGGAACCCCCAAACTCTCGATGTCTATTTGACCGACCCGCACGCGATGGTCGCCGGGACAAAGATGATTTTCCCCGGGATCAAGGACAAAACGGAGCGTGCCGATTTGATCGCCTATCTCGAGACGCTGAAGTGAGCCGTCGGACTTCGCGATGATCGGCAGCCGCGGTCGCTGTGCAGTTCTGCTGGCTGTCGTGATTGTGGTGCTGGCCGCGCCGGTGGCTGGGGTCCGCGCCGGCGGACAGACCGTGAGGATCGGGTGGCTGTCGCAATCGATGAAACGGACATTGCCGCTGACCTATCTCGACCAGCCGCCAGAGGACGAGGGGATCCAGGGGGCTCGTCTTGGTATCAGCGATAACAACACCACCGGCCAGTTCACCGGCCAGTCCTTCGAGCTGGTCGAGAGCATTGCGCCCGAAAACGGCGACCTTGCCGGCGCTTTCCGCGCTCTCGTGGCAAGAGGTGTGCGACTCGTTGTGACCGATCTCGATGCGCAGCAGCTGCTGACAATCGCGGCCCTGCCGGACGCCGCCCACGTGACGCTTTTGGATAGCGGTGCGCCCGATGACCGGTTGCGGGGCGCGGATTGTCGCGCCAACATCCTCCATCTATTGCCGAGCCGGGCGATGCTGGCCGACGCGCTTGTTCAATATCTTGTCGTCAAGCGTTGGCCCAATCTGCTGCTCGTCGTCGGCCACAGTGACGGCGACCGCGAATTTGCGGCCGATATCCGGCACGCCGCGTTGAAGTTTCAGGCGCACATCGTCGAAGAGAAACCCTGGACCTTTGTCCCGGGCGCGCGGCGGACCGATACCGGCCACTTCGCGATCCAGGCCGAAGTCGCGCGCTTCACCCAGGGGATCAGCTACGACGTGCTGGTGGTTGCCGATGAAGACGACGAATTCGGCGACGATCTCTCCTACCGAACTTTCGACCCGCGCCCGGTCGCCGGAACACAAGGCCTGGTGCCGAGCGCGTGGGCCCGGCCGCACGAGCAATGGGGCGCAACCCAGCTGCAGGATCGCTTTCTCCGCCAGGCCAAGCGCTGGATGACCGACCGCGACTACGCGGCTTGGATGGCGGTGCGCGCCGTCGGAGAGGCGGCAACCCGGACGCAATCCACCGACCCCGCCGTGATTTCCGCCTTTATGCGCAGCGACCGTTTCGAGCTGGCCGCCTACAAGGGCGCGCGGCTCGGTTTCCGCTCGTGGGACGGCCAGCTGCGCCAGCCGGTCCTGCTCGCCGATGACCGCTCACTCGTCTCGGTGTCACCGCAGCCGGGTTTTCTGCACCAGTTCTCCGAGCTCGACACCCTCGGGATCGATAAGCCTGAGACGAAATGCCGAATGGAATGATCGGCCGAATTGCGGCGGCTTTGGCCGTGGCGCTCCTCGGCGCCGCCCGGATCGCGGCGGCGGAGACGATCTATGTGTCGAACGAAAAGGACAACACGATCACCGTCGTCGACGGCGGCTCCCTCGAACCGGTCAAAACGATCCCCGTCGGCCAGCGCCCGCGCGGCATCCTGCTGTCGAAGGATGCAAAGTCGCTCTATATTTGTGCGAGCGACAGCGACCACATCGAGGTGCTCGATCTCGCCTCGAATAAAGTAGTCCGCACTTTGCCGAGCGGAACCGATCCCGAATTCTTCGCGCTCGATCCCGCCGGCAAGCTCCTCTACGTCGCCAACGAAGACGACAACCTCGTCACCATCGTCGACATCGAGCAGGGCGCCGTCGTTACCGAGATCCCGGTCGGCGTCGAGCCGGAAGGTATGGGCGTCAGCCCGGACGGGAAATACCTCGTCAACACTTCCGAAACCACCAACATGGCGCACGTGATCGACACGGCGGAGCGCAAGGTCGTCGCCAACATCCTGGTCGACAGCCGTCCGCGCCGCGCCGTATGGACCGCTGACGGCGCGCAAGTATGGGTGTCCGCCGAAATCGGCGGCACGGTCAGCGTCATCGACGCCGCCAAGCGCCAGATCGTAAAAAAGATCAACTTCGCCGTTCCCGGGGTGCCGACCGAGGCGATTCAGCCGGTCGGGATCGCCATTACCAAGGACCGCAAACTTGCCTTCGTCGCCCTTGGCCCAGCCAACCGGGTCGCGGTGGTCGATGCGCAGTCCTATGACGTGCTGCGCTACCTGCTGGTGGGTCAGCGGGTCTGGAGCCTCGCGTTCAGCCCGGACCAGAGCCGGCTTTACACGACCAACGGGGTCAGCAACGATATCTCGGTGATCGACGTGGCGGCGCAAAAAGTGATTAAATCGGTCCCCGTCGGCCAGTCGCCCTGGGGTGTCGTCTCCCGCCCATGAGGCTTTCGTGACCGTTCCCGCATTCGCCGTCGAGGGGCTCGGACACCGCTTTGGGCGGCGGCGAGCGCTGGACGGGGTTTCCTTCGCGATTGAACCCGGCGAGTTCACCGTGTTGCTGGGGCTGAATGGCGCCGGGAAGACGACGCTGTTTTCGCTTGCGACGCGGCTTTATGCCCAGGGTGAGGGGATGATCCGTGTCTTCGGCATGGATATCCGCGAGCAGGCGTTGGAGTGCCTGCGGCTGATGGGGGTCGTATTCCAACAACCGACCCTCGACCTCGATCTGACGGTCGAGCAGAACCTCTTCTACCACTGCGCCCTTCATGGGCTCTCGCGTCGCGAAGCGGCCGAGCGGATTGCGGCCGAAGTGGAACGGGTCGGGCTCGAAGAGCGGCGCCGGGACAAAGTCCGCTTGCTGAGCGGCGGCCAGCGGCGGCGCGTCGAGATCGCACGCGCCCTGCTGCATCGCCCCCGGCTCTTGCTGCTCGACGAGCCGACCGTCGGGCTCGATATTTCGAGCCGGCAGTTTCTGCTGGATCATGTCCGCGAACTCTGTCGTGAAGAAGGGCTGGCGGCGCTTTGGGCTACCCATCTGATCGACGAAGCCGGTGAAGGCGCGCGGGTGATCGTTCTTCACAAGGGCGAGGTGCGGGCCGACGGCGGCGCCGCGCAGCTTCTCGGCGAAACCCGGGCCTCCTCGCTGCGCGCCGCGTTCGAAACCCTGGTGCAGGAGCGCGCGGCGGCATGAGGCCGATCCATTATCTGCGCTGCCTGATCGGCGTCTCGATTCGCGAATGGCTGCGGTTTCTGAACCAGCGCGGCCGTTTCTTTTCGGCGCTGGTGCGGCCCCTCGTCTGGCTCGCGATCTTCGCCACCGGCTTTCAGTTTGTGCTCGGCGTCTCGATCATCCCGCCCTACGACACCTATATCCCGTATTCGATCTACATCGCTCCCGGCCTGATCGCGATGATTCTGATGTTCAACGGCATGTTGAGCTCGCTGTCGATGGTCTACGACCGCGAAATGGGCAGCATGCGGGTGCTGATGGTCAGCCCGTTGCCGCGCTGGTTCTTGCTGACGGCCAAGCTGTTCGCAGGAGTGATCGTCTCGGTATTGCAGGCCTATGCCTTTCTGGCGATCGCGTTGATCTGGGAGATCGAGCCGCCATGGTACGGCTATATCGCCGTGCTGCCGGCGCTGATCCTCGCCGGGCTGATGCTGGGGGCGCTCGGCCTGCTGCTGTCCTCGGCGATCCGGCAGCTTGAGAATTTTGCCAGCGTGATGAATTTCGTGATCTTTCCGATGTTTTTTGCATCCTCGGCGCTTTATCCGCTGTGGCATGTCAAGGAAGCGAGCCTCTGGCTTTACCGGATTTGCCAGGTCAACCCGTTCACCCACGCCGTCGAGCTGATCCGGTTTGCGCTCTACGGTCAGCTCGAACCGGTGTCGGCGGTCGTGCTGATCGTCTCGACGATCGTCTTTCTCGCGCTGGCGGTCTACGGCTATGACCCGGCCAAGGGGCTGATGGCCCGCCGCGCCGCCGAGTAAGGCGTGTTCCGCGGATACTTCCTGGCGATGACGACATTGTGCGCGGCGGCGTTCGTCGCCGCCGTTGGCGTATGCTCGCCGTTGCCGCGAACCGAGGATCCCGATTGGCCTTGCCAACAGCGTTTGGTCCCGAAGCTCGCAGCAGCGGCGTACTGGAACGGGCGGTCGCTCAACGATTTCGGCGACTGGCGTGCCGATCCCGCTGTCGCCGATCTGGTTCGGCGTCTCGCGCCGCGCCAGGTATCGACGGGAGAAGGCCTGACCGAGATCGCTGCTTTCGCCCGGACCTTGTCGGGGGATCGCCAGCACCGCCTCGGGTTAGCTTTTCTCGGGCTTCTCGACGAGAGCAATCGCGAGCGCGCCGGTCTAATCGAAGAGCTGAAAGAGATCGGTCGACGGCAGCGAGAACTCGCCGACCTCGTTGCGCGGCTTGCGAGCGAGCTCAACGCCATCCCGTCTGACGCCACTGGAGAGGCTGCCGCGAGACGCATCGACTTGCAGCAGCGCCACGACTTCACCGCGCGAAATTTCGAAGAGATTCTACGCACGATACGCTATGCCTGCGAGACGCCGGTGGCGCTCGATGCTCGGCTCGGCGCCTGGGCAAGAGCATTGCAGAGCGCCGCCTCGCAATAAGGGAAGCTATCGCCGCTGCGGGGGGCGCCAGCCCTTGATTGTGCCGAGCCCGCGGGCGTTTGTCAGGACTGCGTCGCCGAAATCAGCCTCGGTCGCGTTGGCGCCGGTCAGATCGGCCCCGGTCAAATCCGCGCCCGAAAGATCGGCGCCGGCCAAGTTGGCTCCGGCCAAGTTCGCCCCGCTCAGTTTGGCAAAGCGCAGCAGCGCCCGGCTGAGATCGGCCTTGGCAAAATTGGCGCCCGTCAGATCGGCGCCGGAAAGATCGCTTCGCATCAGCCCCATGGACTGGTTCGTCATGTCCGCGCCCATCCTCGCGCCGGTAAAATTGGCGCCGCGCAGGTCGAACCGGGCGAGGCGGGCGAGAATGTGCGCCCCTGAGAAATTGGCGCCCCTGAATGTCGGGGCCTCGCCAGGGGAATAGTCCAGACCGGACGCGACGACCAAGCCGAGAAGGCTCGCATTCGACAGATTGGCATCGGTAAAATTCGCTCGCATAATCCAGGCGAGATCAAGCTTCGCACCGGACAGATTGGCGCGGGAAAAATCGGCGCCGACCAATTTCGCGCCGAACAGGTTCGTCCGAGACAGGTTTGCCCGACTGAAATCGAAATTGCTCAAATCGAGATTCTCTAGCGATTTCCCCGAAAGGTCGGCCGGCCGCTCGGGCGAGGCCGCCGCCAGAATCTCGTGAACCCGCTCGGCGGTGAACTCGGCGCCCACGGCCGGCGGCATGGCGGTCATCAGCATCAGCCACACCAAGGCGAGAGCTTTGCTCATTGAAATCCCGGGACCGGCGCCGCCGCCGCCAGCGGCAGCTTGGCGGCCTCCCACCCGTCGGTGCCGTCGCGATACCAATAGACGCGCGTATAGCCCCAGCTCGCCGCCCGCTTGGCAGCGTTCCAACTCATCCAGCAATTGGCGAGGCAATAAAAGACCACCGCCGCGTTACGCCGGCCCTGAGCGGCCCGATCGAGGTTCGTGCGGAAATAGGCTTCAAGCTTGGCATCGAGTTCGCCGCGGCCGACATCAGGCAGCCAAAAGCTGCCGGGAATATCGCGCCGCGGCACCGGCAGCCACACGGCCGACACCGGCAAATTTGCCGGCCGATGCGGCGCGGCGAGAACATCGATCCACACTGCGCCGCCATCCTTCCACAGCCGCCGCGCCGCCGACGTATCGAGCGCGGTCCCGTCGGCGATGGTCGCGGGCGTCGGCGCCCTATAGTTGCCCGTCCGATATCCCTGGGGCTCCGGCGGCGGCTCGGCGCGAACGCCAGGATTGGCAACTGACAACACGCCGAGTACAAGGCCGGCGATCGCCCGTCTCGTTGCCCTCGCCCTCACGGGTTGATCAGCTCGCCCTGCTCGTTGAGCAGCGGAACGCCGTAATCACGCAGGATGGCGGTTATCTCCGGTTGCTGTTTGAGGATCACCGCGTTGACGCGGCGGCGCCATTCAGGCTCGTTCCCGCGGACGCCCATCGCGATGTGGTATTTCATGCGCGCCGCACCCGGCTCGTCCTTGAGTGGCACGAGGATCAGCGGCAGTTCGTCATGCTTGCGGTAGTAGCCGGCGATCGGTCCCCACAGAAGGCCGACATCGATGGTCCCGTCGACGACATCTTGGACCATCTGGTGAGTTGGAGATTCGGCGCGTGTGTCGACGGTAAGCTGGTAGGGTTTGGCATGCGACATCAGATCGTGGCGCACGAGAAGATCGGAAGGCGGCGTTGCGCTGACCACGCCAAGGCGCAAGCTCGCCAGCCGCGGATCCTCCAACCCCTCGAAGGCGAACCTCTGGTCGGAGCGGTACAGCATCACGTAAGTCGTGTAGTAATATGGGTTTGTCGTCTGCATGATGTCGTCGCCGGCAACCGTCCCCATCACCAGATCGCAACGATGCGCCTGCAATGTGTTTCGCACAAACCCGATAACCTGCGGGAACCAGGTATATTCGACCTTTAGCCCGAGCGCGGCGCCCATGACCTCGGCAATCTTGTTCTCGAACCCTTCCTTCTTGTCGTTGGAGAACGGCAGATTGTTCGGATCAGCACAGACCTTGAGCGCGCTCCGGTCGACGATGTCGGCGGTCTGAGCCGCCGCCGGCCGGCCGCCGCAGGCGAGGCCAACCCCGAGCAGCGCCGCGAGCCAGCGCGCTCGCCCAGGCATTCAATCACCGATCCGCGGCGGGCGTCCGCGACCGAGGGCGCCATCGGCCCGAGCCTTCAGATAGTCCCAGATGTCGTCGAGATAGCTCATGACGTCCTCTACCGTGCCGAAAGGCGGCATTACGTTTTCGCTGGCGGCGTTGACGTTGATCCGGCCGTTGACGACGATTTCGTTGAACTGGTCTTGCGTCATGTGCCGGGCCGAATCTACAAGGTCGGGAGCGTAAGAACTGCCGGCGCCGTCGGGGCCGTGACAGCGCATGCACGATTCGGTGTAGCGGCGCCATCCGTTGTAGGTCTTTTTGTCGACCTTCCCGTTTTCGATCGTATAGGGTTTTTGCGCCGGTTGGCCGCTTTCGGCAGCGATCGCAAGACTGGTTCCGAAAATGGCGGCGATGGCAACGAACAGCGACCCGGCGATGGCGTTTCTGAGATTCATCAGGACGAGCTGTGCCGTAGAAGAAAGGCCGGCGCCATCCGTATGGGCGCCGGCCTAATCGTCAGCGGAACTCGACGATCAGTCGGGAAGAGCGAAGACCGTCAGCACCCCGCCGAGCTGGGTGTAGTCGGCCAGGGCTTTGTAGGCGCCGACCGCCCCGAGCCCGTCGGTGTCCTTGGTCAGCCCCGCCGCCATGCCGATGCCGGCCCAGCCGCCGACACCCGACAGCACGGCGATGTACTGCTTGCCGCCGTGGGTGAACGTGTTGACGTTGCCGATGATCCCGGACGGAGTTTTGAAGCGGTAGAGCTCCTTGCCGGTCTGCATGTCGACCGCTTTCAGGTATCCCTCGAGCGTGCCATAGAAGAGGACGTCCCCCGCCGTCGCGAGCACTCCCGACCATACCGAGAACGGTTCCGGATCCGACCAGACAATCTTGCCGGTGCTCGCATCCCAGGCGATGAAGTTGCCGAGGTTGTTGTCGCCCTGTGGCGGGTACATCGACAACGTCGCGCCGACATACGGCTGCCCGGCGGTGTAGGACACCTTGAACGGCTCGTAGTCCATGCAGACGTGGTTGGTCGGGACATAGAACAACCCAGTCTTCGGCGAGAACGCGGCCGGCTGCTGGTCTTTTGAGCCCAGGGCTGCCGGGCAGATGTTTTTGTAGTTTACGTCCTCACCCTTGGAGCCCGGGGCGAACTGGGCGACGACCTGCGGCCGGCCGGTCTGCATGTCCACATTGGTTGCCCAGTTGACCTTGGGGTCGTACTTCTCGGCGACCAGCAACGCCCCGGTCTCACGATTGAGGGTATAGCCGAAACCGTTGCGGTCGAAGTGCACGAGCGCCTTGGTCGGCTGACCCTTCACGTTTATGTCGGCCAAGATCATCTCGTTGACGCCGTCATAATCCCACTGGTCGTGCGGCGTCATCTGGTAGACCCATTTGGCGACCCCGGTGTCGGGGTTGCGGGCAAAAATGGTCATCGACCATTTGTTGTCGCCGGGCCGCTGCACCGGGTTCCAGGTGCTGGGATTGCCCGAACCGTAATAAACGAGGTTCAGTTCCGGGTCATAGGAGAGCCAGCCCCAGGTGCCGCCGCCGCCGATCTTCCACTGATCGCCCTGCCAGGTCTTCAACGATGAATCCTTGCCGACAGGCTTGCCGAGCGCGGTGGTGTTGGCGTCGAACAGGATTTGGTCGTCGGGGCCCTCCGAATAGGCCTTCCACGCCAGCGAGCCGTCCTTGGTGTTGTAGGCGGTCATCCGCGCCTGGACGCCGAACTCGCCGCCGCTTATGCCGACGAGCACCTTGTCTTTGACGACCAGCGGGGCGCTGGTTCCGGTTTCGCCCTTTTTCGGATCACCGTCCTTGACGCTCCAAACGACGTTGCCGGTCTTGGCATCGAGCGCCACCAGCGTCGTGTCGGCCTGATGCAGGAAAATCTTGCCGTCGCTATAGGCCACACCGCGGTTGACCGTATCGCAGCACATCACCGGAATCACGGTTGGATCCTGCTTGGGCTCGTACTTCCACAGTATTCGTCCATTATTATTGAGATCGAGCGCAAAGGCATTGTTGGGGTACGGCGTACTCAAATACATGACGTCGCCGATAACCAGCGGGCCGCCTTCGTGGCCGCGCAGCACGCCGGTCGAAAACGTCCAGACCGGACGCAGGTTCTTGACGTTATCCTTGTTTATTTGATCGAGCGCGCTGTAGCGGGTGTTTGCATAATCGCCTGCCGGCATGACCCATTGGTTTGCATCCTTCGACAGCTGGATCAGCTGGTCGTTAGCGCTCGCGGCGCCCGAACCCAGAGCGAACGCAACTGCCGGTAGCCACAAACGAGATAATTTCATCGCCTGCATCCCTCCCTACCTCTTGATAGCGACAGCCCGCACCTCAAGAGCCGGGAGAGGCGCGGACAGCATAGGCCCGGCGATTGAACCGGGCCGAGTGTTGGTTAGTAGATGCTATGTCACTTCCGATTGCGCCACAAGCATGTGCGTGCGGAAGCACCTCGGCGCGCCGCGTCCGGCGCGGGCGAGAACTATACCGGTCGTTGGCGCGGGATATTATGCTCGCACCGCCACCGCGAGAGCCTCCATTTCGGGTGGTCGGACAGCCAGTTCGCCGCGTATGCCTGGGCACGGACGATACACGCGAGCGGGGCCATGTCCTCGAGCGGCCGCTGCTCGACGCATGAGTTGGGTGAGGACTGGAGGCAGAAGACGAGCACGAGAGCGGTCATCTTTGGTCCTTTCGCGGCATAGCCCGCCGCAAAAAAATTGTGCCGCCATACTGCCCCTAGCGTGCTTAACCAACCGTGTACGAGAATCCGCGGTGGACGGAGGGAGGATATGACAGGTCTTTGCTTGTCGGCGATCGGAGCCGCCACGGTCGCGGTCGTCTTGACGCTTCTTGGCTCGACGCCGCCAAGCCATGGCGGCGACGACGCGGTCCAAATCGCGCTGAGCGAAACCCACTACCTCTCCATTTTGGCGACCCGACCGCGCTTGAGGATATCGTTCGTGCGCGCCGCCGCCGAAACGTCCGACGCCCCGCGCAATGATTATCCGACCGCAACCCGGGCAGATTACGTGCTCGGGTGCATGGCGGCGAACGGCAACACGCGCGAAGCGCTGCTGAAGTGCTCCTGCGCGATCGACACGATCGCCGGGCTGATGCCCTATTCCCACTACGAACAGGCTGAGACGGCGCTCAGCCTCCAGCTCGGCGGCGGGGTCGGGGGCCGCGTCGGTCTGTTCCGCGATCCGCCGCAGATCAAAGCCGTCATCGAAGAGCTGCGGCGCGCCCAGGCCGAGGCGAACCTGCAGTGCCGATGATCTGTGGTCGGCAAGCTCACATCTGGGGCGCCGCCGGAACCGGCCAGCTCTGGGTAAAATGGCGCTGGCTGCTGTCGAGGATTTCGGCGGTCAGCACGCCGGCGCTTCCCGGATTCGCGGGACGGAAGGCGAAATTGAATGTTGGATCCTCGCTGATCGCGATGTCCGACTCGAGCTTGAACACCAATTCGCCGTCATAGGTGACCTTGAGCGTCTGCATGAAGTCGGCCGGGACGTAGTAATGGGTCAGCTGGTCGACCTGCAGCCCGGAATTATTCGGATGACTGATCAGAAGCTTTGTCTGCAGCGGCATATCGGGCTTTTGACGCTCGGCAAGAACCAGCTTCATCTTGCCGAGCCGCTTCAGAGCAAGGGCCTGGTCCTTGCCGGCCGGCGCCGAGCAACCTCCTGCCGCCTTGACGAAACGCGCCGTCGCGTAGAGGCGACCGTCCGCGGTTTCGGCGACAGCATGCAGGTAGGTGTAGTCGTCGATCCGCACCCGGGTTTCGATGCGCCTCGCATCCGCCAGCGGCCCGAGCAGAAAATGTGCGGCGAGCGGTGACGGGTTGTAGTCGATGACGAGATAAAGTCCGCGGACCTGTGGCGCCAGTTTCTCGGATACCCTGATCGCCACCGGGACGATCGCCGCATCCTCGGCGCGGCCGGGCGCTTCGATCGCGACCAGGCCGCCCGCGTCCTCGACTACCCGCTCGCCAAAGATCGCATGGCGCAGATCCGACCATCGCGCGGCGCGTTCCGCTTCGGTAGGGGCGGCGAGTGCCGCGCCGCCGAGAGCCACCAGAAACAAGACGAACGACGAAACAGCACGACCGAACATGGTTGGGGTCACTCCCATTCGAGTTCCTTGTAGCTCGCCGTCACGTTGCGCGCATGATAGTCGTCAAACAGCAGCCAATGTGCGCGTTCCGACTGTGCGACATGGCGATAGGCGTCGGCAATGTCGATGCCCGCCTTGATCGCCGCGCGGGTATCCCGCAACACGGTTTCGAGATAACGCTGCTCGGGCGCCGCGGCTTGCGGCCACGGCGCCGAGATCGGGCCGTGGCCAGGGACGGCCCTGGCGGCCGGGATCGCGGTTACTTTCCGAAGCTCGGCGAGCCAGCCGACGAGGCTCCCGTCGATGACCGGAATGCGGTCGACAAACAGCAGGTCGGCGAGCCAGAAGGTACTCGTCTTCTCGTCGAAGATCGTCAGATCGGTGTCGGTATGAGCGGGTCCATGCGCCCACACGACAAGGCGGCGTCCGCCGAGGTCGAGCTCGAGCCGGCTCGAGACCAGGACGGTCGGCGGCACGACCTCGCTGCCGTTTGCTTCGCTGCCGAGGGTTTCATGCAGTCGGCGCAGATAGTACGCGCCGCGCTGGGCAAGAGCGCCAGGCAGCTTGGCATGGCCGATGAACTCGGGATGGTCGTCACGGAATGCGGCGGCGCCGAAGATATGGTCGGGATGGACATGGGTCATTATCACATAGCGGATCGGCAGCCCAGTCCGGGCGCGAATTGCGGCCCGGAGCATGACCCCTTCATGATCGCTGCCGCCGGGGTCGATCACCGCGACCGCGTTATTACCAATGACGAACCCGATATTGGCGATTTCGTCGTCATTTGCCGGTGACGCGTCCTGCTGAACTCCGTTATGGACGAAGATTCCGGGCGCAATTTCGGTTACGGCAAGAGGCGGGGTTTCGCCGCGAGCGTATCCCGACACGCTGATCGCGGCCGCCAGGATCACCGCGCGCAGCAACAACGCAACAAACCTCGGCAGGCACGCCTCCTGGGTTAAGTCAATGGGCGCGGCGCCAACTCCGGGGCCGGCCAAGGGACTATGCTCCAGTGGGACAACGCTAACGCGATGTCGCTGGGCTTCCCGTCTCGGCGCTGGCGCGCCGACACAGCGTTTTGACGTAGGCCGTCTTACCGATTTCGTGCGCAAGCGCCGAGCGGGCAATGACATCCTGCCAGCCCATAACACAGGACAGCTCGTTTTCGACCCCGGTCGACAACACGTCCGCCGCGGTCGTTTCATCGCACGCCGCGGGAGCCACGGTTTTGAGGCAGATCAGGATGACGGCGATGAACGGGCTCATCGGGCAGCTCGCCGGCAACGTAATGAGCAGCGCTGCATTCGTCCTGGATTATCCCCGGTCAGGCGATGATTTCGGGCGCCCGCCGCGCGGCGCCCGAATATTGCCGATAAACGAAGTCGGGACCTGCGTCGGCGGCCTCGCCGCGGGCTTCCGCCAGCAGCCCATGATCGGGAGATAAGGCGCAGGCGGGATCGGTGCGGGTGGCGTCGCCGGTCAGGGCAAAGGCCTGGCAGCGGCAGCCGCCCCAGTCGATCTCGCGGCGCTCGCAGCTCCGGCAGGGCTCGGGCATCCATGCCGTGCCGCGAAACCGTTCGAAAGCCGGGTCTTGCCGCCAGATCGCGGCGAGGCTCGCCTCGGCGACATTCGGGAAACGCAGTCCCGGCAGGGTTTCGGCCGCATGACACGGCAACACCTTGCCGGCCGGGGTCACATTCAAAAAACGCCGACCCCAGCCGCCCATGCACGCCTTGGGGCGACGCGCGTAATAGTCGGGGACGACATAGTCGATTGTCAGCACCCCCTTGAGCCGGGCGCGGGCGGCCTCGACATCGGCGGTCGCCCGATCGAGCTGCTCCCGGCTCGGCAATAGCGCGGCACGATTGCGCAAGCCCCATCCGTAATATTGGACATGGGCGACTTCGAGCCGGTCGGCGCCAAGCGCCAGCGCGAGCTTGATCATATCGCCGAGCCGATCGAGATTTTGCCGGTGCACCACCGCGTTGACGGTCAGCGGCAAGCCAGCCTCGATGACCAAACGAGCGGCCTGACGCTTTTGCGCCTGCGCGCCCGCGAAGCCGGCAATGCGGTCGCCCTGGGCCGGGTCGGCATCCTGCAGGCTGAGCTGGACGTGCTCGAGCCCGGCCTCGACCAGCGCCGCCATTCGGGCAGCGTCGAGCCCGATCCCGGAGGTGATCAGATTGCCGTAGAGCCCGGCCTTTGCGGCATGGCCGACGACGGCGACGACATCGCGCCGGGCAAGCGGCTCGCCGCCGGAGAAATGCACTTGGAGTACGCCCATTGCCGCCGCCTCGTCGAGCACCCGCTGCCAGGTTTCGGTGTCGAGCTCGGCCACCGCGCGCTCGAGCGCCAGCGGGTTCGAGCAATAGGGGCAACGCAGCGGGCAGCGGTGGGTCAACTCGGCGAGCAACGCCAACGGCGGCTCGACCGGGGGGCGCCCCGGAGGCGTCATACGCGCAGCACCTTCTTGTCGAGGAGGTCTTGCAGCATTGCCAATACGTCGCCGGCGACGACATCGCGCGGGGCCTGATACAGCGCACTCAGCGCGTCGATGATCACGTCGGCGTCGCGCTCGCCGTCGACCAGCTGGAGCACCGCGACCGCCTGTTCGTCGGGCAACAGCAGCCGCTCGGGCATTAGCATGATCCACGCCTGCCGCACCTCGTCGAAGCGGAATTTCGCATGGGCGGCAAAGCGTAGGACGGTGCCCCCCGCGACCTTTCCGTCGCTCATGACCTGGTCTGTTCCGGGACGAAGGCGCCGGGCGGGATCAGTCTCGGCTCGACATAAGCAAAATAGAGCGCGTCGAGCTGCGCCCACAGCACATCGCATTTGAAGCGCAAGGTCTCGAGCACCTGCGCCTGCTTCTCCGGCGTGTCGGCGTGCTGCTTAACGTAAGCAAGGGCGAATGCGACGTCGGTCGGCGCCTGGGTCAGACGCGGGGTGAAATAGGCGAGCGTGTCGCGGCTGATGAAGTCGTAATTCTGCAGCATGCCGGAGACGCGCTCGGCAATGATCTGCGTCGAGAACATCTCGGTCAGGCAGGAGGCCACCGCCTCCAACAGCGAGCGGTCGCGCACGAAATTGACGTAAGCATCGACGGCGAACCGGGTGCCGGCCAGCAGCCCCGCGGTGGAAATCACGTAGTCGCGGTCGAGCCCGAGGCCTTCGGTCAGCTTGAGCCATCGCGCAATCCCGCCGCTGTTCTCGTCCTCGCCGTCGTGGTCGAGAATGCGCCGCCGCCACTCGCGCCGCAGCGCCGGTGTCGGCAGCCGGGCGACGAGATAAGCGTCCTTTGCCGGGATCCGCGCCTGGTAGTAGTAGCGGTTGAGCGCCCAGGCCTGGATCTGGCCGCGGTCGAGTTTGCCGTCGCGCATCAGGTGATGAAACTGGTGCCGGTTATGATAGCGCTCGGCGCCGATCTCGCGCAGCCGTGTTTCGAGTTGGTCCGGCGTCAGCAGGGCGTCGCTCACAGCCTCACCTCCATCCCGTCATAGGCGATCTCCCACCCCGCCGCCTCGGCCTCGCGACGTTCGGGTAAATCGTCGAGCAGCGCCGGGTTCGAGTTGTTGATGTGAATAAAAATCCGCCGCCCGACTTCAAGATCACGGAACGAAGCGATAGCGCCCTCCGCGCCGCTCATACTGATGTGACCCATGCGCCGGCCGGTCTTTTCGCCTACTCCGAGCCGGATCATCTCGTCGTCGCGCCACAAGGTGCCGTCGAAAAACACCAGCGCGGCGCCGGCGAGGCGGCCGCGCAGCCCTTCGGTCACTGCCGCGCAACCCGGGATGAAAAAAAAGCGGTTCCCGATCGCCGTCTCGATTATTTCAAGCCCTACGGCATCTCCCGCCTCGCTCAGCCCCGGGTCCTGCCCCGGCGTTTCGAGGTAGAGCGGCACCTTTCCCGGGACGGCGAAGGCAATGACGGCAAGCCCCGAGCCGCGCGACGTCCCGGCAAGATCGAGCCGCCGGTCAAGCGGCAGTTCCACTTGGCGAACGCAATCGGGCGCCAGAACGCCAAAAATCGGGTTGGCCGCAATGACCCCCAACACCTGTGCCGGGGCGTAAACCGTGAAGCGATGACGTTCACGTAGATGCAACAGGCCGGCGATCGCGTCTACGTCGCCGCCGGTCACCACGACGCCCGCAATCGGTGACGAGCGCAATCCTCCGCGAGGGTGCAACGCTTCGTTGGCCTCGATCTGCAAACGCAGATCAGGGGATGCGTTCAGAACAAACCAGTCGTGCTCGTTGGCCGAAACCGCAAGCGATGCCTGAGTGCTGGCTCGCACCGCACCCGCCCGCGCCCGGCGGCAGCCCGGTGCGTTGGAATTCCATTGCGGAAAGCCGCCGCCGGCGGCGGCGCCGAGGACGACCGCACGGATCATCGAAGCGCCTCGCCGGGCCTGCCGGCGTCAGCAGGCAGGGATGCTATTCGACCTCGGCGCAGGCGTAAGCGTTGATCTCCATCCCCACGGGGATCTCAATGATTACTGGTGTTTTCCACTTCATAGCGGTTCCTCCACAAGCGGATTAATCAACAACCCAAGCTAGGTCGCGGCCGCATACCTGTCAATTCCGTTCCGAGATCCCCGCGGTTCGCGCCGCCGCCGCCGACCGCGATCTCCGATCCGGCTCTATAGCGCTCGCAATCCGGCTATTCGGTAGCTGAAAACAGCGCGGCTCGGATTCGGCCCGAATGCCCAAACGTGGCGTCCATCCGCGCTTGCCCAACCCGCCCAACCCGGTTGCGCGGCTGGGGGGGAGCGCCGCACGCTGATTGCCTCAGGCGTAGTTTCGGGAATAAAATTAAGAAAAGCATCCGTCGCCTTTTGTCCCGGCGAAGGGCGCGGATACCTGGGAGGAGGGTTAGCGATGGCCAAACTGCGTGTCAACGGCCAGGAGCACAGCTTCGACGGCGATCCATCGATGCCGCTCCTTTGGTATCTGCGTGATGAACTTGGGCTGACCGGGACAAAGTTCGGCTGCGGGATGGCGCTGTGCGGCGCCTGCACAGTCCACGTCGACGGCCAGGCTACACGTGCTTGCATCACCGCGATCAGCGACACCGACGGCCGCGCCGTGGTGACGATCGAAGGCCTCGATCCAGCTGGCAATCACCCGGTGCAGAAAGCTTGGCGCACGTTCAACGTGCCGCAATGCGGCTATTGCCAGGCCGGCCAGATCATGCAGGCGGCGGCCCTGTTGGCGACCAGCAAAAACCCGTCCGAGGCCGAGATCGCCAGTGTCATGAGCGGCAATATCTGTCGCTGCGGCTGCTATCAGCGGATCACCGCCGCTATCAAATCTGCCGCGACAGGAGCGTGACATGACCGCCCTCAACGTCGCGATCGAGAACGTCAGTCGCCGCGGCTTCCTGCGCGGCATTCTCGCCACCGGCGGCCTCATTGTCGCCGCCGAGCTGGTGCCGGCCCGCGCCGGGCTCGCTTACGCCACCGGCGCCGCCAAGATGGCCGGCGGCGTCGTCAGCGACCCCCATGTTTTCGTCTCGATCGACCCCAGTGGCCTCGTGACGATCATCGCGCATCGCGCCGAAATGGGTACCGGCTCGCGCACCAGCCTACCCATGGTAGTCGCCGAGGAGCTCGAGGCGGACTGGTCGCGCGTGCATGTCAAGCAATCGCCGGGCGACGAAAAGAAATACGGCAATCAGAACACCGACGGCTCGCGCAGCCTGCGCCATTTCATCCAGCCGATGCGCCAATGCGGCGCCGCGGCGCGGCTGATGCTCGAAATGGCGGCGGCCCAGCGCTGGGGCGTCGCTGTCGCCGAGGTTCAGGCTCAGAACCATGAGGTCGTCCACAAGCCCTCGGGCCGCAAGCTCGGCTACGGCGATCTTGCGGCCGCGGCGAGCGCTCTGCCAACGCCGGCGCTCGATCAAATCAAGCTGAAGGACGAAGCGGCCTTCCGCTATCTCGGCAAGGGCAACGTCGCGATCGTCGATCTGTTCGACATCACCACGGGCCGCGCCGTCTACGGCATCGACGCCAAATTGCCGGGGATGAAATACGCCGCCATCGCGCGGCCACCGGTGCTGGGCGGCAGGCTTGCCTCCCATGACGGCGCCGCGGCGATGAAGGTACCGGGAGTTGAGAAGATCGTCGTCCTCGAAGGTACGCCGCCGCCAGCGCAATTCCAGCCATTGGGCGGGGTCGCCGTTGTCGCGGCGAATACCTGGGCGGCGATCAAGGGGCGCGACGCGCTCAAGGTCAGCTGGGACGACGGGCCGCATGGCAGCTACGATTCGGCGGCTTACAAGGCCCAGCTGGAGGAGACCGCGCGCAAGCCGGGCAAGGTCGTGCGCAACGACGGCGACGTTGACAAGGCGCTCGCCTCGTCGGCGAAGACCGTCTCCGCCGAGTACTACATTCCCCACCTCGCCCACGCGCCGATGGAGCCGCCGACCGCCACGGCGCGCGTCGCCAACGGTAAATGTGAGGCCTGGGCGCCGGTGCAGAGCCCCGGCAACACGCAAGAGGAGCTGGCAAAGAAACTCGGCCTCAAACTCGAAGACGTGACTGTCAACGTCACCCTGCTCGGCGGTGGTTTCGGGCGAAAGTCGAAATGCGACTTCGTGCTCGAGGCCGCGCTCTTGTCCCGCGAGATGGGCGGCGCGCCGGTCAAGGTCGTCTGGACGCGCGAGGACGACATTCAGCACGACTACCTCCACACCGTCTCACTCGAGCGCATCGAGGCGGGGATCGACCCGCAAGGACGCGTCATCGCCTGGCGGCATCGCAGCGTCGCGCCGACCATTCTCTCAATCTTTAAGCCCGACCAGAAGCACGAGGCGCCCTTCGAGCTCGGCATGGGTTTGGTCGACGTGCCGTTCGATATCCCCAATCTGCGCTGCGAAAACGGTGAGGCCGAAGCCCATGCGCGTATCGGCTGGTTCCGCTCGGTGTCGAACATTCCGCACGCCTTCGCCGTCCAGTCCTTCGTCGCCGAACTCGCCAAGGCTACCGAGCGCGACCCAAAGGACATGCTGATCGAGCTGATCGGGCCGCCGCGCATCGTCGACCCCCGCAAGTCACCGGCCGTCGCCGATTTCTGGAATTACGGCGACCCGGTCGAAACCTACCCGATCGACACGGGCCGGTTGCGGCGCGTCGTCGAGCTCGTGGCGCAGAAGGCGGACTGGGGCCGCAAGCTGCCGGCGCGGCACGGCCTCGGCATCGCCGTCCATCGCAGCTTCCTGAGCTACGTCGCCACCGTGGTCGAGGTTGCGGTCGACGACAAGGGCAAGCTGACGGTGCCGCGTGTCGACACCGCCATCGATTGCGGCTTTGCCGCCAACCCGGAGCGCATCCGCTCGCAAATCGAGGGTGCGGCGGTGATGGCGCTGAGCCTCGCCAAGTATGGCGAGATCAGCTTCAAGAATGGGCGGGCGCAGCAGAACAACTTCGATGGCTATCAGGTCGCCCGCATCGACGAGTTGCCGGCGATCACGCATGTCCACATCGTTCCGGCGGGGATCGACGTGCCGTCGAGCGGGGTCGGTGAGCCGGGCGTGCCGCCTTTCGCTCCGGCATTGTGCAACGCGATCTTTGCCGCCACCGGCAAGCGCATCCGGCGGCTGCCGATCGGCGATCAGCTAGCCAGCTGAGGCGCAGCGGCCGGATCGAGGATGGCATCGACTTTCGTTTTGTCTGTCGCGCATGTGGCGAACATCTACTCGATATATTCGCGCTGGCTGCCGGTGACGCCCTCAAGCGAACGGCACGGCAGGGGAAGAAAGATTTCCTTTGTCCCTCGCGGGGCTGGCGGTTGACTTGCCGCGACGCCGCTTATGCGTCTTTGAGGGACACGGCCTGTCCGACAGGCCATTAGTCGTCCGGAACGAACTTCGCGGTCAGGTAAATGCCGTTGCTGATGCCGATCAGCACCAGAAAGCCCTGGGGAATGTCCGGAATGGTATAGCTGTACATGATCTTGATCGCCACGAAGATTGCGGTCACGACCGTGAAGAACAGCATCTGCACCCGCGTCACGTCGATCTCGTTGGAGCCGCCGGGCTTGATCACCAGGTCAGCCCAGACCGGCTGCCGCTGCGCCTGCACCGTTAACACAATGGACCATGGGCCATTCCCCGCGGCGTTGATCGCGGTCACCCGGAAGTCGTAGCGCGCGGCGCTTTCGATGCCGGTGGTGACGGCGATCCTCGGTTCCGTTACAGGGGCGGAATCCGTCCAGGCATCATCGGTGTTATGCGGCCTGCGCTGCACCTGGTAGCTGGTCGGGCCGCCGGCAGGGGGCGCCCAGATCAGGTCGATCCGGCCGAGCTGGGGCGGCCGCCCCAGCCGCACCCCGGCCACCTGGGCCGGCGCGTTGGGATCGTTCGTTCGCTTCACCGTGGTTTTCGTGGTCGCGTCCGACGGCTTCTCGGCATCGCCATACTCGTTGATCGCCGTGACCTGGAAGTCGTAGCGCGTGTCCGGCTGCAGGTTGATCACGCGGTACCGCGTCGCCGTCACCGTCGCCCCCACCGTGACCCACAATCCCGGCGCCGGTGGGTTGGCCGTCGATCCGAGGCGATATTGCACTCGATACGCGCGCACCCGGCCGCCCGAGGCAGGTTCCGACCAAGCCAGCGACACCTCGGTCTCGTCGGCCGCGCCGATGGTCTGCAGATCCAGGACCTGGCCAGGCTTTTGCTGGACCGACGGCGCCCCCGACGCGCTCTGGCTGTTGCTGCTCTGCGCGTTCTGCAGCTTCGAGCCGACCGTGGCGGCGCCGGAGATGCCGAGCAGAATGAGCGTGCCATTGGAGATGTCGATCAGACCACCCGAGATCGCCATCACGTAGACGGCGCCGGTACCAACGACGAAGGTCCACAGGATCACCTGCAACTGCGACAGGCTGGCTACCCCGGAGCGGGTCGAGATAATCCGCAGCAGCCGCTTTCCCGGTACGTTCAGCGTCCAGGCGACTCCCCACATGAACGCGAAGGCAAGACCCATCGCGATCGCGGCGAGGAGGGCAGAGACGACGGCGGAGGTGATACCGATCGGCTCCGTGACGTCAGTCAGGGCCGAGCCTTTGCCGTCCGGCACGATCACCCGGATCTTTGCCGACAGGGCGACGATGCCGATCCGCGCCGCGGTGAAGAACGCGGATATGTGCTGCGGGGGGCCGGTCAGCTTTGGCGGCACGGTGGCGTTGTAGATCAGCGTGTTGGTGGCCGTGTCGTTGCTTTGCAGCCAGACGCGTGGGCTGGGTGCGAACGGGCCGCCATGGTACGCGAAGCACACGATCGGCGGCTTGTCCGAAAGGCCGCTGCCCTTCAGGCTGAAGCTGATCGTGCCGCCGAGCGGCTGCCAGACGGTGTCGGCGCCGGCCGGGGTGCCATCCACACCCAGGACCGAGAAAGTGACGGCTGCAGATTCTGCTCGGCCATCATGCGACACCGGCGTCAGGCAGTTGGGGCTCTGGTCCGCGGCGGCCGTTGCCGCGCCGAACAGACCCAATGTGAACAGCCAGACGATCAACCCGCGTACCATAAGCCGCTCCTGTATGGTGTCGATGTACTTGCATACCCGGCTGACTGCGTTCCTGATGATGCTGGTGCTCTTTGGATGCGACCAGAGCCAGCCCCGTTCCCCGCACTATTCCCGGGAGAGCAGCGGCGATGTTCTCGAACATGGCAGTAGCGATGGTGAGGCGGCAGCGGGATGATCTAGCCCGCGAAATCTTTGCGGGCTGCTAATCCGCGGCACGGGACGCGGCAGATCTTCGTCCACGCGCAGGGCTGCTCGCCCGACCGGCTACGTGCGGCGTGGCTGGATCGGCATCGTCGCGATGCTGGTCCAGGCGACCGGGGCGCCAGCTTTCTCCGCTGCTTGTTCTGGTGCTAGCGCGGGGTCCCAGTGGATGGCGAGAAAGCGCGGGCCGGTGACCGTTCCGGCGGCATCGGAGATGAGCCAGACCAGCGACGGCGCCATCACTTCCGGTTGGATCATCGTGGCGCGAGCGAAGCCCGCTTCGTCGGAAATCATCGGCGTGTTGGTGATCCCGGCTGGAACCAGAACGTTGACGGTCACACCGCTGCCGTCGAGATCCTTTGCCATACTCGCGATGAGTGCCTCCAGTATGGCCATAGGTCGGGGAGCCAGCGTTCAGCATCGTGTCAAGGCTGGTCGCGACTTTGACGATCCGGCTCCAGCCCTAACGGTCGCCGACCTGCTCACCATTCACGCTCATCTGACAGCGGACGTCGCCGCCGATGAGATCATCGGAGCTGCACCTGCCGGGTTTGGCCGCATCGCTGAGATGTTTTGCTCTGTGTCACGTGAAATAGCGTTTTCTGTCTCGTTGGTTAGGTCACAGACGCTCTATCGGATACCAGTCATCGTTCCCGCCTCATTGGTTTTGCGGACTTGATACGGACCCAACGATAACCTTTCTCGGTTACTCTCATCTAACTCTTTGATTAGATGGTGAGCCCGCCGGGATTCGAACCCGCGACCTACTGATTAAAAGTCAGTTGCTCTACCGGCTGAGCTACAGGCTCGCTGTCGCGGGCGCACCATAGGAGGCGCCGGAAAGCCGGTCAATCCGTCGTCTCCCGGTATGTCGTGTCGGAGCGCGTATTTACAGCGTTTCCAGGTGGGCAGGCCGGTTTCGGTCACACAGCGGCAACAGGCGGCTCGACGCCGATTTGTCGGGCCTCCCTACCGTCTCGGCGGGTGGGCGCGGACAAATTCCTCGTTGACGTCGGCGCCCCAGCCGGGGCCGGTCGGCAACAGCAGCTCGCCGTTCTCGATGACCGGCGGGTGGGTGACGATGTCGTCCTTCCAGGTCACGTCGTCGATGTCGATCTCCATGACTTTAAAGTTCGGCGCCACGGCGCACATATGCGCGCTGATCAACGAGCCTAAATGGCCGTTGAAATTATGAGGTGCCACATTGACCTCGTAGGCGTCGGCCATCGCCGCGATCTTCAAGGATTCGAGGATGCCGTTCCAGGCCACGTCGATGATCGCGTAATCGACCGACTGGTTTTCGAAATAGGGCCGGAACTGACGCCTGCCGTACAATGATTCGCACGACGAGATCGGGGTGCGGGCCGAGCGGCGGATCAACGCCAGGCCGGACGGGTCGTAGAGGTCGATCTCGAGCCACACCAGGTCGAGCGGCTCCAGGGCCCGCGCCAGTTTGACGTAGCCGTCGATCTTGTAATTGAAGTTGGTGTCGAGATGGAGCCCGACATCGCGGCCGGCGCCACGGCGAAACGCCTCCAGCTGCGCTACCGCGGCATCGACGATGCGGTGATCGACGTTGAGCTCGGGAAAGCCCGGCGGGTTGCCGGTGCCGGGGCCGTACATATACGGCTTGTCGCGGTCAAAGCGGATCAAATTGGTCTTGAGCCCCTTGAAGCCCTTGCGCCTGACCTCTTCGCCGAGTGCCACGATGTCGTCGAGCGAGCGCACCGGGTCGACCCCGGCCCATTCGCGGATCCTGTCGGCATGGCGCGCGCGATAGGTGCCGCAATGCGACCAATAGAGCTGCAATCGGTCGCGCACCGGCCCGCCCAGCATCTCGTAAACCGGTACGCCCAATGCCTTGGCCTTGATGTCGATCAGCGCGTTCTCGATCGCCGCGATCGCCATCTGGTTGACCCCGCCGGCGGCTTGACGTGTCGCGGCGTAGAGATGGGCGCTGTGACGCTCGACCGGCCGCGGGTCCTGCCCGATCAGAAAGCGCTCGGCGAGCTTCAGGATGACCCCGGTCAGCCCCTGCGCGCCATAGCCCTCCATATATTCCGACCAGCCGACGATGCCCTCATCGGTGGTGATCTTCAGAAACGAGTTGACCCGCCAGCCCGCGTCGCAATGCAAATCTTCAACCTTGACGATCTTCATCGGCATATCCTCCTGGTCCGCGACATCGCATTCCGTAGCTGTCGCCGATGATCATGCGCCGAGCGCCGGCCGCGCTCAACCGCGACCCGATCGGCTGTCGGTCCGAGATGCCGGCTATTTAGCGAAAGCCGATTGGCGGGCGCCGGTATCGGTCGCTTGTGAACGGCGCGCCGCCTCCGCCCTCAAAACCGGAAAGTGGCGCCGAGGATCGGCCCCCTCAGGTGCACGACATAGCCGATCTGGCTGCCGCCCGCCGTGACGTTGAGAGTGCGATAGCCGACGCGCAACGCGACCCACGGCTTGAGAGTGTAGTCGAGCGTGCCGAGTAGCTGCCAATCGACGTGTGCTGCGACGCCGAAGCCGCCCAAATCGCCATAGGCGGTCAACCCGAACCCATTGCCCAAATCGCGACGATAGCGGGCGGCGATTAGCGGGTCGCCCCATTCGGCCGAGCGGCTCACGCTCGTCGTCGGCAATAGCCCGCCATTCAAGGTCAGCCCGCTCGAAATGCCCCAGGCGCGAAAGCCGACGCCGCCGTCGAGCGACTGAACCGGCTGCTCGACCAAGTGATACAGAAACACGGCGGTCCCGATATTGGCCGTTAGCGATGCGCTGCCGCCATTGAAAAAGACATTGCGGGTGGTGATGTCGGTGCCGACCGGGAGATGGATGATGTCGCCTACCAGGCTGAACGGCCCGTCGCGAATCTCGGCCGAACCGATGAACGGCACGCCCTCGAGATGCCCGAGAAGCTGAAAGGCCCCGACATCGCTGTCGACCGTCGGCGCCCGCGCCAGCGGGGTGCTGATCGTGGTGTGGACGCCCGTCAGCCACAGATACGGCGTCACGCTCACCTGCAGTCCGCTGGTCAGCGTCCCCGGCGGCGGCGCGGTTGGCTGGCTCAGGACGGGCGCGGGCGTCGGCGGGGGCGGCGGCGGACCGCCCGGCGCCGGATATTGCTGCGCATAGGCGGCACTGGCCGCGGTCCCGATAGCCGCGAAAAAAACCGCGAGCACCGTCAGGATAAATTTTCGGATACGCCGCATTCTGTTCTCTCCGTCAGCGGACGATCGGCTAAGGGTTACCTTCCATCGTCAGGGAGTGAATGGATAGGCATCGGGCAGGACGCCGTCGCCGCTTGCACGCTTGCCAATACCAATACGCACAGCAGTGCGGCATTGCGAGCAGTCGCCAGTGGTACGAATTTGACAGTTAGAGCGGTTTCCGATCAAGTCGCACCGTGCCTACCCCCCAACCCTCCTGCTTGAAGGAAGAGGGCCCCAATCAGCACTCCTATTTGTACTCCCGCCCCCTCGACGGGGGCGGGTCGGGGTGGGGGTGATTTTCTTCTGGTCGTCTTCCCGGCGAAGGCCGGGACCCGTTGCCCCACCAACTCGAACTTTTTCAAGTGTAAGCAATAACGTGCCGATTCGGACTGGCTCGTACCCCGGTGACATGGACCCCGGCCGTCGCCGGGGAGAGGATCAACGATCGGGATTATCGGGAATCATTCACAAGCTCTTCCGCCGGGGCGGCGAAGGATGCGCATTGGGAACCATCCGTCTGGTTCACACCGCTATGAGACTAATCAGTGACCGCTCGACTTCAGATATGTCCCCTGGTCCTCGATGCGCTGCATGCAGATCGCATAGCACGCCCCGATGTCCCCCGGGTTTTGCGCCCTGCAGACCGCACATTTCTGCCCCGCGATCTCCGACTAACCGGCCGCGGTGTCGGGATTGGGCGCGCTGCATCCGCTGACCAACATGCCCAGGGCGATCAAGCCCCCGCGCACTGCGAAATTCCCCAGCAAGCGCAAGTCGAATGGGTTTCTCATGCTCGTCCCCGACGTCAAATGATGAATGCCGGTTGGCCCGCGGCTCCGCCGGAGATTGCTTCGCTTTTCGGGCAATGACAACTCAGGCCTGTCATTGCGCGGCGCCGCCAGGCGGCGACGCAATCTCGGACGGGTTCAGCAGCCTATCGTGCGCCGAGGCCGTCCCCACTTAAGCGCGACCCATTCGACCGCCCTTCTTGCGTCATTCCCGCGAAAGCGGGGACCCAGAGCAACCAGGACTCCGTTTGCCGCCCTGGACCCCCATCGTCATCGCCCGCCACCGGCGCGCCATCGCCCGCATCATTCCCGAGACGCAGCGTAGGCAGCAACAAATCGCTCGGGCAATCGATGACAGCCTTCTCTCAAAGCCGCCTCAATCGTGGAGCGGCTTTTCTGAGTTGCCAACGCAACAGTAGAGCTGCGCGTGGCCGGCTGTCAGCCACAGCGGCAGGCATTCGGCGGATTGCCGCAACCATTTTTTCGGACCCCGTCACGGCGGGGTTGTGCGATCAGGCCGTCCGGTTCAGCGGATCTGATTGCCAGGAGCCTCCTGATCGTCATCACAGGTGGGCTTCTAGCCCGCGAGCTCGACCCGCGGGTCGTCCCGGTGATCGACGCCTCTTTTCGGCGGCAGCCGGGCAGCTGTCCCCGCCCATCCTGCGTTACTATCGACCGCGAGAGCTACTTGAGGTACTCGAATACCAATCAGGGCATTACTGACTGACCGAGTAATGCCAGAGCGCCTGACGTTATCAACATCAGAGCAGCAGTCTGGACTTTTTCAGAATTTCTAAATGAGAACAAAAGTAACAGCCCGAGAGCAATTACACCGCATTTCACTATCGGTGTAACCGCTGGCGTTGATGATCGAGGTGGTGCGGGAAGTGGGGTCCGGAGTGGAACGCTAGGTCCGGCTTGAGGATTGTGAGGTAACAATCGCGGAACTTCCGGACCGCGAGGTGAGAAGATCTGCTGTCCGTGGGGTAGAAATGTCAGCAGCAGAGCAGCACCAATGATACCGCCTGCAATGACCAGCACCCAGCGCATAGCCTGCTCCCCAAGTCTTCATATGCATACTAGCTTCTCGTACGAAGGGCTGCAAATCGAGCAAAGGGCTAAACTCGCGTTCTCATTTGCGGACCTGCCCAAGGAGCGTATCGTAGGGCGGATGCAATCCGCCATATTGGCTATGACAGGTGCTCCGCCGCCTATCGCAGACTCGAGGCAAGCGAGGCAATTTCGCCATTACGGCGTGCGGCAACCCCGCGAATAAGGCGGATTGCATCCGCCCTACGTCTATTGCCGCGCCGCGCGTTCGAGATTGAGCGCCAACGGCCGCGCCAGCACTTCCTCTTCGGATAGATCGGCGGGCCAGCCATAGGCCGCGGCGACCGCCGCGTCGAGGTCGCGATGCGCGTTGTCGAGCCAGACCGGCAGCTCGTTGTAGAGGTTGGTCAAGGTCCGCTTCTTCAAGATCGCCGCCGCCTTCGGGCTCACCGGAACGATGCGGTCGGGATATCCCGGCACGACCTCCGGCACTCGCTCGACCAGATCGGGCGGGTTCAGCCACGCCTCCCGCAATTCTTTGCTCGGGCGAAATTGCCCACGCCCGTCCTAGCCGCGCGCTTCACCTCGCCAGATCGTCAGGGATAGCCCTAGGTACGGGAGGAATAGGAAGCAGATCGCAACCCCATAGGCAAGATTACTGATTCTTGATATGTTCCCGGGGTAGAGTTCACCGCCAAGATAGTACGGGAGCACCTCTCGAGGGGCGGGATGGAAATTTCGAAGCGGCAGCGAAGCAAGGCCAAGTCCGTCTCACAGATCGTCGACCCGGAGGCGGCTATCGAGCTGGCCACGAGGTTGGCATATGAGAACCGGCTCGATTTCGCGCAAAGCTTTTCGGCGGCGGTCGTTCTGGCTTACGTCCGGATCATCCTCGCCCGCCGCCCAGATGCGCCGGATCTGCTTGCGCTACCTCACCTCGACGGGGCGATCCTTGCCCAGGATGCGCGCGAGACGGCGGCTCAGATAGCGGCAGCGCTCGAAACGCTAGCTCCCACTGAGGCCGCCCACGCCATCGGCGGGCTGTACACCACGCTGCTGCCGGCCTCGTTTCGGGCGCGGCACGGGATTTTTTACACACCGCCCGAGCTGGTCGAGTGCCTGCTCATCATGACAGAGGAGGCAGGTATCGATTGGAAGACGGCCCGAGTTCCTCGACCCGGCATGCGGGGGCGGTGCCTTTCTGATCGGGGTCGCCAGCCGCATGGCACGCGCCCTCTTCGGCGCCGAGCCAGCAATCGCCCAACAAAGCATCGCCGCCCGTCTGCGCGGGTTTGACCTTGATCCCTTTGGCGTTTGGCTCGCTGAGGCGATGCTTGCGATTGCCCTTGAGCCGCTCGCGCGCGCCGCGGGGCGCCCCATGCCGAGGATTGTCGAAACCCGCGACAGCCTCGACCTCGTTCCTGACGAAGCGGGGAAATGCGATCTCGTCATCGGCAACCCGCCCTATGGTCGGATCACATTACCGCCAGAGCGACGCCGGCGATTCGCGCGCAGCGTCTACGGGCACGCAAATCTGTACGGCCTCTTCACCGATGCGGCTCTCCATTGGGTCAAGCGCGGAGGGGTTATCGGGTACGTGACGCCAACTTCGATGCTTTCGGGGCTTTATTACAAGGCGCTGCGAGCACTCCTTGCGACGGAAGCGCCGCCACTCTCGCTAAATTTCGTGAGCGAGCGCGACGGCGTCTTCGCCGACGTGCTCCAGGAGACCATGCTCACGATCTACCGCAAAGGCGCAGTGCCGGTTGCCGGCGATGTCGGGTTTATCGATATAGCGCGCGACCGCAAGTTTCTCCGCTGTAGGGCGGGGCGCTTCACCCTGCCCGCCGCACCGGCTTCGCCATGGCTGCTTCCTCGCGCCGCCGAGCAGGCAGGGCTCGCGAGACGGCTGCGATCGATGCCGCATCGCCTCGCAGATTATGGCTACGGGGTATCGACCGGTCCGCTGGTATGGAACCGACACAAGGGCCAGTTCCGGAAAAAGCCAGAGGCTGCCGCGATTCCGGTAATCTGGGCGGAGGCGGTTACCAGCAACGGCCGCTTTCTCTGGCGGAGCGAAAGGCGCAATCACGTTCCGTGGTTCGCGGCAAGGCGGCCAATGGATGATTGGCTAATCGTCACGCAGCACTGTGTGCTCGTGCAGCGCACCACGGCTAAAGAACAACCCCGTCGCCTGATCGCCGCCGAGTTGCCGGCGAAGTTCATTCGCGAGCACAAGGGGGTGACCGTTGAAAACCATCTTAACATGGTGCGGTCCATCCGACCGAACCCGAGCGTGACGCTGACGACGATCGCCGCGCTTTTGAACAGCGTTGCGGTCGATGCTGCGTTCCGTTGCCTCAACGGCTCGGTCGCCGTCTCGGCGTTCGAACTTGAGGAGCTCCCGCTACCCGCACCCTTGGTCATGGCGAAGCTAGCAAACCTTGTCGGCGCGGCCGCGCCGCCAGCGAAAATTGCGGCCGCGATCGGGGCGGCTTACGGTAGGCCCGATGCTGCCGCCGCTTCTTGACGTCCCCGAAATCCAGAGGCGGCTATTGCAGATATTCCCCGAGGGCACCCCCCAGCGGAATTACTGCACGCGCGAGATGGCAGCGCGGACCGTTTTCGTCATGCTTTACATCGGCGCTATCGAAGGAACCGGCATCTGGATGGCGCCAAAGCACGTCTACCGCATGGGGACAGGCCAATCGGCGCGCCGGTCCGACCAGGAACGCCAAGCCTATATCGCCGCCGTCGATAAGCGCGGTTCCGACCTCCCAGTGGACCGCTGGTTCCAGGATAACACGCGCGAACCAATTCGGGACGAGACCTTGCGCGACGGGCTGGTACGCGTTGGCGCGGTCGTGACGCGATCGGGCCTTGCGACCACCTCCTCGAAGGGGCGCTATGCGCTCCAATCGACGCTCTCCTCCTTGTTCGATCCGGCGCTCCGAGACGAGCCTCTCGCGACAGCGATTGCGTCCTGGCAGGACCAGCACCTTTCCGCAGGGGCGCTCGCACGGATTCGGCTGCAGCAGCGCTCTGCCGCCGCAGCGCAGTCCCGCGTGCTGGTTACGCTACCCAATGGCGAAAGCCGCCAGATGGAAGCCGGGCCGTCTTCGGTTATCACCAAGGCGGTCATCGAGGTATTCGCCCCGCGATTCCTGAAGGATCCCGCTGCGCTGTGGATCTCGGAGAGCGGCAACAAGGTCATTCAGCGCGACGACGAACTTGCGCAGGCATTGGGCCTCAGGATCGAGACCGACAGGCTCTTGCCCGACACGATCCTCGTCGATCTTGCGCCGAGCGAGCCGTTGATTGTGTTCGTCGAGGCGGTAGCCACCGCTGGCGAGATCACGGAAGCGCGGCGGTCGGGTTTTCTCGAGCTGATTACCGCGGCCGGCTTCAAGGTTAGCCAAATCGCCTTTGTCACCGCCTTCGAAGACCGCAATTCCGGGGCGTTCAAGCGGGCGATTTCCAATTTGGCCTGGGGTTCGTTCGCTTGGTGCCTGAGCGAGCCGGAGCATCTGATCGCGCTCGACGGGACCGTTCCAGGAGGCATCCGGTTGCTTGCAAGCTTTGCGAGCATATAAGCGCTTACTCCGCGCATCGGCCAGCGGTCGAGGGCGGCTTCGCCGAGGGTGGTCAGGCGATAATGGCCGGGCTCGGTGCGCTCGAACCAGCCATAGACGTTGCGCAGCAGAATCCGGCCGGCGTCGGGGGCGGCGGCCCGCAGGTCGCGGGGGCGGCCGGCGCCGGCGCGCAGCCTCGCGGCGCAGGCAAGCGCGCGTTGGCGATAGGCGGTCATGATCGGCTCTCGGGTCGAGCCGCCGGGCGACGGGTCGCCGTCGCGGCGGGCGTGCTCGCCGAGCAGCCTGGTGCGCCTTCGCCGATCCGGCCGGGGTCGATAGGGGCCCGCCTCGGCCAATACCTCGACCCGATCGCGCGCGGCGTCGACCGCCAACAGACCAAAGCCCGATCAGCCGGCACAGCCGGTGCACGCGCGGGTCGCGGTCGCGTCCCCGCCTGGTCATCGGCACCGCCAGCCACACCTCGTCCGCCGGGCGCATGCGATCGACCGCCTGCAACAATAGATCGAGGTTGAAGCCGCGTTTCATTTCGACGATGGCGAGAAGCGGCGGTTCCCCGTCGCGCACCGCGACGATGTCGCAGCCGCAAACCTCGCCCTTTACCGCAAAGCCCGCCGCTTCGAGAAAACGCTTCACACTCGGATAGAGTGCGGTCTCGGCCATGCCGCCTTTGGCCCCCATGCCCCCGCCGGCGTCACGCCCCCGCATCACGCCGGCTGCGCCGATATTCTACAACCGAAAGAACCGGATGTCATTGTGAAATGCGAAATTGCGCCTATCTATATTTTCGATTGGCGGCGGCGTGGGTGGCGAAAGCGATTTCCCGTGAATTCCCGGTTATGCGATTCGAATTCCCGTTTAGGGCATTTCGAATTCCCGGTTCCCCGACACGGGAATTGCCTCGCAGAACATTGAATTTGTTATGTGTTTTGTGAGACATACTGGGACGAAGACCGAAGATTCCCGGTTAATTTCCCGGTTCGCGGGAATTTGGGCGTCTGGCGCTGCCGCCGACGGTCGGCCGGCTCACACCGAGAAATACTTCGCCTGGGGGTGGTGGACGATGATCGCCGAGGTCGATTGCTCGGGATCGAGCTGGTCTTCCTCAGAGAGGGCGATGCCGATCTCGTCGGCGTGCAACAGTTCGAGCAGCTGCTTCTGATCGGCGAGATTGGGGCAGGCGGGATAGCCGAACGAATAGCGGCTGCCGCGATAGCCTTGGTTGAGCATCGCCTCGGTATCGCGCGCCTCCTCGGCGGCAAAGCCCAACTCGCCGCGGATGCGGCGGTGCAGGTATTCGGCCAAGGCCTCGGCCATCTCGACCGACAGGCCGTGCAGGTAGAGATAATCCTGGTAGCGGTTCTGGGCGAACCATTCGCGCGCCGCTTCGGACGCGCGCCGGCCCATCGTCACCACCTGCAGCCCGATCACGTCGCGCTCGGCCTCGCCCACGTCGCGGAAGAAATCGGCGATGCACAGCCCGCCATCCTTGTTCTGGCGCGGAAACGAAAAGCGGGCGATCTCGCGGCGTCCGTCATCGGCAAACAGGATCACGTCGTTGCCTTCGGCGGCGCACGGCCAATAGCCATAGGCGGCCTGCGGCGTCAGGATTTCCTCGCGGATCGCGATGTCGAGCATCCGCGTCAATACCGGGCGCAACTCGTCCCTTGCCCATTCGCGGTACTCGGCCAATGACTTGCCGTCCTTCCGATAGCCCCACTGAAACTGGTAGAGCATGCGCTCGTTGAGGTACGGCACAACCGCCTTGGGCGACACCCGGGTGATTGCGCGCGGGCCCCAAAAGGGCGGCTGCGGCACCGCGATGTCGCGGGTCAGCTCGGCGCGGCGCAGGCGAATCTCGTCGAGATCGACCGGCCGCATCGGCCGCGGGTCGGCGGCGCGGCCGAGCTTGCGCGAGGGCTTGACCGCGCGGCCCTCGTTCTTGGCCCGAACCTCGCCGAGATGCGCGTCGAATTTGCCGGTGACGATCTTGTCCATCAGGCCGAGCCCATCGAAGGCGTCGCGGGCATAGGCGACGCGGCCGGCGGCATAGGCCTTGACGCAATCCTCCTCGACATAGCGCCGGGTCAAGGCGGCGCCGCCCAGCATGACCGGGACGTCGAGAGCCTGTCGGGTCATCTCTTCGAGGTTCTCGCGCATGACCACGGTCGATTTGACCAGCAGCCCCGACATGCCGACGGCATCGGCCTTATGGGTAACGGCAGCCTCGAGGATCGTGCCGATTGGCTGCTTGATGCCGAGATTGATGACCCGGT
Organism: uncultured Alphaproteobacteria bacterium; assembly: GCA_963785565.1. Classification (GTDB taxonomy): domain Bacteria; phylum Pseudomonadota; class Alphaproteobacteria; order ATCC43930; family CGMCC-115725; genus AP-15. The sequence continues at coordinate 80,991 of CAWAVV010000013.1, read as the reverse complement.
AGCCGTTGTTGGTCAGGATGATGTCGACGAGGTTCTTGCCGATGTCGTGCACGTCGCCGCGCACCGTCGCCAGCACGACGGTGCCTCTTTCCTGACCCTCGACCCGCTCCATGTGCGGCTCGAGAAAGCGCACTGCGGTCTTCATCGTTTCGGCCGATTGCAGCACGAAGGGGAGCTGCATTTTGCCGGCGCCGAACAATTCGCCGACCGTCTTCATGCCGGTCAGCAGGATGTCGTTGATGATGTCGAGCGGCTTCCAGCTTTGCATCGCCAGATCGAGATCGGATTCGAGATCCTGGCGGTCGCCGTCGACGATGCGCTGGGCGAGCCGCTCTTCGAGCTTTTCGGGGCGGCCCTTCTTTTCGGCCTTCTCGGTCGTGCGGTTCTCGAACAGCGCGATAAACGCGTGCAGTGGGTCGTATCCGTCGCGGCGGCGGTCGAAGATCAGATCCTCGGCGATTTGCGCCTCCTGCGGCGGAATGCGGTGCAACGGCATGATCCGCGAGAAGTGCACGATGGCGCCGGTCAGCCCGCGGCGCAGGGCGTGGTCGAGAAAGACCGAATTCAGGATCTGCCGCGCCGGCGGGTTCAGGCCGAAGGAGATGTTCGACAGGCCGAGGATGATCTGGCATTCGGGCATCGCCCGCGCGATCTGCTCGATCGCGTCCAAGGTATTGAGGCCGAGTCTGCGGTCGTCCTCGTTGCCGGTGCAGATCGTAAAGGTCAGCGGGTCGAACAGCAGATCCGCGGGCGGCAGGCCGTGCCGGACGCAAGCGAAATCGTGAAGCCGGCGGGCGATGGCGAGCTTGTGCTCGACCTCCTTGGCCATCCCGGTCTCGTCGATCGTCAGTGCAATGACCGCCGCGCCAAACCGGCGCGCGAGCCCGAGCCGCTTGCCGGCGGCGTCCTCGCCATCCTCGAAATTGATCGAATTGATGACGGGCTTGCCGCCATAGAGCTTTAGCGCCGCTTCCAGCACCGGGTATTCGGTCGAATCGATGACCAGCGGGGCATTGACCGCGCCGCGCATGCGGGTCACCGCCTCGCTGATATCGGCGACCTCGTCGCGGCCGACAAAGGCGGTGCACAGATCGAGTGTGTGCGAGCCTTCCTTGACCTGCTCGCGCGCCATCTCGACGCAGCCGTCCCAGTCGCCCTGCTCCTGCAACTGGCGGAATTTGCGCGAGCCGTTGGCGTTGCAGCGTTCGCCGATCGACAGCCATGCGTTCTCCTGGCGCAACGCCACCTGGCCGTAGAGCGAGGCGAGGGCAGGCGTCCAAATCGGACGGCGGGGCCGCGGCGCCGGGCGCCGGCGCTCGCGCCCGATGCGGCGCAGCATCGCATCGAGGGCGGCGATGTGCGGAACATCGGTGCCGCAGCAGCCGCCGACCATATTGGCGCCGTCTTCGAGCACAAAGCGTTCGAGCCACTGTGCGAGTTCGGCGGCTCCGAGCGGGTATTGCGCATGACCGGCGACCAGTTCGGGCAAGCCGGCATTGGGCTGGACCGAAATAAAGCCCGGCCAATTCTCGCCAAGCCATTTGATGTGCTCGGCCATTTCGCGCGGGCCGGTCGCGCAATTGAGCCCGATCATCGGCACGCCGAGCGCCTCGACGATGGTCGATGCGGCGGCGATATCGGCGCCGACCAACAGGCTACCGGTGGTTTCTATCGTGACCTGAACCAGGATCGGCGTGTCCTTGTGCGCGTCCTCGCGCGCCCGCTTGGCGCCATTGACCGCCGCCTTGATCTGCAACGGATCCTGGCAGGTCTCGATGATGATGGCGTCGACCCCGCCCGCGATCAGCCCATCGCATTGAACGGCCAGTGCGTCTTCGAGTTCCTGATAGCCGATATGGCCGAGCGAGGGCAGGCGGGTTCCGGGTCCGACCGAGCCCAGCACAAAGCGAAGTCGACCATCATGGGCGAATTCGGTGATCGCTTCGCGCGCGATCTCGGCGGAGAGGCGGTTCAACGCGAAGGCGCGCTCGGCAAGCCCGAACTCGCCCAGTGTGATTGGCGAGCCGCCAAAGCTGTTGGTCTGGATCGCGTCGCAGCCGGCGGCGAGGTAACCTCGATGGATTTCGCGGATCAGATCGGGCCGGCTTTCACAGACGATCTCGGTGCAGTTCTCGTTGCCGAGAAAATCGCGCTCGACATCGAGGTTGCGCGCCTGGACCTGGGTTCCCATGGCTCCGTCGCACAAGACGACGCGGTCGGCGAGATAATCGAGGAAATGCGCTGCCACAGCCGGCTCCGTTCAGACCGCCGCGGCGGCGGGCTTGCTCGCGCGTACGCCGAGCAGGTGGCAGATCGCGACGATCAGGTCGGCGCGGTTCAAAGTGTAAAAATGAAATTCGTGCACCCCCTCGGCATGCAAACGCCGGCACTGCTCGGCGGCGATCGAGGCGGCGACCAGCCGCCGCGTGTCGGGATCGTCGTCGAGCCCATCGAAATGCCGCTGCATCCAGGCCGGGATCGAGGCCCCGCAAGCGGCGCTGAACTTTTTGACTTGCGCGAAATTTGTGACCGGCAGAATACCCGGAACGATCGGGACCACGATCCCGGCCGTCGCAGCGCGGTCGCGAAAGCGCAGAAAGAGGTCGACATCGAAAAAGTACTGGGTGATCGCGCGGGTGGCGCCGGCATCGACCTTGCGCTTGAGGTTGTCGAGATCGCGCTCGGCGCTTTCCGCCTCGGGATGGGTCTCGGGATAGGCGGCGACACTGATCTCGAAATCGGCGACGTTTCTAAGGCCGGAGACAAGATCGGCGGCGTAGTGATACCCCCCGGGCTGCGGCGCATAAGCCTGTCCGCCGGTCAGGGGGTCGCCGCGCAGAGCGACGATGTGGCGAATGCCCGCCTGCCAGTAATCCCATGCAACCGCATCGATCTCGGCCCGGGTCGCCGCGACGCAAGTCAAATGCGCCGCGGGTTCGAGGGCGGTCTCATGGCGGATGCGGCGGACCGTCGCATGGGTACGCTCTCGGGTCGATCCGCCAGCACCGTAGGTCACCGAGACAAAGCGCGGCGCCAATGGTTCGAGCCGCTTGATCACCTCCCACAGCCGCAGCTCCATCTCCGCCGTCTTTGGCGGAAAGAATTCAAACGAAACGCGCGGCGGACCGGCATCGAAATCGACGACCGGGTCGGCGGCCAGCCGGCCGCGCGACAGCCCCGAAGCGAAATTCCCGCTCATCAGCGCAGCTCCCCCTCGACGAGCGCGGTCCGCGCCACCGCGCGCACATCCCCGCCAGATTGCCGATCAGCCGCCGCCGCGCGCCGGTGCCCGGTCCAGATCACAACCGTCAGCGGATCACCCGGCAACGCGCGCGAGGGAGCGGGATCGAGGCCGGCGGCGCGGCACCATTGGGCGATCTCGGCATCGCCAAAGCCGAGACGGCGATGGGCGTGCTCGTCGCGCAGAAATTCCAGCGCGTGCGGCGCAAAATCGACAAGCACCAGGATCCCGCTGGGCCGCAATACCCTGGCCGCTTCGGCGATCGCCGCGGCCGGCCGGTCGGCGTAATGCAGGACTTGATGGATCACGACCGCGTCGAAGGACCCATCGGGCAGCGCCAGCTGGTACATGTCGTCACGACGGACCCGACCATTTACCAACCCCGCCTGTTCGAGATTGACCCGCGCCACTGACAGCATTTCGCGCGATTGGTCGATGCCGAGCGCATGTTCGACCCGCGGCGCCAGGATCTCGAGCATTCGCCCGGTACCAGTGCCGATGTCGAGCAGATCGCGCGGGTCGGCCGCGGCGATGATCTCGACCAGCGCCGCCTCGACCTCGCGCTCGTCGACATAGAGGGAGCGGATCCGATGCCACTGCGCGGCGTTCTCGCGGAAATACGCGCTGGCGAGATCGGCGCGCTGCTGCTTGATCGCGCCGAGCCGCTGGAGATCGAGGGCGATCGTCGGATCGGCCTCGCCGCACGCAGCAACCAATTGCCGCGCCAAGGTGCTGGCTGGGGTCGATTGGCTCAAACGATAAAAGACCCAACTTCCCTCGCGGAAACGGTCGAGCAGGCCGGCGTCGCATAATAGCTTTAGATGCCGCGATACGCGGGGCTGGCTCTGCCCAAGGATCTGGGTCAGCTCGCTGACGGTCAGCTCGCCACGGGCGCACAGCACAACGAGCCGCAGCCGAGTCGGTTCGGCAACAGCCCGTAGCGCCGTTAAGAGATGATCCATCGATCCGATTCTTCCCTGACTGCCCACTGCAACATATACAGATATCTTTATGTCCGCAAGGGAATTTGTATAAGCCGCGTCAGGGGTTGCCGGGTGGAACAAGTAACCCCTTGCCGCTACCGCCGATTTCCCGCAAATATCTCGCGCCCTGGGAGACGCCAACCTTATGCGAGCTCAATCAATGAACGTTCGTGCGCTGCGTCTTACCTTGATGGGGCCGTTCATTGTGCTCGCCCTGATCGTCTCGGGCTGCGCCACGACGCCCGAAAATCCGCAGCAGGCGGCCGTCGTGGGGGAAGACTTCAACGACCCGTTCGAAGATACCAACCGCAAGATTTTTGATTTCAACCAAGTTGTCGATCGCCATGTGCTCGCCCCGGTGGCAAGAGCCTATCGTGCCTCACTGCCGGCTCCGGTCCGCAACTCGTTGCGCGATTTTCTGATCAATCTCCGGGCGCCGCTGATCTTCGCCAACGACACCTTGCAGGGCAATATTGGACACGCCAAGGATACGATCATCCGCTTCGTGCTCAATTCGACCATCGGGATGGCCGGTCTTGTCGATGTCGCCGGGCGCTGGGGGATTCCGTACCACGAGGAGGATCTGGGCGTGACCCTGGGCGTTTGGGGCATCCCAGAGGGTCCTTATCTCGTAGTGCCGGTCCTCGGCCCGTCCAACGCGCGCGATCTCGGCGGTCAGGCGGCCGAGGCGTTTGGCGATCCCTGGAACAGGCTCGTCTCCGGCGAACCCTGGACCCTCTATTGGATTCCTTACGTGCGGGGCGGGGTCAGCGGCATCGATCAGCGGGCGCGCTACCTCGACGCGCTCGCTGATATCGAGCGCACCTCGCTCGACTATTATGCGACAATCCGCTCGCTCTATCGGCAGCGCCGAGCCGCATTGATCCGCGGCGAAAGGAAGAACCTGCCGCCGCCGGCCGGCTTCAGTCAGAACGTCAGCCCAGCATCGCCGGAAGCGAGCGTGAACCACCCGCCGGTGGCGGCTGTTGTCTCCACAGCGCGAAACGGCTCCGAGGTTACCCGGTAATGATGCGACGTTGGTTTCTTGCCGGCGCTTGCGTTCTGTTCGTCGGCATCTTGAATTCGGCAGGCCCCGCGGCAACGGCCGCCGACCCGGCCGCCGTGGTCACCAGCCTTGGGAACCAGGCGCTCGAAGTGCTCGGCAACAACGTCGATCCGAATCGGAGGGTTGCCCGGTTTCGCCAACTGTTCAGCGAGGATTTTGACGTTCCCGGCATTGCCCGTTTCGTCCTCGGCCGCTACTGGCGCCTCGCTACCGAGCCGCAGCAGCAGGAATTCGTTAAGGTGTTCGCCGATTATATCGCCCTCGCCTACAGCAACCGGCTGGCGGAATACAGCGGCGAAACCCTGCGTGTGACAGGCAGCAAACCCGCACCCGACGGATCGGTTGTGTCGAGCGAGATCGTGCGTCCCAACGGTGCGCCGCCAGCCAAGGTCGATTGGTTGCTGACCCCGCATGACGGCGCCTACAAGATCAGCGACGTCGTCGTCGAGGGCGTCAGCATGGCGGTAACCCAGCGCTCCGAATTTGCCTCGGTGATCCAGCGCAATGGCGGACAGGTACAGGGTCTGATCACGGCGTTGCGGCAAAAGACCGAGGCCGCCGGTCTGCGCTGACCCGATCCGAAGCCGGCGAGGCGCTTGCAGCCGCTCGGTCACGCGCGCATCAGCGGCTTATAACGGATGCGATGCGGCTGATCGGCGTCGCTGCCGAGCCGGCGGCGGCGGTCGGCTTCGTAATCGGCATAATTCCCTTCGAACCAGACGATTTGGCTGTCGCCCTCGAAAGCGAGAATGTGGGTGGCGACACGGTCGAGAAACCAGCGATCATGGGTGACGACGACGGCGCAGCCGGCAAATTCGAGCAGCGCCTCTTCAAGCGCCCGCAAGGTGTCGACGTCGAGATCGTTGGTCGGCTCGTCGAGCAGCAGCACATTGGCGCCCTCTTTGAGCATCTTGGCGAGATGGACGCGATTGCGCTCCCCGCCCGACAGCTGCCCGACCTTTTTCTGCTGGTCGGCGCCGCGGAAATTGAACAGCGCGCAATAGGCGCGGCTGGCGATTTTGCGGCGGCCGAGATCGATCTCGTCGCGCCCGCCTGAAATCTCCTGCCACACCGTGGCGGCCGGCGCGAGTGTGTCCCGCGACTGATCGACATAGCCGAGTTTGACCGTGTCGCCGACGCGAAAGCTGCCGCTGTCGGCCGTATCCTGTCGCGTTATCAATTTCAGGAGCGTCGTCTTGCCGGCTCCGTTCGGGCCGATCACGCCGACGATCCCGCCCGGCGGCAGTCGAAAATCGAGCGCCTCGATCAGCAGCCGGTCGCCAAAACCCTTGGCGACCCGTTCGGCGCTAATCACCAGATCGCCGAGCCGCGGTCCTGGCGGGAGCACGATTTGCGCGGTCTCGGGCGCCTTCTCCCGGCTCTCGGCGACCAGCGACTCATAAGCCGAGAGCCGCGCCTTGCTCTTCGCCTGGCGCGCCCGCGGGCTTTGCCGCACCCATTCGAGTTCGCGTTCGAGAGTGCGCTGGCGCGCCTCCTCCTGTCGGCCTTCCTGAGCGAGCCGCTGCTGCTTTTGCTCGAGCCAGCTCGAATAATTGCCCTCGAACGGGATGCCGCGGCCGCGATCGAGCTCGAGGATCCAGCCGGCGACCTCGTCGAGAAAATAGCGGTCATGGGTGACGGTGACGACAGTGCCTGGGTAGTCTTCGAGAAAGCGCTGCAGCCAGGCGACCGATTCGGCGTCGAGATGGTTGGTCGGTTCATCGAGAAGCAGCAGATCGGGGCGTTGCAGCAAGAGTCGGCACAACGCCACGCGGCGCCGTTCGCCGCCGGAGAGAGTGGTCACCTCGGCCTCGCCGGGCGGGCAGCGGAGTGCATCCATCGCGATCTCGACGGCGCGGTCGAGTTCCCAGCCATCGGCCTGATCAATCTTTTCCTGCAGATCTCCTTGTTCGGTAATCAGCGCTTCCATCTCGTCGGGCGACAGCTCTTCGGCGAAGCGCGCGCTGATCGCCTCGAACCGGTCGAGCAGTGCCTTGGTTTCGGAGAGCCCCTCGATGACGTTGCCAAACACGTCCTTGGACGGATCGAGCGTGGGCTCCTGCGCCAGATAGCCGACCCGCGCCCCCTCCGCCGCCCAGGCTTCGCCGGCAAAGTCGCGTTCTAGGCCGGCCATGATCCGCAGCAGAGTTGATTTGCCGGCTCCGTTGGCGCCGAGCACCCCGATCTTGGCGCCGGGCAAGAACGACAGCCAGATATTCCGCAGCACCTCGCGGCCGCCGGGATAGGCCTTGCTCAGCCCCTTCATCACATAGATGTACTGGTAGGCTGCCATTGGGAGAACCTCGGGAACTGCGTTGCACGTAAGTCGTAGTCTGCGTGCGGCGCTTGACCAGCGGGGTCAAGCCCTTTGTGCGATCGCGGCACACCGCTTGACATCTGGTAAGTAAGCGCTTACTTCGCTCGCGCCATGGCTACCGTGCGATTGGACAGCGACGAGCGGCACAAGACCATCGTCGCAGCGGCGGTTCCGCTGTTTGCCCGAAAAGGGTTCGCCGGAACGACGACACGCGAGCTCGCCGAGGCGGCGAACATTTCCGAGGGGCTGCTGTTTCGCCACTTCCCGAGCAAGAAGCATCTTTACAGCGAGATTTTGCGGCTCGGCTGCGAAGGCGACCCGGTGCTCGAGCGGCTGGCCGCGCTGGAGCCGTCGACCTTCACCCTCGTTCGCATGATCCACTACATGGTGCGATATTTCCTGCTCGCCGGCGAAGCTGACCGGGCCGAGCGCGACTCGCGGTTGCGGCTCGTGTTGCACAGCTTTCTGGAGGACGGCGAGTACGCGCGCGAAATGTTTGAAACGATTTTCGAACGGGTCCAGCCACTGTTCGCGGCTTCGATCGAGGCGGCGGCGGCGGCCGGCGATCTCGTTTTCGGTCCGATCGCATCGGCCAACCGCTTTTGGTTCGGCCATCATGTCGCCGCGATGATGGCGTTCGTCTGTTTGCCCGCGCATGCCTGCTTGACCTATCAGGGGACGCTGATTGCGCTGATTGACGAGACCACCTGGTTCGTCCTGCGCGGCATCGGCATGACGGATTCGGCGGTTGCCGCGGCGCTCGCCACCAGTGCGCAGAACCCGCTCGAACTCGCATCCCCTGCCACGGGAGCAGCCGATGGACGGTGAACAGTTGGCGAACAGAACGTCGCAAGCGCTGGCGCCCGAACCGGCTGCGCGTGCGGGCGGCGATAGCCGCGGCGGTACCACGCCGCGGCCAAAGACGGTGCGGTGGCTGGTCATCGTCACGTTGCTGCTGGTCGTCGTGCTCGGCGGTCTCTACGAATTCAATCGTTTCCGCTCGCAGGCCATCGCCAATTTTTTCGCGCACAACAAACCGCCGCCGGCGCAGATCAGCGCCGTCGTGGTCCATACCCAATCAGTTCCGCGCTTTGCCCCGGGCATCGGCTCGATCACCGCGGTACACCAGGTAACGGTCAACCCCGAGGTCGGCGGGCGCGTCACCAAAATCTTTTTCGAGCCAGGACAGATGGTGAAGGCCGGCGACCCGCTGGTGCAAATCAACGACGCGCCGGATCGCGGCGATCTCGCCAATTACCAGGCGCAGGCGAAACTCGCGGAGATCACGCTCGCGCGCTCCAAGCTGTTGGTCAAACGCCAGTTCACGCCGCAAGAGACCGTCGACCAGAACCAGAGCCAGCTCGAGCAGATGAATGCGCTCATTCAAAAGACCGAGGCGGTCATCGCGCAGAAATTGATCCGAGCCCCGTTCAGCGGCCAGCTCGGCATTCGCCAGATTGATCTAGGCCAATATCTCAACCCCGGCGCGCCGATCGTGACCCTGACCGATCTGTCGATGCTCTATGTAAATTTTACCTTGCCGTCGCAGATCCGTCCGCAGATTTCGGTCGGGCAGCGGGTCAACGTCACCTCCGACGCGTTTCCCGGCCGAAACTTCGTCGCCAAGGTCACGACGATCGAGCCGCAGCTCAGCCCCGATACGCGGACGATCGAGGTCCAGGCGACGATGCCCAATCCGGACGACGCATTGTTGCCGGGGATGTTTGTCAACGCCGCGGTCGTGCTGCCGCCGCAACCCGATACGATCGTCGTGCCCGAGACCGCGGTCGAGTACACACTTTATGGCGACAGTGTGTATGTAATCCGCCAAGACGGCAAGGACACCCAGGGCAACCCGGTCCTCAAAGCGGTGCGCACGCCGGTCAAGACCGGAGCACGCTGGGACGACAAGGTGGCGATCCTCGATGGGCTCAAGCCCGGCGAGCAAATCGTAGCCGCGGGCCAGGTCAAAGTGCAGAACGGTGCGCAGGTCGCGGTCACCGGCTCGCCGCCGCCGCAACCGCCACCCAATCCGACCCTGCAATAACACCGGGAGGCTGGGATGTCGTTCACCGACATTTTCATCCGCCGGCCGGTTTTGGCGCTGGTCGTCAGCCTGTTGATCCTGCTGATCGGGCTGCGTGCGATGCTGGGGCTGCCGATCCGGCAGTACCCCAAGCTGTCCAACACGACGATCACGATCACCACGATCTATCCTGGCGCCTCACCTGATCTGATGCAGGGCTTTATCACCACACCGATGGCCCAGGCGGTGGCGACGGCGGAGGGGGTCGACTACCTGATTTCCTCGTCGGTTCAGGGCACCAGTACGATCACCGCCTACATCATTCTCGACTTCGATCCGGACAAGGCATTGACCGAGGTCATGGCCAAGGTTCAGCAGGTCAAGTACCTGCTGCCGACCGGCTCGCAAGATCCCGTCATCGTCAAGGCAACGGGCCAGACCACGGCGGTCATGTATATCGGTTTTTCGAGTAACGAGATATCGAGCGCCGCGATTTCGGATTATTTGACCCGGGTAGTTCAGCCATTGTTCGACACCGTCGACGGCGTCGCCTCTGCCGATATCCTCGGCGGCCAGGTCTTTGCCATGAGGCTGTGGCTCGATCCGGCGCGGATGGCGGCGCGCGGAATCTCGGCCGACGACGTGGCCGCGGCAATCCAGGCCAACAACTACCAATCGGCGCCCGGCCAAGCGAAGGGTTATTTCACGGTCACCAACGTCAGCGCCAACACCGGGCTGACCGATGTCGCGCAGTTCAAGAATATGGTCGTCAAGGCCAAGAGCGGCGCCCTAGTGCGGATGGGAGATATCGCCACCGTCGATCTCTCGGCGCAGAGCTGGACTTCGAACGTCATGATGAACGGCAAGCACGCCGTGTTCATCGGCATCCAGGCGACCCCGTCGGGCAACCCGCTTACCCTGGTCAAGGGCGTGCGCGCGCTGTTGCCCGAGATCCAGCGCAACCTGCCGCCATCGATGGAAATGCAGGTAGCCTACGACTCGACCAAATTCATCCAGGCCTCGATCGACGAGGTCGAGTTTTCGCTAAGCTCGGCCGTTGTCATTGTCGTCGTGGTTATCTTCCTGTTCCTCGGCAGCTTGCGCTCGGTGGTGATCCCGATCGTCACGATCCCGCTGTCCTTGGTCGGCGCCGGGATGATCATGGCGGCCCTGGGCTTCAGTCTGAACCTGTTGACATTGCTGGCTATGGTGCTGGCGATCGGGCTCGTCGTCGACGACGCGATCGTGGTTGTCGAAAACGTCTACCGCCATATCGAACAAGGGCGCACCCCGGCGCAAGCGGCGCTGATCGGCGCCAGGGAGATCGCCAGCCCGGTTATCTCGATGACTCTGACCTTGGCTGCCGTCTACGCCCCGATCGGCTTTCTCGGCGGGGTTACCGGCGCCCTGTTTCGCGAATTCGCCTTCACCTTGGCCGGCGCGGTGATCATCTCGGGGGTCGTCGCGGTGACGTTGTCACCGATGATGTGTTCGCTGTTGTTGAGCCGCGAGATGCTGCACGGCCGCTTTGTGCGGGTGATCGACCGTGCCTTTTCGCGCCTCGCCGGCTGGTACGGCCGCCGTCTCGAACGCTCGCTCGATTACCGTCCGGTGACCGCGCTGTTTGCCGCCGCAGTCTTTGTCAGCATCATTTTCATGTATACGAACACCAAATCCGAACTCGCGCCCGAAGAGGACCAGGGCGTGCTGTTCGCGCTGACCAAGTCGCCGCAATACGCCAATCTCGATTACGCCGATTCCTATGACGCCAAGCTGGACCACGCCTTGGCCTCGTTTCCCGAGACTTTTTTGCGTTTTATCGTCAACGGCCGATTCGGGCCAAACCAGGGCATCGCCGGGGTTATCCTGAAGCCCTGGGACGAGCGGGCCCGCTCGTCCCAGCAATTGAAGCCGCTGGTTCAGCAGAAGGTGAATGCCGTCGAAGGACTGCGCGCCTTCGTCTTCAACTTGCCGCCCCTGCCGGCGACGATCGGCGGGTTGCCGATCCAGATGGTGATCTATTCGCCCGCCGACTTCAAATCGATCTATCTGCAAATGGAGAAGATCAAGGACGCGGCGCGCAAGAGCGGCATGTTTATCGTTGTCGACAGCGATCTCGACTTCAATCAACCGGTGATCCACGTCAAGATCGATCGCTCCAAGGCCAACGAGCTCGGGGTCACGATGCAGTCGATCGGCGACACCTTGGCGCTGCTGGTTGGTGAGAACTATGTCAATCGTTTCAATCTCGGCGGCCGGTCCTACGAGGTGATCCCGCAAGTACCGCGGGCCGATCGCCTGAACCAGGCGACCTTGACGCGCTACTATGTCAAATCCGCTGCAGGCCAGCCGGTGCCATTGTCCAACCTCGTCAGCCTCGAAATGGGCACCGAGCCCAATGCGTTGACGCAGTATAATCAGCTGAATTCCGCGACCTTCCAGGCGGTGCCGATGCCGGGGGTGACAACCGGTCAGGCGGTCGATTTCCTGGAAAGCCAGGTGAAGAACCTGCCGGCCGGTTTCAGCCACGACTATCTGTCGGATACCCGGCTCTATGTGCGCGAGGGCAATCAGCTCGCGATCACTTTCGTCTTTGCGCTGATTATCATCTACCTGGTGCTGGCGGCGCTGTTCGAAAGCCTGCGCGATCCGCTGGTGATCCTGGTCAGCGTGCCGATGTCGATCTGCGGCGCGATGATGCCGCTGTTCTTCGGCCTGGCGACGATGAACATCTACACCCAGGTCGGGCTGGTCACCTTGATCGGGCTGATCAGCAAGCATGGCATTTTGATGGTCGCGTTCGCCAATGAGCTGCAGGTCAGCGACCAGCTCGACCGGCGGCGCGCGATCGAGCAGGCAGCGCGGGTGCGGCTGCGCCCGATCCTGATGACGACGGCGGCGATGGTGGTCGGGCTTGTGCCGCTGTTGACCGCGAGCGGGGCGGGGGCGGCGAGCCGTTTTTCGATCGGCGTCGTCGTTGTCGCCGGCATGTCGATCGGGACTTTGTTCACGCTGTTCGTGCTGCCGGCGGTCTATACCGTGCTGGCCAAGAACCACCTCGCCGCCGCGCAGTCGGTGAGGACAAGGGAACTCGAACAGGTGTCGTGACGGATTGGTAGGCCCGGCAGGATTCGAACCTGCGACAACACCGTTATGAGCGGCGTGTTCTAACCAGCTGAACTACGGGCCCGCCAGCGGGCAGAATACGACAGACGGGAGGTGCCGTCGCCATCGGCGGCGTGGAGCGGCATCGCATCGACCGGCAAGCGGAGGCACCAAAGTCCTGGTGAACGCTTCGTGGCATTTGCCGTCCTTCATTGGCTTCAGCATCTCGGGCTTATAAGGTCGAAGCGGGCGAAGCCTGCGCCCTCACTCGACACCGGCGGGACATCCCTGTGCGACGTGCAGCCCCGATTTGCCTGGCGAGCGCCGTTCTGACCGCATGCCAAGCTTACAAGCCGGCGCCGCTCGGCGAACGGCCCGATCTTCTGTCGGACATTTCCGCGCTTACAATTGCACCGTCCGATCTGCCGCTTCCGGAACTCCGCACGCATTCTTTCGATCCGATTCGGCCGCTGGATATGGACGAGGTTGCGATGATCGCCGTCGTCAACAACCCGGACCTGAAGGCTGCTCGCGATCTGGTCGGTGTCGCAGGCGCTCAGGCATTTGCCGCCGGCTTATTGCCGGACCCGGCGCTCTCGTTCAGCTACGGATTTCTCATCAGCGGGGCGGGAGCCACCGCCAACTCGGTGAGTGCAACCCTCGCCGAGGACATCGTGCCGCTCTTGACGCGCTCCGCCCGCCGGCTGGCCGCCGCGGCGAACGAGCGCAGTGTCCGCCTGAACCTGCTGTGGCAGGAATGGCAGATCGTGAGCCAGGCTCGCACGCTCTTCACCAGAGCAGTCGCTCTCGATCGTCAGCGCGCGGTGACCGCAGAGAGCCGGCAACTTTTCAGCGATCGCTACCGACGGTCCAACGTGGCCATGCAGCAAGGGAATGAGACACTACCGGCGGTGGTAAGCGATTTGTCCGGGTTGCAGGCGGTCGAAACCCAGCTCAACGACCTGGATCAACAGATTTTGAAGAACCGGCACGACCTCGACGCGCTGCTCGGCCTGGCACCCGAGGTGCAGCTTCGGCTGGCGCAGACGATGTCGGTCCCGGCGATCGATGCGGCGAAGTTGAAGACTATATTGCCTCAGTTGGCTCGGCGGCGACCGGATCTCCTGGCCCTCGCGGCGGGATATGAAGCAGAGGAGCAGAAGTTTCGCCAAGCGATCATCGAACAATTTCCCAAACTTAATATCGCACCTAATTATACGAGCGACACGACACCTGTATATACGTCAGGTCCTTCGTTCACGATTAGTCTGCCGATCTTCGACCGCAACCAGGGCAACATCGCTATCGGACGGGCCACGCGGCAACGGCTGCATGACGAATATCAGGCGCGATTGGATGCCTCATATGCCGCCGCCGCCCGCCTGGTCACCGAGATCGATCTCATTGAAGCGCAGCATCGGGCGAGCCTTGCCGGCGTGCGGCAGCTGCGCGATGCGGCAGCAGTCGCGGACCGCGCATATGCGGCGGGCAACCTCGACGAGCGGAGCTACGTCGATCTGCAAGCCTCTCTCTTCGCCAAGGAAATCGAGTCGATCAAGCTGGAAGCGGCGCTCCTCGAGCAACGCATCGTTTTGCAGACGTTGATCGGCAGCGACCTTCCGACGCTCGCGCCAGTCCTCTTGCCGTCCAATGATGCGCGTCGGTAGCCTGGCAACGATCGGGTTGCTGCTGATATCGGCCGCAAGCCGCGCAGAACCACCAGCGGCGCGAAGCGTCCAGGTCGAAACGGCGACGCCTCGTCAACAAGTGCTGAAGAGCATGGTGGGCGGCTATGGCGTCGTGACGACAAGTGACGATGCTGTGGTCGGGATCAGCTTTCTTCATGCCGGTCAGATCATTCTGCTCCGCGTTCGATCCGGGGAAGTGGTCAAAGCCGGCCAGGCTTTGCTCGAGCTGGCCATCGATCCTGCGGCGACACTCAGCTACCAGGCTGCGGCCGCAACCCTGAATTTCGCCGAGCGCGACCTGGCGCGCACCAAAACCCTTCTCGCCCAGCACCTCGCGACCAACGCGCAGCTCACCGTCGCCCAGAAGGCGGTCGAAGATGCTGCGGTCGCTCTCGATGCCCAGCGAAAGCTCGGCAATGACCGACAAACCGAGGTCGTAACCGCCCCGTTCAGCGGCTACGTTGCCGCGCTTGTCGCCGGGCTCGGCGATCGGGTGCAGCCCAATACCACAGTACTAAAGCTGGCGCGCACCGATCGCGTGCAAGTCACCGTGAGCCTTGAGCCCGAAGATGCGGCCCGTGTGCAGGCGGGCATGACGGCGGAGGTGGTGCCGGTTTACGCCCCCGAATTGCGGCTCCATGCGGTTGTGCGGGGCGTCACCGGCGCCATAAACACCGCAACAAAGCGGGTCGACGCCTGGGTTGAAGTTTCCCACCCGCCGCCGCAGCTGGTCCCGGGCACGGTTGTGTCGGTCCAAATCGTGTTGGAGCAGCATACCGGCTGGGTGGTCCCGCGCGACGCCGTGCTGCGCGACGCCAAAGGCGACTATGTCTTCCAAATGACTGGAAACGCAGCGGAGCGCGTACCCGTCATGACCGGGATCGAGACGGATGCGTACACCGAGATCATCGGCCGCATCGACCCCAGCCGTCAGGTCGTGACGCTGGGAAATTACGAATTGCAGGACGGCATGGCCATCCGCGAGGGTGGGCCGAAATGAATTCCTCCACGCTGACCGAATGGATCGCACGGCACAGGAAGTCGCTGCTCGTCCTGCTGCTGTTGCCGGTGGCGGCGGGCATCGTAGCCGCGTACTCCCTGCCGGTGGCCTTGTTCCCCAATATCCAGTTCCCCCGTGTCAGGATCTCGCTCGACGCCGGCGACCGGCCCGCCGAACAGATGGAGCTGCAGGTCACGACGCCGGTGGAGCAGGCCCTCCACGGAATTCCGCGGCTGACCAATGTGCGCTCGGCGACGACCCGCGGGGTGGCCGAGATCTCCGCAACCTTCGAGTGGGGCGCCGACATGGTTGCGGCGTTGCTTCAGGTGGACGCTGCGATCAACCAGGTCATGCCGCAACTGCCGCCCGGCACGACCTCGACGGTGCGGCGTATGGACCCGACCGTCTTTCCGATCATCGCCTATAGCCTGACCTCGCAGACGGTGTCGCTGACGACGCTGCGGGATATTGCGCTGTTTCAGCTGAGGCCCGTGCTGACCGGGGTTCCCGGCGTCGCTCGGATCGGCGTCACCGGCGGACTCGACGAGGAGTACCAGGTTCTGGTGAACTCGGCGCAGCTGGTGGCCTATGGGTTGACCTTCGACGATGTCGCCAACGCCGTCGCTTCGGCGAATGTGTTGCGCGCAGTCGGTCGGCTCGAGGACCATTACAAGCTGTTTCTCGTCGTCTCGAACGAGATTTTGAACGGCGTCGACCGGCTTCGGAACACCGTCGTCAAGACCCTCTCCAACAGTGTTGTCACCGTCGACGACGTCGCCACTGTGCGGCGCTCGACCTCTCCTCAATGGATTCGCGTCACCGCCGACGGCCGCGATGCCGTTTTGATCAATGTCTACCAGCAACCCGGCGGCAACAGCGTAGCGATCGCTCGCGACGTGAAGACGCGGCTCGGCGAGATGCGGTCGAGGCTGCCGCCCGGCATCTCGATTTCCAACTGGTACGATCAGAGCGAGCTCGTGACCGCCTCGGCGGCATCCGTGCGCGACGCGATCCTGATCGGCGCTGTGCTTGCCGCCCTCGTATTGCTGGTGTTTCTGCGCAGCTGGAAAGTCACGCTGATCGCTCTTCTCGTCGTTCCGGCCTCCTTGTCCGCCACGATCGTGCTGCTCTATGTGCTTGGCATGAGCTTCAACATCATGACCCTCGGCGGCATGGCGGCGGCGGTCGGGCTGATCATCGATGATGCGATCGTGATGATCGAGCATATCGTTCGCCGTGTTCGGCAGGCTGGGCCTGCTGGACAGAGCGTGCTGGCCGCGGCGGCCGAGTTCGGCAAGCCCCTGGCCGGATCGAGCGCCGCCACCGTGGTGGTCTTCTTGCCGCTGGCTTTTCTCGGCGGGGTGACCGGCGGTTTTTTCGGCCCGCTGTCGCTGACCGTGGCGTCGAGCCTGATCTTCTCCTTCGCAATCACGCGGCTCGCAGTGCCGCTCGCGGCCGAGCGGCTCGTTACCGGAAAGGAGATGCTGCGCGAAGATGTCGGACCGCTTTCCCGATGGATCTTTGAGCGATACCGGGCGCTCGTCCGCCGTCTTCTGACACGGCCGATCCTTGCCGTCGCCGGTACGATCCCGCTTCTCGTCCTCGGTTACGTCGCATACGGGGAAGTCGGCTCCGGCTTCATGCCGGCAATGGACGAGGGCGGTTTCATTATCGACTACCGCAGCCCGCCCGGAACAGCATTGTCCGAGACCGATCGGCTGATCCGTCAAGTGGAGACTATCCTGAAGGGAACGCCCGAAGTCGCGACATGGTCGCGCCGTACCGGGATCGGCCTCGGCGGCGACCTCGCCGAAACCAACCAGGGCGACTTTTTCGTCCGCCTCAAATCCGGACGACGCCGGCCGATCGATGCAATCATGGCAGAGGTCCGCGCCGAGATCCTTCGGGAGGTGCCGGGTCTCAGCCTCGAGATGGCGCAGCTGATGGAGGATTTGATCGGCGACCTGACTGCCGTGCCGCAACCGATCGAGGTCAAGCTGTTCACTGATGACCCGAAGGTTCTGCTGGACACGGCGCACAACGTCGCCGCCGCGATCGGCAAGGTTCCGGGCGTGGTCGATGTGCGCGACGGCATCAACCCGGCGGGCAACTCCCTGAATGTCGAGATCAGCCAGGTGAAGGCCTCGATCGAGGGTATCGACCCGACCGAGGCGACCCGTCTGCTCAACGACTACCTCCACGGCCGGGTTGCCACCCGGGTTCCGACGTCGGTAAAGCAAATCGGCGTTCGGATCTGGTCGCCTCCCGCTGCGCGAGCCACAGATCGCGACCTCGCCAACTTCATGGTTCGCGCGCCCGACGGACACCTTTTTCCGCTGAAGCGGATCGCCAAGCTCGTCCCGGTAAGTGGGGAGCCTGAAATCGCCCGCGAGAACCTGCAGCGGATGGTGGCCGTAACCGCGAGAATAGAAGGCCGCGATCTCGGCTCGGTCGCGGCGGATGTTCGGAAATCTCTGGAGAGTTCCACCCTTGTGCCCAATTCGGTGCGGTTCGAGCTCGGGGGCGCTTATGCGCAACAGCAGATTGCCTTTCGCGGCCTCGCCGGGGTGTTCGGGGCTGCCATTGCCGCCGTTTTCGTGCTGCTCCTGTTTCTCTACGAAAGCTTTGCTACAGCGATCGCGGTCCTGGTGATGCCGCTCCTGGCGGTATGCGCGGTCTTCATCGGCCTCTGGGTGACGGGAATCGAGCTCAACATCACGGCAATGATGGGCATGACGATGATCGTCGGCATCGTTACCGAGGTTGCGATCTTTTTCTTCTCGGAATTTTTCGATCTGGCGGCGGGACGACCTGTTCAGGTCGCGCTGGTCGAAGCCGGACAAAACCGAATGCGGCCGATCGCCATGACGACGTTCGCGGCAATTCTGACGCTTCTGCCGCTCGCCCTCGCGATCGGCCAGGGCTCGTCGATGCAGCAACCTCTCGCTGTCGCAATCATATCCGGTCTGGTCGTGCAGCTCCCACTCGTGCTGCTGATAATGCCGAGCATCTTTTTATTGTTGCGCGGCGGGGCTTAAGACGGGCGGAGGCCCAACAGGACTCGAACCTGCGACAGCACCGTTATACGCGGCGTGTTCTAACGAGCTGAACTACGGGCCCTCGCAGCGACGAGATTGCTTCGTCGCTTGGCTCCTAACAATGACGGATCCCGCTTCGTCTTTGTGGGCAAAACGAAGCATCCGATGACCGAGCGCGGCCTCAGGTATCCAAAAAGCTGCGCAATTTGCGCGAGCGGCTCGGATGCTTCAATTTGCGCAACGCCTTGGCCTCGATTTGGCGGATGCGCTCACGGGTCACCGAGAATTGCTGGCCGACCTCTTCGAGCGTGTGGTCGGTATTCATGCCGATGCCAAAGCGCATGCGCAACACGCGCTCTTCGCGCGCGGTCAGCGAGGCGAGCACGCGCGTCGTCGTCTCGCGCAGATTGGCCTGAATTGCCGCATCCAGGGGCAACACCGCATTCTTGTCCTCGATGAAGTCGCCGAGGTGCGAATCCTCTTCGTCGCCGATCGGGGTTTCGAGGCTGATCGGCTCCTTGGCGATCTTCAGCACTTTGCGCACCTTTTCGAGCGGCATCGCCAGTTTTTCGGCGAGTTCCTCGGGGGTCGGCTCGCGGCCGATCTCGTGCAGCATCTGCCGCGAGGTGCGCACCAGCTTGTTGATCGTCTCGATCATGTGCACCGGAATGCGGATCGTGCGCGCCTGATCGGCGATCGAGCGGGTGATCGCCTGGCGGATCCACCAGGTCGCGTAGGTCGAGAATTTGTAACCGCGGCGGTACTCGAATTTGTCGACCGCCTTCATCAGCCCGATATTGCCTTCCTGGATCAGGTCGAGAAACTGCAGCCCGCGGTTGGTATATTTCTTCGCGATCGAGATGACGAGCCGCAGGTTGGCCTCGACCATCTCTTTCTTGGCGCGGCCCGCCTCGCGCTCGCCGCGTTGCACCGTCTGCACGACCCGGCGAAACTCGCCGATCGGCAGCTTTGCTTCGGAGGCAACTTGGGCAATCTGCCCGCGCAGCCGCGCCGCCTCGGAACTATGCCTTTCGATCAGCCGCGGCCACCCGCGGCTGGGCAGGGCGGCGACCCGATCCAGCCAATCGCCGGCGAGTTCGTTTCCGAAATATTCGCGCAGGAATTCAGCGCGCTTGACCCCGGCGTTCTCGGCCAGCCGCAGCAGCCTGCCTTCATCGGCGACGAGTCGGCGGTTGACGTCGTAGAGCTGGTCGACGAGGTATTCGATGCGCGCGTTGTTGAGCCGGATACGCTTGACGTCTTCGATCACCTTGCTCTTGAGTTTCTCGTAGCGGCGCTCGGTCACCTTAGGCAGCGGTTCGCCTTTCAGCATGGCGTTGATGCGCTGGTCCTGAAGCCGATGAAGCCTTTTCTGCGATTCGGCGATTGCGTCGAAGGTCGCGAGCACGCTCGGCTTCAGCTGAGCTTCCATCGCCGCCAGCGAAATCGAGCTTTCCTCGCCTTCGCCCTCTTCCGCGGCGAGTTCCGGTTCGAGCTCGACAAGTTCGGCTTCGCCCGGGGGCCCCTCGGCCCCCGCTTCGCCCGCGGCCGCCTCGGCCACCGCCTCGGGCGCGGCTACCGGCTCGGGCTCCGCCGCCCGATCGCCGGGTATCGCCAACGCCACGGCGGGCGCTACCGGCTCGAACCCACCGCCGCCATAGGTAGCGTCGAGATCGATGATGTCGCGCAAAAGCATCTTTCTTTCGTTCAGCGCATCGCGCCAGCCGATGATCGCGCGGATCGTCAACGGGTTTTCGCAAATGCCGCCGATCATCATCTCGCGCCCGGCTTCGATCCGCTTGGCGATCGCGATCTCTCCCTCGCGCGACAGCAATTCGACCGATCCCATTTCGCGCAGATACATGCGCACCGGATCATCGGTGCGGCCGATGTCGTCGTCGTCGAGATTGCCGCGAACCTCGCCATCAGCCTCCTCTACCTCGGGGGCGGCCGGCTCCTCGCTTTCCTCGCTCTCGATTACATTGACCCCGAGCTCGGAGAGCATCGTCATCGTGTCCTCGATCTGCTCGGAGGACACCTGGTCTTGCGGCAGGGCCGCGTTCAGCTCGTCATAGGTCACATATCCACGCTCCCGGCCGCGGGCCAGCATCTTTTTGATTGCCGCGGCAACGGTATCGAGCAGAGGCGCCTCGGCTGCCTCATCGCGGTTTTCCGTCGCTTCAGCCGTGTTCGCCGCTTTGCTCGCCATGCCACCATCCCTAAACTGGTTTCGTACGGACCCGGCCCAAGCCGGACGCGAAAGCATTCCACGATGCGGGGGTGCCGGCGACAGTCCGCGGCCCAGCCGGCCACGACGTCAGACCAGGTCATCGTCAAGCCAGATCTCGCGCAACACCCGCTCCCTGGCGGCCAGGAAGCTTTCCCAATTCGCCGCCGAGGCATCGTCGTTCAGGTGATTGCTGGCTTCGGCCAAGGCCGACCGGTAACCTCCCACAAGCATTCCGACCACATGAGCCCATTCGTCACGCGCCCCGCGGGACTCCGAGCCCCGGACCAGAAAGCCCGAATTGACCGAAGGCGAGAGAAGCGCATCCACGGTCGCCGCAAACCCGTTCAGCAGAAGGTGTTGCCGGAGCGCCGAAGCGTCAAGCCCCGGCCGCAGAGCTTCAACCTCTAAAATCTCGCGGCGAAGCTTGTCAAGCTCCGCCTCGGGGATTTCGATCGCGGCAAACTCTTCGGCGATCTCGCCGATCAAAGTCGGGCAGCGGAGCAAGATGCGGAACAGGATCTCACGCTGGATGCGCGCAGGAGAACGCGGCGGCGCCGGCGGCCCCTCGCGAACCGCCGTGCTTTCTGAGGTTCGCGCGGCTTTGCGTCTTGCTTGCCAGGGATTGCAGCGCTTCTTGAACAGAGTCTCAAACTCGAACCGAACCGTCCGGTCGGATATCGTCTGCACGTGCTCCAGCAGCCGGGTCTGGATCCTGGCGAGCCGCTCCGGCGTGTCGCGCGGCGTCCCGCGTACCTCAGATCTCCCAAAGCATATCGGCCAGCGGGAGAGCCGCCGCCAAAGCCTGTTCGAAGACGAGACGTCCGCCGTGACGGATTAGCGTGTCTGGGTCTTCGCCCGGCGGCAAGCCCGCGAACCGCAGGCTGTAGCCCGGCCGCAGCAATGGCAGCGACCGGTGCAGCGCGCGCAACGCGGCGCGCTGCCCGGCGGCGTCGCCATCAAAGCACAGGATCGGCTCAGGCCCCAGGCGCCACAGCTCGCGCAGCTGGAACTCGGTAAGCGCGGTTCCGAGCGGCGCCACGGCAGAGGTAAAGCCGGCGTGGTGCAGCGCGATAACGTCCATATAGCCTTCGGTGACGATCGCGTCCGTGCCATCCCTCGGCGGCAGCGCGCGCCGCCGACCAGCCATAGAGCACGCGCCCTTTCTCGAACAGCGGGCTGTCGGGCGAGTTCAGATATTTGGGTTGCCCATCCCCGATGACCCTACCGCCAAAAGCGATGACCCGTCCCGCGCGGTCGCCGATCGGAAACATCACCCGGCCGCGGAAATAGTCGTACGGCTCGCCCTCTTCGGGCTGATGGATCAGCCCGGCTTCGAGCAGCAGCGGCTCGGGAAAATCGCCGCCGAGGGCGCGCCGCAATGCCTGGCGGTCCTCGGACGCCCAGCCAAGGCGAAACCGGCGGATCGTATCGGGGTCGAGCCCGCGCGCTTGCAGGTAGTCGCGGGCTCGGCTGCCGGCCGGCGCCCACAGGCGGGCCTCGTAAAAGGCGGCGGCGGCTTCGAGGGTTTCGAGCAGTGTCTTTTGTCGCTGCGCCCGTTCGCGCTCCTCCGGCGTCGGCTGCGGAACCGTGAGCCCCGCTTCGCCGGCCAATTTCTCGACCGCTTCGAGAAAATCGAGATTGTCGACGCGCATCGCGAAGCCGATCGCGTCGCCATGAGCGCCGCAGCCGAAGCAGTGAAAGAAATTCTTATCGTCGACCACGTAGAAGGATGGCGTCTTTTCATGATGGAACGGGCACAGGCCGGCAAATTCCCGCCCGTGGCGCAGGAGTTTGACCCGACGGCCGATCAATTCGGATAGGGAAATCCGGCTGCGCAGTTCGTCGAGAAAGCCGGGCGGGAAAGCCATTGCCGCTCAGAGGTGCTTGAAGAGCCATATCTGTCGTCCCGGCGGAGGCCGGAACTCATAACCGACAGGGACCCCGGTCGGCACTGGTGGGACGATAGTGGCCGCGTGGGTCAACGGCACTCAGCCCAACAGCCGTTTGACGATCGAGGCGGCGCGGCTGAACTCCATGGCGCCGGCATCATGTTGCCCGCGCAGGGCGGCCATGACCTTGCCCATGTCCTTGATGCCGGCAGCGCCAGTCTCGGCGATCGCAGCCTGCGCTGCGGCCGCGATTTGGTCCTCGGTCATCTGCTGCGGCAAGAAGCTCTCGATGACGCCGATTTCGTCGCGCTCCTGCTGCGCCAGTTCGGCCCGCTTGCCTTGCTCGTAAAGCACGATCGATTCGCGGCGCTGCTTGATCATACTCTGCAGCATCCGCGCGATTTCCGGCTCGGCAATGCCGTCGGAATTGCCATCTCCGCGAGCTGCTACGTCGCGCTCCTTGAGCCCGGCCAATATCATCCGCACGGTCGAGACGGTGCGGGCATCCCTCGCCTTCATCGCCTGTTTTAGCCGGTCGGTGAAGGTCTGACGCAGCATCCCCCGCTCCTCTTGGCCGAAAATTCAGCCTATCTCGTTTCGCGTTTCGCGGCAATTCTGGGCCTCGAAGACTAAGCATTTGAAACGACGGGTGGTTCCGGCAAGAGGGGTTGACCTTGCGGGGTCGACCGGATATTCCTCGTCTGTTCCGCAATGTGCCCGTCGCCGAACCGGGTGGCCTGCGGCTTGCCTGCCGGATTTCACAAATGCGCGACCCGTGGCTGCAACCGCCCGACTGCAACGCGGCGCTCGTCCTCGCGGATGGCACAGTCTTTTGGGGCGCCGGGTTAGGGGCCCGCGGAGTGGCGGTCGGCGAGGTCTGCTTCAACACCGCGATGACCGGCTACCAGGAAATCCTGACCGATCCATCTTATGCGGCTCAGATCATTAACTTCACTTTTCCGCATATTGGTAACGTGGGAAC
This sequence comes from uncultured Alphaproteobacteria bacterium, assembly GCA_963785565.1. Taxonomy (GTDB): domain Bacteria; phylum Pseudomonadota; class Alphaproteobacteria; order ATCC43930; family CGMCC-115725; genus AP-15. The sequence continues at coordinate 57,426 of CAWAVV010000013.1, read as the reverse complement.
GAACCGCGATGATATCGAAACAACCACCCCGGCGGCGCGTGGGCTCGTCGTCCACAGCAAGGTCACTGGGCCGGCGAACTGGCGCTCCACCACGCCCCTCAATGCCTGGCTCGAATTGCACGGGCTCATCGGGATATCGGGCGTCGATACGCGGCGGCTGACCCGGCTCATCCGCGATCGAGGGCCGCCCAATGGGGTGATCGCCCACGATCCTCTGCGGCCGCTCGACATTGCATCGCTGCATCGGCGTGCGTCGGCGTGGCCGGGTCTCGAAGGGATGGATCTGGCCTGTGAAGTCACTTGCCGTCAGATCTACCAATGGGATGAGACGGGCTGGGAGCCGGTACACGGCTACGGCCGGCAGCGCGATCCGCGGCATCACGTCGTCGCTGTCGATTACGGAGCCAAGCGCAACATCTTGCGAATGCTTGCCCAGCACGGTTGCCGGGTTACCGTAGTCCCCGCTACCGCCTCGGCCGCGGACATCCTGGACCTTCGGCCTGACGGGATTTTTCTGTCGAACGGGCCGGGCGACCCCGCCGCGACCGGCGTCTATGCGGTGCCGGTGTTGCGCAACCTGATCGCTTCGGGCAAGCCGATGTTCGGGATTTGCCTCGGCCATCAGCTGATGGCGCTGGCGCTCGGCGGGCGCACCCGCAAAATGGCGCGCGGCCATCGCGGAGCCAATCATCCGGTCAAGGATCTGTTGACCGGCACGGTCGAGATCACCAGCCAGAATCATGGCTTTGTCGTTGAGCCCAATAGTCTTCCGCGAGGGATCGAGCCGACCCATCTTTCGCTCTTCGACAACAGCAATGAAGGATTGCGGATTGTTGGGAAGCCGGTGTTTTCGGTGCAGCACCATCCCGAGGCGAGTCCCGGCCCGCAGGACAGCCATTATTTGTTCGAGCGGTTCGTCGCACTGATGGCGGCGAATGCCTAAGCGCACGGATATCGACAGCATTCTGATCATCGGCGCCGGTCCGATTGTCATCGGGCAGGCCTGTGAGTTTGACTATTCCGGTACCCAGGCGTGCAAGGCGCTGAAGGGCGAGGGCTACCGGATCGTGTTGGTCAACTCGAACCCGGCGACGATCATGACCGACCCCGATCTCGCCGACGCCACCTATATCGAGCCGATCACGCCTGAGATGGTGGAACAGATCATCGCCCGCGAGCGGCCAAACGCCCTGTTGCCGACGATGGGCGGGCAGACGGCGCTCAACACCGCGATGGCGTTATCCCGCTCCGGCGTCCTCGACCGTTACGGCGTCGAACTGATCGGCGCCAACGCCGAAGCAATCGCCAAGGCCGAGGACCGTCTGCTTTTTCGCCAGGCGATGGACAAGATCGGCCTCGCCTCACCGCGGAGCCGGCTCGCGCGCTCGCGCGACGAGGCGCTCGAAGCGCTCGATGAGGTCGGACTGCCGGTGATCATCAGACCCTCGTTCACTCTCGGCGGCACCGGCGGCGGGATCGCCTACAACGCGCAGGAGTTCGAGGAGATCGTGCGCGGCGGGCTGCGGGCCTCGCCGACGCACGAGGTGCTGATCGAGGAATTGGTCTTGGGGTGGAAAGAGTACGAGATGGAGGTGGTCCGCGATCGCGCCGACAATTGCATAATCGTTTGCTCGATCGAAAATATCGACCCGATGGGCGTCCACACCGGCGATTCGGTCTGCGTCGCCCCGGCATTGACCCTGACCGACAAGGAATACCAGCTGATGCGCAACGCCGCGATCGCGGTGCTGCGCGAGATCGGGGTCGACACGGGCGGGTCGAATGTTCAGTTCGCGGTCAACCCAGACGATGGTCGGCTCGTTGTCATCGAAATGAACCCACGGGTCTCGCGTTCCTCGGCATTGGCCTCCAAGGCGACCGGCTTTCCGATCGCCAAAGTGGCCGCCAAGCTCGCTGTCGGCTATACCCTCGACGAGTTGGACAACGAAATCACCCGCATCACGCCGGCCTCGTTCGAGCCGACGATCGACTACGTCGTCACCAAGATGCCGCGGTTTACCTTCGAAAAGTTTCCGGGGACCGAGCCGCTGCTGACGACCTCGATGAAATCGGTCGGCGAGGCGATGGCGATCGGGCGCAGTTTTGCAGAATCGGTGCAGAAGGCGCTGCGTTCGATGGAAACCGGGCTCGGCGGCTTTGACGAGGTCGCGATCGAAGGGGTCGAGAGCGCCGGAAAAGAAGCGGTCAAGGCCGCGCTCGCCAGACCCTCGCCGGATCGGTTGCTGCTGATCGCGCAGGCCTATCGCCACGGGCTGTCCACTGCCGAAATCCACGCCGTCTGCCGTTTCGAGCCGTGGTTTCTGGAACGCATCGGCGAGATCGTCGCGGTCGAGGAGCGGGTGCGACGAGACGGTCTGCCGTGCGACCGCACCGGCTTGCTGCGGCTGAAGCAGATGGGCTTTTCCGATGCGCGCTTGGCCAAGCTCGCCGGGATCGAGGAGGAGGCGGTCTCGACCCGACGCCGGGCGCTCGATCTGCGGCCGGTGTACAAGCGCGTCGACACTTGCGCTGCCGAGTTTCCGTCGCTGACCCCGTACATGTATTCCTGCTACGAGGGCGACGGGCTCGACGAGCCCGAATGCGAGGCCGACCCGAGCGAGCGCAGAAAAGTCGTGATCCTCGGCGGCGGGCCCAACCGGATCGGCCAAGGCATCGAGTTCGATTATTGCTGTGTCCATGCCGCCTACAGCCTGTCCGAGGCCGGCATCGAGACAATTATGGTCAACTGCAACCCTGAGACCGTCTCAACCGATTACGACACTTCGGATCGGCTCTATTTCGAACCGCTGACGGCCGAGGATGTGGTCGAGATCGTACGTGTTGAGGAGCAGCGCGGAACCCTGCTCGGCGTCATCGTGCAGTTTGGCGGCCAGACCCCACTGAAGCTCGCGGCGGCGCTCGAGCGCGAGCAAATCCCGATCCTCGGCACCTCGCCCGATGCGATCGATCTGGCCGAGGACCGGCGGCGGTTCCAAGGGCTGTTGACCCAGCTCGGCCTGCGCCAGCCGGAGAACGGCACTGCCCATTCGGCCTCGTGAGGCCGAGGCGATTGCGCTGCGGATCGGTTATCCGGTCGTGATCCGGCCATCCTATGTCCTGGGCGGCCGGGCCATGGAAATCGTGCACGACGCCGCCGGCCTCGATCGCTATATGCGCCACGCCGTCACGGCGTCGGGGACGAGCCCGGTGCTGATCGACCGATACCTGCAAGACGCGATCGAGGTCGATGTCGACGCCATCGCCGACATGGACGAGGTCGAAGTCGCCGGCATCATGGAACATATCGAGGAGGCCGGGATCCACTCGGGCGACAGCGCCTGCTCGCTGCCGCCCTACAGTCTGACGCCGGCGACGATCGCCGAGATCGAGCGGCAAACCGTGGCTCTCGCCCAGGCGCTCGGCGTCGTCGGGCTGATGAACGTGCAATTCGCGGTCAAGGGCGACGACATCTACGTGCTCGAGGTCAATCCCCGCGCCTCTCGCACGGTTCCGTTCGTCGCCAAGGCCACCGGCGTTCCGATCGCCAAGATTGCGGCGCGGGTGATGGCCGGAGAGCGGCTTGCAGATTGCGGCGGCCACCGGCGCCCGAGGGGCGCGCATATTGCGGTCAAGGAGGCGGTCTTTCCGTTTGCTCGCTTTCCGGGGGTCGATTTAATCCTCGGGCCGGAGATGAAGTCGACCGGGGAGGTGATGGGGCTCGACGCCGATTTCGGGCGCGCCTTCGCCAAATCACAGCTCGCCAGCGGCACCAACCTGCCGCTCGAAGGCTGCGTCTTCGTCTCGGTGCGCGATCATGACAAGCGGGCATTGGTCGAGCCATGCCGCCGGCTCGTCGAGATGGGCTTTACTCTGATCGCGACGAGCGGCACGGCCCACGCCTTGCGCGCCGACGGGCTGCCGGTCACGCCGGTCAACAAGGTGCGCGATGGGCGCCCGCATATCGTTGACCACATGCTGAGCGGCGAGGTCCAGCTGGTGTTCAACACGACCGAGGGCAGCCAGGCGATCGCCGACAGCTTCGGCCTGAGGCGCACGGCGTTGACCCATGCGATCCCCTATTACACAACTGTCGCCGGAGCCCGGGCGGCAGTTCAGGCGATTGCCGCCTTGCGTGCCGGAAGCCTTGAAGTTGCGCCGTTGCAGTCTTACTTTTGATGCCCTCGCGGCGGCACGTTCCGCCACTTTCGTTAACAGATGCCCACCTGTCCGCGATGAACAAGATCCCGATGACGGCCGATGGATACAATCGCCTTCGCGAGGAGCTGAAGCAGCTGAAATCCGTCGAGCGGCCGGCCATTATCCGCGCCATTGCCGAGGCTCGCGAGCACGGAGATATTGCGGAGAACGCCGAATATCATGCAGCCCGCGACCGGCAGAGCTTTATCGAGGGCCGGGTCATGGAGCTCGAAGACAAGGTCGCCCGCGCCGAGGTGATCGACGTCTCCAAGCTTTCGGGTTCGGTGATCAAATTCGGCGCGCGTGTCACGCTCGCCGAGGAGGAGAGCGACGAGGAGCAAACCTTTCTGATCGTCGGCGAGGACGAGGCTGACATCAGTCGCGGCCGCCTGTCGGTAACCTCGCCCTTGGCGCGTGCGCTTATCGGCAAGGGCAAGGGCGACAGCGTCGAGGTCACCACCCCGCGCGGCGCCAAATCCTACGAGGTCGTCACCGTCGATTTCGGCTGACCGGCGCGCGACTGCGCTTCGCAAGACGTGCACAAAAAGTCGATCAGAGCAACGGCGGGGGCAAGCCACAGCACAAATCCTCCAGCCGATTCGAGCTTCAGGAATTGCTGCAGCCGCCGCCATCGGTCGAGTGGCCGGCTGGTCAGATTTCGGCGACAATGGGGGGTTGGTCCGCGATAGGGATGCCCGGCTCGTCCTTTGATACGCGCAGGGTCAACGCCGATTTTACATGGCTGACATTGGGCGCCGAGGTCAGCTTGGCGCTCAGAAACCGTTGATAGCTATCCCAATCGACGGCGACGATCTTCAAAAGGAAGTCCACTTCTCCGGTCAGCATGTGTGCTTCGCGCACCTCTGGCCAGGCCGCGATCAGCTGCTCGAAAGCCTTGAGGTCGGCTTCCGCCTGGCTCGCCAACCCGACTTGGGCAAAGACAGTCACGCCATAGCCCAGCGCCTCGGGCGCCAGATCGGCATGATAGCCGCGGATGATCCCGGCTTCTTCGAGCGCGCGAACCCGGCGCAGGCAGGGGGGCGCCGAGATGCCGGCGCGGCGGGACAGCTCGACATTGGTCATGCGCCCGTCCGCCTGCAGATTGCGCAAGATTCGGCGGTCGATCCGGTCCAGTTTTATCCGCCGCATCCGATCCTCTTTCGCCGATTTGCGGATCATAGGAAAGGCTGATCGCCTGCGCAATTTTGTTGCGGTGGCCGACCACGCCTTGCCCGGGCCCCGCTATTTCCGTAAACCCCACCCATGGGGTTCGATCCGTTCGGCTGGGTATTGCACGATGGCAAGGCGGGGATGTCGAGTCAGGCTGTCGGCCTAGCCGAAGCCGCCGGCTTTGCTTTTGTCGAAAAGCGACTTGAGATCCGGTTTCCATGGACCTGTCTGCCGCCGCTGCTGTGGCCCGCGCCACTTGATGCGCCGGGGGGTACCGGCGCCCGCCTGGAGCCGCCCTGGCCCGATTTCGTGATCGCTTGCGGGCGCAATACGGCGATGCCGGCATTGGCGATCCGCCGCGCGAGCGGGGGGCGCACTGTCACGGCGCAGATCCAGGACCCCGGGATCGGCCGCAGCGAATTCGACCTCTCAATCGTGCCCGAGCACGACCAGCGTCGCGGGCCAAGGGTGGTGGTGACGCGGGGCGCAGTCCATCGGGTGACACCAGCGAGGCTTGCGGCTGAGCGCGAACGCTCTCCGGGGCTCGCCGCGATGCCGCGGCCGTTCCTGGCCGTATTGATCGGCGGCCGTAACAAGGCCTACCGCCTGACCCTCCGCCGCATCGAGGAAATCGCCGACGGTGTCGCCGCGATTCTACGAGAGCGCGGCGGCTCGGCCCTGGTGACGCCGTCGCGGAGGACTGGAGCCCAGGGGGTGGCGCTGCTACAAAAGCGCCTGGCAGGCGTGCCCGCCAAAATCTGGGACGGCGCCGGCGAAAATCCGTACTTCACCTATCTCGCCCTCGCCGACGCCTTTTTGGTGACGGCCGAACTCGGTGTCGATGATCAGCGAGGCCGCGGCAACCGGCAAACCCATCCACATCCTCGACCTCGACGGCGGCAACGCCAAATTCGCCCGCTTTCACCAGATCATGCGCAACGCCGGCATTACCCGCCCGTTTGCCGGCCGAATTGAAGAATGGTCCTATCCGGTGCCGGACGACACGGCGCGCGCCGGCGCGGCATTGCGCGCGCTGGTTGCGAGCCGGTTCGATCAGAAGGAGCGCGCATGAAGGGGGTGGCGATCTACGCCGCGCTCTTTGCGGCGGCGCTGGCGCTGTTTTTGCTGCTGCCGCAGCTCGATCTGCTGGTCAGTAGCGTGTTCTACAGTCGCGGACGCGGGTTCGTGCTGGCGAATTGGCCGCCGGTGATCCTGGTCTATCGCGTGGTTCCCTGGGTCGCCTGGAGCATCGTTCTGATTACCGCCGGGGCGGCCATCTGGCTCTTTCTCCTCGGCCGTCCGCTGTGGCGGCTCGACCGCAAGGCGCTGCTGTTCATCGCTTTGTCGACCGCGCTCGGTCCGGGCCTTCTCGCCAACACCGTGTTGAAGGATCATTGGGGGCGCGCCCGGCCGGTGCAGATCGAGGCGTTCGGCGGGCCCCGCCATTTCACTCCGGCCCCGTTGCCGGCGGCCGAATGCGCGCGCAATTGCTCCTTTGTTTCGGGTCATGCCGCACTCGGCTTTTCCCTGGTCGCCTTTGCCTTCCTGTTGGCAGCCGGGGCCACCGCGCCGCCGAGGTATTGGCGCGGCATTGGCGCTCGGCGGCGTGGTCGGGCTCGTCCGCATCGCCCAGGGCGCGCACTTTCTGTCGGATGTCGTCTTTGCCGGCCTGCTGGTCTTCGGCACGACAGCGTTGCTCTACTGGTGGATCGTCGAGCGGGACGGGCTCGCCGCGCCATCGCTGCTGCACATTTATCGCGAGATCGGGCGCGGCGGCGCGGCGGCATGGCGGTTCGGAGGCCAAAGCTGGACGTCGCCGGCCGTGCGTCTCGGCGCAGCGGCGGTTGCCACCACGATCCTGATTGTGGTTTCGATCGAGAGTGTCGATCGGCCTCTCGCTCTTTTTCTGCACGCGCGTGACGCTGATCTACATGCCCTGTTCGACCTGATCGGGCGGCTCGGCGAGGCCTGGGGCTGGCTGCTCCTCTTTGCCCTGGCCTTTGCCGGGCTGCATTGGGGCGGTGAATTGCCGCGGTTGCGCCCGATCGTCGTGCCGATGCGAACGCTATCGGCGCTTCCAGCCTTTCTGTTTGCTTCGATCGCGGCGTCGGGTCTGGTTGTGGACGTTATGAAGATCGGCTTTGGTCGGCTGCGCCCAAAGTTGCTGTTCCGCTCGGATCTCTACGGATTTACCTGGCTTGGCTGGCGCCCCGATCACTGGTCGTTCCCGTCGGGCCACACCGCCACGATCGTGGCCCTATTCAGCGCCCTATGGTGGCTGTGGCCGCAGCATCTGCTGTTCTACGTCTTGGCGGCCTCGATCGTCGCCGGAAGCAGGGTCGTAGTCGGTGCACATTATCCGAGCGACCTGATGGCCGGGGCGCTCGTCGCGGTGTTGTCGACACGGTATGTAGCGCAGGTGTTTGCGCGCTGGGGCATTGATCTGGCCGCTTCCCGGCAAGGCCGGCGCCGTGCGGCCGCGATGCCGCCCTGGCCCTGCCGACGCTGTATTGAGATGATGGCCGCCAGGCGGCGGCGGGCTCGCACCGGCAGCTAAGGTGGGGAATTTGGGGGCTTATGGCCCGCGGCGGTGCGCAGCGGAGCAGAGCGTCGCGGGTGAGATGGCGCTGGTTCAACAACGTGTTGTTGTCCCACGCCAATCATTATGAACCTGCTGAAAATCAGCGGTATCGATAATTGCGACATCCGGCAATGGCGCCGCCGTACTTGACACCGTTCGAGCTCGCTCTCTATCCTCCACGGTGTCGAGACGAAGTGTGGAAGCCGGTGAAAGCCCGGCGCGGTCGCGCCACTGTAATCTGCTCGTGTGCTGAGGCACTGGGCTGAGAGCCAGACCCCCTTCGTGATCGGGCCGGCCTCTAGCGGGACGCGAATTCCCAGGAGATGAAATGACCATCACCAACCTCGTCCCCTCCGCCCGGCCAGTCGCGATTCCGGTCCGGGAGGTTCTGCCTTGGGCAATCCTGGGCGGCCTGCTTCTGTTGCTGGCGGTCTATTTCGTTGGCGCCGAAGAAGGTGCAACCTCGATCTTCCCCGGAATGTATGTGCACGAGTTTGTGCACGACGGACGTCATCTGCTTGGTTTCCCTTGCCATTAGGCGGAAGCCTGCGCCATGGCGGGGACGCTGTTGCTGCGCGGGATGCTGATCGGCATCGTCGCGGGACTACTCTCTTTCAGTTTTCTAAGGATCGTTGGCGAGCCGCAGGTCGATCGCGCCATTGCATTCGAAACCCGGCTTGACGAAGCCAAGGGTCAGGCTGCGGCGCAAGCCTTGATCGCCAAGGGCCTGCCGGCGCCGAAGGAAGAGCCGGAGCCCGAACTGGTCAGCCGCCGGGTCCAGGCAGGCATCGGCCTGTTCACCGGCGTCATGATTTACAACGTGGCCTTCGGCGGGCTGTTTGCCCTGGCGTTCGCGCTGGCCTATGGCCGCATGGGCGATTTTGGGCCACGGGCTACGTCGGCCGTATTGGCCATTATCGGTCTCATCGCGGTCTATATTGTCCCGAACCTCAAATATCCGGCAAATCCGCCTTCGGTCGGCGACCCGGCGACGATCGGCATCCGCACCGCGCTGTACTTCAGCATGATCGCGATCTCGCTCGCGGCGATGATTGCAGCGGGGATGCTGCGCCTCCGGCTTCTCCCTCGCCATGGCGCATGGAACGCATTTCTGACCGCCGCGGCGGCATATCTGATCGTCGTGATCGTCGTGGGTCTGGCGTTACCGCCGATCAACGAGGTGCCTGCAGAATTCCCGGCGGCCGTGCTGTGGCAATTCAGGATCGCGTCGCTGGGCGCCCAACTAATAATGTGGGCGACTATCGGCTTGGTTTTCGGCGCGCTGACCGAGCGGGCGGTTGTGACCCGGAGACAGTTGCGAAGCAAAACAGCGACGTATTGAGTTGACCACTCGCCCATCGGGAACCAGCTGTTGAGATGGGGGGACTCCCTGGTCGCCTCGCTCTCCGCCGCTGGCCAGCCCTTCGACGTCCTTGCTGCTCGATTTATCGGCGGCGCGACCCGGCGTCGTTTTGATCGATCCATATGGGCTTTGCTGACGTCTGCGACCGTGTCGCTCGGTGCTCCCGCCGTCGGGTGCGCGCAGATTTGGCTTGGTCCGATCAATGATCCGTGCACACCGAATATGCTGCTCGGCGATTGGGCAGGGTTGCGGTCCGGCCTGGAGAAATACGGGATTACCTTTGGGCTGCAGGAACAGGACGAAGTATGGGGCAATGTGATGGGCGGCCTCAGGCGAGGCGCCACCTATAACGGCCTGACGACAGCAAGCCTGTGCATCGACCTCGGTACGACGGTGCACTGGCAGGGTGCCCATTTCTTCGCTAGCGGCTTTCAGATCCATGGCATCGGACCGACGCCGCAACTCGTCGGCGCTCTGCAACTGATCAGCGACATCGAAGCCACACCCAGCACCAAGCTCTATGATTTGTGGTTCGAGGACCAGCATCAGCTGTTCGGCGGCAAATTCTGCGCTTCGCTTTGGCCAGGAAGGCGCAAATGACGAGATTGATGCTCGACCGAATATGCCGGCCTGTTTCTCAATTCGAGCTTTGGGTTTCCCGGCGATTCTGGCGCTCGATCTGCCCTCGGGAGGGCCGAACTATCCGTTGGCCACGCCGTTTGTTCGCGGGCAACTTTTCGCCGAGCGCGAGTTTACGTTGCTGGGCGCGGTTTACAACGGCAACCCGGCGCCAGCCGGGCACCGGCGACCCGCAATTACGCGACCGTCACGGCACCGCCTTTCGGCTGAACGATCACACGCTCTCCTTTACCGAGCTGTAATATTCGCCGGCTTTCTGGCGAGCCAGACTCCGCCCGCCACCTATAAGCTCGGCATGTGGATTCGCCGACCGGGCCGTTTGCCGACCCGTTGCACGGCCTCTGACGGCTTGTCCTTGGCCAATCCGGCAAGCAACGGCCATTCGCTGCTGCACGCACTCGGCGACCACGCCGTCTATGCGATCATTGACCAGATGGTGTGGCATAAGCCGAATACCAAGGTCGCAGGGTATCGGCTGTTCCTGCAAATCATGCGCGCTCCCGATGATCGCAATGTCAGCGATTTGTTTGTGGAAGGCGGGCTGAACTGGAAGGGGCCACTCCCGGCCGTTCGCACGATGCCAGGCAGGTCTAGCTCTAACCTATGCCGGGATCGGCGCCGCCGCGCGACCATTTCAGCCAGGATCGTCTTTATTACCGCGGCTTGGGCACGCCCTATAGCCCAGGGCGAGCCGATTGTCGAGGCTACCTATCGGGCGCGACTAACGCCATGGCTCAAAGTGCAGCCGGATCTGCAGTATGTGATCAACCCCGGCGCCAGCATCCCGACCGCGCAAAATGCCGCACCGTTGAAGAACGCGCTGGTCCTCGGGGTCCGCGTCACAGTCAATTTTTGAGCGGAGTAAGCAAGGTTGCATTATGGCCAAGCGAGACGCGGGCTGGTATGGCCGCCTCGCTCGGTGAGCGGCGAGATCGTGGACCTCGCCGTTCCTGCTCCTCCCTTTGATCCGCCATTCTTGTCGGCAGAGTTATTGCCGAGAAAGGCGGCGAGCAAGGCCCGGGCGGCGGCGCTTGGGGTTTGCGTGCCGGCGATCACTGCTTGTTCGACCGCGGCTAGACGGCGCGCCACGGCGGGCGCGGTGCGGAAGCGCTCGATGAGGCTGTCGTCGATTTCGGACCACAGCGCTGCTCTCGCCTGTTCGTGGCGGCGCTGCGACCAGATGCCCGCAGCTTCGAGGGCTGCGCGAAAGCGCGCGACATCGTCCCAGGTTTCGGCGACGCCGATCCCTTCGAGTGCCGAGACTGCGCGCACCGGCGCCGCCCATTCGGGCAGTGGCGGCCGGATCAGCCGCAGCGCGCTCGCATAATCGGCGGCCGTGCGCTGCGCCGCTTCGGCGAGGTCGCCGTCGGCCTTGTTGACGAGGACGAGATCGGCGAGCTCGACGACCCCGCGCTTGATCCCTTGCAATTCGTCCCCCGCCGCCGGCGGCAGGATCAGCACGAACATGTCGACGATCTCGGCGACGGCGGTCTCGGCCTGGCCGACGCCGACGGTCTCGACGATGACCGCATCGAACCCGGCCGCCTCGCACAACAGGATCGCCTCGCGGGTCCGCCGCGCGACGCCGCCGCGCCCGGCGCCAGCCGAAGACGGCCGGATAAAGGCCTCGGGCCTTCGCCCCAGTTCGGCCATGCGGGTCTTGTCGGCGAGGATCGCGCCGCCGCCGCGTTTTGACGCCGGGTCGACGGCGAGCACCGCGATGCGCCGGCCGCGGGCGATGCCGTCGAGGCCGAAGCGCTCGATAAAGGTCGATTTCCCGGCGCCCGGCGGGCCCGATATGCCGATGCGAATACTGTCGCCGGTTTGCGGCAGGATCGCAGCGAGAAGCTCCTCGGCTTCGCTCCGATGGTCCGGCCGGGTCGATTCGACGAGGGTAATCGCCTGGGCGAGCGCGCGCCGATCGCCGTTGCGCAGAGCCGCGATCAGCGCCGCCGTCACTCCGCGGCCAGCGCCGCCTCGCGCCGCGCCGCCTCCTGCTGGCGCGCCCACATCGCCGCATAGGCGCCCTGATGCCGCAACAGCTCGCGGTGATCGCCACGCTCGACGATCCGCCCGCGGTCGAGCACCAGGATCTCGTCGGCGTCGACCACCGTCGACAGCCTGTGCGCGATGACGAGCGTCGTGCGTTCGGCCGACACCTCGGAGAGGCTTGCCTGGATCTCGCGCTCGGTCTTGGTGTCGAGGGCCGAGGTCGCCTCGTCGAACACCATGATTTTCGGCGCCTTCAGGATGACCCTTGCGATCGCCACCCGCTGCTTCTCGCCGCCCGACAGTTTGAGGCCGCGCTCGCCGACCATTGTCTGATAGCCGTCCGGCAACCCCGCGACGAAATCATGGATGCGGGCGAGGCGGGCCGCCTCTTCGACCGCTTCGCGCGGCGCTCCCGGCCGGCCATAGGCGATGTTGTAGTAGATCGTGTCGTTGAACAGCACCGTGTCCTGCGGCACCACGCCGATCGCGCGCCTGAGGCTGTCCTGGGTCACTTCCCGAATGTCTTGGCGATCGATCTCGATCGCGCCGGCATCGACGTCCCAAAAGCGAAACAGCAGACGCGCGATCGTCGATTTTCCGGCGCCGGTCGGGCCGACGATCGCCACCGTAGTGCCGGGAGCCACCCGGAAATCGACATCGGACAGGATCGGCCGCCGAACGTCGTAGCGAAAATCGACATGGCGAAAGGCGAGGGCGCCCGCCCCGACCAGCAGCGCCGGCGCCGCCGGCCGATCCTCGATCTCGGGCCTGACCGCCATCAGCTCCGTCATCTGCTCGAGATCGGTCAAAGACTGCTTGAGGTTGCGGTAGACCACACCGAGGAAGCTGAGCGGGGTGTAGAGCTGGATCAGATAGGCGTTAACCAAGACGAAATCGCCGACCGTCATCGCCTTCGCGGCCACGCCCTGCGCGGCGAGGATCATGACTCCGACGAGGCCGACGCCGATGATCATACCCTGGCCGATATTGAGCATCGACAGGGTGGTCTCGCTCTTGACCGCGGCCTGCTCATAACCGCGTAGAGCGGCGTCGTAGCGGCGGGCCTCGTGCTCCTCATTGGCGAAATATTTGACCGTTTCGAAATTCAGCAGACTGTCGATCGCCTTGGTATTGGCCTCGCTGTTGCGCTCGTTCATGTCGCGGCGAAAGCGCACCCGCCAATCGGTCACCAAAAACGTAAAGCCGATATAGAGCAGGATCGTAGTGAAGGTGACGGCGGCGAACTTCCAGTTGTAGAGCCGCCACAGGATCCCGGACACCAGAAAGATCTCGATGATCGTCGGGATGACATTGAACAGCATGAACGACAGCAGGAAATCGATGCCGGCCGTGCCGCGCTCGATCGCCCGCGCCAACCCGCCGGTGCGGCGCTCCAGATGAAAGCGCAGCGCCAGCGCGTGGACATGGCGAAACGCCGACAATGACAGCCGGCGCACGGCGCGCTGGGTGACCGGGGCGAAAACCGCGTTGCGCAGCTCGTTGAAGCCTTGCGACATCACCCGCGCGAACCCGTAGGCGATGATCAGCGCCACCGGCACGGCGACGACAGCCTTGCTCGGCGCCAGGATGTCGACCGCGTGCTTATAGAGGAACGGAACGGTGATGTTGGCCAGCCGGCCGGCGACCAGAAAGGTGACCGCGAGCACAACCCGCACCCGCAACGCGGCGGATTCACGCGGCCACAAATAGGGGGCGAGCGAGCGGAGCGCGCGCAACTCGTCCTTGAGTCGGCCCTTCTGCCGCAGCGGACCCGGCGTTACCGGCCGCCCGCGCCGGCTCATTCCGCGTGGCTCGTCGTCTCGGGCTCGGGGAGCGGCGCCCCGCCGAACCCGCGAAACAGGTTGAACGCCAGCAGAAAGGCGACGGCGATCAGCCCCGCTCCCCACTCGAACGGGCTGCTGCGGCCGAGATCGGAAAACAGGATCCCGGCCAAGGCCGGCCCGACGACGCGGGCGAGGCTGCCGACTGATTGCGAGACGCCCAGCACCTCGCCCTGTTCAGCCCGCCCAGCGCGGCGCGAGATCAAGCTGTTCAGCGACGGCTGGGTGAGACCCATGCCGAGCGCCAGCCCGCTGACGCCAAGACCGAGCACCGGGAGGTCACGAGCGAACGGCAGCGCCAAAAGCCCGCCGCAGATCAGCACGAGGCCGCACAGCAGCAGGCGCTCCTCGCCAAAGCGCTGGGTCAAGCGGCCGATCAGCCCGCCCTGCAGGATCGCCGAGAGCACGCCGACATAGGCGAAGACATAGCCGACCTGCTCTGGCCCCCAGCGGAATTGTCGCATCGCCCACAGCGCAAAGGTGCTCTCCATCCCGGCAAAGGCGAGGATGACCAGAAAAAAGATCAGGATCAGGCGGGAAAGGATCGGGCGGCGCAAGGTCCCGAGGATCGCGCCGATCCTCCCGCGCCGCGACGCCTGCCCGCGCTGCTCCGGCGCCAGGCTTTCGCGCAGCAGTAACAGGACGCCGATCAGAGCGACGAGCGACAGCGCGGCCGCGACCCACGCCGGCTTCGCAAGATCGGCGGTCGCCGGATCGTTCCCGGCGAGAAACCCGCCAAGCGCCGGTCCGAAGATGAAGCCCAGGCCAAAGGCGGCGCCGATCAGCCCCATCCCCTTCGCCCGATTCTCGGGCGTGGTGATGTCGGCGATATAGGCCTGTGCCGCGGCGATATTGCCGGCGCAGGCGCCGGCCAGCGCCCGCGCGGCGAACAGCATCCACAGCGCCGACGCGCCACCGAACCACAAATAGGCGAGCGCCGACGCGGCCATGCTGGTCATCAGCACCGGCCGGCGCCCGATCCGGTCGCTCAGCGCGCCCCACATCGGCGCCGCGAACAGCTGAAACAGCGAATAGGTCGCCAGCAGCAAGGTCACCTGCTGCGGCGAGGCTCCGAACCGGACCGCGTAGAACGGCAGCAACGGGATGACGAGGCCGAACCCGACGAGGTCGACAAAGACGATGAGAAACAGGGTCGGCATAACGCCAGCCTGATATCGCGCACCGGCCGCCGCAGAGCAAGGGGCTCATCACCTCGGCCGGAAACGCCGCCCTTGCGAGCTCGACCCGCTGCCTCACCGGTTTCCGCGCAACCGCGCCGGGTCGAGGCTGGGAAGCCGGGCGGGATCGAACGGCGAAAGGTCGAGAGTGTGCGCTGCCCTATCGACGATCAGCTCGGCCATGGCTTCGCCCGTCGCCGGCGCGTTGAGAATGCCCCAAACGCTGTGACCGGTGGCGACATAAGCGCCCTCGACATCCGGCACTCGGCCGATCAGCGGCAAACCGTCCCGCGTGATCGGACGATAGCACGCCTGCCGCGCCAGGACCTTCGCCGAGGCGAGCGCAGGCGAGAGGTCATGGCACATCCGCAGCAGGCGCTCGATCGCTCCTGGATCCGGGGCAACGTCGGCGGGATCGATCGGCAGCGGGCTGTCGCTGGAGATCGCGCAAACATAGGTGGTGCCATCCGTGCGAGGAAACACTTCGGGCGCTTGCACCGCGCCGGTCGCCTCCTGGTATTCGACAAACAGGGCATCAGCTGACAGCCGCGCGCCGGTGTCGAAGACGAGACTGTGCCCCTTCAGTCCAAACACTGCGGGCAACGGCAACCATTCCGCCGCAAGTATCGACCAAGGGCCCATGGCGATTACGACCGCATCGCCGTCGATCTTCTCGCCATCGACCAACACGCCCTCCACCCTGCCCGTGTTCCTTTGCCGCACCACGCCGGTAACGCGGCCTATCCGCAATTCTGCGCCGCGCGCCTGTGCGGCCTTTATGATGGCCTGGGTAAACTTTCCCGGATGAACCTGGGCGGTCGTGTCGGTCGAACCCAGACGTTGATGCACCGTCACGGCAGCCGAGAGCCAATCGATGCCGTGGTCGTTGCCACGATGACGTGAGCTATTTTGATGGCTGGCGGAGCCGCCATGGGTGGTGAGACGGCGATAACCCCAATCGCCGCTGATCTCCTCGGCAAGCCGAGCATGTAGCGCAAAGCTCCGGCGCGCGAGGGGTTCGAGCGGGGTTCCGTCGCACCAGTCGAGGGCGAGAAATCCGCCCGACTTCCCGGAAGCCGCACATGCCAAACCCGTCCTCTCGATGACGGTCGCCTCGACCCCGCGGCAGCTCAGGAAATAAGCGATCGAGGCGCCGATCACGCCGCCCCCGCAAATCAGCACCCGCATCGTCTCGCCTATTGTTTGTTCATCGCATGATGCGCCATGCTCACGCCCCACAGTGAAACGATTTTCGAACGCCTGTCGGTGAGACAACGATGCAATCGACCCGCCTGATCGTGAACGGAAGCACTGTCAGCGTAACCGCTGATGGGGATACGCCGCTGCTCGATATTCTTCGCAATCATCTCGGCCTGACCGGGACAAAATTCGGCTGCGGTCAGGAGCAATGCGGCTGCTGCATGGTCCTGGTCGACGGCAGACCCGAGAAATCGTGTGGAAAGGCGCTGTCGACGGTTGCCGGCAGGGAGATCGTCACGATCGAAGGGTTGGGCGCCCGGGACCGGCCGCACCCGCTCCAAGCAGCCTTTCTCGACGAGCAGGCCGGCCAATGCGGCTATTGCCTCGCCGGTATTTTGATCTCCGCCAAGGCGCTGCTCGACGAGAACCCATCCCCGTCGCGCGCACAGATTGCCGAGGCGTTGGATGACAATATCTGCCGATGCGGGAGCCATAACCGTATTCTGCGGGCCGTCGAGCGCGGGGCCGCACGGATGCGCGAAGGAGCTTCCCAATGAGTGCGGCCGCTCCATCGACACTGCCTCCGCTGCTGGCCGCCAATCCACGCCTCGATCAGTGGGTCGGGTTCCCCGAGCCCGGCCGAGTTACGGTCTCGACCGGTCGGGTCGAGATCGGCCAGGGCGTGCTGACCGCGATGCGACAGATCGCTGCGGAAGAGCTCGATATCGCGTCCAACCGCATCCTGCTGCAGACCGGCGACACTGATCTGACCCCCAACGAGGGCTACACCGCGGGCAGCCAATCGATCCAATTCGGCGGCGTCGCCCTGCGCATGGCGTGCGCCGAGGTGCGCGCCTTGTTTCTCGACCATGCCGCGGCGAGCCTCGGCTATTCCCGCCCGGACCTGGCGATACGCGACGGAATCATAACCCACCGCGGTGAAGCAACCGGCCACGATTATTGGTCGCTGGCCGCCGCCGTCGACCTCGGCCGTCACGCCCTCGGGCGGTCGCCAACCAAGGATGTTCGGGACTACCGCGTCGTCGGGCAGAACGCGCCACGCGTCGACCTCGCCGCCAAAGTGTTTGGCGATCCTGTCTTTGTCCACGACATGGCGCTCGACGGCATGGTGCATGCCCGTGTCGTGCGACAGCCGCGTCGCGACGCAACGATCAAGTCTATCGACGAGGCCGCCCTCCATCGCGCTGCAAAGAGCCCGATCGAGATAATCCGCGACGGCAACTTCCTGGCCATTGTCGGGACAGACGAGACGGCTGTCGAAGCGGTCGCCGCCGTGGCGCCAAACCACGTCGCCTGGGACGGTGTCGATGCGATCAATCCGTTCCAGGAAGAGGCGCGGTGGCTGTTGCAGCAGCCCTCGATCGACCGGACCCTCGGCGCCCCTCCGCCATCGGATCCAGTGCCTGGTATGAGGAGGCAGGAGGCGACCTATACGAGGATGCACATCGCCCATGCCTCCGTCGCGCCGTCTTGCGCGCTGGCCGTCTACCGCGATGGGCGGCTCCAGGTGTGGACTCATTCGCAAGGGGTTTATCCCCTGCGGGATGCACTGGCCCGGACCTTGAAGCTCGATCCCGCGGCGATTTCGGTCAAGCACGTGCAGGGGCCGGGCTGCTATGGCCATAACGGCGCCGACGACGCGGCGGCCGATGCGGCGGTCATCGCGTCTCGCATGCCGGGGAAGCCGGTCAGGGTGCGGTGGCGGCGCGAGGAGGAATTCGGCTTCGAGCCGGTCAGCCCGGCGATGGTGGTAACGGCGCACGCCGTGGTCGATGAATCGGGGCGCCCGGCCGACTGGACCACCGAGATCTGGAGCGGCCGGCACGGCAGTCGCCCGGGCAGCGGCGGCAACCTGCTCGCGGCCGAAGCCCTGCCCGACCCGCCCCCGCCCCCGCCGGCGGCCGAGTCGCCGGGCCCTCCTGGCGCCGGCACCCGCAACGCCGAGCCGCTCTACGATTTTCCGGCGAAGCGCATTGTCCATCACCTGATCGCTGAAACCCCGGTGCGGACCTCATCCTTGCGCGGGCTCGGCGCGACGCTCAACGTCTTTGCGATCGAGTCGTTTATGGACGAGCTGGCCGAGCGGGCCGCCAAGGATCCGCTGGCCTATCGGCTATCGGTGCTTTCCGACGCGCGTGCGCGTGCGGTCGTGGAGCGCGCCGCGCGCATGTCCGCCTGGGATTCAGGAATGCCGCGCGGCACGGGCCGCGGCCGCGGGATCGGCTTCGCCCGTTACAAGAACATGGCCGCTTATGCCGCCGTCGTCGCTGAAGTCGAGGTCGACGAAAATGTCCGCCTGCTGCGCGTGTGGTGCGCCGCGGATGCCGGTCTGGTGATCAACCCGGATGGCGCCGTAAATCAGCTCGAGGGCGGGATTATCCAAGCTGCGAATTGGGCGCTTAAGGAAGGGGTGCGTCTCGACAGCGGCGGCATAAGCTCGCGCGACTGGGAAAGCTACCCGGTGCTGCGCTTCAGCGAGGTCCCCGAGGTAACGGTCGAGCTCGTCGACCCCGCCGCGGATCGCCCGCCTCTCGGTGTGGGCGAGGCTTCGGGCGGCCCGGCCGTCGCCGCAATCGGCAACGCCGTTGCCCACGCGCTGGGCGCCCGGCTTCGCGACCTCCCGCTGACCCGTGATCGCGTAATGGCGGCCTTGCTGAAGGCGTAATGTCACCGACCTGATATCGTCATTGAGGAGAGGACATGAATGGCCAATGATATCGCCGCCGCGGCGACCAGGCTGTCGCCGGTCGTCGAGATCGCTTCGGGCAGGCTGCGCGGCGCGCACGCTGCCGGCGTTTACGCATTCAAGGGCGTGCCCTACGGCGCGTCGACCGCGGGACCCAACCGGTTCCTGCCGCC
Source organism: uncultured Alphaproteobacteria bacterium (assembly GCA_963785565.1). GTDB lineage: Bacteria > Pseudomonadota > Alphaproteobacteria > ATCC43930 > CGMCC-115725 > AP-15. Next base: position 38,385 of record CAWAVV010000013.1, on the reverse strand, counting down.
GCGGCCGCCGCGTCCCTGGTCGGGTGTGCGGGACGCGCTCGCCTATGCGGGCCATGCGCCACAATCGCCAAACCGGCCTAAGCGCCGGCCGGAACTCGAAACCATCCTCGGCCCGGCAGACATGACGCCGGAGGGCGAAGACTGCCTGACTTTGAATGTGTGGACGCCCGGCCTTGGCGATCGAGCCAAACGGCCGGTCATGGTGTGGCTGCATGGCGGCGGCTTTGCCTACGGCTCGGGGAACCGCGCGGTCACAGACGGAGCCAACCTGGCGCGGCGCGGCGATGTCGTCGTGGTCAGCATCAACCATCGGCTCAACATCCTGGGCTTTCTGCATTTGGCCGATATCGGTGGTTCGAGTTGGGCGCATTCGGGCAATGCCGGGGTGCTCGACCTCGTCGCCGGGCTGCGTTGGGTGTGCGAGAACATCGAGCATTTTGGCGGCGACCCAGGCAATGTGACGATCTTTGGCGAGTTGGGCGGAGGCGGCAAGGTCAGCGTGCTGCTCGCAATGCCCGCGGCGCAGGGTCTGTTTCACCGTGCGGTCATCCAGAGCGGTGCCGCGATCCGGGTGTCGACGCGCGAGCGTTCCAATGCGCTTGCTGAAGCGGTGCTGAATGAGGTTGGGCTTAGTCACGGCGAGTGCGAGCGGCTGCAATCCGTGCCGGTCGAGCGTCTGATGGCAGCGATGGCGCCCGCCTCGCGTGCAGTCGGGCGTACCGAATGGCCGCTGCTCGACCGTTATGATTTCGGCCCCGCGGTCGACGGCACCGATCTGCCGCAGCATCCGTGTGAGCCGGGCGCGCCCGCCATCGCTGACGACGTTCCGCTGATGATCGGCGGCACCCGGGAGGAGAGCGCCTTCTTTCTCGCCAACGACGATGCGGTGTGGAACGGCGTCCTTAGCGAGGAGGCATTGCGCCAGCGCGTGGCGACAGTGGCCGGCGCCGGGACGGACAATCTGCTCGCCGCCTATCGCGCAGCCATGCCGCAGGCGAGCCCTGGGGACCGGCTGATCGCGACGTTGACCGGCTCGAATTTCTGGATCCGCTCGGTTTTGTTGGCGGAGCGCTACGCGGCGCGGCGCCGCGCGCCGGTCTATACGTACTCGCTCGACTGGCGGAGTCCGGCGCATGGTGGTCGCCTGAAGGCGCACCACGCGATGGATCTGCCCTTTGTCTTCGATAATGTGGAGATGCCGGACACGACCGCCGGCGCCCCAGGCGCGCATGAGCTGGCCGCGCGTATTTCCGCGACGTGGATCGCCTTTGCCCGGAACGGAAGGCCGCACAATCCGGCAATCCCGGACTGGCCGGCCTACACGAGCCGGGACCGCGCGACGATGGTCCTCGACACAGATTGCCGCATCGCGCACGATCCGGACCACGAGATGCGGCTGCTGTGGAGCCGTGTTGTTGCAGGCGGCAGTTGAGAGCTCAGACGCGGGCGAGCCGTGATCCAAGACGTCCGAAAAACCGAAGAGGGAGCGATCCGATGGCGAACAAAGGCGAGAATGGCAAAAAATTTCATATCTACCTGGGTTTGGCTGGGGAGACTGGGCGCGGCCGGGTGGTGCACTCCGGTCTGTTCCGCATGGCAGACGGTAGCGACGAATGGGAGGCGCTGCACCGAGGCTTGCCGGAGGCGCCGGCTGTGCGCGCGCTGGCGGTGCACCCCATGAACCCGGAAATCGTCTATGCCGGCACGCAATCCGGGCCCTATCGCAGCGCTGATCGCGGCAAGCATTGGGAAAAGGTCGACCTGCCCGACCACGGGCTGCCGGTCTGGTCGATCCTGTTCCATCCGCACGATCCCGACGTGATCCTGGTCGGCTATGAAAACTGTGAGATCTATCGCAGTGACGATGCCGGCGAGCATTGGACACGGCTGCCGGTCAGTGTGCACTTTCCTGAAATCACCACGGCGCCGGGCGCCAACCCGGCGAAGCGGGTACTGCGGCTCGACGCCAGTGCCGGCGAGCCGGATTTGCTTTATGCCGCGATCGAGGTTGGCGGCACCCTTCGCTCCACTGATGGGGGCGAGCACTGGGAGAATCTGAGCCACGGCCAGTACGTGAACGATGACGCCGTCGATATGCATGCCGTATTGGCCAGCCGCTGGCGGCCCGGCAGTGTCTTCGGCATCGGGCGCGCAGGCATGTTTCACAGCGCCGACGGCGGCGACCATTGGCGGCATGTGCCATTGGATCCGCTCAACGCCAAAGGGCAGATTTATTGCCGCGACATCCGCGAGGTGCCGGGCAATCCGCGCAAACTGTGGGTCGCGGCGGGCGGCAGCTTCCAGAGCGAGGTCGGCGTGTTGCTGCACAGTCCTGATGGCGGGGACAGCTGGGCCCGGGTCGAGATGGGCTTGCACCCGGCGCACACGATGTTCGCCCTGGCCTTTGACGAGCGCCAGCCGGCGCGGATGTCTTGCGCCACCAATGGCGGCGAGGTCTTCAACAGCGTGGACGGCGGCGATAGCTGGACCACGCTCCCCTCACCGCCGGAGGGCACACAAATCTACGCCCTGGCGCGCGGCTGAACGCGGCGAAGCGGTCGGTGGCGATCCCGGCAGGGATCTCCGGCCGACCGATGAGCAAGGCCGACGCAGCCGATCTGCCGGAGGGCACGGCGGTCGAGGGCAGGCCATCCGCAAGGCGTGTTGCCGACCAAGGTGACGGTGATCTTATCTCCGGCATGCTGGTATCCTCGGCCGAAAATTCGTAATCTAATTCCTTAGCCGTCATTGCGAGCGCAGCGAAGCAATCTCGGACCTGTACTCCAGATTGCTTCGTCAGCCTATGGCCTCCTCGCAATTCTGGGTGGACCGCCCGGTGACGGCATCGATGTGCCAAGCTGGGGTCGATCAACGACCAGCAAGGAGACGGTCCGATGCCGGTTATCACGATCGGGCTTGATATCGCGAAGTCGGTTTTTCAGGTTCACGGCGAGGATGCGCGCGATGCCCGGTCCCATGGCGACCGCGCCACGCCCTGGCAGCGCGGCATCCTCGCCTGCCGCCCGGTCAAGAGCCTGCCCCCAGCGAAGGCGGGGGTCGCGGTGCTCGCCCAGGCCGCCAAGACCGCACGCATCGCCTGGGCCCTGCTCGCCTCCGGCGAGGCCTACCGCAAGCCCAGCCGGGTGGCCTGATGGATAACCCAACGCGTTGCCCCCAGCCCCAACCCCCCAGCCCCAACCTCCAACCCCAGCCCCCAGCCCCAGCCCCCAGCCCCACCCACCGGCTGATCGGCCACCCCGGTCGGAGCCATCTCCGGCCGGCCACCCCGCAACGAGCAGAAGACAGCGACGGCACCATGGTCAGGACCTGGATCGGCACACGCCGCTTTGTCATCGCGCCACCGAGCGCGCTGCAATGCTTGGAATTCGATCCGCGCAACCCATCGCGGCCAGCGGTCAGCCGACCGCGCAAACAGGCCGGATACATGACCGCTCCAGAACAATCGCCAACGCCGCCAGATACCCCTTGCCCAGCGGAGGGCCGCCCATACATGACAACCACTTACGACGTCATTGCGAGCGCAGCGAAGCAATCTCGATCCGGCGATGCAACCCGATAGAAAACCGCTCTGAGAGCATTGAGCGGCCGGTAGTCGCGGCGGTTAAAACCCGGTGTCCCGCTCCATCGTTTCGAGCATCGCAGCCGCGATCAGTGTCGCTTGGCCGGTGTCGCCGTGGACGCGCCGGTGCAGCTCGACGACCTGACGCTGCAGTTCGTAGGCTTCGGCCAGATCACCCTCCTGCCACAGGATTCCGGCGAGGTTGCCCATCGCCGATAGGTTGTCGGGATGCTGCTCGCCATATTCGCGGATCATCGCCGAAATCACCGATTGCAAAAGCTCGCGGGCTGCGGCGAGATCCCCCTGCGCTGCGACGGTTCCGGCGAGGTTGTTGATCGCCCGCAAGGTATCGCGGCCGGTCTCGCCGTCGAGCGCCCGCATCCCGGCGACGACCTGCTCCTGCAACAGCCGCGCCTCGGCCAACTCGCCCTGCGCCGCCATGGTCACCGCCAGCTTGCCGATCGCCTTCAACGTGTCGGCGTGACCGTCGCCCAGCACCCGGCGTCGGCCGGCCACCACCTGTTCCTCGATCTTGCGAGCGGCGATCAGCCTTCCTTGCGCCCACAACGCCTCGGCCAGATCTAGCATCGCCGTCAAGGTTTGCGGGTGTGCGTCGCCGAATGCCCGGCGCGTCTCGGCGAGCGCGCACTCCTGCTGCTCGGCAGCGCTCTGGAGGAGTTCCCGGCTGCTCATCGCGCTGGCGTTCCCCACGCTAGTCGAAATCTTCCGCCAAGGCCGCACGTATCGGTTCGGGCAGCACAGCCATATGAGCATAATTCGGATGGTCGATGCCGACGACAATTTGCGCGCCTGTCACCTTGAACCGCGAAATCAGGTCGGGGAACCGCGAAATCAGGTTCGGGTCGAACCCAAATTTGAGGAACTGGACGGCGGACGCCTTGCCCTCCGGGCTGGTATTTTCGCGCGTCGGATCGGGTTTACCGCGCACCCGATGCCCGTCGACATCGATAAAGGCATGGGTTTCGATTCCACCTAAGCGCGCCAGCACCGCACCGCGGCGCACCGGATCATCGATCTCGAACATCACCGTTGCGATCAGCTCGGACCCCTGCGGGATCAACGGGTTGTAGGCTTCGAGCTCGTCTTCGAGCTGCGCGTCGCCGCCCTTTTCGATGTAGAGCATCTCCTGGACTTGCTGCCGCATCGTCTCGAAATTCTCGAAATGGAAAGTCGCGAACGGGCCGATTTCGATCCGGCGCTGCCGCTTCAGCTCGCTTAGCCGGGGGCACCGCTCGCGCCGCACGAGCCGATACTCGTCGAGCGGCAGGATGTCATGACGCGTAAAGTAACGCCGCTGCTTAGCAGATGACTCTATCATCAACCTCTCGCCTCTTCGTCTGACAAATCGCCCGGAATGCCGTAAGCGCGGGCGACCAGTTCGATCGGATGCAGCTGGCGCTGGGGCAGCGCCTCGGTTCCGGCCTCGATTTCCATGCCCTGCACGATATGCATGCTGGCGAGCGGGCATTCGGAGGACACGAACCGCGCCGCATTCTTTAGAGCCTGGCGGGCCACCGGCTTGCCGACCTTTATCGCCGTCTCGAAATTCTCCTTGAGAACGCCCCACGACCCGCCATGCCCGGAGCATCGCTCGATCACGGAAACCTTGGTGTCCGGGACCAGCCTTAGCATTTCCGCCGCCTTCTGCCCCATATTCTGGGCGCGGGCGTGGCAGGCGAGATGCACCGTGACCCCGCCGCCGAGCGGCGTCATGCCCGGGGCCAGTCCCTCGTTGCGGGCGATATCGACGACGTATTCACTGACGTCGAAGGTCGCTGCCGCGAGCTTCTTGACCGCGATATCGTCGGGCAGGATCAGCGGCCACTCGAATTTGAGCATCAGCGCGCAGGACGGGACGAGAGCGACGATGTCGTAGCCTTTGTCGATCCAAGGCGAGAGAGCCGCCGCAACCCTGTGCGCCGAGCCTGCGACCGGAGCGAGATCGCCCTGTTCGAGCTGCGGCATGCCGCAGCAGCGAGGGTAGAGCACCACCGTCTCGACCCCGTTGCGCGTCAGCACCGCCCGGGTCGCCTCACCGATGCCCGGGTTGTTGTAATTGACAAAGCAGGTCGCATAGAGCAGGGCCTTACGGCCGGCCGCCGGCGCCATACGATTGACGGGCGGTGCTGCCTGCTTCGCGCGCATGACGAATGTGCGCCCGTGATAAATCGGCAGCGCCGCCCGGCGATCGACCCCGACCGCCTTTTCCATCAGCGGGCGGGTCAGCCGATTGTGGCGGTCGCTCGCCCAGTTGGCCAGCGGCGCCACGGCGCCGGCCAAATGCCCGTTGCGGTCGGTTTCGGCCAGTTGGCGATGCTGCCATGGCGCCTGATGTTCCTTGAGCTCGACCGCCCGGTAACGCAGCATCAGATGGGGGAAGTCGACGTTGAATTCGTGCGGCGGAACATACGGGCACTTGGTCATAAAGCACATGTCGCAGAGCGTGCATGCATCGGCGACCTTGCGGTAATCCGTGGGCGCCACGCCATCGACCTCGCCGGGCGCCGAGCTGTCGATCAGGTCGAACAGCCGGGGAAACGAGTCGCACAGATTGAAGCACCGCCGGCAGGTGTGGCAGATGTCGAAGACCCGCTGCATCTCTGCTTCGGTTTTCGCCCGATCGGCGAAATCGGGGTCCTCCCACCGGATCACATGCCGGGTCGGAGCCTCCAGGCTGCCTTCTCTCATCGGTCGTCTCGCATCGCCTTCGCCGGTTGACGGCGGGAAATGTAAAAGAGGGCGCGGAAGCTTGCGCTCCGGCCCCCCGGCGCTCTTGTGGCGAACCCGGTTTTAGCCGAGCTGGTCGAGCGCCTTCTGAAACCGGCCGGCGTGCGACTTCTCGGCCTTGGCGAGGGTTTCGAACCACTCGGCGATCTCGTCAAAGCCCTCTTCGCGCGCGGTGCGGGCCATCCCCGGATACATGTCGGTGTATTCGTGGGTCTCGCCGGCGATCGCCGCGACCAAGTTGTCCGCGGTCGCGCCGATCGGCTTGCCGGTCACCGGATCGCCGACCTCTTCGAGGTATTCGAGATGGCCGTGAGCGTGACCGGTCTCCCCTTCGGCGGTCGAGCGAAACACAGCGGAGACGTCGCTGTGGCCTTCGATGTCTGCCTTCTGGGCAAAATACAGATAACGCCGATTAGCTTGGCTTTCGCCGGCAAACGCGACTTTCAGGTTGTCCTCGGTCCTGGAATTCTTCAACGACGCCATAGCAGCTCCCATCTTTCTCGATGCAGCAGCCGCGACGGGCGGTCTTGCTGGCTCCGCGCAAGATGTGGGGAGGCAACCGGCGGGATCAATAGATTAGAATCGATCTAATTTGTCGCACAGGCACCCGCACGCAACGCCTTGAGTTGGCGCGAAAATCCGGCAGTGCAACTTTCCCCGACTAACCGGGTTGCCGCCATAAAGTAATGCAGCCGCAAACCCGGCGAGCGTCACACCAGCGATACAGGCGATGTCGCCTGCGCTCAGATCAATGACGGCAAGGGAATTGAGGCTCAGCCGGCGCCAGGGCGCACGCGAATGATGATGTCGACGCGCCGAATCTCGGTCCCGTAGGGAGGCGTCGGCAGTCCGCTGACCGAGAGATGATGCGCAGGAATATCCTGCAACTCGCCGGTCGCTTCACAGAAGAAGTGGTGATGATCGGCCGTGTTGGTGTCGAAATATGAGCGGCCGGGCTCGACTACGGCCTCACGCAAAAGCCCGACCTCGGTGAACTGATGCAAAGTGTTGTAAACCGTTGCCAGCGATACGGGGATCCCTGCGGCTTGCGCTTCGCTGTGCAGATGCTCGGCCGTTACGTGACGATCCCCACCTTCGAGAAGGAGCCGGGCGAGCGCCAGGCGCTGACGGGTCGGCCGCAGCCCGGCTGCGCGCAGGCGCCGGAGAGCGGTTGAGGAGGGGAGCGCCTTATTCATGCCTTGAACATAGAGCGAAATGCCACGAAAATAAACACTTACGTTGCTCCGAATCTCACTTTCGAGACAGAATCTTATCGGGTGAGTTTCGCGGCGGGCAACCCGGATCGAAATCCCTGCCTCACCCATCCGGGCGAGGCAGGGATCATCGGTCAGAGCCGGCGCATCGCGCGCGTCGGCTCGCTATACGGATCGTTCGTCTACAGGTTCGCTTGGAAGTCGCTGTAGTCGCGAACCTTTTTGTAGACCTGCAGCCGGTTGCGTTGGCTGTCCGCCACGATGATGCTGTCCGTCGCCGGATCAAACTCCACCGCGGTCGGAAAGCAGAAACGCCATTGCGGTTCGAGGCTCTTAACCCGGCGCCGCGCCTTTGCCATATCGGGGTTGGCGTCGACGGTCTGCTGCCCCCATTTTGACAACACCTGCGCGTCTCCGATCAGATTGGCGATCGGCTTTCCCTCGGAATCGAAGACGCAAACCCGATGGTTGCCCCAATCCGTGACATAGATGTCGCCATCGGTATCCACGGCAACGTCGGTCGGATGATTGAGCGTACCAGGCTTCGGGTATCCCTTGGTCTCCTCGCCGGCCGAAACGTACGGCCCGAACATGGTCACGGCAAAGGCTCCCTCTGACTCCTCAACCTTGCCGTATTGGCCGAATTTCATCAGAAATTTGCCCTCGGGAGACAGCTTCTGGACGCGATGGTTCTTCCAGTCGGCGACATAAACATTGCCGTCCTTGTCGAGGGTGATGCCCCAGGGCTGGTTGAACTCACCATCACCGTTCCCCGCCCGGCCGCATTTCCCGACGAACTTGCCGTCCGGGGTGAAGACCTGCAGGCGATTATTGCCGCTGTCGGCGACGATGATGTTGCCGTTCTTCTCCACGGCCAAGCCGGCCGGACGCATCAGCTCGCCATCGCCGCTGCCGGTCTTTCCCCACTTCCTCAGGAATTTGCCGCTGCTGTCAAACACCGAGATCGTGTTCGTCCAGTCGTCCGAGACGTAGACATGGTCATTGTCATCGACAGCGACCCCAAACGGCCAAGTGCACTTACCATCACCTTCGCCGTACTCGCAGAAGTCGGCGAGGTGTTCTTCTTCGCCCGGGGCGCCGATCTGTACTTTGTTGACGTGCATCCCGAAATTATTCTCGTTGCCGCGGTTGGTGGCATAGAGAACACCGTTTTTACCCAGGCACATCGTCTGGACATAATTGAAACCCGGACCACGGGCTGCGTTTCGCCCGATCGCATGGCTCCAATCCCAAACGCGTCCTTCCGAGACCGTTGTGAGCGGCATAGCGCTCCTCCTCTGATCCGCCGTGCTTGGTTAAGCTTTTCCCGGCTCCTCCCCCCGGTGCGAACCGGGGAGAGGGCGGGACCCAACAGCCTTCCTAGTTCAGGAAGGCCGGTTGCTCAAAGGTGCCGTTGACGATCGGCGCCGGATTGAGCTTCAGCCACTTGTCGAGGATCGTCGAGTAGACGCTGCGGAAGTCCATGTTCGGGTTCATATCGCCCTGAACCAGATGCTCGGGCTTCAGCGACGGCATTTCGCCGTAATGTCCACCCTTGACCTTCTCGCCGAGCACAAAGGCGACGCCGCCGGCGCCGTGATCGGTCCCGGAGCCATTGTCGCGAACGCGACGCCCGAACTCCGAGAACATCAGCAGGATCACGTTGTCGGCATGGTCGTGCTCGCGAAGGTCTTTCATAAAGGCGTCGACACCCTCGGTCACCGCCGACCACAAATTGCCGTGCCCGGGGTTCTGCCCGGCATGGGTGTCGAAAGTGCTGTGATCGCAGTAGAAGATGCGGCTGCCCAAATCAGCCAGATGAGTCTGCGCGATGCCCTTGAGTTTGCGGGCAATCGGGGTGTTGGGATACTGCACCGTTGACGAGTACTTCTGCGGCGCGACCTTCAGAATATCCTCGCCCTTCAACGAATTGATGCCGGTGTCGGCCATGTAATCCATGACCGCGCCGGTGCCGATCGCCGGTTTGTACATCGCCGCAAAGCGCTCGAGGATCTGCTTGCGCTGCTCGCCCTGGATGGTCGGCAGAAAGCCATACTTTTCCAGCGGCCCGCCGACACACGCCACCGGCACGCCCGGCACCGCCAATGACCGCGGCAGACTTGGTCCGAAGCTGACGGTGGTGACCACGTTTTCCTTCTTGGGATCGAATTCGCGCGCCACCCGCCCCAGCCATCCCTCGGTTCCGACTTTGACCGGCTCGCAAGTATGCCAGATGTCCATCGCGCGGAAATGGGACCGCGGCGACTCCTTCCAACCGACGCCGTGCAGGATGGCAAGCTTGTTGTCATCCCAGAACTGCTTTAGCGGCGCCATGTAGTGCGGGATGCCGTAATCTTTGTCGAGGTGCATGATCTGGTTGTCGGGGATCCCAACCGCCTTCCGATTATCGCGATAGATCGGGTTGTTGTAGGGGATCACCGTATTCAGATAGTCGTTACCGCCGGTGAGCTGCAGTACGACTATTACCGGGTCTTTTTGAGCTGCCTGTGTTGCTGGCATTGTAACTTCCTCCTCGTCTGATGAGATTGGGTTGTTAAGCGAATTGATACTCTCTCGTCGCGGCGATCAGTTGCATCATTTCGGCGGCGCGCTGGTCGGCGATCTTGGCGTTCGCCTCGCTGTCCCAGGAAATCTGACCCCACTGTTTGGCTTGGGAGGCCAGCTCCGCCTTGGTGTCGGACCCGACCTGCACCGGGCCGAGCAAGTCCAGACAGCCGTCGACGAGTTGTTCGGGGCTTAGCGAGCCATGCGCCTTCAGCCGGTTGATGATTGCACGCACGCCGGGCAGCGAGGTATCGCCGACCTTCTCCGCAACAAAGTTGACGCGCGCCATCAAAGAGCCGCTGTTGATCCACTCCTTGCCGGTGTGCCAGCCTTCGACCGAGGGCGGGTTGAGCAGATCCTGGCCCATATACGTCGGCTGCATCGACAGATCGCCGATCCCCGGCTTCGGCAGTTCATGACCCCCGACCAGCCGCAGGGTGCCAACCACGACCTCGGCGGGCGACTTCATGTGCTGGTAGCGCGCGCTCTTGAAGAAGTCCGAGTTGAACAACACCCGTAGGACCGAGCGCATATCGAACTTCGAATCACGGAACGCACCCACCAGCGTATCGATCGCCTTCTGATCGCGCGGCGCCTCAATCGGCCAAGCCGGGACCTGCGGCTCGTCGGCGACGAAGAAGTTGTACAGGTGCCGGCAAATGAACCTGCCGCAAGCCGGCTGCTGGACCACGATGTCGATAATGTCTTCGCCGTTGAACCGGCCCCTGTGCCCGAGAAACTCTTTCTCGCCGTCATCGTGATCTTCGGGGCGATATTCGAATTTCCAGGGGAATCGCCCATAGGGCGCGCGCGGGATCTTGGTTTCGAAGGTCCAGCCGGTGAAAGCCCGCGAACACTCGCGAACATCCGTCTCGGTGTAGTTGCCGGCGCCCAGGCTGAACAGTTCGAGCAGTTCGCGGCCCCAGTTCTCGTTGACTGCGTTGCCGTGGTTCTGCTGGTTGTCGAGCCAGAAGATCATTGTCGGGTTCTTCGCGATCAGCAGCAGCAGATCGCGATAGTTACCCATCCCGTTCTCCCGGAACAACTGGATCTGCTCCAACAGCTGGTCGTAATTGTCGACCTTGGAATTGCCGGTGGCGAACACGTGGTGCCAGAAGAGCGCCATCTTCTCTTCGAGCGGCCGCTTGGTGTTGACCAGATAGTACATCCAATTGACGTTGCCCATCGGCGGCTGGCCGCCGGGCAACAGCGATGCCGGCTGATAGCGAAGCAACGTGTAGGCGTCGACCGGCGGCTGCGTCTCCGGGTGGAGCAACTCCTCGACCGTCGCCTCATAGCCTTTTGCCGCGCGTGCTTCGATCTCGTCACGGTCGGCGCCGAAGCCCGCCCTTCGCATCAGGTGCGCCATCAAAGCGATGTCTTCTTGGTATGCCATCTCGGCCTCCTCCTTAGTGGTGTCGGTGGTGAGTTACTCTCGACGAGTTACTCGCAAAACGGCTGTCGATTGTCGGGGTCGTGCCGCCATTTGGCGGCTTCGAGCAACGTGTGCTGCGTCGATCTTCGGGGCGCGGCACCCTGGCAGGTCGCGGCCGTGCCGATGCGCCTATCAGATTGATCTGAGAAGCCCCTCTCGATTTGGATATGGAGCCGGCGGATGGAGCGGACAAGGCCGCGCGCAGATTTGCCCGGAGATTGCACCAATTCCACCCCTAACCCCATTCGTTCTCGAGCCAGCACATCTTGAACCCGCCAGCGTCAAAACAGGGCCGATGCAGGCGACCCTGCACCTTGGAACGATTTTATCCTAGGTGCGGGAACTGTCAAGCGGTGGGCGCGCCGAAACTTGCTTGAGGGTCAAGTTTTACGGCGGCAACGAGACAGGATATATTCTCTATTTGTTCTTTTGCGGGGAGCCCATCCGGTCGCGCGTTTCCATCGCGAGCGTCTCATGCGGGAAATGCGAGGGCCCTCGCAGCGGATCGAGCATGGGTAATTTACAAGCCGGCGCTGAGCGTGGCAATTTCTCGTGATGGCGGGACGGCTCGCGGGCAAACGCGCATTGGTGACGGCGGCGGCGCAAGGGATCGGCCGGGCGGCGGCATTGGCTTTTGCCGCCGAGGGGGCGAGCGTGCTGGCGACCGATGTCGCCGAGGACAAGCTCGCGCCGCTGGCCGACGCGCTGATCGCGACCCGCCGCCTCGATGTGACCGAGGATGACATGATTGCCGAGCTGGCCGGCGAGCTGGGGCCGCTCGACGTGTTGTTCAATTGCGCCGGCTTTGTCCATCACGGCACGATCCTCGATGCCGAGACGATCGACTGGGACGCCTCCTTCGCGCTCAACGTGCGCTCGATGTTCGTGATGATCCGCGCCTTTTTGCCAAAGATGCTGGAGCGCGGAACCGGCGCCTCGATCATCAACATGGCCTCGACCGTCTCCTCGGTCAAAGGTGCGCCGAACCGCTGCGTCTACGGCGCGACCAAGGCCGCGGTGATCGGGTTGACCAAATCGGTCGCCGCCGATTTCATTACCCAGGGGATCCGCTGCAACGCGATCTGTCCTGGCACGATCGAGACGCCTTCGCTCGGAGACCGCATCGCCGCGCAAGGGGTCCGCGTCGTCGGCGGCAGCGAGGCGGCGCGGCGCGCTTTTGTCGAACGCCAGCCGCTCGGCCGTCTCGGTACCCCCGAGGAAGTGGCGGCCCTCGCCGTCTATCTCGCATCCGACGAATCCGCGTTTACGACCGGCGCGATCCATGTGATCGACGGCGGCTTTACGCTGTGACCAGGAATAGGAGGCATTTCCGATGAAGCTTCTTCGCTATGGGCCGCCCGGCCACGAAAAGCCGGGGCTCCTCGATCGCGACGGCAAGATCCGCGACCTCGCCGGCGTGATCGGCGACATCGACGGCGAAACCCTCGCTCCGGCCTCGCTCGATCGGCTGCGGCGCACCGATCCGGCGAGCCTGCCGCTGGTAGCCGGCGCGGCGCGGCTTGGCCCGTGCGTCGGCCGGGTGCCGAAATTCATCGCCATCGGCCTCAATTATCGCCAGCACGCGGCGGAGACGGGGGCGGCGATCCCGAAAGAGCCGATCATTTTCATGAAGGCGACGTCGTCGATCTGCGGCCCCAATGATGACGTCGTCATCCCCAAGGGCTCGCAAAAGACCGATTGGGAGGTCGAGCTCGGCATCGTCATCGGCAGCCTCGCGCGCTATGTCGCGCAAGCCGACGCTCGCCGGCACATTGCCGGCTATTGCATCGTCAACGATGTGTCCGAACGCGAATTTCAGATCGAACGCGGCGGGCAATGGACCAAGGGCAAGAGCGCCGACACCTTTGGCCCGATCGGCCCATGGGTGGTCACCGCCGATCAGGTTCCCGACCCCGGCAAGCTCGCATTGTGGACCGAGGTCAACGGCAAGCGGGTGCAGAACAGCAACACCGGCGACCTGATCTTCGGGACCGACGAGATCGTCAGCTATGTAAGCCATTTCCTGACCTTGATGCCGGGCGACGTGATCGCCACCGGGACGCCGTCCGGGGTCGGGCTCGGCATGAAGCCGCCGCAATTCCTAAAGCCCGGAGACCGGATGCGCCTGTCGGTCGAAGGCTTGGGCGAACAGAACCAGCATGTAGTGGCTTATAACGGATAGTCGGGGGCTGGCGGCGACGCGCACAGGGTTCGCTTAAAGCTCGACTTTTCTCTCCGTCTTTAGAGGAACCATGCTCGAACGCCGTCCCGGCTTCTTCCGCGAGGACACCTTTCCGGGCCGTCGCGTCGAAGCCAAAGTCAAGTGGTTCAACGCCGGCAAGGGTTTTGGCTTCGTCATTGTATCCGATGGCTCGCCGGATGCGTTTCTGCCGATGGCGGCGCTGCGGCGCGCCGGCTACGACGACGTGCCGGAGGGCGCCGTGATCACCTGCGAGATCAGCGCCGCAGCGAAAGGCCCGCTGGTGACCAGCGTGTTGAACGTCGCCGGCAGCACGGCGAAGACGTCATCCCGAGCAGGCGGCGGGTTCGCCCGTCGCGCCCCAGGGCCCTCCGCGATTCTGGAGGGCGCGGTGAAACGGTTCGACGCCGATAAGGGCTACGGGTTCATCTCGCCCGATGGCGGCGGCAAGGATGTGTTCGTCCACATCACCGCGCTGCGCCGCAGCGGAGTCACAGCACTGGTTCCCGGCCAGCGGGTCAGGGTCGAGGTCGTCGACGGAAGCAAAGGCCTGGAGGCCGAACGCATCACTCTGATCTGAGGGCGCCGCGGTAGCTGGACGGCTGACGGGGGCCGGCAACGATCGTCCCTGCGGTGGCCCTGCCCCAACGGCGTTGATCGCAGCGCTGCGAAATCGCCGGATGACCGTTTTGTTAAGACAAAGATGACGGACGCTGCGCGGCGTGATACGCGTATTCCAACAAACGCGCCGGGACCCGAGCGCGTCTGAAGGCGTGCCGCGCGTTGCGGCCGCCGGTCCTGTCGGTCATGACGAAGGCGAGACGATGGACTTGCACGATACGATCCGGACCTACCGCTTGTTTTCCGGCTCTTACGACATCGTTTTTGGCCCGGTGTTCCACCCAGGGCGCAAGGAGGCGGTGCGCATCGCCAACGATCGCCCTGGGCAGCGCATCCTCGAAGTCGGGGTCGGCACCGGCCTGTCCTTGCCGCATTTTCGCGGCGATTCGCGGGTGACCGGCATTGATGTCTCGGCCGAGATGCTGGAGCAGGCCAAACGGCGCACCGAACGCCTCGGCCTCGCGCATGTCGAGGGCCTGCATCTGATGGATGCCGAGAACCTCGAATTCGCGGACAATTCGTTTGACGCGGTGTTGGGGCTCTACGTGGCCTCGGTGGTGCCCGACCCGGCGCGCTTTGCCGCGGAAATGCGGCGGGTCTGCATCCCCGGCGGCACGATCGTCGTCGTCAATCATTTCACCAGCGAAAACCCGGTGGCGCGATTCGCGGAAAAACGCTTGGCGCACCTTGCCCGTCATATCGGCTTTCATGCCGATTTCCCGTTCGAGAAATTCCAGCGAGACAGCCGGCTGTCGATCCGCGAGGTGCGGCGCAGCAACCTCTTCGGCTATTGGAAGCTGTTGCGCTGCGTCAACGAAAAGCCGGCTTCGAGCCCACACTGACGGAGGGCACCGGGCTGGTCTGAATCTAACGGACGGGGTACCAGGCGGGCCGACGTTTTTCGGCAAAGCTCGCGAGTCCCTCGGCCGCCTCCGATGAGCATCGGCGCGCCGCCGCCTCGCTGACGATGCGCTCGCGAAAAGCCCGGCTGTCCGGGGTCTCGACCGCCTCGGCGATAAGCTGCTTGGTCATTGCCGCCGCTTCCGGCGCCGCCATCAGCAAGCTGTCGATGATCTCCGCCGCTGCGGCGTCGAGCCCGTCGGCGGCGCAGAGTTGATGAACGAGCCCGATCCGCAATGCCTCGGCGGCGGCGAAGCGCTCGCCGGTCAATGCCAGCCGCGCTGACGCTCGCGAGCCGATGCGATCGACGAGCAGCGGGATGATCGGCGCGGCGGTAATTCCCCAACGCACCTCGCTGATGGCGAAGATCGCGTCCTCTGCGGCAATGATGTCGCAGGCCGCGGCGATGCCGATCCCGCCGCCAAGCAGCCGCCATGGATAGCGCCACGGTCGGATGCGGAAAATGGCGCAGCCCGTCGATCGCGCCAGGGTGCGGCGCGAAAAATCGAGGTTCTGCCCCGGCGGCGCCGTGCGCAGATGTCTCAGAAAGGCAAGGTCGACCCCGGCCTGAAAATGCCGCCCGGCGCCGCGCAGCGCGACCCAGCGCAGGCCGGCCTCGCCTGCCAAACCGGCGAAAGTGTCGATCAATCCGTCGATCAGCGCGCCGTCATAGGCATTGCCGACCGCCGGCCGGTTGAGCGTGACCGTGGCGACGCCTCGTGCGTCGATCTCATGCAACACCGTGTCATTGCCGGGCACCGGCCGAACTCCTAGCCGTGGGCGCCTTCGGCCGTCCGCCACAGCCGGATCTCCCGCAGCAGGGCCTCTACGGCGCCACAGGCAAAGCCACACGAGGTCTCGTCGACCAGCCGGCCGTCGCGGACTTTATCGGCGCATGCGGTAATTATGACCTCGCGCGCCAGCACCACCCGCGACAGCATTGAAGCCAGCGTGACTCGCATATGCTCGAGGCAACGTGCGCCGCCAAGCGGCCCCTGCGACGTCGTCATGATCGCCACGGGCTTGTGCGCCATGACCGATGTGAAGGCCGGCCGCGACGCCCAATCGAGCGCGTTTTTCAAAACGCCGGGAATGCTGTGATTGAACTCCGGCGCGCACAGCACCAGCCCGTCGGCCTCGTCGATTGCCGCGAGCAGCGCCTTGACCGGCACCGGGCGCCTTTCGCCCTCGAAATCCTGGTTGTAGGCCGGGATCGGCGCGAGGTCCCAGATCGTCAGGTCGGCGACGCCGGCAAACTTCTCCCTCAGGGTCTCCAACACCGCAGTCGAATATGAGCCGGCGCGCAGGCTGCCGGACATTCCGATCAGGCGCGACGGCATTGTCTCAGGCATAGTGGCTAGTTTCCTCGGGCGGCGAGCGGCGGCTGGTCATAGCCAAAGCTGCTCGCCAATGGCAACCTTCTCGCGCAGGATGACGAGGTGCTGATCTAAACGCGATTAGGGGATGCTCGAGTTGAGGCTGGTGCCCGAATGAGTTTGCGTGCGTCGCGGCGGGGACTGGTCCCGCCCTTTATCGCCATGGATGTGCTACGCGCCGCCAATGAGCGTGAGGCCGCCGGCGCCGAGGTGATCCACCTCGAAGTCGGCCAGCCCGGGACCCAGGCGCCCGAAGCCGTGCGCGAGGCGGCCCGGCATGCCCTGGCGCATGAACCGATCGGTTATACCGACGCGCTCGGCATCGCACCGTTGCGACAGGCGATCGCCGCTCATTACCAAGCGCAATATGGGGTCGCCGTCGATCCGGGCGAGGTCGTGGTGACGACCGGTTCCTCGGCCGCATTCCAGCTGGCTTTTCTCGCCGCGTTCGAAGCGGGCGACCGGGTGGCGCTCGCCGCTCCGGGGTATCCCGCCTACCGCAACATCCTCACAGCACTCGGGATCGAGCCGGTGTTGATCGAGGTCGGCGAAAATAGCCACTACCAACCGAACCCCGAACTCCTCGCCGAAGCGGGGCCGCTCGACGGTCTGGTCATCGCCAGCCCGGCCAATCCGACCGGCACGATGATTGCCGCCGCCGATCTGGCCCGGCTCGCCGGCTTTTGCCGCGACCGGGGCATCCGGCTGATCTCGGATGAAATCTATCACGGGATCACCTACGAGGCGCCGGCGGCGACCGCGCGCGCCTTTGGGCGTGAGGCTGTCGTCGTCAACTCGTTCTCTAAATATTACAGCATGACCGGGTGGCGGCTCGGCTGGATGCTGGCGCCGCCGGATCTCGCGCGCTCGGTCGAGTGCCTGGCGCAGAATTTCTACATATCGCCGCCGGCATTGTCGCAGCTCGCCGCGATCCCGGTCTTCGGCTGCCGCGCCGAGCTCGACGGCCATGTCGCGCGCTACCGCGCCAACCGCGATCTGCTGATCGGGAGCTTGTCCGCCGCCGGGCTTAGCCGCTTCGCCCCGGCCGAAGGGGCGTTCTACCTCTATGTCGATATCTCCAGTCTGACGCGGGACAGCGTCGAATTCTGCCGCCGCCTGCTCGCCGAGACCGGCGTGGCGATAACCCCCGGCCTCGACTTCGACCCGCTACAAGGCGGCGGCTGGGTGCGCCTCTCCTTCGCCGGCTCGACAGAGGACATCGCCGAGGCCGCGCGCCGCTTGGCCGACTGGCTGCCGCGGGCAGGGTAAAGGCTCAAGAGCGGGATGACGGCGGGAGCGCCGAGAAGCGGGGCCAGGGTCATAAGGTCATAGCATCGAGCGGATCGGAGATTGACAATCGGCCACAATTAGAACAAAACAGAAACATGCGGGCTTCACCGAGCCTATCACACGATTCTCTCCCAGCGCTTCGCGAGCGGGTTCGGCGGATCGAGCGGCCGGCGGCGGCGGTGCATGGGGTGTTGCCGTTCGGCATCACCGCGATCGACCGGGCCTTGCCGGGTGGCGGGCTGGCGCGCGGCTCCGTGCACGAGCTTCTGGGAATGGACGGCGACGAGGAGGATGGCGCGCTTGCCGCCGCCTTCGCCGCCGGCATCCTCGGCCGGCTCGAAAGGGACCGCATCGTGCTGTGGTGCCTGCCGCTTCCGGATCTCTACGGGCCCGGTCTCGCCATCCTCGGCCTCGACCCAGCACGTCTCGTGCTGGTCCGGGCATGGCGCGACGCCGAGATTCTGTGGGCGATCGAGGAAGGGCTGCGCGCAACCGGCGTCGCCGCAGTGGTCGGCGAACTGGGCGCGTTCCCTGCAGTGGCGAGCCGTCGGCTGCAGCTCGCCGCGGAGCGTTCCGGCGTCACCGCCTTTGTGCTGCGGCGCTGGCGCGACGGCGCCCGGGCGGCGCGCGAACGCAATCTGCCCAACGCATCAGCGACGCGCTGGCGGATCACCGCGCAGCCGTCGCAACCCGTTCCCATTCCGTCCCCGGCTTGTGCCATTCGTCATCCCCGCGGAAGCGGGGATCCAGGGGCTGCAGGTGCATCGCTCGAGGCCCTGGGCCCCCGCTTTCGCGGGGGTGACGGGTATAAAGCAAGGATCGGTAGCGAGACGGAGCCGGGGATCGGACGCCCGCGCTGGCGGGTCGAGCTGCTGCGCTGCCGCGGCGGCGAACCGGCATGCTGGGAGGTGGAGGTGACGGATGCGACGGGTTCTCTATCTCTGGTTGCCACGTTGGTCGATCGATCGAATGGGCCGTTCCGCGGGGATGTTGTCCCGCGAGAAAAATTCCGCCGCGCCGGCTGAGGATGCTCCATTCGCCACGGTGATCGAGGCCACCGGCCGGCGACTGCTCGCCGCGGTCAACCCGGCAGCTTGCGCCGCCGGCCTCGCCCCGGGAATGCCGTTGGCCGATGCGCTTTCTTTTCTGCCCGGTCTCGCCACCGCCGCGGCCGAGCCCGCCGCAGATATGGCGGCGCTGCGCCGGCTGGCCGAATGGTGCGGCCGCTACAGCCCGTGGACCGCGCCCGACGGGGCGGACGGGGTGCGGGTCGAGATCACCGGCTCGGCTCATCTGTGGGGTGGGGAGCCCGCCCTCGCCGCCGATCTGCTGACCCGCCTCGATCGCCAGGGCATCGCCTCCCGTATCGCCGTCGCCGACACGCTCGGCGCAGCCTGGGCATTGGCCCGCTTTGTGCCCATTGCCGAGCGCGTCGCGCAAACCGGTGAGCGCATCGTGATCCAGCCGCCGGGGGGCGCGCGCACCGGCCTCGCGCCATTGCCGGTCGAAGCGCTGCGCCTCGACCCGGCTACAGTTCAAGGGTTGCGGCGGGTGGGGCTGAAGCGGGTCGGCGATCTTTATGCGATGCCGCGCGCCGCCCTCGCCCGCCGGTTTGGCGAAGCAGTGGCGCGGCGTCTCGATCAGGCGCTCGACGAGCTGCCCGAGCCATTGTCGCCGCTCGGCGAGGCGCCGGTCCGCCGCGTGCGGCTGAGCTTTGCCGAACCGATTGCCGATCCCGCCGATCTCGCGCTTGCGGCCGAGCGGCTCGCCGAGGATCTCGTCCTTCGACTGGCGCGGGAAGGGGTGGGGGCTCGGCGGCTCGATCTCGCCTTCCATCGCATTGATGGCCGGGTCGAACGGATCGTCCTCGGAACCGCTCGCCCCAGCCGCGACCCGCACCACCTCGCCGCTCTCTTTAAAGAGCGGCTCGACACCGTCGATCCCGGCCTCGGCATCGAAGACATGATCCTCGCCGCTTTTGCGGTCGAGCCATTGCCTCCCGAGCAGATCGGTTTTGCCGGTTCGCCCGACGCCGGGGCGATAGCGGGCACGGCCCCGCTCCTCGACCGGCTCGGCAACAGGCTCGGGCTCGACGCGCTCTACCGGCTCGAACCGCGCGAGAGCCACATCCCGGAGCGCGCTTCGGTAAAAGTGACAGTCGAAAACTCCCTCTCCGCCCATAGGGCGGAGAGGGAGGGGACCCATTGCGTCAGCGATGGGGAGGGTGAGGTGGGCAAAACTGCAATCCGCCGTCGATACCCACCTCACCCCGTCCCTCTCCCCCCGCAAGCGGGCGGAGAGGGGGCGAGCGCCACGGTCTCGAATCAGTTTTTCCAGGCTGATGCAGAACGGGGTGATCATCCCGGCAAACCGCCGCGCCCGATCCGGCTGTTCGAGCCGCCGGAGCCGGTCGACGCTTTTTGGCTGTTGCCCGACGACCCGCCGTTTCGCTTCACGTGGCGGCGGCGCCCGCACCGGGTGACGCGCGCCGACGGGCCGGAGCGGATCGCCGAAGAATGGTGGCGGTCCGAAGGGTCCGGCGCGGTCGATGCGATCCGCGACTATTACCGGGTCGAGGACGAGGAAGGGCGGCGCTTCTGGTTGTTCCGGGCAGGTCTTTCCGACGGCAACCGCCCACCGCGATGGTTCATCCATGGCATCTTTTCTTGAGGCCCCAGTGTCATTGCGACCCCCGGACGGCCGCCCTGCGGGCGTTCCGGGGAGAAGCAATCTCGTCGAGATTGCCACGGCGCTTCTGAGCGCCTCGCAATGACGTACGCGGAGCTGCAGGTCACCACCAATTTCTCGTTTCTGCGCGGGGCGGCGCACCCGGCCGAGCTGGTGATGACCGCCGCCGCCCTCGGCCACGGCGCGATCGCGATCACCGACCGCAACAGCCTCGCCGGCGTCGTGCGCGCCCATCAGGCGGCTAAAGAGGTCGGGCTGCGTCTCGTCGTCGGCTGCCGGCTCGATCTTTGCGACGGCACGAGCCTGCTCGTCTTTCCCGAGGATCGCGCCGCCTATGGCCGGCTGACGCGGCTGCTGACATCGGGCAAGCGCCGCGCCCCCAAGGGCGAGTGCCGTCTCGACTATGCCGATGTGGTCACGCATGGGGAAGGCCAGGTCGTCGTCGTTCTGCCACCCGAGCCGGCGGTGTCGGACGAATTCGCCGACGTTGCCGCCCGGGTCGCGGCGGATTTCGCCGGCCGCGCCTATCTCGCCGCCCACCACCTCTATCGCGGCGACGATGCGCGCCGCCTCGCCCATCTCGCTGCGCTGGCCGAAGCGGTCGGATTGCCATTGGTCGCGACCAACGACGTGCTCTATCACCTCCCCGAGCGGCGCCCGCTGCAGGATGTGCTGACCTGCATCCGCGAAGGCTGCACGATCGCCGAGGCCGGCTTTCGCCTCGCCGCCAATGCCGAGCGTCATCTGAAACCGCCGCAAGAGATGGCGCGGCTGTTTCGCGGACATCGGGACGCTGTTGCGCGCAGTCTCGAAATCGTCGAGCGCTGCCGGTTCAGTCTCGACGAGTTGCGCTACGAATACCCGGACGAGACCGCCGAGGACGGGCGCACGCCGCAGCAGCGCCTCGCCGATCTCGCCTGGGCCGGCGCCGCCGAGCGGTTTTGGAAAAGCCCCTCTCCGCCCTTTAGGGGGGAGAGGGAGGGACCCGCCCCCTCCCTGACCCTCCCCCGCTCGCGGGGGAGGGAGGGGTGGGGGTGGGAGGGTGAGGTGGGCGACGCCACGCCCCATCTCATCGGCTCCGCTCACCCTACCCTCTCCCCGGCCGGCGGGGGGAGAGGAAATAACACCATCTTCCGACAGGGATCTGTCCGAAATCCCCGATAAAATCCGCGATCTGATCGCGCACGAGTTGCAGCTAATCGAGCGGCTCGACTACGCCCGCTATTTCTTGACCGTCCACGACATCGTGCGGTTCGCGCGGTCGCGCGGCATCCTGTGCCAGGGGCGCGGCTCGGCCGCCAACTCGGCGGTCTGCTATTGCCTCGGCATCACCGCGGTCGACCCGGCGCGCATCGATGTGTTGTTCGAGCGCTTCATCAGCGCCGCGCGCAACGAGCCGCCCGACATCGATGTCGATTTCGAGCACGAGCGGCGCGAGGAAGTGATCCAGTATCTCTATCAGAAATACGGCCGCGACCGGGCCGGGCTCGCCGCCACCGTGATCTGCTACCGCTCGCGCTCGGCGATCCGCGAGGTCGGTAAGGCATTGGGCCTCTCGGTCGATGTCGTCGCCGCGCTCGCCGGCATCGTCTGGGGCTGGAGCAACGACCCGATCGCCGACCTCAGGGTGCGCGAGGCCGGGCTCGACCCCGCCGACCGCACCTTGCGCCTCGCCCTCGATCTCGCCGCCGAGTTGACCGGCTTTCCGCGCCACCTCTCGCAGCATGTCGGGGGGTTCGTGATCACCCGCGGGCCATTGTCCGAGCTGGTGCCGATCGAGAATGCGGCGATGGAGGATCGCACCGTCATCGAATGGGACAAGGACGATCTCGACGCGCTCGGCATTCTGAAGATCGATGTCCTGGCGCTGGGCATGCTGACCTGCATCCGCAAAGCCTTTGCGCTGATCGAGCAGCATTACCGCCGCCGGATCGAGCTCGCCACCGTGCCGGCCGAGGATCCCGCGGTCTACGAGATGCTGTCCCGCGCCGATTCGCTCGGCGTCTTCCAAGTCGAAAGCCGCGCCCAGATGACGATGCTGCCGCGGCTCAAACCGCGCGAATTCTATGATCTCGTCATCGAGGTCGCGATCGTCAGGCCGGGTCCGATCCAGGGCGACATGGTGCACCCTTATCTGCGCCGGCGCTCCGGGCTCGAGCCGGTCGACTATCCTTCCGAGGCATTGCGCCAGGTGCTGGGCAAGACCATGGGCGTGCCATTGTTCCAGGAGCAGGCGATGAAGATCGCGATCGTCGGCGCCGGCTTCGCCCCGGACGAGGCCGATCGGCTGCGCCGCGCGATGGCGACTTTCAAGCGCAACGGCGACATCCATCTGTTCCGCGATAAATTCATCGCCGGGATGGCGGCCAACGGCTACGACCGCGACTTCGCGACGCGCTGCTTCAGCCAGATCGAAGGGTTTGGGACCTATGGCTTTCCGGAGAGCCACGCGGCGAGCTTTGCGCTCTTGGTTTACGTCTCGGCCTGGATCAAATGCTTCTATCCTGAGATCTTCGCCTGCGCCTTGCTCAACAGCCAACCGATGGGGTTCTACGCCCCGGCGCAGATCGTCCGCGACGCCCGCGAGCACGGGGTCGAGGTGCGCGCCGTCGACCTCAACCACAGCTTCTGGGACTGCACGCTGGAGCCGTCGTTTATCGTCGCCCCTGCGAGAAGCGGAGGGTCCAGGGCCACCGTTCAGACCCTGGCCCCCTCGATCTCCCGCTTTCGCGGGAACGACGGATGTGCAGAGAAAAACCATCGTCCTGGGCATTACGCCTCGGCCTTCGCCAGATAAAAGGGTTCGCCGAGGCCGATGCCGAACGGCTCGTCGCCATGCGGGGAGAGGCGGGCTACCCCGACCCGCACGCGCTGTGGCGGCGCTGTGCGCTCGGCCGCGGCGCCCTCGAGCGCTTGGCCGAGGCCGACGCGTTCCGCTCGGTCGGGCTCGACCGCCGCCGCGCATTGTGGGCCTTAAAGGCGCTCGGCGACCCCCCGCTGCCGCTCTTCGCCGCCGCGGAGACCTCTAAAGAAAAACCCTCGCCCCCCAATGGGGGGAGAGGGCAGGGCCTGCCCCGGACTAGATCCGGGGGTGAGGGGGGCTTCTCCGGAGCTTGCACCGCAGCGGCATCCGAAGCGCGCGCCATGGCGCTGCTGCCGGAGATGCCGCTGGGCGAGCAGGTCGTCGAGGATTACGCCAGCCTCGGCCTCACTCTAAAGCGCCATCCGCTGGCCTTTCTGCGCAGCGAGCTTGCCGGCGAAGGCCTCGTCACCGCCGCCGACCTTGCCCGTCTGCCGGTCGACCGCCGGCTCGCCATCGCCGGGATCGTGCTGATCCGCCAGCGCCCGGGCAGCGCCAATGGTGTGGTCTTCATCACCATCGAAGACGAGACCGGGATTGCCAATTTGATCATCTGGCCGGCCATCCTCGAACGCTTCCGCCGCGCCGCACTCGGCGCCACCCTACTGCGCTGCACCGGCAAATTGCAGCGCGAGCAGAGCGTCATCCATGTCGTCGCCGAGCGGCTTGACGATTTGACCCCGCGGCTCAACACCCTGCGCGACCACACCGGCGATGCCGAGCCGGCCGTAAAGCTTCCGAGAAAAATGCCCGGCAGCGACGCCCGCGATATCGTCGTGCGCAGCCGTAATTTCCGTTAGAGCGGTTTTCGACCGAGTCGATGCACTCGGCACGCATCACCCCCACCCCCACCCCGCCCCCCCCCATCGAGGGGGCGAGAGTACCAACGGGGGTGCGCTTACTGGCCCTCCCCCATGATGGGGGAGGGATTGGGTGGGGGTGAGCGCGGTTCAATTTGATCGGAAACCGCTGTAGCCGCCGGACTTTGTTGCGGACCGCTCGGCCCGGCCAGCCTCCGCGATCGCGGCGCGCGCGAGCGCGTCGGCCCGTTCGTTTTCGGGGTGACCGGCATGGCCGCGCACCCATTCCCAAGCGACCTGGTGGCGCTGTGCGGCGGCGTCGAGCCGCTGCCACAAATCGACATTCTTGACCGGCTTTTTGTCGGCGGTCCGCCAGCCGCGCTGTTTCCAGGCGTGGATCCACTTGGTGATGCCGTCGCGCAGATATTGGCTGTCGCTGAAGAGCCGCACCCGGCACGGCCGCTTCAAGGCCTCCAGCCCGGAAATAGCCGCCATCATCTCCATGCGGTTGTTGGTGGTGACCGGCTCGAACCCGCTCAACTCCTTCTCGACCCTGCGATAGCGCAGGATCGCGGCCCAGCCCCCCGGGCCGGGATTGCCGCTGCAGGCGCCGTCGGTAAAGATCTCGACCGCGGCCGGCTCGGGCCCAGGCGTCTCAGGTCCACGCGGCTCAGACGTCGAGGCCATAATCTCGCGGACTTCCGACGGTGCGGTGAAAGCGCAGCTTGCGCAAAAATTCGAGCGGGTCCTTGGGCCGCACCAACGCTCCCTGCGGCTGGTTGAGCCAGTCGAACAGCCGCGTCAGCAGAAAGCGCAGCGCGCTGCCGCGCGCCAGCAGCGGCAGTGCGGCGAGTTCTTCCGGCGCCAGGGGCCGGGCTCGGCGATAGCCGTCGAGCAGCAGCCGGGTCTTGGTCACGTTGAGGCTACCGTCGCCTTCGAAACACCAGGCGTTGAGGCACACCGCCAAATCGTAGGCAAAAAAATCGGTGCAGGCGAAATAGAAATCGATCAGACCGGAGACATCGCGGTCGCGAAAAAATACGTTGTCGGGAAACAGGTCGGCATGGATCACCCCGGCCGGCAGGTCACGCGGCCAGCACCGCTCGAGCACCGACAGCTCGTTGGCGAGCTCCTCGGCAAGTCCCGGATGCACCTCGCAGGCGCGTTTCCGGCAGGCTTCGAACAGTCGCCGCCAACCCGCGACCGAAAGATCGTTCGTCCGGGCCATTGGAAAACCGCTCCCGGCGCTGTGCAGTGCGGCCAATGCCCGGCCGACGCCGGCACAGTGGAACGGCTGTATGCGCCGCGGCCACATCCCGGCGAGAAACGTCACCATCGCCGCCGGTCGGCCGCACAGCTCGCGCAGGGCGATCCCGTCATGTCCGCGCAACGGGGTTGGACAGGCGACCCCGCGATGCGCCAGATGATCCATCAGGGCGATAAAAAAAGGCAGGTCCTCGCGGGTGACCCGCTTTTCATAAAGGGTAAGGATGAAGTTGCCGCGCTCGGTGGCGACCAGAAAATTCGAATTCTCGACCCCTTCGGCGATCCCCTTGCACGACAGCACCTCGCCGATGTCGTAGAGCGCGACAAAGGTCCTCAGCTCGTCATCGGCGACGTCGGTGTAGACCGCCATCGGCTTGGCTCCGTTGCTCCCGGCATCGATCCGGCCCGGCATCGACCCGGCCTTGTATGCCGGGCACGGCTCGAATACAGTCCCGGCGCCGTCGAGCCGCCGCCGGTGCGCGCGGATATCGGCTACGACTCTGTTGGGGGAACAAGCAATGGCCGAACCGATTCCAGCACAAAAAGAGCCCTACGGCATCACCGTCGAAGCCGGCAAGCGGTATTTCTGGTGCGCCTGCGGACGCAGCGGGAACCAGCCGTTCTGCGACGGCTCCCATCAGGGCACCGGGCTCACTCCGGTCCCGTTCACCGCCGCGGCCAGCGAAGAGGTCTGGCTGTGCGGCTGCAAGCAGACATCCGGCAAGCCGTTCTGCGACGGTACGCACAACGGACTGTGAACCGGGCTTGGGCCGCACGGGTTGCGGCGGTACTCGGTCTTCTTGTCCTTTCCGGTTGCAGCTGGTTGCCGTTCTCGTCGTCGTCGTCGACGGCGCCGGCCCAAACCTGTCCGAGTGCGGTCATCCTGCGACCGCTCTCCAACACCGCCGTATTCGGCTCCGCGCCGGAGCGCAACCCGGAGAACGTGGCGTTTTACGGGCTCTTGAGCGAGGTCGATCGCAGGTGCGACTACGTCAGCGACGCGATGCATCTGAGCCTCGATGTAATCGTCGTCGGCCAGCGCGGCCCGGCCGGCAAGACCGACACCGTTGATCTGACCTACTTTGTCGCGGTGACCGGGCCCGATCAATCGATCATCAGCAAGAAGACATTTACCGTCCGTATTGCCTTCGACCCCGACCAGATCCGCGCCGGCGTCACCGACCATATCGAGGAGGTGATCCCGCTCGCCGGGCACAAGGGCACCGACCTGAACGTCCTTGTCGGTTTCCAGCAAAACCCCGAAACCGTCGATTTCTACAAGCATTTCCGCGGCCGCTGACCGGGACCAAACCTCGCGGACAAAATGAACCCCGAGCGGCAGAACCCGCGCGGCGCATGTTTCATCCAGCCAGCTATTGGTAGGAATTTGACAGTTAATTCCCGATCCCCTCTTGCGTCATTCCCGCAAAAGCGGGAACCGAGAGCAACCAAAACCCCGTTTGCCGCCCTGGACCCCCGCTTGCGCGGGAGCGACGAAGGGATGCGCAATCGGAACCATCTGTCTGGTTCACACCACTATGGTGGGTGCCAAAGCCTTGTCATCGACGCGACCGAGGTGAATCTCGGGTATCCGGATCGGCCGGATGCAGCTCCTATGACTTCGGGACCCGCAACGTGGAGGCAATCGTGCTGAACGGTACGGCGCGGCAGTTCGCGATCAACTTCAACGGGATTAGCCTACCCATCGGCGCCTCGCCCGACTTCCGCGTCGAGGACATGGAGGAATAGTCCACGATGCGGTGTTTGCTAGTGGTATAAACCAGACAGATGGTTCCCATTGCGCATCCATCGTCGCCCCCGCAAAAGCGGGGGTCCAGGGCAAACGGGGATTTGGTTACTCTGGGTTCCCGCTTTCGCGGGAATGACGCAAGAAGGGATCGGGTACTAACTGTCAATTACGTACCACTAGTCCTCGCGACCGCAGTCGTGCTCCTATCGGGGGCTGCAGCCTCCGCCGTCGCGTACACGCCTCTGTGCGGAGGGTCGAACCCGACCTGCACCTATGCCTATTCCACCGAGAGGCAGATGGTTGCCGGCGCGACCACGGGGATAGCCGTCTACCGCGCGGTTGACGGGGCGACGCGGAGCATCGGCTTCACCGGCAGCGGGCTGACCGACACGGCGGCGGTTCAGGCCTTCTGCAACGCAGCGGTTTCGGGCGTGATCTCGCGCAACTGCCTTCTGTCGACCGTCTACGACCAAGCCTACGAGGCAGTGCATGGAAGAACGGGCGGTTGCGACATCACCAACGCAACGCCCTCGGCCATGCCGACCTACCTGACCTGGCCGTACCACGGCAACCTGCCGCAGTTCCAGAAGGGCTGGCAGGGCACCGGTACGAACTTTTACCTGGACACGACGGGGTGCACCGCGCTTACCGGCGGCGCTCAATCCCTGTTCTATTCCGGCAGCAATCTTTATTGGAGCACGGTCGGCGGACAGGCCGGTCTAAATGAGAATACTCCGGCTCCCTTCCCTTTCGGATCGATGTTCTCGGCCTATGTTGGGTTCGGGGTCAAGTTCGGCGCTTGCGTGGTTACCAGGTATTGCGGCGCTTTTGACACTGAAGGCGAGGGCCCACAGGCGCCCTTCACTTCGACCCCGAACGGCGATCTGATCCAGGTACTCGCTACCGCCGGGGGGAGGGGTCCAAACAATGCCTGGGCGAACAACGCGCGGATCGTGACCAACGGTATGGTTGCCCATCCGCTCGTCACACAAGGCCGGATGACGTGGGGGGCTACCGGCGACCACAAATACAATGGGCCCGCTATAAATAGATCCGAGGCATTTTACACGTCGGACTTGAATTCCACCCAAGCGGCAGCGCTCTACGCCAACGAGATAGCGTTCCAAGCGGCATTGACCTTGGGCTATCAGGGGCCGGGCGATCTGTTCGCAGAGTACAGCACGACACCGAATGTGACCAATGGGCATATTGGTCAGATGCAATACCTGGCCGCCGCCTACACTCTGCGCAAACCCTATGCCGGTTACATGGGTCCGCTGCTCAACGCCTGTCAGGGGCAGGGTCCCAATTCGGTGTGCGAGGACATCGGGCTGAGCGGAAACGATATCGATACGACAACCTTGTCCGCTTTCTGCGGACCCGTCAGCGGCCTCAACAACTGCACCGTGCAGAAGTGGTACAACAGCGCGCTCAACCAAAACGTCACAGTCGCCGGAGGCAACTCGGCGCTCGACTTCACCGCGGTTTCGACCTCGGCGCGACCGACGATAGCTTTCTCCGGTTGCGGGACTTCCAAGATCACGGTCTGCATCGTCACCAGCTCGACCCACTACTTCACCGGCGGCGGGGCGATCAGCCTGTACACCGGCATCAATGCCTACGCGCTCTCGGCGGTGGCGCGGCGCACCGGCTTGTTTACCACGCCGAGCGGCATCATTGCCTCGGCCCCCGGCACGGATCCCGAGACCTTCTTGGGCTTCGGCAACACCGCCGATACTTGCTTGGGCGCGATGCACAATGGCGGCGGCGGCCCGGCCCTATCGACCGGCTGCGCCGGCAACACCGTCCACAGCATGACCCTGGACGGCGCCACGACCCCCTCGGTCGTGCTCTATTCGGACGGCAACGCCAGCACCCCGGCCACGACGGCGTTGGGTTTCAGTGCCGTCGGGATGGGCATCGGCGCCACCTCCACGGGCGCGGACTCTGTGCGCCTGCCAGATCAGCGAAGTGCTGATGTTCGGCGATGGCGGCAATACCAGCTTCGCCACGGCGCTCGGCGCCGCCAACATCGCCCTGCTGCGCGCCAACCAGCAGGCCGAATTCGGCTTCTGACCGATGCAACGGGGGTAAAGAGTACCCTTGGAGCGTCGCCGCCGATGCGCCCGGTGGCATCGCCATGCTCATGCCAAAAAATGGTTGCATCATCCAACCAGGTGCTGCTTTCAGCATGCTCAGGGCCAATGATCGAGTTCTGTATCGGACGGCTCTTGCTCGGCTGGCTGCGGGGAATCGGGCGTCGCCACAGGCGATTCCCGTTGGTTCCCGTAATTCCCGGTTCCGCGGAATTAATTCCCGGTTCGGCCGAAAAAATTCCCGGTTCGTCGCCTACAGGAATTTCTTTGCAACCGATTGATTCAGCGCATGTATTTTTGCGAAAATCGACGCCTTCGAGGCCGAATCCAAGAAATTCCCGGTTAAATTCCCGATTGTTCCGGGTCTACGGGTATTTCGCTCGGCCGAGGCCGGGCTCGCCCGCCTTACCGTCGGCGAGCGGCCTCGGGTCAGGCGGCCGCCGTGCCGGTCAGCTAGCGCAAACGGGAGCCCGGGTCCATCCCCAGATACACCCGGCCGCCGATCGGGTACCACTCGGGCGCGATCGTGACCGTCTGGCCGACGACGTGCAGGTCGCGCCAGCATTCGGCGAGGCGGCTCGCGCGCTTGAACGAGGTGCTGCCGCCGTGCCGGTATACCAAATCCATCGCCTCGCGCGCGCTGTCGCCGGCGTAGATCGACGCGAGCCGGCAGCGCGCCCGCTGCTCGAGGGTGGTGTCCTTGCCGGCGGCGACGGTCGCCCACAGCTCGGCGATCTGCGCGCTGCGGTAGGCGCGCCCGGCGTTCAGGATCGCGTCGGCCCGTCCGACGGCGTCCTGGACCTGGGGGTTTTCGCACAGCATGCCGGTCCGGCCGCGCGGCGTCTTCTCGACTGCCAGCTCGATCAGCGCGTCGATCCCGGCCCGCGCGATGCCGGTGATCACCGCGCTGTGGTGGGGCCCGACCCAGCACTGGACCGGCAAGGCGTAGGTCACCCCTGGCCAACGCTCCCACTGATTGTCGAGCGGGATGCCGACTTGCGGCATTGTCCGCCGCTCGGGCAGGAAGACATCCTCGACCGTCCAGTCGAAACTGCCGGTGCCGCGCAGTCCGGCGACGTCCCAGCTCCCCGGCACGATCTCCGCTTCCGTTCGGGGAAACACCCCGCGCCAATAGAGCGAGCCGCCATCCGGGCGGCGGCGCGGCTGGCCGTCGTCAAGAATTTGAAAGCTGCCCAGCATCCAGGCGCTCTCCTGGCAGCCGCTGCCGAATTGCCAGCGCCCGCTGACCCGGTAGCCGCCCGCGACCGGCGCCGCCTGACCGCCCCCCGGCACCGCGGTGCCGGCGATGATCGTGTCGGCGCCGCGCGAATAAATCTCGCGCACACCCTCGTCCGGCAGCCCGAGCGTCACGAGTTGACCGATGCTGTTGTTGGCGAGGTTCCAGCCGACCGAGCCGGCGCCCTCGGCCAAAAGCTCGACGACGCGCAGGTAGGTCAGCGGGTCGACCTGGAGGCCGCCCAGCACGCCCGGGATCACCATCTTGTAGAACCCGGCTTCGCGGAGTTGCTCGACCAAGGCTTGCGGCAGGCGCTGCTCGCGCTCGATCTCGTCGTGGTAGTCGCGGAGCGCCGGCCGCAGCGCGGCCGCCGCCTGCACCAGGGGTTGCGCGTCGATATCTGCCGGCAAGCGCGTTTCTTCGGCCATCGTGTCCATCAGCTCCTCTTGCGCCGTTGCGGTCGCCACGCCCGGGCGAACTGCGCCGCCGTGGGACGGTGTGTTCCGCGCCCTCGTCAAGCGCGGCTCACCTCGACCGGGGTGTCGTTGAAGCAGGCGCCTTCGGCGAGATCGGCGCGAAGGTCGGCGGAGACCAGGGCCGAGATGGTTTGCCCGGTGCGGCTCGTCTCGAGCCACGCGCCCTTCTCGCTGGCCACCACCCCCGGCGGCACCTTGTCGGTCACTGCGAGCGGCAGGATGACCTCACCGCGCTCGTTCCACACCCGCACCTCAATACCGTGCACGAGGCTGCGCTGCACAGCGTCCTCGGGGTTCATCATCAGCGGCGGCGCGCGGCGCGAGCCGGCAAGGCCGCCGAGGGTCGAGGAGATGCGCTTGTCGGAAGCCGGCGAAATCAGCATCAGTGGATGCGCAGCCTTGCCCTCCCCGCGGGTCGGAGGGGCGCCAGCCCGGCAGCAGGGCCGCAGCGCCCCAGCGCCCGGCCAAAGTCTCGGATTTGAGCTCGATCTTGCCGGAGGGCGTCGCCGGAAAGACATTCTCGTAGAGGACCAGCGGTTTACCGTCGGGGCCGGTCATCTGCAGCGCTTGCTTGGTCGAGATCCGGCTCGGTCGGATGCCGGCCAGCCGAGGATCGGCCATATCGACCGCATCGTCCATCAGCTCGGCATCGGTCGACGTAAAGCACGGCTCGGCAAAGCCAAAGCGCGCGGCAAGGCGGCGGAAGATCTCGGTGTTCGGCAGGGATTCTCCCAGCGGCGGGATTACCGGCTCGGCGCGCTGCAGCCAATGATGCCCATAAGACGGATACAGGTCGGCGCATTCGAAATGGGTCGCGGCCGGGAGCACCACGTCACAATGGGCCAGGCTTTCGGTCATCGTCAAATCGATGCCGACCGCGAACAAATCCTCGCGGGCGAGGCCGCGGCGCATCCGGTTCTGGTCGGGATGCACGACGATCGGATTGTGGTTGTAGATGAACAGCGCGCGCAATGGCGGGGCGATGTCGTCCTCGACCAGATGCCGGCCGACATCGTTGATGTTGAGCGTGCGGGTGCCTGCGGGCGCGAGATCCGGCCGCTGCAATTTCGCCGGCGTCTTGGGGAAGGCATTGCTTGCGCCGAGAACGATCCCGCTGCCTTTGCCGAGCTTGCCGAGTAATGCCGGCAAAGCGATCGCGGCCCTGATTCCGCTGCCACCGTTGCGCCCGCGTTCGAGCCCATTGCCGGGCGTCAGGACCAGCGGTTCGGCCTCGGCCAGCCACTGCGCGAAGGTCAGGATCTGACTTTCCGGCAGCCCGCACGCCGTCGCCGCCCGAGCCGCCGGCCAGGCCCGCGCCAAGGTCATAAACTCCTCGAAGCCGAGCACGTTCGCGCCAATGAAGCCTTTGTCCAACGCGCCGAGCCGTTCGAGCTCGGCGGCGACCGACCAGGCGAGCAATATGTCGGTGCCCGGCAGCAATTGCAGGTGCAGATCGGCCTGCTCGGCAATCTTGGTGCGCAGCGGGTCGACGGCCACCAGCCTGCCGCCCTTGCGCCTCGCGTGACTGATGCTGCGGACGAGGTGCAGATTGGCGACCGTTGCGTTGTTGCCCCAGACGACGTTGAGCTTGGCGTCTTCGGCAAATTCCGGCGGGCATCCGGGCACCGCGCCGTAAGTCCCGGCCCACGCCTCGCTGCGCACGCCGCCGCACAGGGCCCGCCGATAGAGCTGGGTCGCGCCCAGCCGATTGAAGAAACGCAGAGACATGCTGTCGCCGGCGAGCAAGCCGTGCGGGCCGGCATAGTTCAGCGGCATCACTGCTTGCACTCCCCATCGGCCGATGACGTCGCTGACCCGCTGATGGATCTCGTCTAGGGCCGCGTCCCATGAGATGCGCGCGAATTGGCTCGAACCCTTCGGCCCGATGCGGCGCAGCGGATAGAGCAGACGCTGCGCTCCGTGGACGAAGTCACCCATGTCGCGGGCGACCTTGTTGCAGATGACCCCGGCCGTATAGGGCACCGCATCCGAGCCGCGCACCGCGACGATCCGGCCGTCATCGACCTGGACGCTCAAACTGCAGGCGTCGGGACAATCGAAGGTGCAGACGCTGTCAAATTCCGCAATGGCCATGGGGATTTCCTTCCAAGGTCCGGCTGGCGTCTAATAGCCCCGTTCCCAATCGATCACATTGCGCAGCGGCCGGCCGTCGATATACGCGCGCAGATTGTCACAGAAGAGATCGATGGCCCCATGCCGGTTATCGTCACTGGCGCCGGAGACATGCGGCGTGATCAGCACCCTGGGGTCGGACCACAGCCGGGCCGGCGGCGGGTGCTCGAACTCTCCGACATAGACATCCATTGCCGCGCCGCGCAAGTGATCGCGCCGCAACGCGTCGGCGAGAGCGTCTTCGTCGACGATCTCGCCGCGGGCGAGGTTGACGAGCACGCTGCCCGCTTTCATCGCGGCGAAGCGGTCGTTGTCGAAGAGCCGGGTCGTTTCCGGCGTCCATTGGCAGCAGATCACGACGAAATCGCTGTCCGGCAGGAACCGGTCGAGGTCCTCGGGACCGCCGAGCTCGCTGAACCCCGCTGGCAGGGCCTCGCCCGGCTGCGGCTGGCGGCGGGTGCCGACGACCCGCAGGCCCAGCGCGGCGCAGAGCCTCCCGACATCGCGCCCGATGCCGCCGGCGCCGACGACGCATGCCGTCTTGCCGTCCAACAGCAGCGGCCGATAGGCGCGAGGGGTGAACGCGCCCGCCTCACGATCGATGGCGACACGGTGCAGGCCCTTGGCGAAGTACAGAATAGTGGCCACCGCGTATTCCGCCATCGCCAAGGTGCTGCCGACGCCGCGCGAGGTCGTCGCGACCACGTCGCTGCCCCACAGATCGCCTCTAAGCAAATTGCTGGCGCCGGCGGGCCGCTGATGAAACCACTTCAACCGCGGCGCCCGGGCGCGCAGATCGAGGGGAAAAGGAAAGCCGCCAAGGATTATTTCCGCTTCGGCGAGGAGGCGGTCTCGCTCCTCCCGGGTTCCGGAACCTTTCGAACCCGGCGGCAGGTAACGCGCCGAGGTGTAGGCCGGCCAGGTCTGGCGAATTTCGCCGTCGAACCATCCGCCGGCGTCGATCAATTGGATCGCGGAATCGACCGCCTCGATCTTCCCCCGGTCAGCGGCGCCGACGGGCTGAATATTCAAAACGGCGATCCTTTGCATTAACGCTTTCCCGAACCATCCGCGGAAGAAGGGCAAACCATAGTGCCTTGCCGCCTAGTTTGCTATCCACAGCCCGGCAAACGATAGAGGGAATGGGCGACAGCCGCAGCAATTCCGCGGTGGCTTGGCGGATTTTCTGATTTGCCCCATGCGGCTGTTGCAGCGCGGGAATGCCGCCTATACAAAGCCAGAATTCAGTCCCGGTTCAGATAGCCCAGCTCATCCGTCGAAGAGGGAGTGACATGATGAACGGCACGTCGCGCCGTAAATTTCTGAAGATTGCAGGGCTTGGCACCATGGGTGCGGCGATCGGGGCGCGGTCCGCCGCAGCTCAGCAGAAATCGATCACGCTGCTGCACGAGAGCTCGTTCATCAAGCCGTTCGACGAGTACATGCAGAAGACGTTGGCTCCCGCCTATGAAAAGGAAACCGGCATCAAGATTGACTATCAGCTAATCAGCGTCGGCAGCATCCCGACGCGGGTCAGCGCGATTGCCGAGACTGGATCGGGCGCCGACATCACGATGAACATCTCGCTGATGCCGTTCCTGTTCAGCGAGAAATACGCTGACGTCAGCGACATCGCCGATGAGATGGGCAAACAGCAGGGCGGCTGGTATCCCGCCGGCAAGGAAATGGCCGTCGTCGACGGCAAATGGAAGGCGATCCCGTTCTGCTCGATCGGCCAGCTGATGAACTGGCGCAGCGACTGGTTTGCCGAGGTCGGGGTCAAGGAATTCCCCGGCACCTGGGACGAACTCTACGAAGTCGGCGTAAAGCTGAAAAAGAACGGGCATCCATTCGGATTTGAATTGGGCCACGGTTTCGGCGACAACCACGGCTGGCTCTATCCGCTGCTGTGGTCCTATGGCGGCCACGAGGTGTCCGAAGACGGCAAGACGGTGACGATCGATTCCGACGAGACCGCCCGTGCGGTCGATTTCGCGCGGAAATTCTTCAAGGACACGATGTTCGAGGACGTTCTCGGCTGGGTCGACGTCAGCAACAACAAGGCCTGGATGGCCGAGCAGATTTCCTGCACCAACAATGCCGAGAGCATTCTGTTCGTTGCCAATCGCGATTTCCCCGACATCGGCAAAGTCACCCAACAATCGTTGAACCCGGCCGGACCCAAGGGCCGATTCCACTTGCTGGGCGCGGTCAGCCACTCGATCTTCAATTTCTCGCCGATGAAGCCGGAGGCGCACGATTTTCTGCGCTGGCTGTCGGCGCCAAAGCAATTAGGGGCGTGGTACGCCTCGGCAGTCAGCTATTATCAGCCGTTACTGCACGGCTATGACAACGCGCCGATGTGGGACGTCGAGCCGCGCAACCTCCCTTATCGCGACGCGCTCGCCAGCAGCCACCTGTTCGGCTGGCCGGCGCCGCCGGACCGACGGCTGGCCGAGAGCGTCGCCAAATACGTCGTCGTCGACATGTTCGCCAAGGCCTGCTCCGGCGGTTCAACCAAGGATGTCATCAAGAACGCCGAGGCCCAGCTCAAGGAGATCTACAAACTGGCGTAGCCGCGCGACGTCGGTGGACATCGTCATCCGGGCGCTGGCGGGCACGAGTCTTGCACGTGCCGCCGCGTGACCGTGCAGCGGCTACCGCTGGGGTAAGGGCGACAAGGAGTTCGTTCGGGATGGTGCGCTGACGATGACGATCCGCTCCGACGCCCTGCTCGTCGTTGCCCGGCGGCCGCGGCGACCCTTGACCCTCGCCGGCTGGCTCGACCGCGAGGGGGTGTTCGGCTGGCTCATGATGGCGGCCCCGTTGCTGTTTCTCGCCGCCTTTGTCGGCTATCCGTTCATCTACGGCATCCTGCTGAGCCTCCAGGACCGGCCGGTCGCGCACGCCGGCCATTTTGTCGGGCTGCAGAATTTCGTAACCAATTTCCACGACCCGATCTTCTGGCGGGTGTGCTTCAATACCTTCGTCTATACCGGCGTCGCGACGGTCTTCAAGATCATCATTGGGCTGTGCCTCGCCCTGGCGATGAACCAGAACTTTCGCATGAAGAATCTGGTGCGCGCCTTGCT
Organism: uncultured Alphaproteobacteria bacterium; assembly: GCA_963785565.1. Lineage (GTDB taxonomy): Bacteria > Pseudomonadota > Alphaproteobacteria > ATCC43930 > CGMCC-115725 > AP-15. The sequence goes on along the minus strand of CAWAVV010000013.1, from coordinate 2,058 downwards.
GCTCCTGCCGTTCATCGTGCCGACCGTACTCTCGACCGTCGCCTGGATGTGGATGCTCGATCCGGCGTTCAGCGTCGTCAACCGGGTCCTCGTCTCGCTCGGCTGGCCCGGTCAGGGTCCGTCCTGGCTCGGCAACCCGAACCTGGCGCTCGGCTCGATCATCTTCATTAACATTTGGCGCGGCCTGCCCTTCTATGGCATCACCTTGCTGGCCGGGTTGCAGACCGTGCCGCCCGAACTGCATGAAGCAGCAACCATCGACGGTGCCGGCGGCTGGCACCGCTTCCGCTACGTCACCCTGCCGTTGTTGCAGCCGATCATCCTGATCGTGACCCTGTTCTCGGTGATCTTCACCTTCGCCGACTTTCAACTGGTCTACGTGTTGACGCATGGCGGGCCGCAGAACGCGACCAATTTGTTCGCGACCTACGCCTTCGACATGGCGATGGGCGCGGGGCAATTGGGGCTCGGCGCCTCGATCGCGCTGACGATGCTGCCGGCGCTGGCGCTGTTGATCGTCGCGCTTACCATCTACATGCGGAGCAAGTGATGGTCACCGGCTATGGGCGGATCGAGCGGGCGGTCAGGGTGTGGCTGCCGGTCGGGTTCTTCCTGGTGGTGGCATTGCTGCCGTTCTACTGGATGGTGATTACGTCGCTGAAGCCGAATTCGGAGCTGTACAACAAGCACATCACGCCGCTGATCGTGTTCCACCCGACCCTCAAGCACTATGTCGACCTGCTGAGCCAGACGAATTTTCTTCTGTGGACTTGGAACACGATGGTGGTCGCGGTGGTGGCGACCGCGATCTCGCTGGTGTTCGGGATCATGCTGGCCTATCCGCTGGCGCGGATGCGGTTCGCCGGGGTCGGGCTGATCGCGACGACGGTGGCGGCGACCTATCTGGTGCCGCAGCCGCTCCTGTTCATCCCACTCGCCGACATCATCAACCGGCTGCATCTCGGCAACACGCTGACTTCGGTCATCCTGACCTACCCGACGATGCTGGTGCCGTTCTGCGCCTGGCTGCTGCTCGGCTACTTCAAGACCGTGCCCAAGGACCTCGAAGAGGCGGCCCGCATCGACGGCGCCAGCCGCCTGCAGACGATGCGGCGGATCTTTCTGCCATTGTGCATCCCAGGCTTCATCTCGGCCGGCATCTTCGCCTTCACCTTGTCGCAGAACGAATTTCTCTATGCCCTGATCTTCCTGACCGAGACCTCGGTGCGCACCGTGCCGGTCGGGGTTATCGCCGAGCTCATTCGCGGCGATGTATTTTATTGGGGCCAGCTGATGGCGGGGGCGCTATTGGGCTCGATCCCGGTCGCGATAATCTATTCGTTCTTCGTCGAGCATTATGTAGCCGGCCTAACATCGGGGTCGGTCAAGGGCTAGGTCTGTGGCTGATCGACGGCTTGAAATTGTACGTACGATCGCCGATTTGCGGAGCTGCATCGCCCGGTGGCGAAAGTCCGGCGAGCGGATTGGGCTGGTGCCCACCATGGGCGCGTTGCACGCGGGCCACATGGCGCTGGTCCGCGCGGCGCGGGAGGGATGCGATCGCGTCGTTGCGACGATCTTCGTCAACCCCAAGCAATTCGCCGCAAACGAAGATCTCAGTTCCTACCCGCGTCGCGAGGCGGCCGATCTCGACATGCTGCGCGCGGCGCAGGTCGATCTGGCGTTCGTTCCCGTCGCCGATGAAATCTATCCGCCGGGGTTTGCCACGCTCGTCCAGGTGTCGGGGCTGACCGAGGGGCTGTGCGGCGCGCACCGCGCCGGTCATTTCGACGGGGTGGCGACGGTAGTGACAAAGCTGCTCCTCCAGTCGCTGCCCGATGCCGCCTATTTCGGCGAGAAGGATTACCAGCAGCTGATGGTGATCCGCCGGCTGGCGCGCGACCTCGACATTCCGGTGCGCATCGAGGGGGTCGCGACATGGCGAGAGCCGGATGGGCTCGCGCTATCATCCCGCAACCTATACCTCTCGCCGGAAGAGCGCCGCGTCGCCCCCACGCTCGCCCGCCTGCTGCGTCGGGTCGCCGATGCGGTGGCGCA
>CAWAVV010000012.1:0-39855 GCA_963785565.1 uncultured Alphaproteobacteria bacterium | reverse complement strand
CAGTGCGACAAGACAGGCCATAATCGTCAATAGATCAACTCAGCCGAAACGAAAGCGGCGCGGAGATGCAACCATGTCAGATCTCGAAATCGTTTGGACGAAGGTTGATGAAGCACCTGCGCTTGCTACGTTTTCCCTTCTGCCGATCGTCCAAGGCTTCGTCGGGGCAGCCGGCGTGAAGATGAAGCTGAAGGACATTTCGCTGGCTGGCCGCATCATCGCCAATTTCCCCGACAAACTGACGCCAGCGCAAAAGATTAACGACGAGCTCGCCGAACTTGGCCAACTTGCGATGCGCCCCGAGGCCAACATCATCAAGCTGCCCAACATCTCCGCCTCGATCCCGCAGCTGAAGGCTGCGATCAAGGAGTTGCAGAGCAAGGGCTACGACGTGCCGAACTATCCGGACAGCGACGCGACGCCAGCGGATAAGGAAATCCGCGCCCGCTACGGCAAGGTGCTCGGCAGCGCCGTCAATCCGGTGCTGCGCGAGGGCAATTCCGACCGCCGCGCCGCCGGGGCCGTGAAGCAGTACGCGCGCAACAATCCGCATAAGATGGGCGCCTGGACCAAGGACTCGAAATCGCGCGTGGCGCACATGTCGGGCGGCGATTTCTACGGTTCGGAGGTCGCGACGACCATTGCGGCGCCGACCAATGCCCGTATCGAGTTGGTCGGCAGCGATGGCGCGGTCACGGTGCTGAAGGCGAAGACGCCGCTTCAGACCGGCGAGATCATCGACGGGTCGGTGATGAACCGTAAGGCATTGCGCGCCTTCTTCGCCGCGCAGATCGACGCCGCGAAGAAGGACGGCATCCTATTCTCGCTGCACGTCAAGACAACCATGATGAAGATCTCTGATCCCATCCTGTTCGGTCATTGTGTTTCCGTGTTCTTTGCCGATGTGTTCGAGAAGCATGGCGCCACACTGACGCGCCTGGGCGTTGATCCCGACAACGGCGTGGGCGACATGCTGACCCGGATCGAGACGTTGCCGGAGGCTGAAAAGGCGGCGATTAAGGCCGATATCGAGGCCACCTACGCGAAGCGGCCTGGCCTAGCCATGGTCAATTCCGACCGGGGAATCACCAATCTGCACGTGCCGAGCGACGTGATCATCGATGCATCGATGCCGGCGATGATTCGCGAATCCGGGCACATGTGGGGCGCTGACGGCAAGCTGCACGACGTGATCGCCGCGATCCCCGATCGTTGCTACGCGCCGCTGTTCCAGGCCGTTATCGAGGACTGCAAGGCGCATGGCGCCTTCGACCCGAAGACGATGGGCTCTGTGCCGAACGTTGGGTTGATGGCGCAGCAAGCCGAGGAGTATGGCTCGCACGACAAGACGTTTGAGGTCGCCACGGGCGGAACGGTGCGCGTGGTCGCCGATGACGGCACGGTTCTGCTGTCACAGCCGGTCGAGACCGGCGACATCTTCCGGATGTGCCAGGTCAAGGACGCGCCGATCCAGGACTGGGTCAAGCTTGGGGTGCGCCGCGCGCGCCTGACCAGCACCCCAGCGGTGTTCTGGCTCGACGCCAAACGCGCGCACGACGCGCAGTTGATCGCCAAAGTCGAGACATACCTGAAGAACGAGGACACATCGGGTCTCGACATCCGCATCCTGGCGCCGGTCGAGGCAATGAAGTTCTCGCTCGACCGCATCCGCAAGGGGCTCGACACCATCTCCGTCACTGGCAATGTGCTGCGCGACTACTTGACCGATCTTTTCCCGATCATGGAGCTGGGCACGTCGGCCAAGATGCTGTCGATCGTTCCGCTGCTGGCGGGCGGCGGGTTGTTCGAGACCGGGGCCGGCGGTTCGGCGCCCAGGCATGTGGAGCAGTTCCAGCACGAAGGCTATCTGCGCTGGGATTCGCTGGGCGAGTTCCTGGCGCTTGGCGCTTCGCTGGAACATCTGGCGCAGACAAGTGGGAATAAGGACGTGCAGGTTCTGGCCGAGACGCTCGATGAGGCCAACGGCAAGATCCTTGAGTACAACCGTTCGCCTGCGCGGAAGCTTGGCGAACTGGATAATCGCGGCAGCCATTTCTACCTGGCGCTGTATTGGGCGCAGGCGCTGGCCGCGGCAGGACAACAGCGCGGCACTGGCAGCCCGCTTCAAACCGCTGGCGGAGGCGCTGGCGGCCAACGAGGCCAAGATTAATGCTGAGCTGATCGCCGCGCAGGGTAAGCCGGTGGATACTGGCGGTTATTATCTGCCCGATCAGGCTAAGACATCGGCGGCGATGCGGCCGAGTGCGACGCTGAACGCTGCGCTCGCCGCTCTCTGACGCGTCGTCAGGCGGAGCCGCCCAATCAGTTTCCCGACAAACTCAACTCGAACCTTACCAAGGCGATGACGTAAGACGCGTAGTGGAGGAAAGAATGGCGGCGATGCGGCTCAGCATTCTCGATGACTACCAAGGCGTTGCCCTCAACATGGCGGACTGGACCCCGGTAAAAAGCCGAGCGGTCGAAATCGCCGTCGAGCGACACCCTTTCGCCGATGAGGACGCGGTGGTGCGCGCGCTCGCCGGTTCCCAGCTCGTGGCGGCAATGCGCGAGCGCACGCCGTTTCCGAAATCCGTCGTCGATCGTTTACCCGAGCTGAAGCTGCTGATCACCACCGGGATGCGCAACGCCTCGTTCGACATGGCGGCGCTGAAGGATCGCGGCGTCACCGTGTGCGGCACAGGCGGTCCCGGCGGTGGCAACGAGGATACCGCCGAGCTTGCCTGGGGGCTGATCCTCGGCGCCGCCCGGCGCATCGCCGAGGACCATCAGTTCATGCGGCAAGGTGGGTGGCAGACTCGCATCGGTCACCGCGTCGCCGGCAAGACGTTGGGGCTCCTCGGTCTCGGGCGGCTGGGCAGCGCGGTCGCTCGCGTCGGCCTTGCCTTTGGCATGAAGGCGATCGCCTGGAGCCAAAACCTGACTGCCGAGAAGGCCAGCGCGCAAGGGGTTGAGCGGGTCGAAAAGGACGAGCTCTTCCGCCGCGCCGACATTCTCTCGGTGCATCTGGTGCTGAGCCTGCGCAGCCGCGGCCTGGTCGGCGCTCGCGAGATCGGCCTCATGAAACCTTCGACGATCATCGTCAACACTTCGCGCGGGCCGATTTGCGATACCGACGCGATAATCGCCGCGCTGAAGGAGCGACGCCTCGCTTATGCCGGGTTCGACGTCTATGACAAGGAGCCGCTGCCCATCGATCATCCGCTGCGCACCACCCCGAATGTGATCCTGACCCCGCATATCGGCTACGTCACCGACGAGAATTACCGCAGCTCCTATCCTCAGATCGTCGAAAACGTCGCGGCCTTCCTCGACGGCAAGCCGATCCGGGTGATCTGAAGCTCTCTAAGTTATTTCGGTTCGGATGAGCAGCGGCGTCTCGCTCCGGCCCTCGCAAGATCGCGATCTTGCGGAGATCGCGGCCATCTATCATCGCCACGTTCTGACCGGGGTGGCCTCGTTCGAGGAGGAACCGCCGGATCTCTGTGAGATGGCGCGCCGGCGAGGCGAGATCCTGGCCCGCGGCCTGCCTTATCTTGTCGCCGAGCAATCGGGGCGGGTCCTTGGCTATTGCTATGCGAGCCTGTATCGGACGCGCTCGGCCTACCGGTTTGCGGTCGAGGACTCGATCTATATCGATGGCGCGGAAGTCGGACGCGGGATCGGGCGCGCGTTGTTATCCGAGCTGATCGACCGCTGTACCGCGCAAGGCTATCGGCAGATGGTCGCGGTCATCGGCGGCAGCGATCAATGGCCGTCGATCCGCCTGCATCAGACGCTCGGTTTCAGCGAGGTCGGCGTGTTGCGGGCGATCGGCTACAAATTTGGCGGCTGGATCGATACGGTGTTAATGCAGCGCGCCTTGGGCGAGGGTGCCGGCACACTGCCTGCGGAAATCGGAGGTGAGCATGGTTGACGCATTTGCCGATCCCGACCGGATCGAAGGCTATCACGCGCACATCTACTACGATCCCGCGACCCGCGCGAAAGCCGAGCGGCTGCGCCAGGGGATCGGCGAGCGCTTCGCGGCGAAGCTCGGAAACTGGCATGACGAGCCGGTCGGCCCGCATCCGGTCTCGATGTATCAAGTGGCCTTCGCGGTCGCCGAATTTCCGCGGCTCGTGCCCTGGCTGATGCTGAACCGCGACGGGCTTGACGTACTGGTTCACCCGCTCTCCGGCGACAGCTTGGCCGATCACACCCGGTTTGCGATGTGGCTTGGCCGAGCCCTGCCGCTGCGGCTGGAGACCCTTCGGCGCGCCTCCGGCGCCGGCTGAGGCTGGACCCCTATATTCGGCCCATCACCAACAAGATGATGACGATGACCAGCAACAAGCCGACCCCGCCAGTCGGATAGTACCCCCATCCGCCGCTGTAGCCCCAGGTCGGCAAGGCGCCGATCAGCAGCAGAATCAGAATTATCAGCAGAATTGTGCCTAGCATAGCAGCACGTTCGCATGGTTGATCACTGCTGAAGGAAACCGTTGCGCGCCGGTGAAGTTCCCCATCTAGTTTCGAAAAGGCGCGGGAATTCACCGGAGCCGACGGGCCGCCTCATCTCAGGGAGCGGTGCGCTAGGCGCGGACCGGCCCTTGCCAGCGGCGGACCGGGCCACAATCGACATGGACGAAACCCGATCGCGGGTAATAGCCGACACCGCCGCATCTGAGGCTCAGCGCCGCATCGCGGATTTGGTCGATGCTGCGCCGCTCGCTCCGCAGATCGATCGCCATCCCCTTGATGTGATAACTGTGCTTGGCGACGCCGACACCTTCGAGGTAGAGGCGCCGATTCGTGGTCGGCGAACGATAGCCGCACACCACCAGGAACGGATCGGGCGTATCGAGGCGATCGCGGAGCATCCCCAGCACGTCGAGGATGCCGGCATTCATCGGCCGGATTTCGCCGGAGTTGTGATCGCGCAAGATCCAGTTGATGTCGCGCACCGCTTCACGGATGTAGTGGCCGTCGGCCCAGTAGACAGTGCGCAACCACTCGCCGGTGTGGACGTTGTAAAGCGATATAGATCGCGGAGCGAACGACACTGCCGTGGCGGGCTTGACCAGACCGACGACCGTGACAGCAGCTGCGGCGCCGAGCAGCCGGCGCCGGCTCAACATTGTGTACGCGTGCAATGGTTACTCCCCCCAATTCCCCGGGAGGGGCCATAGCATCCGAAGTCCGGTCTAACAACCCTGATCGGGCGAGCTCGAGCGGTTATTCGCCAATTGTTGCTGTTTTTTGCGCGACAGTTGAACGGGCCTGTCCCGCCTTACTCATTACGGTTGAGTGGAGGCCATTCTTCTGGGCCACTGGCGCCTGTTCCGACCGGCTCAGATACGCCCAGACCTCGTCATCGCGCTGATAGGGATCGCCATAAAATGCTATCGAACCATCCGATTCGACATCGGCCGTATGATAAACAATGAAGACCGGCAGCGGCTTCGGCAGCGCCCGCCGGTGCGTGTGGTTCACATCGATTGCCTTATCGATCTCCTCAGGGCTTTCTCCGAGCAGCAGCGAGGCAAGAAGTCGCGGGTTCTCGACCCGAACACAGCCATGGCTCATCATCCGGCTGACGGCATGAAAGCGCCATTTTTCCGGCGTATCGTGGAGGTAGACGTCAAAACGGTCGTTCATTTCGAATTTGAGCCGCCCAAGAGCGCTGTAAGGCCCCGCCTCCTGCTGCACCGCCATAGGCCCGCGAAAGCGCATGTGATGCTCGGCGAGATAGTGGCGATCACTGGTGAGTTTCGGCAGGATCTCTTTTTCGACGATCGAGCGCGGAATGTTCCAGGGCGGGTTAAATAAAATATCGTCAACGACCGATTGCAGCTCGGGCGTCTGCTTGTCGACCTCGCCGACGACGACCCGGGCGGAAAACACCGGCCGATTATCCCGGAATAACTGAAGCCGGGCGGTTGCTGTGTTGACGACAAGCCGGTCAGCCGGCAAATCCCGCGGCAGCCACCGCAGGCGCTCAAGATTGATCGCTATCTGACGCGCCCGTCGCAGCGCCTCGGCCACGCCCACTTGCGCGCCATGACTATGGACGCCGATGCCAAATCCACGGCCGCCGGACGAGGCGAGCGCAAGATAATTCGCATAAGCGCCACGCATCGCCATGTATTCCGGCGATGCCGGGCCGAGCGCCTCGATCGCTTTCGCCGGATCGGGCGCCGAGATCGCCTCGTCGAGCGCCGCGACGACATCGACCGAGTTCGGGGTCAAATCTTCGTCGTCGTCGCGCTCCTCCACCGGCATTGCGCCTCGCGTCAGGGCGTCGGCATAGGAAAGAAATGCATCGGAAAGCAACAGATCACGCTCGACCGGCGATAATGCCTGCCAACGCGCGGAGGTAATCGCGCTGTGAAAGCTGACGGGATTGAGACCCTGATCACCGGCGCTGAGAACGGCACTCCACAGCGCTGCAAGCACACCGGCATGACCGTCCCATACCGTCTCGTACCCGTGCACGGCGTAAAAGCGACGCAGCAGACGCTCGTGCACCCGCTCGCCCGCCACCGTCATTCTACGCGCCGTGTCGAGCCGATCTTCGAGTTCGGTATTACCGACGAATGGGGTGAGGGTCGACGACCTGAGGTCGTCATCGGGTGCGGCTGACACACTCGTCACCGCAGCCTGCGGCGGATCGGCGATCGCGCGCGACGGCGCAAGCGCGAGACCCGCGGCGCCCAGCGCAAGCACGAATGCCCCGCCGGCCGAGAACCTCCTGGCGACGTGCCGAACCGTAGCGGACCTCAGCACCTCACCTCGCTTGCCGGGCTCCCGGCTATCGATGGCGCCGTCAGGCTGAAGGAGATCGATCGAAATTGCGTTTACCGATAGAAGGTTGTGGCGCTGGCGCTCGGGCGACAGACTATCACACGCAAACCCGCCCTGCATCCGACGCAATGGGGGCGGAATTTCGCGGCGAGGTGGCGGATGCCCGAGACCAGGGCGGAAAATTCTGAGCAGAGCCCGACCGGCGCAAACCGCACCCCCGAAAGCGTCCTGCGCGAAGTCTTTGGCTTCACCACTTTCCGCGGTTCCCAACGGGCGGTAATCGAGCAGGTCTCAGCCGGCGGCGACGCGGTTGTGCTGATGCCGACCGGCGGCGGCAAATCGTTATGCTACCAGGTCCCGGCTCTGCTGCGCCCGGGGCTGGGCGTAGTTGTCTCACCGCTGATCGCATTGATGAAGGACCAGGTCGATGCGCTTAGGCAGGCAGGCGTGAGAGCGGCCGCGCTGAACTCGCGGCTGTCGCCGGTCGAGGCGGCCGAGATCGAACATGCGGTCGTCGCCGGCGGCCTCGACCTGCTTTATGTGTCGCCCGAACGACTGATGACCCCGCGCTGCCTCGATCTCCTCGGACGTTCCCGGCTCTCTCTCTTCGCCATCGACGAGGCGCATTGCATTTCACAATGGGGCCATGATTTCCGCCCCGAATACCAGCGATTGTCGATCCTCAAACAGCGCTTTCCGGACGTGCCGCTGCTGGCGCTGACGGCTACCGCGGACGCGCCGACCCGGCACGACATCATCGCCCAGCTCGGGCTCGACCGCGCCCCGGTTTTCGCTGCCGGCTACGACCGGCCGAACCTGTTTTACCGCATCGTCGCCAAGCGCAGCCCGCTCGAGCAGCTTTGGAAATTTCTCGCTGCGGATCATCCGGCCGATGCCGGGATCGTCTACTGCTTCACCCGCAAGGCGGCGGAGGAAACTGCGGGCTGGCTCGCAGCGCGCGGGCGCACGGCGCTGGCCTATCATGCCGGTCTCGACGGCGCGACCCGCGAGCGCAACCAAGAGCGCTTTCTGCGCGAGGAGGGCGTCGTCGTCGCGGCGACGATCGCCTTCGGCATGGGAATCGACAAGCCCAATGTCCGCTTTGTCGCCCATCTCGACGCGCCAAAAAACCTCGAAGCGTACTATCAGGAAACCGGCCGCGCCGGGCGCGACGGACTGCCGGCCGATGCGTGGATGAGCTACGGCATCGCCGACGTCATGAACCTGCTGCGGCTGATCGACGCGGGCGATCCGGCCGAACGTCAGCGCCGCATCGAACGGCAGAAGATCGAGGCGCTGATCGGCTATTGCGAGACGGTCTCCTGCCGGCGGCAGGTGTTGCTCGGCTATTTCGGCGAGCGCGACCATCCGCCCTGCGGCAACTGCGACAATTGCCGCGAGCCGGTCGCGAGCTGGGATGGAACCATCGCCGCGCAAAAAGCCCTCTCCGCGGTCTACCGGACTGGGCAGCGCTTTGGCGCGCATTACCTCGTCGATGTATTGCTCGGCGCCGACAGCGAGCGGATCAAGCGGCTCGGACACGATCGGCTGAAGACCTTTGCCGTCGGTACCGAACTCGACCGCCGCGGCTGGCTCTCGGTCTTCCGTCAACTGGTCGCGCAGGGGTTCGCCATACCCGATCTCGGGGGGCATGGCGGTCTCTCGCTGGCTCCGGCGGCAGCGGAAATCCTGCGCGGCGGCAAAACCGTGCGTTTCCGCCTCGATCCGCGGCAGCGAGGGCAGAAGACACGCTCGCGGGACCAAAAATCGGCGTCGGGGGCCGCTGGCCTTGACCCTACCGGGCAGAGTTTGTGGGAGGGGTTGCGCGCCTGGCGACTGGAAGAGGCGCACCGCCAGGAGTTACCGCCCTACGTGATCTTTCACGATACGACGCTGATCGAGATCGCGCGCTGCCGGCCGGCCTCGCCTGCCGCGCTGGCCGAAATCCCCGGGATCGGCCGCAGCAAGCTCGAACGCTACGGCAGCGCCGTCATCGCCGTCGTCACGGCGGCGACAGAACGAAAATCGTCGCTTGCTTAACATATCATCAAGGATTTTATCGCAGTCTGCGCGGGATTTTAAACCATGGAGAACCCGATGCGTGCGCTTTACACCAAGGCCTACCTTGCTCTTTATCCCAAACTCGCCAAGGATAATGCCGGCGTCACCGCCATCGAATACGGGCTGATTGCGGCTCTCGTCGCAGTCGTCTGCATCGCCGCGTGGGGTCTGCTCGGCAATCATCTCAGCACCACCTTCGACAACATTGCCAACAGCGTCTGAGCCGAGCAAGACGCCAGCCGTCGTCAGGTAACGCTCGACGGCGCCGCTTGCGGCGTCGAGCTCTGACCACCCGCGTCCCTGCTGATCTCGGAGGCGATGTGGTCCCCAGCGGCATGCCCAATCTTCGGCGGCAGTTCGCCCGACGTCGGCTTTGTGGCGAGGGCGTCGCAACGATTGCGAAACTTGCTCGCAACGAGGCGGGGGTTACGGCATTGGAGTACGCGTTCATTGCCGGATTGGTGGCGATGGCCATCGTCAGCGTGGTGACAACCTTGGGCACATCGATCAGTGGCCTGTTCGGCTCGGTCCTCAGCGGTTTTTGAGATAGCGCCGAGGCCGCCCGCTCAGCTGCCTGAAGTATTCGGTGGGTCAGCGCCAAATTGGACTCGACTTTGCCCGCTGTACTTTTGGCGACCGCCGACAAGCACCAGAACCCGAACCGCATATCTGCATCGCATGTCAACACGGCCGGTGATTAAGCTTTCATCAAGCTCTTCCCCCCACCCTGCGCATGACGCGATGCTCAGACGCGTCCTGACGATCCACCGGCCTACCACGGCGAAGTCGGGTACAGCCGGCTCCGGTTATATCAGCTGGGCGCGCCTGAGCAATAGGTCCAGGAGGATCACGATGTGTACAATCTTCACAAACCTGATCAAGGATGAGGCCGGTGTCACGGCCATCGAGTATGGGCTTATCGCAGCACTTGTCGCAGTCGTGTGCATCGCCGCGTGGGGTTTGCTCGGCAACAACCTAAGTACGACCTTCAACAACATTGCCGGCAGCGTCTGAAACGGCAAATTCCATGACCGGGCGACACTCGATGGTTCGGGCGTCGGCCGGCCTGTGTGAGCCCGCGGCACTCGCACGAAATCGTCGCTGCCGGAAATATGAGAGACCTATCATTTAGCAACGTGTCGGACATTGGGCCGACCACGGCCCCCCGCCGCGCCCAGTTGCTGGACAGTCGGCGCGTCTTCCGGTTCTGCGGTATCCTGTTGGTAGTCGAAATCGCCCTTTTTCTCTTCGTGGCCGCAGGGACGTACGACCTGATCGTTCCGCTGCCGAAGCCGACGACCACCGATTTTGTCAGCTTTTACGCCGCCGGCACGTTGGCGGATGCCGGCACGCCGGAGCTCGCCTACGATAGAGATGCACACTATGCCACCGAGGAACGGGCGACAAAGCCTGGGATCGTCTATAACTTCTTTTATTATCCCCCGGTTTTCTTGCTGCTCTGCGGCGCCCTCGCGCGGCTGCCCTATCTCGCGGCATTCGTCATCTTTGAAGCGACGACCTTCGGTTTTTATCTTCTTGTTATGCGCAATATCCTTGGCGAGCGCAGTGTGGCGATTCTGGTGCCGCTCCTCGCCTTTCCACCGGTACTTTGGACTATCGGTATAGGACAGAACGGATTTCTGACCGCTGGGTTATTCGGAGCGGCGACCTTGCTCATTGATCGGCGACCGGCGATTGCCGGATTTTTGTTCGGAGCCCTGTGCGTCAAGCCGCATTTTGCGCTGCTGATCCCGGTCGCGCTGGCCGCGGGAGGTCGATGGCGCGCCTTTGCTGCTGCCTTCGCCTGTGCTGCCGCCCTCTGCCTGTTGTCACTGGCTGTTTTTGGCTGGCAGACATGGCATGCGTTCCTGACAGCGATGACAGGATCTCAGGCTGTTTACGTCTCCGGGCGGATCCCGTTTGGCGGTTTCGTCACCCCGTTCGGGGCCGCGATGTCGCTCGGCGCTACTAGAACCCTCGCCGGCATAGTTCAGGCCGGCGCGACCTTGGCAGCCGCCGGCCTTGTCGCTTGGGTCTGGCGCCGCGGCTTGTCGCTGCCATTACGTGCCGCGAGCCTCGTTTCAGCCACGCTCGTGGCCGTCCCGCTGGCGCTGTTCTACGATCTCGTGCTGGCGGGGATTGCCGGCGCCTGGCTGCTGCGCAGCGACCGGAAATATCGCCTGCGCGAATGGGAAAAGGTGGCGCTGGCGGGGCTTTATGTGTTGAGCCTCAATCCCCGCGGGATCGCCACAAATTGGCATTTGCCGGTCGGACCGCTTATCGCCGTGGGGTGCGTAGCGCTGGTTGCGACAGTCGCGCTTCGCGACAAGCTGGCAGCAAGAACCTTTGCGGTTGGCGGGCCGGCGTCCCGCCAACCGGGTGCTGTCGAGGGTTCCTAATTCAATTGGGACCTATTAGACCACGCCGGGGCGGCGCTCGTCTGGAAGCTGATCAACCCGCGATGAGCAGCCGCTGGAACGCAAATAGCCCAAGGCCTTCGACGCCGCCGGAACCGCCCGCAGCGCCGGCATTGGCCGGTCCCCTGATAATAGGCGTCTGATCCGGGCATGGACACATCGATCCCGCCGCCCCCAACCCTGACGGCCGTCGAAGCCTCTGCGTATTTCACGATTGCGGCACTGCTCGACACAGTGATCGGGTTGCGGTCGTTTCCAGGGGTGCTGCACGGCGATCTGCTCAACCCGGACAGTTACATGCGACTGGACCGGTTGCACGACATCTTAGCCCGGCACGCGCCGCTGCATGTCGTGCTTCGCGACGCCTCGGGCGCTGGCGCTGTCCTGCACTGGTCGCACCTCCTCGACAGCCTGCTGCTGCTGCTCGCATTGCCGCTGCGCCCGCTGCTGAGTCAGTCAGCCGCATTGCACGTCGCGGCGGTGTCGCTCGGCCCTCTGGCGATGGGGCTGCTAGGGATCGCGACGGCCTGGGCGATGGCGCCGATCGCCGATCGCGGCTGGCGCTGGATGGCGCCGGTGATGGCTGGGGCAGCATTTCCGATCGTGACCTACGGGTTTCCGGGAGTGGCGCACCATCACGTGCTGCTGGCGGTAGCGGCTGTGGTCATGGCCGGCGCAGCCGGTCGCGCGGCGACCGGGGACCGTGCAGCCGGCTCTCGCCTAGGCGTCTGGGCGGGCACCGCGATCTGGCTGAGCCCGGAATCATGGCCGTTCGTGCTGATGGCGTTCGGCGGATGCGGTTTTTCCTGGATGTTGTCGGCGAGCCGGCCCGGGGTGCGCGGAGCACGCGACCTCATGGTCGGCGAACCGCTGGCGGCGGCGGGCAGTCTGTTCCTCTTAGTGGTAGCCTGCGCCGTCTCGATTGATCCGCCGCTGAGCGGGTTAGGCGCGGTCGAGATCGATCGGCTGTCGATAGTATATCTGCTGCTCGCCGCCATAACTTGCGCGATCGGCTGGACGCTGTGGGGGCTCGATCGGGCCGGAATCGCGGCGGCCCAGCGGGCCGGGGTCGCGGCGCTGGCCGCGGCGGCAGGGCTCGGGATCTGGGTCGCGCTGTTCCCGGCTGTGCTGCGCGGACCGGGCGGGCTGTTGAACGCCGAGGCGAACCGGATTTTCTCCAGAGGCATACAGGAGATGCAGCCGGTCGCGTCGCTGGCGCAGGCGGTAGGTTTCTTGTTGGACGGCGCGGTGGCGATGTTGCTGCTGCTTTGGTTCGCGCTGAGTTGGCGATCCCTGCTTTGGGCTTATTCGGCGTTATGCGTTGGCGTGATGCTGGTGTTGGGCCTGAAGTACCTGCGTTTCTCGACCTATCCAGCGGCTGCGGCTGCGGTCACACTGCCGGTGATCTTGACCGAATGCACCAGACTGCTCGCGCTGCGCCCTCCGATCGTGCGGGCGGCTGCGCGGATCGGGGTGATTGCGCTGATGATATTGACCCATCCCGCCTCCGTGGCCTTGGAGGAGGCTGACGCGACCGATTGGGCGGCGTCCCGGCGGCCGGCGGGCACACCGGATTGCCGGGTCGACAAACTCGGCCCGATGTTGGCGCCCTATGCCGGTCAGGTGGTTCTGACAAATGTCGACGACGTGCCGGAGCTGCTGTACCGCACCGGCATCCTGACCGTCGGGTCGCTGTACCTCCGTAATGTCGCCGCCTTTATGCGTCTGCGGTCGGCCTGGCGAAGCGGGCCTTCCGACGTGGTGCCGGAGGCGGTCCGGGCGACCGGGGCGACCCTGGTGCTGGTCTGCCCACGCCCCGCCCCGTATGCCGGACGGTCAGCGCTGGTCGATGACCTGCCGCCGGAGACGCTACTGGACCGCCTCAACAGCGGCGAGGTGCCGTCCTGGCTGAAAGAAGTCGCCAGGGATCCGGCTTCGGGACACGTACTCTACCGGATCGTGCCTTAGGTTCGAGTTGGCTGGCCGCGGCGAGCGACCGCAAGCGCAGAAGTATGGACTTGACCCGACACGCGATCCTTTCGTGCCGGGTGTCCGATACCAAAAATTGTCAGTCCTACTGGGGACCCGCCGCGTTACTTGGCAATCGGCAAGGTGTCGAGGAACTGCTGGATCGGGGTTTTGCGGTCTTATACAGGTCAGAGCCGTTCTCAACGATCCGACCTATCGCTCCGGCGCGAGCCGGCGCCGCGGTATTGCTGTAGTCTGGTCGAGCGCAGACCCGGCAGTCCGTGGGATTCGAACGCCTGCTGCCAACTGAGGAACTCCTCTTCCGAGAGTTGGTAGCGGCGGCATGCTTCCTCACGGGTGAGCACGTCGTTCGCCACGGCGGTCACGACCGCCGCCTTGCGGCGGAACGTCCACCGTTTGACATCGGGAGGCGGCAGCTCAGGCATTGGACAGGGCGGATCAGCCACGGCGCGAAGGTCCATCGGTCCCCCGTTCGCCGACCGGCAATGTCCAAAGCAACCGCACGCGGTGGGCAGCCGCGGCCTTGTTCTCGTGTCGCTGCATAGCTTGTATAATTCCGGCCCAAACGCTTCAGTCGCGGCTGAGCCAGCCATATTCGTGACCGCCCCTCGACGATACCCTGCCAGGTTGAGCGCGAACATCGGCTTTCTGCCGCCGCGCTTTTAATTACGCCGAAATTGCATAATTCTTCCACAATATTGATAGTTAATTTAGAAATAACTATGGTTAATCTAGCCAGCATCGATGTCTTAAGCTTAAGGTTTGTGTCACTCGGGATGACCCCGCCTTTGGACTTTGCCCACCGACACAGCGACGGACATTGAGGCGCCGGCCCATCCAGTAACGAAGAGTGGGGCCCAGCGAGGCATCATCGGCGCGGGCTTGCCGCTATCGAACGCGTCTCACGTCGACATCGGCGCGGCGGCAATTTCAAGATGAAAACCCATCAGTCCCGCCCGATCGGCGCGAACTATCGGCGAACTACAGCACCCGCCCCCCGTGCACCGCCTCGGCCAAGGCGCGGACGTCGGCAAGCACGGCGTCGACAAGACCCGGCTTGGCGCGGCCCTCGCGGTCGAGATTGACGGCGAGGCGCTGGACCAGCGACGAGCCGACCACCACGGCGTCGGCCGCTCGCGCGACGGCGGCAGCTTGCTGCGGG
Source organism: uncultured Alphaproteobacteria bacterium (assembly GCA_963785565.1). Taxonomy (GTDB): domain Bacteria; phylum Pseudomonadota; class Alphaproteobacteria; order ATCC43930; family CGMCC-115725; genus AP-15. Next base: position 25,422 of record CAWAVV010000012.1, on the reverse strand, counting down.
TTCTTGATTCCAAAGCCGACCGCGACTGGCAGCGGGGTGAACTGGCGCAGCCGCGCGACCGCGGTGGCGACCTCGGCGGTATCGGCCGAGCGCGTGCCGGTGATCCCGGCAATCGCCGCGTAATAGATGAAGCCGCTGGCCCTCTCGACGATCCGAGGCAGGCGGACCCGATCGCTGGTCGGCGTCGCCAGCCGGATAACATCGAGACCGGCGGCACGCGCCGGAAGGTTCAGTTCCTCGTCCTCCTCGGGCGGCAGATCGACAATGATGACCCCGTCCACCCCGGCATCGAGCGCGTCGCCGACGAAACTCTCGGCGCCGTAGCGATAGATCGGGTTGTAATAGCCCATCAAAACGATCGGGGTCGCTTCGTCCCTGCTGCGCAGCGCGCGCACCATCGCCAAGGTGCCGCGCAAGGTCATCCCCGCCTTCAACGCGCGCTGGCCCGCCTGCTGGATTGCCGGACCATCGGCCATCGGATCGGAGAACGGCATGCCGATCTCGATCAGGTCGGCCCCCGCGGCGGCCAGGCCAGCAAACAGTCGCGTGGAGGTGTCGCGATCCGGGTCGCCCGCGGTCAGATAGGCACTGAGCCCGGCGCGCCCCTCCTCGCGCATTGCCGCAAAGCGCTTCTCGATCCGGCTCACAGCCCAACCCCCAGGTGCTCGGCGACGGCAAAGATGTCCTTGTCGCCGCGCCCGCACATGTTCATCACGATCAAATGGTCGCGCGGCAGGGTGGGCGCGATCTTGGCGACATGGGCAAGCGCGTGCGCCGGCTCGAGCGCCGGGATGATCCCTTCGAGCCGGCTCGACAGCTGAAACGCCTCGAGCGCCTCGCGGTCGGTGATCGACACATATTGCACCCGGCCCAGATCGTGCAGCCAGGCATGCTCGGGGCCGATGCCCGGATAATCGAGACCGGCTGAAATCGAATGCGCGTCGCGGATCTGCCCATCCGCGTCCTGCAACAGGTAGGTGCGGTTGCCGTGCAGAACCCCCGGTTGGCCGCCGTTCAGGGATGCCGCGTGCAATCCGGTCTCGATGCCGTGGCCGCCGGCCTCGACCCCGATCATCGCCACCGCGGGCTCGTCGAGGAACGGGTGAAACAGTCCCATCGCATTCGAGCCGCCGCCGATGCAGGCGACGAGCGTGTCCGGCAGCCGGCCTTCGGCCTGCTCCAGTTGGGCGCGTGTCTCATTGCCGATGACCGATTGGAAGTCGCGCACCATCGCCGGATAGGGATGCGGCCCGGCGACCGTGCCGATCACGTAGAACGTGTCCTCGACATGCGCCACCCAGTCGCGCAATGCCTCGTTCATCGCATCCTTCAGGGTCGCCGTCCCCGAATGCACCGGCACCACCTCGGCGCCGAGCAGTTTCATGCGGAAGACATTGGGCTTTTGCCGCTCGATGTCGGTGGCGCCCATATAGACGACGCAGGGCAGATCGAAGAGGGCGCAGGCCGTCGCCGTCGCCACCCCGTGCTGGCCCGCGCCGGTCTCGGCGATGATGCGCCGCTTTTTCATCCGCCGCGCCAGCAGCACCTGGCCAAGCACGTTGTTGATCTTGTGCGCGCCGGTATGGTTGAGCTCGTCGCGCTTCAGATAGAGCTTGGCGCCGCCGAAATGCCTGCTCAGCCGCTCGGCGAAATAGAGTGGACTCGGCCGCCCGACGTAATATTCAAGGTAATAGTCGAGCTCGCCCTGAAACGAGGGGTCGGCGCGCGCCTCGCCATAGGCCGCCTCGACCGCGAGCACCAGCGGCATCAGGGTCTCGGCGACAAATCGCCCGCCATAGATGCCGAAATGGCCCCGCTCGTCGGGCCCGCCGCGAAAACTGTTCGGGACTCGCATCACCCTTCCTCTCGGCCAGAATCTCTCCACTCAGCGATCTGCTCGGCCGGGTCAAGCCGGGCGATGGCGAGGTGAACCTCGCGTTTACGACTGCACACTAGAGCGCGTGGGCGGCGGCGAGAAAGGCACGAATTTTATCGGGAGCCTTTTCCCCGGGACGGCTTTCGACACCGGAGGAAACGTCGACGCAGGCCGCCCCCGAAATGCACACTGCCTCGCGCAACAGCTCAGCGGTCAGCCCGCCCGAGAGCATCCACGGAAGCCGCCACTCTCGGCCGGCGATCAGCCGCCAGTCGAAGGCCAGACCGTTGCCACCCGGCAGCGCATCAGGCCAGGGTGGCTTTGCATCGAACAGCAGAAGGTCGGCGGCGTTCTGATAGGTCTCGGCGCGGGAAAGGTCGTCCGCGCCGGCAATCGGCACCGCCTTCATCACTTTACGATCAAATCGCAGCTTGGCCTCGGCGACCCGCCGCGGGCTCTCGCTGCCGTGGAACTGGAGGATGTCGATCGGCGCCGCGGCGAGCACGGCCGCGATCATTTCGTCGTCGGCGTCGACGAACAGTCCGACACGCACGATTCCGGCAGGAACTGCGGCGCAGAGCTGCGCGGCTCGCTCCGGCGTTACCGCGCGCGGGCTCGGCGGATAGAACACAAAACCGAGATAGGCGGCCCCGCCGTCGACAGCGGCGGCTACTGCCGCATCGCTCGAAAGCCCGCAAATCTTCGCGGCGACGCTCATTCCTGCTTAGGCGACGGCCGCGCTTCGCCGCGATCCCGCCCCAGCACCTCGAGCTGCCGGGTCAGCGCGTCGATCTGCGCCTCGAGCCGCTTCAGCCGGGGATCCTCACCGGCCGCTGGCGTCCGATCGGCCACCGGCGTCACGTCGGCCGCCGGCGGCTTTTCCTCGGCTCCATAAGGAGCCAACATGCCGAGCGCTCGTTGGAACAGCGCCATGTTCTGCTTGCCCATCTCCTCAAACTGCCCGAACGGGAAGATGCCGAATGTCGCCTGCAGGCTTTTGCGCATCTGCTCCTGGTTGCGGCCAAAGGCAACCATCGCCTGTTCGAGATAGCCCGGCACCAAAAACTGCACGCTATCCCCATAAAACCCGATCAGCTGCCGCAGAAAACTGATCGGCAGCAGATTTTGGCCCTTCTGCTCCTGCTCGACGATAATCTGGGTCAGGACCGAGCGAGTAATATCCTCGCCGGTCTTCGCGTCGTGAGCGACAAAGTCGCCGCCTTCCTTGATCAGCTTGGCGAGGTCGTCGAGGGTGACATAACTGCTGGTAGCCGTGTTGTAGAGCCTCCGGTTGGCGTATTTCTTGACGACCACTGGCTTGCTGCCGCCGGGCTTGTCGCTGTTCGGGGTATTCATGCGCGCGCCATCTCCCCTCGGGGACAGTCATCCACCATAACAATACAACGTTTCGGCGCGATCGCCTCATCAAACCCGCCACCGTCGCTATGGCCGAATATATCCTTTGCAAGGACGACCCCCGAGACCAGCCCGGCCTCGTGCCACAGCGGAATAATCCGCCCTACGAGCCCCGATGGGTCCCAACGTCATTTGCCAGCGATGACTTCGCTGATGGACACCGCTCAGCCGCGCTCCTACATTTGCCGGCATCTGCCCAGATGAGCCGAAACCTTGCGAGGAGGATCTCCCCGATGGCCGATATCGTCATTGCCGGCGCCGCGCGCACCCCGGTCGGAGCGTTCAACGGGGGGCTTGCCAGCCTGCCCCCGCACAAGCTCGGCGAGGTTGCGATCATCGAGGCGCTGCGCCGTGCCGAGGTCGAGCCCAAGGAGGTATCCGAGGTCATCATGGGCCAGATCCTCGCCGCCGGCGAGGGCCAGAACCCGGCCCGGCAGGCGGCGATCGGGGCCGGTCTCCCCTTCGAAGTGACCGCCTACGGCGTCAACCAGCTGTGCGGGTCGGGGTTGCGCACCGTGGCGCTCGGCTATCAGGCGATCCGCAACGGCGATTCCGAGATTGTCGTCGCCGGCGGGCAGGAGAGCATGAGCCAGGCGCCGCACTGCATCCATCTGCGCAATGGGGTCAAGATGGGCGATGCCGAACTCGTCGACACGATGATCCGCGACGGGCTGTGGGACGCTTTCAACGGCTACCACATGGGCAACACCGCCGAGAACGTCGCACAACGCTGGCAGATCACTCGCGAGCAGCAGGATTTGTTTGCCGTCGCCTCTCAGGCCAAGGCCGAAGCCGCGCAGAAGGCGGGGCGCTTCAAGGACGAGATCGTCCCGGTCAAGATCGCGACGCGGCGTGGCGAAACCGTCGTCGACACCGACGAGCATCCCAAGCATGGCACTACCTTTGAGGTGCTAGCCAAATTGCGTCCGGCCTTCGACAAAAACGGCACGGTCACGGCCGGCAACGCTTCGGGCATCAATGACGGGGCGGCCGCGGTGGTGCTGATGACGGCCGAAGCGGCCGCCAAGCGCGGCGTGCGCCCGCTTGCGCGCATCGTCTCGTGGGCGACGGCCGGGGTCGACCCCGCGATCATGGGGTCGGGACCGATCCCGGCAAGCCGCATGGCGCTCAAAAAAGCCGGCTGGGCGGCCGGCGACCTCGACCTGATCGAGGCCAACGAAGCGTTCGCCGCGCAGGCCTGCGCGGTCAACAAGGACCTTGGCTGGAACGTCGACAAGGTAAACGTCAACGGCGGCGCCATCGCTCTCGGCCACCCGATCGGAGCTTCCGGGGCGCGGGTGCTGACCACGCTGCTTTACGAGATGCAAAGACGCAATGCGAAGAAGGCGCTGGCGACGCTGTGCATCGGCGGCGGCATGGGAATTGCGATGTGTCTTGAGCGCGACTAGCGCGGGAGGGCAAACCCACCAGGGAGGAACGCATGGCGAGGGTGGCGGTCGTCACCGGGGGGACGCGCGGCATCGGCCGGGCGATCTCTGTCGGGCTAAAGAATGCGGACTATCTGGTCGCGGCGACCTACGCCGGCAATGATGCGGCGGCGCACCAGTTCAAGGCCGAGACCGGCGTTCCGGTATTTAAATTCGACGTGTCGGACTTCCAGGCCTGCGCCGATGGCGTCAAGACGATCGAAGCAGTGCTCGGACCGATTGAAGTGCTGGTGAACAATGCCGGCATCACCCGCGACGCGACCATGCACCGCATGAACTGGGAGCAATGGAATGCGGTGATCCAGACCAATCTTTCTTCTTGCTTCAATATGTCGAGGCAGGTCATCGAAGGGATGCGCTCGCGCGGTTTTGGCCGCATTGTCAATATCGGCTCGATCAACGGCCAGGCCGGGCAATACGGGCAGGTCAACTACGCCGCGGCGAAGTCCGGCATCCACGGCTTTACCAAAGCCCTAGCGCAGGAGGGGGCGGCGCGCGGCATCACCGTCAACGCCGTGGCGCCGGGCTATGTCGACACCGAGATGGTGCGCGCGGTGCCGGCCGACGTGCTCGAAAAGATCATCGCCCGCATCCCGGTCGGCCGCCTGGGCAAGGCCGAGGACATCGCCCGCACCGTCCTCTTCTTGGTCGCCGACGACGCCGACTTCATCACCGGCTCGACCCTCTCGGTCAACGGCGGCCAGCACATGTATTAGAGGATGCCGATCGACCGGAGAGTCTTGCTCGCGCTTCCGGTGCTGTTCTCGGGGGCCGGTTCGGCAAAGGCGGCGGCGACGTACCGAAACCTCGAATACCACGAGGGCCGACTGATATGGCCGGGGGGAAGCGCACCGGCGGCGGTTGGCCGCGCTGGGGTCGCCGCGAACAAGAGGGAGGGCGACGGCGCCACCCCGGTCGGGACTTTTCCGCTGGCCTCGGGGTTCTACCGACGGGATCGGATGGCGCTGCCGCGTTCGGGCCTGCTCGTGCGCGCCTTGTCGCCACAGGACGCCTGGGTCGACGACCCTTCCGACCACAATTACAACCGCCTCATATCCCTGCCCTACCCCGCCCACACCGAGCAGATGTGGCTCGAGGATGCCGTCTACGACCTCCTAGTCGTGATCGGTTATAACATGGATCCGGTCGTGCCGAACGCTGGTAGCGCGATCTTCCTGCACATCGCGCGTCCCGATTTCTCGCCGACGGCGGGCTGCATCGCGGTCGAAAGGGATGTCCTTGTCCGTTTGATGCCGCTGCTCGGCTTCGGCAGCACGATCACGGTCCGCGGCTGATCTCGGCTGCGATGCGCGAGACGAGTCCCAGGCTAGATCAGCGCGTGCGGCGACGCGGCAACTCAGCTGCTGCGTGGAGGTCGGTTTCTGAATATGAACAGGATCGCCGCGCCGAGGGCGATCAATACTGCGAACGCCCAGCATAACAGGATGGTGACAAGAACCGGATTCCACAAAAACGGCGAAACGTAACGCTGGATCTCTGCCTGGACGAGATTGAGGCTCGACCGACTGAGGCCGTACCACAATTGGCCGAGCGCGACCGGCGCCCAAATCTTCCCGTCGATCCAGACCATCACGTCACGCGTCAGCACGGAGAGTCCGGCGAGCAAAACGAGCCAGCCGATTACCCGCCCGACGATCATCGCGGCCACCCTCTGCCCTTTCTCGTGGTAGAAGTGGCTCTTTATGCCGCGTGTACAACAGCTGCGCAGCAAGCCGTCATTGTGACATCGAACCGCAACCTTGACGGCGGCCCGGCGCTCTGCCGATAATCGTGTGTCCAAGGGGTGCCCCGTCAGGGGGCTGAGATGCCGCCGGCCCGACCGTTCCGAACAAGAGCGCGCGGGGCGCGGAAACCCTTCGAACCTGATCCGGGTCGTGCCGGCGTAGGGACAGGAACGCATCGGCTGCAGCCGACCTCCTCTTCGCGGATACTCCGGATCTTCGTTCAACCGGCGCAACGGAGATCGACGATGCCCAATTCCGCTCCACTCTCATCCGCGAAGCTCATGCCGAAAGTCGAGGAGTTGCAGGTCACCACCGGGTCGTTTCCGGCCTCGCGCAAGGTCCATGCGCCGGGCCGGTTGCACCAAGAGATTTCGGTTGCGATGCGCGAGATCGACCTCGAGGCTTCGTCCGGCGAACCGGCGGTTCGTGCCTACGATACCTCCGGCCCTTACTCGGATCCGGCGGTCGAGACCGACATCCAGCGCGGTCTGCCCGAGCTGCGCAAACCCTGGATCCTGGCGCGCGGCGATGTCGAATTCTACCAAGGCCGCGAGGTCAAGCCCGAGGATAACGGCTTACGCAGCGGTGAAGCGAGTGCCGTGTCGCTGTTTGATCGCGGCCGGCGCCAGGTGCTGCGCGCGAAGGCGGGTGCGGCGGCGACCCAACTCGCCTATGCCCGGCGCGGGATTATCACCCCGGAGATGGAATACGTCGCGATCCGCGAAAACCTCGGGCGCGAAAAGCTGCTGCGGCAGGGCGCGATCGACGGCGAATCGTTCGGCGCTTCGATCCCCGATTACGTGACCCCGGAATTCGTGCGCGACGAGATCGCGCGCGGCCGCGCGATCATCCCCAACAACATCAATCATCCGGAAACCGAGCCGATGATCATCGGCCGGAATTTTTTGGTGAAGGTGAACGCCAATATTGGCAACTCGATCGTCACCTCCTCGGTCGCCGAGGAAGTCGAAAAGATGGTATGGGCGACGCGCTGGGGCGCCGACACGGTCATGGACCTGTCGACCGGGCGAAATATCCACACGATCCGCGAATGGATCATCCGCAACTCGCCGGTGCCGATCGGCACCGTGCCGATCTATCAGGCGCTCGAAAAGGTCGGCGGCAAGGCCGAAGAGCTGACCTGGGAATTGTTCCGCGACACCTTGATCGAGCAGGCCGAGCAGGGGGTCGACTACTTCACGATCCATGCCGGCGTCAGGCTCGCCTACATCCCGCTGACTGCCGCGCGCGTCACCGGCATTGTCTCGCGCGGCGGCTCGATCATGGCGAAATGGTGCCTTGCCCACCACCAGGAGAGTTTCCTCTATACCCATTTCCGCGAGATCAACGAGATCATGCGGGCCTATGACGTGAGCTACTCATTGGGCGACGGGCTGCGACCGGGATCGATTGCCGACGCCAACGACCGCGCCCAGTTCGCCGAGCTCGAAACCTTGGGCGAGTTGACCAAGCTCGCCTGGGACCAGGACGTGCAGGTCATGATCGAAGGCCCCGGCCATGTGCCGATGCACAAGATCAAGATCAACATGGAAAAGCAGCTCGAGGAATGCGGCGAGGCGCCGTTTTATACGCTGGGCCCGCTGACAACCGACATCGCACCCGGCTATGACCACATCACATCAGGCATCGGCGCGGCGATGATCGGCTGGTTCGGCACCGCGCTGCTCTGCTACGTCACGCCGAAGGAGCATCTTGGCCTGCCCGACCGCGACGATGTCAAGACCGGCGTCATCACCTACAAGATCGCCGCCCACGCCGCCGATCTGGCCAAGGGCCACCCGTCCGCGCGCGAGCGCGATGACGCCTTGTCGAGGGCGCGGTTCGAGTTTCGCTGGCGTGATCAATTCAACCTGTCGCTCGACCCGGAAACCGCCGAGAAGTTCCACGACCAGACCCTGCCGGCCGACGGCGCCAAGCTCGCGCATTTCTGCTCGATGTGCGGCCCGAAATTCTGCTCGATGCAGATCACCCAGGAGATCCGCGACTACGCGCGCGCCGGGATGGAGGAAAAGTCAAAAGCCTTCCTCGAGCAGGGCGCCGAGATCTACACCGACGAGCGCGGCCAGCCGCGCGCGGCAGCGGATTGAAGCGAGGCGGAGCAAACCCCCACTCTAGCCCTCCCCGGCTCGCCGGGGAGGGCTTGGCAGGGAGCAAGGAGGGTCGCCGCTACCCCGATCGCCCGATTGTCGGGGTGCTGGCGGTGGTGTTGCGCGGCGAGCGCGCGCTCGTCGTGCGCCGCGCCAATCCGCCGTTGGCCGGGCGCTGGGGGTTTCCCGGTGGCGTGCTCGAATTGGGCGAGACAGTCGCCGAGGGGGCGATGCGCGAACTCGTCGAGGAGACCGGCGTCGTCGCCGATCCGATCGGGCCGCTGACCGTGATCGACACGATCGATCGCGACGACGAGGGCCGGGTCCGCTACCACTATACCCTCGTCGCGGTGCGCGGCAGCTGGCGGTCGGGCGAAGGCGCGCCGGGCGATGACGCTGACGAAGTCGCGTGGCTCAGCCGCGCCGAGATCGTCGAAGGCGGACTACCAACCGCCCCCGCGCTATTGCCGCTAATCGACCTGGCGCTCGCCCGCCGCAGCTGACCATCATCTTCGGGCTGAGTTCAGCTCGTCCAGCGGCCGTCGATCCTGGCGCCGCTGGTCGGTGCTCAACGCCCCGCTTCGGTCGGTGTCTCCGGCGCGCAGACCGGGTTCAGGATGTCCAGTGGCCGTCAGTCCACACCCAGCCATGGGATTCCTGCTCCCAATAGCCCGGCATCCAGTTCGCGGTCGGCGCCGGGCGCTGAATATATTGACCCGGCGTCCACACATACTTTGCGCCGTTCCAGTTCCAGTGGCCGACCAGCCAGAGCGAGTTCGGCGAGGGAGCGGGCGGCGGGATCTCGGCCAGTATCGCCGGCGGCGGATAGGGCGCCGCGATAGCCGCCGTGCCCATTGTCAAGTTAGGGCTCGGGGCAGCGCAGCCGCCCAAAGCCGCGGCGCACAGCACCACCATGGCAAACCCGACTGCGCGATCGAACTGCTGCATCCAATCCTCCCGTCTGCAGCGCGGGTTGACCCCGCTTTGCTGCCAATTCAGCCTCCACACGATCCTTTGCGGACCGGTCCGGCTGGGCTTTCCTCGACGGTTTCTGCCGAAGACGGCGGCTGTTATCGTTCGCCGCTCTAGTGCACACCGAGACAGTGTTATGTTACACGACAGCTAGCAGAAACGCTAGGCCTATCGTGCCAGTCAGCCGCAGAATTTCGGACAGCTCGCGGCCACTGAACGGATTGGAAAGGCCGGGGACTACAGCCCGAGATAGAATTTGCGGACGAGTTCGTTGTTGTTGAGTTCGTCGGCGGATTGGCCTTCGAAGGCGATCTTGCCATGGACGATGACGTAGCCGCGGTCGGCGATGCGAACCGCCTGGTTGAAGTTTTGCTCGGCCATCAGCACGGTCAACTGGTAGCGCTCTTTCAATTCTTGGATCTTTTCGATCGTGCGCTTGACCAACACCGGGGCGAGGCCGACCGAGGGCTCGTCGATCAGCAGGATCTTTGGCGCCGACATCAATGCCCGCGCCAGGGCCAGCATCTGCTGCTCGCCGCCGCTCATGCTGCCGGCGAGTTGACGCCGCCTTTCGCGCAATGCCGGAAAGGTCTCGTAGGACGATTCGAGATTGCCGGCGATCTGCGGCCCGCGCGGTCGGGCGGAACGCGCCCAGCAGCAAATTCTCCTCGACCGTCAGCTTGGGGAACAGCCGCCTCCCCTCGGGCACCAGGCTGATGCCGAGATCGACGATCTCCTCGGTGGAGCGGCCGACAAGATCATGCCGTTTGCCGTCGATCTCGGCGACGATGCTGCCGGCCATAGGCGTCACGATGCCCATGACGCATTTCATCAGGGTGCTCTTGCCGTTGCCGTTGGTGCCGAGCAGCACCACGGTTTCGCCTGCCGCCACCGTCAGCGACACGTCTTCGAGCACGCGCACCGCGGCATAGCCGGCATCGACGCCGGCGATCGAGAGGCTACTCGCCAAGATAGGCCCTCTCGACCTCGGGGTTGCGGATCGCCTCCTGCGGCTCCCCGTCGGCGATCTTCTGCCCGGCCACCAGCACGACCAGCCGGGTCGAAAAGCTCATGACCGCGCGCATGATGTGCTCGATCAAGACGATCGTGATCCCGGCTTCGTTGAGGCGGAACAGCACCGCCAGGATCTCCTCGACCTCGGAGGGCGACAGCCCGGCCATCGACTCGTCGGCAAACAACAGCCGCGGCGCGCTCGCCACCGCGCGGGCGAGTTCGAGCTTGCGCATCTCGACCTGGGTCAGGTCGCGCGGCAGCCGGCGCGCCTTGTCGGCGAGCCCGACATCGTCGAGGAGCTGCAGGCAGCGCTCCTCGATTGCGGCGGCGCGGAGGTGCGCGCCGGAGCCGGGCATTGACCGTGTAGAGCAGCGGGATGCGCAGATTGTCGACGAGGCTCATCGTGCGGAACGGCCTCGGCAATTGAAAGCTGCGGGCGAGCCCGAGCCGGGTGCGCTTATAGGCGGGCGCTCCGTCGAGCCGGCGGCCGTCGAACGTGATCGCTGCCGCTATCGTGGCGCAACGTGCCGCAGAGGCAATTGACCAGGGTGCTCTTGCCCGAGCCGTTGGGGCCGATCAGCCCCAGCCTTTCGCCCTCGGCGATCGGCGAGATCGATGTTTTCGAGCGCGACAAACCCGCCGAAATGCTTGCCGAGCCCGCTCGCTTCGAGCAATGGCGGAGCGGATTGGGCCATCACCGCTCCCTGGCGCGGCGGCGCGCCTGCACCAGCCCGACGATCCCGTTGGGCGCGATGATCACGAAGGCGATCAACAGCAGCCCGACGATCAGCAGGTTCAGCGCCGAGGAGATCGTCACCGTCGCGACCTGCTGGATCGTGCCCAGCAGGATCGCGCCGATCAGCGGGCCGACCCAGCTGGTCATGCCGCCGATCAGCGGCATCGCGACGCTGTTGACCGCATAGGACAGGTTGAAGCTCGAAGTCGGGTCGAGATAGGTCACGTAATAAGGCAGTGGCGCCCCTGCCATGCCCATCAGCGCGCCGCTCAAGGTGGTGGCGATCAGCTTGAGCCGCAAGGTCGGCACGCCGCTCGCCTCGGCCGCCTGCTCGTCGTCGCGGATCGCGGCGAGGCCGAGCCCGAGCCGCGAGCGCTCGATCGTGCGCGCGATCGCCACCGCCAGCCAGCTCAGCAACAGCATCAAGGAATAGAGATATTGGATGTAGCTGCCATGGATCGGCGACTGCTGCGGCCGGATGATGTAGATGCCGCGCGAGCCGCCGACAAAGTCCCAATTGACGATCAGGGTCTGCGCCACGATCGCCAGGGCCAAGGTCGCGATGGCGAAAAACACCCCCTTCAGCCGCAGGGTCAGATAGCCCATGCCGAAGCCGAGGAGCCCCGAGACCAGTCCGGCGACCAGGATCATCACCGGGATCGGGACCGAACTCAGCTTGTGCAGGACGACCGAGCTGTAGGCGCCGAACGCGAAAAACGCGCCGGTGCCGAAATTGGTGTAGCCGGTATAGCCGCCGAGGATGTTCCAAGCGGTCGCCAGCACGACGTATTGCAGCACCACATAGGCGGCGAAATAGAAATACTCGTTCTGGATCTGCCAGCGCGTCAGCAGCAGCAGCGCCGCCGCGGCGAGCGAACGATGCCAGCCAAAATTTCCCGGCGCTCATTCGCATCGTCAGCGCCCGAGAATGCCGGCGGGGCGAACCGCGAGGGTCAACAGCAGAAAGCCGAACGCCACCGCCGGCGCCCAGGACGGGCCGTAGAACGTCGCGGTCAGGCTCTCGGCGATGCCGATCAGCATCGCCCCCGCGACCATGCCGGGAAAGCTCGTCATCCCGCCCAAAACGCAAATCGCGAAAATCCGCCCGATATAGTCGCGGCCGATCGACGGCTCGACCGGCTGGATGATGATCAACAGCGCGCCGGCGACCGAAGCGGTGGCGATCGAAATGCCAAAGGCGATCCGCTTGACCCGGTTCGGATTGGCCGCCATCAGCTGCAACGCCAACCGATCCTGCGACACCGCGAGGATGGCCCGCCCGATAAAGCTGCGCCCGAGAAACACCTGCAGCAGCACGACCATCAGCAAGGACACGACAAACGGGACCAGCATGCGCAACGGCAGGTCGACAAAGCCGAAATGCAGGCTCGGGCCGATATAGCGCGCCTCGACAAAGCGATAATCGACACCGAAGATCAGGATCAGCGCCACCTCGCCGACAAACAACAGGCCGAAGAAAAAGGCGAGGCCCTGGATCGATTCCTCGCCGCGGCGCTCGAAGGCATAGTAATAGATCTGATAGACTGCCATCCCGAGCAGAAAGAACAGCGGCGCCATCGCCACGCCGATCAGCACCGGGTCGAGGCCGAAGCTCGAGTTGAGCGTATAGGCGACGAACGAGCCGAGCATGATAAAGGCCGGATGGGCGATGTTGACGATGTCGAGCATGCCGAAGGAGATCGTCACCCCGACCGTCACCGCGGCATAAAAGCCGCCGAGCAGCAGACCGGCGATGATCGCGTTGACCGCGAGATCGAGCGAAATCGCCATCAGCGCGCGCGGCCGCGCTTCGGCGAGCGCACACCCGGCATCGGCGGGCAATCGCGGCATTTCCATCCCTTCAGCAACGTTTCCTCTCGCCGACCGATTAGCAGCATCGGCGGCATCTGTTAAGCCGTTCAGGGGTGGAAACCGGGTATTTCCCTTCTCGTAGCCATGTAAAGCCGCCCGGAGGGCGGCATCACGCCGTCAGGCAAAAGGCCCGAGGACCGGAGCATCGGTGGGCGGTTGGGACGAGCACCCACCGATGTTCGTAACTACGCCAGTATTCGGCCTAAGCAGCCGAGATCAGTTGTAGTAACTGGTACTGCCGAAGATGGCCCCGCAGGCGGTAACCGGGCTCGCCGGATGGACATAGACCCCGACGCACCCGTTCATGCTGCCGCAGATCCCGGCGCTGACGCCGGTGGTGTCGCCGCCGGATCCAACCACTGAGAACGGCGCTACTTGCGGAACATATATCCGTTTCGGTTGCAGTCAGCCGCAACCGAGTGGGAGCCGCTGCCTTGCGGTATCGTCTCGACCAGCACGCTGGTGCCGTCGATCACGCCAAGCGCGGGCGGCACCGCCGCGGCGGGATTACCGTTCAGCCTATTGGCGCTCGAACCGGTGTAATAGCGCTGGTCGCCGGAATTGAACCAAACTTCGTCGGAGCCGGTAATGCCGGCTATGTGCGAGTAGTTTTTGTTGATCGCGTTGATCACGAGGGTGGTCGTGTCGCTCGGGTTGTTGCCGGGCGTGCAGCCGAGCAGCAGATTGGAACCTGGTCCGACCGTGGCGCCGTTGGGACTGCAACCGTTTAGCGGCACGACGCCGGTGTTTGTATTTGGGTCGAATGCACCCAACACGGCCGTTCGGTTTGGAGAGCGTCGTCGGGTCGATCACCAGCATCCCGCCATCGCAAGTGATCGCGCCGGTAAGCTGGCCATAGTTGCAGCCCGCCGGGTTGTTGGCGATGATCGGGATCGAGTTATAGAACCGCTTGGTCTTGGGCTCCCAGGTCGGCTGCTCCAAGGACAGACCGAAGCCGGGCGGGATGATCGTGGGATCGACGGTGATCTTGGTGATGATGCTGACGTTGCTGACCCCGGAGTTGCCGTTTGCGGTGAAAAGTGTGGCGAAGGGCGGGTCTTCCGCGTTGTTGGCGGCAAGCAGCAATTTGCCGTCGGGGGTCAGCGCCATCTCGTCAACGCGGGTCGTGCCGCCGGTCGATATTGTCTGAGCCGGCGTGATATAGGTCGCCGTTCGTGTAGGTCGGATCGAATTCAGGTTGAACACTTTGAGCGTGCTGTCGCCGTCGCCGCCATAGACCCAGCCGCCGTGCGACGTAACGCCATCCGGTCCCGATTGGTTGTTGTTCACGGTCTCGCGGCGGAGGAATTTAAGCACGATGCCGACAAACCCCATTAGTCGACGCGTCCAACGTATTGGTCGCGGTGCTGATGACTTCGATGCCCGCGTTCGAGCGATCGCCGAAGTAGTACTCGGAACGATTAGGATTGACCCAGCTGATGTCGAACGACCTGAGCGGGTTGCCCGGTATTTGAACCGCGGTGAGGCACATCTGGTCTCCGTTGTCGTCGGCGCCCCCGGCCCGGTACACGGCTGGGCGACCGCCGGCGTCGCGAGCGATACGCCGGCGAATAGTGCCGCCATCAAAGCCGAGAACTGAAAATATCTTTTCAGTTCGGCATATATACAACTGTCATTTTGAAGCACTTGTCCCTCCCGTTGCGAGTTATTCTCAATCGCGCGTTTGGGTTAACTCCGCGCAGGCGGACCATATCGAGGCATGACAGAAGAGTCAACGCTCTTTTAGACGAATTTTTGACGTATTCGCCTTGATTTTAAGCGTAATGTAAGCTTGAATTAATTATGTCTTAGAAATGGACAATTAGTGCTGATGCCGCGGACTAGCGGGCCAGCCGCCAGTGAGCAGGCCTCGCAGGCCAGAGGCAAGCGGGGTTCAGCTCAGCCTCAGTTAGACGCGCTGGCTGCGCATCCGGCGGGGCGCCTCAGCCCAGCGGGCGCGGTTCAGCCCGGCAGCAGCGGTTCGCCACGCATGTATTTGCCGCGGCAGAACAAGCAGGGTCGGCTTGTTGGTGTAGGCGTAGCGCTCGACATGCCCGACAAAGATGATGTGGTCGCCGCCGTAATGCCGGTACTCGTTGCGGCACTCGAGATGCGCGGCGGCGCCGATCAGCACCGGGGCGCCGCATTCCGGGATGATATGGTCGATGTTGGCGAACTTGTTCTCATGGCTGCGCGCGAACTCGTTCGACAGCTCGATCTGATCGTAAGCGAGGATGTTGACGACGAAATGCGAGCCTTCCTGGAAGGCCGGCAGGCTTTGCGCGTAGAGCGAGGCGCTCCACAGTACCAAGGGCGGCGCCAGCGACACGGAGGAGAACGAGTTCGCAGTCATCCCGTACAGCCCGCCGTCCTTGCCGCGCGCGGTGATGATCGTTACTCCGGTGGCAAAGGTGCCCAGCGCGTTGCGGAAATCGCGCAATTCGAAGCCTTCGCCCGAAGTCGGCTTGACCGGTGCGGCGTGGCTGCCGGGATGCTCGCTCTCGGGCGTCTCGGGCTTAAGGGTTCCGGTTTGCGGGTTCTTGTTTGGCACGGTCGATCCCCACGCTGCTCAAAGCGACACTTCGGGCGGCAGGCCCAGCGCCACCCGGCCAAAGATCGCGCCGTTGACGTCCCAGGTCAGCGTGTAATGGGCGTTGGCCGCATGGACATCGCGGAAAGCGCGCTGGATCGGGTTTTGCGCATAGATCGCGCCGCCGCCGCTCGCACTGAACAAAATATCGACCGCCCGGGTGCACAATGTCGCGGCAAAGGCGCCGTCGCGGCGATAGCGCGCCTTTTGTTCGAGGCTCGGCACGATCCCGGCCTCGGTGATCCGCGTCGCCTCGTCGCAATCGCGCAGCGCGATTGCCTCGGCCGCGTCGGCCGATGCCGCCGCCTCGGCGAGATGGACCTGCAAGTTTCTGAAATCGGCGAGGTTCCTTCCGGTATAGATGCTGAGCCGGGTTCGCGTCGTCTCGGCAAAGTGCTGGATCGCGCCGCGGGCGATGCCGAGCGAGACACCGGCAATCGCGAAACCGAACAGGCTGATCGCCGGCAGCTGGTACAGCGCCCCGGGATTGACCCCGCTGCCCCGATTGGGGCCGCCCGTGATCCGCTCGGCGGCGAGGGTGCGGTGGGCCGGGGCGAACACGTCGGCGACCTCGACATCCTTGCTGCCGGTGCCGCTGAGCCCGATCACCTGCCAAGTGTCGATGATCTTGTAGTCGGTGGCCGGGAGCAGGAATATGCGGGGCTCGCTCTCCCCGGTCTCCTCGTCGATCACGAAGGCGCCGATCATCGCCCAATGGGCGGCGTCGATCCCGCTCGAAAACGGCCATCTGCCGCTGAGCCGATACCCGCCGGGCACCCGCCGCGCCCGCCCGCGCGGAAAGATCAAGGCCGAACCGATTAGATTGTCGGGCGACTCGCCCCAGATTTCATCCTGTGCCTCGGGGTGCCACATGCCGAGCAGCCAGTGATGCGCCGCGAGGTTGGCGAGCACCCAGGCGGTCGAGCCGCAGCCCCGGCCGATTACCGCGCAAAGCTCGAACAGGGCGCGGTAGGGCAGCTCGCTGCCACCGACCCGGGCTGGCTGCAGCATGCGAAAGAGGCCGCTCGAATGTAGATCGGCGATCGTCTCGTCGGGCAGCCGGCGCAATTCCTCGGCCCGTTCGGCGCGCTCGCGCAGCACCGGGATCAGCGCCTCGGCGCGCGCCATCAGCTCCTCGAAGCGCGCCGCCGTCGCGCGCGGTTCGGTCTTCCCTTCGGGCATCGCGATCCTCTCGTGCATCAGCCACCCCGCCCCACTCTACTCGGCGCCCCGCAACCGGGCGAGATCTATCCCAAATATGGTCGGGTGGGACGGCGATACAGTGGGGAAAACACGATCCCCATCCGACGTGCCGGCGACAGCGGCCTTACCGACGCTTCCCGATCGCTATTTGGCCCGATTTGCGCTAGTCTCGAGCGACAGAGACGTCAGGAGGAAACGCGAATGTTGCAGATGGCCGGGCGCATGGGTGTCCTCGGCACCGAGACTGCTTTCGAGGTCTTGGCGCGCGCCAACGCACTGGCCGCGCAGGGCCGTTCGATCATCAATCTCGGCATCGGCCAGCCCGATTTCGCGACCCCCGAGCACATCGTCGAGGCCGGCCGCAAGGCGCTGGCAGACGGCCATCATGGGTACACTCCGGCCAACGGTATCCCGCAGCTTCGCGAGGCGGTCGCGGCCGACCTCTATCGCCGCCACCGGGTCGAAGTCTCGCCCGACCGGGTGCTTGTCGTTCCTGGCGGCAAGGTCACGATGTTCTTCGCGATCCTGATGTTCGGCGAGTCCGGGACCGAGATCCTTTATCCGAACCCTGGCTTCCCGATCTACGAGAGCGTGATCCGTTTTTCCGGCGCGACCCCGGTGCCGATCCCGCTCTACGAAAGCGCCGGCTTCTCGTTCAGTGCCGCCGAAGTCCTGGACAAGATAACGCCGCGCACACGGCTGATCATCATCAACAGCCCGGCCAACCCGACCGGCGGGGTCGTGCCGCGGGTCGAACTCGACCGTCTCGTCACCGGCCTCGAACACCACCCCCAGGTCGCAGTGATGAGCGACGAGATCTACGGCGAGATCCTCTACGACGGCGCCGAGCATGTCAGCCTGTTGAGCTATCCGTCGCTTCGCGACCGCCTGATCCTGCTCGACGGGTGGAGCAAGACCTATGCGATGACCGGGTGGCGGATGGGCTATGGGGTGTGGCCGCAGGCCTTGTTCGCGGCTGCCGAGCGGCTGGCGATCAACTGCCACTCCTGCGTCAACGCCGCGGCTCAATTCGCCGGTATCGCGGCTCTGACCGGCCCGCGCGAGCCGGTCGCGCGGATGGTCGCCGCCTTCGCCGAGCGCCGCAAAATGATCGTCGAGGCGCTGAACGGTCTCCCCGGGTTCGGCTGCGCCCGACCGGGAGGCGCCTTCTATACCTTCCCCAACGTGACCGGGACCGGGCTCGATGCCCGCGCGTTGCAGGGGCGGCTGCTCGAAGAGGCCGGCGTAGCGACCATCTCCGGCACCAGCTTTGGCGCTTTCGGTGAAGGCTATCTGCGATTTTCCTATGCCAACAGCCGCGAGGCGATCGCTGAGGCGATCGAACGCATTCGCCGGCTGTTGGGGAACGCCCCGGCACCGGGACTCAGCCGGGCCACACGCCTAGTTGACTAATTTTTAGGCAGTGGGGTGCTTGGTTCACCGGCATTCTGGCTAGAGGCGGCGGCGCCCGTGATTTCCCTCGTCGCGCAGACTGCTTGGCACGGGTTATGCTGCGTCAGTGAGCGGCTGACAGGTGCTCGCCTCGGAGAGATTGTACGCCGATGAAAAAGATCGAAGCCATCATCAAGCCCTTCAAGCTCGACGAGGTGAAGGACGCGCTGCATGAAGTTGGCATCAAGGGCATCACCGTGACCGAGGCCAAAGGGTTCGGTCGGCAGAAGGGCCATACCGAACTGTATCGCGGAGCTGAGTACGTCGTCGACTTCCTGCCCAAGGTAAAGATCGAAGTGGTCATGGAAGATGCCCTGCTCGAGCAGGCGATCGAGGCGATCCAGCAGGCCGCCCATACGGGTCGGATCGGCGACGGCAAGATCTTCGTCACCAATATCGACGAGGCGATCCGCATCCGCACCGGCGAGCGCGGCCCCGACGCGATCTGAGAATCGCAGTTTGGTCCGATGGTTGCCTGCATGGGTCTCGACGAGGCCGGCGTCGGCCGGCAGGTGATAAGTCTCGCGCCGGACTTTGGCAGCGCCGTCGGCACTAGCCGCTACCCACCGGCGGGTCTTCGTCTTCGTGCTTTAAATTCGTCGTCAACCTGAGAACGGAACCCAACGATGTCTGAGCCTGGGAGAGTGATGGAGCTGATCAAGGAGCACGAGGTCAAGTATGTCGACTTCCGCTTCACCGATCCGCGCGGCAAGTGGCAGCATCTGGCGCATCACGTGCGCACGATCAGCGAGGATTTCCTGAACGAGGGGGTGATGTTCGACGGCTCGTCGATCGCCGGGTGGAAGGCGATCAACGATTCGGACATGATGCTGGTGCCGGATTGCTCGACCGCGGTGTTGGACCCGTTTGCGGCGCAGACCGCGCTGATCATTTTTTGCGACGTGCACGAGCCGTTGACCGGGCAGCCCTATGCCCGCGACCCGCGCTCGACCGCGAAAAAGGCCGAGCGCCACCTGATCTCGACCGGGATCGGCGACAAGGCCTATTTTGGGCCCGAGGCCGAGTTTTTCATCTTTGACGATGTGCGCTATCGCACCGGGATGAACGGGGCGATGTACCAGATCGACAGCGAGGAGGGGCCCTACGTCTCGGACAAGGAGTTCGCCGACGGCAATTCCGGCCACCGGCCGCCGATCAAGGGCGGCTATTTCCCGGTGCCGCCGGTCGACGGCCAAGCCGATCTCAGGGCCGAGATGCTCTCGGTGATGGCCGATATGGGGCTCTTGGTCGAAAAGCACCACCACGAGGTGGCGCCCTCACAGGCCGAACTGGGCTTTCAGTTCTCCACCCTGGTCGACACCGCCGACCACATGCAGATCTATAAATACGTGGTGCACAACGTCGCCCAGCAATACGGCAAGACCGCGACCTTTATGCCCAAGCCGATCATGGGCGACAACGGCTCGGGCATGCATGTCCACCAATCCCTGTGGAAGGGCGACAACACGGTGTTCGCCGGCAACCTCTATGCCGACCTCTCCGAAACCGCGCTCTACTACATCGGCGGGATCATTCGCCACGCCAAGGCGATCAACGCCTTCACCAACCCGACCACCAACAGCTACAAGCGCCTGATCCCGGGGTTCGAGGCGCCGGTGCTGCTGGCCTATTCCTCGCGCAACCGCTCGGCCTCGTGCCGCATCCCCTATGTCTCGAGCCCCAAGGCCAAACGGGTCGAGGTGCGCTACCCGGACGGCGCCGCCAACCCCTATCTGGCCTTTGCCGCGATGATGATGGCCGGGCTCGACGGCATCCAGAACAAGATCCACCCGGGCGACCCGATCGACAAGAACCTCTACGATCTGCCGCCCGAGGAGCTGAAGGACGTGCCGGTGGTGTGCGGCTCGTTGCGCGAGGCCTTGGGCGAGCTCGCCCACGACCACGCCTTTCTGTTGAAGGGCGAGGTCTTCAACCGCGACCAGATCGAGGCCTATATCGAATTGAAATGGGAGGAGGTGTACAATTTCGAGCACACCCCCCACCCGATCGAATTCCAAATGTACTACAGCGTCTAAACCCCCCGCACGACGCCGGCCGGACCCAATCGAAAGATCTTTCCCGAGACGTCTAGCAGGCTGCGCAAAGAGGCCCGATCATTGTCATTCCGGGGCGCGGGCCACGCCCGCGAGCCCAGAAACCATGAACACCGGCTTCGAGAAAATCATGGGCGTGGCCGGTGTTCATCGGTTCCGGACCCGGCCCCGGAGGGCCGCCCCGGAACAACAGCAGACTTTTCTGCATCTGATAGGGCGGTTTGCGATCAAATTGAACCGCGCTCACCCCCTCCCAAGCTCTCCCCCATTCACCCCCACCCAAACCCTCCCCCATCAAGGGCATAAGCGCTAACTTAGTGTCAAATTGCACAGCGCTTCTCTCTGCAATTGACGCCGCCGTGGGGGTTCGGCGAGCCGGCGAGCGATGCCGTCCCATCGCAGCACGGCATGGTCAAGGGAGATGGGTGGGTTTATGGCGGTGCTAAGAAGGTGCAGCATGAGTGAGGTTTCCCGCCAAAGGCAGCGACGCGGAATCCGGGACGAGCGGGTAGCCCCAGGGAAAAAAGCGCTCGGCCAAGGCAATCAACGTCTCGATCAGGATGGCGACGAGCAGCTTACCCTGCAGCCAGGCTTTGGCGCCCTGCGGATCGACTTTTTTGAGATGGCCGAGGGCAAGCAGCGATTTGAGCCGCTTGAAGGTCAGTTCGACCTGCCATCGGCCGCGGTACATTTCCAGGATGGCCAGCGCCGGGATGTCGGCAGCCAGCGTGGTGAACACGAAGATATATTCGGCCGCTTCGAGCGTCTCGGGTTGGACCTGATGGCCGCCATGTCGCAACTCGCGCTCGGCCTTGAGGCGGCTGCGCTCCGCCGCCGTCTGGCTCTTTTTGATCGCGCAGACGCGCCCGGTAATGGGCGGCGAGCCCTTCTTGTCCTGGCTCACCGCGACCGGCCAATCGCCGATCTGATCCACCTTCAGGGTGCGCAACTGCGGCAGCAAGGCAAACGGCTGACCGGCGTGGTTGCTCAAGGGCAGGTTCGTCAGATTGAGACGCACGATCACGGCCCCGCCATGCTCATGCACGTGCCGTACGCCGTTGCGGGTGGCAAAGCCGCGGTCGGCAATCAGCAAGTCTCCCGCCGCGACCTGAAACCGACACAACGATTCGCCGATCGACCTAGCGGTGACGTGGACCTCCTCGCAGGCCAATGCTGGCAGCCCCACCGCGTAATGCAATCGCCAGCTCGACCCGGTTGCGCCCGGTTCGTTGACCGTCGAGCCATCAACGATGCGGACGCGCCAGCCGGCGCCCAGCAGCGGCAGCACCGGCCGCGCTGTCATCCAGCGGCGTATCAATTCCTCGCCCATCCAGCGAAACCACTCGCCGCTTACCCGCAGCCTTTTGAGCAGCGCCACGTCCGAGACCCTCACCAATTGTCCCTCCGCCGCCCGCACCGCGGTTTCGCGCAACGAACAGCCCTCCGCCAGGTGGATCAGCAAGACGCGCAGCAATGTCGCCGCATCCGGGAACGCTCGATAACGCCGCAGCGCTCCCAATTCACCCGCCTTTTCCTGCCAACCCAACGGCAACACCCGCAGCACCACCTGCCAATCTTCCGCGACCCCGGCCAGGATGTCCTCGTCCATCCCGCAACGATACACCCATCGGCCGGCGATCATCAACCGCTAAGTTAGCGCTTATGCCCATCATGGGGGAGGGCCCGATGTGCGCACCCCGATTTGTACTCCCGCCCCCTCGATGGGGGCGGGTCGGGGTGGGGGTGACGGTGCCGAGTGCATCGACTCGGTCGAAAACCGTTCCAGAGGGTCGGCGGCCCCATACCGACCTGGCTGCCCGACGGCCCGCCATCAACCGCACTACCAGCCCGGCAACGGCTGCGCGGTCAACCGCCATGGTAATTGCGGGAGGAGAGCGCGGAAATTCGGCTTGACGCCGATCAATCGATTGGCGCTGCTGTCTTGTTAGGCGAATATCGCGGGGAGGTCCGCCGAGATGACAGATCAAACAGCGGCTCGCGTTGCCGACGCCGCGGTCGGCTCGCAGGCCGCCGGCCCGAGCTTTGAATTCGGGCGCCCATTGCCGCCGGCTCTGCTGTACCGCCGCTGCGACCCGGCGGAACTCCCCTTCGCCCTTTGCAGCGAGCTCGAAGAGGCGCCGGGCCTGATCGGTCAGGAGCGCGCGGTCGAGGCCATCCGGTTCGCCATGCGCATGCGGCGCAAGGGCTACAATGTCTATGCGCTCGGACCTACCGGCTCCGGCCGGCACGCGCTGGTCGAAGATCTGCTGCGGCAGCAGGCCGAGGGCGAGCCGACGCCGCCCGACTGGTGCTACGTCAACAACTTTGCCGATCCGCAGAAGCCGCATTGCCTGCAGCTGCCGGCGGGGCGTGGCGCCGGACTCGCGGCGGCGATGAAGCGGCTGGTCGAGGAGTTGCGCGGCGCTTTGCCGGCGGCTTTCGAGCGCGATGAATACCGCTCGCGGCGGGAGGTCATCGACCAGCAGTTCAAACAACGCAACGAAGCGGCGTTCGGGGCATTGCAAAAGCGCGCCCAGCAGAAAGGCATCGCCCTGTTGCGCACGCCGATGGGTCTGGCGCTGGCGCCGGTGCGCGACGGCAAGGTGCTGGAGCCCGACGCCTTCGAAGCCCTCCCGGCAGGCGAGCGCGAGGCGGTCCAGCACGAAATCGAAGCGACCCAAAGCGAACTCGAGGCGATCATGCGGCAGGTGCCGCAATGGGAGCGCGAGCATCGCGATGCCGTGCGCGACCTCAGCCGCGAAACCACCGGGTTCGCGATCGCGCATCTGATGGAGGAGATCCGCGCCGCCTATGCGCGATTTGCCCGAGGTGGCAAAATACCTCGACGCCGTCGAGGCGGACGTCAAGGAAAACGCCGACGATTTTCTCGCTCCGCCGGCGCCGGCGGCCGACGCGACCGGTCCCGCGCCGGTCCCGGCGCCGATAGCGGCCGCGATCGAGGATTCGCGCTTTCGCCGCTATGGGGTCAACCTGTTTGTCGACAATGGCGGCCAGCGCGGCGCGCCGGTGATCTATGAGGACAACCCGACCCACCAGACCCTGGTCGGCCGGGTCGAACACCTCGCGCGCTTCGGCGCGCTGGTCACCGACTTCAACCTGCTGACCCCGGGCGCCCTGCACCGGGCCAATGGCGGCTATCTGATCCTCGACGCGCAAAAGCTGCTGACCGGCAATTTCGGCTGGCCCTCGCTGAAGCGGGCGCTCAGCGCCGGCCAGATCCGCATCGAGACCCTCGAACAATTGATGAGCGTGGCGAGCACCGTGTCGCTCGCGCCCGAGCCGATCCCGCTCGACGTCAAAATCGTCCTGGTCGGACCCCCGACGCTCTACTATCTGCTCAGCGCCAATGACGAGGAATTCGCCGAGCTGTTCAAGATCGAGGCCGATTTCGAGGACCGGATCGAGCGCACGCCTGAAACGACTTTGCTCTATGCCCGGCTGATCTGCACCATCGGCCGGCGCGAGAAACTGCGCCCTCTCGACCGCGACGGTGTGGCCCGCGTCATCGAGCAGGCGTCCCGGCTCGCCGCAGATTCGGGAAAATTGTCGACCAGGATGCGCGCGTTCGTGGATCTATTGCAGGAAGCCGACCAGATCGCAGCCGACAGCGGCAAAGACGTGGTCGGCGAGGCCGAGGTGCAGGCGGCGATCGACGCGCAATTCCGCCGCGGCGACCGCATCTACCGTCGCCTGCAGGAAGAGATCGGCCGCAAGACGATCCATATCGAGACCGACGGCGCGCAAATCGGTCAGGTGAACGGGCTTTCGGTGATCAGCCTCGGCGAGCTCGCCTTTGGCACCCCGACCCGGATTACCGCGCAAGTGCGGCTCGGCCGCGGCGAAGTCGTCGATATCGAACGCGAGGTGGCGCTGGGCGGGCCGCTCCATTCAAAGGGGGTCCTGATCCTCGGCGGCTTTCTCGGCGGCCGTTTCGGCAAGAGCCGGCCGCTGTCGCTCAATGCCAGCCTGGTTTTCGAGCAGTCCTATGGCGGCGTCGACGGCGACAGCGCCTCGGGCGCCGAATTGTTCGCCTTGCTCTCGGCGCTGGCCGAGGCGCCGATCAAGCAATCCTTCGCGGTCACCGGCTCGGTCGATCAGCGCGGCCAGATCCAGGCGATCGGCGGCGTCAACGAGAAGATCGAGGGCTTTTTCGACAGCTGCCGGATCACCGGCTTCACCGGCCATCAAGGCGTGATCATTCCGGCGAGCAACGTCAAGCACCTGATGCTGCGCCATGACGTCGTCGCGGCGGTGGCCGAAGGCCGGTTCGCGGTCTATCCGATCGACACCGTCGATCAGGGACTGGAGCTGCTGACCGGGATCCCCGCGGGACAGCCTGACGGCGACGGGAATTATCCGGCCGGCACGCTCAATCATCGGATCGCCGCGCGTCTCGACGCCTTT
Organism: uncultured Alphaproteobacteria bacterium; assembly: GCA_963785565.1. Lineage (GTDB taxonomy): Bacteria > Pseudomonadota > Alphaproteobacteria > ATCC43930 > CGMCC-115725 > AP-15. The sequence goes on along the minus strand of CAWAVV010000012.1, from coordinate 511 downwards.
GCCGCCAAGGCGGTCGAGCTTGCCCGTGCCGCGTCTGCGTTGGGATCACGCCCGTGAGCGGCCCCGATCGAGCGCGTCGTCGTTCCGCTCGACGCCGCCTCCGAGAACCGCACCGCGATCGACACCGCGGCGCGGCTCGCGGCGCGCGCAAAGGCGCCGCTGCATGGCATCTTTGTCGAGGACGAGGATCTGCTGCGGCTGGCGCGCCTGCCGTTCGCCCGCCAGATCACGCTCGGGGCCGGCGCTGAGCCGTTCACCACCGAACAGATCGAGCTGCACCTGCAGGTTGCGGCCGAGCGGGCCCGGCGCGATCTCGTCGCGGCCGCGAAACGGCATGGGGTCGAGTACTCGTTCGAAATTGTGCGCGGCGCTTCGGAAACTGCCCTGTCCGGGGTGACCGAGCGCGATCTCGTCGTCGCTGGCGGGCTGACCCGGCCGATCGCCGGCTATTTTCGCGTGGAATGCCGCTGGTGGTCCTCGATCGAGGTCGCGCCGGGGCCGTTTCTTCTGA
>CAWAVV010000011.1:0-270716 GCA_963785565.1 uncultured Alphaproteobacteria bacterium | reverse complement strand
GCCAACTCGGCGGCCAGCAACGGATCATCGGTGGCCAGCAGTCGCGCCCCGAGATCCGACGCGCCAACCCGGCCGCCGGCGTTGACCCGCGGCCCAAGAACAAACCCCAGATGGTAGGCGTCGACCGGCTCCTTGATCCCGGCGATTGCGGCCAGCGCAGCCATGCCCGGATTGGTGTTGCGCCGCGCCACCCTGATCCCTTGTGCGACCAAAGCTCGGTTCAATCCGGTCAGCGGGACGACATCGCACACCGTACCCAGCGCGACGAGGTCGAGCCACCCAAGGAGGTCGGGTTCAGTGCGGCCGGCCCCGTACCAACCGGCTCGGCGTAGGGCGCGATTGACCGCGACGACGAGCAAAAAGGCCACACCGACGGCCGCCAGACCGCCGTGCGGGCTCGCCTCGTCCAGTCGGTTCGGGTTGACCACCGCAACCGCACGCGGCAGCAGCGGTTCGGCGACATGATGATCGACGACGATGACGTCGAGCCCGCTTTCCGCGGCTTCGGCCAGCGGCAGATGCGCCGTCGTGCCGCAGTCGACGGTGACGACGGCCCGTACCCCCTCCGCCTGCAGGCGCAGCAGGGCGGCGCTGTTCGGGCCGTAGCCCTCGCGCAGGCGGTCAGGGACATAGATCCGAGTACGCGTCCCGATCGCCGCGAAGAACCGGGCCAGCAGCGCCGCCGAGGTGGCGCCATCCACATCATAATCGCCGAAAATGGCGATGGTTTCGTCATCGCGAACCGCCCTGACGAGCCGCGCGGCAGCGGCCTCCATGTCGCACAGATGCGCGGGGTCGGGCAGTTGCTCGCGTAGCCGTGGCCGCAGGAAACCCGGGGCGTGATCGAGATCGACGCCGCGCTGGGCCAGCAGCCGCCCGACGATTTCCGGCAACGCCAGCCGCTCGGCGATCTCCCGCCCGACCTGCGCATCGCCGCCGCACCAGCGCCAGCGCCGACCACAGACCGATTGCTCGACCCCTAAAACGCTGGCGGGAAAGGCGGCGCCCCCCGCGCCGTCCATCATCCTGCCTCAGCGCGCCAGCGCGGCGAAGCTTTGCTTGCGGGTAAAATCGTGGCTGGCCTCTACATAACGCACGGTGCCGGTTTTCGACCGCATCACCACCGAGTGGGTGAAGGCCCCGCCGGCAAAGCGCCGCACTCCTTTGAGCATCGTGCCATTGGTGACCCCGGTCGCGGCGAACATCACGTCGCCCGAGGCCAAGTCCAGCAGCTTGTATTTGCGGTTGAGGTCGGCGATGCCGATTTTTTGGGCCCGGCCGCGTTCGTCATCATTGCGAAACAACAGCCGTCCCTGCATCTGCCCGCCGATGCAGCGCAACGCCGCCGCCGCCAGCACGCCTTCGGGCGCGCCGCCCGATCCGACATACATGTCGATCCCGGTCTCGGGGCTCGAGGTGGCGATGACGCCGCTGACATCGCCGTCCGAAATCAAGGCGATGCGGGCGCCGGCCTCGCGCACCTTGGCGATCAGATCGGCATGACGCGGGCGGTCGAGGATGCAGACGACGAGGTCGGCGATCTCGGCCTTTTTCGCGCGCGCCAGGTTTCTTAGATTGACTGCCGGCGCCTCGTCGAGATCGACGAGATCATCGGGCAGTCCGCCACCGACCGCGATCTTGTCCATATAGACGTCGGGAGCGTTGAGAAAGCCGCCGGCATCGGCCATCGCGATGACGGCGAGCGCATTGGCGCTGCCCTTGGCGGTGATCGTCGTCCCTTCGAGCGGATCAAGGGCAATATCGATCGGCGGGCCGTTTCCGGTGCCGACCTTTTCGCCGATGTAAAGCATCGGCGCCTCGTCGCGTTCGCCCTCGCCGATCACGACGGTGCCGTCAATCGCTAGGCTGTTCAGCGCCGCGCGCATCGCATCGACCGCGGCCTGATCGGCGGCTTTCTCGTCGCCGCGCCCCATCAGGCGCGAGGCCGAGAGCGCCGCAGCCTCGGTCACCCGGACGGCTTCCAATGCCAGATTGCGGTCCATCCGCGACGTCTCAGGCATGACGTTCCTCCTTGGCGTTCGTGAGCAGATGATTGTCAGAGCCAGATCGATAATCAAACCTATCGGCTCAACCTGTTGCCTCAGCACACCACCAGCGGGTCGGCCGAGCGGAGCGCCCAGGCCGGGGCATCCGATCAATTCGGCGACGCTTGCAAATCCGGCTCAGCACAAGCGGGCGCCGCGGCGTCGAAGCTAAGCGTCGGGTCCGACCGCGTCAATGCGCCGCCGCTTAAGCTTGGAATGAACAAGCAGGCGATGAGCCTGTATGATGGTTAATCTGTCCCAGGGAAGGGGCGGACAAAACCCGAGGGAGGAATTGAAATGAGGACGATCTTCGCTGCGGGTCTGTTTATCGTCGGGGCGGCCGCCGCGATCGGGGTCATCGGCCCGGCCGCAGCCGCGGAGCCCTGCAATCCTGCAGGTAAGCTGGATTTCGTTTGCGGTCCGCTGAACTCGGAGGATCTGGTCGAGGTGCCGGGGACGCGGTGGATCGTGGCCAGCGGCATGGATGGCGGCGCCGCCGGCTCACGCGGCAGCCTCCATCTGGTCGATACCCGTGACAAATCGTGGAAGGTGCTGTTTCCCGGCAGCAACACGCAGGTCGAGCCCGACAAAACGACCTATGGCGATTGCCCGGGCGCGCCCGATCTCAGCAAATTCGGGGCGCACGGTCTCAATCTGCGTCCCGGCAAGGATGGCATGGACACGCTCTATGTTGTTAATCACGGCGGCCGTGAATTGATCGAAATCTTCATGCTCGACCCCAAGGGAGCCGAACCCACCGTTACCTGGATCGGTTGCGCGGTAATGCCGAGCCACACCTGGCCGAATTCGGTGGCGCCCTTACCCGACGGCGGCATGGTGGTCACCGACATGTTCGATCCGAAGGACCCTAAAGCCCCGGATAAGATGGCTGCGGGCGAGAACACCGGCGCGGTCTATGAGTGGCAACCACACAAGGGCTTCGCATTGGTTCCTGGTAGTCGGATGTCTGGCAACAACGGCATCGAGGTCTCGCGCGACGGCAAATGGATCTATGTCGCGGCCTGGGGGAACAAGGCGGTAGTTCGCTTGTCTCGAAGCGGCGCGCCTGCTAGGCGGCTGCCGGTGGGCTTTCTCGCTGACAATTTGCGCTGGGCGCCCGATGGCGAGCTGATGGTCGCTGGCCAGGACGTTTCAGCGAAACTTGTCTTCAGCTGCTTCCAAAGTCACAACACACGCTGCGTCCAGCCCTGGCGTATCGTCAAATGGGATACCGCGGCGATGACGATAAAGCCGGTGGTCAGCGAAAAGGGCAAACCGGAGTTCGGCGATGCCACCGTCGGGTTGGAGATCGGCGATGATATGTTCGTCGGCACCTTCCGCGGCGACCGGATCGCCTATTTTTCGTTGAAATAAGGTGCGATGAACTCGCCGTCGCGTTCAGAAATCTTCGATGCGGATCATTCGCGGCGGCTCGAGCACGGTGTCGAGCGCTTCGATTTTTGCCAACGCGCGGCGCATCGCCGCCTCGACGGTGACATGGGTGGTCAGCACCACCGGCACCGCCTCGCCCGGCGCACGCCCGCGCTGGATCATCGATTCCATCGACGCCTCCTCGTCGCGCAGCGCCGCGGCGACATCGGCGATGACCCCCGGCTGGTCGACCACCATCAGCCTGATGTAATAGGCGCTCTGGTGCTGTTCGATCGGCACACCGGGAAGCGCGCGCAAATCAGCGGCCGGAATTCCGAGCGGAAAGACCCGGCGACCGGCGGCAATATCGACGAGGTCGGCGGCGACCGCGGAGGCAGTCGGAAAGGCGCCCGCACCGCGCCCTTGCAGAACCACCCGGCCGACGAAGTCACCCTCGGCCACAACGGCGTTATAGACGCCCTCGACCGCCGCGATCGGGGTCGCCCGCGGCACCATGCAAGGGTGGACGCGTTGCTCGAGCCCATCCTCGGTTCGCCGCGCGATCCCGAGCAGCTTGATGCGATAGCCAAGCTCTTCGGCAAAATCGATGTCGAGCCGCGAGACGTGGCGGATACCTTCGGTGTAGACCCCGGCGAGATCAACCGGGCGGCCGAAGCCGACGCTCGCCAAGATCGCCAGCTTGTGGGCGGCGTCGACGCCGTCGATGTCGAAGCTCGGATCGGCCTCGGCATAGCCGAGCTTCTGGGCCTCGGCGAGCACTTCTGCGAACTCGCGGCCGGTCTCGCGCATCGTCGTCAGAATGTAGTTAGAGGTGCCGTTGAGGATGCCGTAGACGCGTTCGAGCCGGTTTCCGGCGAGTCCCTCGCGCAGCGCCTTGATCACCGGGATGCCGCCGGCGACCGCGGCCTCGAACGACAGCGCCAGGCCGTGCTCTTCGGCGCGCGCGGCGAGCCTCGTCCCGTGATGCGCCATCAGCGCCTTGTTGGCGGTAACCACGTGCTTGCCGTGATCGAGCGCGGCATCGACGACCTGCCGGGCAATCCCGTCGGCGCCGCCGATCAATTCGACGACGACGTCGATTTCGGGATCGGCCGCCATCGCCGTCGCATCCTCGTACCAGCGCACCGCCGACAGCTCGACGCCGCGGTCGCGACGCCGGTCACGGGCCGAAACCGCAGTCACGACGATGCAGCGGCCGCCGCGTTCGGCCAACAGCTCCGCCTGGTCCTGCAGCAATTTGAGAGTCCCGGCACCAACCGTGCCGAGACCCGCGACGGCGATCTTCAACGGCGGCTTCACGACCCCGGCGACCCCAATGCGTTATACCCGAACAGCGTCCGAGCAGGTTAGGGCGGCCTCGCGCACGGCGCCCCCGATCCCGCGTTTTATCGTGCGTATCACTAATTTTCGATGATTTTCGATTCCGCCGCCATTCGCAATGCGCGGCGGCGGTCGCCGCAAATATCCGAACTCAGTGCTCGAGCAGCACCTCGGCGCGGCTCTGCCCCGAATCTTCACCGACCGGCGCTGCTTCTACCAGTATCTTGTCCCGCGGTATTCCAGCCTTGGCCAAGGCGGCGGCGACCGCCTGCGCCCGGTCGAGAGCGGCTTGGAAGCTGTTCAGCTGCTGGCTGGCGCTATCGCCGACCCCGGTGTAGCCGACCACCCGCACCTTGCCGGGGTCGCGCCGGTAAAGCGGCACGACCGCGCCGAGACTCTGCCGGTCGGCATCGCTGAGGGTTGTCGAATTGGCGGCGAAGTTTATCTGTGCGACCGGCATGTCGACGGGCGCCGGCGGCGGCTGTTTTCCGCTCTTGCCGGGACCCGTCGCCGCGGCGGTGCGGGTTGCGGCGGCGGGTGGAAGCACCGGCGGCGGCGGTGGCGGCTGGAACTCGGCCGAAGCGATCGCGGCCGGCATCGGCGCCGGGGCCGGGGACGCCGGGAGATGTGCCGCCGCCGTTTTGCCGGCCCCGGCCGACGCCGCTGGCATCCGCAGCAGCGGCGGCGGCGGTGGTGGCGGCTGGCTCTGCTGCGGCTCGGGCAGCGAGGAAATCTGCGGCGACTGCAAGCTCGATTCCGTCGGTCCGGGTTCGGGCGGCTCGCCGCTCTTGCGCGGCCCCTTTTCCGCGGCTGCTGGTGTCGCGCTCGCCACCTGACCCGGGGCCGGTGGCGTTTCAGCGCCGGGAGGCGCGGTCGCTGCTTTTGGCCCGCCAGTCGGTGCCGCCGGTGGCTCCCCGGCGCCGGAAGGCGCGGTCCCCGCGGGAGGAGCCGGCGGTGGCGGCGGCGGGGGTGGGGCCCCCGCCCCTTCGTCGAAACCGGCCTGCAGCTGCTCGCTAGTGTACTTGGCATTCTTCCGGTCGGCGATCAGGCTCTGCGTCAATTTATTGAGCTCGGCCGTGGTCAGCGCCTGGGTGGGCGGCGGCGGAACCGTCGCCAGGTTCGGATAAGGGGACTTCTCTCCGGCGGCCAGATTCTGGGTATTCGGCGTCGTCGCCGGATCGGGGTCGTTCTTGCTCGCGCCGGTCAGGTGGCGATACCCTTCGATCGGGTTGCAGGCGCCGAGCCCGAGCAGCACCGCCGCGACGACCGCCTGCAGCGCCCGCCGCCCCAACTTTCGGCCGGAGCCTCGACCGCAATAACGGGCTTCGCCTAGCGCCATGACCACCTACCCGCGTACGGGCCGCGGTGCCGCGCGGGCGGCAAATCCCCGGCCGCTGCCAATTCGATGGGCGCTGGTCTATTCGATCCAGGCCGCCGCGTCACCACATTTGATCCGGCGAACAAGCGGCCGTCGACGATCCAACAAACGATCGATCGCGAGCGTTCCGGCCAGTTGGATCCGGGTCGCGGACCTCCGATGTTGCGAGGAAGCGGTGATGAACGACAGTGACCGGCCGGTACCCGGAGAGGGGGCCGCCTCAGCTGCAAACGCTCGGGCGAGCGGCGCTTTCGCCGACGCCGACGAACTGGCGCGGCAGCTCGCCGACGTCGCCAAAAAGAGCCAGCACCTCGTCGCTGATTTCCTCACGCGGCAATCGCCCGAGGAAGGCATCGGGATGGCCAGCCCGCTCGCCATCGGCGCCGCCTTTTTCGAGATGACGGCGCGGATGATGTCGGACCCCTCGCGCCTGGTCCAAGCGCAGCTGTCGCTGTGGAACGACTATATGACCTTGTGGCAGCGTACCGCCCAGCGGTTTCTCGGCGGCAACCCCGAACCGATGATCCAGCCGCCGCAAGGCGACCGCCGCTTCCGCGACGCCGCCTGGAACGACAACACCCTGTTCGACTTCATCAAGCAGAGCTATCTGCTGACCGCCCGCTGGCTGCAAACGACGGTGCGCGATGCCGAGGGCACCGACGAGCGCACCGCGCGCAAGGTTGATTTCTACACGCGCCAATTCGTCGATGCGCTGGCGCCCTCGAATTTTCTGCTGACCAATCCCGAAGCATTGCGCGCGACGATCGAAAGCCGCGGCGAGAATCTGCTGAACGGGCTCAAGAACCTGCTCGACGACTTGGAGCGCGGCAAGGGCCGGCTGGCGATCCGGATGACCGATATGGCGGCGTTCCATATCGGCGAGAACATCGCGGTGACGCCGGGCAAGGTCGTCTACCAGAATGACTTGATCCAGCTGATCCAATATTCGCCGACGACCGAGACGGTCAAACGTCGGCCATTGCTGATCATGCCGCCATGGATCAACAAATTCTACATCCTCGATCTGCGGCCCGACAACTCGTTCATCCGCTGGGCGGTGGCGCAGGGCCACACCGTCTTTGTGATTTCCTGGGTCAACCCCGACGAGCATTTGGCCGGCAAGACCTTCGCCGATTACATGCTCGAGGGTCCGCTCGCCGCCCTTGCCGCAATCGAGCAGGCGACCGGCGAACGCGAGGCCAACGTCATCGGCTATTGCCTCGGCGGCACATTGCTCGCCGCCACGGTTGCCTATATGACGGTCAAGCGCGACAGCCGGATCAAAAGCGCCACCTTCTTCGTGACGATGGTGGATTTTGCCGAGGCCGGCGAGCTTTCGGTGTTTATCGACGAGGAGCAGCTCGCGGCGCTCGAACAGCGCATGAACGCCAAGGGCTATCTCGAAGGCCGCGACATGGCGACGACGTTCAACATGCTGCGCGCCAACGATCTGATCTGGTCGTTCGTCGTCAACAACTATCTGCTCGGCAAGTCGCCGTTCCCGTTCGACCTGCTTTACTGGAACGCCGATTCGACGCGGATGCCGGCGGCGATGCACGGCTTTTACTTGCGCCGCATGTATCAGGAGAACCTGCTGGTCAAACCGGGTGGGGTCACGCTCGATGGGGTGCCGATCGATCTCGGCAAGGTCAGGACCCCGGCGTTCCTGCTGTCGACCCGCGAGGACCACATCGCGCCGTGGCGGTCGACCTATGCCGCGACCCAGATTTACAAGGGGCCGGTCAAATTCGTGCTGTCCGCCTCGGGCCACATCGCCGGCGTCGTCAATCCGCCCAGCAGCAAATACGGGCATTGGGAGAACCCCAAAAACCCGCCGACGCCGGAGGAATGGCTCGCCGGCGCTACCCAGCATCCCGAATTCATGGTGGTCGGTGTGGGAGCGCTGGATCGCCAAATATTCAGGCGGCGAGGTGGCTGCGCGCCATCCGGGCGACGGCAAACTCAAGCCGATCGAGGACGCCCCCGGCTCCTACGTCAAGGTGCGGGCCGAGGATTGATCCCGCAGCCTTTGAGTTATTTCGGAATGGCCGAGTTTGAGCCGACGCCCCGCCCCCCGCCGCATCGCGATCGTCTGTTGAATGCGGTGAGGCGCGTGCTTGGGATCGCTGGACAAGGCTCTCTGCCTGGATAACTCTCGACCGATGGATAAGCGAGAATTCAGCGCGAGCGCGATCCTGGCCGGGCAGGCGCCGACTGACATGCCGGTCACGGTCAGGGGCTGGGTGCGGACCCGGCGGGACTCGAGGGCGGGCATTTCGTTCATCCACCTCTCAGACGGATCGTCGTTCCATCCGCTGCAGGTCGTCGCACCCAACGCCTTGCCCAATTACGCGCAAGAGGTTCTGCGGCTGACGGCCGGCTGCGCAGTTGAGGCGACCGGGACGATCGTGCCGTCGCCGGCCAAGGGGCAGCCGTTCGAGATGCAGGCGAGCATGGTCCGGGTGGTCGGGTGGGTGGACGACCCGGAGACCTATCCGATCCAGCCCAAGCCGCACACCTTGGAGTATTTGCGCGAGGTGGCGCATCTGCGGCCGCGCACCAACGTGATCGGTGCGGCGACGCGGGTGCGGCACACCCTGGCCCGGGCGATCCATCGCTTCTTCGACGACAACGGCTTTTTCTGGGTCAACACCCCGATCATCACCGCGTCCGACGCGGAGGGGGCGGGCGCATTGTTCCGGGTGTCGACCCTGGACCTCGCCAACTTGCCGCGCACGCCTGAGGGCAAGGTCGATTTTGCCCAGGATTTCTTTGGCCGCGAGGCGTTCCTGACGGTGTCGGGGCAGCTCAACGTCGAGGCCTACTGCCTGGCGTTGACCAAGGTCTACACCTTCGGGCCGACCTTCCGCGCGGAGAACTCGAACACCAGTCGCCATCTGGCCGAGTTCTGGATGATCGAGCCGGAGATCGCTTTCGCCGACCTCTCGGACAATGCGAGCCTCGCGGAAGGGCTATTGAAATACACGTTCGAGACCTTGCTGAGCGAAAGACAGGAAGATCTCGCCTTTTTCGACCAGCGGATCGAGAAGGGGCTGGTCGCGAAACTGGAAGGGATCGTCGGCTCGGAATTCGTGCATATGGATTACGGCGAGGCTATCCAAGTGCTCGAGCGGGCGAACCAGAAATTCGAGTTCCCGGTCAAGTGGGGCATCGACCTGCAGTCGGAGCACGAGCGCTATCTGACCGAAAGACACGCGAAAAAGCCGGTCATCGTGATGAACTACCCGAAGGCCATCAAAGCCTTCTACATGCGGGTCAACGACGACGGCAAAACAGTAGCGGCGATGGACGTGCTCGCACCCGGGATCGGCGAAATCATTGGCGGCAGCCAGCGCGAGGAGCGGCTCGAAGTATTGGATGCGCGTATGGCCGAGCTCCACATCGACCGCGAGCACTACGCCTGGTACCGCGACCTGCGCCGCTACGGCACGGTGCCGCATGCCGGCTTCGGCCTCGGTTTCGAGCGCACCCTCGCCTACGTCACCGGCCTCGCCAACGTACGCGACGCGATCCCGTTCCCCCGCACCCCGGGGAATGCACGGTATTGATGCGTACTACTGTAGCGATCGCGTTTGTGGTTACTGCCGGAACCTGATGATCCGCCGCACCACCGCGACTGGTGCGACGACTGATACGCACTACCATTGCACCGCAATGCCCAGGTTGACGCCTCTGGCCGCCATCCCATGATTACCCGGCCGACGAGTGGAACGTTATCGAAAAACGGTTTCACCCCGAATTCCTGGCCCAGCTGGAAACGATGCTGGCTCTCGGCAACGGATACGTCGGTATGCGCGGGTGCCCGGAGGAAGGCGGCCCCCATGCCGAAAACAGTACTCTGATCAATGGGTTTTATGAAACGAGCCCGATCGTGTACCCAGAAGACGCTTATGGCTTCGCGAAAACTAGCCAGACGATCTTCAGCGTGACCGACAGCAAGCTCATCAAGCTGTTCGTCGACGACGAGCCCTTTTGGCTGTCCAATGCAAACCTGGTGAGTTACGACCGGCGGTTCAATATGAAGTCCGGGACGCTCGACCGGGAGATCCTCTGGGAGACGCCTGCCGGTAAACAAGCGCTGATCACATCCCGGCGTCTGGTCTCCTTGGCCAATAGGCATGTGGCGGCCATCTCCTACCGTGTGACGCTCGTTAACGCGGCAGCCTCTATTGTGATCTCTTCCGAGATGGCAACGCATGAACCGGGCGCCTACACCGACGGGAATGATCCGCGACGGGCGAGGGCCTTTGCAGGGCGGGTGCTCCATTATCGAACCAGCTATGCCAAAAACCGCCGGATCGTGCTGTGCCATGCGACCGAAAAGAGCCGCTTGACGCTGACGTGCGCCACTGACAATGCGCTAGAGACGTCGTGCCCACACGACTACAAGGTTGCCTATACCGAGGACTTCGGCCAGGTTGCCTTCACAATCGACGCCCGGCCCGACTGTCCGATCCACCTCACGAAATACATGGTCTATCACACATCGCAGACGGCTTCGGCAGAAGAACTGTGCGGCCGCGCCGAGTGGACCTTGGACCGCGTAATGAGCCAGGGGTTCCAGCAGCTGCTCAAGTCCCAAGAGCAGTACATGGAAGATTTCTGGCGCCGCAGCGATGTTCAGGTCAGGGACATCAGGGAAGAACGCACGAAACGCAGCACCGTGGAGATCCAGCAAGCGATCCGCTTCAACCTTTTTCATATCCTGCAGGCCTCGGCGCGTGCGGAAGACGCGGGTGTGCCGGCAAAGGGCCTCACCGGGCAGGCGTATGAGGGGCATTATTTTTGGGACACCGAAATCTACGTGCTGCCTTTTCTGACCTATACCTCCCCTCGGATCGCTAAGAACCTGCTGACCTTCCGCTACAAGATGTTGCCGCAGGCACGAGCCCGAGCCAGGCAATTGGGCCACCGCGGCGCCATGTTCCCGTGGCGCACCATCAACGGAGAAGAGGCATCGGCTTACTACGCCGCCGGGACCGCACAGTACCACATCAACGCGGACATAATGTATGCGCTGCGCAAGTACGTGCAAGCGACGGGCGATGAGTCCTTCCTTCGGGACTGCGGCGCCGAGATGCTCGTCGAAACGGCACGCCTATGGCTCGACCTGGGCTTCTACTCGGATGCAAAAGGGGGGAAATTCTGCATCAACTCCGTCACTGGGCCGGATGAATACAACACAGTCGTGAACAACAATGCATACACGAATTTGATGGCCCGAGAAAACCTGCGCTACGCGGCCCAGACTATTGCGTCCCTGCGGACAACAAAACCGGATGCGTACAGCGCGCTCGTGCACAAAACGGCGCTCGAGCCCTCTGAGGTGGAGGCATGGATACGCGCGGCGAAAAGCATGTACGTGCCGTATGATGAGAAGCTGAAGATCATCTCGCAGGATGACAGCTTCCTGGACCGAGAGCCCTGGGATTTTCGAACTACGCCGCGCGAGCACTACCCGCTGCTGCTGTTTTACCATCCGCTCAACATCTATCGGAAGCAAGTGATCAAACAGGCGGACGTGGTATTGGCCATGTTCCTGCTGGGCAATACGTTTTCCTCGCAGGCGAAGAAACGTAACTTTGAATTCTACGACCCCTTGACCACGGGCGATTCATCATTGTCGTCCTGCGTCGAGGCCATCATCGCTGCGCAGGTCGGCGATACTGAAAAAGCTATTCGGTACGGGATGGCAGCACTGCTGATGGACCTCGCCGACGTAGGTGGCAACGTGAAGGACGGCTGCCATATCGCCTCGATGGGCGGCACCTGGATGATGCTTGCCTACGGGCTCGGCGGCATGCGGGACGATGACGGTATGTTGTCATTCGGGCCACGTCGCGCGCCGGAGGACAACGCTATACTTCGGTTTCCCGTAACGTACCGCGGCCAGGTGCTCGACGTCGAGATCGGTCTGGAGAAAGTGGAATACACTCTGCGCGAGGGCAACTCCCTGGTGATCCGCCATGAAACGGAAGAAATCCGGCTGACTCGGGAAGATCCGGTTGCCGTCCGGCCGGTCAGCGGGAGGTGAGAGGACATCCCGTTCCTGGCGAGGAGGCTCGCGCTGAGGCGCAACCGCTGCTCGGACGCCGGGTCGGTGCTCCAGCCAAGCCCCGCCACCTTCGCTGCCCAATTACACCGATGAGGTCCTGAAGCGACAGCGGTCGCCTGCATCTCGGGCTGCCCCTTCGCCGGCGACGGCACGATCGTGCCCGTCGCCCCCACCGCGCAACCGGCCGAAAGCGACGTGCTCGCACCCGGGATCGGCGAAATCACTGGCGGCGGCCAGCGCGAGGAGCGGCTCGCGGTTCTGGACGCGCGCATGGCCGAGTGCGACATCGACCGCGAGCACTACGCTTGGTACCGCGACCTGCGCCGCTACGGCACCGTGCCGTCGCCCCCTCCCTAACCCTCCCCCGCTCGCGGGGAGGGAGGGGTGGGGGCTTCGAGCGCACCCTCGCCTACGTCACCGGCCTCGCCAACGTGCGCGACGCCATCCCGTTCCCACGAACGCCCGGCAACGCGCGGTATTGACCAGGTCAGGTCAGATCGTCGAGGTCGACGTCGAGCGCACCGGCGATCTTCTTCAGCGTCTCGACCGTGCCCTTACGGTCGCCGTTTTCGATCTGCGACGGGTATCCGATGCCGATCTCGGCGAGGTGGCGCAGCGAGTGACCGCGATGCTCACGCCAGACCCGCACCGGGTTGTCTCCGGCGATCAGCCGGTCGACCACGCCGATCGGCACGCATTCCTGGTCGCGCGTGCGGTGATAGGCGGCGGTTGCCGCAGCGTCTTCGATCAAATCGGCGAGATCGTCGGGGGTCATCACCACGAGCTCGGCGCGGTCCGGGTCGTCGACGAACTCGGCGCCGGCCAGCGCGGCGAGACGATCGCGCACCAACGCGGCGTGCTCGCCGAGCGGGCGCATTCGTAACGGGTCGCTCATCGGTATGCTCCTCCTTTCGGGGCAATCTCGAAAACGCTCATGACGCCGGCCTGGCGATCCAACGTATACGAGACACGCCAATCGCCGACCCGAATGCGGAACCCGTTCGCTACCGGGCTGGCTCAGAGGCTTGACATCCGGCTACCGGATCGACAACGTTAACCGTTACGGGGTAATGCAGACACCCCGTCAGACGGCTTACCGTCCAAGCTCTGCGCCACTCGCTTTGCGAGGAGTGCGCGCGCATGGGCGTATCAGAACTTCCCTCTGTCTCGATTAAGAATGTACGCCGCACGGTCGCAGGCCAGGCGATGCCGGTCGCGGTCCGCTTCCACCGCAAGTTCGGGTTTGGGTTCTATCTTGCTCGATTGGTGGCCGCGGCGCTGCTGGTTGGAGCCTGCGGCCTCGCCGTTGCGGCCGACGACAGCTGGCAGGCGCAGGTTGGTCAAGCGCTCGGCAAAACCGGTGCAGCGATGCCGGGTGGGGTCTACCGCGTCGGGCTGCCGCGCACCGATATCAAGGCCACGCTCGATGGGGTCGCATTAAAGCCCGGCTTTGCCCTCGGCGGCTGGCTCGCCTTCGAGAAAATCGGCGATCGGGGCATGGTCATGGGCGACCTCGTGCTGACCGAGGACGAGGTCAATCCGGTTATGGCCAAGCTCGCCGTCGCGGGCATCGAGATAACGGCGCTGCACAACCACCTGCTGCGCAACCGGCCTTTCACGATGTACATGCACGTGCTCGGCCATGGCGATCCGGTGACGCTTGCCACCGAGCTGCACACGGCGCTCGCCGAGAGCAAGACACCGTTCGCCGCGCCTCCGGCGGGGGCAGCTCCGCCGCCGATCGATCTCGACACCGCGGCGATCGATCAGGGCCTCGGCGCCAAGGGCAAGAATGTCGGTGGCGTTTACCAGTTCGGTATACCCCGTGCGGAAACGATCACCGACGGCGGCATGGTTGTCCCGCCGGCGATGGGCTCGGCGATCGGCATCAACTTCCAGCCGACCGGCGGCGGCAAGGCGGCGATCACCGGCGATTTCGTGCTGATCGCCAGCGAGGTGAACCCGGTGCTGAAGGCGCTGCGCGACCATGGGATCGAGGTCACGGCGATCCACAACCACATGCTCGATGACCAGCCGCGTCTGTACTTCATGCATTTCTGGGCCAATGACGATGCGATGAAGCTCGCCGAAGGGCTGAAGGCGGCGCTGGCACAGGTCAATATAGTGAAACGCTGAGCGTGTCCGCGCGGAAGATCGTGCTGCTGGGGGCAAGCCTGATGTGGGCCGCCCCCGCGCTGGCTCAGACAGCGGGGTCACCCCTGGTGCTCGAGGCGAAGATCCCGCTCGGCGATGTGAGCGGCCGCATCGACCACCTCGGCCTCGATGTAAAGCGGCAGCGGCTGTTTGTCGCCGAACTCGGCAATGACAGCCTGGGGGTCGTGGATCTGGCGAGCGGGAAGGTGCGCACGATCGCCGGCTTTAGCGAGCCGCAGGGTGTTGCGTACGTCCCGTTTGCCGACAGCGTCTACGTGGCGAATGGCGGCGACGGCTCGGTGCGGGTGCTGCGCGGCGACGATCTGGCGCCGATCGGCCGCATCGAGCTCGGTAACGATGCCGACAACGTGCGGGTCGACGAGCCGCGCCATCGCGTGCTGGTCGGGTATGGCAAGGGCGCGATCGCGGTCATCGATCCGGCCACCCGGGCCAAGGTCGCCGATATCCGTCTGAAGGCGCATCCGGAGGGTTTCCAGATCGACGAAACCGGAACCCGGGTTTTTGTCAACGTGCCGGATGTGCGCGAGATCGAGCTCATGGATATCGCGACCGGGGCCAACCAATCCCTGCCGACACATGGCGCGGGGTCGAATTTCCCGATGGCGATCGATCACGACGCGCACCGGGTTCTCGTCGCCTTTCGCAACCCGCCGACCTTGATGGCGCTGTCCATCGAGGATGGGCAGGTCGTAACCAAGACCGCGACCTGCGGCGATGCCGACGATGTGTTTGTCGATGCCAAGCGCCATCGCGTTTATGTGAGCTGCGGCGACGGGGTAGTCGATGTGTTCGAGCAGCGAGGGGACGGCTATCAGCGCCTCGCGCGCGTGCCGACGGTTTCGGGCGCGCGCACCTCGTTGTTCGTGCCCGAACTCGACCGGCTCTTTGTGGCGGTGCGGGCGAGGTGGAATGAGCCGGCGGCGATCTGGGTGTTCCGTCCCGCCTCATGAAAGTGACGGCGGCGGTCACAAAGCTGACGCTGGCGGCCGTGCTCACTTGCTGGTGCAAGGTGCACGGGCCTTTCGCAGGTCAAGGACAATCTCGCGGTCGATTTCGCGGTCCGCGGTGCGCGCATCAACGCCCATACCGAGGGCGAGATTCGCGCCGGGGTGACTTTCGCGTTTGGCGTGACCAAAGGGCCGGGTCTGCTGTCGAGGCCCACCGCCGCGACACCACCCGGAAGTTTCTAATTCGGTGAAGTCAGGCGCGCGTGGGTGCTCGGAGGCTGTCGCTCCGATATCGGGGGTTGCAGACGGGTCATGGTGGGAGCTGAAGCATGAGGGGCCGTCTGGCGACCGGCAACGAGTGGTGGCGGCCGATGCCGCCGGGAACTTCGCCCGACGCGCTGCGCGTCCTGGCGGCACGCGGTGTGCGCGCCTTCGGCGACGGCTTTGTCGCCTTACTGCTGCCAATCTACCTGGTCGAGCGTGGCTTCAGCGCGCTCGCGATCGGCGCCATTGTCACTGGCACGCTGATCGGCACGGCGGTGATGACCCTTTGGGTCGGGTGGATCGCGAACCGACACTCTCGGCGCCTGCTGCTTCTTGCCGCGGCCGGGCTAATGGCGGCAACCGGGGCCGGCTTTGCAGTCGTCACGCAATTCTGGCCGCTTTTGGTCATCGCCGTTGTCGGCACGATGAACCCGACCTCGGGCGATGCGAGCATTTTCGTGCCGCTCGAACAGACCGTGCTGACGCAAACAATCGAGCCGCGCCAGCGAACCGCGCTGTTCGCGCGCTACAGCGTCATCGGTTCCTGCGCGACGGCGCTCGGGGTGCTCGCGGCGGCGTTTCCGGATGCCGCGGCGGCGTGGACAGGCTGCACCCGGGCGGCCGCCATGCAGCTGATGTTCGGTCTCTACGCCGCGTTAGGGTTGGTGGCGTTCCTGTTGTACCGACCGTTGTCGCCCGCGGTCGAGATCGCCGACACTGCGCCCACGGCGTCGCTGGGGCGGTCAAAACGCCTTGTCTACGGCATGGCCGCGCTCTTCGGTATGGATTCGTTCGGCACCGGCTTTCTGGTGCAGTCGCTGCTGGCGCTCTGGCTTTACCAGGCCTTTCACGTGTCATTGACGACAACGGCGACGATCCTGTTCTGGAGCAGCCTTTGCTCGGCCGTCTCCTATCTTCTCGCGGTGCCGATCGCGGCCCGCATCGGGCTCATCAATACGATGGTGTTCACTCATCTACCGTCGAACATCCTGCTGATCCTGGTCCCGTTTGCGCCCAATCTGGCGATCGCGATCGCGCTGCTGCTGGCGCGCAGCGCTCTGTCGCAAATGGATGTGCCGACCCGGACCTCGTATGTGATGGCGGTCGTGACATCAGCCGAGCGGCCGGCTGCCGCCAGCATCACGGCAGTCCCGAAAACTTTCGCCTGGGCGGCAGGCTCGCTGATCTCGGGCTATCTGCTGACGCTTTCCACTTTCGGCTGGCCGCTATTGATCGGCGGCGTCATCAAAGGCGTTTACGACATCCTGCTACTGATCAAGTTTCAGAAGGTGCGCCCGCCCGAGGAGGCCAGGGCGGTAGGAAATTGATCATCGAGCCGCTTACAGCAGGCCGAGGCCGCCGAGAGCAGCGCCGCCGAGAAGCGTCCACATCGGACTGAGCCGTGTCGCCAGCGTGATTGCAGCAGCAACGATGGTGACGAGAGCGGTCCGCCACCCGGTGTCCGCCGCACGCGCCATCACGGCGCCGCTGGCGATGACAATCCCCATGGTTACCGGCGCCAGGCCGAGACGCACGATCCGCTGCCATGGCGCGTCGCGAAACCGATCCCATAAGCGATATCCGGCAAAGTACATGGCGCAAGGCGGCCCGAAGGTGGCGAACGCGCTCGCCACGGCTCCGGGAAATCCCCACACTTTCCATCCGACGAAACTCATCATCAGGATCATGTTCGGCCCGGGGATGGACTGGGCTATCGCGAAAAAATTGGCAAATTCCTGATCTGTCATCCAGCCATGGGCGCCAACCACGAAGTTGCGGACATCCGGCAGGACAGTCGGGAAGCCGCCAAAGCTGATCGACGAGACCAAGGCAAGATGCGCCGTCAGCGCGATGGGCGCGGAAGGGCCGGTCATCGCCTTCTCTCGTTTTGCATGCCGGCGACGGCAATGCTGAGTGGCGCCAAGCCAAACAAGACAATAAGAAGCGGCAATCTGCCGAAGATGATAAGACCGCAGGCAAGCGTGGCAAAAAGCAAGGCTGCCGCGCGGCGGCGATATGGCATCAGCAGCCTGATGCCGGTTGCGATCAGAAGCCCGGCGGCCGTCGCGGCAATCCCGGCGAGAATGTTCCGCAGGACCGTCAGGTGAGCATATTTGAGGTATAAGACGCCGAGCGAGAAGCCGAGCGCCCACGGGATGACAAGGAAGCCGCAGAGCGCGGCAATTGTGCCCACCGCGCCTCGCATCTTGGCCCCGACGCAGACGGCGATGCCGACGATGTTCGGCCCCGGCATGAACTGGCAGAGGCTGACGATGTCGGCAAATTCCCGGTCGCTGATCCAGCAGCGGTTCTCGACGGCGACGCGGCGCGCCCAAACAATCCCGCCGCCGCCGCCGACACCGCAGAGCGAGACTTTCAGAAAGCCGATAAACAGTGCTGCCAGCGTGACCGGCTCGCCGGCGCCTCTCGCCTTCACCGTTTCGGGCCTCCCTCTCCTCGGAATTGTGCGTCGGTTTCCAATCCCGATTGACCGCCGCTCACCGTGCACCATAATAGCGCCAGCTCATCGGCAACCACCCCTCAGCCACTTATCGGGGCAAGAGTTGCCCTGTCGCCGCCGCGAAAGATCGCGGCGAAGATGCCGGGGTGCGCCATGCCAGATCTTCAAGTCTTTACCCCGATGGTACTTGTGGCCACCCCGCTCGCGAGGTTGGACCACGGACCGCCGCTGAGCCTTCAAATCGCGATTACCCGAATTTCCTTGTGATGCCCGGCAAGTTTTGCTAACATTAAATTAACTGTTTCCATACTCATTCAGTATCGGTCACAGGGGGCAGTCATGTTTGCTCCGCTGGTTGCAAGAGCACAGAAGGCGGTCGCCAATCCGATTAACGAAATGGCGCCACTACGCTCGCAGCCATCTGGCGATCATACGGCAGCGGGCCTGGCGAGCCGCGAGAAGCCGAGCGGCGTCTCTTGGGATTTCAGCAAAATAGCTGTGTTTCCGCCGGACCGGGCGGGCGTATCAGCGCTGAGCGTAGCCCGGTTGCCCGGCGTCGTCCAGCCGAGGCTGATTGTCGGACAGGTCGATGATCCGCTTGAGCATGAGGCCGATCGCATCGCAGAGCAGGTCACGCGTGATCCGGGTCAGGCCGTCTCCTTGACGGCCGCCTCGCCCCAGTTGAGCCGTAAATGCGCCGCTTGCGAGGACGAGGAAAAGTCCTTGCAGATGAAATCGGCGCAACCCGACGCTTCCGGCGCGACAGCCCCCTCTCTGGTGCATGATGTGCTGCGCTCACCTGGCCGGCCGCTGGATGCGCCGACCCGCGCTTTCTTCGAGCCTCGCTTCGGCCGTGATTTCGCCGCGGTGCGGATACACGATGATGGGCAAGCCGCCGCGTCTGCCCGCTCCGTCGGCGCGCTCGCCTATACAGTCGGTCGGGACATCGTCTTCGGCACAGGCGAATACGCGGCCGGCACCGATGCCGGACGCCGGCTACTTGCCCATGAGTTGGCTCATGCGGTGCAGCAGGGACGCGCGCCAGCCTCCCAGCGAGCAATACAACGAAAGGTTGCGGTAGCGAGGCCCGCCGACAACATCGATAACCCGGGCGGCAAGGGCGCAGTACAAACCAACGCCGCGACTATCGAATCCTATCTTAAGACCCTGTGCCCGAGCGGCGGCCCGAGTGTTGACGCTGCCACCGGCGCGGTGAAGATCGACTCATCGTTTTGCACGGCCCCGGCTCTGGCGCCGGGAATGGCCGGCCCCCCGACGCCGTCGGGCGCGCAGGCGTCCAAGACCTCGACCGGCTGTGGTTGCGTTTGCGACCTGGTGGCATCGGCAAACACCTGGACGATCCGGGTCGATGACAAAGACTGGCCGCACACGGACTTCGATGACAACGACAAGGCGAACGGGGTCAAACCGGGCGGCTCCGGCGGAACGGTGACGGCGCCCTCGCCCAACAGCCCAAAATTATGGGGAGCCGCCACGGCGGCGGGGGCCGCGTTGAATGTCGATCCCTGGCTGGTGCTCGGGCATGAATTCTGTGGCCATGGGTGGCTTGGCGATCAGGGCAAGCATAGCGCCGACACGGCGTCGGCTCGCGGCGAAGGCGGCCACCAGGAGACCGTCGCGCGAGAAAACGCGTTGCGCGCGGAGCACGGTATCGATCTGCGTGGCACCTTCAAGGATCCGGACTGCGGCGAGTTGTTCTGGCGCGACAAGAAATCTCCCGGCACGGTCAACTGGTCCTCGTACCACGACGTCTGCATCAAGTGGCGCGAGAACTACAACAAGGCGCACAAGACCAGCTACAAAATCACCGATAAGATACCCTGAGATAAAACGCGGGCGGGAGGAACCGGCGAGTGTCAACAATGCCGGGCAGTGTGGTCGTCGACATCAGCTCTGTGACGAGTGCCGTCCATCCGCCGGCAACGGAAATCGTGTATGCCGTCCGCAACGCCGGTGCGCGACCCGTGTGGTTGGTCGATGATGGATGGCTGGTCTTCCGCCAGGAAGGGGATCGGATCGAACTGTCCTTTGCGCGCGGCCGGCTGCGGACCGGTGTGCAGGTGTATGGCTATTTCGCTCCGACGGTGGTGCGGCTCGATCCGGGAGAGATAGCCGACCGGCGCTTCACCCTCACCTGGCCGCTGGCGCTCAACCGGATGTGGAACGCCGAGCGGACCGCGTCGCCGACGCCTGGGGAGTACCGGCTGTCGGTGCGCGTGGGCTATGGGACGACGCCGCAGGCAGGCCCGCCGGAGCTAGGCGAAGGGGTGGATGGCGGAATCCACCGCTGGCAGCGCTCAGCCGTAAGCGCGCCGGTGACGGTGCGGATCCCGGCCTATCAGCGGTCACCGCACGATTAGGCCAAAATCGTGGGCTGAGGCCGAGCCGTCGGCGCGAGGCGACTATGGTCAACTTGCTGACATTGTAGAGCCGGACCACCGCGGCCCGGCATCCGGTCGTAGATCGCAGGTTCCGTAGCCTCGCGCCGCGGTCGCCGTACACCACGGATAGGAAAGGGGCGCTGTCGCAGAATAAGGCGATGCATAGCCTGCGGAGCTAATGCATAGCCTGCGGAGCTACAGGCGTTGCGGGTCGATCGTGATCGAGGCGGGGAGGTCGCTGCCGACGAAAATCGGCCGCAGCAGGTGCGACTGAAAACGCCACAACCGATCGTCGGCGAGCACGCACTGCGCTTCGAAATCGGCAATCATCGCCGGCGGCTTTGCCCCCCGGAAGGGCGGCCGGCCATCGGCGCGGTATAGGCTCATCGCTCCGACCGCCCGCGCATGCTGCGGGTCGTCGCGAAAGACCCGAAGATTGTCGATCAGATGCCGCGTGGTGGTTGTGCCGTGCTCGCGGCGCCGGGCATAGAAGGCGCGGATCTTGTCAGTTCCCTCGAACCGATTGTTGCCGACGGCATAGAGCGCATCCGGCAGATAAAACTCGTGCGCCTGGTTGCCGCCGTTGTGATCGACATCGGCCCAGTAATTGGTGATCAGCCGATTGAGCGCGTACCACAGCGCCAGATCATCGGTGTCCGGCATCGGCATGGCGATCCTCCCCGAGATGCGCCGAAATCTCCCCAATTTCCGGGGTGGTGAGCGACGGTTATGGTTTTATCGCACCCCGGATTGAAGATCGCACTGTCGGGAGTGGCCGGCAAGGACGGCCAGCGGGCTAATCGAAAGTGAAGCCGCGGGCGCGCAGGTGAGGCGGGAAGGTTTGGCCTTCGGGCTGGGCGGCGGCTTGGCGGGCTTTATCTTCGGACCAGCCGTAGAAATCGGCGTAGCCGAAGGTCTGCGGTGCGCGCTGCTGCTCGCGCGGCGGGGCGTAGCGGGCGGCGCGGCGGCGATCGTAGGCGTCGATGTTCTCGGGCAGCGCGGAATTGTCGTAATGGTCGGTGTGGAGGGTGACGGCGAGCGGCAGGCGCATGCTGACAAAGCCCTCGGCGGCGGGGTAGCCGAGGCACAGGCCGGCGACCGGGAAGACTTTGTCCGGCAATTCCAGGATCTCGGCGACCGCGTCGGCATGGTTGCGGATGACACTGATCGGGCAGCAGCCGAAACCGGCGGTCTCGGCCGTCAGGATAAAGGTCTGCATGACCAGTGCAGCGTCGATCGCGGCGTTGAGGAAGCCTTCGAGCCGGCCGTTGTCCTGTGGATGGCCACGCAATTCGCCGATCCGTTCGAGACGGCGCGCGTCGCCGCAGAATACCAGGAAGACCGGCGCGTTGCCGATCCACGGCATGTCCGGGACGAGTGCCGCGAGGCGGTCGCGGCGGACGCGGTCTTCGACCCGGATCACCGAGGCCTGCTGGAAATCCGATTTCGAGGATGCCGAGAACGCGGCGGCGAGGAAGAGCTGCAGCAACGCCTCGGGCACCGGGCGCGGGGCATAGCGGCGATGGGTCCGGCGCAGCAATAGCTGGCGCAGCCACGGGATGTCGGGAAGATCGCCCCGCAGCTCGGCGTCCTCGCCAAAGCGGACACGCCATTCGGCCGTGTAATCCGCACTCATGTTCGGCGGTTCGGCGATCCGCGCTTTAGCGCCCGGGATACGGCGGCACTCACCACCGGCCGCCCTAAGCGCCGACCTGCTGCCTGTTGTCGAGGATCCGCTGGTGGAGGTTGCGCACGGTCATATCAGTCAGCCGCTCGTTCAGCATGAACAGGCGCTGGCCGATCGGGTAGGGGTCCTGCTTGGTGACCTCGATGGGTCCCTTTAACGCCTCGTCGGCGCTGATGCCGCGATCGACCAGGCGCTCGACATAGCCGACCCAATTCTCCACGATCTGCCCTTGTTCCCTCAGATAGGCTTTGGTGCAAGGGTCGCCGTGTCCCGGCACGATGGTCTCGACATCGAGCGCCTCGATGCTTTTGAGCGCGGCCAGCCACTCCCACGGGTCGCACTCCTGCAGCCAGCTGCGGCATTTGTAAAAGACGTTGTCGCCGGTAAAGACCACCCCCTCTTCCGGCACATGGACCGAGGTCTGTGGCGCGGTATGGCCCGGCATGTGGATGATGTTGAAGGTGTGGTTGCCGAGGTTGAGGGTCATCGTGTCGGTAAAGGTCACGGTCGGCGGATTGGCGGCCGGGTAGTCCGGGTGGCCGACCAGCCACACACTGTCGGGATCGGTTTCTTTGAAGCGCTCGCGCTTCTCGTCGAGCGAGCCGAACGCATAGAGATATCGCTCAAAGCATTCCTGGAGCTGGACCTGGCCGACGATCTTCGTGTTGGTGAAATAGGCGTTGCCCGAGATGTGGTCGCCATGCGGCTCGGTGTTGATCAGATAGCGGATCGGGGCCTTGTCCTCCATGCGCTCGCGCCAGCGCACCGCGTCGATCGGCTGCTGCGGCGAGTTGATCATCACATAGCCGTCGCTGGTCTCGATAAAGCTCGGGTTGCAGCCGGCGAAATAGATTTCGGTAAATGAATTCTTTCCGACCCTGCGCATCGATGCCTCCCTGTGGCGCGAGGCGGCGAGTTTCTCCGATCCGCCGGGACGGCACAAGACCCGCGCCGGGCCGTTCTTTGTTGGTCCGATCCCGGCGGCCGTTACCGGTCCGCGGCAACGGGTTCCGGCGAGCTGACCTGCGGCGACTCCAAGCGTAATGGATACACCAGTTGTCCGGCCAGCGAACTCGGCAATCTCTCATTGATGCCGTAGGCCGACGGCCATTGCTTGCGGGGCAGGTAGTGGGTGCCGAAGATCCAATCCATGATCGGCAGCATCGACGCGAAGTTGCGGTCCCGCGGCTCGGCCAGCGTGTGGTGCCAGTGGTGGAAGGCGGGGGTCGAGATCACCCACTCCAGCGGACCCAGCCGCCAGCGCACATTGGCATGGATCAGGAATCCCCACATGGTCAGGACCAGCACGAGCACCGCGGATACCATGCCGCCCGCGGGGGTCAGCGGGGTGGCCAGCCCGAGAATGAAGACCGGGATCAGACCGCATAGCCGAGTGAACACATTGTCGATCGGGTGAGCGCGGGCGCTGATCAGGAAATACACCTCAGCCGGGTTGTGGTGGATCGAATGGAAACGCCAGAGAAACGGAATTTCGTGCGTCCACCGATGGCCCCAATAGAAGCCGATCTCGCCCACCACCAGGGCTCCCAGCGCGCGCGCCCAGATCGGCCAGCCCGCGACCGCCGCCTGAATGCGCCACGGCACAACGGCGTGAGCGCCGAGAGCCACCAGAGCGAGCGGCGGCGTCAGCAGCAGCGCGGGCACCAGGCCGCTGATAAAATAAAAGCCGATATCGCTGGCGAGGCTCTTGCTGACGATTTTCCGTCGGCGCAGCGCGAACAGGCGTTCGAGCGGTAGGAAGACCACGGCGAGCAGCAGCAGCCACACCGCAAGCCTGATCGTGCTGAGCAGGAACGCGTGAAGATGCTGTTGGTCCAAAAATGCAGGCACGACCGTATCCCGATTTGCCAGTTCTCAGATGGGCGCAGTATTCGCGCCTGGGCGAGACGGGGTCCCGTCCAGGCGCGTCAACCGATCGAGTGATCAGGCCGCGGCGTTGGCTTTGGCGTGGCGCCGCAGACTAAGTGCGCCGAGGCCCAGAAGGCCGACGCCAAGAACTGACAGGGTCGCCGGCTCCGGCACCGTCGGCGTCGTGTTTACGCCTTCCAGGAACACCGTCGGCGGAAGATTGGTGGTGCTGCCGTTGTCGCCCCAAGCCAGGAACGTCAATACCGCGCTGCTGCCCCCGGCCAGGTCGGCGGCAGTTGGCGTAAAGCTCAGGTTGACGCTATTCCAATCAACGTTCATCATCGACCCGTCGGCCATAGTCGGCGAATCTTCCTCCTGATTATTCGCGGTACCTGTGACGGTGCATGGGTTTGACGAGCAGTTGGTGCCGATCCCGCCCACGCCAAGAAACACCCTCCACTGCTCCGTGGTGGGGCCGCTAAAGCCGTTGGGGAAGCCCTGCTGACCGGCTGCCTGCTGGAACTGCAGGGTGTATGTCGTGCCCGCGGTCAGCCCCGTAACGGTCTGAAAGATCGTGCTCTCGAATGCCGGATTGCCGTCCGCCTGGTAGAAGTTGGTGCCGGCCGGAACAGTATCGTGGAATCCGGGGTTGCTATAAACACCGTAAATATTGCCATGCGATTGATTTTCAAAGCTCTCGGAGCCTTGCTGACCGACATAGATCAGGTTGGAACCGGGGGCCGTACCAATGCTCCAGTTAGTCGGCTGTACGGTGGTGAAAAAGTCCTTCTGCTGGGTTAACGGGTTGGTCAACATATTGAACCCGAGGTTGGTAACCGGCAGCACTCCCGCCTGTGCCGCACACGCCAAGCCCAGTGAGAGGGCGATGGCAGACACGCCCGTTAGGGCGGATTTACACAACGACATGGACAACTCCTCAAAATTACGCGACAAGCCTCAACTGCTCCGTGAGACCATCGACCAACGACCGACAAAGCGGCCTCGACTTTGCGTCGCAAGCGATATGCCAAGGACTCTATGCAATTGAATATGAAACATATTCGTAATTACCATAGGTTAACGTATCTATTGATCTCTTTAAAGTTGTAAAAATATCCGACGCGCCAAAAGCGGCCCGCACCAGGCGCAACAACCCCGGCTCGGTTTCTATCAATGACAAAACTCGTAAATATATTAGTGGGTTATATGTGCTCGGAGTGGGTCGTGGAACGCGAGAAGCGGATCGAAACCGAGCCGGTGACGGCCGGGTGCAGAGGATCTCCTGTAAAAAAGTCTGACAGGGAAAAGTCGCCAAGCAACCTGGACCCGCTCCTCCGAGAGGAGCCCGGCTAGGCTTGTCGAGCTTTGCAGAGCAGGCGGTCTCTCAGATCAACGTCGGAGAGCCGATCACCGAACGGCATCCATTGGACTGCATCGACGAAAGCTTTACCCTGGCGGATCGCGGCGAGTAGATCCGCAGCTGCGTCGTTCGGCGGCCGCGGCGCGCGGCGCCGCGAGCGGGAGGAAAAGCCGTCATGAAAGTCGGTCTGTTCATCAACACCCAGTTCCCGGAGGGCTTCAACCTGGTCGAGCGGGTCCCGGAGATGGTGGCGCAAGTGCGCGCGGCGCATGACGCGGGGTTCGCGTCCCTGTGGTTCCCGCATCACTGGCTGACCCATCCGCTGCAGATGCTGCAGATCACGCCGGTCATGGGCTACGTCGCGGCCCACGCGCAGGGCATGACGATCGGGCCGAACATCCTGATCCTGCCGCCGCTCAACCCGATGCATGTTGCCGAGGAAGCGGCCACCTTGGACGTGCTGACCGGCGGCAACTACATCCTCGGCATCGGCCTGGGCTACCGCCAGCCGGAGTTCGACGCGTTCGGCCTCGCCCTCAAGGAGCGGGCGCCGCGGTTCAACGAGAGCATCGCCTTGATGCGTCGGCTGTGGACCGAGGATCGGGTGAGCCATAAGGGCCGGTTCTACACGGTCAACGACGCTGGCATCGGCGTGAAGCCGGTGCGCCCGGGTGGGCCGCCGGTCTACATCGCCGGGCAGGCCGAAGTATCGGTCAGGCGCGCGGCGCGGATCGGCGACGCTTGGCTGATCGTCAACAGCGGCGGGCTCGGCACGGTGGCGCCGCTGATGCAGACCTATCGCGCGGCATTGAAGGAATACGGCCGAACCCCGATGGAATTTCCGATTACCCTGGAATGCTATGTCGGCGCGCGCCACGCCACCGCGCACGAGGAATGCCGCGGCCCGCTCGAATACAAATACAACGCCTACGCCGCCTGGGGACTGCAGGACCGCACCTCGCCCGACTTCGAGGATTTCGCGCGCGACCGGTTCATCATCGGCGACACGGTGTCGGTAAAGGAGGAGATCGCGCGTTATCGCGAACTTCTCGGCGTCGATCACTTCATCATGCGCTGCCAGTGGCCGGGACTGCCGCAGCAACAAGTGCTGAGCTCGATCCGGCGCCTCGGCGAGATTTTCGCGTCGTAGGGAGTGGGCCGGCGTGGTGGCGGTCTCGGCAAGGCTCAAATAACCCCCGATATCAGTCGAGGGTTCGCGGATCGTCGATCGCGAAGGTGAGGTGTTCGGTCGGTTGAGGTGTGGTGGTCATCAAGCTCACCCCGTCCGGCGCCTCGAAGCGATGCCACTTCCCTTGCGGGACGACGACCACCATCCCGGCCTTGAGTGCGTAGGATTGCGGCCCGTCCTCGAACATGATGTGAAAAGTCGTGGCGCCGTCGACGACCTGCACGATCTCGTCGCCGTTGATGTGGCGCTCCCATGGGCCTTCGCCGGAAAATTTGGCGACGTTGATGGCGCTGTCGCGGTACGGCGCCAACCGCGCGAAGGCGCCCTCGCGCTCGGCCGCCGGCGTTTCCGGAGTGCGTCCGCGCAACGTCTTCAGCTTGGCGAACTCGGCATTGAGATCGAGGATGGTGAGCATTCTTCCCTCCGCGTGGCTATGACCGTGGCTCGATCGGCAGCTTCGATCCGAAGGGACCAGAATAACAAGAGCGCTCAAAATCCGGGAGCGGCGTGGTGAAAAACCGGTGCGCCTAGGCCGGCCGCAGATTTCTCGAGGCTGAAGCTTGTCAACCCTTAGACGTTGACCGGGGCGAGCGGAGGGTGGCCGCGGATCAGGTCGGCGGCTTTTTCGGCGATCATGATCACAGCCGCGTTGATGTTGCCGCCGACTAGGTCCGGCATCACCGAGGCGTCGACGACGCGCAGCGCGTCCACACCCAGGACCCTGAGTTCGGGATCGACGACGGCGGTGGGGTCGGCCGGTCGGCCCATCTTGCAGGTGCCGAGCGGATGGTGAACCGTGATCGCGCGGGCGCGGATGTAAGCGTCGAGCTCGGGGTCGGAACGGCAATCGGGGCCGGGGGCGATCTCCCCCGCGGCGAACGGGACCAGGGGCGCCGCCCGACCGATGTCGCGAACGAGACGAATCCCGGCGCGCAAGGTCGCCCAGTCCTTGTCGGTGGCTAGGAAATTCTGATGGATACGCACCGGGACCTTCGGGTCGGAAGAGGCGAGCGCGACCTGCCCGCGGCTCTCGGGACGCAACAAGACCGCGCGGCAGGCGAAGCTGTCGGCGTAGGCCGGCGCGAAGGGCGGGAAATACGGCGAGGCCGCCAGCGGCGCGGCGTTGAACAGCAGCTGTAAGTCGGGCAAAGCGGCCTCGGGCGCCGTCTTTAGAAAAGCCATCAGCCCGCCCGGCAAATCGCTGGCGATGCCGGCGCCGCGGAAATAGGTGTTGGCCAATTCCAGGGCAATGCGGTCGGCGCGCATCCTGGCGTGCAAAGGGCCGGGCTCTTTACGGGCATAGCTTACCGGCGCCGAGATGTGGTCTTGCAGATTTTGCCCGACGCCGGGCAGGGGCACTTTGACCGGGATGTCGTGCGCGGCGAGCGCTTCAGGGTCGCCGATGCCCGACAGCATCAACAACTGCGGCGAATTGATGACGCCGCCGGCAAGGATCACCTCGCGCTCGGCATAGGCGGCAATGCGCTGGCCCGATTTCAGATATTCGACGCCGACCGCCCGGCTACCCTCGAACAGGATACGTGTCGCCAGCGCGCCCACGACGATTTCGAGATTGGGCCGGGTCAGCGCCGGACGCAGATAGGCGACCGCGGCGCTGCAGCGCCGCCCGTCGCGGATCGTCATCTGCGAGCGGCCGAAGCCCTCCTGCTGCGCGCCGTTGTAATCCTCGGTCAAGCTGTGCCCGGCCGCGGCGCCCGCCGCGATGTAGGCGTCGACCAGCGGGTCGGAATAGCGCGACTGCCGCACCGTCAGCGGCCCGTCGCCGCCGCGATAGGGGCCGGCGCCGCCCTCCCAGCTTTCCTGACGGCGGAAATAGGGCAGCACATGGGCGTAAGACCAGGCGTCGAGCCCGTCCGCCGCCCATCGCTGGTAGTCGCCGCGATGGCCGCGCACATAGACCATGGCGTTGATCGAAGACGAGCCGCCGATCACCTTTCCGCGGGCGCACTCGACGCGACGGCCGTCCATCGTCGCCTCGGGCTCGGCGAAATACATCCAGTCGTGGCGGCGGCGCTGCAACATCCGGCCCCAGCCGAGCGGGATGTGGATCCACGGGTCGCGGTCCCAGCCGCCCGCCTCGAGCACCAGCACGCGCGCGTCCGCGTCCTCGCTCAGCCGATTGGCCAAGGTGCAGCCCGCCGATCCGGCCCCGACGATGATGTAGGCGTATGCTTCGGCCACTCTCCCGATCCTCGTCCAACCAATCGATTGTCTCGCGGCGATCGAGATCTGCAAGTGATTTGATGGACCGGGGCCTGGCGGAAGACAGGGCGCAGGTGGCGGGGGCGATACCCGCGTCGAGGCCGATGTCGCCGGGGCGCTCAGCCGAGGAGGGACGCGAGCACGGCGTTGAGGCGTTGGCGGCCGGCAGGGGTAGCAGCGAGGCGGTCGCGGTCGAGGGTCAGGAAGCCGCCTTCGATCAGCGGGGGAAGAGTGTCGGCGAACACGGCCTCGGCGATCTGTCCGGCGGCTTGCTCGAGCCGCGGGCGCGCGACCCCTTCGGTCAGCCGGAGCCCCATCATCAGCATTTCCTCGATCGCTGTGTCGCGGCCGATCGCGGCGGTTTCTTCGAGACCGCCGCCGGTGGCTTCGACCGCGGCGAGCCAGGCCTCGGGCGCGCGGCGCTGGCGGGTCGCATATTTGACGCCCTCTCGGGTCAGCCGGCCATGCGCGCCTGGGCCGATGCCGACATAATCCTGATAACGCCAATAGACGAGATTGTGGCGGCACTCGGCGCCGGGGCGGGCGTGGTTCGAGATTTCGTAGGCGGGAAGCCCGACGGCGGCGAGGCGGTCCTGGGTCGTCTCGAACAGCGCAGCGGCGTCGTCGTCGTCGGGCGGGACCAGATCGCCGCGTCGCGCCAAGGTGGCAAAGGCGGTGCCGGGTTCGATCGTCAGCTGATAGAGCGAGAGATGGTCGCCGGCGAGGCCCAGCCCCTCGTCGAGTTCGCGCCGCCAGGCGGCAATGCTCTGGCCGGGCCGGGCATAAATCAGATCGAACGAGAACCGGGCGAAATTGTCGCTTGCATGCTCGATCGCGGCGATCGCCTCGGCGCGGTCATGCGCTCGGCCGAGAAAGCGCAACGCCGCCGGGTCGAGCGCCTGGACGCCGAGCGACAGTCGGTTGACTCCGGCAGCAGCAAAGGCGCGGAAACGCGCGGCTTCGGTGGAATTCGGGTTGGCTTCGAGGGTGATTTCGACATCGGCCGTAACCGCCCAATGCCGCTGCACCCTTTCGAGCAATGACGCGACCGTTTCGGGAGGCATCAGTGAAGGCGTGCCGCCGCCGAAAAAGACCGAGCCGACCGCGCGCCCCGGCAACAGCGCCGCCTGATGGTCGAGATCGGCCAGCAGGGCCCGCGTCCAGCGAGCCGCGTCGATGCCGTCGCGGACATGGCTATTGAAGTCGCAATAAGGGCATTTCGACCGGCAAAACGGCCAATGGATGTAGATCGCCAGCGGCGCCGCGGCGTTGCCCCGATCCACCCGGCCCTGCGAGCTGGCCCCGGCAGCAGCGAGGCAGGAAGGAATCGGCATCAGCTGATCCGCGCGGTTAGACACCAAGCCCACCTTGCGTGGCGATGAAATCGACGATCGCGTCTACCCCGTCGCCGCGTTTGAGGTTGGTCAAGACGAAGGGCCGTGAGCCGCGCATGCGCCTGGTGTCACGGTCCATAATGTCGAGGCTGGCGCCGACCAACGGGGCTAGGTCGATCTTATTGATGACGAGGAGGTCAGAACGGGTGATCCCGGGACCGCCCTTGCGCGGGATCTTGTCGCCGGCGGCGACGTCGATGACGTAGATCGTCAGATCGGCCAGTTCGGGCGAAAAAGTCGCGGCGAGATTATCGCCGCCCGACTCGATCAAAATCAGGTCGAGACAGGGAAACAACCGGCTCATTTCGGCAACCGCGGCGAGGTTGATCGAAGCGTCCTCGCGGATCGCCGTGTGCGGGCAGCCGCCGGTCTCGACGCCGCGGATGCGCTCAGGCGGCAGTGCGCCGCTCTTGGTCAGAAACTCGGCGTCCTCGCGGGTATAGATGTCGTTGGTGATCGCGGCGATCTCCCAGCGGCCGCGCATGCTTTTGCACAGCCAATCCATCAGCGCGGTCTTGCCGGAGCCGACGGGTCCGCCGATCCCGATCCGCAGCGGATCGCGCCGCGTCGCTTTGCTCATGAGCGGAACAGCCTCGTATATTGGGTTTCGTGAGCCATCGAGGCGAGATCGACGGCGAAGGTCGCCGCGCCAAACTCGGTCCGATCACGCGCGATCGCCGCCGCGGCCGCTTCCACAACGACCGGCTCGAGTGCGGCCAGAATCCGCTGGCCATCGGTTTGACCGACAATGCCGAGCCGCAGACCCGCGGATGTCAAATTTGCCGACATCGCCTGCAAATATCCTGTTAACGCGCTGGCGACGGGGATTCCGGCGCGCGCCATTGCCGCGCCAACGGCCGCGGGATGGCACGCTTCTTCGCGCGCCGCCGCCCACTGGTCGATAAACGGCTCCGGCCAGGCGGCCCGGCATGTCGCCAGAAACGCCTCGCCCTGGGCGCTGGTTTCGAGCGCCAGCTCGGCGGTAGCGCGATAGGCCAACCCGCGGCGGTTCGCGACGGACAGCAACTCGATGTCGTTCGCTGCAGCCGCATGATGCGCATCACGCAGGATGTCGGCATCGACCCGCCCGCCGCCCAGTGCGACGACCGCGGCAATCCAGCCCTGCAAGGACGCGCGGTCGCGCACCTGGCCGGCTTCGGCAGCAGCTTCGAGGCCGTGCGAATAACTGAAGGCGCCGATCGGGAAGCCCGGCGACAGCCAGGCGAGCATACGATAGAGCCCGGCATCGGCAAGGACGGCGTCAGTCGTGATGGTGGTCATCGTGCTGGTGATGCTGGGGGCCGGCATAGGCGCCGGTTTCCGGGTCGAACGGCGCGTCGAGCCGGGTTAGTTTTCCGCCGAGACCGGCGACCATCTCGGCGATGACATGGTCGGCGCGGATGCGCAGCCGGTCGCCCGCGACCTGCAATGGCAGATGGCGGTTGCCGAGATGCCAGGCGATCCGCAACAAACCGGCACGATCCTCGGCCTCGATCTCCAACACCGGCTCCGGCGCCGCGCGCACCCGGACATAGCCGCCGCCGTCGAGTTCGAGCCCATCGCCATCGCCAAGATGCTGCGCGCGCGCAAGGTCGAGCAGAAAGGTCACGCCTGAACCGGCGACGAGGCGAATACGCCGCCGATGCCGATCAAGATAGGCGAGCGTTACGGCGTCGACCGCTTCGCCCTCTGGCCAGTGCCCGCGGGGATGGACCGCGATCGCCCGGCGCATGCGTCGCTCTGCGGTCATTGCGAGGAAGCCGCGGGCGACGAAGCAATCTGGTCTGGCCAAGCTCCATTGGCGCGAGATTGCTTTGCTGCGCGCGTAATGACGAAAGCGAAAGCGACGCCCATCGGCTCAATAGAGAAAATAGCGCTGCGCCAGCGGTAATACCGTGGCCGGCTCGCAGGTCAGGTGCATGCCATCGGCACGGACCTCGTAGGTCTCCGGGTCGACCTCGATATGGGGCAATGCGGCGTTGTGGACCATGCATTTCTTGTCGATGGCACGTATGCCGCGCGCCGGCAGCACCATCCGCTGCAACCCGAGTTGGGCGGGCAAGCCGCGGTCGATCGCTGCAACCGGCAGAAATGTGACGGCCGAGGCGGACAGCGCACGGCCGAAGGCGCCGAACATCGGCCGGTAATGCACCGGCTGTGGGGTCGGGATCGAGGCGTTGGGGTCCCCCATCAACGCCGCGGCGATCATCCCTGCCTTCAGCACCAGATCGGGCTTGACGCCAAAGAAAGCTGGCGACCACAGGACGAGATCGGCGAGCTTGCCCGCTTCGACCGAGCCGAGGTGCTCGGCGAGCCCATGGGTCAATGCCGGGTTGATCGTGTATTTCGCGACGTAGCGCTTGACCCGAAAATTGTCGGCGCGCTCGCTGTCTTCGGGAAGCGGGCCGCGCTGTCGCTTCATCTTGTCGGCGGTCTGCCAGGTGCGGATGATGACCTCGCCGACCCGGCCCATGGCTTGGCTATCCGACGACATCATGCTGAACGCGCCGAGGTCGTGCAGGATGTCCTCGGCGGCGATCGTCTCGCGGCGGATGCGGCTCTCGGCAAAGGCCACGTCCTCGGGGATGCGCGGATCGAGGTGGTGGCACACCATCAGCATGTCGAGATGCTCGGCAACGGTGTTGATCGTGTAGGGCCGGGTCGGGTTGGTCGAGGACGGCAAGACGTTCGCCAGACCGCACAATTTGATGATGTCCGGGGCGTGGCCGCCGCCCGCCCCTTCGGTGTGAAAGGCGTGGATGTTGCGACCCTTGAAGGCGGCGATCGTGTCCTCGACGAAACCGGATTCGTTGAGCGTGTCGGTGTGGATCGCCACCGCTATGTCGAGCTGCTCGGCGACCCCGAGGCAGGTGTCGATCGCCGCCGGCGTCGCGCCCCAATCTTCGTGCAGCTTTAGCCCGCAGGCGCCGCCCTCGACCATCTCGACCAATGCCCGCGGCTCGGAGGCGTTGCCTTTGCCAAAGAAGCCAAGATTGACCGGGATCCCTTCCGCCGCCTGCAATATCCGCGCGAGATGCCACGGTCCCGGCGTGCAGGTCGTCGCCGCGGTCCCGGCGGCCGGCCCGGTGCCGCCCCCGAGCATTGTCGTGATGCCGCTGTAAAGCGCCTCCTCGGCAAGCTGCGGGCAGATCCAATGGACATGCGAGTCGATCCCGCCGGCGGTGACGATGCGGCCCTCGCCGGCGATCGCCTCCGAGCCCGGCCCGATCACGATGTCGACGCCCGGCTGGATATCAGGGTTGCCGGCCTTGCCGATGCCGCTGATATGGCCGTCGGTGATGCCGATATCCGCCTTGACGATCCCCCAATGGTCGAGGATCACGGCGTTGGTGATAACGGTGTCGACCGCCCCCTCGGCGCGGCTGCGCTGGCTCTGCCCCATGCCGTCGCGGATGACCTTGCCGCCGCCGAACTTTACTTCCTCGCCGTAAGAAGTGCGGTCGCTCTCGATCTCGATGACAAGCTCGGTGTCGGCGAGCCGCAGCCGATCGCCGGTGGTCGGGCCGAACATCCCGGCATAAGCGGTGCGCGAAACGATCATCGCCATCGCTCTAGTCCAAATTCACCCCTCTCCGCCCTTTAGGGGGGAGAGGGAGGGGCCCGTCGCGCAGCGATGGGAGGGTGAGGTGGGCGACGCCGGTCAGCCCCCTGGCCCCCCTCACCCTCTCCCCCCGGCCGGCGGGGGGAGAGGAACTTGACAGGCGGGTGCTGGGAAAGATCGAGCATATTCACAACGAGCCGTTGATCTTGCCGTTGAACCCGACGACGCGGCGCGCTCCGACGTAAGCAACCAGCCTGACCTCGCGACTCTGCCCTGGCTCGAAGCGTGTCGCGGTCCCTGCCGGGATGTCGAGCCGATAGCCGCGCGCCTGCTCGCGGTCGAAGGAAAGGGCGGAGTTCGTTTCGTAGAAATGATAATGCGAGCCCACCTGGATCGGGCGGTCGCCGGTGTTGGCGACGGTCAAGGTCACGGTCGGCCGCCCAGCATTGATTTCGATGTCGCCCGCCGCAGGGAGCAACTCGCCCGGGATCATCACGACCTCGTCGTTCCCGCGAAAGCGGGAACCCAGGGACAGCGGGTGTCTTGGCGGTATCCCTGGGCCCCGGCTTTGTCGGGGGTGACGACAAAAAGCGCTTGGATCAATGTCCAACTCAACGGATCGGCTCGTGGACGGTGACGAGCTTGGTGCCGTCGGGAAAGGTCGCTTCGACCTGGATTTCGGCGATCATCTCGGCTACCCCCTCCATGACCTGCTCGCGGCCGATCACGGTCGCGCCGTCGCGCATCAGCTCAGCCACACTCCTGCCGTCGCGGGCGCCTTCCAGCACATAATCGGTAATCAGCGCCACCGCCTCGGGGTAGTTGAGCTTGACGCCGCGCCTCAGCCTGCGCTCGGCGACCATCGCCGCCACCGATATCAGCAGCTTGTCCTTTTCGTGCGGGGTCAGGTTCATCGCATCAGATAACCCAGCATCATACGTGCCAAATCCGCGGCAGGCGCCGGGGCAATCCCATCGCCTCGCAACGCAAATGGCAAGCGAGATCGGCATAGGCGCGGCGCAGCAGGGCCGCGTCGGCGGCCAGCCAGCGGGCCACAACGAGGCCGCCGACTGCGGTAACACCGGCCCTGACCCCCTGTGGCACGGCAGCCTGGACCGCGCGAGCGCCGTCGACAAATCTCTGTGGATCGCGACGAGCGGGCGCCAGGATCAAGGTGGCGAAACCCGCTGCGCCGTCGAAGCAGGCGGGATCGGCGACGATCGCGGCGATATCCCCGTCGAGATGCAGCGCATCGCCCCAAACGAGGCAGCCTTCGCACTGCACCTCCCACACATCGCGCAGAAATCCGCGGGTGAAGCGCTCGCCGCGGGCGCGGCGGCCAAAAACCACGATGTTGCCGCCAAGGAACACAGCATCCCGCGCAAGCTCGATCGTACTCTCGCGCTCGAGACGCGCGCGGTCGAACACGATCGTCTCGGGCGGCAGGAATTCGAGTGCGCCGCCGTCGCCCACCGTCAGCGCTTGGCGCACCACGGTTGTCATGCCGGTCGAGCGGTAGATCTTTTCAGCCGCCGAGGCCGTGACATGCGCGCTCGCCTCGGCATCGACGCGAACAGTGATGTCGATATGGTCGCCGGCGACCAGCCCGCCCGAAGTTGTGACCAGCGCCGCCTGGATCGGATCATCTGCTTCCGGGGCCGGGAACAGCACGCGCAGCGGGTCGGCCTGATAAAGATGAGCGAGGCGGGTGACCCCGTCGCGGCGGGCAAAGCCGATTTCGGCGATCCCGTGCGTCAATAGCCGAGCGCGAGGCCGTCCTTGCGAGGCTCCGACCCGCCGATCAGGACGCCGCGCCGATGGTCGATCCAGATCGCCTGGCAACCGCCGAGCGGGACCTCCTGTACCGCGATTTCGTGGCCGCGGCGCGCGAGGTCGGCGACAATCGGCTCGGGAACCGCACGCTCGACCTGTAAGACGCCGTTGAGTGCGAGGATGCGCGGCTGCTCGGCGGCTTGCTGCGGGTCCAGGCCGCGGTCGAGCATGCGGTGCAGGAAATGCGCATGGCCGACCGACTGATAGTGCCCACCCATCACGCCAAACGGCATCACCGCGCGGCCGTCCTTGACCAGCATTCCGGGAATGATCGTGTGCAACGGGCGCTTGCGCGGCGCGATCGCATTGGGATGGCCGGGGATGGTGCGGAACCCGGTGCCGCGGTTATGCAGCAACACGCCGCTTTCGGGCGCCACGATCCCGCTGCCGAAGCCCGAGAACAGCGAGTTGATGAACGAGCAGGCATTGCCGTCGCGGTCGACGACGCAGAGATAGACCGTGTCCTTCTGCTCGATTTCGGCCCAATGCGGCCCTGGCAGTGCACGATCGAGCCGGATCGTGCGGCGAGTCTTCTCCGCCCTGGACTCCGACAGATACTCCGCCACGTCGACCGTGACATGATCGGGGTCGCCGATGAAATTGTCGCGCACCCAATAGGCCGCCTTGTTCGCCTCGGCGAGCAGATGCAGACGGTCGGCCTCGCTGAATTCGTCGCCGCCGAGCGCATAGCCTTCGAGCGTGCGCAGGATCATCAGCGCGGCCAGGCCCTGCCCATTCGGTGGGCACTCGTAGACATCGTAGCCGCGATAGGGGGCAGTAATCGGCTCGACCCAGTTTGAACGCTGCGCCGCGAAATCCTCCTCCTCGTGCAACCCACCGAGCGATTTGAGGCGAGTGACGATGTCGCGCATAACGGCGCCGTCGTAAAAGGCCTCGCGACCCTCGCGGCCGATCCGGCGCAACGTGGCGGCGAGCGGCGGGTTCGCCATCCGATCGCCGGCCCCGGGTGGCTTGCCGCCGGGCAGGAACAGCGCGGCGGTCACCGGGTCGCGCAGCTTGGCCTGGTTGCGCCGCCAGTCGGCCGCGACCCGCGGGGTCACGACATAACCCGCTTCGGCCGCCCGCGCCGCCGGCTCCAGCAATTCGGCGAGCGGCCGGGTACCGTACTCGCGGTTGAAGGTGCACCAGGCGTCGACAGCGCCAGGGATGGTCACGGCATGCGGGGTGGGAACCTCGATTTCGTGAATGCGGTGCTCGACATACCATTCGACCTTGGCTTTGGCCGGCGCCCGTCCCGAGCCGTTGAGCGCGACCGGAAGCGCGCCGCCGCGCGAATAAAGAACAAAACAATCCCCGCCGATCCCGGTGCTTTCCGGTTCGACGACGCATTGCACGGCGACCGCGGCAATCGCTGCGTCTGCGGCGTTGCCGCCCGCGCGCAGCACGTCGAGCGCCGTCAATGTCGCCATCGGGGACGAGGTCGCCGCCATCCCGTTCGCCGCCATTGCCGCCGAGCGTCCGGGAATATTGAAGTCACGCATCGCCCTAATCCTCGCCCGAAGTGCAAGTCTTCCTCGCTCAAGTGCAAAGCGCCCGCCGGCGCAGCAATGCTGACCGGCGGGCTCATCGCTTGCTCGGGACTAATGCACGGTCTTACCCTAGGCGTCAATTCGCGACCCGGGAAGAAAACCGATCATGGATGGAAGTTTCGCCCCGCTGCGCTTTCCGGTTGCCGAGCCGCCCGCGCCGGGCGAGACCGTGACGATCGCGCCCGGAGTGCTGTGGTTGCGGATGCCGCTGCCCTTTGCGCTCGATCACATCAATCTGTGGCTGATCGCGGACGGCGACGCCTGGACGATCGTCGATACCGGCTACGCGATGCCAGAGAGCAGGGCGCTGTGGGAGCGGATTTTTGCCGAGCGGCTTGGCGGGCGGCCAGTCGCCAGAGTCATCGTCACCCATTACCATCCCGACCATATCGGGCTCGCTGGCTGGCTGTGCGAGCGCTGGCGGGTGCAATTGTGGACCACCGAAAAGGAGTGGCTTCATGCCCGAGTAATGAGCCGCGAAAGCGACGACTTCGTGTCCTCGCGCCGCGAATTTGCCCGCCGCGCCGGGCTCGATGCCGCGTCGAGCGAGCTCTTTGGCGAGCACGGAAAGGGATATCGCCGCGGCGTGCCCTCGGTGCCGCCCTCGTTCGAACGGCTCGCCGATGGGATGAGCGTGGCGATCGGCGGGCGCGAATGGCGGGTCATCGTCGGCGAGGGCCACGCCCCCGAACTGGCCTGTCTCTTTTGCGCCGAAGCGGGCGTGCTGATCTCGGGTGACCAGGTATTGCCCAAGATCTCGCCCAACGTCTCAGTCCAGGCGCACGAACCTGACGGCGACCCGCTGGCGCGCTATCTCGCCTCGCTCGCAAAGCTGCGGGCAGCGGTTCCGCCTGAGGTCCTGGTGCTGCCGTCGCACAATTTGCCTTTTTTCGGTTTGCATCCGCGCATCGACGCGCTCGCCGCGCACCACCAGGCGCGGTGCAAGGAGATCCTGAGCGCGTGCGTCGCCCCGCAAAGCGCGGTGGATCTGCTGCCGCTCTTGTTCCGCCGTCCGCTCGACCGGCACCAGACGGCGTTTGCGCTTGGCGAGTCTCTCGCCCACCTGCATTATCTGATGGTTCAGGGCGCGCTCGACCGCGTGCTCGGTCCCGATGGCGTCTATCGCTTTGTCGGCGCGAGCGGCTAAGCGGGGGAACAGGCAAACAGGGAAAGAAGCAGATGTTTCGGCAGAGAATTCGATATGCGCTCGGGGTCGCGGCCGCGGGGTTGACGGCGTGCGTATTGGTATCGGGTGCGGTACAGGCGGCGGAGCCGATCACGATCGGCCTCGGCATGGCGCTGACCGGAGGGCTCGCCGGCGGCGGCAAATCGGCCTTGCTGGCGATGCAGATCTGGCAGGATCAGATCAACGCCAAGGGCGGTCTGCTGGGCCGGCCGGTCAAGCTGATCTACTACGACGACCAGTCGAACCCGGCGACGGTGCCGGGCATCTACACCAAGATGCTCGACGTCGACAAAGTCGACTTCATTATTTCGGGTTATGGCACCAACCAGATCGCCCCGGCAATGCCGATCGCGATTGCGCATGACAAAGTGTTCCTTGGCCTGTTCGGGCTCGCGGTCAACAGCGAGTTCCACTATCCGAAATATTTCTCGATGCTCCCGATGGGACCCGATCCCAAGCATGCCAATGCCCAGCCGTTCTTCGACGTTGCGCTGGCAGCCAACCCGAAACCGAAGACCTTGGCTCTGCTCGCCGAGGATTCCGAATTCCCGAGACACGCCTCGGAGGGCATCCGCGACATCGTCAAGCAAAACGGGCTCCAGCTCGTCTACGATAAGACCTATCCGCCGGGCACGGCCGATTTCACCCCGATCGTCCATGCCATTCAGGCGACCAACCCCGACATGGTGTATGTCGCCTCCTACCCCCCGGGTTCGGTCGGCATGCTGCGCGCCGCGACCGAATTGGGGCTCAAGACCCGTTTCTTCGGCGGCGGCATGGTCGGACTGCAATTTACACCGATCAAAAAACAGTTCGGACCCAAGCTCAACAACATCATCGATTACGATTTCTGGATACCGGCGCCGACGATGCAGTTCCCCGGCATCCTCGATTTCTTAAAAGAATACCAGTCCAAGGCAGGCAAGGCCGGGGTCGACCCGGTGGGCTGGTACCTGCCGCCGTTTGCTTATGCCGATCTGCAGGTGCTGGGCGACGCGATCAGCGGCGCCAACAGCCTCGACCAGGATAAGGTCGCCGACTACATCCGCAGTCATCCGTTCAAGACCATCGTCGGCGACATCACCTTCGGCAAAGACGGTGAATGGTCGAAGTCCAGGGTGCTCGAAGTGCAGTGGCAAAATATCAAAAGCAACAGCCTCGACCAGTTCAAGGACACCAAAACCGAGACGATCCTCGAACCCTCGCAATACCGGACGGGGACGGTGGTCGCGCCCTATGACGGCGGCAATGAATAGGAATGACGCAATGGCACGGATCAACCACGTCGCGCTGAAGGTGACCGATCTCGAAAAAGCGACCCGGTTCTACGAGAACGTCTACGGTTTTCGCCAGGTCGGGACCGGGCGTTCGCGCGGGCACATCTCGCGGCACATGACCGACGGCTATATCGATCTGGCATTGATGGTCTATGACAGCGAGGACGATGCCGAGGCGAAGATGGTCGGCCCCGGCCCGGCGATCCACCATTTCGGCATCGAGGTCGAGGACCACGAGGGCTTCGCCGAGAAGGTCGTCGCAAATGGCGGGACGATCCTGTCCAAGCCCGGCGAGATCCCGATCAAATACCGCTCGCCCGACGGCACCGTCGCCGAGATCGTGCCGCAGGGGCGCTACGAGAAGATGCGGGAGCGCAACGCCGCCGAATAGCGGCGCAGGCGGCGGGCCGCCCGGCTCACTTGCTGTTTTTGGCCGCGACGTGTTCCGCCTTCGACATCGTCAGCTTTTCAGGGTGGACGATGGTCTTGTTGGCGGCAGCGCGGGCGGCCCCGAGATTGGGAAACTCGGTCTCGGCGCTTTCACGCTGCAACACATATGTACTCGACATCGCCTTGCCGCTCTTCTGGTCGGCGACCGATCGCTTGACGATCGTCCAGTGAACCCGCCGCGTCCCGCTATCCTCGGCCTCGTCCGCGACATCCTCAAAACCGCGATCGACCATCAACTCCAACGTATAGAGCTTCTGCTCGACGCGTCTTGCCGGCGCATCGCGCCCCCGCCCGCGCTGCCCATCTCTCGGGCCGCCCGGACCTCGTCCGCGCGCGCCCCGCTCGCCGCGTTCGCGGCCGCGTGGGCCGCTGCTGTCACCATCACGCGGTCCGCGGCCTCGCTCGCGATGTTGCTGCTCCCCAAATCGCTGAGGTTGACCGTCGCGCGAGTCTTTCCTCTCCGGGACGGCGGTTGGGTCCCCGGCCGTGCGGCGGTCGAGGGGTATCCCGCCGCGCACTGTCGGCTGATTGGTCTTGGCCGGCCGGCACGGCTTCGCCGATACGCGGGGGTGGGCGTCGCCGCCGCCGGCGGGGCGGGAACTCGCCTTCCGCGCGCGGCGCGCTGACCGCGGTGTCGCCCGCGGGCGTATCGCCGTTCGGCGGCGCCACTTCCGCCGCTCCGCGTTGCAGGCCCGGCGGGCGCGGAAGCCGCCGCCGCCGGCGCACCGGCAGCCGGAGATAACCTGTCGCACCACGAGCGGCCTCGGGCGCGGCCGCGGCCGCGCCGGGTTCGCCGCTCGCGGCGCTGTCCAGCTGAGAGCCGTCACCTGTGGCGTTCTGCGTCGCCGCACCGCGATCGGCCGGCGGCAGCGCGGATCCCAAACCAACAGGCGGCGGCCGGCGCCGGCGACGCCGCCGGCGGTGCGGGCGATCGCCGGCCGTATAGTGCCCCCGCACCCGGCGTCGGGCCTGCCTCGGCGCCGCCGTCGCCGACCCCCGGATCGACGACGGCGGCATTCGCGCCCGACGGCGCCTGATCGGCCGATATCGCGGCAGGGTCTTTGCCCGCCGCGGGGCCGGCGTCAAGGGGCGGGCGTCGCCGCCGGCGCCGCCGGCGACGGCGCAGCGGGTCACCGGGCGAGGCTTCGCTTCGCCCTTCGGACTCGCTTGCGACGCTCGGCGGCGCACCCGGCGCAGCATCGGCGGCTGAGCCTGCGGGGAGGTCGGCGCTGACCCGATCGCTCGGCGGATCGTCGTCGGCTGGCGGCATCTGGGGCGTTTCCTCGGGCGGCATTTTGGCGCTCGCGAGACTGGCATGAGCGGCGATATTATCGATCGGCGATCGATCCGGAGAAAGGGCGGCGATGTCAAGCGTGATTGGCGGGGCGATGCTGCCCCATGCCCCGCAATTCTTTACGATGCCCGAAACCGAGGACCGCGGCACGGTCGCGCGGGTCAAACAGGCAGCTGCCGAGATCGGCGCCAAGCTCCGGGCATTGCGCCCCGATCTGTGGGTCATCTTCGCCAACGACCATGCCGAGCAGTTCTTTCATACCGCCGCCCCGCCCTTCACGATCCATGTCGGCGGCGAAGCCAAGGGCTCCTTCGCCGGCCATCAGTTCGATTGGCGGGTGCCGGGCGAGATCGGCTTCGAGATCGTGCGCCGGATGTATGCCCAGGGTTTCGACCCGGCCTTCACCAGCGTCGCCAAGATCGACTACGCGCTCGGCATCCCGCTGACCCATCTCGATGTCAGCGACCCGGTCCTGCCGATCTACGTCAACGCCTATCTGCCGCCGCAGCCGACGATGGAGCGCTGCTATGCCTTTGGCCAGGCCTTGGCGCGGATTGTCACGGCGATGGGGCTGAAGACGGCGGTGCTGGCGAGCGGCGGCATGTCGCATTACCCGGGCACCGAGCGCTATGCCGAGCCCGATCTCGCCTGGGACAGAAAGGCGCTCGACCGGCTCGCCGCCGGCCACCTAAAATCATTGATCGGCTATGATGCGGCCGAGCTCGACGCCTCGGGCAATGTCGAATTGCGCTGCTGGGCCTGCGCCGCCGGCGCACTCGGCGAGCGCAAACCCGACAT
This sequence comes from uncultured Alphaproteobacteria bacterium, assembly GCA_963785565.1. Classification (GTDB taxonomy): domain Bacteria; phylum Pseudomonadota; class Alphaproteobacteria; order ATCC43930; family CGMCC-115725; genus AP-15. The sequence continues at coordinate 228,584 of CAWAVV010000011.1, read as the reverse complement.
CGTCTCGCTGGAGCCGAGCTGGCATCACAATTACGCCTCGCTCGGCTGGTTCAGCCCGCCGGAAACTCCGCCCGATCCGCATTACCCGTCGATCAGGCCCGACCTCGTCGAGCTGACCGTGGCGCTCCAAGGCCTCGCCCATGACGAGGCCAGCCGCGCCGCCTTCCTCGCCGATCCCGGCGCCTACGCCGATCGCTTCCGCCTGCCCCCGCCGCAGCGCGAGGCGCTCGTCGCATTGGACACGCGCGCGATCGTTGCGATGGGCGGCCACCCGCTGGTGCCGTTTCTCGCCAACATGCAGGTCGAGCGCCAGCGCCGCGCCTAGTGGTACGAATTTGACGCTTGGTTCCCGCCCTCCTTTTTCGTCATGCCCGCGAAAGCGGGCACCCAGAGCCTGCCCCTGGCTTGAACAGGGGGCAGCTAACACCGTACCAACGGCACCTGGACCCCCGCTTCCGCGGGGGCGACGAGGAAGAAAAACCGGGAACCATCTGTCTAGGTTTCTTTCAAACAGGGGCACTGTCATTGCGAGGAGCGCCCGCGCGCGACGAAGCAATCCCGACCCGACCAGCGCCGTGGCCTGAGATTGCTTCGCCTCGCTCACCATGACACCAACTTGGCGGAAACGGCGCTGATTGCGCCGCGCCCTACGGAAACATCTCCGAAAAGTCGCGTTACTCTGCCGCGCTGCGGACCAGACCCGGCCCGCTCGGCAGAAAGCGGTCGAGCACCTGCCCCGGCCCCTTGGCGATCGGGCGATAGTCTTTGCCGTCGAACACCTCGATGCCGTTGACAAAGACGCCGTGGACCCCCTTCGGGTCGCGGATCGTGCGCGGGCCGCCGCCCGGCAAATCGTTGATGCGGCGCGCCGGCGACACCCCGACATTGTCCGGGTCGAACAGCAACAGGTCGGCAAAGGCGCCGGTCTCGATCCGGCCGCGATCGGGAATGCCGTAAAGCCCGGCCTGATGGCTGGTCAGCCGGCGCACGCCCTCGGGCAGGTCGAACAGCCCGCGCTCGCGCACCCAATGCCCGAGCAGGTAAAGCCCGAACCCGGCGTCGCACAGATACATCAGATGCGCGCCGGCATCGGACAACGCCACGACCCCGGCCGGATGCTTCAGCAATTCGGCCACACCCTCGTCGACGGCATTGAAGAACAGGCCGAGAAACGCGGTCTGCAGATCCTCTTCGAGGCCGAGATCGAGCATCACGTCGAGCGGGTCGCCGCCTCGCTCGCGGGCGATGTCGGCGATGTTGCGGTTGGCGAGCCCGGCATTCTTGCGCATTACCGGCGCCGCGACGACGACCCGGTTCCAATTGCCCTGGAACACCGTTCCCGGCCGCGGCTGCGCCAAATTCTGCCGGAACCGCTCGCGGAAGCCGGGATCGCGGAACACCGCCTTGAGCTGCTCGGGCGAGAACGCCTTGATCGGCTCGAAGGCTTCGTGGCTGTAAAAGGGATAGGCGCTCGCCAGGGTGAAATCGAACGACAATGGCTGGCAGGTCAGCTGGATGTGCACGCCGTTGCCGCGCGCCTGTGCGGCCGAGCAGGCGTCGAACATCTCGATCGCGCGGCGCGGGTATTGCTCGTTGTAGAGCGCCAATGCCGTGCCCATGAAGATGCGTCTTCCGTGGCGCCCGGCGATCTCCTCCATCTCGGCGACGCTATGCTGCCCGGAGGAGATCTCGACCACGCCCTTGCCCCGCGCGCCCATCGCGCCGACCAGCGCGTCGAATTCGCCCAATTCGCTGATCGTCGACGGCATCGGCACGCCGCCCCAGCCGGAATGGTTCAGCGAATAGGAGGCGCCGAGCCCGACCGCCCCCTGGCTCATCGCCTCGGCCACCAGCCGCTTCATCTCGCCGAGTTCGGCCGGAGGTCGGCTGTTTGCGGACCGAGGCGTCCTCGCCCATGACCGCGGTGCGCACCGCCGAATGGCCGACAAACACCGCGAGGTTGGCATAAGGCGCGCGCCGCCGGACCGCAGCCAGATATTCGGCAAAGCTCTCGAATTCCCAATTGATGCCGGCGCGCAATGCTTCGATGTCCATGCCCTCGACGACCGCGAGGTTGCGCATGATCAGATCGCGCAGATCGGGCGGGCTCGGGACGATGCCAAAGCCGCAATTCCCCATGACCGCGGTGGTGACGCCGAGCGAGGGCGACGGCGACAAGGTCGGGTCCCAGGTCACCTGCGCGTCGTAATGGGTGTGGATGTCGATGATGCCCGGCATCAGGGTCAGCCCGCCGGCGTCGACGACCCGCTCGGCGGTGCGGCCGACCTCGCCGATCCCGGCGATCCGCCCGTTCTCGACCGCGACATCGGCCCGCCGCGGCTCATGCCCGAGCCCGTCGACCACCGTCGCCCCGCGGATCACCAGATCATACATGCGACCCCTCCTCCTAACGCCGGAGGCGGACTCTAGACCGACCCTTCCCCCGCCGCCAGCGCCCGCGGCGGACCTCAGCGACACAGCTCGCGTTTCGGTGGAGATCATGTGTGAATAATGTCCTTTATCTGATATTTAATCTGCGGTAAAATCGTCCTATGGTTTCACTGATCGAGCTGATACCCGAGGCTGACGTTCTTTGCGCCCTGGAACCGGACGAGCTGGGCCTGCGGATGCTGCCTGCTTTAGCTACCTGGCCGCCACTGCAGCATGACCCTCTGACCGCACATAGTTTTGTACCACGTGCGGCCGTCATCGACAGTGGCCCCGTCCTACCTAGCCAGTACCCGATAAAGGACGGTGACCGAGCTGCACAGGCAATCCGGGAAGCATGGGCTTGGTTGGAAGGAGCGGGGCTCCTGATCGAGCATCCCTCGTGGCAATCGCCAAACGCGATCCGGATGGAGCCGCCGGGCAAAGGAGATAGCAGCCGAACCTGACGCGCGAAATGTTTTCCGCCCGGCGCATCCCCAAAGAAACACTGCATGCGAGCATCCGTGAGGATGTGTGGTCGCTCTATCATCAAGGGAAATACGACACGGCAGTTTTCGAGGCAATGAAAGCGGTCGAGGTGGCAGTACGTGAAGCAGGGGAGATGTCAGACAGCCTGTTGGGGGTGAAGTTGATGCGAGCAGCGTTCTCACCGTCGCCAAATGCTGGGCCTTTAACCGACGCCAACGCCGAGGGTGGGGAGCAGGTCGCGAGGATGGAACTTTTTGCTGGCGCGCAATCGGCTCCTACAAAAACCCTCAATCCCACCGGCACGTCGCCTTGGATGATCCCGATGAGGCGGCCGAGATCATTATGTTGGCAAATCATCTCCTCCGCATTGTCGATGCCCACCGTGCGGCGAGGGCAGGTTCTTCATGAACCAGCCCGTTGGCGATCAGCTCGGCAGCGGCAGTGCCGTCCCCGACCGGGCTGCGTCCTCTCGGTCATCACAGCCTTTTGGGTCCGAGGCGAGCCGTCCGGACAGACGTTAGTTTTTATTTCGGAGCACAAGAAAATTGAAACTTCACCTTCTCTGCAAATGATGGAGAGTCAAACGACAATATGGTGAGTAAGCATTTTCTGTTATCATCACTGATAATAAATCTATATCCTGGACCATCTTGGTATTCCCTATTGTCAAAAATAATTATGACCCTATCTGATCCATAATCGCCAAAAATCCTACGCTTATGCCATTTATAAGCATTTCAGCTGTCGATTTACTCAGATAAAACGTTCGTGAGATCTCCAGTTAACGCATGTATTTGGTCCCGTAGTTCTCCCTGCTTCATCGTATCCTCTGCTGTTTTTTTACGAAGATCAGTGATTATAACATCTAGCGTGGCGCTATGTTTTGTGGCCTCGGCTATCTGATCTTGATATGATCTCACTTTGGTACGAAGAGTCTTATTTTCTTCATATACGCGCAATCCATCACGCAAATCGTTAGAAATCTTCAGCAAATTCGCCCCGACTTCTGGCAACTTGGCCGCAGTGGTGTTTTCGTAATAGGCCAACTGATCTTGTGCGACATCCTTCCCGCGCGAGTAGCCGAATGAAAATAACGCCCAGCCTGCCCCTATCAGAGCAGCTGCGGAAACCCCGATCCAAGGAAGGATCCTCGACCATTCCCTGGGAAGAACCGCGTTCCAGTCAATCACGGCAAGGTCTAACCTCACTAATAGGCCGCAAAAAGCTGCGGCCTTCTCCAAATTGTGGTATCCAGCGGCTTTCCGCTAATCTCGAGCCGGGCGCCGTTCTTGATCGCTCTGGTGATGAAGATTCCGCGCGTGGAATGCGGCAAGTAGCTCGCGATCGAGCCCCGAGGGTGGCCACATACTGCGCACGACGCGATCGAATTGCGTGGAGGTTCATAACCCGACGCCGTCCCCGCTGCTTGTTGTTGGGCTTGAACGAACGGGATCATAACCTATCTCATCAACCGTTGCACCCTTGAAAAGCCGCTGCCATTGCAAACCATACCTCGAAACGCACGACGCAACTCTGCGATCGCCGGCCGATGACGCCCAAAGAGATCGAGCCGATCGTAATTTAATTCAGTAGTTATTGTACCGTCGGGGATTTTTGACGAAAGAATGATAATGGGCACGAACGTTGCGCAATGGCAGAGAAACCTCGAAGACCATTTTACCTATAACGGCGTGGTGGGTGGACGTATATTACCTTCCACAATGAAGCAAGAGCAAATTTGTGGAGCCTACTTCGTAGATAAGTTCCACGGCCACCGCGTCCTTGCCGATAGTTTTATGGATTTTTTCGCTGTGACGCTTCGCTCAGCAGCTGCCGGCCACTACAAGACCGGCTGGCCGGGACATTCGTATTATGGTCCATGTCTTGTAGAATTTGTCACTCATTTCCGAGGTATGCGGGCCGCCGAGGTTTTGTCAGTGAATGGTTATCCTCTCGACGGATACGCGTTACAGCGTAACCTCAAGGATCAGGCAATTTTCCTCGGCGCCGTAGTGGAGGGTATTTCGTCCTTTCCCGCCCTCTATGGCCTCAAGGAGCCACCAGCCTCGGCCTCATGGGGTGAAAAAGACCACAAAGCTGTCTTGTATCACCGTCAGGATGAAGAAAGGCTCATTTTCGAGCGGATGATTGGCAAAAACTCAGGGCTTGACGCCGAGCATATCGAGGCTTTAAAGCGCTGGAACAGGGTATTCAATATGCAGGTGCATGGTGCTCGACTGAGCACCATGCGTGAGCTATACGCATGGATACAAGACAAAAAGGAATTCGCAGTCGGTCCGCGGATGGACGACGATGGATTTGCAATATACATGAACCGATTTACCGAAATTGCTTGGATGATCCTGCGGGCGCTCCCATTCCTACAAACAGAGAAGATGTGCTTTAACGAGCACTGGCAAGGGGAGTGGATAGTACTGGACGACTCCTTACGGAGCTCTGTCGAAGGGCTAGGCAGTCTTGGGAAAAAAATTGCACCAGCATTTATAGCAATGATCGAGGCTAAATTCGCCGCGTCTCCGGCGTCACGCTATGTCGAGCGCGGATGAGCGCTGACGGTGCAGATTTTTTCGCTCAACGGCCGAATGGGCGCTAATGCGCCTTGCCGGCATAACTGGCGACGACAAAATTGCCATGATCGCATGATATGCCTTTGCCTCGGTCTGACCAGGTAATGGGCGGCAGGGTTGACCGGGACGAAACCAACGATCGCTGATATTTCGCTGCAAATAACAGCAAAAGCAGCGAAGCGGGCGGGTGGCCATTGCCGGGATTTGGGCATCCGGTCGGACGGCTGCGGATCAGGCGGGGGCTGCAACCAATGCGGGATTTCCTGGCCTGGTGCGCGAAAGCCGGGATGCCGTCGATCGACGCCGGCCCGATGTCGAGGATGCCCGCTCGGCTGACCTGCTCGTCTTCCGGTGGGAGAGGTGTGTCGAAATCCAGCGTCACGGACCAGAAGGCGCGACACTCCGTCCATCGCTGCACCAAGTAAAGGCGTCGGCGGGGCGCTCGCCAACAAAATCGCTGGAAAGAGCCTTGGGCGAAGGCTACGGTTAGACAAGAAGGCTGGGGATCGACGGCTATATGGGCCATCCCGGTCAAATCCGAAAAGGGGGGAGCCAATGTCAAGAAGCATAGTAACGAAGAGCCTTGCAGCTGCGGCGGTTATGGGCCTTTTTGCAGCTCATGCTGCGACAGCACAGCAGACGCAGAATCCGCCACCGACGTGTACGACCCATTTTGTTTATTTTTCCACGAGCAGTCACGCGTTGACGCCCGAAGACCGAAACCACATACGCGACGTGGCCGCATTGCTGCAAAGCACCCCAATCTTCGTCGCCACGATCGTTGGCAAGACGGATTCGGTTGGCTCTGCGGATTTTAATGCGCACCTATCCCAACGACGCGCCGAAGCGGTATTCGAGGCTCTTGTCTATGCCAACAAGGTGCCGGAGAACCGGGTGCAATTGCACTGGACCGGTGAGCACCTACCATTTACATCCACTGCCGATGAAAAGGCAGAGGCGCAGAACAGGATGGTTGCAATTATCGTAAGCAATGGGGCGTCGGAACATTGTGGCGGATGAGCACGCTGTGGTGGGTGTAGCGGCTAGGGTTTGGCGCAGACTGCAACCAAAACAGGTCTTTTGCTGCTGATTTGCTGCAGGAGCAGCCAGCTGTTTTCATCTCCTCAATGAAAGGTTGCGCGGATGCCTCATCGACCCATTGGGCACCGTTTCGGGAACAGGTGGAACTTTGCCGCCAAGCATGCGCCATCGCCGCCGGGTTGGGCGCGCTCGTCCTAGTCGCCGCATGCCTGCGACTGCCGCGGTATGGACGCCGGATCATGTGGTCATCGTCATCGAAGAAAATCTCTCGCCGCGCAATCTCGTCCCGGAACTGACCTATTTGACCGGTCTGATGCGCGACAATGCGAACTTCACCAATTCGCACGCCATCGACCACCCCTCGCAGCCCAATTACCTGGCGCTGTTCTCCGACGATACGCAAGGCACCGGGTCGGAGTCAAAACGCAATCCAGCCACTGTAGGCTCAACAGCGCAGCGCCTTCCGCCTTGTTTACCGGCGCCGTGTCTTCTTCGACGATCTTTATCGCCGCGGCGTTGACCTTTCACCCGCGAGCCCTTCGCATTTGCTGCTCACTCGTCGACGCTACGACAGTCCGGGCAAGGGCCCCGGGCGGGACTGGTGGAGGCGGAATAGCGCTGCGCTGTTCCGCCCTACACCTGGCTCGCAAATCTAAATAGCAAATTCCCGGCGTCGGAATTGCGAGCCCGCGACCTGTTTGCAGATCGCGCGCTCACGCCGCTATGTGGAACCACGGCAGGTGTTCGTCACGAAATACGTGCCGTGTGGGCTTAAGCTCGGCCGCGCGATCAAACGCGCCGATATCGAAATGTGTTTCAGTCGGCAAGCTCGCGCTTTCGCAGGTCAGTGTTGATCCGCACCGGCCACAGAACCCGCGCCGGGTTCGCCCCGGCGTCGAATTGAATTTCGTTATCTCGCCCCGCGTGACCCTATATGCCGTTCGTTCGAACGCGACAAAAACCGATGCGGGTGCGCCGCTATGCTTACGGCAGCTTTCACAATGACACCAATACACGCCTTTCGGTTGACTAGTAGCGATAAATCGGACGGCGCCGCACCAGGCAGCCACCTCTCGTTGGTCCGTCACACCGCTCATGACCTTGATCCTCCCTCGTGTATTTTGGTGGGTTAGTAAGTGGCAACGACCGGATTATCAAGTAAAGATGCGCGAAGGGGCGATAATGCTGCCTCTCAGCAGAACCGGCGACTGTCAAAATTGCCATGATCCTCATCATATGCTTTTGCCATCGATGCGGCCGGATAATAGGCGGCAAGGTTGTATCCGGGACGAAGCGAAGGACAGCTGATATTTCGCTGCATAATAACAGCAAAAGCCGCAAAGCGGGCGGGTGGCCGTTGCCGAGATTTGGGCAATCTGGTGGGACGGCTGTGTCAGGCGGGGTTACAACCAGAGCACGATTTCGCGCTGCTGATTTGCTGCAGAAGCAGCCAGCTTTTTTCGCTTCTCAATGAAGGGTTGTAGCCGGATGGAACTTTGCCGGCAAGCATGGCGCGCCATCGCCGGCGGGTTGGGCGCGCTCGTCCTGTTCGCCGCATGGCCGGCTGTGGCCGCGGTATGGACGCCGGACCATGTGGTCATCGTCATCGAAGAAAATCTCTCGCCGCGCAATCTCGTCCCGGAACTGACCTATTTGACCGGTCTGATGCGCGACAACGCGAACTTCACCAATTCGCACGCCATCGACCACCCCTCGCAGCCCAATTACCTGGCGCTGTTCTCGGGCGACGCGCAAGGCACCGGGTCGCAGGCAAAACGCAATCCCGACGGCTCCAACCCGATCGTCGGCGGTCATACCCAGGTCGGCACCGACGACCCGCCGGCCGACACTCCTCTCGACACGCCCAATCTCGGGGCGGCGCTGATCCGCGCCGGCCACAGCTTTGCCGGATATGCCGAGGATCTCCCTTATCCCGGCTTCACCGGCATCTCGCACACCGGCCCAGCGGGAAGCGGCATCGACTATCAGCGCAAGCACAATCCATGGGTCAATTGGCAGGCGGCGAGCGACGCCGCCATCGGCCGCAACCAGCTGCCCTCCACGGTAAATCTGCCGTTTACCGCCTTTCCCGCCGACGAAGCGGGTTTTGCCCGGTTGCCGACGGTCGCCTTCGTCGTACCCAATCAGATCAACGATGCGCACGGATCATCGGCCGCTCCATCCGGGACCAATTACGGTCTCGCGATGGACGCCTGGCTGCGCGCCCACATCGAGCCCTACCGCCACTGGGCGATGACGCACAACAGCCTGCTGATCATCACCTGGGATGAAGACGAGGACGATTATACCCCGGTCACCGACGCCACGGGCGCGCGCGTCGCCAAGCGCTACATCAACCTGATACCGACGGTGATGGCGGGGCAGGGGGTCGCGCCGGGCCGATACGAGGACCGGATCGACCATTTTTCCGTCCTGCGGACGATCGAGGATTTCTACGGGCTGGCGCCGCTCGCCCGCGGCGATGCGGAAGCTCGGCCGATCGTCAGCCCGTTCCGCAAGCCGTGACCGCGGCGAGTAAGGGCGTCAGGCGGGGATGGTCAACGCGATCAGCTTTTGCGCGGCGTGCTCGGCGCGGTCGAGGTGGCGGCAGGTGTCGATCAATTCCGCGAATTGCGCTTCGGAGATGGCAAGGCCGGGGGCGACCGGGCGGATGCGCCGGGCTTCTTCCTCGAAGTCCCAGATGAATTCGCGGCCGGTGCCTTCTTTGGTGAAACTGGGGCCGTCCTTCAAGAACACGGTGATGCGCGGGCCGAACAGGGTGCGGCGCACCGTCGGGATCAGAGCTACGCGGTGCATCAGCTCGAGCACCGCCGGCGGGTCGCTCTCGCCGGGGGCCGGCCGGTCGCCGCGCAACAGCGGATAGCCGCGCGCGACGGCGCCATAGGCGGTGAAATACTGGGTGCTGCCGATTTGCGGCGGGTTGTCGATGCCGCGGCTCGGAAAGGCCGGGCTCGGATATTCGGTCTCCAGCCAGTTGACCAAGGCCTCGATATGGTCGATGTCCTGGTGACGGATGTCGTGCTCCTCGCACAGTTTCGCGGTCACGTCGATATGGGCGATGTTGTAGCCGGCGGTCGAATAGATCCGGTACAGGGTTTCGAGAAAGATCCAGTCGCGGCCGAGGCCTTGGGTAATCTTGGCCATGTCGGCGCGGTTGTCGCCGGTAAAGCTGTAGCGCAGCTCGCCGCGATTGTTGCCGGCATAGGCATGGTAAAAGCCGGCCTCGCCTTCCAATGTGGTCTCGCCGCCCGGCGTCCCGTGCTTGGCCAATGCGACCGCCAGCAGCGCATTGCGCACCGCGCCGCCCTCGCGCAATGAGCGGCCCCCGCTGCGCGCGCCTTCGAGATTGCCGGCGGCGAGATTGACGCATTGGGCGATCGCGCCGTTGATCTGGTTCTCGTCGAGACCGCCAAGCTTGGCAGCGGCGATCGCGGCGCCGAAGATGCCGAATACCGGACCGGCGTGAAAGCCGCGCGACATCACCGTCGGGATGAACTCGGCGGCCATTCGCTCCATGACCTCGTAACCGGCGGCGACCGCGGTCAGAAACGCCTCGCCCGAAGCGCCGGTCACCTCCGCCGCCACCAGAGCCGCCGGCAGGATCGCCGTGCCGGGGTGGGTCAGCATGCGGAAAGTGTCCCACTTGCCGCCGGCGAAGATCGTCTCGGTGTTGACAAACGCGGCCCCGGCCTTGGTGAGTTTTGCGCCGTTGCACAGCACGCTCGCAACCCCGCCGCCGCCCGCTTCCTCCGCCTGCATCAGCCCCAGCGCCTGTTTGCTGGCCGGCATGTCGTGCGCGACGAGCGCCGAGGACAATGCCTCCAAGGTGACGCCCTTGGCCCGGTCGATCACCGCGGGCGGCAGGTCCTGGTATTTGAGGTTGGCGACGAACGCGGCGAACTCGCGGCTCAGCGACATGGCGGTTTCCTCTCACAGGAAATTGAACTCTGTGGCTAAGGTTATACCCGCTATTTCTGCGACCATGCGCGTCCGTGGACCCTCGCCCATCGCCCCTGCAAATCCTGCGGTCTTGACCGGTCCCGATACTGTGGCCAGCAAGGGAAACATGAACGACGCCGGCCGCGCGTCCGTGCCGCCGATACTGGCGGGCAAGGATTTTGCGGCGGCATCGGTCTTCGAGCCGGCCAACCTGTTGCGCGAGGCGCGGCGCCAGAAGGGGCTGGCGGCCGCGGATGTCCCTGAAATCTGCATCCTCGACCCCGACGGTGACATTCTGCGCGGGCTGCGCCGAGCCGGGGAGGCGCGGCGTTCCCCAGGCTGGGCGTGCTACCACACCGATCTCTACGAGTTCGACTACGGCCCCGAGCGTTTCGGCATTATCGGCTGTGCGGTCGGCGCCCCGTTTGCGGTGCTGCTCGCGGAACAGCTCTTCGTCTCCGGCTGCTGCCTGCTGATCAGCATGACCTCGGCCGGTCAGATCGTCGCCCGCGGGCCAACCCCCTATTTCGTGCTGATCGATCGCGCCCTTCGCGATGAAGGTACGAGCTACCATTACTTGCCGCCGGCAGAATTTGCCGAGGTGGACGCCGCGCTGGCCGGCAGCGCTTTCGGCGTCCTTTCGGACCTGGCCGAACCGGTCTACCGCGGCGCCTCGTGGACGACTGATGCGCCATTTCGCGAGACCTCCGGCGCGATCGAAAGGTGCCGTGCCCAAAATATCCTGGCTGTCGAGATGGAAGCGGCGGCGCTCTACGCTTTCGCCCGGGCGCGCGGGAAGCCGGTTCTGTGCTTCGCGCATGTGACGAACCGGATGGCCGTGGTCGCAGGCGATTTCGAAAAGGGCGAAGCCGACGGGGCCAAGGCTTCCTTGGCGGTGATCGCCGCCGCGGCGCGGGCTTGGCGCAGCATTGCCGGCCCGCCGCGATGAGCGAAGGCCTGCCGAGAACCGATCTCGGCAAATTCTGCGCCGTGGCTATGATGGCCAAGGCGCCACGGATCGGCGACGCCAAGACGCGGCTGGCTCCGCCCTTATCGGAGACGGAGGCGGCGGCTTTGAGCAGTTGTTTTATCCGCGACACCGCCGACAACATCATGGCTGCGGCGCAATCGGCCCCGATCCACGGCCATGTTGCATATTCGCCACCAGAATCCGAGCCGGTGTTTCGCGCTTTGCTGCCGGAGCGCGATCCGGCTGTTGCCGTCGCGGCGGGTCGGCCTCGGCTACAGTCTCGCCGATGCGGCCGAAGATTTGCTCGCCGCCGGTTACGGGTCGGTCTGTCTTGTCAACTCGGACAGCCCGACCTTGCCGACCTCGGTCTTGATCGAGGCTGCTCAGACATTGCTGGCGCCGGGAGATCGGGTCGTGCTCGGCCCGGCCGAGGATGGCGGCTACTATTGCATCGGCCTGAAAAGCCCGCATGCCCGTCTGTTCGAGGATATCGCCTGGAGCACCGAACAAGTCTTGGCGCAAACCCTCGAACGGGCTCACGAAATCGGCCTCGACACTGCGGTCCTGCCGATGTGGTACGACGTCGACGATTTGGCGTCGCTGCGCCGTCTGACTGAAGAGCTGCTCGGCAGTCCCATCGAAGAAAATCAGCGAACGCGGTTCGAGGCGCCGCATACCGCCCGATTTCTGCGGCACCTGCTCGGCACTGGCGGGGACCGGCGGATTGGTCTTGGCTCGCCGATAGCCGGGATCGGCGGTCGGCGACTGTGACCGGGTGCCGCCTGCTATCGTTGCTGGCTTGCGCGGCAGCACTTCTCGGCCTCACCGCGGTCGGCCTTTATCAGCAAAAGCGCGACGACATCGACGGCTTTGTCATGGTCGCTTTGGTACAAGCCGCCGTCTATCTGCTGTCGGTCGGGCTCGTCTGGAATCGGCGGACGTCCTGGCGGGCGCTGGTGGTGATCCTTGCGGTGGCCGCGCTGTCGCGCCTGCTAGTCCTTTGTGCGCCACCCTATCTTTCGAATGACATCTATCGCTATGTCTGGGATGGGCGGGTTGAGGGTGCCGGCATCAACCCCTATCGGTACATCCCGGTCGACCCGCACCTTGACCGGTTGCGCGACTCGCAGATCTTCCCGCGCATCAACCGCAGCACTTACGCGCCGACGATCTATCCCCCGGTGGCGGAGGCGATTTTCTTCGTCGTTACCCGGATCAGCCAGTCGCTGGTCGCGATGAAAGCGGCGATGGTCTTCTTCGAAGCCATTACCATCGCCGCTCTGTTGCGGTTGCTGAAGGCCGCCGGCCTGCCGTCTGGGCACATCCTCGTTTACGCTTGGCACCCGCTGCCGATCTGGGAATTTGCCGGCAGCGGCCATATCGACGCCGCTCTGATCGCCTTTGTCGTGCTGGCCTTGTGGGCCCGGCGACAAGACCGGGCATGGTTCGCCGGGCTCGCGCTCGCCGGCGCCACCCTGGTAAAACTCTACCCGGCGATACTGCTGCCGGCTGTGTACCGTCGTTGGGAGTGGCCGCGGATGCCGATCGCCTTTGTGGCTGCGTTGATCCTCGGCTATCTGCCCTTTATCGGCGCCGGCTGGGAGGTCTTGGGCTTCTTGCCGGGATATGCCAGAGAGGAAGGCTTTACGGCGAACGGTACGGGCTTCTTTTTATGGAATGCGTTGCAGACCTTCCCGCCATTCACTGGGCTGCCGACGCTCTTTTATATCGCCGGCGCCGCGACAATTCTCACTGCGCTCGCCGCCGCCATAGCCTTTGCCCACGATCCTCGCGCCGACCTTCTCGCCGGCGCCGCGTTATTGGCGAGCACATTCATGTTTCTGCTGTCGCCCCACTATCCTTGGTATTTTGCTTGGCTGATTATCTTTGTCTGTTTCGCCCCCTATTTATCGCTGCTGTGGTTGACCAACGCGACCCTTTTGCTCTACCTCGTTCAAGTCGGGTCGCCCCTCGCGCGAGAAGGTTACCGGCTGCCGATAGAAGCGGCGATTTACGTGCCGTTTACCGTCCTGGCGATGGTCGATATCTGGCGTCGTCGGCAAGCCACAGCCCGGAGTTGTTGAGCATGTCCGACACCCTTTTAGCACCACGCCCGCCCCCGATCCGCAGACGCTATTTCGACCATATCGCCGACGAGCGCGGCCCGATCGCCGAAATCGAGCCGGTCTGCCTCTATCTCGAAACCACCAACCGCTGCAATCTGTTGTGCACGACCTGCCCGCGCACCTTCGAAGCGCTGGAGCCGCCCGGCGACATGAGCTGGGATTTATTCACCAAAATCGTCGACCAGTTCCCGAAGATCGCCCGCGTCGTTCTGCACGGGGTCGGCGAACCGATGATGGTGCCCGCGCTGCCGCGCATGGTCCGCTATCTGAAGGATCGCGGCACCTATGTCTTGTTCAACACCAACGGCACCCTGTTGACCCAGCGCAAGGGGCGCGAGCTGATCGAGGCCGGGCTCGACGAATTGCGCCTGTCGCTCGATGCCGCCGAGCCCAAGGCGTTCGAACTGGTGCGCGGGCGGGATATGTTTGCCCGGATCGTGCGCAACATCCGCGCCTTCCGCGCATTGCAACAGGAGATCGGCGCGGCTCAGCCACGCGCTGTCGCTGTGGCTGACCGGCCTCAAAGAGACGATCGATCAGCTGGACGATTTCGTCACGCTTGGCCCACGACCTCGGCATTCCCGAGGTTTATCTCCAACGGCTCGTTTATTTTGCCGAAGGGCAAGGATTGGCGCGCGCGCAGTCGGCCCTGTTCGAAGGTGACGATGGCGAGGAGGGCCGGCTGGTTCGCCAGGCCGAAGCATTGGCGCGGCAGCTCGGGATCAGTTTCAACGCCTCGGGCGCCACCGATCCTTCCTCCAGCCTGAAGCAGGCGGAAAACCGGCAACCCTGGTCCCTGTGCCGGCGGCCCTGGACATTGATGTATTTCACCGCCCATGGCCGCGCGATTCCTTGCTGCATCGCCCCGTTTTCGATGCGTGGCTATGACGGCTTCACGCTCGGTGACGCGACCCAGCAAAGCCTTCGCGAGATCTGGAACGGCGAGCGCTACCAGGCATTCCGCAGCGCGTTGTTGAGCGACAAGCCCTCGCCTGCCTGCGCCGGTTGCGGACTGCGCTGGAGCTTGTGACATGGCGCGGCCGCGAGTCGCGCTGATCATCCCGACCCTCAACGAAGAGGAGGCGATCGGCGGGGTTCTCGCAGCGGTCCCCCGCGATGTCGTCGATCAGCTCATCGTCGCCGACAGCGGCAGCGCTGATCGCACGGTCGAGCGGGCCCGTGCTGGTGGGGCTCGGATCGTCACCGAGAGCCGCCGCGGCTACGGCCGGGCGTGCCGCGCCGGCGCCGAGGCCGCGGACGACTGCGACATCCTGGTGTTTCTCGACGGCGACGGCAGCGATCGGCCGGAAGTGATCCCGGCATTGCTCGCACCGATGCTCGCGGGCGGGTACGATTTCGTCATCGGCTCGCGCACCCGCGGCCGCCGCGAACGGGGCAGCATGAGCGCACATCAGATCATCGCCGGGTATGCCATCGGCTTTGCGCTGCGCCTGCTTTATGGCGTCGCCTACACCGACATGGGCCCGTTTCGCGCGATCCGCCGCGAAGCATTGGTGCGGCTGGGCATGCGCGAGATGACATATGGCTGGAATCTGGAAATGCAGATGCGGGCGGCCCGCACGGGTTTGCGCATCCTCGAAATCCCGGTAGATCATCGCCGCCGCGCTGGTGGCGTGTCGAAGGTTTCCGGCAGCCTGTCGGGAACGATCAGGGCGAGTCTTCGGATCGGCGCTACGCTGACCCGGATTGCCTGCGAAGGACGGCGGTGATGAGACCCAACCCGATCTCCGATGTCGTCAGTTTCCTGACCCAGCCCGGCTGGACGACGGTCGTTTTTTGGCTGCTGATCATCGGCAGCGTCATCATCGCCGCTTACGTCTGGCGCACGATCCCCGCCCAGCGCACCGCGACGAATTTATTCGGCTGGGCCGCTCGCTTTTTCATCGGCGCGTTGTGGTGGCAGCAGAGCCTATGGAAGCTGCCGCCTTATTACACAGACCATCCGGATAAGCCGTTCGGCGCGACCGGGCTCGCCTATTGGATGGGGGTGATGGGCAAGTATGCCGCGGTCCCGTTGCAGTCCGATTTCGTCAACAATATCGTATTGCCCCACTTTTATTTGTTCGCGCCGATAGTCTATGCTGCCGAAGTCCTGACCGGAGTATCCTTGATCCTCGGGCTGTTTGTCCGGTTGTGGGGTGTGATCGGGGCATTGCAGATCCTCAATCTGTGGCTCGGGCTGTACTGGGCGCCCGGCGAATGGCCGTGGACCTATTTCTTTCTGCTGGTGCTGATGCTGAACTTTGCCGTGCATCGTTATGGCCGCGCCCTCGGCCTCGACGCCATCATCGTCAGCCGCATTGGGTCATCGCGATCCACCGCCGCGCCGCGCCTGCGCCTGCTCATGCTGGTGACGTAAAGCCGCCTCCGCTCGGCTCAAAAATCCGCAATCACCCCACCCGCGCAGAGGCGTGGCGAGGGGCCGCCCAACGAAAGCACTGAAACGGAGGTTACGTGGCCCCCTCTACCCGGCGTTGTCACCTCAGCTCCGGGAAATCTTCTTCCCAGAATTCGACCTCGGCGCGGCGGTTTTCACCCCCGCGGGCGGCTTCGGCGGTGCGCAGCTCGACCCGGCGAATCTTCCCGGAGATGGTTTTCGGCAGATCCGCGAATTCGAGGCGACGAACGCGCTTGTAAGGCGCTAGATGGGCGCGCAGGTGGCGGAAGATCGACAGTGCTGTGTCTCGGTCGGGCGGATGGTTCCCCGCCAGTGAGATGAACGCTTTCGGGATTGCGAGGCGCAGCGGATCGGGGGACGGCACCACCGCGGCTTCGGCGATCGCCGGGTGCTCGATCAGGACGCTTTCGAGCTCGAACGGGCTGATCCGGTAATCCGAGGCTTTGAACACGTCGTCGGCCCGGCCGACGTAGGTGAAATAGCCGTCAGCGTCGCGCATCGCGATGTCGCCGGTGCGATAGGCCTCGCCGGTCAGCGGCAGAATGGCCCCGTCATCGCCCTGATAGCCCTGCATCAGACCGAGCGGCGCCGGGTCGAGCGCGAGGCAAATTTCCGCTTCCTGCTGCTCCGCGCCGTCGGTGTCGAGCAGCTTGACGCGATAGCCGGGCGCCGGCCGTCCCATTGCTCCCGGCTTTACGGGCTGTCCCGGAAAGTTGCCGATCTGCAATGTCGTTTCGGTCTGGCCGTAGCCGTCGCGGATGGTCAGGCCCCACGCCGCCCTGACCCGCTCGATGATTTCGGGATTGAGCGGTTCTCCGGCGCCGACGACCTCCCTGAGGCTGACCTTCCACGCCGCCAGGTCCTCCTGGATCAGCATGCGCCAGACTGTCGGCGGGGCGCAAAACGTCGTCACCCCGCAGCGCGAAATCGCATTGAGCAGGCCCTTAGCGCTGAAACGGGGCTGGTTCAGCATGAATACCGTTGCCACCGCGTTCCACGGCGCGAAAAAGCAGCTCCAGGCGTGTTTGGCCCAGCCCGCTGAAGAGATGTTGAGATGGACATCGCCCGCCTGTACGCCGAGCCAATACATTGCCGTCAACAGCCCGGCTGGATAGCTTTGGTGGCTGTGCAAGACCAGCTTCGGCTTGGCCGTCGTGCCGGAGGTGAAGTAGAGCAACAGCGGGTCGCTCGCTCTGGTCTCGCCGTCCGGTACGAACGCCGGCGGCGCGTCGTAACCCGCCTCCCAGCTATGCCAGCCGGCGGCTGCCCCGCCGACGGCGATCCTCGTGTAGTCGCCAGCGAGGTCGGCGAATTTGGAGGCGTTGTCGGCCCCCACGACGACATGGCGGACCCGGCCGCGAGCAAAGCGGTCGAGCAGGTCGTCGCGGTTCAACAAGGTTGTCGCCGGGATGATCACGGCGCCCAATTTCATCGCCGCCAGCATGCATTCCCATAACGGCGCGACATTGCCGAGCATCATCAAGAGGCGGTCGCCGCGCCGCACGCCGAGCGCCCGCAGATGATTGGCGACCCGGCTCGACCGTTCGGCGAGTTCGGCGAAGGACAGTTTGGTTTCGCCCCCGCCTTCATCGACGATCCACAGACCCGGGCGATCGTTGCGCTGCGCCATCGGGTCGAAATAATCGAGCGCCCAATTAAACCGATCGAGCACCGGCCAGCGGAAATCGCGATAGGCGCGTTCGTATTCCTCGCGATGAGCGAGCATAAAGTCACGCGCTTCGATAAAGGCCGCCGCCGACATGCCCGCTCCTCTCAAAAGCTCGCCCTTAGGATCACGGGAATTCTAGCGTAAAATAGCGCGCAGAGGTCATCCAGACGTTTCCTGGACGATTTCGAGGATTTCGCGGCGGCGAGAAACCCGGGCGCCCCAAACGCGATCGAAATCGGCGATTAGCAGCTTAATCTTGTCGGGTGCGGTCGCAGTTTCCGCCTGCTTCGTATCGTCGAATTCATAAAAAGCATAATGGACCGCCGGATCGGTGTGGCTCCAGCACCGCCAGGCCCGCCGCGCCCCAAAGGTTTTGACCGCGAGTGGCAGGTGATCTGTCGCATACCAGTGATCGAACCGGTCCCGATCGGCGTTGTCCGCCATTTCGGCGCGAACCAAGAGACAGCTCTTGATCATGATGTTCTCCTTCTGTCGATTAATCGGCCAGTAACGACCTCCAATAGTGAAATCTTGACAGTTCTCACACGCCTTCAATGTGCCGCGACCGAGAGGCGGCAACGGGAAGCTCAACCTCGGGCGCGGGATCGCATCCGCTACCGCCTTCGCCCCGCTTGCCGAAAGGGCTGCGCTGCGGCGTAAGAAGATCAGCGGTCCGGTTTGCCCGCTCGACGAGATTAAGCCTCGATTTGCGCGGCGGGACATGCCTATTATCAGTTCTGCGCCTCCGCTCGCGGAAGCGCTGATGCAATTCGTGAAACAACGCTAGGTGAAGAGCATACGCGATGGCATTGCCGGGTAGACAGGGTCTGTACGATCCGCGCAACGAGCACGACTCTGTGCGGCGTAGGTTTCGTCGCCAACATAAGGGGACGAAAATCGCACGCTATCATCGAGCGCGGCCTGCAGATCCTGGTCAATCTCGATCATCGCGGCGCGGTCGGGGCCGACCCGCTGGTCGGCGACGGCGCCGGCTGTCTGATCCAGATGCCGGACGCGTTGCTGCGCGATTGGGCGAGCGCGCAGGGTTACTCTTTGCCGTCGCCCGGCGGCTATGCGGTCGCCATGTGCTTTCTGCCGCGCGACGAGGCGGCGCGCGATTTTGCCATCCGACACATCGAGCATTACATCGAGGCCGAGGGGCAATCGCTGATCGGCTGGCGCGTCGTGCCGACCGATACCACCGGGCTGGGCGAGCGGGTGATCGAAACGATGCCGGCGATCCGTCAGGCAATCGTCGCCGCCGATCCGTCGCTTCCCGATCACGATGCGTTCGAACGCAAGGTCCTGACGATCCGCAAACAGGCGCTGAACAGCGTCGTTGCATTGGCCAAGCAGCGCGGCATGCCCGGTCTCCCCGAGCTTTACATGCCGTCCTTCTCGACCCGCACCGTCGTCTACAAGGGGCTGTTGCTGGCGCCGCAAGTTGGCGGCTTTTACGAGGATCTGCGCAACCCGCTGACGGTCTCGGCGCTGGCGCTCGTCCATCAGAGGTTTTCGACCAACACTTTCCCGTCGTGGCGGCTCGCCCATCCGTATCGGTTCTTGTGCCACAACGGCGAGATCAACACCGTCCGCGGCAATGTCAATTGGATGCGCGCCCGCCGCCAGGCGATGACCTCCGAACTGCTGGGCGCCGATTTGGCCAAGATGGTTCCGCTGATCGGCCCGAACCAGTCCGACACCGCCTGTATCGACAACGCGCTGGAGTTGCTGGTCATCGGCGGCGGCTATTCGCTGGCCCACGCGATGATGATGCTGATCCCCGAGGCCTGGGCCGGCAACCCGCTGATGGAGCCGAAGCGGCGGGCTTTTTACGAATACCACGCGGCGCTGATGGAGCCGTGGGATGGACCCGCGGCGATCGCCTTTACCGATGGCCGTCAGATCGGCGCCACCCTCGACCGCAACGGGCTCAGGCCGGCGCGCTATGTGATCACCGATGACGACCACGTGATCATGTCCTCGGAGGCAGGCGTATTGCCGGTACCGGAGGAAAAAATCACCCGCAAATGGCGGCTCCAGCCGGGCAAGATGCTGCTGATCGACTTCGAAGAAGGGCGGATCGTCGACGACGAGGAGATCAAGCGCAAACTCGCCGCCGAGCACCCTTATGAGGCTTGGCTGCAGGCGACGCAGTTCAAGCTTGCCGAGTTGCCGGAATTATCGGGGGAGCATGCCGAAAAGGCCTTCGGGGTGTCGGCGCTGCCCAACGATCCTGCGACGCATCTCAATCAACAGCAGGCGTTCGGCTATACCCAAGAAGACATCCAGTTCTTTCTGGAGCCGATGGCGCGCGATGCCGACGACCCGGTCGGCTCGATGGGCACCGACACCCCGATCGCCGCGCTGTCGACCAAGCCCAAACTCCTCTACAATTACTTTAAGCAGAACTTCGCGCAGGTTACCAATCCGCCGATCGACCCGATCCGCGAGGAACTGGTCATGTCGCTGGTCTCGATGATCGGGCCGCGGCCGAACTTGTTGGGCCACGAGGCCGGCACGCATCATCGGCTTGAGGTGTCTCAGCCGATCCTGACTGACGGCGATCTGCAGAAGATCCATGCTATCGAGACACTGGTTCCAGCATTCCGCACCGATACGCTGAACGCCACGTGGCCGGCGCGGGAGGGTGCCGATGGCATGGCGCCGGCGCTCGACCGGCTGTGCCGCGAGGCCACTGAGGCCGTCGAGGCCGGTCACAACATCCTGATCCTGTCGGACCGCGCCACCTCGGTGGAGCGGGTGCCAATCCCGGCATTGCTGGCGACCTCGGCGGTGCATCATCACCTGATCCGGCGCGGCCTGCGCACCCTGACCGGGATCGTCGTCGAGACCGGAGAGGCCCGCGAGGTGCACCATTTCTGCGCGCTCGCCGGCTATGGCGCCGAAGCGATCAACCCCTATCTCGCCTTTGCGACGATCGAGCAAATCCGGGTCGAGAACGGGCTGCCGCTCACCGCCGATGTGGTGCAAAAAAATTATGTGAAGGCGCTCGGCAAGGGCATCCTCAAGGTCATGTCCAAAATGGGCATTTCGACCTACCAGTCGTATTGCGGTGCGCAGATCTTCGATGCGGTCGGCCTCGCCAGCGGCTTTGTCGACAAATATTTCACCGGTACCGCGACGACAATCGAGGGGATCGGGTTGCGCGAGATCGCGCAGGAAGCGGTCGCGCGCCATCGCCACGCTTATGGTGACGACCTGATCTATCACGAGATGCTCGATGTCGGCGGGGATTACGGGTTTCGCCTGCGCGGCGAGGATCACGCTTGGACGCCGCAATCGGTGGCGCGGTTGCAGCACGCAGTGCGGGGCAATTCGCTCGACGAGTACCGGGCCTTCGCCGCGACGATCAACGATCAGAGCGAGCGGTTGCTGACGATCCGCGGGCTGATGACATTCGACTTCGCCCCGGAGCCGGCGCCGCTCGACGAGGTCGAGCCGGCGGCCGAGATCGTCAAGCGTTTTGCGACCGGCGCGATGAGCTTTGGTTCGATCAGCCGCGAGGCGCACACCACCCTCGCGATTGCGATGAACCGCATCGGCGGCAAATCCAATACCGGCGAAGGCGGCGAGGAGGCCGAGCGGTTCAGGCCGCTCGAAAACGGCGATTCGAAGCGCTCGGCGATCAAGCAGGTGGCCTCGGGCCGGTTCGGCGTCACCACCGAATACCTGGTCAACGCCGACGTCCTGCAGATCAAGATGGCGCAAGGGGCGAAGCCCGGCGAAGGCGGACAATTGCCCGGCCACAAGGTCGACAAGGCGATCGCCAAGGTGCGGCATTCGACGCCGGGGGTCGGGCTGATCTCGCCGCCGCCGCACCACGACATCTATTCGATCGAGGATCTGGCGCAACTGATCCACGATCTAAAGAACGCCAATCCGCGGGCCGCGGTGTCGGTCAAGCTGGTTTCCGAGGTCGGGGTCGGCACGGTTGCTGCCGGTGTGAGCAAGGCGCGCGCCGACCATGTGACGATTGCCGGGTTCGAAGGCGGCACCGGCGCGAGCCCTTTGACCTCGCTTACCCATGCCGGCTCGCCCTGGGAAATCGGCCTCGCCGAGACCCAGCAAACCTTGGTGCTGAACGGCTTGCGCGGCCGCATCGCGGTGCAGGTCGATGGCGGTTTGCGGACCGGCCGTGACGTTGTGGTGGCAGCGCTGATCGGCGCCGACGAGTTCGGTTTCTCGACGGCTCCGCTGATTGCCGCCGGTTGCGTCATGATGCGCAAATGTCATCTCAACACCTGCCCGGTCGGCATCGCCACCCAGGATCCGGTGTTGCGCGAGCGCTTTACCGGCCAACCCGAGCACATCATCAACTATTTCTTCTTTGTCGCCGAAGAAGTGCGCGAGTTGATGGCGCGGCTTGGTTTCCGCAAATTCAGCGACATGATCGGCCGCACCGACCGCCTCGACATGGTCTCGGCGATCGAACACTGGAAAGCCAAAGGCATCGATCTTTCGCGTCTGCTTCACTATGCAGCGCCCAAGCCGGGGGTAGCGGTCTACAATTGCGAACGGCAGGAGCATCATCTCGACAAGGCGCTCGACAACGAGCTGATCGCGGCGGCGCAATCGGCACTGGAGGGCCGCGAACCGGTACGGATCGAGCGCCCGATCCGCAACGTCCATCGCACCGTCGGCGCCATGCTGTCGGGTGAGGTGGCGCGGCGCTATGGCCATGCCGGTTTGCCGCAAGACACGATCTGGGCGAGCTTCCGCGGCAATGCCGGGGGGAGTTTTGGCGCGTTCTTGGCGCGCGGCGTAACCCTCGAGCTGTTCGGCGACGCCAACGACTATGTCGGCAAGGGGTTGTCGGGCGGCCGCCTGATCGTTCGCCAGCCGCCCGAGGCCACGCGCGAGCCGACTGAAAACATCATCATCGGCAACACCGTGCTCTACGGCGCAATCGCGGGCGAAGCCTATTTCGAGGGCGTCGCCGGCGAGCGTTTTGCGGTGCGCAACTCGGGCGCGGTGGCGGTCGTCGAAGGCACCGGAGATCATGGCTGTGAATATATGACCGGCGGGGTTGTCGTCGTGATCGGCGGCGCCGGGCGCAATTTTGCCGCCGGCATGTCAGGCGGGATCGCTTATGTCTACGACCCGACAGGCCGGTTCGCGAGCCTGTGCAATCTTGCGACGGTTGGTCTCGAAGCGCTCACGGCCCCCGATCCGGGCGAGAGCGAGGACCCCGATCGGCCGCACCAGCGTTCGCCCAGCGTCGAGGACGCCGGCATGGGCGACTTGTTGCGCTTCGACGCAGCGCGGCTGCGCATCCTGCTGGAACGCCACCACCTGCTGACCGGCAGCGCCCGCGCGGGAATGCTGCTCGACGACTGGGACAACACGCTCGGTTGCTTCGTCAAGGTGATGCCGAAGGACTATCGACGCGCGCTGCTCGAAATGCAGGCCGAGCGCCAGACCGTCCGCACGGAAGCCGCCGAATGACATTGATTTTGGTCCAGATCCCGTCGTCCCATGGCTAGGCCGACCGGCTTTCTCGAAATCGACCGCCGCGACCGGCCCTACGAAAAACCGGATATTCGTCGGCGCAGCTGGAACGAGTTCGTCAAGCCATTGCCGGAACCGGAGACGCGCAAGCAGGCGGGGCGCTGCATGGATTGCGGCATCCCGTTCTGTCATGACGGCTGCCCGGTCAACAATCTGATCCCCGACTGGAACAATTTGGTCTATCGCGACCAGTGGCGGGCGGCGCTGAAGACGCTGCATTCGACGAATAACTTTCCGGAATTCACCGGCCGCGTCTGCCCGGCGCCCTGCGAAGCATCCTGCACCCTCAACATCGATGACAACCCGGTCACGATCAAAACCATCGAATGCGCGATCGTCGACCGTGGCTGGCAGGAGGGCTGGATCGAGCCGGTGCTTCCGCCGCGGCGGACCGGCAAGCGGATTGCCGTGATCGGCTCGGGTCCGGCGGGGCTCGCCTGCGCTCAGCAACTGGCGCGGGCGGGGCATAGCGTCACGCTGTTCGAAAAGAGCGATCGGATCGGCGGCCTGCTGCGCTACGGCATCCCCGATTTCAAGATGGACAAGTCGCTGATCGACCGGCGTGTCGAGCAAATGCAGGCCGAGGGGGTTGCCTTCCGTACCGAGGTCGAAATCGGGGTCGATCTGGCGATGGCCTCGCTGGCCGAGGAATTCGACGCCGTCGCAATGACGGGCGGCGCCGAGGCGCCGCGCGATCTCGAAGTGCCGGGACGCGCGCTCGACGGCATACATTTCGCGATGGACTTCCTGCCGCAGCAGAACAAACGCAATGCCGGCGACAGCGAACAGCGCGCCGCGCCCAACGGAACCATCACGGCGGCCGGCAAGCACGTTGTCGTGATCGGTGGCGGCGACACCGGATCGGATTGCATCGGCACCTCTGTCCGCCACGGGGCGGCATCGATCACCCAGCTCGAAATTCTGCCGAAGCCGCCCGAACGCGAGAACAAGGCGCTGACTTGGCCCGATTGGCCATTGAAATTGCGTACCTCGTCCTCGCAGGAGGAGGGTTGCGAGCGCGACTGGTCGGTATTGACCAAGCGGGCGATCCCCGGATCAGGCTCAGGGACCTCGGACGGCCGAGTCACCGCCCTCGAATGCGTGCGCGTCGAGTGGGTCAAAAGCCCGGACGGCCGCTTCGTGATGCAGGAAATCCCCGACAGCGCCTTCTTGCTGAAGGCTGACCTTGTCCTGTTGGCGATGGGGTTCCTGGGGCCGCACAAGCAAGGGATGGTCGAGCAATCCGGCGTCGCCCTCGACCCGCGCGGCAACGTCGGCGCGGATACCGTCGACTACCGCACCTCCGTCCCCAAGCTGTTTGCCGCCGGGGACATGCGCCGCGGTCAATCGCTCGTCGTCTGGGCGATCCGCGAAGGCCGACAATGCGCCCGCGCTATCGACGAGTTCCTGATGGGAACCAGCCTCCTGCCGCGATAATTGCGCCGAAGCTTCGCCGTCTCCGGCACGCGCCAGCCGAGGAGGGTCACGGCTTGGCATCGGGGAAGGTGATGTCGACGCGACCCTGTTGGGGCTTTTGCGGCGCTTTTGCCGCGGCGATCTCGGCGTCCCGGTGCTGCCGGTAGACGCTGCGCAGCTCGGCATAATAATCGAGCGAGTTGCGCTCCAATTCGTCGAGATCCTTGAGGTGTTGCGCGCGGCTGTCGACCACATTGGCGCCCGTAGCGGCGACGCTCGCATAGGTTGCGGGGGCCCCGCCGACGAAGGTCAGCGGGTTCAGCGCCAGGTCGACCGCGGTACCCAGCGCATCGCGCGGATTTGACGGGCCGAGCAGCGGCAATTCGATAAAGGGCCCCTCGCCGACCCCCCAGACGGCGAGCGTCTGGCCGAAATCGGCGCTATGCGGCGCCAGCCCCCACTTCTTTGCGACATCGACGATGCCGCCGGCGCCGACGGTAGTGTTGACCGCCAGCCGCCGCATCGATTGCCATGCCTGCGCAATATGTCCCTGCAGCAGGTCGTTGACCGCAATCGCTGGCTCCTTGAGGTTCTGCACGACGTTGCCGACGCCTTGGCGAACAGCTTGTGGCACGTGGTCGACATAGGCCTGCGCTACCGGGCGCATGACCGCATGATCGGCGGCGAGATTGGCCTTGAAGATCGCTCGATTGACCGGCTCACCGGGGTCGTTGACCGTGTCGGTATCGGTCGCGCTCGGCGGGCCGCCCGACCGACCGGCACAGCCAGTGCCGCAGCCGAGCAGAAAGCCGAGCACAGCCGCGGCCGCCACGCGCCCGACCGTGTTGCGGTAGGCCCGCCTGCCGGCGCCGCTATTGTGTCCAAACACTATACCCAGCTCCATCAGCCCTGCCGTCTACGGGTGGCGAGAGGTTCGCCATAAATATCCGGGTTGCGGCAAATAGCCATGCCAGCCGCCTTTCGAGCAGGTCGATGTCTTGGCTTTTGGGTTTTTTGTTGACCTTGATCAACGCGCGACGGCAGCTTTCTGCTGAAAATCCAGCTTGGTCGCGGTGGAGAACAGGAATGCCGAATTCGTTGAAGGTGATGGTTTTGATGGTCGCGCTGATTGCGTGGCTGCCGGCCGAGGCGCAGTTTTTGGGACTCGGTCTCGAATCGAACATCGAGCTGACCAAAAACGACCTCGCCATCATTCACCGCGTTGTCGACGAGCAGGTCCACGGCAAAGCCGTCGGCACGACCGCTTCATGGAGCAATTCCGAATCGGGCAATTACGGAAGCATAAAGCTGATCAAGAAGTACAGCGCGAATGGCCGGCCTTGCGAATCCATCGGATACACGTTGGCGACGCGAAAGATGTCGACCTCACCCGAGCACTACATGCTGAATAGCTGCCTGCTGCCCGACGGAAACTGGCGGATCTCGTAAGTACGGACGGCACGGCTAAAATATCGGAGCCTAAATGACAGAGTGGACCGAGACCTATCGCGGCACCGTGGCCCCTTGGGAGTGCGATGTCACCGAACATTTTACGGTTGCCTGTTATTTCGATCGAATTGACCAGGCCGCCGCGAGCATTGCCGAAACCGTCGGCGTCGCCGACGGTCTACGCAGCGGCGGTTTTGCTCGCCGGTTCGACCTCCGCTTTACTCGCGAGCTGCGGGCCGGCGACAGCTTTCATGTCGAGAGCGCTGCGATCGGGCTCGACAAGGCCTTGCGACTCGGGCACCGCATCGTCAATTCGGCGAACGGCGACCGAGTGACATGGATCGAGGAGGTGTGGGACGCGCCGCCCGCTCTGCTGACGGCCGAACGGCGCGATGTGATCAAGCGTCGGCTGGCGACTTGGGAAGGGCCGGCGACGGAGGCGCGCCCCGAACCGCGGAAGATGGCCGGCGCCGTTCCAAGCGCGCGCGGCCGGGTCAAGCCGGCCGATCTCGACGAGTTCGGGCGTTTCTCCCTCGCCGCCTTTGTTCACCGGTTTACCGATGCGTTGCTGCAGACCGCTGCGGCGATTGGTATGACCACCGAGTATATAAAAACGCAGCGCCGCGGCTTCTCGACTTTTGAGCTCGCCCTGCGGATCATCGAGGCGCCGAGGCTGGGGGAGCCGTATCTGGTCGAGACCGGGATCGCCCATCTCGGCAGCTCTTCGATCCGCTTTCTCCATCGCATGTCCGATCCGCGTAGTGGCGCGGAGTTCGCGCGGCTCGGCCAGTTCGGGGTTCAGCTCGACCTCGATGCGCGGCGGCCGGCGCCATTGCCCGACGGAATCCGCGCGCGGGCGGCGCCGCTGCTGCTTGCGTTCGACTGATCGGTCGCGGTCGGCTGCAAGCATCGGTCTCATGCCTTAACGACGCCGTCTGCTATCGCTAAGTAATGGCAGGCTGCCCCGGCCAGGACAAAGGCGTGCCAGATCGCGCTGTGAAACGGCAGTCGACGCCAAAGATAGAATGTGACCCCGACTGTATATAGGACGCCGCCGGCGGCGAGCTGCAGTCCGGTAGCGGGCGAGACCGACGGCAGGAGCGCGGCAGCGCTGACCCAGCCGAGGATCAGATAAGGGATTGCCGATTGCCTGGCGTCGGTCGGCAAGCGCAGCTTGATGACGATCCCGATCGCTGCGGCAGCCCAGACTGCCGCAGTCGCGGCGGATCCCCAGACCGCGTCGCCGCGCCTGAGCGCAAACGGTGTGACGGTGCCGGCGATCATCGCGAAGATCGCGGCGTGGTCGAAACGGCGCAGCAGCCCACGGCGCGGCGATCCGGCAGCAGCGTGGTAGGCGAGCGAACTCCCGAGCATCGCCAACAGCCCCGCGGCATAGATGGCGACGCCGATGAGGAGCCGGGTGTCGCGCCGAGCAAATGCTGCGATCATAAGAGCGATCGCGCCGGCCGTGCCGAGGAGCAGGCTGCAGACCAGGATGAAGAGATCGGCCCGGCGTTCGGCCGGGCGGCGAGGTGAGGGCGCCATCGCCAGGATGGTCATCGCCGCGCTCCGGCCCGTCTCGGCGCGCGATCCCGGGCCCCAAGTCGTGCGTCGGCGTCTAATCTTGCGGCCGGATAAGGGTCAATGGGTATCGGCCTGAGGTTCCAGCGACCAGTAGTAGCCGACCGTCGGCACCCGGGCCATCGAGCTGTACCCGGCCGTCGGACCCGTGTAGGTGGTTATCGGCGGCGCTTCCACCGTGCGGGTATTCGGCTTCACCGCGGCCGGCTCTTCGGCGACGATCTGTTTGGAGATGTCCGGAACCGAGCTGAAATTGACGGTCGCGGGGAGTTTAAGGCAATTGCCGTGCCTTTTTGAGCCGCAGGATGCAGCGCCGACGGGACTCACCGCCGAAGCGGCGCTGATGATGAGGGTCGCGGCGGTCAAGACCCAAAACTTCATTTGAGTGCGCCGTGTGAAAACAAAAGTTTCGGCAGCAACTGTGCCAAATCGTTAATGCCGTGTCCAGCCTTCGCGCGCAAGCGGTAGCGGGCCGGCCTCATTCGGCATCGGGCTGCCTTGTCGGATGAGCGTCGGAAAAAGCGGGTATCGCCATGCAGGTGTCGTAAATTCGCATTATCCGCGGATAGGAGTCGAGCGGGCAGTCGAAAGTCTTGGCCGGGGTTACCTGGGTCACCAGGCAGATATCGGCGATCGACGGCCGCTCGCCGTGGCAGAAATCGCCGCTCTCGGAGTGCCGGGCGAGCCGCGCTTCGATCGCCTCGAGGCCCAGGCCCAGCCAATGCTGGATCCATCCGAGCCGCTGCGCGTCGCTGAGTTTCAGCACATCGGTGAGATAGTGGCGGACCCGCGGCACGATCAGCGGGTGCGAATCGGCGACATTGATCAGGGCTAGCCCGCGCACCCAGGCGCGCGCCTCCGGCTCGGCCGGCAGCAATGGCGGCTGCGGGTACTTTTCGTCCAGATATTCGAGAATGGCCAGCGACTGGAACAGCTCGACCCCGTTGTCGATCAGGGTCGGCACCATCATCTGCGGATTGAGTGCGCGGTATTTGGCCGTGAACTGATCTCCCCGCTCAAGATGCAGGAAGATATCCTCTCGCGCGATCCCCTTTAAATTCAACGCGATGCGCACGCGAAAACTCGCTTGCGAGCGGTAATAGGTGTAGAGCTTCATTTCTCACTCTCCTCTTCCCGCAGCGGATCGCGGCGAACAGCACAAATAGCGGGGGACCGATGCTCGAAAAAGGCCCGCCGGTGTTCCTCAACTACGACCAGGCAGCACTCGACGCCGCCTATGACCAGGCCGCCTATGCGCCGAATCGCGAGCAGCTGATCGAACGCCGCATCGGCGACAGCGGGATGGCGCGAGGGCGCATCGGCGAGCCCGAGCGCATCGCCTATGGTTCGGCCGAGATCGAGTGGCTCGATATCTACCGCACCGGGCGCACCGCGGCGCCGGTCTTTGTCTTTATCCATGGCGGCGCCTGGCGCGGCGGACGCTCGAGGGATTTCACGGTGCCGGCCGAAATGTTCCTCGCCGCCGGGGCGCATTACATCGTGCCCGACTTCGCCTGGGTGCAGGATGTCGGCGGCAGCTTGATGGTGCTCGCCGATCAGGTCCGCCGCGCCGTCGCCTGGGTCTACGAAAACATCGCTCGCATCGGCGGTGACCCGAATCGGCTTTATGTCGGCGGCCAATCCTCGGGCGGACATCTCGCCGCGGTCGCGCTAACAACCGACTGGCAGCATCAATTCGGTCTGCCGGCAAACATCATCAAAGGCGGGATCTGCATCAGCGGCATGTACGACCTCGAGCCGGTGCGGCTTTCCGCACGCAGCCGCTACGTCGCGTTCGACGACGTGACGGTCGCCGAGCTCAGTCCAATTCGTCATCTCGACCGATTGCTGGCCCCGGTGATCGTCGCCTACGGCACCTGCGAGACCCCCGAATTTCAGCGCCAGAACCGGGAATTCGCGGCGGCGGTCGAAGCCGCCGGCAAGCAGGTGCGGCTCCTGGTTGGCGAGCACTACAACCATTTCGAATTACCCGAAACCCTCGGCAATCCGTATAGTCTCCTCGGACGCGCGGCACTCGAGCTTATGGACTTGACGGCGGGAGGTACTCGATGACCCGCATCGATCTTCGTTCGGATACGGTAACCCTTCCGTCTGCCGATATGCGGCGGGCGATGGCGACCGCACCGGTCGGCGACGACCAGTATGGCGAGGACCCGTCGGTCAACCGATTGCAGGAGCGCATTGCCGAACTGCTCGGCAAGGAAGCAGCGCTGTTCGTGCCAAGCGGGACGATGGCGAACCAGATCGGTCTCAAACTGCTGACCCGGCCTGGCGACGAGGTCGTGCTGGGGCACGGGGCGCATATCGTCTGGCACGAATCGGGCGCCGGCGCGGCCAATTCGGGCGTGCAGTTCGCTCCGGTCGGCAGCGGCGGCCTCTTTACCGCGGCCGACCTGCGCGCCGCCTATAAGCCGCCGGGACATGTTGTCTTTCCGCCGACGACGTTGGTCGCGGTCGAGAACACCCATAATCGCGGCGGCGGGGTGGTTTTTCCCCAGCAGGATGCAGTCCCGGTTTGCGCGACCGCGCGCGAACTGGGGATGGCAAGCTATCTCGACGGTGCGCGGCTGTTCAATGCCGCCGCGGCGTCGGGCCGGGATCTGGCCGAGCTGGCGGAGCCGTTCGATCTGATCTCGGTGGCCCTCTCGAAGGGGCTCGGCTGCCCGGTCGGCAGCGTGCTTGCCGGAAGGCGGGCAGAGATCGCCCGCGCCCACCGTGCGCGGCGCATGTTCGGCGGGGCCATGCGGCAGGCGGGAATTCTCGCCGCCGCCGGGCTGTGGGCGCTAGACCACAATATCGACCGGCTCGCCGAGGACCACGCGAATGCGCGACTCCTAGCGGAACGGCTCGATGGTTTACGCGGCGTCGAACTCGATCTCGCCACCGTGCAGAGCAATATCGTGATCTTCCATATGGCAAAAAGCGCGCCTGACGCGGCGACAATCGTGGCGCGCGCGCAGGAGCTGGGGGTGCTGGTTTCGGCCTTTGCCGCGCGCACGGTGCGCGCCGTCACCCATCTCGACGTGAGCCGCGAGCAATGCCGCCGCGCCGCCGATCTGCTCGCCGCAATCATCGAGCGGGGTTGAGATCCGGGTTTCGCTTGCGCAGCAGGTATTTTTGCTCGCCGGTCAGCACCAGCTCGCCCTTCTGGTTGTGCACGGTCACCGCGACCGAGACGATCCCGGTGGTTTGCTGCGGGGTCAGCGCCGCGATCTCCAGCACCGGGTAGAGCGTGTCGCCGGCATAGACCGGCTTCAGAAATTTCGCGGATTGCTCGATAAAGCCCAAAAGCGCGCCGCCTATGGCATGGGCAAAGTCGCCGGCGCCGGCGGCGGTGAAGCAGAGAATTTGAAAGCCATGTGCAAGCGGCGCCGGGTGGCCGCGCTCGCGGCAATATTCGACATCGTAATGGATCGGGTGATTATCAGCCGAGACCGTCTGAAACGCAGAGAAATGCGCCTCGGTCATGGTGCGGCTTGGGATTGCGAACCGCTCGCCGATCGTGAGGTCCTCGAACCAGCGATTTTCGCCGAGGCGGTGCCGGCGACGATCGAACCCCTCGCTCATGACGCTTCCGGCACGCGCAGCACGCCTTCGGCGGCAAGTCGCTCGACGGCGGCAGGCTCGATGCCGAGTTCGGCGAGGATTGCCCGCCCGTGCTCGCCGATCCCAGGCGCCGGCGCCAACCCGGCATCGGCCTCCGCCGAAATACCTGGGGTTCGCGGGGTCCGGAACCGTCCCATGCCGGATTGGTCGACGGCAATCGCCCCGCCGGTGGCCACGACGTGCGGGTCGGCGAGCCAGTCGTCAAAGCCGTTGACCCGGTCGGCGAGGATATCGGCGGCGCGCAGCCGCGCGAGCCTGCCGGCGGTCGTGTCGGTCGGGAAGGTAGCAACGATGATCTCGCTGAGTGCCCCGGCGTGACGGGCGCGCATGGCGAAATCGGCGAAGCGCGGATCGGTGGCTAGATTGGGGCGGCCGAGCGCGCCTACGAGACGGGCGAGCTGCTGCTCCCTGACGAGGGCGATCAGGATCCACCCGTCCTGCGGGTGATAGGCGCCGGTCGGAACGTTCAATGCCCTAGGGACCCCGTCTTCGGGGATGTGCTCGGCGAGCTTGTGGCCAAGGATCGCCGCTGCGCATTGCGTCAGACTGACCTCGATCCGCCGGCCGCGACCGCTGCGCTCGCGCGCATAGAGCGCGACGCCGAGCGCCTGCGCCGCGTAGAGCCCGGTCAACGTGTCGACGATGATCGCCCCGACCCGGTGCGGCGCGCCATCGTTGCCGAGATTGACCGACATCAGCCCGGAAAAGGCCTGCGCCACCGAGTCGGTGCACGGCAACTGCGCATAAAGGCCGTCTGGGCCGAAGCCGCTGACGGACAGGTATAAGAGGCGCTGATTTCGCGCGGCGAGCGCGTCGTAGGCGAGGCCGAGCCGATCCGCCACACCCGGCCGAAACCCCTCGATAACGATGACGGCGCGGTCTGCAAGCGCCAACGCGATTTCCCGCGCCGCCGGGGATCTGAGGTCGAGCGCAAGGCTGCGCTTGCCGCGATTGTAATGCGCCGACATCGTGGTGTGGTCGCCATATTGCGTTCCGAGCCCGCGCGACCAGTCGCCAGCGACCGGTTCGAGCTTAACGACCTCAGCCCCGTGCATTGCGAGCAGCATCGCGCAATAGGGTGCGGCCACCCCCTGACCCAAATCCAGCACACGCAGGCCGCTATAGCCGCCTTCCACACTCATCTCGGGCCTCACTTGCCGCTGCCGATCAGTGCTACACTACAAGTTTGGGCGCGCTCGGATCGAGGCCGCTGATTGATTGCGGAACGGGCGATGAAACACGCTGGCGCACGCGCATTGGACGCGCTAAACGATTTGCTGATGAACCTCAGGGCCCGGACCGACCTCGTCGAGAAGCGGCCCGGGATATTTTATGTCAGAGGCAGGGCCTTTCTGCATTTTCATGAGGACCGCACCGGTCTCTTTGCAGATTTTCGGGATGGCAGGGAGTGGCGACGATTGCCGGTGAATGACCCCGGCGAACGTGCCAATCTTTTGTCGGCCGTCGGCCGGATGATCCGCGAAGGAAGCACCACCTTCGATTGAGCCCAAGGGTGATCGTCGCGACGGTTCCCAGTGTATCGCCGATCGCCCCCCACACGGCGATGCTGACGATACAGTCGCTACAAAATTGCCACCATGCTCAGAACATACTGGCAATATCGCAGAACACGAGAGAGCCTGCCGTTAACGCGGCGACCCCTGGTGTCATTGCTTGAGGAAATAGAATGGCTTCACCTTCGAGTGCACCAAATCGTGCCTTTGCGCTGGGGGCATCGAACGGAACCTTCCCGACTGCGACCCAATGGTTGTCGTTCGTCAACGCCGGCGGATCGCTGACGATCACGACGCCTGGCGGCGACGCGGTTGTGCTCAGCTTGCCAACGGGTATGTATCCGATCCGGGCTACGGCGGTTAGCGCGGTTTCCAGCGTCAGCAACATCGTTGGTTGGTGGTCGTAAGAGCCGGCAGGAGGCTAGCGGTACGGTTCAAGCTTGATCTGCAAATGTGCCGTACCGCTGTTCAGCGTATTGCCGGGCGCGCTTGGGGCCGGCGGGAACCCACACCGCGGTCAGCTCGCCGGCGAAACACGCTATATGAGACTTGACGGCCCTGGGTGCGCTTTGCCGCACCGTTTGCTCGCCGCGTGAAACCGTACCTTTCTGGCGAATGCGCACGCGGCTCCAAGACAGCTGGCACAGGAAAAATGCATGAACCTCGTCATTCCGGGGCGCGGGCATCGCCCGCGAGCCTGGAACCCAAGAACACGGACAAGAGAAATCAATGGCTTGGCCTGTGTGTATGGGTTCCGGGCCCGGCCCTGACAGGCCGTCCCGGAATGACACTCGGGTTTTTCAGCAGCCTGCTAGCGCACCCTGGACTTCAGGGGTTCACCCGTACGTACACCCCGGCAGAACCCGGTGCATGCGTCATGGCCTGCCGCATGCGCGGCGAATTGGGCGAGGAATGTTGCTGTTGCTCCTTCCACTCCGGGCTTTCGGGCACGGCCGTACTGGCAAATTCGTAGACCGTGCTGTAGCCGCTGGTACCCTCGAGAACCCGATAGCGGCGGGCGTAGATCACTCCCGGCACCTTGCGGTAGCCTGGCACATATTCCCCACTGTACCAGGCGTTCCACTCCGCATCGACCTCGGCGGGGACGGACATGCGGCCAATCTGCAACACCGGCGCCATGCCACGCTCCGGCATTTCCATGCCCTCCGGGTAAATCTGTTCCCCGACAATGCGTGTCAAATTCTTCCCGATCACGGACGGCGAGACTTTCTGTCCCCACGGCGTCCGCGGCCGGTTTTTAAACGCCGGCGTCTGCATCACCGCCACGCTTTCCAGTTCATAGCATGCCAGGTATTGCGGGCCACCCTTGACCGCCTCGTAGCGAGCCGCTGAGAGAATGCCGGGCACCGACAGCAATTCCGGTAGATGTTCCTTGTTATACCACTCGTTGAATTCCTGCACGTGCCGGGCGTCGATATCAACGTACACCATGAAAATCCCGCGACCTTTTTGCGCCATGTTTCCGTCTCCTCTGTGAGGCGTAGCCGCCATCGTTTTGGCCTGGTCTCGTTGGCGCCCGGTCCTCACGCCTGGAGGCCCAGGAGAGACACGAGACGACAACTGGGGAGCCATCTTAGCCGACATTCCCCGGATTCCGGGGCTGTTGAGCGCGATCTTCGGTCTCATCGAGGCACACCGCAACGAAATTCGGGCGCAACCAGCCTCGTTCGTAGCCAATCGTGGCATGCGGATGTTCAAATTCAAATCCCTTCCAATCTTCGCCGGCGTCGCGGCGCTGATCGCCGCCAGCCTGTGGGCGGCGATACCTGCTCTGGCAATTCCAACTCAGCCCACGGTCTTTGATTTCACCAGCGACGAATGTACCGGCGGGTGTGGTCTCCCGGGAACAACCTTTGGCACTGTCGCTGACTCAAGGTGGGACGAGCGTCGATTTCGACGTAGCCCTGAACAGCCCGTGTACGTTCGCGAGGACGGGGGCGGGAGACTTTCAAGCCTTCAAATTCAATGCGACAGGCACCACGTGCGGCAATGGGTTGTCCGATACAATCAGCACCCCGCTCGTCTTCACCGTTGCCAATGCGACAATTGCTGACCTGACCGCCCCGAATAATTTGGGTAACGTTTTCGTTGCAGATGCGGGCGGTCCTTGCGGGGGAATGAACCAGCCTATCTGTGCCCCCGGCAACACCAATTTCAACACCGGCGTTGTCAACGCCGTACCAGCTCCCCCGATCGGCGATGGACTCCCGGTGGCCTTGGCCATTGGTGGCCTATTGCTCGGCTTCAAGCTCTGGGAGCGTAGCCAAAAGCATCGTTCACCTGGAACCGTTATCCCGCACGCGGCGGCATGAGTATTTCCGACGGATCAAGCTCCTCTAGCCCCGCCCGTTTTGCGGCCATCGTCCTTAGTCGTGGCCGCGAAAGCCGCCTTGACGAACCCGTTGGTCAGCACATAGACCGAGACAAGGATTTCCTGCTTGGCGGCGTCGTCTGCGGCGTAGTCGCATCCACGAAGTACGCGGCCAAAGAGCGCGCCCGGTGTCGGCGGCTAAGGCCGGGCTTGCTCGGGCGCGGCGAACTGCCAATCCGGCGTCCGATGATCAGGATCGCAGTGCTCGACTAAGCCCATCGCCGAAAAGGCGCGGCAATCGAAGCTGCGACAAACCGCAGGCCGCTGCTCATAGACGGTGCAGCCCTGCTTCCCGAGGTGAACGCAGGCACCGTCTGGACGCCGTTGGAGCACCAATTCGCCATCACGGTTCCGCTCCGTCAGGAGGTGGGGCAAGCGTTTCCGATCGCGCTTCTTGTCAACCGGGATGCCCGCGTAATAGCAGCAGGCCGAGCAGTCGCCGCACGGGACCGGCCCCGCGTCTCCGCGCCACCAGGCGGCGAGAAAATCTCGTGCGGAGCAGTCCACCGAGCGCTTAGCATGGTCCATTGTTGCCCAAAGCCTCCTTCCGACTGCCTGCTTGCCCATCCGACTGCCTGCTTGATGGAAAGGCCAGGGCGCACCCATTTCGGCTTGCAGCCGCCCCGCCACCGCTCAACCCTTCCCTAACCGCCACGACCGAGAATAGCCCAGTTGCAACTGCTTGGACCCTTCTTCGATGGAGAGCCTTCCGACTTGGGCCGTGTGGGGAGTTGTGGTGCCGTGCGTGCTGCTGAGCCCGGCGATCGCACTCCTGCTACCCATCGCGATCGAGATCCTAATCGGCTGCTTGGTGGATACCAGGGCTCCCGCATTCGTGGTAGTAGCCGCCGGCGGTGCCGGCCTGCTCCTGTGGCAAAAGATGCGAGCGCATCCCAGTAGACTAGCCCCAGCCGAGACCTAGTTCGGACGCAACCGGCGTCTCGCCAAGGACTTCGAGAACCTTGCCGAAACCCTGTGCGCCTTCGTTGCTGTCGCCTCCATCCAGCTTGCCCTCAGGCGGCTTGTCAGGGCGTAGATCCCCAACTCAACAAAACCGCCAATCTGCATCGCACGATGCTGAAGGTCTGCATTCGGAATTGTAGAGGGACGAAGGGACCGTCACTGGAACGCGAGATAACGGCGAGGTTGCGCCGACAGCCGACACCACCCTCCACTATTGGGTGACGCTACTTGGCAGGCAACTTCTCAAACCCATCGGCGCTCCAGTCCTCGCTGCCGACTCCGTGGTGCACGAAGAAAAGCCCGTCGGGGTCGTATTTGTCTTTGATTTGCCGCAAGCGCGGATAGTTCGAACCCCAAAACGATTTCTGCCAGTCGCGCTCGAAATAACTGGTCTCGGCGAGGTAGGAGCCCGGTTCCGGCACGACCTTGCGCAACTCGGCCATCGCCTTCGCCACTTCGGCAGCGTCGTGCCGGGCGATAGCAAAATCGGGCGAGTAGCCGGGGAGACCAGGGTAGGCGGGCGCACCTTCGCTCCCGATGATCACGAGCACAAAGGCATCGAGCACGGCGGGGTTGATCGCGGTGTCGCGCGTTGCGGCGATCGCGTCGGGCGGGGCGCCCGCGAGGGCCTTCTGGAAATGCAGCTCCATCGGCCAAATGCGGCTGGTGGCGAACAGCGCGTCGGCAAGCGCATCCTGCCGGTCGGCAGCAAGCAAAGCGGCGGGGAGCCACACCAATTCGTAGCCGAAAATGTAGTGCCCGGCCTCGGCGACATTGGCCGTCCAGTAGATGTTGTCGCGCGGCGCGCCCGGGCGGTCGTCGGTCTGGACCGCACGGGGAAAGCGCGAACGGAGAAAGTCGGGGTCCCAGCGCTGCCGAGCCGGCCCGGCAAAGATCCGCACCGGCTGGATAAAACTGTAGTCGTCGCCGGCCCCCGCGACCCAGGCGAAGAGGGGTTGCCAGATGGCTTCGGTCTGCGCCTGGTCGAGACCCAGACATCCCATGCTGATATTGAGTCGATTGTTGCGACCTATTGTGACGATGTCGCTCCATTGCGATGTCGCCAGCCGCTCGGCATTAAACGCCACAAAACGGCCGATCAGAGAGCGGAACGCGGCGTCGGAATGGGCGTGGATAGTCGCGTTCACAATGCCGGCTGTCGCCGGCAGCTCGTGTGTTCGCAAGGTGAGCCGCGTGACGACACCGAAGGTCCCTCCGCCGCCACCTTTCAGTGCCCAGAATAGGTCGGGATTGGTCGCTGCGTTGGCGATCCGCACCGTACCGTCGGCGGTAACGATTTCGACTTCGAGGAGGCTGGCGGCCGCCGTTCCGTAAAGTCGCGAATAGCTTCCGAACCCACCGCCGAGGACGAGACCGGCGACGCCAACCGTTAGGCAGCCGCCGCCCTGAACCAGGCGGGCGCCTTTCGTGGTCACGGCGTTATAGACATGGCCCCAGACGGCCCCAGGCCCCACCGTAACCGCCGGGAGTGGAGCGGCTTTCGTGCCCGCCGGGACGAATGCGTCGTGCAGCTCAATCCCGGCCATGCGACGAGTCCAGATCAGCAATGAATCCCGCGAGTTAGAAGTACCGAGATAACTGTGCCCGCCGCCTCGGACGACAAGGCGCAGATTGTGCTCGCGGGCGAAGTCGACGGCAGCGGCGACATCCGCGGCGCTCTCGGCGGCCACCGCAAAGGCGCTTTGCTCCAAGGTCCACGCATCGACCCACCCGGTCGCTTGGGTCAGCCCGACCTCGTCGCCGATGTAGTAGGGATTCTTAAGCTCGCGGAACAGGGTGCGGCAGGCCTCGCCAATGGGTGCCTCCCGGCACGGCTGGAGCGGCGATTGCACAGCGATCAGCCGGCCGCCGACGCGTTGCCGCAACCCATCCCATTCAGCCGGCGACGGCCAATCCGGGTCGCCCGGACGGACCCGAGACGACCCTCCGCCAGGAGGAATTGCAGCTACCGCCGCGAGGCGATCGAGCAGGGGCACCACAAGCGGCTGCGCTGCCAAAGCCGCTAGTAATTCTCGCCGCCTCATCGCGCGTCCTCCCTACGCAGATTGCGCGAAGAAGCCAGGCCGGCTTTTGAAGACCATTCTCGCCGATCTGCCGATCTATAGGATCGATTGACCGAATCCAGCAAATGCTTACACCACTCTGTCGTTGAAACACCGAAGATCCGCCTTGGGGCAGCAGCCGCGCCCCGGAGGCTTCAGCGGAACCCGCAAGCGGAGTTAAAGAGCGGTATCGTTGGAACCGCTGAGCGGGGAAATCGCAAATGGCGGACGAACTCGTTTTTTACACCCATCCGATGTCGCGCGGCCGGATCGTGCGCTGGATGCTGGAGGAAATCGGCCAGCCCTATCGAACGGAGCTGCTCGAATACGGCACCACGATGAAGGCGCCGGCTTACCTCGCCGTCAATTCCCATGGGGAAGGTGCCGGCGATACGACACGGCGACACCGTGGTGACCGAAGCGGCAGCGATCTGCGCTTATCTCGCCGACGCGTTTCCGGAGGCTCGCCTGACCCCGCCACCAGGTGATCGTCGGCGCGGCCCCAATTATCGCTGGCTCTTCTTCGGCGCCTGCCCGCTCGAAGCCGCATGGACTAACAGGGCCATGGGCTTTGTCGTGCCGCCCGAAGGGAAAGGATGGCCGGTTATGGACGCTTCGAAGCGGTCGTCGACACACTCGAAGCGGCGGTGTCGCGTGCCGAATATGTGGTCGGCGACAGTTTCACGGCCGCCGATACCTATCTCGGCTCCGGAATTGGCTTTGGCATGCAGTTCGGCGTGATCGAGAAGCGGCTGGCTTTCGAACGGTATTGTCAGCGGCTCAGCGCGCGGCCGGCCGCGTTGCGGGCGAAGGAGATCGACGACGTGCTCTCGGCGTAACCCGGTGCCGCCGTCGGGTTAGCGTCAACTCCAGCGGTTCGATCGCAACCCCGCGAACGGCCAGAATCGGCGCAACCTTGTCATTGCCGCGCGCAACGGCGATGGGCCGGAAAGCGGCGCGGAGCGGGCGATCGCGAAATTTCCGCTTCGACCCTAAAAATTCGCCCTCGCCACGTTGAGCGGGAGAGGGCGCAGTTAGGGAGGCGACGACGATAGGGTCGCTCGGCGGTGCGGTCCGCTAATCGGCGAGCGGGTCGGGGCGGAGCTGAAAGCGGACAACCTTGGGGAAGGTGCCTTTGCCGGTTTCGAGGTGGAACATCGCCCGGGTCGCATACGTCGTCCACAATGCCCTGCCCTTCCAGCCAGCGTTGGGGTCGTCGATGCGCCCATCCATCCCCTTCGTGAAATAGTCGTTTACATAGGGGACCCGGAGGACCACGAACTTACCGTCGACGAGAGCGAGTAATGCGCTGTTGAGGTTGCCCGTGGCGATTGGCACGTCCTTGCCGAGACCTAATGTGTCGTGCTGATCGACCCAGACGTAATAACTCGATTCGGCGCTGCCAGAGTCACTGATGTTCTTGAACTGCGGACCCGCGAAAGGGTAGAGGGTCCAGCCCTCGGGGCAATGCTTGCCGGTCGCAGTCGGGCCATTCAACACCTTGCATTTGCTCCGGTCGAAGCGCGCCAGATGCCCACTCGCCAGCGACGCCCAGAAAACGCCCTTGCTGTCGATGTCGCCGCCGCGGGGCCCGTAGCCAGGCAATGGCGGCTCGTAGATCTCGGTGAGCGCCGTGTGGGTCGGATCAGGTCCCGGGTTCACGCGAACCACATAACCGGGGTATCCCAGCGAGGTGCCCCAGATCGTCCCATCGACCGGGTTCACCGAGACCGAGTACAGGCCGACGACAACGCGTTTGTCCTTGGTCGGATCGACCGGCTGGTCGGGCTCGACATAATCGGTGCGCTTGCCATTGCCGACGGTGTCGACGATGAACGGCGTCCACCCCTGTGATTTCTGCTCGTCCCCGGTTTCCTCGAACATTTTTCTATTGAGCCAGCCGATGACGGGCGTCTGCGGACCGCCGGCGCTGGTCCACAGCGTATTATTGGCATCGTAGGCGAAGTTCAGATGGTGCGTCGGAAAGCAGGTGTTGATGAGCGTGAACTTTCCCGTCGCCGGATCATACATCGACAGCTGGCGGCCGGATGCCCGCAGCGGAAAAACCTGTGCCGAGGGATGGCTCGATCCCTGCTTGCAGAAAGCTGGGTTTGCTGCGGAGCGGATCCTGGCGGTGAACCAGACCCGGCCTCTCTCGTCCATCATCGGGTTGTGCGTGACGCTCTCGCTGTCCCAGATCGGTTCCGCACCCCAATAGGGTGAGGCCTCCAAGGGCGCCGTCTTCGTGGTCGGCGTGTTTGGATCGCGCACCGGATGGTGGATCTCGCTAACCGAATTATGCGCTGGATCGAGCACAGGCAGGTTATCGCTGCTCTCCTCGGCCGTGCCGTAAAGCTTACCATTGGCATTGACCGTCGGATTGCGCCGGTCTGTCGGAGTGAGGTCGTGGAGGTAGGCCGTGGGGCGGCTCCAGTCCCACAGGGTCAACACGACATTGCGCTCGATGCCCTGCGGCCGGGGCGGCGTCGCAAACGGCAGTTCGCCTTTGGCGATTCTGTCGGTCCAGTCGCCGAAATACTGAAACGCGAGCTGCGGGTCGAGCCGGCTGATCGTATTGACCATATTGGTCTCGGCCTGACCAGATTGGATGCGCCGTGCCCATGCCTCCGCCGAAGACGCGAAATGTCCGAGCGCGGCGGGGATCGTTCGCGTCCCAAGAGTGCCGATCCCGTGGCAGGCGATGCAGCCGGTGGTCTTTATCGTATTTAGCCATTGCCACCGGGCGGTTATATCCTCTGGCATCTTCTCGTCGCGCTTCGGGCCGGAAAACTGGCCCTGATCCGGGATGGTGAGCATCGAATACCAGTAGATCGCCGGATAATATTGCGCGCCGGCCGCCGCATTCGGCGCTGGCACGGCCGACAAATCGATGATCTTCCCTGGCTTTGTTACAACTCTCGGCGAGTCGATGAGCCCGTAGCCGCGCACCCAGAGATCGTAATTGGCCTTCGGGAGGTCCGGAATGACATAACGTCCATGATCGTCGGTGACGACGATTTTGGCGAACGCAGTCGGCAGCCCGGTGGTTTCGGCAATCACCCAGACGCCCGCCTCCGGCCCGGTCGCGCTCCTAACCACGCCGCCGACATCATTGTTGCCGATGCGGATCGCCGGGTCGGTTTTTTGCTGCGCGCTGAGCGACATCGGAGCGAGACCCACAACCAGCGCGATACCAATGGCCATCATCGCTGAGAACAATGGGTTCTTGATCCTCATCGCTCGATCCCTCCCTACTTGCGGGCATTCTCGCTCCCGAACGGGCGGGCTGCAAGAACGTGCCGCAGGAACCCATCTGCGCCCGGTTGACTGGCATGACAGCCGGGCCACGCGGCCATATCGTCCCAACCACAACGCTGCGCACGAAAGGAGACCGCCCATGCCCGACGAGATGCTTTTTGAACTCGCATCCGTCCAATTCGGCGCCGAGCCCGTGGCTGTGTTTCGCTTTGGCCATGAACGGTTCGAGCTGCGCGCCCGGCTTGTCCCGGGAAACCTGGAACAGGCCATTGCGGCGGCCGCGGAGGTCGCGGCCAGCGTCTTCGCGAGATGGTCGGACGAAGCGGTGGTCTTCGCGCGACGTGTTCGCGCTGGCGAGGACCGAGGGCCGGCGCGCCACTAGGCCGCGTCTCCGTGCCAACGCAGCGTCTACGACCATCGAGCGGTCGAACTCGATTCGAATTCATCAATGCGTCGATCTTCCTACGACCTTTTCGGCGCTCAGCTGCCTATTCGCCTCTTTCCGCAAGAC
This sequence comes from uncultured Alphaproteobacteria bacterium, assembly GCA_963785565.1. Classification (GTDB taxonomy): domain Bacteria; phylum Pseudomonadota; class Alphaproteobacteria; order ATCC43930; family CGMCC-115725; genus AP-15. Next base: position 186,589 of record CAWAVV010000011.1, on the reverse strand, counting down.
CCTCCCCAACCCGCCAGGCGGGATTACGCCCGCTGCGGCGCTGGGACCGCCGGGCGTCGGCGGCGTAAGGTCTCGCGCCACAGGATGTAAAGGCCCGAGGCGACAACGATCGCGGAACCGACCAGCAGGCCCGGGGTCGGCACGTCCCCCCGCACCGCGAAGCCGAGGAATCGTTGTCCATACCAGCGACAGGTAGTTGAACGGCACCACCGAGGAAGGTGGCGCCAATGACAGCGAGCGCGTCCACCAGAACTGGGCAAGGGCAGCGGCCCTTCTGGTCCGGTCTGCGTCGACGGAACCTGTTACCTGTGAAGGAGAGCAACACGATGGATTACGAGACTGTCTTCGATCCGCGGGGGAGGATCGATGTCGAGCAGGTGCCGCTGGCCCCGCGAGTAGTCACGCTTCAGGGACTCCGGCTCGGCATCCTCGATAACACCAAATGGAACGCGAGGCGGCTCCTACGGACGACAGCCGCTCTCCTTGAGGATGAACACGGCTTGGCCGCGACCAATTACTACAAGAAAGAGAGCTTCTCGAAATATGCCGATCCCGCGCTGATCGCGGAGATCGCCGCCAACAACGATATTGTCCTGACCGCGATCGGCGATTGAGGGTCATGTACATCGTGCTGTACGCATGATGGCATTTCTCTTGAGACGCTGGGACGGCCTACTGCCGTGGTGGCCACCACGGAGTTTCTTCATGAGGCAAACATGCAGCGTGACGCGCTCGGCATGCCCGATCTGGTGCCGGTCGTGATCGACCATCCGCTCAGCACACTCGCGGACACGCAGATCATCGGCCACGCGGAACAAGCAATGGCGCAATGCGTGGCAACGTGGACGGGGAACGGCGCCGCCGCATCACCCGAATTGCCGCGTCTCGAGCGGCGGGCGAGGACGGTGCGGGGTGAGAACGGGAATTTCTTCGCTTGGACGGCCGGGTCGCGTGGCTGGTCTGGTTTGCTCGGGTCGCCGCCGTTTCCGCACAAGCTCCGGGATCACGTCGGTGCGGCTTGCCCGTCGAGCCAGGCCTGACGGCGGAAGTTGTAGGCGAGATTGGCCAGACCGATTTTGACGCGGGCGCGCACCATGCCGACGGTGCGCACGATTAGACCCAGCTGGAATTTCTGGACGGCTAAGACATGCTCGACGCGCGAGCGTGCCAATTGGTTGCTCATATTCTCCAAAACCGGTGGGAACGGCACCAGGGCTTTGATTCTGGGGTCCCAATTCTGCGCCTGCGGCGCCGTAGTCTGGAACTCAGCGTGGAAGAGTGACCCGGATATTGGGGTGATCAGCATCGAATAGGGACCCACCCCGCGAATCATTGAATGCTCCCCTTGGTTGTTGAGGGGAGCGTGGCCGGGGATGGTGACGGTGGAAACGATCGGCCGGATTAGGCGGGCGTTTTGGGTTGATAAGAAGCCGATCCGCCAGATCGTGCGCGAGTTGCGGATCTCACGGAGAACGGTGCGCAACGCGATCCGCGAATCGTCGACCTAGTTTCGCTACGAGCGCCGAGTGCAGCCGCAGCCCCGGCTTGGACCGTTTGTGGCGCGGGCTTGACGGATTGCTCCATGCGAACAGCCGGCGGCCGGCGCGCGAGCGGCTGACAGCGCGGCGGCTGTTCGAGTTGCTGCGCGCCGAGGGCTACCCGGGCGCGGGCGCCTATGACAGTGTGCAGCGCCATGTGCGGGATTGGCGCCGTGCGCGCTCGCAGCAGGGTCCGGTGTTCATCCCGCTGTGGTTTGCGCCGGGCGAGGCCTAACAATTCGACTGGTCGCACGAGGTCGTGGTGCTCGGCGGCGTGACGACGACGGTCAAGGTTGCTCACATCCGGCTGTGCCATAGCCGGATGTTTCTGGTGCGGGCCTACCCGCGCGAGACCCAGGAGATGGTGTTCGACGCGCACGACCACGCGTTCCGCCTGTCTGGCGGCATGTGCCGGCGCGGCATTTACGACCATATGACGACGGCGGTCGAAGCTGTCTTTTTCCGTGGCCGGGCTCGATGCGGTCGAGGCGGCCTGTGCCGAGGCGCTGTCGGCCAAGCTGTTCGGCCGCGACGTCGTGCTCAACATCCTGGCGCGACAGCGCGATGCCGACCCGCCTCGGCCGGTGGCGACTCCGGCGGCGCTGACGCTGGCGATCGAGCCGGCGGCCGACTGCGCCCGCTATGACCGGCTGCGCCACCCGCCGCCGGCCGAGGAAGTCTGGCGTGGAGCGGCATGAAATCATCGCGCTGATGGGCCAGCTCAAGCTGGCCGGAATGCGCGCGACCTATGACGAGGTGGTCGCGGCGGGGGTGCGCGCCCAGCACCCGTTTCAACTCATCTTTGGCGAATTGCTGCTCGCGCAACTGGCCGATCATCACGCCCGCTGGATTGCCTACCGCATGGGGGTGGCGCGCTGCCCGGTGATGAAAAACCTCGCCGAGTTCGACTTCGCGGTCTCGCCGGTCAATCAGGGGCTGGTGCGCGAGCTGCACGAGGGCGGCTTTCTCGCCACCCAGCGCAACGCCGTGCTGATCGGCGGGACCGACACCGGCAAGAGCCATATCGCCATCGCGATCGGCGCCAATTGCGTGCGCAGCGGCGCCCGCGTGCGCTTCTTCACTGCCGTCGATCTGGTCAACCAGCTCGAGGCCGAGGCGCGCACCGGCAAGCCCGGGAAACTCGCCGACCAGCTTGTCCGCGTCGACCTCGTCATCCTCGACGGGCTGGGCTACCTGCCATTCCCGGTCGGCGGCGGGCAGATGCTGTTCCATCTGATCAGCCGGCTCTACGAGCGGACTTCGATCGTCCCGTCAGCCAACTCGCCTTTGCCGAATGGCCCAGCGTCTTTGGCGACGCCAAGATGACCACGGCGCTGCTCGATCGGCTGACGCATCCCTGCGACATCATCGAAACCGGCAACGAAAGCTGGCGCTGATTGACACCGTCGTCATTACCTCACCGGTGAGCCCGCGGTTAACCGGCGCGCTCACCCACCGCGCGGCCTCGACCACTTCGAGCGGATAGGTCGACGCCATCAGGATATGCGCGAGCAATGGGTCGCGATAAGCGCGATCGGCTCGAGCAACGCTTCGAGATGCGGGTCGGCATAAATACCGGCTATTGCAACGTCGGCAATTTCGGCTCGAACGACCGCATGGATTACACGATTGCCGGCGCCGAGGTGAGCCTTGCTGCGCGAATCGAAGCGGCGCCGATCAGGGAGGGATCTTGATCTCCTATCCAACTCTTGCGCTGCTGCGCCGACATCGTGCGCGGAGGAGCGCGGCAATATCGCCGCCAAGCGAACCCGGCGCGAGATCGGCATTTTCGCGGTTGGCCGGACTTCTCGACGATCCCGCCGCGCCCGGCACCCGCGCGTAACCGGTAAGCTCTTTCGGGTTCGGGGCGCCGTTCGGTTCGGCGCCGATTTCCGGTCGTCAGCGTCATTGCGGTGGTAGCCGGAGCGAACGTCCGCTCCCGAACCGTCGCGACTATCCACTGGCGGGCCAAGAATGGCTCTTTAGGGTCGAGCCCGGTAGACGGGCCTGCCCGAACCGAACGGCAGCAGGGATTCCGTGACCCGTCATTCCGATAGATTACCCTCGCCCGCTAATCGGCGGGAGCTGAGGAGGGCGCGGTCGGCTCGACGGAGGCAATCATGCAGAATGTTCCCTGGAACAAGGGCCGTCTGATCGGGCAGAAGCGTCCGCTAAAACCGAAGGACGTTTGGGCGATCCGGGTGCGGCTTCAGCTGGAGCACCGAGCGCGCGATCTCGCTTTGTTCAATCTCGCGATCGACAGCAAGTCGCGGGGTGTGATCTCGTGCGGTTACAAGTTGACGATGTTTGCGCCGGCGGCCGGGTTTAAGATCGCCCCACGATGATTCAGAAGAAAACAGGCCGGCCGGTCCAGTTCGAAATCACTGAGCAGACCCGAGCATCGATCCAGGAATGGCTTCCCGTTGTAGCGCGGAATGGAGAGTACCTCTTTCCGAGCCGTTTCCGGGCGCAGCCCCACCTGTCGACGCGCCAGTATACGCGGATCGTCCATGCCTGGGTCGAGAGTGCCGGACTTGAACGCTCTGCCTACGGCACGCATTCTATGCGTCGGACGAAGGCGGCGCAGATCTACAAGAAGACGGGCAACCTGCGAGCCCGAGCCGTGCAACTGCTCCTCGGGCACACGAAGCTCGAAAGCACCGTTCGCTACCTTGGCATAGAGGTGGACGACGCGCTCAGCATCTCCGAGCAGGTCGAGCTGTGAGCTGAGGTAGAGGGCTCGCGGCTCCACGAAACGAAGCCGCGACGTGCTGAGGGGCGTGCGATCTGCCACCCTTGCCAACGGCCGTTGCCGCAATCAAATGCGCCGTCCATCATTACGGCCGTAAACCGCGAGGTCGGGTGGACAGCGGTCCTTCGCTGCAACCCACGTCGCCGGACCACGAGGGGCAGGGGCCGCCGGAACGAACGGAATGCGCATGAGATCGGCCCCTCCAGCTGGTGCGACAGCCACGGGTGTGCGCGGCAACACCGCGACCAAAGCAGTGGCGCCCGGGTGTGCTTTCGTAAATGGCCAGCGGGTCTGCCGCTGACGTTCTAAAAACTACTGCGCCAAGGTGCCGCGCGCTCTCCGAGCGCCCCTCTGGCATGTCACGGATCGATTAATTTTGGGGGTTCAAATGATACGACGTTCTTTGCTGCTGTCGGCTTTCGCCCTCTTGTTCAGCATCATCGTGAGTGCCTCGAGAAGCTTGGCCTACGCGGAAGCCTGTGCTCGTTATGCTCTCGGGCCGTATTGGCAAAACGTGACGGCACAACAGCAGCAGCAGTATGCCAACCGTTACGAGGATTACATCGTCATCGTCTATTCTACACTCCTTGCCCATTTCGGTGGTGAAGCTTCACAGTGCTGAGGAGCCAGCCCAATGCGGAAGGTGTCATCATCACGAGCCGAATCAATGGTGTTGAACCGATAGAGGTCGATTGGCAACTCGACTGGAGCTATTATGGTTACAAGGTGACCAACTTGTTCGTCGATGGCATCAACATGGCCAGACTCCAGCGCGCCGACTTGGTCTCGGTCGTGCAGCGTAACAGCGGACACGTGCAAGCCTTGCTGGTTGCCTTGTGTGAAAAGAATGCGAGCAATGGTGTCCTCCGATATTAGCCGCAGCAGGTGCTGCACCTGTTTGCGGTTGACGACAAGGCCGCTAGCTTAGCTAGCCGTGAACGGTCGAGGTCGCGGAGACCTTAGCGCCACGCTACCTGCAAGACGATCATCTGCGGCGTCGGCTCGATACCCTGATGTCACTGCTCACCGATCGGTACCCATGGAGGCGCCGGCCGGGCGCGGTTTCGCATGATGGCGCTCATGCCAAATGAGTTCATCAGGCGCTTTCTGCTGCATGTTCTGCCGAAGGGCTTCCATCGCATCCGTCACTACGGATTGCTTCGCCCAGCGCCACCTGAAAGGTGTAGGGCGGCGACCTAGATGAGAAGGCCTTGCACCTGATTGCCGAGCCGCATGCAAGGCCAATATCGCGCGGGCCAAAGAGCTGATCGCCGCACCTGTCTCGGCGATGGGGCTGCCAGGGCGGACCATGACCCCGCGGACGTGACCGCAGTCGTCGCGCCGGACTATCGCCCGCCATGTCCCTGTTGCTGTGGTCGCACGATCATCATCGAGTTCTTCGAGCGCGCCAACGAACCCCGCGTCCCGCCGTTGCCCAAACTCTTCACCAACTCAGCAGTTCACCCTCTCCGCCGCGAAGGTCTCAAATGGGGCATGAAGACCAGTTTGCCAACCAAGGCGGAACGGCCGTTGTCGGTTTAGTGAAGCGACCGTCGCTGGGGTGGTCGGCAAGGAGGAAGAGTGCCGATTCCGGTCGTTCGCAGCATCCAGAGCGACCGAAAAGGCACGACCCTGAACCCACCTTCACCGCCAGGGCGGCGGGTGGTTGAGTCGGCCAGGAAGCAGCCATTCGGATATACCCGTTGGGCCGCTGATCTGAATCTAAGACCGGGGCTGCCTGCGAAGCCGACCGTACCGTTACAGCACGGTTTGCGAGCGCGCATCGTCAGCGGCGTTATGTCTTTAATAGAGCAATTATTTATAAGCTTACGTCAAACTGACATAACGCCGATTACGTCTTAAATTTGTCTCACCAAATACGGCCAAAATTCGTCTAAAAAGTGTTGACAGCGTGTTTCGCCCGAGTATCGTCCGCCCGCCCGCAGTTAACCCTAACTGCGCTATTATACTAACTGGCAACGGGAGGATTCTATGCTTCGAAGTGACGGGTTTCTTTGTGGCTTGCTGCGGAACCGTTTACGGCTCTCGGCCCTGACGGCGGCTGTCGCCTCAGCGTTGCTGCTGGTCGGGACCGCCGCATGGGCCGCCTCGCCTGAGCTCAGTGGGCCGGTTAGCCTACAGTTCACCATTCCAGTCCCGGCGGCCGCCACCAACGCGACCGGCGGTATGTATGCTTTTGACATCAGCTTTGTCGACCAGACGACCCAAACCTACTATCTCGGAGACCGCTCGAACGCAGCGATCGACGTCGTCGACGCCAAGGCCGGAGTCTTCGTCAAGCAGATTACGGCTTCACCCGCTTTCGCAGGGGTAAAGCTCAACCCGATGACGGGCGCCGTCGACAACAGTATCTCTGGCCCCAACGGCGTCGCGACCGGCGTCGTGGCTGGGCAAGACTGTCTCTTCGCCGGCGACGGTCCCAGCCGCGTGGTCTCTTTCAGCCTTCCCGGCGGCAAGCAGGTGACCAGCATTTCGACCGGCGGGACGATGCGCGCGGATGAAATGGCCTTCGACCCGAAGGACAGGCTGCTGGCGGTCGCCAACAATGCCGACACCCCGCCCTTTGTGACGTTGCTCAACGTCAGTTCCAAATGTGCGCTGACGATCAAGAGCAAGATCCTGCTGAATATGGCCAATGGCGTTGACGCGCAGAACGGGGCCGAGCAGGCTGTGTGGGATCCGGGGACCCAGCGGTTCTACATGTCGATCCCGCAGGTGGGCCCCGACCTGCTAAGCGGCGGGATCGCTCGTATCAATCCCTTGACTGCGAAGGTCGAAACGGTGCTCTTTGTGCCGTTTTGCCAGCCGGCCGGTCTCGCCCTCGGCCCGAATGAGACCTTTCTGGCGGGCTGCAGCATGGTCTTCGATACGGCGGGCGGCGTGTGGACCGGCGCTGATGCCAATAGCGCGAACCCCGTTCAGGTGATCATTGACACCAACGGCGTCTTCGCATTCGTGCAGGGCGTCGGCTCGTCGGACGAGGTCTGGTACAACTCCGGCGACAATCACTGGTACACCGGCTCACAAAATACGCCCTACTCTCCGCATCCGGTGGCGACCGGGGCAACGGGCGTCCTTTCGGCCACGGACCAGGGCGCGGGCCTGCTAGGGACGATCGATGGCACGAGTCAAAACCTCGATCAGATCGTGCCGACGTTCGATGTGCCGGGAGTGAAGCCGTTCTTGGGACCGCCGCCGGGACACCCTTCGGGGAGCTCGCACTCGGTGGCCGCCAATGCCGCCAATAATCACGTGCTCGTGCCCCTTCCGGCGAACAATGCCATATTCGGCTGCTTGACCGGATGTATAGGTGTCTACTATCGGAATGACGTCGACAAAGTCGGCGCCACCGATTAGGCCCTTCTGAACCCTCGCTCGCCAGTCCCCAGAGGTTGGGGCGAGCGAGGTGCGGCGATCAACAGAAACGCGGGCTCTCGCCCGCGTTTCCCGAGTTGTACCGTTAGCCCTTACGCGATCCCAGCGCGGGTTCTTTTAGGAATTGGGATCAGTCAATTCTTAGTTCCGGCTTTGGAGAGCGAGAGCGACATTGCGTCAATCTTTGCGAGAACTTCCGAACTGGGTGCCGAACTACGGCTTTGTTGCTGCATGCTGCGCGCATATGGGGCAGCTGAGGTTGTTGGCGATCGGGTTCGGCGCACGAAGGCATTGATGATAGAAATACCGACCCGTCGATCGCGCCAGTTCGTCTTCGCTCGTCGCAAGCCACGCCTGGGTTACACACCCCTGGTGCAGTTTGTCCGGGGCTGAGCGCCCCCCCATTTTGATAGCGACCCACCCGGGCTCCAAAGCATTCGAAAGAACGTTCCTCCAGCGCCGTGCGATGGCGAAGGCGAGCAGCACATCGCACAGTTTGCTTTCGCATAAGCCGTCGAGCCGCTCCAAGCGCGCTTGGTCCAGCAGATCGTCCATTCGCGGCCGCACGCCGTGGTGCATGCCGGAGCTGAGATAGACCAGCCGCTTCGGGTGTTTCGATCAGCGCGGTGAGAATGTAGGGCGCCAGCACATTAGCCGCGAAGACGCGGGGAACTCCGGGCTCCGTCTCCAGTCGTCGCAACTCGCGATAACCGACACCCGCGTTGTGAATCACATTATCGCCAGGAGGAGCTGCTCGCCGAGTGCGGACGCATCTCAGGGATCGCCTTCACCAATCAACCGCCGCGGTAGCGCAGCGGCCCGTGTTGGAGAGTTACGAGCCGAAGCTACTGCCGGTCCAGTCTGGTGAGCTCCAGCCCCAGCTTAAATCACCTATGCCGGAATCCAACTCACGGCATGCTCGAATACTATGTTACGGTTGACAAAAGTCTGATCAGATCAAATTCTCCTTCCGCATTTTGTGCCGGAGCGCGACCTTAGTGGACTCTACCCTGGAGACCAAGAAAATACCAGGCCCCAAAGGCAGTGGGGTAGACCGGTCACACTTCGGTAAAGCCAAGGAGGTCAGCATGGGTTACGCCGCCTCAACACTGAATCGCTACGACCACGCGGAGATTTCCATTCTTGATTTGGCGCGATACTTGGGCGGCACGCGGAGCGCATTAGAGGAGTTGGCCGATCAACTGCGCTATGCCCTCGATAATAACGTCTTTTACTTCATCAAAGGCCGCGGCGTGCCACTATCATTGTGCGACGAGGTGTTTGCCGAGACGGAGCGATTTCATAAACAACCTCTGGATCGAAAAATCAGGCTCAAGCGCAACCAGGACAATGTCGGCTACCTCCCCATGAGCCGTGGCACGACACAGGGCACCGAGATCAAACCGAATGTGAACGAGGCGTTCTTCGTCAAGCGTGATCTGCCCCCCAACCACCCCGACGTGGTTGCCAAGAAACGCTTTCGCGGCACTAACCTATGGCCAGATGACCTACCGGGATTTCGCGAAACCGTAATTGCCTATTGCGATGCTTTGGAAGCTTTAGTGAAAAAGCTGGTGCCGATCTACGCCGTCCCTCTCGACTTACCGTCAACTTATTTCGACAGCGCGTTCGCTGAGCCGCAATATACCTTCGGATGTCGCATTATCCGTTTGTCGAGGCGCTCGAACCCAACGAATACGGTATTGCCCCTCATGTCGACACCAGCTTTATGACGCTACTTGCCCAAAACAAGATTCCGGGTTTGTCGCTTCGCCCCCGCGACGGCCGGTGGATCGAGGCGCCGACGCTGGAGGGCCATTTCCTGGTCAATGGCGGCGACATGCTCCGACGCTGGACAAACGATCGTTTCCTGGCGACACCGCACCGAGCGATCAATCGGTCGGGGAAAGAACGCTACGCGATCCCGTTCTTTGTTGATGGTCACATCGACTGGCCAATCGAATGCCTGCCCACCTGCGCCAGCGCGGATCGGCCCGCGAAGTACCCGCGGTTTACATACGCCGAGTACATGGTCGCGTATTAAGATCGCAACCTCGCGCGCGATTCTGCCGACGGCGTGCGCCTCGACGCCTCCTGACGTAGTGTGAACGTGGCGGCCAAGGCTCTTGGATGTCGTATTGGACGTTTTCGGAAGAGTGACGGTCGGGATTCCCCGGTTTCTGAGAGCTTTCTTCACCTGAGGTTTCGCGGTTAAAAACTGACCTGTCCTACAGCACGCCAGCTGAGGCCAGCGACTTTGGCGATGGCAAAGGTCCCGCACCGGCTGCGGGAGCTCGGCGAGCGGTACGAGCACGGCCGAGTCGATCAGCGGCCCCCAGATGCTCCCCACTCCGCCGAAACGCCTCCTCAGATCGCCAGATAGCCGCCGTCCACGGTTACCGTGCTGCCGGTGACCCAGCGGGAGTCGTCGGAGGCAAGAAACAGCACCGCCCCGACGAGATCGTCGGGCTGGCCGAGGCGGCCGAGCGGAATCACCGCCTCTGTCGCACGCCGCGCTTCGGGGTCGGTATAGCTCGCGCGGGTCAGCCCGGTCAGCGTCGGGCCGGGCGCGATCGCGTTGACCCGGATGCCGTGCGCCGCCAGATCGACTGCCATCGCATGCGTCAGCGAGCGGCCGCCGCCCTTCGACGCGACATAGGCGGCGCGCTCGGGCCGCGCCACCTCGGCGAGCTGCGAGGTCACGTTGATGATGCTGCCGCCGCCTTGCTTGACCATTTGCCGCGCCGCCGCCTGCCCGACGTGAAACATGCCGGTCAGGTTGACCGCGATGATGCGGTCCCAAGTCTCGGCATCGACATCCAAGAAATTGAGCCGGTGGCTGATCCCGGCCAATTCGAGCACGATATCGAGCCGGCCGAATTCGCGCACGACAGCGGCAACGGCCGCATCGACCGCCACACGGTCGCGCACGTCGAGAGCAGATGCGGCTGCCTGCTCGCCGGCAGCACGAATGCGAGCAGCGGTGGCCTCGGCCGCCAAGCCGTCGCGATCGGTGCAGAACACCGCCGCACCCTCTCGCGCCAGCGCTTCGGCTCCGGCGCCTCCGATGCCGCCACCCGCTCCCGTAACCAGCGCCACTTTGCCCGCAACCCGCTCCATGCCGCCCTCCTATTACGCCGTTCGCGCATTTCTACCATAAGGCTCGAAACCCAGGGCCACGGTGGCGTTGGGCGGGTCCTGTCAGGATTGGAAGCGTACGGTCAGCGCGGGCTCGCCGAGCTCGCGGACCCGCAGAGAGGTTGGCTTTCAAGTTGGTACGGTCAGCCGCGCCACGGCGGCAGCGCCGGTCGCCGATCTCGTAGACAGGCCGGTCCCGGTGCTCTGCCGCCGATGATTTCAGAGGCGGCGGCAGTGTTGAAAAAACGCCGGAAAGCCCCGTGCGGCTCAAGTTGCCCCATTCCGGCAATTCACCAGTAGCAACCCGGATAGGTCAGAGGGGTGGACAGTGTGCATTCGGGTCGGGGCTTCTACACGTGCTACGCTGATGTCTCTGCAAGGGCAACATCGCGGGACCCTAGCAGGCTGCCGAAAAATGGGGAACATACCGTGAAATCGTGCCACCAGCCTCACCCTAACACATTGAAGCAAATAGACTTGATAATTCCGAAAATCCCTATTTCAGCAGCCCGCTAGAGGGATCGCCGCGGGGCGGCCGTCTAAGTCTGCGCCTGCACACATCGACTTGCCGACAGTAGTGTCGCGGCGCGCGCGCAACAAGCATAAGCGATTTGGGGAGCGCAAATGTTGAATCGTAGGATACTTGCCTGCCTGCTAACGCTGTCCGCGATTGCGGCGACGCCAGCGGCGGCCTCACCGACCGCCCCAGACTACGCTGCGATTGTCGCTGCTCCCGACCGAAGCGACGCGGATCACAAGCTCGACATCAACCGCGCGCCGGCGCGGTGGGCTTGCGTTCATTGGCGTGAAGCCCGGCATAAAAATCCGCGACATCTTTGCGGTATACGGGTGGAAAGCGGAACTCATGGCGCGCGCCGTAGCACCAGGCGGCAAAGTTCATGCGCAAAATTCGGAGGCCGTCTTTGCGCGCATCAAGTCTGTGGTGCGGCCATTCGAGGATCCTGCGTCCCCGGAGAATGCATGATTTCGATCTCGTGACGTTTTTCTATGCCTATTACGACATTACTTACCTTGGCGTCGATCGACCCAAGATGAATAAGGCTTTCTACGATGCGCTGAAGCCGGGCGGCGAATTGGTCGTGGGCGACTATTCGGCCAAACCTGGCGCGGGCACGAGCGTCGTCAAGACCCTGCACCGTTCGGACGAAGCGCTGGTCAAGTCGGAGATCGAGGCGGTGGGATTCAGATTGATCGACCATGGCGATTTTCTCTGCGTTCCCGGGGATGGCCGAGGCGCCCACTCGCGTTCCTCGGCTCAGCCGGTCGATATCTACATGCTGAAATTTCGCAAGCCGGGTTGACCCGGAAAAGCGCCGGCCCGTTGCGAATCCATCCAGCGCCTGAGCTGCGGTGCCTCCCAGTGATGGACGCTACCAAGTAAGGCTGCACTATTGCAGCCGCGTGGAGGGCGTGTTCCGCTCGATAAGTTTTGCAAGCGCTACACACTCTAGATCGACGGGTCCAAGCTTGGTGAAGCCGGCTGGGAAGGTGACTACGGAATTCACGCGACGGGGATGATGGGCGCACGGCAGGTTGGGCCGATTTGATTCGTCAACTCACGGAAACCGAACGGCGGCGATGCGCGGCCGACGCGGCGTTCAGGGCAACCAGGGCGTACCGCTGGATGGGTGGACAGCCGATCTTCGCCAATCTTGCGATGAACGGCTAGATCGCACCGAGGGCGGTCGCTCGTCCCATCAATCGCGCCGACAGGAGTCGTTCACGACACCTTCTTTGTACATCGTTGGAGAACGCCCGTGCGAAATTCACGATTTCCGCTAGCTGATTTCTGGGGATATGCTCCTTTCAAAGAGATGCGTGTGAACGCCAGGAGGAGGAATATGGCCTACTGCAAGACGGTTTCGCTGGTCGTCGCCGCAATCGCTTTTCTTCTCGCCGCTGGCGGACCGCATGCCCAACAGCCGGCACAGCCCAAGCCGACGAATCCTGCGACGGTCGCGATCGACGACAAATCGATCGGCGGGGTCGTGACCAGCCGGTTTGGCCCGGAGGCCGGTGTCTGGGTCATCGCCGAGACGAAGGATCTCGGCACCCGCTTCGCTAAAATCGTCGTTACCGACGAACGCGGTCGCTATGTCATCCCGGACCTGCCTAAGGCGAATTATCGGGTTTGGGTGCGTGGTTACGGGCTTGTCGACTCCGAAAAGGTTGAGGCTGAGCTGGGCAAGCCGCTGAACCTCAGCGCGGTCGTCGCGCCGAATCTTGCTGCGGCGGCGCAATATTACCCAGCAATTTACTGGGCCTCGATGATCAAGATCCCGGATAAGAGCCGCTTCCCGGGCACCGGGGACAAGGGCAATGGCATCCCCGAAAACTTCAAGACCCAGGACCAGTGGCTCAACTTCGTCAAGACCAACGGTTGTGGCAATTGCCATCAGATCGGCAATTACGCGACGCGGACCATCCCTGAAGTATTCGGACATTTTGCCTCATCACGCGATGCCTGGTCCCACCGGCTTTCTGTCGGGCCTGCCGGGCACGACATGCTGAATTTCATCACTCAGGTGATGACCCCAGATGGCGGACATCTCGCCGCACTTGCTGACTGGAGCGACCGCATCAAAGCTGGCGAATTACCGAGCCGCAGCCCGCCGCGACCGGTGGGCGTCGAGCGCAATATCGTCGTCACAGTGCGCGATTGGCTCGATCCCAAACACTATCTGCACGACCTGACGACGACCGACCGACGCAACCCGACGATCAACGCCTACGGCCTCATCTACGGCGACACCGAGCTCAGCACCAGCTCACAGCCAATACTTGACCCGGTGCATAACACTAAGACGACAATCAAACCACCAGTGCGTGACGGCACGCCGAGTTCGGCGCTGGCTAATGAGGTGGTCGTGGCCTCAGCCTATTGGGGGATGGAGCAGACCTGGGACAGCAAGGTCAACGCCCACACTTCGGTGATGGACCAGGACGGGCGTGTATATTGGGCCGCGCAAAACCGGTCGCCCAAGGACATCCCGGATTACTGCAAGAAGGGCTCGCTACTGCGCTCTGCCCAGCTCTATCCGCTTGATGTGCCGCACGACGGGTTCTTCCAGAATTCTCGCCAGGTTACCGTCTACGAGCCGAAGACCAAGGAGTTCACGGCGATCGATACTTGCTTCGGCACGCATCACCTAAATTTCGCGGAGGACGCCAACAACACACTTTGGCTCAGCAACAACACCGGTCTCGGTGGCGCCCCCGTGCCCCAGGCGGCTGTCGTCGGCTGGATCAACACCAAGTTGTTTTGGCAGACCCATGACGCCGCGAAGTCACAGGGCTGGACGCCGTTCATCGTAGATACCGTCGGCAACGGCAAGCGGACCCCGACCTGGAACGATCCGGGCCAGCCGATCGACCCAACCAAGGACACACGCATCGCCTACGCCATGTACGCGATCTCCTGGTCGCCGGCTGACGGCTCGATCTGGGGTTCGAGCCTGGCCCATCCGGGTTACGTCATACGTGTCGCGCCGGGGCCGAACCCGCCCGATACGGCTTTGACTGAGGTCTACAAGATCCCGTTGCCCGGTTTCGGCATCCGCGGCATGGATGTCGACCGGAACGGCGTCGCTTGGCTGCCGCTCGACAGCGGCCACATCGCCAGCTTCGACCGCCGCAAATGCAAGGGTCCGCTCAACGGCTCGGGGGCAGAGAAGGGCGACAAATGCCCGGAGGGCTTCTCGTTCTACGCGCTGCCGGGGCCGGGTTTCCAAGGCGATCCCGGCGCGGAGGAAAACCCGTATTTTGTCTGGGTTGACCAACATAACATCTTGGGGCTCGGCGCCAACGTGCCGATCGCCACCGGCAATCAGTCGGATTCCCTCCATGCGCTGGTCGGCGGTCAGGTTATCGAGTTGCGGGTGCCCTACCCAATGGGCTTTTTTGCCAAGGGTCTGGAGGGTCGGATCGACGACCTGAAAGCGGGGTGGAAGGGCCGTGAGCTGTGGGTAACCTCGGGCAACCGCACACCGTTCCATATCGAAGGAATCGATGCGCCGGCGCCAGGCGCGCCGGGCACCACGCCCGAGACGCGATCGAGCCCGCTCGTCGTCGAGTTCCAGCTGCGCCCCGACCCGCTAGCCGACTAAGGGGTGCTGGCCCAAGGCTCGGCTCCGCTCTCGAACGACAAGACCCGGCTGATCTTAGTGGATACTGATAGGTCTTTGCGCATAGCGGTTATCGCGAAACCACAGCGCCAAGTCTTGAGGAGGGGGCTGGTTGATCGATTTTCTGCCTGACCCAGAAAGCCTCCTGGTCCCTTTGGTTGGCAACAGAGGATTGCTTTCGGAGCCGCTCAGCTTTGGCTCCAGGAACTGCTCTTCATGCCCTGAGCCGACCTCTATCTGGCCGCAAACCATCGTCCATCAGCCGTGGCCATCTCGCCATCATGCGGGCCAAGCGCAGGAAGCACTCATGAATGGACTGTGGGATGCCCAGCCTGACGTACGTGCCGGCGGCATCACCATCAGGCCGAGGCGATCGAGCGGGCTTGTCGTGTCGGCGATCGGTGTTGTCGCGACCTGGGTATAGCGGGCGGTCGTCGACAGCCGGGCATGGCCGAGCAGCACCTGAATGATGCGGATGTCGGTGCCGGCTTCGAGTAGGTGGGTGGCGAAGCTGTGGCGCAAGGTGTGGACCGTCACCGGCTTGGGTCAGATCGGCGCGCCGCGCCGCAACCCGGCAGGCCGCGTGCAACGATGGCGCCGGTGGTAAGACGCGCGACCTCGCCGATGCGCAGGCCCGCCGCGTAGGCCGTAGTCAGCGCCGCCCGGTTGCGCAGGTCGGGAACCGCCTCCAGAAACCGCACGATCTCGTCGGCGCTGAGCACCACCGGCATGAATAGGGACGGTTAGTTAGCAGCCAAAAGATTAGCGGAACCAGTTGCGAGGCGTTGGGTTCGCGGTAGTAAGCGGCTTACGTGATCGCTCTCGCTCCCGCAAAATGCGGCAGCACCGCGATTACCGCACGAAAGCGACCATGGACGAGAAAATTACGCCGATCGCCCGCGATGATAAGAGACGTGTGCAGGCTGCCACCGGTACGTCGTACGATCGTCCACCCTCATGGTCATCTTGTTGTGCGCATCGCTGGTAGCTGTCGGTATTCTCGGGCGGCAGAATCCCGCGCCTGTTCTTGCCAACAGCGGCCGTGCGATTGGCGCAGCTGATCGCGGCGAGCAAATCCAGACGCCATCGCAGGTCCCCGGCCGGGGATGGAAAGACGTTATTCAGGGCGTCTACCACGGTATTTCAGAAGACCGCATCTTCTTGGTCGCAGCCGGCGTCACCTTTTACGCGATCCTCGCGCTGTTCCCGGGCATTGCAGCGATTGTTTCTATATACGGCCTATTTGCTGATCCGAACCGGATCGTCACTCATCTCGATACTTTATCGGGCTTTGCGCCGAGCGGCGCCGTCGAGATTTTGCGGGAGGAGCTAACCCGGCTCGCCCACCAGGACCGAGCGGCGCTCGGTTTTAGCTTCGCCATCAGCATGGGCGTGTCGCTGTGGAGCGCCAATGCCGGCGTCTCAGGACTCTTCGATGCCATTACCGCTGTCTGTGAAGAGAAAGAAAAGCGCAGCACCATTAAATATTACTCCACTACCCTGACGTTTGCGGCCGGCGCTGTTGTCCTCGTGCTGCTGTCACTCGCCATCCTGATCGCGCTGCCGCTTGTTCTCGACCACATGGCGCATCCCGACGTGCCGCCCGTGATGGCGAAGATGGTCAGATGGCCGATCTTGTTCGTGCTCATCGTGTTGGCGCTCTCCGTCATCTAGCGATTTGGGCTCAGCCGCCGCGCGCCGCGATGGCGCTGGATCACCTGGGGCAGCGCTTTTGCCGCCATCGCGTGGCTCGCCGCCTCCGCCCTCTTCTCCTGGTACGTCGCGAATTTCGGCAGCTACAACAAGACCTACGGCTCGCTCGGCGCGATCATCGGCTTCATGACCTGGATGTGGCTGTCAATCATCTCGTTCTTGTCGGAGCCAAGCTCAACGCCGAACTGGAGCGGCGCGCGGCCCCGACCAGTCCTCCACCGAACCCCGGACCGAAACTGAATGGTTCAGTTCAGTTCGCCTACGTGGCTCCCTCGATGCTTTGGCCAAGTGCCGCGCAAGATTTGCGCAGGGACGCCCAGGGTCAAGCCGAAATGGTTCGGATTTGCATTCTCGCGAAAGGAGCTTCTCGGCCACGATCTAAGTTGTCCCTATGGCGACTCTCCTTATGCGGGTTTGCCACCCGTAAAATGGCCGGGGTCGTCATACCACCCCGGCCATTTTTGTGCAGTTGAGCGGTGAGCAACCTCACATTGGAACAGACGCGTTTCGTGTAAGGCTCTCCGCGGAGGGCAAAGGACATGAAAACGGCGGGCTTCTATCAAGGCACAGCTGATGCGATGGGGGTGGCGCTCTATCGCTACCCGGACGGCTCGGTAACAAACTCGCGCAAGGTCGGTGTCAAGCCAACCGCAACGATCGAGCTTCACGAGCGTTGGAAGCCCGCCGACGATCAGGGCCTCAGCGAGCAGATAAGACATTCCTAAGATCAAAGGCGCTCCGTCCCGCTCACGACCAGATGGACGCACCGGCTCCCGCACCGACCGCACACAAGCCGCTGATGCCAATCCGGGACGCTCGTCTCGGCGCCTTAGCGCTCGGCCTTCTCGGTCGGATCGGGCTCGACCTGATGATGGCAATCAAGACACCACACGATTAGCCGCACATGGGCCGCTGCGGAGTTGCCGCGCGTCATGGGCGGCGGGCCGGGCTCAGATTCGCCGTCGCAGTCTGGAGGGTGCGGAATGGGTTACCAGTCGGAACAGGCCTCGGCCTCGGCCCGCTCTTGCCCAGTCCGACGCCGCCAGCTCGTCCGGCCCGAAAAAGCGCGGACCGCGCCGGGGATGACAGCCCCGGCTGGGCTCGCAGCGCGCGGTGAGGGACCGTGTCGCGAGGCCAGGGCTTGGAACCCGGCGAACGGCACCACGAATATGATCGTGGCCAACCGGGCCGACGTGAGGATGCGCTATCTGCCGAACGACCTCTGCACGCCCCGCCCGCTTTCAATCGGCTCTCGCATGCGCACACCCAACAATGTTGCGGCGCAACAAATACGCAGATGGCCCCTGCGCACAACCCCACGAGGGTCATCCTGTCGCAGCGGCGCGAGACTATCGAGCTCTGAGTTCACCACACACGCCGGCGCCTGATCGTCATTCAGTGCCTTGGGTCATCGCCGCCCTTGATCGGCGGTAGGGGCTCAGGCGGAGGCTTCGGCGGTTCGAGCTTCGCGAGGATCGCTTTGAGCGGACCGAGCCCGCGGCGCGTGTGGATGGGGTTGTAATCGATCGCGATTACGAGCGCACGGGTCTCGTGCGTCGGCTTCGGTGGGATTAGCAACTTAGAGCGCGCTTGCTCGCCTGCAAGCGATATGGCCTCCTTGCGAGCTCACGGCGTTTCCTCGAAGTTGCCTCATGCCGCGTGCGAGTTGGAACGGCTTCCTCCGCCTCTCCTTGGTCACCTGCCCCACTACCTTGCGCCCGCGACGACCGAGGGCAAGTGCATCCGTTTCAATAAGCTCGACGCAGAGACCGGCAACCGCTTAAAACAAAAACTTATCGAGGCAGAAACGGGGAGGTCGTCGACGCGGTCGGATCGCCAAGGGCTACGAATACACCCGCGGGCAGTACATCACCATTGATGATGCGAGCTGAAGGCGCTTTAGATCGAAAGCTCCAAGATTGTCGACCTGACGCAATTTGTCGATCGCGACGAGCGACCAGGCGCAGCATATGTAGTAGGCCAGGTCGATCGCGCCACACCGCCGATCAGCCGGCCGGTTTTCCATCAATGCGATGCCAAAGCGACGCAGCCGACCCGTCACGTGATTTTGCCGAACGATAGCTATCCATTCTCGATCATTGGCTTCGCGGTACGGGTGCGGCACGGTAGAGAGCCAGCACACCGGCTTAAATCATCCTCACGGAGCGACCGCATTCGTAGCCGCACCCGTTTCGAGAACAACACCCGGTCATCAAACCGTCAGTACATGATTCGTTCTATGCTGGCGAGGATCGCCGGGCGCGACCGATCATGTGTCGGCCTCTGCCATATGAGCCCTTGTCAGGTCGCGGGAACCCAGGCCGTCGTCTGCTTGTCGAAGGTAAGGCCGGGCGCCGACTTGAGCGCGTCCTTGGTCGTATTGAGGGTCAGGTACCAGGCGCCGTCCTTCATTTCCGCATGCACGGCGTTGAATGCCACGGCGATGTCTTTCTCCCCTACACCGAGGAAGCCGCCGACGCCAATGATCAGACCGCTGATCTGGCCGCGGTCGTTAACGATCACGTCGTCGACAGTGCCGATCTTGTCCTTCGCGGGATCATAGACGCTCTGCTTGTAGAATTTGGTTACCGTTTTACCTGGCGGCGGCGAAGACATAAGGGAAGCCGGCATCGTCTGGGCGACAGCGAACCCGGCCGCTCCGAGAAGCATGACCGCTGCCAGTAGAGTTTTCTTCATGGCGTCCTCCTCTAATACGCTTTCGAGGAGTAAACACCCTAATCAGCCAGAGGTTTCGTGATCGCCAGAGGTTTCGTGGTCATTGACTGGCGCGGGCATAACGTCCGATGAAGCACCGCGGGCACTTGGTCGCCGATCGCACGGTACGGACAGCCTCATTGTAGTCCCTACGAACGCGAGGATCCGGGGAGGTTTATGGTGAGATAACCGCTCGCTATCACTTGTGGTGCACGCTTGGCGGAAGCGGGTGCTCAAGGAAGAATCGAACCATCTCGTCGGTGGCATCGGGTCCCCGCGGACGGGTATAGGAACCGGCGGGGCTGCCACCCGACCAAGCGTGACCGGCCCCATGAATTACCCATTGTTCTACGACCGTCTCGCCGCTGGCATCGGCGTGCAGCGTGCGGGTGTACGCAAGCCCACCCGCTACCTGTCCTGTTTCGACCGCCTCCCGAGCACCGCGCCCTGGCCCGACTGCGCGACAACTGAATCGGCGTTCCTGGGATTGACCGGTGGTGTCCTTGTCACCGTGCGAGTCTCGGCGCCAAACCGGCATTACACTTCATCGCAGCGAATGCCGAGGGCATGTCGGGCGCCGCGCCGCAAGCAAGCCCGGAATGCGGCACTACGTCGAGACTTATTGCTACGCTTTTGCCGGCACCGATTTTCTCGAAGACGAGCAGCGGAAACTCTATTGGCGCACCGACATCGTCCAGATGACGCGCTATTACATGCTCGAGGCCACCCGATGCGGCATCCGCCTGTCGCCGCGCCGCGCCGGGTTCCCCGTTTAGAATTCATCAGCGCCCCGGTGTTGACACGCTCGGGCCCAGCCCAGCTTCAACGATTGCGCTACGGTGGCATTGAAGGTAAAACCTCGGCCCTACCACGCCATCAATGGTTGTCACCGGCTAGACCAATCTGGCGAAGAGAGGCGTGCCCGCGCGAGCCTGGCGAAATGGCCATTGGGATGTTGCTCGAGGTAGGCCTCCAGCTCCTCGCGCCGGTTCCTGTCCTTGACGGAATTCCAGAAGGCAAGGTCGAGAGCATCCTCGGCGGCTTCCTCGGCGGTCGGCGGCGCAAGCGCTGGCGAAAGCGCCGCTGCCTCAAGTCGTGTCTGGACGAGCGAGGCGAAGGTCCCCTCCGGATACTGCTCGAGATAGGATTCGAGCTCGGCGGGACTGCCATCCTTGACGCTGTCCCAAAGTGCCAACTCCAGGGCGACTTCGTTGTCGGCCGACAATTCAGGCATCGCCGCCGCAGCTGCAGGCAGTTCGGATGGTACGGAGTCTTCATCCGAGCCCGGCGCCTGTTGTTCGGATGACCCCTCCACGATGCGGAGCCGAAAGGCTCGGATCGGATGGGCGATGTTTTTGACCAGCTGCTCGCCCAGATCCTCGAAAAGAAAGCCACCACGGTGTCGCAAATGATCACGTACACCTCGTGACACGCAGATCTCGCCGCCCCTGACCAGTCCCTCGAGCCGAGCAGTGACATTGACGCCGTCGCCGAAGATGTCGCCCTCCTTGGCCATGACGTCGCCAACATTGACGCCGATTCGAAAGCGCATCTGTCGCTCTTCCGGCTCGCCTTCATTCGCCCTCTGGAGCGCCGCTTGGATCTCGACCGCGCAGTGGATCGCATCGAGCACGCTGACGAATTCCGCGAGCACGCTATCCCCGGCAGTGTTCGCAATCCGCCCACGATGCCGCCCGATGAGCTGGTCGACTATGGCGCGACGGGGGGACAATGTCGCCATCGTCGCCTCTTCGTCGCCGTGCATCAGACGGCTCTATCCCTCGACATCGGCGGCGAGGATCGCCACAAGCCGTCTCTCGACCGGTGGAGCCTTCATCCTCAACGAGCCCTATCCTTCGGGAGCCGGCCGAATCAGATGCCCAATTGCGACTTCGAGCTGGTCGATAATCGCGATCCAGTTCATCTGTCGCGAGTTAGATTGTTGTCCCGCACGGACAGGTGACTTCATGATTTTCTCTAAACCAGGCGACGGTCTTCTGTATATTTGCGCCACATTTCGGGCAAATCACCGGCAGCACATAGTTATCGATAACACTGGACACGTATTGTTCTTTCAGATAGAAAGATTTGTCTCATCGTAAATCGTTACCCGGCCTGCTCTAAATCCATTGCGTATTTACGGCAATGTTCGAGATATGCCGCTTCGTGACCGGCGACCAGCTCTACGATGCTGGACCACAACCAATTGGGCGCGTCCAGATTCTCAGAGCGATTGCGGCCGAGCTCGTCACGCCACTTCGCGCGCGTCACGACATCCATCTGACGGGCATGCGCCTTCCCGACCACCATCGCCAGGTATCGGGCGGCCTTCATCGCCTCTTCACGACTGATCTGGTCGATCTCGAGCTTGAGGTCCTCGGGGAGGAGCTCGCGCATGAAGATGGCGCGGTCGAGGAAGGTCGCGCCCAGCATGCGATTGCCGAGCGCCGGCGACAAATGCCGAGCGCCCTCGACGACGCGCATCCCATGGTCCGCCGGCATCGCGGCCTCGGAATGGCGCGGCGCCGCCGCCTGCACCGCTTCCTTGATGTCCATCAGACAGAGGCCGCCTTCTTTAGTGCGGCTTTTGTTAACTCCAAGCAATACCGCAAAACGCAGCCGCCCGAGGGAGCTGCACCCTTTCATCCAGTAGGCGGCATCGAGCACTTCGACGCTCGCGTCGTTTTCGCGCGAGCGCAAGGCGGTCACCAACAGCCGCACGTCCTCGGTCGCAAAAATCCGTTCTATCTCGTGCCTCTCGTCCTCGCTGATCGGCCAAAATCGCTTGCCCAGCGGGATCGTCGGGCTGGTGTCTTCGAGACGCTCTTTCGCTAGATGCTCCCAGGTGCGTCCGACTGCCTGACGCATCACAACACGGACGCATTCCGGACGCCGGCTGCGCAAGTCCGGGTCTTTGTCGGCGAGCGCTTCCTCGTATCCCTCCACCATCTGCTCGATCATCTTGGCGGTGGTCACCCCCGGCAGGTCTGAGCCGCGCGCCGCCGTCGCCAGCGACAATCCGAGGCGGATCAGGTCGTGCGCGGGATTGCCGATCACCGTCTGATCGAGATCGCGGATCTCGATGTCGATCTGCCCGTCGGTATCGGCCAATGGGCCCAAATTACCGACATGGCAATCTCCGCAAATCCAGATCGGCGGGCCTCGCGGCACCTTGCGATTATCCGAGGCGGCAAGCCACTCATAGAACTTCAGCGTGTTGCCCCGAACATAAGCATGCGCAGACCCAGCCATCTTCAGATTGCGCGATTGCCGAAGCGCGGCGTCCCGCTCGGAAATGGATCTGATCTGCGGCGAGGCCTTTGCCATGTAATCCCCTAACAGCCCTGGAAGGCCTCAAAGATTGAGGTTCGCTGCCAGCATTCCCGAACCTCAACCCCGATCCGTCAGCTGGGCTAAACACCGCCCCCGATATAGCGGCCGCGCTCCACGGCAACCTGCTCGGGAGTGTAAGGCGGCGCGCTTTGGTCGAACGAAGTCCAGCCGTTTTCGCGATAAACAGCGCTACGAACGGTTGGATCGACCCATTTGCGATGTTGCAGGATCTCCCGAGCTACCGGGGCACGGGCGTCGTCGACCCGAGCGGTGACGAGGGTCCCGCCGCGGCGCACCCCTTCGGCATAAAAATTGGCGTCATGTTCGGGGACGCCGGCGCCGGTTAGCGAGCCGACAATTCCGCCAGCCGCACCGCCCACGACCGCTCCCCCTACAGCACCGACGGCGGTGGCAACCAGCCAGCCAGCCGCTACCACCGGTCCGACACCGGGAATTGCCAACAGGCCAAGACCGGTCAGCAGACCCCCAACACCGCCTACCGCGGCTCCGATGCCGGCGCCCGTCCCGGCGTCCGCGGCTGCGTTGGTCGGATGATCCTTGTCATATCGGTGGTCGACGTTGTTCGAGACAAGGCTGATGTCGGCGTGCGGGATGCCGGATGCCTCGAGGTCATTCACTGCAAAAACCGCGGCGTCATAGGTGTCGTAAAGAGCGGTGACTGTCTGTGTCATAGCATTCCTCAATCGGTGAAATAAGATTTACAAGTATCCTTACGACACATTTACTTCGGGACGACGTTCCCTTGAAAGTCGAGCGCGACGGGAACGGTTGCGCTTCCGTTGTTAGCCTCGGCTCTCCAGATGCCGTCTTTGTCCTTGGTCAGACCGGCAACGCTGGTGTAGCCGGCCTTCTCGATGCGGGATTTCGCTTCCCTCTCAGTAAAGCTGTTCGCCCCGGCGACAGGCGCTCCTGGGTTGTTCACATCGGATTTCGCGACAGCCGGGGTGCCGGCATCGTGATTTGCCGGCGGTCCCGCACTTTGTGCCATGGCACCACCCGCGAGACCTGCGCCTGCCATGACCGAGATCACGGCCGCAGCCAAAAGCCTTTTCATAACAAGTTCCTTGATTGCTTCATTTACAAGACATCAACAACTTTAACCCCGGTTCGTTCCACAAAATCGATAGGCTGCGTCAATTAAATTGTGCAATCACTATTTAATAAAATATTTGGGTTAAATTCACCGGTCATCCATGCTGAAGCGTACGTGTTGCGAGGGCAGGATCACGATTTAGGTGCGGAGCCGAGTGCTGCCCCATCCTTCGGCAACGAGACGATCCTCGTGGTTGAGGATAATGCGGAGCTCCTGGAGATCGTCGTAACAATGATTCGGGAGGTCGGCTACAAGGTGCTAGTTGCGGCCAACGGGGTCGAAGCGATCGCGTTACTAAACGGCGATACACCCATCGATCTATTGTTCAGTGATGTTGTCATGCCACGCGGAATCAATGGCGCTGATTTGGCTTCAGAGGCGCGATCAATCGACAAGAAACTCAAGGTCCTTCTTACCTCGGGCTATCCGGGGACGCACGGTGCGGAACCTGCATCAGACGATTTTCCAATATTGGCAAAGCCCTACCGCCGCGACGATCTGGCCCGTATGCTGCGCACGGCCCTCGCTTCACCGAGATGCATGCGCTTGCCGACTTCGGGCGTCTGCGCCGATACCCCGGGGCGCACATCCACTCGCACGACGTTAGCAATAATGCCAGCTGTTGACGAAGAAGCTTGCGCGACGCGCCGGACAATTTGCGCCCCGAGAGCCGTGGCATCGAGCCATGGGCGTTTGAGTTCGCACATGCGTGTGCAGAAAAAGCTTTCCATTTGTGTGTTTTGTTCGCCCGTCTACGCTGCAATCTCGTGATGTTGCTGCCGCGTGAGCCGCATCCTGCTCTGCTGTCAGGCGCAGCGATTAGGCGGCCATACCCGCTGTCATCAGCGGATTGCTGCCGTCGCCTCCCTGCCTATGCCGGAGCCAATATTCCCGGCGAGAGCGGCTACGGCGCGGCTCATCGTGGCGGCGACTGCCGCGGTGTCCGAACCCGCAGGTGATTCGACTATTATCGCGTCGCTTGGAATGCCGACGACCTTGGTATTTTTGTTCAAAATCTCCCAACTGGCATTGAGCGTCACCTGGCCCGATTTGTCGGCGTCAAAGCTCCGAATGTCGATCGCGATCGTCAAATCGGCCGAAGCCAACGAATCATTCTCGATCAGGACGGTACCCGGTGGCAGCCGAGGGCGCAGATCCGCCGCGAGAACCCGCCGAATCATCTCATCGAGCGGCCCGGCCCAGCGGTCATATTCGGCGTAGTCGAGCTCGTTCGGCCCGATCCGGCGAGCAACTTGCGGCCGATCGAGCGCTCCCGGCAGCTTGATAGCGCCGATCGCAACCGTCGTCCTAGCGGAGCCAGCCGACACCGGCCGAACCGGGTCCGGCTGCGCGCTTAGCACATAATATTTGCTTGGCGGAGAGCTGCACGCTGCAAGGATACCGGCCAGCATCGCCAGCGTGACACGCGCCTTCACCGCGAGGCCTCGTTGGGCTTGCCGCTGATCAACGATTCGGGATGGCGTTCGAGGTAGTCCGCGAGGACCCGGATCGAGCGCGCGGCATCTTTCAGTTCGCTCATCGTACGCGCCAAATCGTTGCCTGCAGCCGGATCGTTACCGAGGATCGTCAGGGTCGCTCTCATCTGGTCGGCGGCGCCGTTGAGCCGTTGCAGCAGCGGCCCGACCTGGACATCGGCAACCCGGGTCAGCCGCTCGGTGTTGGCCAAGGTCAAGTCGAGGTTGTGCAACGAACGCTTGACTTCGGGCCGGTCGATCAGCCGGTCGGCGTGGCCGACCATGAGTCGGATCTGCCCGACCAACTGGTCGAGCGGCAACGCCGCGAGCTTGCTCATCAGCTTGCTCGCCGAGCGAGTGACCTGCTCGATACCGCCGCCCTCGATAGTCGGCAGCTCTGGATAAGGCTTAACCGAAACCACCTCCGCCGGCGGCGCATCGTCGACAAAGTCCAAATCGATCGCGCGCTGACCGGTCAGTAGATTGGCGCTTACCAGTTGAGCGCGCAGCCCCTTGGCAACGAGTTGCTCGAACATTCGGTTGGTGGCGGCGACCGGATCCTGCCCGGACATGTCGAGCCGCTGACCGTCCAGCTTGATCCGATGGGGCGCCACCTCGATCGTTACTGGCTCGCGGATAGTATCGGCGGTCGGATCGTATTCCAGCTGGACCGCGGTGACTTGACCAATCGGCAAGCCACGCAGGTCAACCGGGGTGCCGACCTCAACGCCGCGCACCGCATCCGGAAAATACAGGCTGTAGGAGACGCGGACGGGCTCAGCGGCTTCGTCGGCAACCTTCTCGTCGGCATAGAGCCAGAACCGTGAGTTGGGCGGGCTGGGCGGTCGGCCGAGCGCTTCGTCGGGGGTATCGAATACGATTCCGCCGGAAAGGATGCTCTGCAGAGGCGCGGTGGCGAGCTTTACGCCCTCGGCGCCGAGCGAAACGTTCAGCCCCGACGCGACCCAGAACCGGCTGTCGGGATGGATCAAGGCCTGGTGTGGAGCATAGATGAAGATTCGTACGGCAACGTTCCCGTTGCGGTCGGACAGCTGGTGACCGGTGATTTCGCCGACCTGGACGCCGTGGTAATAGACCGGAGCCTGATCGCTGATCTCGGAAAGCCTTCTGGCGGTTAAGGTATAGGTTTGACCGTCGACGAGGCCTTCCTTAGGCGGCGCGGTCTCCAAGCCGGTGAAGGAGTAGGCGCCGGGCGGGCCTTTACCCGGCAGCATGCCGATATAGGCGCCGGAGAGAACGGTCGTCAGCCCTGAGACGCCGCTTAGCCCGATACGCGGGCGCACGATCCAGAATTTGCTGTCGGCGCGCAACATAGGCTCCGCCTCGCGCGCCATCGTTGCCGTGACAATCGCGCGCGAGCGGTCGGGGCTGAGGCCAACCCTGGTGACCGCGCCGAGCTCGACATCCTTGTAGCGGATCGTGGTGCGGCCGGTTTCGATCCCCTCCGCGGTTTCGAAGCTGATCGTTATCGTCGGCCCGCGCTCGATCAGCGCGCGAAAGCCGAGCCACCCGGCAATCACCAGCGCGACGACCGGTACCGCCCACACCCAAGGCAGGCCGGCCCATCCGCTCGGCTCGGGCGCAGGCGGCGCGTCGGGCATCGGTCCGGACGGGTCCGAGCCGCTCAACTTCGCCTCCTCATCGCTGCCGCGTCCCACATCAGCCGTGGGTCAAAGGCGCTGACCGCGATCATCGTCAGCACGACAACGCCGGCAAAGCTTGCGATACCGGGTCCGGGCTCGATAGTTGCTAAGGTCCCGAACTGCACCAGCGCAGTCACGATCGAAACCACAAAGACGTCGATGTTCGACCACCGCCCGATGAAGTCAACAAAGCGATAAAGCGCGGTCCTCTGCGGCAACAGCCGCTCCGAGTGCAGCCGGATCTCGATCAGAAACCAAGTGAGCCCGACGAGCTTTAACCCCGGCACGATGATCGAGGCGACGAAGACGAGCAGCGCCAGCGGCCACAATCCGGCCTCCGCGAGATCGCGTACACCGCCGAGGATCGTGTAACTGTCGGTGCGCCCGAAGCGAGTAATCGTCAGCACCGGAAAGAGATTGGCCGGCAAATAGAGAATGTAACCGGCGGCGGCGAAGGCGGCGGTGATGGCGAGGCTGCCCGCCCGACGCGGGACCAAGCGCGCGCCGCAACGCGGGCAGCGCAGGCGTTCGGCCCCGTCGACGGTAGTAGCGGCGACGACGAGGTCGCATTCGAGGCACAGGATCCACGGTTCCCCCGGGGCCGGCGCGTGTCTTGTGGGGTCGTCGATCGCATTCCAGACGCGCTGACGGCCGAGTGATTGTTCGATCAGGATCTGCACAAGAACCAAAGCCCCGAGCGCGTAGCCACCGGCGGCGACCGCGAACTCGGGCCAATTGGCCAAGCCGGGTATAGGCAACCACGGCGCCGAGCAGATAAACGTCGAGCATGTTCCACGGGCGCAAATGAAGCACGATACGCCAGATGCCAGCGATCCTCGGGCGCGGGTTTGCACCGTTGTGAGCGCTGGCGTTGAGCCGCACGAGAGCCATTACCACGAGGGCGATGCTTAGCGCCGGGATGACGATCGAGATCATCGCCACCAGCGCCCCGACGGCCGAGACGCCGCCGCCGTAGCTGGTGAGGGCCACGGCACCGCTGGCGATCACACTAGTGCGTCGGTCGCCGGCCACGCCGACTTCGAACAGTGGGAAGGCGTTCGCCGCCACAAACAGGATCGCGGCGGTGGCGGCGAAGGCGAGAAGCTCGGTGCGGCCGACCGACGGAAGGCGCCACAAGCGCGCGCCGCAGCGCCGGCACAGCAGCCATCGACGCCGCGGCAGATCGCTGCCGGCACGGTGAATCTGGCCGCAGTCGCGGCAGGCTAGAAGAATTTCGGCCATCTCCAGGGCGAAGGTCCGGTTGCGCGCTCGGTCGCAAACACCCGGCAACCGGGATTGCGTTCCCTGGGCGCTCATATCAGCGGGGCTAGTTTACCTACTATCGCAATACGTGACTCGCGGGATAGCGCTGCGGACCCGTGGCGGGCTTTTCTTTCAGCCTGCCGAGACGCGGTTGTTCGCAAGTCGCGTTCGGACGTGGGCAAAATCGGTCGGGTCAAAGCGGACGTCCTTTCATCTTTGACTCCCTGCCTCAGGTGGGACTCTGCAACTTGCCACGATAGAAACCATGGGGCTTGCGGCGCCGAGCTGGCTGTCCGCGGTCTTCGAAAGTGGAAAAATATAGAAATGGCAGGCCGTCGTACCGGAACTCCGAAAACGGGTGGCCAAAAGGCCGGCACACCGAACAAACGCACTATTGCTTTGCGGACGGCGACGGCGATGGCAGTCGAGCAGATCAATCTACACTCGGCTCGGAGGTTTTCACGGCGACGCACACGCCCTGATGATGACCGTCTACAAAGATCTGAGGCAGCCAATCGGGCTGCGGATGGAAGCCGCGAAAGCCGCGCTGCCTTATGAAAAGCCGCGGCTTGCTTCAATCGAGAACAAGATCGTCGATGATTTCGAGAGCATGAGCATCGAGGAGATCCAGGCTTGACTTGAGGAGCGCGAGGCAATGGTGCCGAGAATCTGGCAGCGGTCGCATGGCGCTCGCTGGCCGTGGTTGGCGGGCATCGGTGACGGCTTCGGGACGATGCGACCCACGACGGCGCAGGGCAAGCCTCACTAGGAGCCTGTCCGAGTAATGCGGTGTGGTGCGGTCGGCTTGTCGACGACGGAGCTGTGAGTGGTGGCTGGTGTCGGGTCTGGTCAAGCGATCTGCGATCGTTCTGATGCGCTGGCGAGCTTGTTGAGGTTATGTCCGGTACAGATCAGCGCCCATTCGGCGGCAACCGTGCCGAGACCGCGCAACAGGAACTGGCGAAACCCTCTGGCCTGTTTGATTTGGCCGAAGACGGGCTCGACGATGTGCTTTCGCAGGCGGTATCGGCTGTGGTGACGGGCGCGCCTGAGTTTGCGGCGCATGGCCTGAACGAGCGGCCCGCCGCGAGGTCTCGCCGCGTCCCCAACCGGATGACCAGCCCGCCCAATGGCCAGGTAGGCACGGATTGTGCGCGCGCTCAGAGCCGCGAAATTGGCTTCCGAACAAAAGCCGGCATCGCCAGAGATCTCGGCCAGTTTGCGACCGCTATTGGCGCTGACCGCATCGACCAGCGGGACGAGAGCGGCGTGGTCGTCGGGATTGCCGCTCAGGCGGTGGGCGAGAATGATCTGCCGGCGTCGATCGACGGCGGCCTGCGCGTTGTAGGCTTGGACGAACCCGTCGCGGCCAATCATGATCCGGCTGTCGGGATCGGTGAAGTTGCGCTGCGCCTCGGGTCGGGGGCTGCTTGGGCCGCCGCCCCCCACGCTAGGGCTGGGGTGTTGCCGCCTTGGCCGCGGCGGCAGCCGTGGCTTCCGCTTCCAGTTCCGCCTTGGCGGCGCGGATCTTCGCCAGCCGGCTTTTCTTGTCGTGCATCATTGGGGCGTCTCGTCCCCCGCGGCGGTCGGTGCCGAGAAGATCGTCTTCCTTGCTGTCAGCCACCGCAGCGCGCTCCAGCCAAGCCGCGATCTCGGCCGCCAAGGCGTCCTCGGCCATCTGCATCCGCGCCCAGCTCATGGCTTTGTGTTTGGAAGCATTGGCCTTCACTTTCGTGCCGTCGAGCGCGACATGGCCAAAGTCAACCAAACCAGCCCGCCGACACAACCTCAAGACCTGTTGGAACAGCTCGGCCAGCGCCTCCAAATGTCGCTTGCGAAAATCGCTGATCGTGCGGAAGTCGGGCCGGTTCAATGCCGTTACCGCCTGAAAGTCGAGCCGTTCCTCGCAACCCCGCGCGATCTGGCGCGAGGAGTAAACGCCGCGGCTGTAGGCGTAGAGCAGCAGCGCTACCATCATCCCTGGGTGGTAGGGCGGATAACCCCGCTCCTCGCCATACCCGCCCGGATCGCCGACAGGTCCAGCCACGTGCGCACCGTCTCGCGGATAAAATGCGCGCCCTATGGCGAGCCGGCACGAAATCCTCAACCGACGGCGGCAGCAGCCAAATCTGGTCTATATCCCACCGGCGAAATGTCTTGCTCATACCATATCTTGTACCAGACACGCCGGCCCCACACCACACCGCATTACTCGGACAGGCTCCTAGAGCATTTTCCACTTAGGTTTGGCCATATCCTGCGTGGGCGAGATAGCGAGCGCATTCGTCGGCGGGAAAGCTGTCGAGGAGTTGGCCGATGGCGTTCCACAACCCGTCGATGGAGCGCTCAGCGCCCTTGCGCAGCAGCGCCTTGAGCTTGGCGAACATCTGCTTGATCGGGTTGAGATCGGGTGAGTGGCGGCAGGTAGAGCAGGCTGGCGCCGACCGTTTGGATCGCCTCGCGCACGCCGGCGACCTTGTGGGCGGCAAAATTGTCCATGATCACGATGTCGCCGGGTGCCAAGGTCGGGGCCAGACATTGCTCGACCCCGGCTAAACACGAAAGCGGGAGCAGGCGCCGGCACGGAAGATCGCGCCGTTCATCGCCCGGTCGATGACAGAGGGGGCGGTCACCGCATCGCTGCGCAGGCCGGCCAGAAAAGTGGTGGTCTTCCAATGGCCATGCGGCACCCGGCCGACCAGCCGTCGGCCTCGCCGGGCCCGCCCGCGCTGGCGGGCCATGTTGGTGGCGGTGCCGGTCTCGTCGAGGAAAACCAGCCGTGTCGGATCAAGCCGGGGCTGCCGCTGTTTCTATAGCTAGCGCGCCGCGGCCACGTCCGGCCGCTGCTGCTCGGCGGCGCACACTTTTTTTTGAAGCTGATGCCGTGCCAGCCAAAGAACCGACACCACGAACTCAACGCCGTGCCGAGATCGCGCTCGCGCCGCAGCCGATCGGCAATCTCGGCCAGCGTCATGTCCGGCTGCTCCACAATCAGCGCCAGCAGCCATGCCTGTGCCGCCAGCGGCACCGACCCTTCTGCGATATCGCCGCGACGCTGCCGGTGCGCCGCCAGCGCCCGACCCAGGCGGTTGCTGTCGATTCCCCAATCCCACGCCGCCGCCCCACCGGCCGCGCCGACGCGCCCGCCGCAAACGCCCGGATCGCCCGGATCCGCAAATCTTCCGACAATGCCCTGGGCATCGACCCCACCCAACAATGCCCAATTCTCCCTCAAACGCTACATCTGGTACACAACAATTTCGAATTCTACTCACGTGGAAATTGCTCTAGCCGCTCGTGAAGAACCCTCAATTCCATGTTCGGCCTTGAGATGGGCGATAACCGGCTCGACGGCGGCGCGGCGCTTCATCTCCTGGCGGATCTGGGCGGTCACGCGGCGCGCCTGGCCAGTAATCCAGACGCGGAACTTCTGTTTGTGATTGTGGCCGCGATAACCCTTGTCGACATGGATGCGGCGGGTCTCGACCCCGGTCAGTTGCTCCAGCTCGGCGACGACCCGCCCCAAAGTTACGCGCATTCGTGCTTGAGGGCGCTGCGAAGATCGAGGCAGAGGATCGTGCACGGCTTTCCACCTCACGTGCTTCGTGCCCGATGTTGCCGTGGCTCGCCACAGGCCCGCGCGTGCCCGAAACGGATCACAATGGCCCTAGACCCAAGGCGATCGCTCGCTCGACGAGCGCGACCACCGCATCGGCGATGGCAGGAAGTTACTGGAATGACCGCCATCATCAAGCCGCCGCCGTCCGGAGATGTCTAGGGGTGTTTATTGGCCAAAACTTGGACAAACGCCATTCGCCCAGAGTTTCCATCCCGTAATGTCGTGATGTAATTGGCGTCCCCTACCGGATTCGAACCGGTGTTGCCGCCGTGAGAGGGCGGTGTCCTAGGCCTCTAGACGAAGGGGACGAGGCGCGCCCAGTTAAATAGCGGTTGACGCCGAGGCGAGCAAGCGCTGGGGAGCCCGCCCGATCCAGCTATTCGCGAAAATTGAGATACTGCAGCGGCTGCTCGTTCTTGACCCCACGCAGCACGGCGATCGCACCTTGTAGATCATCGCGTTTCTTACCGGTGACGCGCAGCTCGTCACCCTGGATCGACACCTGCACCTTGAGCTTGCTGTCCTTGATCTCGCGGATCAGCTGGCGAGCCAGGTCGGCGCCCACCCCTTGGCGCAGCGCGATCGTCTGCCGCAAGGTGTTGCCCGAGGCTTTTTCCGGCGCCTTGAAGTCGAGCGCTCCGGGCTCGACCTTGCGCCGCGTCATATGCACCTTCAGAAGTTCATGCATCTGCTTCAGCTTGAGATCATCATCGGCGAGAATGCTCAGCGCGCCCTCCTTACGTTCGATCGAGCATTTGCTGCCTTTGAAATCGAACCGCGTTGCAATCTCGCGGTTTATGCCGGCCAGAGCGTTGTCGACCTCGGCGAGGTCGATCCGCGAAACGATGTCAAAGCTCGGCAACGCACCCTCCCGGAACGCTCGACCCCTCGGTCAGCCAGTCTAGCGCGAATTTTCGCTTGGATCAGCCGGGATACTATTCCTTTTCGCATGAAAACCAGGGGCCCACATTGGCGCTACCGCCGGCGCCCGTACGCGCGCGCCGCTGCTGCGAGTCCGGCTTCGGTGGGAACCACCGGCGACCAGCCGAGCGTCCGGCGGGTTTCGTCATCCTCGATCTGTAACGACGATGTGAGGATCGAGACTGCCGCCCCGACCATCGGGAGAACGGAAAGTGTCTCGAAGGCGACCGGGGGGATGTTGAAGAGACGCGCAGGTCGCCGGAGCCCGGCCGCCAGTGCGCAGATCAGCCCGGGCGTCGACAGATCGGCGCCGTCACGCGCCAGCAGCACCCGTCCGCTGGCGGCAGGATGAAAGCAAACAGTTACGATAAGCTCAACGAGATTGCCGAGAAAGATCAGGCTGCGGCGATTATCGATCCCGGCGAAGGGCAACGGCAGCCCGCTCGCAACGAGCCGGATCAGCGCCCGGAGATTGCCCTTGGCGCCTGGCCCATAGACCAGCGGCGGGCGCAAGACGGCGAGGTCGAGCCCGGATTGCCGCGCCGCCGCAACGACGGCACTTTCGATCGCAAGCTTGGTGCGGCCATAGAGATCGTCGGGATGCGGCGGATCGCCGGCGCGAAACGGCGCCCCTGGCCGTGTCGTCGCGCCCATCGCCCGGATCGAGCTCATCAGGACCAACCGCCTTACCCCAGCCGTCGCGGCGGCGTGCGCCAACGCCGCTGCGGCTTCGACCTCGACCTCGCCGGCCGCGAGGTTGACCGGCCGATGCGCTCGAGTGGCGAGATGGACGACAATGTCGACACCGGCGAGATGATCCGACCAGGCGGTGTGCGGTCCGATGTCCCCGACCGGGCGGAATTCGACGCCGGCGACCGGCTGTGCCGGCCTGCGCGTGGCGCCGAGGACGGCATGGCCCCGCCTCGCGAGCTCCTGGCATAGTCCCCGACCGATAAAGCCGGCGGCGCCGGTCACCAGAATGCGTGCCAGAGTGGGCCTCCGCTTGCCACGCCCGCGCCCCGATTGTGCAAGCGATCCTTGGCCCAAATGCATTAGAGAGGGAGTGATCTCGAGACAAGACCGACGGACCCGCCTTTCGCCCTCGATCCGGTTGTCGCCGAATGGCCGCTTGCGATTCGATCCTTCCCGCCACTTCGCCGCCGGCCGGGCGGCGCCCAAAACTCCTCTTTCTGGTCACCGAGGATTGGTATTTCTGCTCGCATCGGCTTCCGGTCGCACGGGCGGCGCGCGATGCCGGGTTCGAGGTCGTCGTCGCCACCCGCGTGCAGGCGCATGGCCGGCAGATCCGCGACGAAGGTTTCACCTTATGTCCGATTGCTTGGCGGCGACGTGGCGACGGGCTGGTCGGCGCGGCGCGGGCGGTGGCCGCGATTATCCGGCTCTACCGCCGGGAGCGACCCGACATCCTCCATCATGTGGCCCTGAAACCGGTATTGTTTGGTGGGCTCGCCCGCGCGCTGGCGTTTCGGCATGCGGACGAGGCGCCAGCATCGATCGATTCGGTTATGGGCCTCGGTTCGGGCTTTTCCGCGACAACTCTCGCTGCCCGCCTGCGCCGGCCGCCGCTCGGTGTTGCCCTGCGCCTTGCTGCTGCAAGCGGCCTGGGCCGGGTCATCGTGCAGAACCCGGAAGACGGCGACGCCCTTGCCGCTCTCGGGATCGACCCCCAGCGGATCGCGCTGATCCGGGGATCGGGGGTAGATATCCGCCATTTTTCACCGCTGCCGATGCCGGAGGGGAACACGGTTACCGTGGCCCTCGTCTCGCGTATGCTGCGCGACAAAGGCGTGCTCGACGTGGTGGACGCGATCCGACGTCTGCGAAGGCGCGGTCTCGCGCTGGAGCTCGTCCTGGCCGGTCCGACCGATGCCGACAATGTAGGATCGCTGTCGGCCGCATCGTTGTCCGCCCTTGCCGTCGAGCCAGGGATCACTTGGCTCGGCGCTGTCGCCGATGTGCGCCCGGTTTGGCGCCGCGCGGCGATCGCGGTGCTGCCTTCGAGCTACGGTGAAGGGGTGCCCAAGGCCTTGCTCGAGGCCGCCGCCTGCGCCCGGCCGATCGTCGCCAGCGATGTTCCAGGATGCCGCGAGGCGGTTCGCCCGGGAAAGAACGGGATCCTCGTGCCGCCGCGCGACATCAACGCGCTGGCCGAGGCTATCGCTGCATTAGCCGCCGATCCGGCGCGGCGCGAAGCTATGGGGCGTGCCGGACGGACGCTGGCCGAATGTTGCTTTGCCGAGGAGATCGTCGCCCGAGAGACCTTGGCCCTTTACCGCACCGCTCTCGCGGAAAAGACCGCGCAGAGATGACCCGCGCCTGGCTCGCGGCCGCAGCGCTCTGCGGGTTCCTCTCGGTCGGGGCCGGCGCCATCGCCGCGCATCTCACCAGCACCGACCCGCGCGCGGCAGAGCTGTTGCGCACCGGCGCGCTCTACGGCATGGTCCATGCTGTCGCCCTGACCGCCGTCGCGGCAATGGCCGGACATACTGACCGACCCGACCGGGCGCTGATGGTCGCCGGGTGGTGCTTCGTTGCAGGTGTTTTTTTGTTCAGCTTCAGCCTCTTCGCGGTGGCGCTGACGGGGATTGTGCTGTTTGGCCGGATCACGCCCTTTGGCGGCGCGAGTTTGCTGCTCGGGTGGGCGACGCTCGGGCTCGCTGCGGCACGCCGACAATGACCTACACGCGGTGAGCGGCGCCACCGTGGCGATTCCAATTATGGCGGCGGCGCGAGTATGCGACACTTCACACGCTCCGCATGCGAGGTCTCGCGATGACAACCCTCCTCTACACCCATTCCAGCTGTCTCGATCACGATCCCGGCAGTCATCACCCCGAGGCCCCTGCACGTCTGCGCGCGGTGCTCGCCGCGCTTTCCGGTCCGCAATACGCCCGGCTGGAGCGGCGCGAGGCGCCGGAGGCAGCCCTTGATGACGTCTTGCGCGTTCATTCGCGACATCACGTCGAGCACGTCCTTGGCGCCGTTCCCAAAGCCGGACACGCTGCAATCGACGCCGACACCGTCCTATCGCCAGCCTCCGGAACGGCCGCCCTCCATGCCGCGGGAGCGGTTGCCGCGGCGGTCGACGCGGTGGTGGCGAAGGAGGCCGACAACGCCTTTTGCGCGGTGCGTCCGCCCGGGCATCATGCCGAACCAGATCGGGCGATGGGTTTCTGCCTGTTCAACAACGCCGCCATCGGCGCATTGCGGGCGCGCGAGGTGCACGGTGTCGAACGGGTGGCGGTCGTCGATTTCGACGTCCATCACGGCAACGGCACACAGGCGGCATTCGAAGCCGACGACAATCTGTTCTACGCCTCCACCCATCAGTACCCGCTCTATCCCGGCACCGGCGCGGCGAGCGAGACCGGAGTTGGCAACATCGTCAATGTGCCATTGCGCCCGATGTCGGGCTCGGGTCCGTTCCGCGTCGCAATGACCGGGCGCGTCCTGCCGGCGCTCGACGCCTTCCGTCCGGACCTCCTGGTGATATCCGCCGGGTTCGACGCCCATCGCAGCGACCCGCTGGCGCAGCTTATGCTGGAGGAAGCCGACTACACCTGGATTACCGAAAGGCTGGTCGAGATCGCCTTTCGCCATGCCGATGGGCGGCTCGTCTCGACCCTCGAAGGCGGGTACGATCTGACTGCGCTCGGCGCCAGCGTTGCCGCTCATGTCCGCGTGCTGATGTCGGTCTAGCTGTTGCCGATCCGCAACCGACGCCGTATTTGCATTCCCGCTTGCGGCTAGGACGCCCTGCGATCCTCGCGTATCTTACTAAGAACAGCAGATGGCCGAACCGACTGAGCCCGCCGATATCGCGACGATGAGTTTCGAGGAAGCGCTCGTCGAGCTCGAGCAGATCGTGCGGCGGCTCGAAGGTGGGCAAGTCAAGCTCGACGAGGCAATCCTATCCTACGAGAGAGGCGCACAGCTGAAACAGCATTGCGAAAGAATGCTCAACGAGGCGCAGCAGCGGGTCGATCGCATCGTAATCGGCCCCGACGGCGCTGTCTCGGCGGAGCCGGCGAAACTTGACTGACGCCACGTGGTCGGATTCGGTGCCCTTTCCGGAGGCCCTGGCGCAGGCGGCATCCTTGACCGATTCGGCGCTGGATCGGCTGTTGGTTGTCCCGCCGGACCTCGAAGCACAGGTTTACGAGGCGATGCGCTATTCGGCGCTGGCTCCGGGGAAGCGGCTACGGCCGTTCCTGGTGCTGGCCGGCGCGCACCTGTTCGGCATCGCCCGACGGTGCGCGTTGCAGGTGGCGGCGGCGATCGAAATGGTCCACGCCTATTCGCTGGTTCATGACGACTTGCCCGCTATGGATGACAGCGACCTGCGGCGTGGCCGCCCGACTTGCCACAAGGAATTCGACGAGGCGACTGCGGTCCTCGCCGGCGATGGCTTGCTGACCGCGGCTTTCGAGGTTCTGGCGCACCCGGACACGCACAGCGATCCGGCGGTGCGCTGCGAGCTGGTGGCGGCGCTTGCCGGAGCAGCCGGCGCCGCCGGCATGGTCGGCGGTCAGATGATCGACCTGATCGCGGAGCGGCAGGCGCTCGACATCGGTGCGATTACCCGGCTGCAGCGAATGAAGACCGGCGCGCTCATCGCGTTCGCGTGCGAGGCCGGAGCGATCCTCGCCAAAGCGCCGGCCGAGCCACGAATCGCGCTGCGCGGCTATGCGCATGACCTGGGATTGGCCTTTCAGATTGCCGATGATCTTCTCGACGTCGAGGGCTCTGCGGCCGAGACCGGAAAGCCGGTCGGCGCCGACGCCGCCGCCGGCAAGGCCACCTTTGTGTCCATCCTCGGCGTCGGGCGCGCCCGCGCTCAGGCCGAGCTGCTGATCCGCCAAGCAGTCGCGCATCTTGATTTGTTCGGGGGAAGAGCGGAACTTTTAAGAGAGGCGGCGCGATTTGTGATCAGCCGCCGCACGTGAGGAGCGCACCATTGGATTCGAAACCGAATCGCCCGATCTCCAATCGGACGCCGATGCTCGACCGGATTGATATTCCGGCCGATCTGCGACGGCTGCCGGAGCAGGATCTTCGGCAGCTCGCCGACGAGCTGCGCACCGAGCTGATCGACGCAGTGTCGATCACCGGCGGTCATTTCGGCGCAAGCCTGGGCGTCGTGGAGCTGACCGTGGCGCTGCACTACGTCTTCGACACGCCGCACGACCGGCTGATCTGGGATGTCGGACATCAGGCCTATCCCCACAAAATCCTGACCGGCCGCCGCGACCGCATCCGCACCATTCGCCAGGGCGGCGGCCTGTCCGGATTCACTAAGCGCTCGGAGAGCGAATACGATCCCTTCGGCGCCGCGCACGCTTCGACCTCGATCTCGTCGGGGTTGGGCATGGCGGTCGCCCGCGATTTACGCGGCGAGCGCCGCAACGTCATCGCCGTGATCGGCGACAGCGCAATGAGCGGGGGAATGGCCTATGAGGCGATGAATAATGCCGGCGCGATGGATTCGCGGCTGATCGTGATCCTCAACGACAACGACATGTCTATCGCCCCCGCGGTTGGTGCGATGAGCGCCTATCTCTCGCGTCTGCTGTCCTCGAAATCCTTCATGTCGCTGCGCCATATCGCCAAGGAAGTGGCGCGCCATTTCCCCAGGCGGCTCGAGGACGCGGCGCGGCGGGCCGAGGAGCTGGCCCGCAGCTTTATCACCGGCGGGACGTTGTTCGAGGAGATGGGCTTCTACTATGTTGGCCCGATCGACGGTCACAATATCGATCACCTGCTGCCGGTCTTGAAGAACGTCCGCGACAGCAAGGAATCGGGACCGGTCCTGGTCCACGCCGTGACCGAGAAGGGCCACGGATATCTGTCGGCCGAGCAGGCCGAGGACAAGTGGCACAGCGTCGCCAAGTTCGATGTCGTCACCGGCGCGCAGGTCAAATCGAGTTCGAAGGCGCCGTCTTATACTTCGGTCTTCGCGAAGGCGCTGATCAAGGAGGCGGAAGCTGACGACCGCATCGTTGCGATCACCGCGGCGATGCCGTCCGGCACCGGGCTCAACCTTTTCGGCGACAAGTTCCCGAAGCGGTGCTTTGATGTCGGGATCGCCGAACAGCACGCGGTGACCTTTGCCGCCGGCCTCGCCGCCGAGGGCATGAAGCCTTTCGCAGCAATCTATTCGACCTTCCTGCAGCGCGCCTACGACCAGGTCGTCCACGACGTCGCGATCCAGAAATTGCCGGTGCGCTTCGCGATAGATCGCGCTGGCCTCGTCGGCCAAGACGGCCAGACTCATGCCGGCTCATTCGACATCACCTATCTCGGCTGCCTGCCCGGGTTCGTGATTATGGCTGCTGCGGACGAAGCCGAGCTCGTGCATATGGTATCCACCTGCGTCGCGATCGACGACGGTCCCTCGGCGGTGCGCTTTCCGCGCGGCGATGGGGTTGGGGTGGCCTTGCCGGAAATGGGGCTGCCGCTCGAGATCGGGCGCGGCCGAATCATCCGCGAAGGCAACACGATTGCGCTGCTTAGCCTTGGTGCGCGGCTCGGCGAGTGCATCAAGGCGGCGCAGGAACTCGCCGCCTATGGGTTGTCGACGACGGTCGCCGATGCACGCTTCGCCAAGCCGCTCGACACCGACCTCGTCGCTCGGTTGGCGCGCGAACATGAGGTTGTGATCACGATTGAGGAAGGGGCGATCGGCGGCTTCGGCAGTCACGTGTTGCATTATTTGGCGATGAACGGCCTGCTCGACCACGGGCTCAAGATCCGCACCATGGTACTGCCCGATGTCTTCCTCGACCACGACAGCCCGCAGGCGCAATATGATCAGGCCGGGCTCAACGCCCGTCATATCGTGGCGACGGCCTTGTCCGCGCTAGGCCGCGAAATCGCCGAGCAGCCGGCCCGGGCATAGCTTGCTTCGGAACGTTGGCGAAGCGACGGGTTGATCAGCTGCTGGTCGAGCGCGGGCTGGCTGAGAGCCGGACCAAAGCGCAGGCGCTGATCCTTGCGGGCCTCGTCTACGCCCGGGACCGGCGGATCGACAAGACCGGCGATCAGCTTGACGCCGACATCGCGCTGGCGGTCAAGGGTCGCGACCATCCCTGGGTCTCACGCGGTGGCGTCAAGCTCGCCCACGCTCTCGATTATTTTGACATCGACGTATCCGGTCGGATCGCACTTGATATCGGCGCCTCGACCGGCGGCTTTACCGATGTGTTGCTGGCGCGTGGCGCGCGGCGGGTTTACGCGGTCGATGTCGGCCACGGCCAACTCGCCTGGAAATTGCGCCAGGACCCGCGTGTCGTCGTGCGCGAACGGGTGAACGCGCGTGCGCTGACGCGCGAGCAGATTCCCGAGGCCGTCGAAATCATAACGTGCGATGCTAGTTTTATCGGTCTGACGACGGTGCTGCCGGCGCCACTCGCGCTCGCCGCGGCGCACGCCGCACTGGTCGCGCTGATCAAGCCGCAATTCGAAGCCGGCCGCGAACATGTCGGCAAAGGGGGAGTGGTCCGCGATCCGGCGATCCACCGCTCGGTCTGCGACCGCGCTGCTGCCTGGGTCGGCGCTCAGCCCGGCTGGGCGGTAGAAGGCATCGTTGAAAGCCCGATCCTGGGACCCGA
This sequence comes from uncultured Alphaproteobacteria bacterium, assembly GCA_963785565.1. Classification (GTDB taxonomy): domain Bacteria; phylum Pseudomonadota; class Alphaproteobacteria; order ATCC43930; family CGMCC-115725; genus AP-15. Next base: position 146,172 of record CAWAVV010000011.1, on the reverse strand, counting down.
AGGCAACCACGAATTTTTACTTTGGGCTCGGCGTCGCGGCTGATAAGCCCGGCTCGCCGGCTGAGAGGTTCTGCCGCAACAGAGGGGGATGGCGATGGTGACTGCCGCGGGCGCGTTCGCCGGTTTCCCTCGGGAGGCGTTCGCGTTTCTCAGCGAATTGCGCGACAACAACGACCCGGCCTGGTTCAAGCCGCGCAAGGCAGCCTATGAGGCCGATGTGCTCACACCGTTCCGCGACTTGATCACTGCCCTCGGGGCGGCGCTCAGGCGAGCCGGGGTGCCGTTGGTCGGCGATCCCGGGCGCGGTATTTTCCGTATCTACCGCGATGTACGCTTTTCGCCCGATAAGCGGCTGTACAAGACCCATGCGGGGGCAGTGCTGACACGATCAGGCGGCAAACGCGACCCTGGCCTACTCTACCTCCACGTCGCGCCCGGTGAATTGATGGTGGCGGCTGGTTTCTGGCATCCCGAGCCTGATCTCCTGACCCGGCTGCGGCGCGCCGTCCTTGACGACCCGGACGGGTTCCTGACGATCGCCCGCGGGTTGGAAGCGGCGGGCTATCCGATGTCCAGCGCCGAGCGGCTGAGCCGCCCGCCGCGCGGTTTTGAAGCGGCCAAGGGGACAGCCGTGGCCGAATATGTCGGCTGGAAATCGTTCACTGCCCACGCCGCGCTGAGCGATGCCGAAATGCAATCGCCGATGTTGGTCGACCGCATCATCGGCTTCGCCCGCACCGCCATGCCGCTGCTCGAATGGGGCTGGGCGGCGGCGGACGACGAAGTCCCCGCGCCCGTGCCGATCCGCGCATCGACCCGGCCGCTGGCGAAACCGGATTTCTAGCCTGAGCGGATCATCCTACGGCGACGGCTCGAGCCGCGCTGCTCGCGATAGAACTCGAATGAACCGCCACAGCGTCGAGCACGGATTGTAGGTCGGCAAAGCGGAACGGCTTTTCGAGCAATATTGGGGGCCGCTTGGCCGCCGCTTGATCGGGACGAAATTCGCAGCCCGTCAGGGTGATCGCCGGAATCCCGAGCGCCGCGCAATTTTGCCGGAGGGCGTTACCTTGGCCGAGACTAAGCACCAGATCGGTCACGACGACATCGACCCCCTTGATGGTCAAGGTCGCGGCCGCCTCCATGCCGTCGGCGCATACCACGACGGCGTGGCCGCAATCGACGAGAATGCCGGCAATAAAATCGCGAATTCGGCGATCCGATTCAGCCAGTAGCACGCGCGCCATAGCGCTTACCTCGAAGGGATACCCCGATCCTTCGATGTAATCCCCTATTCCCCTAAGAAAACGTCAAGGGACGCTCTGGAAACCTGACCGGTGTGGCCTTCACGATGGGTGTGAGGATCGCGTCGCATTATGGCGCGTCTTCTCTATGCCCAGATGACCACGTAGTTTTTGTGTGAATATGAAACCGCAGAAATTCGTGGACATCGGCCGGCGAGGTGATCGAAAGTAGCGGTATCGGGAGCGACGGTCTCGGCGTTCGCCCGGAACGCGATGGGACTCGGTCCGGGGGATGGCAATGCATCGCGACCTGACCGACGCGACAGTTACGGTGCAACGTATCGGCAGGCGATAAAGATGGCGCCGTCACCCGATCGCGCCTTTTTGTTCCTGCAAGGGATGGCGACGAGATTTTTCGAACGTCTCGGGAAGGCGCTCGCATCGCGGGGCCACGCCGTATACCGCGTTAATTTCAACGGCGGAGACCAGGCATTCTGGCGACTTCCGGGTGCGGTCGACTTCCGCGGCCGCGAGCATGAATGGCCGGAATTTCTCGACCGTCTGATCGTCGACAAAGCAATCAGCGATCTCATCCTGTTCGGCGACTGCCGGCCGCTGCATCGCGCGGCCATTCGCGTCGCCGAAGCGCGGGCGATCCGCGTGCGCGTCGTCGAAGAAGGATATATGCGCCCTGACTGGGTCACCTTCGAGGAAGGCGGCGTCAACGGCCATTCATCATTGCCGCGGAACCCCGACTGGTATCGCGAAAAGGCCCGCGGGCTGCCGGAGCCGGGCACGCCGCCCGCAGTGCCCGGCAGCTTTCGCCGGCGGGCATTCGAGGATGTCCTTTACAATCTGTCATCAATGGCGGGGATGTGGCGTTTTCCGCATTACGCCACCCATCGGCCCTACCACCAGATGATCGAATACGCGGGCTGGCTTCGCCGCTTGGCGCTGATGCGGCGGGCGAAGCAGCGGGCGGAGGCGGCGATAGAGACGCTGACCGGCGACCCGATCTTTTTCTTCCCTCTGCAACTCGACTGCGACTATCAGATGCGGGTCCACTCCCCGTTTCGGGCGATGCATCTTACGATCGAGCATGTCCTGAGTTCTTTCGCCCGCGTGCGCGCCGCCCGCGGCGCGGCTTGTCGTCAAGCTGCATCCGTTGGACAGCGGGCTGGTGGATTGGGCCGGAATGGTCGGCCACATGGCCGTCGAATATATGATTGCCGAACGGGTAACGGTGCTCGATGGCGGTCAGCTGGGCAAAGTGCTCGATCGCAGCCGGGCGGTGGTCACGGTCAACAGCACCGTTGGTAGCGAAGCGCTGGCCAGGGGCCTGCCGGTCATCACTCTCGGCAAGGCTGTTTACGATATCCCAGGATTGACGTTTCAGGGAGAGCTCGACGATTTCTGGCGCGCCGCGGCGCCGCCCGATGCAGCACTGTTCGATGCCTTCCGGCGGGTGCTGATCGATCGCTGCCTGATCCCAGGATCGTTCTTTAATGAAATCGGGCTGCGGCTCGCGGTCGAAGCCGCGATCGATCGGCTGGAAGCCGCCTATGCCCGACCGGCGAGCGGCCGCGCTCTCGAGCGAGGCTGGCGGCTCGGCCAGCCCGGCGACGCCGATCGCGGTCGCTGGCCGCACTTGATGGCGTTAACCGGGCCATTTGCAGCTGCTCCCGCAGACACGCTGATCGTGTCGCAATTGCGCCGGGCGATCATGACGCCCTGGTGGTTCGCCCAGCTTTTCACCGGCGCCAAATCATTCGAGCGCAATCTCTTGATCGGCAGCCGGTCGCTGAACCGATGGGGCCTGCACGCCACCAGGGTTGCCGTCGCTCACCGCCTGGCGAGCATACGCCGCCGCCGGCTGGCGCGGCTGCTTTCAGCTGATGACCGGGACGCGTTCGACCGGGACGGATTTGTCCTGCGCCGAAACTTTCTGCCGCAGAATGAGTTCGCATCGCTCGTCGCCGAAATCAAAGCCTATCGCGGTCCGCTGCGTGAAATCACCGAGGGCGACACGATCGTCCGCAAGATCGCGCTCAGCCGGAGCACCCTCGCCCGGCTTCCCGCGCTCGGCGCGCTGTTACGATCGCGGGAGTGGCGCGGGCTTGTCCGCTACGCGGGCAGCCGCAACGCCGAACCCGTCGTGTGGGTGCAGAGCATCCTGCGCCATGCCTGCTCGCGGACCGTCCGATCCGCAAACCCTGCTGCACGCCGATACCTTTCACCCGACGGTCAAGGCGTGGCTGTTTCTGACCGACGTCGCCGAAGACGCCGGCCCCTTTATCTATGTCCCCGGCTCGCACCGGCTGACTGCGCAGCGCCTCGCTTGGGAACGGCGGATGAGCCTCTCCGCTCGCCGGTCGGCGAACACTGAAACACGGCAGGGCTCGTTTCGCATCGATCCGGCCGAGCTGGTAGAGCTCGGTCTCGCTCAGCCGCGCGCCTTCGCGGTTCCGGCAAACAGCCTGGTCGTCGCCGATACCTTCGGCTTCCACGCCCGCGGACCAAGCGCGCGCCCTTCGTTGCGCGTCGAGATCTGGGCCTATGGACGGCGCAGTCCATTCTTCCCGTGGATAGGATTGCTGCCGTGGACCACCGCCGCGCTCGGCGCCCGCAGCGTGCTGGCGTGGAAATTCGGCGATCTGCTGGAATGGTCTCGTCTCAAGAAACATCGGTGGCGAGCACGAATTGGGGTTTCGCCATTTGACCCGCCCGCAGCCGAGGCCGCCGAGCCCGAACCGATGAGTGCCGAGGCGGTCATCGTCTAGCCGAGGCGATTGCGTACCAGCGCCGCGCCGGCGGCCAGCGCGCGCAGCTTCAAGATCGCCGTGCCTCGGCGCATCGGCGCCATGCCGCAATTAGTGCAGGGAAAGAGCCGCTCGGCCGGAACGAAGCGCAGCACCCGCTCGATCGTAGCGGCGACCTCTTGCGGGCTCTCGATCTCTTCGCGCGCAACATCGATGGCGCCGAGCAGCACATCCTTCGTCGCCAATAGCTCCAGCAGCTCGATCGGCACGTTGCCGCCGGCGCATTCGACGGACACCTGGTCGATGCGGCTTGCCGCCAACGCCGGGAAGATCGCCTCGTATTGCCGCCATTCGGCGCCGAGACCCGTTTTCCAGTCGATATTCGCCTTGATCCCGTAGCCGTAGCAGATATGGACAGCGGTCTTGCAGGTAAGACCCGCGGCGGCGCGTTCCAGCGCAGTAATCCCCCACTGCGTCACCGCTTCCATGTAGACGTTGAACGCCGGCTCGTCGAACTGGATCACGTCGACGCCGATCGCCGCCAGGTCGCGCGCCTCCTCATTGAGCAAATCCGCGAACGCCATGGCGAGCGCCACCCGGTCTCCGTAATAGGCATCGGCTAAGGTATCGACGATCGTCATCGGGCCCGGCAAGGTGAATTTGAACCGCCGTCGCGTATGCTCTCGGGCAATTGCCGCCTCGAAGCCATGGATGCTTCCCCGGCGCCGCAATGGCCCGGTGACGGTCGGCACCTGCGCCTGGTAGCGGTTGTTGCGAATGCCGATCGTGACACGGCGGGCGAAATCGACACCCTCGATGCGCTCAAGAAACCCGTGCACGAAATGCTGCCGCGCCTGCTCGCCATCGGTCAGGATGTCGATCCCGGCATCCTCCTGCAGCTTCACCATCAATATCGTGGCGTCACGCTTTGCCTCGGCCAGGGCTTCGCCGGCGAGTTGCCAAGGCGCCCACAGCATTTGCGGCGCGGCGAGCCAGGACGGTTTCGGCAGGCTGCCGGCAATCGTCGTTTCGAGCATCGGGACGCCCCCTCTCTTCCTGTGCTCCTACCGCGCGCCGGCGATGACCGATATCGGGCGTCGAGAACGTTACTCCGGGCGTGGAAATCGAAAGCGAAACGAGCCCGGCCAACAATGGCGCCGGGGTTGCACCGCTCGTGCCATAGGCTCATGTCGGGATGGCCCTGGTGAAGCCCGCCCTTGGCAGCCGAAGGCGACCGCGACGTCCCCGAGCGCGGCGAAAGCAAGGAACCCGGACCCGGCCATCTCACCCTATGCTCTCCCCCCAGCCAGAGGGGAGAGCAATAGGTCAGGCCGATCGCGCGTCCGGCTACTCAGTTCGGGGCCCAGGTCAGGGCGCGGATCTCGGTGAACTCGCGGGGCAATTTGCCCCAGGAGTCGCCGGCGTCCTGGCTGGCGTAGAGTTCACCGTAATGGCTGCAGGCGAGGATCAGGCCGGAATCCGCTGGATTAGTGGCGAACGCCCAAATCGGCGAATTCGGCTCGACCGGCAGCGGCAACCGCTCCCAGCTCTGCCCGCCATCCTTGGAACGCTGGATAGCGCCGGTGCTGCCGGCAGCGCCGTCGCCGGTGGCGACGAAGACGGTATTCGGGTCATCCGTCTTCAGGGCCAGGCTGCGGCAGTAGGGCAGCCCGAACTGCTTCCCGACGCCAAGTCCTTGCCAACTCTCGCCCTTATCAGTGCTGGTAAAGATCTCGCGAGGGGTGCTGGTCAGCACCGTGTTGCGGTTACCGGCAGTGCGGACCGCGACGTCATGAATGTCGGGGTCGCTGAGCCCGCCGGCGATCCGTGTCCAGGTCTCTCCGCCATCGAGGCTGCGGCGCACGCCGTCGACCTCGACCCCGGCCCAGATGACATGATGGTCAGAGGGATCGACGGTCAGCGCGGTCACCCGCGGGACCCCGACGTTCGGGCATTCCTCCACCATGTCGACGCGCAGCCGTTGCCACCGCCGACCGCCATCGGTCGAGCGAAACAATGCGGCCGGCCGGGTGCCGGCAAAGATCGTGTCCGGATCGGTCGGATCGAACGCGATCTTCCACACATCCATCGTATTCATCGGCGAATCCAGGCGCTCGAAGCTCTGCCCGCTATCCTGGCTCTTGTAAATGCCGTCATCGGCGCCGGCGAAGACGGTGCGCGGCTCCCGCGGGTGCATCGCGAGGCCGTAGACCCGGCTCTCGCCCCACAGCCCGCTGCGGACCCGCCGCCAGTTCTCGCCGCCGTCCGGACTGACCCAAGCGCCGCTGCCGACGGTGCCGACGCAGAGCGTGAAATTGGCGGTCATGTCCCGTTGTCCCAGCCGGTATGCGAGATGTCGACGACAACTCCGTCGGGGCCGGCCCATTTCATCTCGAAATTGCGGTGGCTGCCGGCCGCCATTTCCATATCGAGGCCGTCCTTCGCGGTCAGCTGCTGACCCTCGGCCCGCTCCAGCCGTTCCGCCGCCTCGTCGAGATCCTCGACCTCGAAGCCGAAGTGATGGATGCCGCTGAAATTGGCGCCGTGGGCGCCGACATCGGCGTCTTTCTCGGTCTTGAAATTGAGGATGGCGAGGTTGATGTAGCCGTCGGTCAGAAACACCGCGCCGCGCGGGCTGCGGCGGATCTCGCGCATCCCGAACGCCTCCTTGTAGAAGGCGGCGGTCTTTGCCGGATCCTTCGTGGTCAATGCGATGTGCTTGATTCTAGGCATGTCTTCCTCCTCGATGCTAAGAGGACATAGCCACTTTGGCTAATTTTGACAGAGTAGTACAAGTAAGCCGGCCGTGCAATTGCAGGGAAATTAGCCATCCCCGCCTGATCAGGAGAATCGCATGCGGATCGCGGTCATCGGCACCGGCGGCATCGGCGGGCCGTACGGCGCTGCCCTCGCCAATGCCGGGGCGGATGTCATCTTCGTCGCGCGCGGCGCGCATCTCGCGGCGATGCGTGAGAACGGGCTGCGCATCGAAGGAGACCGCGGCGAGACCCATATTCGGCCGGCGCAGGCCACCAACAATATCGCGGGCATCGGCCCGGTCGATTTCGTGTTGTTCTGCGTCAAGCTGTGGGACGTCGAAAACGTCGGCGCAAAACTCCACCCACTGATTGGGCCACAGACAGCGGTGATCCCCTTGCAGAACGGCGTCGACGCGCCCGAGCAGCTGGTTGGGCTCCTCGGATCGCGCGCGGTGATGGCCGGCACCGCCTTTGTCACCGGAACCATCCTCGCGCCGGGCGTGATCCGCCAGACCGGCAATTACCAGAGAATGACGTTTGGCGAACTCGATGGAAGGATAACCTCGCGCGGCGAGCGGCTGCGCGATCTCTGCGAGGCGGCGGGCTTCGAGGGCGTACTGAGCCCGGACATTATGGTTCCGATCTGGGAAAAATTCGTCATGCTGGTGCCAGTTGGCGGGCTCAATGCGCTGACTCGGTTACCGATCGGCAATTGGCGGGACGACCCCGACGTGTACCCCCTTTACGAAGCGGCGTTGCGCGAAACGGTCGCGGTCGGCCGTGCCGAGGGCGTGCGGCTGCCCCTTGACAGCGTCGACAAGGGGATCGCGACGATGCGCTCGATGCCGCCCTACCTGATGGCCTCGATGGGGCACGACATCATCCGCGGCAATCGGCTCGAGTTGCCGTGGTTTTCCGGTAGGGTGGCCGAACTCGGCCGGCGCCATGCGATCCCGACCCCGGCGAACGCCTTCATCTATGCGGCGCTAAAGCTCTACGTGAACGGCGCGCCCGGCCAGCAGGTCGCCGGGCCAATCAGCTTTGACGGTCAGAAATAGCGCGCCAGATTGGCGCGGATCCGGCTGAGGATCGGCATCGCGGGATCGGGCAGGTCGAAGCGCTGTCCGGTGATGGTCTCGAACACCTCGACGTAGAGGCGAGCAGCTTCGGCGACGATCTCGCGCGGGATCTCGGGGATCGGGTCCCGGTAAGGATCGCAGCGCGCGATCACCCAGCGTCGCACGAAATCCTTGTCGAGGCTCTCTGGCGGCTCGCCGACAGCCAAGCGGCGCGCATAGCTGTCCGCAAGCCAATATCGGCTGCTGTCCGGAGTGTGAATTTCGTCCGCCAGGACGATGTGGCCAGCAGTATCGAAGCCAAACTCGTATTTGGTGTCGACCAGGATCAGGCCATGCTCGCCAGCAATGTCGCGGCCACGCGCGAACAGAGCCAATGCCAGTTCCGAGACCGTGCGCCACTGCTCCGGCGCCAGCAGTTTACGGGCGATGATCTGATCGGCTGTCAGCGGTTCGTCATGGCCGTCGTCGAACGCCTTCGTGGTCGGGGTGATGATCGTCGACGGCAGCTGTTGGTTCTGGCGCAAACCTTCCGGAAAGAGGATGCCGTAAATGTCTCGACGTCCGGCCGCATACATCGGCCATATCGAGGTTGCGGTTGTTCCGGTCAGGTAATCGCGGACGACGATCTCGACCGGCAAGATCCTCAGCCGACGGCAGACGAGAACGTTGGGGTCGGGATATTCGATGACGTGGTTGGGGCAGATGTCCCGGGTCGCGTCGAACCAGAAGCGGGCGATCTGGGTCAACGCTTGCCCCTTGAGCGGGATCGCGGCAATGATCCGATCGAACGCGCTCAGCCGATCGGTGGCGATGATAATCCGCCTGCCGTCGGCCAGATCGTAATTGTCCCGGACCTTGCCGGCGTAATAATTTGGCAACTCAGGGATGGTCGCGTCAGCCAGCACCTGGTCGCGATAGGGCACGATCGCCGCCCCTTCGATCATACGCCGATTAAACCGGACGCAGCGCTACCGGTGGCCGCCGCCACCGCCGTGACCACCACCCCAGCCACCACCGTGACCGCCGCCCCAGCCGCCATGAAAGCCGGCGCGCGCGAACCCGCCGCGAAATCCGCAATTCCAGCAGCCGCGCCCCCAACCGCCGCCGCCCCAACCCCAACCCCAACCCCAACCGGGCCACCCAGCGGTGCTCCATCCGGGCCAGCCCCACCAGCCGCCCCATCCCGGCCATCCCCAGGAGGCTGAATAATAAGGTGACCAAGCGGAATAATACGGTGACCAGGCAGAGCCAGACCAGTAAGGATTATAGGAATAGCCCCCCTGATAAGCTGGAGCCTGGGTGGGATAACTGGGATAGCTCGAACTACCGTAGGGCTGCTGATAGGAGTAGCCGGGGGTCTGTGTCGTCGGTTGCTGGTAGGAGTAATTCGGCGCCGTCTGTTGCGGATAGTAAGAGGTTTGCGCCCAGGCAGACACCGTCGGCTCCCCAACGAGCCCCGCCGTTGCCAATAGTGCAATCCCAGCGACGGCGAAACTACGGAACCGACTGAACTTTACATGAACCGACATTGTTTCCTCCACCCAGCCCGGTCCGGGGCTTGCCGACAACGTGCTATATGGATAGGGCATTCCGATTGTCATCCTCCCCGAGGGGCGGTCTACGGTCAAAGGACACACGGGCGTCACAGCCTTTTATGCGGTGGGCCGGAGAGTGATGAATTCGACCAGCGAGAGCGCGCCGCGACGATCGCCGCTCGAATTGCCGGCGGCCGCGCCGCTGGTCCGGGTTATGGCAATGCCGGCCGACGCCAACCCGAACGGCGACATCTTCGGCGGTTGGCTGTTGGCGCAAATGGATCTTGCCGGCGGCAATCTCGCGATGCAGCGGGCGCGCGGGCGCTGCGCTACCGTGGCGGTCGACGGCATGGTGTTTCATCAGCCGGTCTTTGTCGGCGACGAAGTCAGTTGTTACGGCCAAGTGATCCGCACCGGCCGCAACTCGATGACGATCCGCATCGAAGCGTGGCGCCGCAATCTCGCCTCGGGCGAGGTGCGCAAAGTCACTCAGGCGATCTTCACCTATGTGGCGCTCGGCGAGGACCGGCGCCCGCGCGCGTTGCCGCCCTAACCTGGGACCGGCTTAGTCAGCGACCGCGACCGGTTCGATCAGCGATGGATCGTTGTTCTTGACGTTGCCGACGCGCCGGTCGACCGGCCAGATGACCATGTCCTCGGCCGGATAGGGAATCAGCAGCGCTTTTAGCCGCGCGGGGTTGGCGGTCGCCTCGCCTAACCATAAGGGCCAATGCTCCGGTCCGAGAATGACCGGCATGCGGTCGTGCACCGGCGCCAGCAACTCATTGGCCACGGTGGTGACGATCGCAAAACTTCGCAGCCTCTCGCCCGTGGGCGACCGCCAGCTTTCCCACAAGCCCGCCATTGCCATCAGCCGGCGGTCGGCGAGCGCCACCGCATAGGGCTGGCGCTCCTTGCCGAGCTTTTTCCATTCGTAAAAGTTGTCGAGCGGAACGAGGCAGCGCCGCCGCTGAAACGCCTCGCGAAAGGCGGGCCGTGTGTCGACGCCCTCGGCTTTGGCGTTGATGTTCGAAAAACCGACCTTGGTGTCCTTGGCCCAGAACGGCACCAGCCCCCAGCGCATCACGTCGAGGCTACGCTCGCCGGCCCTGGCATCGTAACGCACGACCGGCAGGCTATCAGTGGGCGCAACGTTCCAACTGGCGGCGAAATTGGGCGGCGGCCGCTCGGGCGGAATCGAAAACACCAGCTTGATTTCGCTGACATCGGAGGACAAACGGGCGCGGCCGCACATGATGCTAAGGTGGCGCGCGGCGCCAAGCTGGGCAACGCCTTATCCTTCTTCACCCGGCCGGAGGGTTTCGCTATCGTTGGATCAAGTCGAAAGCGGGGAAACGATAATGACGACAGCCGACGAAACTTACGACTTTATCGTGACCGGAGCCGGCTCGGCGGGCTGCGCCGTCGCCGGACGGCTCAGCGAATCTGGCAAATATCGCGTGCTGTTGCTCGAAGCGGGCGGGCGCGACACCAACCCGTGGATCCACATCCCGCTCGGTTACACCAAGACGTTCACCAACCCTAACGTGAATTGGATGTTCGAGAGCGAGCCCGAAAAGGAGCTCAATGGCCGCACGCTCTATCAGCCGCGCGGCAAGGTCTTGGGCGGCACCAGCTCGATCAACGGCATGGTCTATATGCGTGGCACGTCAACCGATTACGACGGCTGGCGCCAGCGCGGCTGCGAGGGTTGGGATTGGGATTCGGTCTTGCCGTTCTTCAAAAAGGCCGAGGACCAGGAGCGCGGCGGCAACGAGTTCCACGGCGTCGGCGGGCCGTTGCACGTGTCGAACCCGGTCCGCTCGCCACTCGGCGATGCCATGGTCGCGGCCTCGATCGAAGCCGGCATCCCCGCCAATGACGATTTCAACGGCGTCCGGCAGGAAGGCGTGGGCTACTACCAGACGACGACCACCAACCGCCGGCGCTGGAGTTCGGCGCGGGCCTATCTGGGCCCGGCCCGCGGCCGCCAGAACCTGACGATCGCGACCAATGCGCACGCTACCCGTATCTTGTTCGAGGACGGCCGCGCCATGGGCGTCGAGTACCGTACGCCTGACGGCCGCAAGACCGCCCGGGCGCGCGGGGAAATTGTCGTCTCCGGCGGGGTCTACGGTTCGCCGCAGCTATTGCAGCTTTCGGGGCTCGGCCCGGCCGATCTGTTGGCCGAGTTCGGCATTCCTGTCGTGCGCTCCATGCCCGGGGTGGGCGGACATCTGCACGACCATTTCAACACCTACCTGGTATGGCGCTGCACCCAAAAGATAACCGTCAACGACATGGCGATGAGCCCGGCGCTCAAGCTCAGGGCGGCGGTGCAATACGCGACGAGCCGCTCCGGCCATCTGTCGAATGCTGGGATTTATGCCGGCGCGCTGGTACGCACCGACCCGCGGCTCGAACAGCCCGATTTGCAGATCAACATGTCGGGCTGGAGCGCCCTCGAGCGGCTGCGAACTGGGATCAAGCCACACCCATTCTCGGCCTTTACCTTCAGCCCGGTGCATCTGCGCCCGGACGGTCGCGGCACGGTGCGGATCAAGAGCGCCGACCCGCTGGCGCCGCCGGCGATCCAGTTCAATTTTCTGGCCAGCGATTACGATTTCCAGGCGCTGATCTATGGCATGCGATTAAGCCGCAAGATCGCCGCCCAGCCGGCGCTGAGGCCGTTTGTGCTGGAGGAGGTGCTGCCCGGCCCGGCGGTCGAGAACGAAGCCGACATGATCGAGGAGATCCGCGTCCGCGGCGTCTCCAATCTGCACCCGGTCGGCACTTGCCGGATGGGCCGCGAGGTTGACGCGGTCGTCGATCCGAGGTTGCGGGTCCACGGGGTCGAAGGGTTGCGGGTTGCCGACGCCTCGATCATGCCGCTGGTTCCCGGCGGCAATACCAACGCGCCGTCGATCATGATCGGCGAGAAATGCGCCGCAATGGTCCTCGAAGACGCGTTGGCGGCTTAGCTCCCCGGCACGTCCCAGATATCGCGGGCATATTCGCTGATCGTGCGGTCGGACGAGAACCACGCCATCCCAGCGATGTTCAGAATGACGCTCCGTCCCCAGTCGGCCGACGAGCGCCACAGCGCATCGATTTGTCCCTGTGCTGCGCAATAGGCCGCGAAATCCGCCGCTACCATAAAGCGGTCGCCATTTCTAAGCCGGTCGGTCAGGCGGTCGAAGCGGCGCGGGTCGTCCGACGAGAACGCACCCGACCCCACGGCTTCGATGACTTCAGCGAGTTCGGGCGATGCGGCGATCGCATCCGTGGCATCGAGCCCGCCCCGCCACCGTTCCGCCACCTCCTCGGCACGCAGGCCGAAGATGAAGATGTTGTCCTCGCCCACCCGATCACGGATCTCGATGTTGGCGCCATCGAGCGTTCCGATTGTCAACGCGCCGTTCAACGCCAATTTCATGTTTCCGGTGCCCGAGGCTTCCATGCCGGCAGTCGAGATCTGCTCCGACAAATCGGCGGCCGGAATGATGATTTCGGCCAAGCTGACATTGTAGTTCGGGATGAAGACGACCTTGAGTCGATCTTCGATCAGCGGATCGTTGTTGATGACTTCGGCCACCTCATTGGCGAGCTTGATGATCAGTTTTGCTTGCAAATAGCTGGGCGCCGCCTTCCCGGCAAAAATTTTTACCCGCGACACCCAGTCTTGCTCCGGGTTGGCTCTGATCGCCTGGTATCGGGCCAGCGTTTCCAGCAAGTTCAGCAACTGCCGCTTGTATTCATGGATTCGCTTGATCTGCACGTCGAACAGCGCGGCGGGATCGATGCGAAGCCCGAGGCGATCACGCACCAGGCGGGCGAGCGCCCGCTTGTTGGCGTGCTTGACCGTCGCCAGGCGCTCTTGCAGGGCGCGGTCGCCGGCCTGACCGGCGAGGCGACCGAGGACCGCGGGATCGTCGAGGATTTCGGCGCCGCATACCTCGCACAGCAGTCTCGTCAGCCGCGGGTTTGCCTGATGCAGCCAGCGGCGGAAGGTGATGCCGTTGGTCTTGTCGACGATGCGGTCCGGATAAAGGCGGTGAAATTCTTTGAACACTGTGGTGCGCATCAATTCGGTGTGCAGAACCGAGACGCCGTTAACCCGATGTGAGCCCAAAAACGCCAAATGCCCCATCCGCACCCGCCCGCCATCGGCGTCGTCGATCAGTGAAACTGCGGCGAGAGAAGTCGAACGGGCGGGCTCTTGCTGCGCCAAATGATCACCGTTCAGCGCGTAGATGATTTCGAGATGGCGCGGCAGAACCCGTTCGAACAGCGCCACCGGCCAGCTTTCGAGCGCTTCAGGGAGCAGCGAGTGGTTGGTATACGAGCAGGTCGCCTGGGTAATGCGCCAGGCGTGGTCCCAGGGGACTCGATAGAGATCCGCTAGGACGCGCATCAGTTCGGCGACGGCGATGCTCGGATGGGTATCGTTGAGCTGGATCGCGGCATGCTGCGGCAAGGTAGAGACGCTGCCATAGGCTCGAACATGGCCGTGCACGAGATCCTGAACCGATGCCGACACGAAAAAATACTCCTGCCGCAGGCGCAGTTCGCGGCCCGACGGCGTGTCGTCGCTCGGGTAGAGAATCTTCGATATCGCCTCGGCGCGGGCCTGCTGAGACAGCGCCGCTATGTGATCGCCTTCGTTGAACATGTCGAGGCGTAACGGATCGACCGCGCGGGCGGACCACAGCCGCAGCAGATTGACGTGCCGCCCGCGCCAACCGACGATCGGAGTATCATAGGCGACCGCCTGCACTGTTTCTTCGGGATGCCAGGCCGAGCGCGACCGGCCCGAGGCCGAGACGATCCGATCGACGCGGCCGCCGTAGTGGACATCGTAGACCACCTCTGGCCGCTCGAATTCCCAGGGATTGCCGAACGACAGCCAATGTTCCGGATATTCGTGCTGCCAGCCATCCTTGATGACTTGACGAAACAAGCCGTGATCGTAGCGGATGCCATAGCCGCAAGCCGGAATCCCAAGTGCCGCCATGCTGTCCATAAAGCAGGCCGCGAGCCGGCCGAGACCGCCATTGCCGAGCGCCGCATCGGGCTCAGCGGCGCGCATCCGATCGAGGTCCACCCCAATGTCGCCGAGCGCCGCGCGGACGATTTCGGTCAGCCGCAGATTTTCGACGACGTCGCTGAACAGCCGGCCGATCAGGAACTCCAGCGACAGGTAATAGACACGTTTGCGGCCCTTCGCCCGGTTCGCTCGGTCGACAGCCAGCCAACGATGGATGATGCGGTCGCGCAAGGCGAGCGCGGCGGCGACAAACCAATCGCGATCGGTCGCCGCTCCCGCGTCCTTGCCGACGGCCAGGGTCAATTTGGCGAGAACCGCCGCTCCGAATTCGCGAACATCCGCCTCGGTTGCCGGCGTGTCGACGACCGCCGGTGGTATGCCGGCCTCGGCAAAACCGTCTTCCCAAATGTTCCTCTGCATCGATATCGAACCTTGCGGACCGTTCTGGTGGTGAATGCGGTTGTGCCGGCCACCTTCAAGGGCGGGTGACCCAGAGTTACGCCCCCGACGCCGGCAGGCGCAACCGGCCTACTGAGACTGGCGGCGCGACGGCAGAAACCTGCGGCGGCGGAAATATTCGAGGCAGTGGCGGCTAGAATCGCCGGCGCTCATGATCGCCCGGCAGAGGAGGAAACGCTGATGCATACCAAAGAACTTCCGCGGATTGTCTCCTAACCTGCTGCGCCTGCCTCCAGAGCTGTTCGTAGCCGAAGCGAAGCGCGAAGAGCGCGTGCCTTATGTCGCGACGGTCCGAATTTGGCAGGCCAAGGCCGGGGTCGATATGGGTCTTCACGGCGTCATCGGCCGGTCGCAGACCTTGGGGAAGGGAAGCGGATGTGGCCTGCTGATCCAGTGCGCTTCGCGGCGCTAATGACGACTCAGCCGAACTCGGGGGTCAGAGTGGTATGTGTTCGCGCGTCTGCGGTGTCAAACTGCCAGGGAGACCAACGAAATCGGGCGAGCGCGACACGACCCGGTTGCGTCCCTCCGCCTTTGCGCAATAGAGAGCATCGTCCGCGCGTTTGAGTAGACGATCGCGATCGTCGCTACCCGCGATGGCGCTGGTTATGCCAATACTGACGGTTATCCGAAGGCGTTCGTCGCTCGCTCGAATGGTGAAGGGCTCGTTCGCTATCGCCGATCGCAGCCGCTCGCCCACTGCGATGGCGATCGCCGGGCCGGTTTCGGGCATCACCACGACGAACTCCTCGCCGCCCAGGCGGGCGACGAGGTCGACGTTGCGCACCGTGTTCGTCGCACGGGCGGCGAGCTCGCGCAAAACGTCGTCGCCGGCGGCATGGCCGTAGGTGTCGTTGACCTGCTTGAAATGGTCGATATCGATCAGCAGAACCGCCGCGTCGAGCCCGTCGCGGCCGGCTCGCGCGACAAGCTCGTCAAGATGGGCAAGAAGGTAGCGGCGGTTGTAGAGCCCGGTCAGCTCATCGGTCAGCGCGAGCGAAAGGCTGCGCTGGTAGTTGTCGTTCAGGCGGTCCTGCAGCCGCTTCCGCCGGATCTGGGTGTTCGTGCGGGCCAACAGCTCGTTGCGATCGACGGGGCGGATCAGGTAGTCGTTCGCGCCGAGATCGAGTCCTTTGGCGAGGCGGGGTAGATCTCGTTCCGCGGCAATCAGCAAGACCGGCAGCTGGCGGAAAAGTTCATTTCCCCGGCACTGCGACACCAAGCGCAACGGGTCGCCGTCCGGCGTGGTCAGGCTTGCAATAATCAGCTCGGTTTGGCCGTCAAGTCGCGACTGCGCTTCGGTGCAGCTGCCGACGACGGTCACCCGGTGAGCAAGCGCCAAGGTCTCCGACATCCTGGTGGCGGCGAACGCATCCTCTTCGACAATCAGGACGCGTGCCGGCCCGCCCTCCTCGACGACGGATTGGGAACCGCCAAAGCGACCGCAGATCTCGTCGCGCAGTCGCCATTCCTCCATCATGCGCTTTAGCCGCGCCAGCGACCGCACCCGCGCGAACAACGCAATGTCATTGACCGGCTTCGTCAAGAAATCATCCGCCCCGGCCTCCAACCCACGCAGCCGGTTGGCGGCATCGGACAAGGCGGTCACCATAACCACCGGCAGATCGGCGGTCCTCGGGTTGGCTTTCAAGCGGCGGCAGACCTCGAAACCATCCATACGCGGCATCATCACGTCGAGCAGGATGACATCGGGCAGTTCAGCGTCGGCAATTTCCAGCGCGGCGCTGCCGCTCGAGGCGGACAGTACGTCGAAATATTCGCTTGATAGCTTGGCCTCGAGGAGTTTGACGTTGATTGCTATGTCGTCGACGACCAGAACTCGTGCGGACATCGGTCGCTCCGACGCTACAGGTGTAAATAACTCACGCTTTAGGAAAGGAAGCGCTCGACAGTTTGCAGAAAACTAGCCACTGAAATCGGCTTGGCAATGTAATCCTCGCAGCCACCGTCGCGCATCTTTTCCCTGTCTCCTTTCATGGCAAAGGCAGTCACCGCTATGATCGGGATCATGCTAAGGCTCTTGTCTTCCTTAATCCATTTGGTGACTTCAAGGCCCGAGACTTCTGGAAGCTGAATATCCATCAGGATAAGATCGGGACGATGCTGCCGAGCCAGAGCCAGCGCTTCGACGCCGTCTTTCGTCTGCAGCGTATCATAACCATGTGCCACGAGGAGATCGTTGAAGAGTTTCATATTGAGGTCATTGTCCTCGACGATCAAGACTCTCTGCCGCAGCGGCCGAATGCCGGTCCTACCGGGTTTCGCGCATTCGACTGTCATGCTTCGCGGCCTTGTAAACAGATGCTCAAATAACGGGCTCGGCCGGTGATCGCCATCAGCACGTTGTGGCGCCCGTGGTTTCTCGGATCCTCCGATTGGCTTTTAACGGTCTGGGTTTAATAATTGATGAGCGCCGTTGTCGCGTCATGACCTCCGAAGCAGAAAGATCGGGCCAATGACGACGCGCCTTCGCATCGGCATCGATGTCGGCGGCACCAAGATAGAGGGTGCGGTCATCGACGAGTCTGGGACGGTGCGGGTGCGGCGCAGGACGTCATCCCCAGCCGGAGATTACCGGGCCACGATTGCCGCCATCGTCGCCATCATCGGCGACATCGAGCGGGATCTCGGTGTCACGGCCTCAGTCGGGATCGGCATTCCGGGAGCGATCTCCCCGGCGACCGGCCTGGTGAAAAACGCGAACTCCACCTGGCTGATCGGTCGTCCGCTGCAACGCGACCTGGAAACAGCGCTGGCGCGGCCGGTTCGGCTGGCCAATGACGCCAATTGCTTTGCGCTCTCTGAAGCGACCGACGGCGCCGCAGCCGGGGCCGAGACGGTGTTTGGCGTCATCCTCGGAACCGGCGTCGGCGGGGGCATCGCGCTACACGGACAGATCCAGGTCGGGGCTAATGCGATCGCCGGCGAGTGGGGTCACAACCCACTGCCCTGGCCGGGGCCGGACGAGATGCCGGGGCCGCAATGCTGGTGCGGCCGGTCAGGCTGCATCGAGACCTTTTTATCCGGGCCGGGATTGGCGGCGGATCATCGCCGCCATACAAGTCGAAGCCTGACCGCCCGCGAGATCGCCCACACCGCCGAGATCGGAGATCCTGACTGCCGAGCAACCTTGGCGCGCTACAGCGACCGGCTGGCGCGCGGCCTCGCCTTGGTCATCAACGTGATCGACCCCGAAGCGATCGTGCTCGGCGGCGGTCTCTCCGCGATCGGCATGCTGTATGACGAGGTCCCGCGGCGGTGGCAGCGCTATGTATTTTCCGATCGGGTCGTTACCCGCCTGCTCGCCCCTACCCATGGCGATTCGAGCGGGGTGCGGGGCGCGGCCTGGTTGTGGCTGCCGGAGCCCTCCGGGTGAGCACGCTATGCCGCGATTGCGCGACGCTTTGCGCGTCTGCTCCGCCGGACCGCAGATGCGCCCGGTGCGGATCGCCGCGGCTCGTCGATCATGATGCACTCGGTGCCTTGTCGATCGCTCATGTCGATTGCGACGCGTTTTATGCCACCGTCGAGAAGCGCGAGCGGCCGGAGCTCGCCGACCGACCGGTCATCGTCGGCGGCGGCGCGCGCGGAGTCGTTCTTGCCTGCTGCTATGTGTCGCGGCTCTACGGCGTACGGTCCGCGATGCCGATGTTCAAGGCGCTGGCCGCGTGCCCCGCTGCGGTCGTGATCCGCCCGGACATGGCCAAATATCGCGAGGTCGGACGCGCCGTGCGCACCGAGCTGCGGCGGCTAACGCCGTTGGTCGAACCGGTGTCGATCGATGAGGCGTTCCTCGATCTCTCGGGCACCGAAAAACTGTACGGTGCGATACCTGCCCAGCTTCTCGCCGCACTCGCCCAAAGGGTCGAAACGACGCTGAAAATCACCCTGTCGATCGGGTTGAGCGACAGCAAGTTTCTCGCCAAGATTGCCTCCGATCTCGACAAGCCGCGCGGCTTTGCGGTCCTCAGCCGCCGCGATGCTCCGGCGTTTTTCGCCGACAAGCCGGTATCATTGCTGTGGGGGGTCGGCGCCGCGCTGCAGCGCCGGCTCGCCGCCGATGGCATAACCCTGGTGGGCCAGCTTGCCGCGATCGGCGAGCGCGAGCTTACGGCGCGCTATGGCCGGCTCGGAACGCGGCTCGCCCACCTCGCACGGGGTGTCGATGACCGCGCCATCCTTGCTCATGCCCCGGCTCGCTCGATCTCGGCGGAAACCACCTTGGCGCAGGATGAAGCCGATGCGGAGGTCCTGGCGCATGCCCTTTGGCCGCTGTGCGATCGGGTTTCGGGGCATTTGAAAGAAGCCTCCCTGGCCGCCGGATCGGTCACCTTGAAGCTCAAGACCGCCGATTTTCGTTTGCGCACCCGGTCGCGTCGGCTCGCCGATCCCACTCAGCTCGCTGAAACTCTGTTTCAAATCGCCTCGGCGCTGCTCGCGTCCGAAGCAGACGGCGCCACTCCCTATCGGCTGATCGGCGTCGGCGCCGACCTGCTCGTAGACGGCAGCGAAGCCGATCTGCCAACCCTGTTCGATGAAGAGCTCGGCCGGCCGCGGCGGCTCGAGCAGACGATCGACGAGATCCGCGGGCGTCTCGGCGACGATTCGGTGCGCCGCGGGCGCGACCTGGGGCGTCTCGGTGTGCGCAAAGCCGCAGAGGTTGCGCCGCATGCGGTCCGGCGGGAGCGGGAGTAGCGCCGAAAGACCACGCGTCGATCAGCATCGCGGCTTGCTCAGCGCCTCTATGTCGTCGAGCTTGGCGCGGATCGAATAATCGCCGTAATCGATCATCATGTCGCGTGAGACGCCATTGTCGAGAAGGCGCATGCCGAGCTCGTAATCAGGCTCTTCGGCATGGGCGTCGACCGGAAAGAAGGCGAGCCGAACATACCAGCCAAGCCGCTCCAGCAGCGGGCTCAGCTTCGCCGAGGCGGGGTCGGCGGTGACCTTGGTCCCAATCACGGCCGAAACCTGAACGGCGTTTTCATCGGCGGCGCCATCGAACACCTGACGTGAGAGGAAAGTCTTGCCCTCGCGAGCCGCATCGATCAGCAAGATGGTGTGAGCGCTGGGAAACAACACGCCGGGCGCCAGCTTTAGCGTATGCGGCTGCGGCTTGGTGAACTCGGCGACGCCGCCCTTACCAGGCCCGTCGAGCCGTGCCTCGCCGCGGATCTCCTGATCGCGTTCGCCGTTTC
The DNA here is from genome assembly GCA_963785565.1 of uncultured Alphaproteobacteria bacterium. Classification (GTDB taxonomy): domain Bacteria; phylum Pseudomonadota; class Alphaproteobacteria; order ATCC43930; family CGMCC-115725; genus AP-15. The sequence continues at coordinate 126,071 of CAWAVV010000011.1, read as the reverse complement.
GGGTCTGCTGCTGATTAAAGCGGTAGCGCAGCCCATCCTTAGATTCCCACGTAACAAAGCTCGACGCGATATCGACGTCGCGGCTTTCCGCGTAGTGCATCTTGAGGCGATAACGCTGCTCGATCGTCCACCCGTCGCAAGTCTCGCCCCACTCATAGTCCATCGTGCCGTTCGCGTCGATCACACCCGAATCGGTGCGCGCCGATCCCAGGGTCATCGAATAGAGAGCACGGTGCGGTGCGATCTCGGCGCCCTGCGCCGACGGGGCCGCAGTGATCAGGACGACGATACCGGCCGCAATGAGCGACGGTTTCAGGCGCCGTGCGATCTTAAGCAAAATGGACTCCCGCCAATGACGACGGCCGCAGCCGGCAATACCGACCGTTAGCCACTTTCTGCTCCCTGTGGCGAGCTCGCGTCAATTCCGGCCCGGCAGGTGCGGGCTCAGCGCAACAGCGGCGCCGCACCGCAAATACCGCTCAAGACATCTTCTTTTCCGATGGCGGAACGAGCCGCAAATGCAGCTCGCTGAGCCGCTCGGGCGGAATTGGCGCTGGCGCCTGCATCATCAGGTCGCGCGCCTGCTGGTTCATCGGGAAGGTGATGACCTCGCGGATGTTCGGCGTGTTGGCCAGCAGCATGACGATCCGGTCGATGCCCGGAGCCGAGCCGCCATGAGGCGGCGCGCCGTATTTGAAGGCGTTAAGCAGCCCGCCAAACTGCGCCTCGACCTCGGCTTTGGAATAGCCGGCGATAGCGAACGCCTTGTACATAATCTCAGGGCTGTGATTGCGGATCGCGCCCGATGACAATTCCACGCCGTTGCACACAATGTCGTACTGGTAGGCAAGAATGCTCAGCGGGTCCTGGGATTCGAGCGCTTCGAGTCCACCCTGCGGCATCGAGAATGGGTTGTGGCTGAAATCGATACGCTCGGTCTCCTCGATCAGCTCGTACATCGGGAAATCGACGATCCAGCAAAAGCGGAATGCACTCTCCTCGACAAGACCAAGCTCGTCGCCGATGCGAGTGCGCGCTGCGCCGGCGAGTTTTTCCGCCTCGCCTTTCGGCCCGGCGGCGAAGAAGACGACGTCGCCGCCGCCGAGCCGAGTTCAATTCGGCGATTTTCGCGACCTCCTCCGGCTCGAGATTATTTGCAATGGGCCCGCGCCCGATCACCCTTCCGCCGTCTGGCTCGCGGTCGAGGATGATGTAACCCAGCCCGGGAGCGCCCATCTCGGATTTCGCCCAGGCGTCCATCCGGTCCTGGAACGAAGAGCGCGGCCGGGACGCCGATCCGGGTGCGGGGATCGCACGAACCACGCCGCCGCCCTCAACGATGCGGCGAAAGGCACGAAATTTCGACCCGGCGAACACCTCAGAGACATCGGAGATGACCAGCGGATTACGCAGATCGGGTTTGTCGGTGCCGTATTTGAGCGCCGCCTCGGCATGAGTGATGCGCGGAAATGGTGTCGGGGTCACGGCGCGGCCCCGGCCAAATTCCTCGAAGATGCCGTGCAATACCGGCTCGATCGCGGCGAAGACATCCTCTTGTGTGACAAAGCTCATCTCGAAATCGAGCTGATAGAATTCCGCCGAACGATCGGCGCGGGCCGCCTCGTCCCGCAAGCACGGCGCGATCTGAAAATAGCGGTCGAAGCCGGCCACCATCAGCAACTGCTTGAACTGCTGCGGCGCCTGCGGCAGGGCATAGAATTTGCCGGGGTGCAGCCGGCTCGGTACAAGGTAGTCGCGTGCTCCCTCGGGCGAGCTGGCAGTCAGGATCGGCGTTTGAAATTCGGTGAAGCCTTGTTCGATCATGCGACGGCGGATCGAGGCGATGACCTGCGCGCGCAGCATGATGTTGGCATGGACCTGATCACGCCGCAGATCGAGAAAGCGGTAGGCGAGGCGCATCTCCTCGGGGTATTCGGCGTCGGAATTCACCGGGAACGGCAGCAGCTCGGCCTCTGACTGGACTTGCATCTCGGCAATCGCGAGCTCGACCTCTCCAGTATCGAGCTTGGGGTTGATGGTGTCGGGCGAACGAGCCTCGACGGTGCCGGTCACAGTCACGACGCTTTCGAGCCTCAGGCGATCGGCAGCGGCAAATAACGGCGAAGACGCATCGATCACGCACTGGGTAACGCCATAGTGGTCGCGAAGGTCGATAAACAGCAGGTGGCCGTGATCGCGTTTGCGGTGGACCCAACCCGACAGGCGGGCCGGCCGCCCGGCATCGGCAAGACGCAGCGCTCCGCAGGTATGGGTACGATAGGCGTGCATTGAACAGGTCCGGCGCGGCGTTGCAGGCGAGCCGGTAATCGGCACGGAACGGCGCGCTTGTCAAGGCGACCCCTGGATCGGAAAGCGCCATCCGGCCTTGACGGGTGCGATTTGCCTCCCCTCGCACGAGCAGATGTGGTACCCGCTGGTGCAGTGAGGGTCGGCCGGGGCTTGCGTGAGCGACATCTTCCGCGAGATTGACGAGGAGCTTCGTCGCGACAATCTACTCAAGCTGTGGTCGCGCTACGGACGCTATGTGATGGCCATGGCGGTGGTCGCGCTGATCATCGCCGGCTGCGTGGTCGCCTGGCAGGCGCACCAGCTCTCCGAGCGCCGCGCACAATCGGCCCGTTACGCCGGGGCTCTGGCGTTGGCCCGTGCGGGAAAGACCGCCGACGCCGCCACAGTGTTCGCATCTATTGCGCGTGAGGGCGGCGGCTATTCGATCCTCGCGTCCTTTGAGGACGCGGCGCTGCTGGCGATGGCGGGCGATCATAAGGGTGCCGTCGCGGTCTATGACTCGATTGCTGATGCGAGCAGCGTCGATCCCGCCTTTCGGGATCTTGCGCTGGTGCTTTCGGTCATGCAGAGCACGCCCGAGGCCAATCCGCAGGCGACGATTACCCGTCTGGCGCCGCTGACCGCTCCGGGCAATCCGTGGCGCCCGACGGCGGTGGAGCTAACGGCGGCAGCAAAGCTCAAGCTCGGCGAAACTAAGGCTGCGCTCGCTCTTTATAAGAGCCTCGCCGATGATCTCACCGCGCCGCGGAGTTTGCGCGCCCGGGCTGCGGAAATGGCGGCGGCGCTTGCCCTGTAGTCCCGGTTCCCGCCTCCAGACGCTCCGGTCTGCCGTTGCTTTGCTGTTGTCGGTCGGCTTGATACTTGCCGGATGCAGCTGGTTCGGAAGCAAGAAACAGCCTCTGCCGGGCGAGCGGATCTCGGTATTGAGCCTTGATCGCCAGCTCAAGCCAGACCCTGATCTCGCCAAGATCGCGATCACTCTGCCGAAGCCGGTGGTCAATCCGGACTGGCCACAGCCCGGCGGGTATCCAAATCACGCCATGCAGCATCTGGCGCTGCCGGCAACCCTTACCCAAGTCTGGAAGACCAGCATCGGCGAAGGCTCGTCGCGATATACGCAGGTCCTGTCCCAGCCAATCGTGGTCGGCGGACGGGTTTTCGCGATGGACGGCGGCTCCCAGGTCAGCGCCTATGATGCCGCAAACGGGAATCAAATCTGGCGGGTTGATGTCAAACCTGCGGAGAGTTCCGGCAACTCTTTCGGCGGCGGCGTCGCTTTTTGGAAGGGCCGGCTCTACGTATCGACTGGCTACGCACAGGTTTTGGCGCTCGATCCGACGAGCGGCAAGGTCGTCTGGAGAGTCGGCGTCGGCGACCCGGTGCGCAGCGGGCCGACGGTGACGGATGGGCGCATCTACGTCGTGACCGTCGAAAACGAGCTGGTCGCCCTGGCGACAGATGACGGGCGGCGGTTATGGAGCCACAACGGCATCCCCGAGGCGGCAGGGTTGGTCGGTAGCTCCAGCCCGGCGGTCGAAGGAGAGGTGGTCGTGGTGGGCTATTCATCCGGCGAACTTTACGCTCTCACCGTCGAGAACGGCCGGGCGTTGTGGTCCGACAATCTCGCGGCCACGCGCAGCGCCGACGCGGTTTCAGCTCTCGCCGATATTCGCGGTCGGCCGGTAATCGACCGCGGGCGAGTATTCGCCGTCAGCCACAGCGGGCGCATGGTGGCGATCGACATACGAAGCGGCGAACGCAATTGGGAGCAGGATATTGGCTCCGCTCACGGCCCGTGGGTGGCCGGCGACTATCTCTATATTCTGTCGAACGACAGCGAACTCATCTGTCTGACGCGAAACGACGGCAAAGTGCGATGGGTGCGTCAGCTCCCCGCCTACGAGGACGAGAAGGCGAAGGAAGGTCCAATCCAATGGGCCGGTCCGTTGCTGGGCGGCGACCGGCTGATCCTGCTGTCCTCGAATGGCTGGGCGCTTTCGGTCTCGCCCTATACCGGCGACCCGCTCGGCCGGGAGGAGATACCGGCCGGCGCTTTTGTCGATCCGGTTATCGCGAACAACACCCTTTACGTGCTGACCGACAACGCCGCGCTTTCCGCCTATCGCTGACCCTGATTGTGTCGGCGGCGCTTTCCGATGAGCCTTATAGTCGCTATTCTCGGACGCCCGAATGTCGGCAAGTCGACATTGTTCAACCGGCTCGTCGGCGGCCGGCTGGCTCTCGTCGACAACACCCCGGGGGTGACCCGCGACCGCCGCGAAGGCGACGGACGGATCGCCGATCTCGAATTTCGGACGATCGACACCGCTGGCCTCGAAGAGGCGGCGCCCGCATCGCTTGCCGCCCGCATGCTTGCGCAGACCGAACGCGCGCTCGCCGATGCCGACGTCGCCCTACTGCTGTTCGATGCGCGCGAAGGCATCACCGAAGCAGACCGGCATTTTGCCGATTGGCTGCGGCGCAGCGGCAAGCCGGTTGTTGTGATTGCCAATAAGACCGAAGGCCGCCCGACATTTCCTGGTGTCGGCGAAGCCTATCGGCTCGGCCTTGGCGACCCGGTGCCGATTTCGGCCGAGCACGGCGAGGGGTTGGCCGAGCTTTACGAGCGATTAGCGCCGTTGGCCGGGGAGCGCTCGCTGCCGCGAGGCGTGGCGGCGGATGCGCCGATAAAGCCATTGCAGCTCGCCTTCGTTGGTCGTCCAAACGTGGGCAAGTCGACCCTCGTCAACCGGCTGGTCGGCGAAGAGCGCCTTCTGACCGGACCCGAAGCCGGGATCACCCGCGATGCAATCGCCATTGACTGGACCTGGCGGGATCGGTCGATCCGCCTCGTCGACACCGCCGGGATGCGCCGCCGGCCGCGGATCGAAGGCAAGATCGAGCAACTCTCGGTCGGCGATGCGCTGCGCACGATCCGCTTTGCCGAGACCGTGGTTCTGGTGCTCGACGCATTGCAGCCGCTCGATCGGCAGGATTTGACGATCGCCCGACAGGTCGCCGGGGAGGGTCGGGCATTGGTCCTCGCCCCCACCAAATGGGACGCGGTCGCGAATGTCGCCGCGGCCATCAAACAGCTGCGCGACCGGTTGTCGATCTCGCTGCCGCAGCTTGATGGCTTGGCCCTCGTGCCGGTATCGGGACTGACCGGCTATGGCCTGGAGGCAATGATGGCCGCAGTCGTCGCGGCCGACGCGGTGTGGAACCGGCGCATTGCGACTGCCGACCTTAATCGCTGGCTTGCTAGAGCCCAGCAGCGTCACCCGCCGCCGCTGGTCGCCGGGCGGCGGCTTCGCTTGCGCTATATAACCCAGGTCAACACGCGGCCGCCGAGCTTCGCGCTCTTCGCCTCCAAACCGAGCGAGTTGCCCGATTCGTACCGGCGCTACCTGGTCAATGCGCTGCGTGAGGCGTTCGACCTGCCCGGCACGCCGATCCGGCTGATGCTGCGGCAGGGCAAGAACCCTTACGATGCCCGCTGAGGCGTATCGGGCGCACCGCGACTCCAGCCCAAGCCGGGAGATTACAAGAGATGCCGGGTGAGCTATGGCTCAGTCGGTCCGCACGGATTTCGCAGATCCCATCCGAAAGGAAAATTGACCACCTTCGTAACGGATCGTCGTCTGTTGCGGTCCTGGCTAAGTAACCCGTTTTCGACAGCGTAAGTTGGGCTAGGTCCCGTAACGCCTTTCTGGTAAGTTTGAGCTTCGTCAACGCACGTTTAGCGGCGCCGCTCGCTTTGCGGCACGCGGTCCAAGCATCGATCTGCGCTCGCGTGATCGCGGCTGCATCGAGCGGTCCGCTGATTTTCACGAAAGCGCGATCGAGGGAGGAAATCGAAATGTGGGGTGGCATCATCGGTCTGATTATCCAACTTATAGCCGGCGGCGTCGGTGGCAACATCGCCGGCTCCCTGCTGAAGCAGTACAACCTCGGCGCCGTCGGCAATACGATCGCTGGAGTTGTCGGCGGCGGCGTCGGGGCTCAAATCATCGGTGCGCTGCTCGGTGGCGGAGCAGGGGGAGCGGGCGCAGCGGCGGGAGGCCTTGATATCGGGTCGATCATAGGTCAGATCGCCTCCGGAGGGGTCGGCGGCGGAGTACTGATGGTGATTGTAGGGCTGATCAAGCAGGCGATCGGCGGCCAAAAAACGGTCTAAGCGGATCCGTCATCATGGGCGGGGTCGAGGCTCGCGGATTTGTTTGCGAACCCGCCAAAGCCGATCAGTCCAACCGGTTGCAGGCGGCGCGCGCCCGGGTTAAATTAGCCGGCGTTTTGGTAACCTGCACGGTCTCGACTTCGGCAGGATCGGACATTTACCTGAAAGTAAAGGCGTTCCGCAATCATTTGAAAACGGGGGTTGGCATGAAGGGTGCCCTCGCAACTGTTTGCGCCTCGGTGCTGATGCTGGGCGTTTGCGGTCATGCGGCTTATTCCCAAAGCTCGCAACAGGAACTCATGAAAACTTGCAACGCCCAGGCCGGCGATCAAAAGCTTGCTGGCGATGCGCGCAAGAGTTTTATGAGCAAGTGCTTAAGCGGCAAGCCGGCGGCGACATTGACCCCGCAGCAACAAAAAATGAAGACATGTAACGCACAGGCCGGCTCTCAAAAGTTGTCCGGGGACGCGCGTAAGAAATTCATGAGCACCTGCCTGAAGGGCTGATTTGTCTGCGGAGAGAACACATGTTGAGAACGATAGCGATCTGTACCGTCCTGCTTTTCGCCGCAACCGTCCCGGTTCGGGCTCAACCGGCTCCGGCGCATCCGGCTACGGCTGCCCACGGCCACGCTGCCCCGGCGCAGCCGAGCGCTACCTCCGGGCTCGCTGCGAATCAGTTTTCGTCGGAGCAGGCGGCAAAAGGCCATTGCCCGGGCGATGCTGTCGTTTGGGTTAATCTTGGCGGCTCAAAAGCGTATCACATGAGCGGCAACAAATTCTACGGTAAGACAAAACACGGCGCCTTCATGTGCCAAAAGGAAGCCGACCAGTCGGGCTTTCACGCGGCCGGTGGTCGCGCGAACCGCACCGCCTCGAAAAGCACCAATGCCAAGACGACCAAATGAGGAGGCGAGATGAGTTTATTCGATACGATCGGATCGCTGCTCGGCAAGAGTGATGGCTCTTCGACCAGCGTTCCCGAAGCGCTGGTTGCCGCGCTGGGCGGCCAAGAAGGCGGCCTCGGTGGCCTGGTCGAGAAATTCCAAGCCGCGGGATTGGGCAACGTGATCTCGTCCTGGGTTGGCACCGGGGCGAACCAGCCGGTAGCACCCGACGCGCTGCACGGCATTCTAGGTAGCGAGCTGGTCCAGCAGATCGCCGGCAAGACCGGCCTGCCGGTCGAGCAGCTGCTGCCCCTGATCGCCCAACATCTGCCCCAGCTGATTGACGGGATGACCCCCAACGGCCAGGCGCCGTCGGGTGGAAGCCTGCTCGACGCCGGCCTGGCGCTTCTGAAAAGCCGGATGGCCTGAGCAGCCGAGCCGACTCTATTCCAGATCTCGCCGCTGCGGTCGACGAGTTCGCCATTGAGGGTGCATTCCGGCAAGGCGAGATCGAGGAACGCGTCGGCAACGCTTTCGGGCGGCGGCAGGAGGCTCGGGTCCTCGCCGGGAAAGGCGCGGGTCCGCAGCCGGGTGCGCACGACGCCGGGATCGATCAGATTCGCGCGCACCCCGGTTCTGGCGACTTCGGCGGCATAGATCCTGACCAGCATTTCGAGGCCGGCTTTGCTGACTGCGTAGGGCCCCCAATAGGCGTAGTTGATGCGTGCCGCCCCGCTGGTGACAAAGATCGCGCGCCCGGCGGGGGCAGCGCGCAGCAACGGGTCCATCGCCCGGATCAGGCGCCAGTTCGCGGTCAGGTTGAGGTCGATGATTTCGGCCCACATACTCGGAGAAATATGGGCGAGCGGCGAGAACATCCCGAGTTCACCGGCGTTGCCGACCAGGATGTCGAGCCGGCGATAGCGTTCGTGGAGGGCCGCCGCCAGTTCGTCGATCTTTGCGAAATCGCGCAGGTCGAGGGGTACCAGCGTGGCGCTGCCGCCACGGGCGCGAATGGCGTCGTCGAGCTCTTCGAGCGCGCCGACCGTGCGCGCCGTCAGCGCGACATGGGCCCCTTCGCCGGCAAAGCGCAACGCCACCGCGGCGCCGATGCCGCGTGAGGCTCCGGTGATCAGCGCGATCTTACCCGCGAGCCGTCCGCTCGGTGCGGTCGAGCCTACGCTCAAGCCCGTTAGCCTCAGGCGGGCTCGGCAAGCAGCGACAATTGCACCGAGACCTTGCCGTTATCGGCGTCAATCAGCGGGATCGGGTAATCGCCGGTAAAGCAGGCGTCACAAAAACGGGGGGCTTGCGGGTTGCGGCTGGGTTCCCCCATCGCACGATAGAGGCCTTCGATCGACAAAAAGGCGAGGCTGTCGACGCCGATATAGTCGGCCATCGCCGCTACGTCGTAACGCGCGGCGAGAAGCTGGTCGCGCTCTGGCGTGGCGATCCCGTAATAGCAGGAATGGGTGGTCGGCGGGCTGGAGATCCGCATGTGGACTTCGCGTGCTCCGGCACGCCGCACCATCTCGACAATCTTGATCGAGGTGGTGCCGCGCACGATCGAATCGTCGACCAGGATGACGCGCTTGCCCACCAGATTGGCGCGGCTCGCGTTGTGCTTCAGCCGCACGCCTAGGTGGCGGATCTGATCGGTCGGCTCGATAAAGGTACGCCCGACATAATGGTTGCGGATGATCCCCAATTCGAACGGCAGCCCCGATTCCTGCGAATATCCCAGCGCCGCCGGAACACCCGAATCGGGCACCGGCACGATGATATCGGCGTCGACATGGCTCTCCCGGGCGAGTTCCCGGCCGATGCGCTTGCGCGCCTCGTACACACTCGTGCCCTCGACGATGCTGTCGGGCCGAGCGAAATAGATGTGCTCGAAAACGCAGAACCGGCTATCGCGGCGGCCGAACGGCAGCAAGCTCTCGATCCCTTTCGCGCCGATGATGACGATTTCGCCGGCGGCGATGTCACGCACGAAATCGGCGCCGATGATGTCGAGCGCACAGGTCTCCGACGAGAGAATCCAGGCATCCCCGAGCCGGCCCAGCACCAGCGGCCGCACCCCCAGCGGGTCGCGCACGCCGATAATCACGTCTTGTGACAGCGCTGCCAGCGAATAAGCGCCTTGGACCTGGCGCAACGCGTCGGTCAGGCGGTCGACGACCGTCTCCTTGAGGCTAGTGGCGATCAGGTGAACGATGACCTCGGTGTCGCTTGTCGATTGGAACAGGCTGCCGCGATGAACCAGCCGGCGGCGCAGCTGGTAGGAGTTTGTCAGATTGCCGTTGTGGCAGATGGCGAGCCCGCCGAACTCGAAATCGGCGAACAGCGGCTGGACGTTGCGCAGCGCTACCTCGCCAGTCGTCGCGTAACGCACATGGCCGATCGCGGCCTGCCCGGGCAGCCGTGCGATCACCTCTTTCGAGCTGAAGTTGTCGCTGACTTGCCCCATGCCGCGGTGGGCGCTGAACTGCTCCCCGTCATAGGCGACGATGCCGGCCGCCTCCTGACCGCGGTGCTGTAGTGCGTGCAGGCCGAGCGCAACGAGCGCCGCCGCATCGGGATGGCCATAAACCCCGAACACGCCGCACTCCTCATGGAGATGATCCCCGTCGATGGGATCGGCGGTCGGCGCATCCGCACTGTCGGGATGGTCTGCGGGCATCGGCGATCCTGGGTTCGGCTCTCCAAAAATGGTTGCCCGATCGGCCGAATGCGAGTGGGGCGCCATGCTGCAATCTCGCTATCGCGCGTTGTCGATCAACCGGTCCAGGTCGCGCCGCTCGGCGGGCTTGTAGGCCGGCGCCGGAGCCTCCGCGGGTTTTGGCGGTAGCGCCGCGGCGGGGTTCGAAAGCGCTCTCATCGCGTCATGCGCGGCCTGGGCCTGGCCGAGCGCGCGCTGAGTATCGTCAATCGCTGACGCGCTCTTGATCTGCAGTGATTCCGGCAGCATGCCGCGCAGCAGGCCTGCACCCTGGGCAAGCAGCGGTTCGCTTTTGGCATCCCGAAGCCAGCCAGGGCGATCGGTTTGCGGCACGCCGATGTCGAGCGCCAGATAGGCGAGGGAAACCAAAACGGCGCCACGCACGACCCCAAAAATCAGCCCTAAGGTCCGGTCGATCGGCGACAGTGCGCTCGAATGGACGAAGCGCGCCAGGAAACCTGTCAGAATCGTCAACCCGATCAGCGAAATCAGGAAAAGCCCTGCGCCGGCGACGAGGTCGGCCAGCAATGGCGTCGTCACGAAACGCACCACCACGGCGTAGGCGAAACTGAAGCCGTAGAGTGTGATTATCGCCGCCCCGACCCAGGCGGCGATCGACAACGCCTCGCGCACGAAGCCGCGTGCGAACGCGAACACCGCCGAAAGCGCGATGACTAGGAGAACCGCAAGATCGACGGCGTTCATGACGCCACCCCGACCCGTCCCCTGACTCGCGTGGGCAGCAACGGCGCGCGTTTTGGGGACAGGCGCGCGATTAGATCGCTCAGATGACCAATCGCCACCGTGGCGAGGCCCGCCCCGCCACCAGCCTCACGCCGCATCACGCCGCCGCTCGGCGCCCACGCTTTGGCAAAGCCTAGCTTGGCGGCCTCTTTGAGGCGGGCTTCGCTATGGCCGACCGGACGAACCTCGCCCGACAGCGCGATTTCGCCAAAGACGACGGTGTCAGCGGGAACCGGCGCCTCGCGCAGCGCCGAGACCAGCACCGCCGCCACCGCCAGGTCGGCCGCCGGTTCGGCGATACGCAAGCCACCAGCAATGTTGAGATAAATGTCGTTGGCGCCGACTGAGAGCCCACAACGCGCATCGAGCACCGCGATGATCATGGCGAGCCTCGTGCCGTCCCAGCCGACGACCGCCCGCCGCGGGGTCCCGAGCAGAGCCGGCGCGACCAGCGCCTGAACCTCGACCAGCACGGGTCGCGTCCCTTCGATGCCGGCGAATACCGCCGAACCGCTGAGCCGCCCGGCCCCGGACGAATTGGGTGCATCATCGCCTTCGGCTGCCGCCGGGTCCGAGCCCGCGCCCTGACGCCCGCCGAGGAACAATGCCGAGGGGTTTGGCACCTCGACCAGCCCGCTGTCGCTCATCTCGAACACGCCGATCTCGTCGGTGGCGCCAAAGCGGTTCTTGACCGCGCGCAGGATGCGAAAGCGGTGACCGCGCTCGCCTTCGAAATAAAGCACGGTGTCGACCATGTGTTCGAGCACCCGCGGCCCGGCGATGACCCCCTCCTTGGTCACATGGCCGACGAGAATCAGCACGAACCCGCGCTGCTTGGCGACGCGGATCAATTCCTGCGCCGCCCCGCGCACCTGGCTGACGGTGCCGGGCGCGCTGTCGAGCGTGTCGAGATACATCGTCTGGATCGAATCGACGACCACGAGGCCGGGCGCGTCGACACGGTCGAGTGAGGCCAGGATATCGCGCACATTGCTTGCCGCGGCCAGCTGCACCGGGCTCGATCCGACGCCGAGCCGCTCGGCGCGCAGGCGTACCTGATCGATCGCCTCCTCGCCGGTAATGTAGGCGGCGCCTGCCCGCTTTCCTGAGGTCGAAGCGATCGCCGCAGCGGCCTGCAGCAGCAGAGTTGATTTGCCGATCCCCGGATCGCCGCCGACGAGGATTGCCGAGCCGGAGACGAACCCGCCGCCGCACACCCGGTCCAGTTCGGCGATGCCGGTCTGCCGGCGCGGCGGCAGCAGGCTCGGCCCGGTCAAGCCGACAAAGTCCAGGGTGCGGCCCCCCTGACGATCGAGGCCTTTGGGAATGCCCTCGCGCGGCAGTTCTTCGATCAGGCTGTTCCAGGCGCCGCAGCCGTCGCAGCGGCCGGTCCATTTACCGTGAACCGTCCCGCATTCCTGACAGACGTATCTTGCCTGAGCCCGCGCCATCGACTCAGCTCAGGATTCGATTTGCGGCCAAGTTTGCAATCATGCAGCGCGCACTTCCATCTGGATCGGACCTTCTGCGCGGCCGTTGACGAACTGGTCGACAAACGGGTTGCCGGAGCGGTCGATCTCGGCCGCGGAGCCGTGCCACACGATCCGCCCCTTGTGCAGCATCGCGATCCGATCGGCGATCTTGCGTGCGCTGACCATGTCGTGGGTGATCGAAACGGCGGTGGCCCCCAGTTCCCGCACGCATTTGAGGATCAGGTCGTTGATCACATCGGCCATGATCGGATCGAGGCCGGTGGTCGGCTCGTCGAAGAAGATGACTTCCGGCTCGGCGGCGACCGCTCGCGCCAGCGCCACCCGCTTTTGCATGCCGCCCGAAAGCTCGGCCGGCCGCAGCTCGCCGACGTCGCGGCCGAGCCCGACCGCGGCGAGCTTTCCCAGCGCGATCTCCCTCGCCGCCTGCCGTTCCATGCCGCGCCCGTGTATTAGCCCGAACGCTACATTTTCCCACACCGGCAGCGAATTGAACAGGGCGCTGCCTTGAAACAGGACGCCGAATTTTTGCAGCAGGCGCTCGCGGCCGGCGCGCCGGAGGCGCATCGTCTCGGCGCCGTCGATCGCGACGGATCCCGCGTCGGGGCGCAGCAGGCCCAGGATGCATTTGATCAGCACGGATTTGCCGGTGCCCGAGCCGCCGATGATCACGATGCTTTCGCCGCGCGCGCAGTCGATATCGATGCCGTCGAGCACGCGGTTGCGGCCAAAGGACTTTCGCAGCCCGCGCACGGAGATCTTCGGCGTCCCGGCGGCGGTCATCGCGTCGATCTGCTCATCGGGCAAACAACGCCTGGGTGATCGCGTAATCGAAGAAGAGTATCAATATCGAGGCCGAGACCACTGCAGCGGTCGTCGCCTGGCCCACGCCCTGCGCCCCTCCTCTCGAATAATAGCCGTGATAGCAACCCATCAGCGCCACGATAAATCCAAACGCGGCGGCTTTGACCAAGCCGGATACAACGTCGCTAGTTTCGAGATATTGTTGGGTGCGCGCGAGGTAGGCCGATGGATTAAAGCCGAACCGGTACACCCCGACAAGATACCCACCAAAGACACCGATGATATCAGCGACGACGACAAGGAGCGGCAAGGTCACTAGGCCGGCAATCAGGCGCGGCAGCACCAGATAGCGCAACGGGTTGGTCGACAATGTTGTCAGCGCATCGATCTGATCGGTGACGCGCATCGTGCCGATCTCGGCCGCCATCGCCGCGCCGACCCGGCCTGCGACCATCAGCCCGGCGATCACCGGTCCCAGCTCGCGAGTCACCGACAAGACCACAACCGTCGCCACCGCGCCTTCGGCGGCGAATTGGCTAAAGCCTGTGTAGGACTGGAGCGCCAGCACCATGCCGGTAAAGATCGCCGTCAACCCGACGACCGGCAGCGAGAAATAGCCGATATCGACCATCTGGCGCAGCATTGCGCGCGGATAGAAGGGCGGTGAAAAAGCTGTCGCCAGCGCCGTCCCGGCAAAGATGACGAGCCGTCCGGCCGCTGCAAGAAAACCAAGAAAGGCAGCTCCGATCGAAGCAAGAAGCTTGCTCATCCGGTCGACGCGCTCACGGCGTTACGATAGATACGATGATAGCGCCGGCCAAGCGCAGTGAGAATTTCATAGCCTATCGTACGGCCGTCGGCGGCGGCGGCGTCGACGCCGTAATCCTCTCCCAACAGCTCGATGAAACGACCGGGCCGGGCCACCAGGGGGTCGACCGCTGTCACGTCAAATACGGCGAGATCCATCGACACCCGGCCGACCAAGGGGACGCGGACCCCGCCGATGCGGCCCGATCCGCGATGGCTCAGCGAACGCAGCCACCCATCCGCGTAGCCGACCGCGACGGTCGCCAAACGCCCCGTCGCCGCCATCACATGCGATGCACCGTAACCAACCGGCTGACCTACGTCAACCTCGCGGATTTGCAGGATTTTCTGCGTCGAGACGGACAATCTGCCGCATCGGATTGGGCGCTCCGGCGAGCGGGTTGACGCCGTACAGGGCCGCCCCCGGGCGAACGAAATCGAAATGAAACTCCCGCCCAAGAAAGATCCCCGACGATGCTGCGAGGCTGGCGGGCATATCGCCGAACCGGCCTCGCACCGTAGCGAAACGCGAACGCTGCTGGGAGTTCAGCGGGTGAGCCGGCTCGTCGGCACAGGCGAGATGGCTGATCACGGCGCGCCAGCAGATCGCGCTGAAGCATCGCAGGTCGTCCGCCAGCCGCTCGAATTCTCGGAGAGTCAAGCCGAGCCGGGCCATTCCGGTGTCGACATGGAGCATCGCCGGCAGCGGCCCTTGCCTCGTGCCGGCCCGTCCCCAATCCTCGATCTGGCCCGGATCGTTAAGCACCGGAACGAGCGCGTGTTCGACGAATTCCGCAGCCGACCCGGGTGCCGGGCCGTTAAACACCGCGATCTCGAGCGGATCGGGGATTGCCGTGCGCAACGTCAACGCCTCGTCGAGCGTGGCGACGAAAAAGCGCCGGCATCCGCCTGCGGCCAGGGCGGTCGCGACCGCCGGAGCGCCCAGCCCATAGGCGTCGGCCTTGACCACGGCCGCACAGGCCGCAGGGGCGACCTGCCGTGCCAAATAGCGCCAATTCGCGACGATGCCCGCGAGGTCGATTTCGAGGACGCCGCCAGCGCATTCGGCGCGACCGATGGCCATAGGCCTAGCCTCCACCACCAGTCGGCGAAACAGACAAGGATTCGATTGCCGTCCGCCGCGATCTGCCGGTACAGGATCATGATTCGTGCTCATCTGCCAGTTTCTTAGCTAGGCGCGAACAAACAAAGTGTCGCCTTACGAACTGTCGAGCCGGCGAAGCGGCGAGGGAACACGCTGCTGTACCGAGCCGACACAGGAGGATGCGATGGCAATGGTCCGCTCCGGTATCGGCGACCGACCCAAACGGCGAGAGGATGTGCGCTTCCTGACCGGCCGGGGCGCCTATCTCGACGATCTCGCCTTCGATGGTCTGGCCCATGCGATCGTGCTGCGCTCGCCGCATGCGCATGCGCGAATCGGCGGTATCGACACGCAGGCGGCGCGGGCGATTCCGGGGGTGCTCGCCGTCCTGGTCGCCGCGGACGCCCGCGCAGAAGGGCTACAACCACTGCGGCCGACTGCGGAAGCCAATGTTCAAACCGGCGAGAAATTCGCCTTTGCGGCGCAGCCCGTCTTGGCCGCGGACAAGGTTCGTTATGTTGGCGAGCCAGTGGCGCTGATCGTCGCGGAGACCCGCGCCCAAGCCCTCGACGCCGCCGAGCTGGTCGGGGTGGATTACGCTGCATTGCCGGCGGTCACCACCGCCGCTGCCGCTCGCACAACGGGGGCGCCGCAGATTGTGGCCGAGGCGCCGGACAATGTTTGCTTCGACTGGTTGACCGGCGACACGGCTAGGGTCGACGCCGCCTTTGCCGCGGCGGCTCATGTGGTCGAGCTCAACCTGGACAATCACCGCGTCGTCACAAACCCGATGGAGCCGCGCGGCGTGATCGGGATCTGGGACGCGGAACGCGGCCGCTATACGGCGTATGTTTCGAGCCAGAGCATCCACGCTACCCGCGACAATACGGCCGGTGCGCTCGGGGTGCCTCCGGCGGCGGTTAGGTTCATCGCTCCGGATGTCGGCGGCGGCTTCGGCGCCAAGAATTTTATCTATCCCGAGCACGTGCTGACATTGTGGGCGGCCAAGCGAGTTGGCCGCCCGGTCAAATGGATCGCCACCCGCGGCGAGGTATTCCTCGCCGACCACCAGGCGCGGGACCAGTGGGCCGCGGCGGCTCTCGCGCTCGACGCCGGCGGCCGTTTTCTGGCATTGCGGGTCAACAGCACCGCCAATGTCGGGGCGTATCTGGTCAGCGCCGGAGGAGTGCAGACCTTTCAGTATGTGCATCTGCCAGGCACGGTCTATCGCATCCCGGCGGTAGCATTGCAGGTCGCAGGGGTGCTCACCAACACCGCGCCGATCGGCGTCACTCGGGGCCCTGGCTTTGCCGAGGCGGTCAATATCATCGAGCGGCTGATCGATGCGGCGGCCAGGCAATGCGGTTTCGACCGCGCCCAGCTGCGCCGTCTCAACATGATCCCGGCCGTGGCGATGCCTGTCACCAACGCCTTCGGCAACAAGATCGACAGCGGCGCCTTCCCGGACACCTTCGATCGCGCCCTGGCCCGCGCCGATGTCGCGGGGTTTGCCGCGCGGCGCCGCGAGAGTGAGGCGAAAAGGTTGCTGCGCGGTCTCGGCTTTGCCTATCACATCAAGGCCACCGGCGGCTCGCCGAGCGAAAACGTGGACATCCGCTTCGAGGTGGACGGCACCGTGTCCCTGATCACCGGAACCCAAACCATCGGGCAGGGTCACGAGACGACCTTTCCGCAAATCCTGGCCGATCGCCTCGGATTGCCGAATGAGGGCATCCGCCTCGTTCAGGGTGACACCGACCTGATCCCGGCCGGCGGCGGGCACGGCAGCTCGCGCGCGACCTATATGGGCGGCACGGCGATCTGGCGTGCTTCCGACGAGATCATCGCCAAGGGGATCCGCATCGCCGCCGAGGCGCTGGAAGCGGCCGAGGCCGACATCCGCTTCGAAGACGGCAGCTTTGTCGTCACGGGAACGGACCGCGGCCTGCCGCTACTCGATGTCGCCGCAATCGGGCGCGACAAGGGCACGCCGCTCGATACCTATCATTATTGGACGCGGGAATGGATGACTTTTCCCAACGGAGCCCACGTCGTCGAGGTCGAGATCGGCCGCGACACGGGCTTGGTAACGCTCGCCCGCTATACGGCGGTCGACGATTACGGCGTCTTAGTCAACCCGATGATCGCCACCGGCCAAGCCCATGGCGCAATCGCCCAGGGCGTCGGGCAAGCGCTGCTCGAAATGGCGGTCTACGATCCCGGTTCGGGTCAGGTGATGGCCGGTTCGTGGATGGATTACGCGATGCCGCGCGCCGACGACCTGCCGTTCTACGATCTCGGCTTCAACCCGACGCGCTGCACGACCAACCCGCTCGGCGTCAAGGGCTGCGGCGAAGCCGGTGCCGTCGCCGCCTTTCCGGCTATCGCCAACGCGATTGTCGACGCCCTTGCGCCCCTCGGCGTCACCGACCTCGCCGGCCCTGCTACCCCCGGAGCGATCTGGCGGCGGATCAGCGAACAAGACGGCTGATCAATGGCTCGAGCTCGGCGCCGTCAGAAAGCCGGTCGGGGGCAGCAAGGTCGACAGCCGCACCGCCGCCAGGGCTTGAGCCAATGCGGCGCGGTCGGCGGGGGCGAGAGAGTTGGGTCCAGCGGCATCGAGATCGGTCATGGCGAAAAGGGTGAGGACCTGTTCGCGCCTCAAGGCGGCGCGATCAGCCCGCGTTGGCGTCAGGGCGCCATGTTGAGTGCGGGTCGGACCGGGTGCAAGGGGATCGGACACGCTTTTACCCAAGTGTGATATCCCCCGCCTCTAGACCGGTCCCAGCCGCGCTCCGCCGAGTGCGAGCAACGACATTCGCGGATAGACAGTTCAGTTAAACCCATTGCGGGAGGGGCGGTTTGGGGTTAACCCCAATTCCGCGGCAATTCGGCAGGCGGCGGTTCTCGGATGGCGGGTAATCTCGTGCAGGGCGCGGTATTCACCGTTATGGTGGTGCGCGCCGGACTGTTGCGTGACGCCGCCTTCGAGCAGGACCTCGCCGAGCAGATCCGGCGCAGCCCGCGGTTTTTTCTGAATGCCCCGGTGGTGCTCGACCTCAGAGACGCTGCAGAATTGGCGGATGCCGGCGATTTCGCCGAGGCCAAGGACATCCTGCGCCGCCACACCCTGACCTTGGTCGGCGTGCAGAACGCGCAGCCGGCGCAGGTCGAGGCTGCATCGGCCGTCGGGCTAGCAAGCTTTGCACCTAATTCGACCCAGCCGCGTAGGCAGCGTCCGTCCGAGCAACCACCGAGTCCGCCTCCGCCTGCTCAACCTAGTCGTGAGAACACAGTAAAGACGCGCCTGGTCACCCAGCCGGTGCGCTCGGGGACGCAGATCTACGCGCGCGGCGCCGATCTGATCGTCATCGCCGCGGTCAGCCCCGGCGCCGAGATCATGGCCGACGGCAATATCCATGTGTATGGCGCGCTGCGCGGCCGAGCGCTCGCGGGCGCCGGTGGCGATACTGAGGCGCGAATCTTTTGCAGCCGGTTCGAGGCCGAGCTCGTCAGCATCGCCGGGCACTACCTGGTCAGCGAACAAATACCCGCGGCGGAACGGGGCTTTCCGGTGCAGATCGCGCTCGTTGACGACCGGTTGACCATCGCGCGAAATTGACGCTCATCTTTAGCCGGCCATTATTAGCTGGGCGCCGTTAGGCGGTGGGCGACCTAGCGCCGCTGTTCGGACCGCCACCAATATCGGTTCGGCGCCAAATCGGTTCGACGCCGGCGGGCGGGGGAGAGGGGAGGTCTGTTTGGCAGCAAAGGTCATAGTGCTCACTTCCGGGAAGGGCGGCGTCGGCAAGACCACCAGCGCCGCCGCCGTCGCCGCCGGGTTGGCTTTGCGCGGCCACCGCACGGTCGTCATCGATTTTGACGTGGGCCTTCGCAATCTCGACCTGATCATGGGCTGCGAGCGCCGCGTGGTCTTTGATTTCATCAATGTCATTAACGGCGACGCCAAACTCAACCAGGCGCTGATCAAGGACAGGCGCAACGACAGCCTCTATGTCTTTCCGACCTCGCAAACGCGCGACAAGGATGCGTTGAAGCGCGAGGGGGTAGAGCGGGTGCTCGATGAACTCAAAGAGAGCTTCGACTACATCGTCTGCGACAGCCCGGCCGGGATCGAGCATGGCGCGATCACCGCGCTCTATTTCGCCGACGAGGCGATTATCGTCACCAACCCCGAAGTCTCCTCGGTGCGCGACAGCGACCGCATCATCGGTATCCTCGCCTCGAAGTCGCGACGCGCCGAGCACAATATGGATCCGGTCGCGATCCATCTGCTGTTGACCCGCTATTCGCCCGAACGGGTCGCGAAGGGCGAGATGCTGGCGATCGACGACGTCAAGGAAATCCTGTCGATCCCGTTGCTCGGCGTCATCCCGGAATCGGAATCGGTGCTGCGCGCCTCGAACACCGGGACCCCGGTGGTGTTCGACGATCAGAGCCCAGCCGGCCAAGCTTATCATGACGCCGTCGCCCGACTGCTCGGCGAGCAGCGCGAGCTGCGCTTTCTAAAGCCCGAGCGCCGCAGCTTCTTTCGCAGCCTGTTCGGTAGGGCGTGATGGGCCTCCTCGGTTTTCTGTTCCCGGAGCGGCGAAACACGGCCGTCATCGCCCGCGACCGGCTGAAGATCGTGCTCGCCCACGAGCGGGCGAGCCGCGCGGCGCCCGACTTTCTGCCGGCGCTGCAAAAAGATCTGCTCGACGTCGTCGGCCGTTATGTCGAGATCCGCGATGAGATGCTGCGCGTCAATGTCGGCCGATCGGGCGAAACTTCGCTGCTCGAAATCAACGTCGAAATTGACGGCGCCAAGGTCAGGCTGGTCAAGAACGGCGCCGCTGCCGACGAGAAGCCAAAGGTTGTACCGGGCCCGAGGCCTGATCCCAGCTCGCACCCACCCTGGGTCAAGCCCCGCTGAGTCGTGTCGGAGGAGGAGACTGAAACATGGCGACATTCGTGCTGATCCACGGCGCGTATCAGGGCGGTTGGATCTGGAAACCAACGGCCGCCCGGCTCAGGGAAGCGAGGCACCTCGTCTATACTCCGTCGCTCGACGGCTGCGCCGACCGGGGGCATCAGTTGCGACCGGGGATCACCGTCGAGTCGCACGCCGCCGACATAGCCGAACTGCTGTTCTACGAAGATCTGAATGATGTCGTGCTTGCCGGCACCAGCTCCGGCGGCATGGTATTGTGCCGGGCTGCCGAGCTGGCGCGCGAGCGAATCGGGCGGCTGATTTTTCTCGACGCGCTGGCATTGCTCGACGGCGAGCGGATCGCCCAGATCGTGAACCGTCCGACACCGCGGGTCACCACCGCTCTTGCGGTCGGACCGTCACGCGAAGATGCCGAAAACCGCAGCTTTGCCGACCTCGACCCGGCGACGCGCGCCTTTGCCCTCGCCCGCTATACCCCCCACCCGATCGCCGCGATGGAGGAGCCCGTCTCGCTGACGAGCTTTTGGTCACAGCCGTGGCAGGCAACGGTGATCCGCTGCCGTCGCGCCGCCAACCCGGGGGAAGCGCACCAGCGCCGCACCGCCGAAAAGCTCGGCGGCAAATATCTCGAGATCGACACCGGCCACTACCCGATGCTGTCCGATCCGGACCTGCTGGCGCCGCTGCTGATGCAAGGGTGACGAAGGGACCACGTACGGATGCCCGTCACAAGGCGGCGCAAGGCCGGGCATGACGAGAAAGGCGCAAAGCGCATGATCTAAACGCGTCTGAGCATTAGTCAAGACGGAGCTGATAGCCGGCCGCGGCCGCATCCTTGAAGAAGGTTTGGACCGTGTCGCGCGAATATTCGACCAGATCCCGGCCGTAGAGCGCCAGCTTGGCGATCAGATCGTTGGTCATGGTGATGATGTGGCAACCGATGTCATCAGCCTGAAACAGGTTCAAGACTTCGCGCGAACTGGCCCATAACAGCTCGGCGCGCGGCCGAAATTTGACGGCTTCGAGGCAGGCCCGCATATGCGGCACCGGATCGAGGCCGGTATCGGCGATGCGGCCGGCGAACACCGAGACGATCGCCGGCGCGTCCGGCGCCAGCGCCTCGGCCACCGCACGAACCTGATCCAGGGTCATGACCGCGGTCACGTTAAGGGCGATGCCCTCGCGCGACAACGCGCTGATGACCTCGCCACTGAAGCGGCCGGCGGTATCGGTTACCGGCACCTTGACGTAGACCTTGGGGCCCCACGAGCCGATCTTTCGCCCCTGTGCGATCATCGCCGCGAACTCGTCGGCAAAAATCTCGAACGAGATCGGCCGATCCGGGATCGCCGCGATGACCTCATGGGCAAAGCCCTCGTAATCAGCCACCCCGGCTTTGCGCATCAATGAGGGGTTGGTCGTAAAGCCCTTGACCAGCGGGTTTTCCGCCATCGCCAGCATGCCGGCGAGATCGGCGCCATCGGCAAATATCTTTACCGTCAAGTCGGCGAGCCGCCTCATCCCGATTACCCCGCCCGATCAGCAGAATTCAACACCGCATCGACCGCTTGACCGAGCGATCGAACCCGAAAGGTATAGTTCACCGGCTTTAGTTCGTCATTCATTCTCGGCGCGGCGGCAGCGCCGGCAATGCCAGCCACGCCGTCAATGATAAAAGGCCCAGCCCATTAGTGCATCGTAAACGCTGCCATAGAGGACGAACCGTCAGGCGGCGCGCTTGTCACGCCTATTGACGGCATGCACGCCACGACCCCGTCAATCACGCTCCTCCGGACGCGCCCGCAATAGCTCGGTTAGGGCGAAGGCCCGGGCGGCGCGACGGAAATCGTGAATTAGCGCGAGACTCGCTTCGATTTGCGCATCGCCGAGCCGCGCATGCGGCGCCAGGGCGCGGTATTTGGCGTCGATGTCCGACCAGGCGATCCCGAGCATTCCCGCTCCCTTCGGCATGTAGACGGTGCTTGTGCCGGTCCTGCCATCGGTGGTGCGAATGGTCACGGTGGCGCCCTGCCGGTATTTCCCGACATCGTCGCTGGGCGGGGCGCCGATCCGGACCTTATCGATCAGCCGATGGATGACGGGGTCGGCGATCTTGCTTGGAGCCGCATGCGCCCAGGAGAATCCATGGTCGGCCGCACCAGCGGCGAGAAAATAGGCGGGGCTGTGCGCCATGCCGATCAGATCTGCTGGGTGCAACGGGCCGGCGAGCGCGGTCACCCCGGGGCGAGAGAGGGTGATGCTCTCGATCTCCGCGGCGGTGAATTGTCCCTCTCTGGCCGCATTGGCGGCGGCTTCGGCCAGGGCGTGATGCGGATGGCCGCCCGGGACGAGTTTGACCGCCATATCGGTGATGATGTCCCAAGACTGCCCGAGATCGCGCGTCACCCCGGCGCCGGCGGTGGAAGCATCGACGCCGCCATAGACGTCGAAGAAACCATGTCGGGTTTCGAGGATGCTCTCTTCGGCCTTGAAGCCGCGCTGCGCCGCCAGCGCCGCGTTCACCCCCAGCATCGCGGCCAGCCCCGCATGGTATTCGCGCGCCACGCTGGTGTTGGCCGCGGCGGCGAGCCCGCCGATCGAGGTCGCCGACAAGGCAATCGCCTGCGCCATTTCCGCTGCGCCGAGCCGCAGGAGTTGCCCTGTGGCGACCGCGGCGGCGAAGATCGCGACGAGGCAGCCGTGAAACCCGCGGCTGCGAAAACCGGGGGTGATCGCCTCGCCGATCCGCCCCGCCGCCTCGTATCCCAGCACGATCGCCGCCAATACGTCCTCGCCGCCGGCGCCGGTACGCTCGGCAACGGCGAGCGTTGTGGCGGTCAGCGGCGTGCCGGCATGGACGATGTTGCGCAAATCGCTGTCGTCGCAAGCGGCGGCGTCGCTCATCACCGCGTTGACCTGCGCCGCATCGGCGAATGGCAGTTTGGGTCCGGCGTCGAACCAAAGCGTGGCATCGGGTCGACCGCCGCGCTCGCGCGCCAGCTCCCGGATGATCGCCGCTGAATTCGAGACCCGAGCCAAAGGCGGCGCTGGCGATCGTGCTGGCGATCAGCATCGCCGCATGATCGAGGGCCTGCGGCGGCAGATCTTGGGCGGTCGTCCGGGTCAGAAACTCGGCGAGATCGCGGGCGACGGTCATCGGCCGGGCCTACCGGGGTTCCGTCCAGCTCTCGGAGAATGCCAGCGCGCACGTGCTGAAGGGCCGCCCTTCGCGCTCGGTCGGCCAGGCCCGGCCGGTCGCTTCGGCGCCGTCGACAGTCAGCCGCGCGCCGAGCGCCGGGATCAGCAAAGTGCACACTCCGTATCGGCGGCCTCCCTCATTGGGCTGGGTATGGATCAACAATGGCTCGCCGATGTCGTACCAGGTCAGCGCGACCTCTTCGTCGCTCGACACCACCCGCTCGGTCCAGAAATAGTGCGGGTCGCCCGATTTGACGAACTCAGCATCGGTGACCGGGATTGCGGTATCGGCGGTCTCGGGATTGAGCATGCCCTGCACGGTCGTCTGCAGCCAGCGGGCCATCGCGATGTTGTCGGAATAGATGCGCCAGCGGCTCTCGGTCAGCTCACTCTTCAAATAGAGGACATGCCCCGGACCGGCCGGGCAGGTGATGATGCGCCAATAGCTGGCGTTCGTTGTCTGTGGACCACCGTCGGTCGCGCTCAATCGAATGAACGGATTTTCGCCAGTCAGGATCACGCGGTTGGGATCGGCAGGCATCGCGAATTCCTCTCGAAACATCAGCAGACCGATCGTAGTGGATCGCTCGCCCCGGCGCCACGACCGGAGCCCTCTTTGGGGATCGGTGAGGGTACCTCGTAAACGGGGCGCCTATAACCTGGCCGCCGTCAGGGCTCGGGCGGTTTGATGTTGGCTGAGGTTGCTGCGGCAAGCGTCGCGGTGCCGTCCCTACCCGTTGGCTGCCGGAAATCGAGCCAGGTCAACGTGAACGGGCGCTTGAACAAGAGCGTCCACAAATAGTTCAGACTATATTGGAGCGCCACCCGAAACAGTCCCTCGGCGGCGAGTTGCCGTCCCGAAGAGAACGCGGGCAGCGCGAAGGAGAACTTCACCGCACCGACCTTGCTGAGCCGGCGCGCGAGTTCGGTGTCTTCACCGAAAAAGCTGAAATCGGGGTTGAAGGCGTCGGCCGCATCGAGGGCGCTTTTCAATACGACGAAGTTGCCGCCCTGCATCATCGATCCGGCGTGGAAGACAAACCGGACTAGCAGGTAACTCGTGAACGCAAACCGATAAAAGACGGCGACGACGATTTGCGCCATTCTCGACACGTCGTAATGAACGAACGGTCCGCTGAGCGCCACGAGGCCGGGCGAGCCAGAGAATTCGGCGAGCACCGTATCGAGCCACCCCTCCGGCACCATCGTATCGGCGTCGATATTGGCGATTAGCCGACCCTTGGCGGCGAGGCATCCCGCCCGCCGCGCCGGCACCAACCCGCGTTGCGGCTCATCGATGACCGTGACGCCGGGGAGCGACATCGCGATCTCACGGGTGCGGTCGGTGCTGTTGTTGTTGACGACGATGATTTCCGCCGGATGCCGACTTCGCGCGATCTCGGCGGCAATCGCGTGAAGACAAGACTCGATCAGCGCCTCTTCATTATAGGCAGGCACAACAAAGCTGATTAGCACCTCCGTCATCTTTCCTCCCTCGAGCGTTCCTCGCTACTTAGCCGCCCCCTCCTCATGCTAGGCGTCGGCCAATTCCGGAGCATCCTCCTCCTGCTCAAGGGCGAGTGCTGCATCGATCTCGATCGGACCAAATGTTCGGCGGTCGAGCCAGTGAACGAGCTCGAGTTGGCCGTCGTAATGCTCGACGAGCGCGGTGCAACTCTCGACCCAGTCGCCGCTATTGCAATAGAGCACGCCGCCGAGATCGCGAATCTCGGCGTGGTGGATATGGCCGCAGACGACGCCGTCGACTCCGCGCCGCCGCGCCTCGGCGGTCACCATGTCGCCAAACGAAACGATGTATTGCATGGCGTTCTTGACCCGGCGCTTGAGATAGGCGGACAGCGACCAGTAAGGATAGCCGAGCCGCCGGCGCAGAGTGTTGAAGTGTCGATTGATCCACAGCGTAACCGTGTAGGCGCCATCGCCGAGCAGCGCCAGCCAGCGCGCATGGGTGACGACCGCATCGTACGCATCGCCATGCATCACCAACAGGCGGCGGCCGTCGGCAGTAACGTGAATCGCCTCTTCGACGACCTCGACGCCGCCGAATTGAAGGCGCGTGTAGCCGCGCAGCCATTCATCGTGATTGCCCGGGACATAGATCGCCCGAGTCCCCTTGCGCACCATGCGCAACAGTTTTTGGACGACGTCGTTGTGAGTTTGCGGCCAATACCAGGATTTCTTCAGCCGCCAGCCGTCGATGATGTCGCCGACCAAATAGATTGTGGCGGCATCATTGTGGCGCAGGAAATCGAGCAGGAACTCGGCCTTGCAGCCGCGCGTGCCGAGATGCACGTCCGAAATCCAGATCGTGCGGTAGCGGGGCATTCGCGCGGCCCGGCTCATGCCGCCCTGCCGAGATCGTCTGATCGGGAAACTTCGAAATAGCACCATATCTGGGCCGGCAGCAGGTTCAGCCAGACCCGCCCGACCTCCCGCCCAGCGATTCCCAATTGCGCCTCGGACAAGGGAGAGGAGAACGCGTTGGTCAGTTGAATAAAGCTTCCGCCGGGTCCAAGGCGATCGAGGCACGGCCTGACGACCGCATATTGCTCACTCGTAGAAAACCATTTGATCGGCAGGCTGGAGATCACGGCGCAAAGTTGCTCGGCATGATTGGCAAGATGCTCGCCGATCCGGGTCGCGTCTCCCTCCAGCACGGTGATAGCCGGAAACTTTTTGCGAAGCACCGTGACAAGGCGCGGCTCGCGTTCCAGGGCGATGATGCGCTCGGGGCGGCAGCCGGCACGCAACAGGCCGCGAGTTCAGGCTTCCGGTGCCCGCGCCCAATTCGAGAACCGGACCCGGCCGCGACAGGTCGACACGGGAAGCGATTGCATCGGCGAGACGCGCGCCGCTGGGGTTTGCGGCGGCAATGCGCAGGGGTTTCTGCAACCACAGGCCAAAAAATACGCTCGCGTCGGTCGCCACGCGGTCCCCCGTTTCGATAATCACGAGGCCATAATCTAAACATGGTGTGTTACAGTTTTATGAGAGCTAGATATTGAGGTCGTGATCATACAACCGTCATCTAGTCCTGCTATCGAGTTGGCGATCCGGCAACAGGAGCAGCTGATGACCAGAGATTTGGCCGGCAATCCGCCGATACGGCAAAAATTGTTGTCGGCAACTATCGAGCGTCTCAAGGGAGCCGGCCGGTCGCGTCGCGGCGCCATCGCGGCGCGAGCGGCGGCGACACCCTGTCCCGATCCGGTGATGATCGCGACTTTGGCGATCGATCACGTCGGACCGGCGACGGTGCGCGCCGTCGCCAGCGGGATCGAAGTCCGCGTCAATGCCCCGGACGAGGCGACCGCTGCGGTATTTCGCACCGCATTGGCCAACACCGCACGCCGCCGCTCTACCGACCGGCTGGTCCGCATCATCGTCGATTGAGGCTCAACCGTGTCGGGCGCGCCCCGGCAGTGCTAAGCTCCTCCCCAAGTCCATCGAGGAGAGCCACCATGAGCCAGGCATTGGCGGGGATTCGCATCATCGACATGACGCACAACCAGGCGGGACCGGCCTGCGCTCAGATCCTGGCGTTTCTCGGCGCCGACGTGATCAAGCTCGAAGAGCCCAAGGGGGGTGATGTCGCGCGACGCAACATGCGCGACCGGCCGGACAGCGACAGCCTGTTTTTCCTGTTGTTCAACGCCAACAAGCGGAGCCTGACGCTCAATCTGAAGACCGGCCGCGGCAAGGAGCTTTTCCAACAGCTGATCGCCAAATCGGACGTTTTGCTGGAAAATTTCGGACCGGGCGCGCTCGACCGCCTGGGTTTCGGCTATGACGCGCTGGCCCAGATCAACCCGCGGCTGATCTATGCGACGATCAAGGGCTTTGGCACTTACGGGCCCTATCGCGATTACAAGAGCTACGAGCCGATCGCCCAGGCGATGGGTGGGGCAATGAGCATCACCGGCTTTCCCGACAACCCGCCGACTTTCGTCGTTCCGGCGATCGGCGATTTGGGGACCGGCATGCATATGGCGATCGGCATCCTCGCCGCATTGCAGCAGCGCCATGCCTCGGGACGCGGCCAACAGGTCGAGGTGTCGATGCAGGACGCGGTGGTCAATCTGATCCGGGTCAGCCTGCGCGACCACCAACGCTTTGGCGCACCGATGCCTCGGCGCGGCAACCAGATGGGCCGCGGCGTTCCGAGCACGACTTATCCCTGCGCCCCTGGCGGCCCCAACGACTATGTCTTTATCACCGCGCAGCAGCAGATGTGGCCGGCCTTTACCGAGGCGATCGGCCGACCGGAACTGGCCCGCGACCCGCGCTTTGCGACCGAGGACGCGCGCTGGCAAAACCGGGTGGCGCTGACCGCGATCGTCGAGGAATGGACCCGCGGGCGTTCGAAGCACGAGGTCATGCGCATTCTGGGCGCCGCAGGCGTCCCGTGCGGCGCTTGCCAGGACACCGGCGAGGTCCTGGCCGACCCGCATCTGAAAGCGCGCGAGATGATCGTAGATCTGGACTACCCGACCCGCGGCGCCTACCAGACCGTTGGCTGTCCGGTCAAACTGTCGGCTTCCCCGGCCCAACTGAGCCGCCCGCCATTGCTCGGCGAGCATACCGACGCGCTGTTGAGCGAGCTCTGCGGCGTCGACCCCGATGAAGTAAGGCGACTTCATGAAGACGGCGTCGTCTGACGCTCAGCGCCGACGTAACGAGGGCGGAGTTATTGGGAGGACTGCATGGCATTGCGACTGACAATCGCATTTTCCGACAACCCGCGCCTCGACCCGCTTAAGGACGGCACCGTCAAGCCGCAAGGCATTGAACTCGACTTTGTCACGGTTGAACCTGGGACATTGTTTTTTCGCAACCTCGCCTATGACGAATTCGACGTTTCGGAGATGTCGATCTCGGAGACCTTGCTGGCGAGGGAGCGGGGCGACAGCAAAAGGTGGGACTGGTCGGCATTGCCGGTGTTCCTGAGCCGCGGACACCATTGGCCCAACCTCTATGTCAATACCGCGTCGGGCATCGCCGGTCTTGGCGACATCAGCGGCAAGCGCATCGGCGTCCCGGATTACGATATGACCGCGGCGCTGTGGTTTCGGATCACCCTGAAGGACCTCTACGGCATCGAAGCTCGGGACAATGTCTGGTTCAACGGCCGCACCAAGGAGTTGAGCCACGCCGGAGCGCTCGGTCTCGACAAGGCGGGACCCGTCGGGGTCGAGCATCACTGGCTGACCGCCGATCAGACGCTCGACGCGATGCTCGACCGCGGCGAGATCGACGCCTGTACCGCGATCCGCCCGCACCGTCGGATCACCGCCGGCGACCCGACGGTCATCGACCGTTGGGGCGGCACCCAGATCGACGGCAACCCGCGGCTGCGCAAACTGCTCGACGACAACGGCAAGAGCGTGGTTTTCGAATTTTATCGAAAGACTGGCTGCTTCCAGGCCAATCATCATGTAATCGTGCAAAACTGCATCCTGCGCGAACACCCGTGGGTCGCCCTCGAACTCTACGACGGCTTCCGCCGGTCGAAGGAAATCGCCTACGAACGCGCGCAGCGCTACGAGGCGACGCGGGTGTATTTTCCCGGCCAGGACTTCGCCGAGCAGACCAACATCGTCGGCCGCGACCCCTACCCGCTCGGCCTCGCCGCGATGGGCCGCAATATCGAGCGCGCGATCCAAGGTTCGCTGGAGCAGGGATTACTGACCAAACCACTGGCCCTCGATCAGATTTATTATCGCACGACCCTGAAAACGTGAAAGCCGACGACCGCAAAAGTGCGTCAGCGGAGACTAGGCCCCGATCGATACGAACATCAACGCGCCGATCAATTGTCTGCGGAGCCTATCGGAGCCTTCGAGCCGCTCGGTCCGCGGGCGGATCGCCGCCCGACCTTGCACATCTTTTTCGCTGAACACCGGATCGCGTCCCGTTTGGGTTCATTTTTGCGTCAGGTGTGAACCGGGTCACATAGGGGATCTTCGAGCTGCTGTACACATTGGGGTCCAAGGCAGAATTGGCGCACCGCCTGCCAACGACCGCCGGGTTAGGAGGCGGAGATGATACAATTGCCCAATTATCTCTTGAGGCAGGTCGCGCCGCGGGTCGGTGGTCAAGAGGGCGAGAAGCAGGCAACGATCACCCAAGAGGTGAGCGCCGTGCTGGCCACAACCCTCGCCAAATTCCAAATCGACAGCGTGCTGCGCGTCGCGCATTTCTTGGCGCAGACCTGCCACGAGTTGGATGGCTTCTGCACCACAGTGGAATATGCCAGCGGGCAGGCCTATGAGGGCCGCGCCGATCTCGGCAATACGCAGCCCGGCGATGGGGTGCGCTACAAGGGGCGCGGATTGATCCAGCTCACTGGCCGGGCCAACTACAAGTAATACGGAGATCTGCTGCGGCTCGACCTGGTCGGCGACCCCGACCTCGCAAACCAGCCGGCGACATCTCTCGTGATCGCTTGCGAATATTGGCAGCAACGCAAGCTCACTGCTTTGGCCGACCAGGACGACATCGAAACGATCACCCGGCGGATCAATGGCGGCCTCAACGGTCTCTCCGACCGCCGCACCTATCTCCAGCGGGCAAAGGCGGCATTTGCCCGCTGGAGGAACCGCCGCGGCGCGGCCGATCCTGCGGCTTGGCGACGACGGCGACCAGGTAGCCGTGCTGCAGTCGATGCTGGCCGCTAAGGGGTTCGCGATCCCCACCGACGGACATTTTGGCGTGGCGACCGATACCGCGGTGAAGCAGTTCCAGCAGAGCCGCGGACTGCAGGCCGACGGGGTGGCGGGTCCGCGTACCTGGCAGGCTTTGGGCCAGACCGCCTGACCCGGGCCAAGGCGCGAGGCGGCAAGGCGGCCATCGCGCGGAGCCTGCCGCTCTCTTGGCCTGTTGCATTTGGTGCACCGCCACCGGCGCCGCCCCCTGCGACGCTCCCGCGCCGATTGGTCTCACCCCGAGGGCGTCCGCTGGCGAGGTTCGCGGGGGCATCCCCCGGGGCGAGCTCGCCTGCTATACGATTGCGGGCCGTTTTCGACAGCACTTGTCGGTTAGCCAACCCGAGCCGGGTAACGGCAACATCGTGATGCAGATCTATCGTCCGCCCTGGGCTATCAAACATACCGAGGACGGCATCAGGGTGCGCGGACAGGCATTGCCGGGTGTCAAGGAAGGGGGCGACGCCAAGGGCAGGGATGGGACGCTGCCCGCAACCGGGGACTACCTGCTGGTGCTGGGCACGAGTTGGGGCGGCGGGGAATACCACGTCCAGATCAAACTTCACTGAAGTCCACTCGGACTCGTGGGCTACATTAGCTGTGACGCTCGCTGAGCTCCCGGTTCAATCTTCGAACTATTGGTCCGGCACTCGCCCCTCTCAAAATCGTAAGACCACACAAGCGCAACCGCGAGCAATGCGATACCCGTCGGCAACAGCAGCGACCACATGCCAAATCTCGCCTCGCAAACCGCGCCGAGAGCACAGCCGGCGGCGAAGCCAAGAATGGCCTGCCAGTTGTGGGTGGCACGGTTACGCGCCCGGGCAATCTCCGGTGGGTCGTGCCTGAGCATCAGGGTGCCAATATCGGTCACAAAGCGCGTGATGTTGGTCGTCATCACCGCCGTGGCGGGCGCGCCTTCGAGCGACACCTGTTCGAGGGCGTTCTGGACCGCCATTGCGGACACGGCAAGCATGCTCGCAAACAGAGCCTTGGCGCCGTCCGCATCGAGCGGCGAGCCCGCGGTGACGCAGAGAACGAGGGAAGCACCAAGCAGCACGAGCTGGAGTATGAGGAGCGGCCGCAGCGTCGGTACCCGCAGCGCTTCGAGAGCCGCCGCCAGACCCCGGGTCAGGCCAAGAGCGCCGATGAAGACCGGCACTGACACAATCTCGGCCAGCCGGGCGGAGCCGCCGGTGACGATGCGTGCCGCCATGATCACCAGATTGCCGGTAATATGGGCGGCGAACAGCCCACCGAGCCCGAGGAAGCTGATGACATCGACGCTCCCTGGGGTAAGGCTCAGCGCGGCAGGCAGCAGCTTCGTCCCGAGCGAGCTGTCGATCGACGGCACCGCTGCACGCGCGGTGCGGCTTTCGGCATCTGGGGACACGGGGCACCCTCGCTTCCGACGGTTTGGAGGTCAGCTGCCGGCAACGCCGTGACCGGCCATCTTCTTCGGATCGACGATCTCGTCGAAACGCTTGGCATCGACGTATCCCGATTTTAGCGCCGCTTCGCGCAAGGTCAGGTTCTCGTCATTGGCCATGTGCGCGATCGCCGACGCCTTGTCGTAGCCGATCGCCGGGCTCAGCGCGGTCACGAGCATCAGCGAGCGGCCGACCATCTCCTCGATACGCGCGCGGTTCAGTCGCGTGCCTTCGACCGAGTAGCGGCGGAACTTCTCGCACGCGTCGCCGAGGATGCGGGCAGAGTGGAGGAAATTGTTGATGATGATCGGCCGCATCGCATTGAGCTCGAAATTGCCCTGACTGCCGGCGAAAGCGACCGCGCTGTCCTCGCCGATGACCTGGATGCAGACCATGACCATGGCTTCGCACTGGGTCGGGTTGACCTTGCCCGGCATGATCGAGGAGCCGGGCTCGTTCTCCGGCAGCAGCAATTCGCCCAAGCCGCAGCGCGGGCCGGAGGCGAGCCAACGCATGTCGTTGGCGACCTTCATCAGCGCCACCGCAAGCCCACGCAAGGCCGCCATCGCCGCGACCATCGCGTCGAGCGAACCTTGCGCCGCAAATTTGTTGGGCGCCGTGACAAACGGATGGCCGGTCAATTCCGCGATCTTCGCGGCGATCTCGCGGCTGAAATTCGGCGGTGCGTTGAGCCCGGTGCCGACAGCGGTGCCGCCCGCGGCCAGTTCGAACAGCCCTGGTTCCGAAGCGCGGACGCGCGCCAGCGCGTCGCGGATCTGATGCGCCCAGCCCGACCACTCCTGCCCGACCGTCAGCGGCACCGCGTCTTCGAGATGCGTGCGGCCGATCTTGACGACATCCGTCCAGTCGTGGGACTTCGCCTCGATCGCCGCCGCGAGCTTCGCGGCCTCGGGCAGCAGGTGAGTTTCGAGTTCGACTACGGCGGCGATGTGCATTGCAGTCGGGAAGGTGTCGTTCGACGACTGGCCCATGTTCACGTCGTCGTTCGGGTGCACCGGCGACTTGCTGCCGATCTCGCCGCCGAGGAGCTGTATCGCGCGGTTCGAAATCACCTCGTTGACATTCATGTTGGACTGGGTGCCGGAACCGGTCTGCCAGACATACAGCGGGAAGTGGTTGTCGAGCAGGCCCCCGATTACCTCGTCGGCGGCGCGCACGACGGCCTCCGCCTTCCATTGCGGCAGCCGGCCGGCGGCAGCATTCACAATGGCCGCCGCCTTCTTGACATGGCCGTAAGCGTGGTAGACGCCCTTTGGCATCCGGTCGTCACCGATCGAGAAATGCACGAGGCTGCGCTGCGTTTGTGCGCCCCAATAGCGGTCGGCGGGCACCTCGATCTCGCCCATCGAATCGGTTTCCCGCCGCGCTCCGGTCGCCGTGATGCCGATCGGCAGATCGCACAGACTAGGATGCGTCAAGCTACTCATGTCGCTGCTCCTTCGAAATCTGGGCAAGTCCTCAATGCAACTTCACCGTCGGGCCAGTGTGCCGCGACAGCGCGCGTGTCAGCGATGCGAGGACCGCGTAGAGGCTGCCATTCAGCGCCCGGTCGTGGCTCGCGCGCAGTGCGCGGTACATCACCCTGGCAAACAAGCCGTCTATGAACATGCCGCGGCCGAACAGAAAGCCCATCAGGCTGCCGACCGTGCTGTGTCTGCCGAGCGACACGAGCGAGCCGAAGTCTTGGTATATGAAGGGCCGCAGTGGCCGGTGCCGCAGTCGGAGCTCGATCTGCCGCAGCATATGAGCGGCTTCCTGGTGGGCCGCCTGGGCGCGCGGTGGAACTTCACCACGCCCGTCCGGCTGCGGGCAGGCGGCGCAGTCGCCGATCGCGAAGATGTCCGGATCGCGCGTGGTCAGTAAACTTAGCTCGACCACCAATTGATGAATGCGGTTTACCTCCAGCCCGTCAAGGTCACACAGCACCGGTGGCGCTTGGACGCCCGCCGCCCACACCACCAGTTCCGACGTAATCAATGCGCCGTCAGCGAGCCGCAAACCCGCGGCGGTAACTTCTGTAACCCTCGCGCCGGTACGGACATCGATGCCGATCTGGTCGAGCAAGCGGCGGGCTGCATTCGAGATGCGTTCCGGCAAACCGGGCAGCACGCGGTCCGCGGCTTCGACCAGCACGATGCGCAAGTCGCGATCGGGATCGATGCGGTCGAGCCCGTAGGCAACCACTTCGCGCAAGGTCCGATCCAATTGCGCCGCCAGCTCCGTGCCGGTAGCGCCAGCGCCGACGATCGCGACGTGAAGCTGCCCCGGCCGGATCGCCCCGTCCTGCGACTGTGCTCGCAAGCACGCGTTCAGCAGCCGTCGGTTGAAGCGTTGCGCCGGCTCAGCCGTTTCCAGCGGCACCGCGTACTCGGCGACCCCCGGGGTCCCGAAATCGTTGGTCAGGCTGCCGATCTCGATGGCCGGCGTGTCATAGCCGATCGCGCACGGCGGGGTAACCTGACGCCCCTCTTCATCAAAATTGGCCGCCAGGTGGACCTTCTTCGCGGCGCGATCGAGGCCGATCATCGGGCCGAAGCGGTAGCCGAACCCATGCCAATGCGCCTGCTCCAGATAGCTCACCTCGTAGTCGCCGGGGTCGAGGCTGCCCGCTGCGACTTCGTGCAGCAGCGGCTTCCAGAGATGGCTTCGTGCACAATCCACCAGGATTATTTCCGCGCTCGCGCGGCGGCCGAGGCGATGCCCGAGCCGGGTGGCCAGCTCCAGCCCCGCCGCGCCGCCGCCAACTACAACAATCCGATGCAGGCGCGGAGCGGCGCTCCGCTCGCGCGGCGGTTCGCGGTGCCGATCGGAGGCCTGCGCTTCGCGCCGGCCGGGCAGATCCGACACCTGTGCCATGGCTCGCTATTGGTAGACAGGCCGGTAGGCGCGGGCGCGGATCAGCGCGCCGACATCGTCGGGCCGAGGAACCCGGGCGAGCCCAATGTCAAAGATGTAGCCGGCGACCCGCTCGGCGACATGCAATGAGGCGTCGAGGATATGGCTCTGCGGTGGATAGATCAGGCCGCTGGCCAAATTCTCCTCAGTGACCTGCTCGGCAACCGCCTTTGCGGCGACGATGAACATCTCTTCGGTCACCCGGCTCGCCTCGGTCGCAAACACGGCCATCCCCATCGCCGGGAAGATGTAGACGTTGTTGCCCTGGCCGGGGATGAACCGGCGGCCGCCCATTTCCACCGGCGGGAACGGGCTGCCGCTGGCAAAGACGGCCTGCCCGCGGGACCAGCGATAGGCCTCCTCGGCGGTGCATTCGGAACGTGAGGTCGGGTTCGAGTACGGAAAGATGATCGGCCGCTCGTTGATCTCGGCCATCGCCTCGATGACTTCGCGGGTGAACAGCTTGGGCACGGCGCTGACGCCGATGATGCCGGTTGGTCGGATCGCCTTGACCGCCTCGACAAAAGTCGCGACCGGCGCCCGGTTCTGGGCAAACGGCTTTTGGAAGTCCGCCAGATCGGTGCGCGAGGCGACCAGCAATCCGTTGATGTCGAATAGCGCGTTACGATGCCGTGCCGCGGCGATGTCCATACCTTCCAGCGCCATTATTTGGCTGATCAGCTCGGCAATGCCGGTGCCGGCCGAGCCGCCCCCAAGGAACAGGAAGCGCTGATCGGTCAATTTCTGCCCGGTGATGCGCAGCGCGGCAAGGATGCCGGCCAATGCGACGCCCGCGGTGCCCTGGATGTCGTCGTTGTAGGTGCAGACCTTGTCGCGGTACCGCGCCAGGATCGGCACGGCATTGATGTTCGCGAAATCCTCCCACTGGATACAGCATTTCGGGTAGAGCGCCTGTACCGCCGCCACGAACTCGTCGACGAACGCCATGTATTCCTCGCCGCGCACCCGAGGCTGGCGCAGGCCGAGATAGAGCGGATCCTCGACCAGGGTCTGATTGTTGGTGCCGACGTCGAGCACGACCGGCAGGCAATATTGCGGCGGGACGCCGGCGCAGGCCGTGTAGAGCGCCAGCTTGCCGATCGGGATGCCCATGCCGCCGGCGCCGAGATCGCCTAACCCGAGAATGCGCTCGCCGTCCGTCACGACGATGAAGCGCACGTCCGTGTCGGGCCAGTGCTGGAGAATGTCGCGGACTCGGCCACGCGCGGTGATCGGCAGATAGATGCCGCGCGCCTCGCGGAAGATATGGGCGAACTTCTGGCACGCCTCGCCGACGGTTGGCGTGTAGACGAGCGGCATGTAGGTTGCCGGGTCCGACATCAGGACGGCGTAGAACAGCCGCTCGTTGCGCGCCTGCAGGTCCGACAAAACGAGATACTTCAGCAGATCGTCATCGAGGTTGGCGACCTCGGCGTGCCGGCGCGCGATCTGTAAGTCGATCGTCGTCACGGCCGGCGGCAGCAAGCCTTCGAGGCCATATTCTTGACGTTCCGCTTCGGTAAAGGCGGTGCCCTTGTTGAGGCGCGGGTCGTGCAGAAGCTGGTAGCCGGTAGGGTTCAGGCTGCTGGGTTTGGTCATATCGATCTCCTATAAAATTTGGTCAGGCGGCCTGCCGCAGGGGCTCGGCCTGCCAGAGGTCCGTGAGCGCTTCGACGAGCGCGTCGATGTCGCGATTGCTGTGGACCGGGGATGGGGTCAGACGCAGCCGCTCGGTGCCGCGCGGCACGGTCGGATAGTTGATCGGCTGGATATAAATCCGGTGTCGCTCCAGCAAAGCATCCGAGATTGCCTTGCAGCGTACCGGGTCGCCGACCAGCACCGGGACGATGTGGCTTTGTGACGGCATCACCGGCAGCCCAGCGGCGTTGAGCCGGCGCTTCACCGTCGCCGCCCGCTCGTGCAGAATTTCGCGCTCGGCCGAACTGGTCTTCAGATGGCGGATCGCGGCGAGCGCGCCACCGACCAACGCCGGCGGCAGCGAGGTCGTGAAGATGAAGCCCGACGCATGGCTGCGGACGTAATCGACCAGCGCCGGACTGCCCGCGATATAGCCGCCCATCACGCCGAAGGCCTTGGCCAAGGTGCCTTGGATCACGGTCGGCCGGTGCAGCACAGCGTCGCGCTCGGCGATGCCGCCGCCGCGCGCGCCATAGAGGCCGACCGCGTGCACCTCGTCGAGATAGGTCATTGCGCCGAAGGCGTCGGCAACGTCGCACAACTCGGCGATCGGCGCGATGTCGCCATCCATCGAGTAGACCGATTCAAAGCACACCAGCTTTGGCCGCTCGGCTGGCAGCCCGGCGAGAATGCGGAACAAGTCGTCCGGGTCGTTGTGGCGGAAGAGGTGCTTTTCGGCGCGGCTGTTGCGGATGCCGGCGATCATCGAGGCATGGTTCATTGCGTCGGACAGCACGACCATGCCGGGGATCGACCCCAAGGTCGCCAGCGCCGCCTCGTTGGCGACATAGCCCGAGGTGAAGACCAGCGCCGGCTCGCGCCGGTGCAGATTGCCCGGTCCGCAGCTACCCGCGCACACCGCCAGCTCGGCCGTCAGGCGCGCCTCGGCACCGGCGGCGAACGCTCCGGCCTCTTCGTTGCGCACATGCAGCCAGTCGATCTTGCCCTGCCCGCGGATCGCGTCGGTGAGCCCGTTGAGGCTGTCGCCGACGACACCAAAGATGCGCTTGACGCCGGCCGTAGCGAGGGTTTCGGCGAACTGGTCGGCAACTGTCCGCATTTTGCGTACTCCAATTGATGGTATCGCGCCCGATGCCGTTCTCGCTATGAATAAATCGACTTTCCACGCCCGCCGTCAGGTCAATTTCCCTATGACGAGGTAAATTAAGGTATGGACCTCGGGGTGAGGGCGATTAGTGCGCGTCCCGTTCACGGCCGCACCCTGTGATGGTCAAACGAATGCAACTCGAGATGACCGGCCCGTGCGCCAAATCTGCGATTCTTGCAGCCGTTGGCGTGCATTTGCAGGGGTGCTGGCCGCTGACGAATCGGCGTTCGTGCTAAGACGCCAAACACGACCTGGACCGCACCCTGGTGTAGCGGCGGTCTAGTTAAAACAGGTAAAAATAGAGAAATCTGCCGGTGGCCCATCGATGGACGGACACGCGATCTCGTTTGGCCCGTTTCGGCTCCTCGAAGCGCAGCGGCTCTTGCTTGAAGGCGATACGCCGGTGCGCCTCGGCAGCCGCGCCTTTGACATCCTGGCCGCCCTGGTCGAACGCGCCGGCGAGGTGGTCGGCAAGGACGAGCTGATCGCCCGGGCCTGGCCGCAGACCTTTGTCGAAAAATCAAACCTGAAGATCCAGGTCAGCGCCTTGCGGCGTGCCCTCGGCGACGGCCAGGGCGGCCATCGCTATGTCGTCAACGTGCCCGGACGGAGCTACAATTTTGTCGCCCCCGTCACCCCAGAGGAGCCGTCGCGGGCCACGGGAGCTCCGACCCTCGCACCAGCGGGATTGCACAATCTGCCGCTCGCGGTAACCCGATCTGACCGTCGCGAAGCAGCTTCTGAGCGAGTTGGGCGATGCCGGCAGTCGCTGAGACCCATCAGCCCCTCGGAAACGTGCTTTTTCGTTCGGCTGCGAGTGCTGCCAATGTCTCTTATGGGTCACGGGGGGTAACACTCAAAGTGAGCATGTATTGCCCGGTTACCCCCCCGATAGCAGACCTTTGACAGCTGGCGGCGGTACCCGCCGCCGGTTGCGAGCCTCGCCGGCTCTCTCAAATCATCGAAAGCAGGGCGTTAGACTGGCTGGGGGACTAGGATTCGAACCTAGACTGGCGGAGTCAGAGTTCGCTGTCCTACCGTTAGACGATCCCCCATCCGGGCCCTTTGCTGATAGCACAATGTACCGGTGCTGGGTAGAGGCCGGCGCGGCGCGTGTCGTGACCCCATGACGCGTCGGTTTTTCCGAGCGCGCCGGCGGTAGGCGGAGCCCGCCGCGTGCTTTGCGACGTCGGCCCCTGCGCCCGTGCCCCGGACGCCACCGGAATGCGGCGGCATTGAGACGTTTTGTTTCGAGCGCCGGCTGCGTTACCATTAGCGGTCGAGTTCGATCGGGATGGTTCGCTGGACGTGCAGAAGCCGCTGAATAGCGCAGGATCGGCGGGGGCCGCCGCCGCCGCTTCCGCCACCAGCGGGTTCGCGCCTGTCGCGGCGCTGCGGGCGCCGCTGGCTACAGTCGGCGAGTTCGCCGCGGTGGCGCGGTCGCAGCCTCCGGCGCCCCGCCTTGCCGCCCCCGTCGCCGCGCTTGACCTCGGCACCAACAATTGCCGACTCCTGGTAGCGCGGCCGGCAGGCGGCGGATTTCGCGTCGTGGACGCGTTTTCCCGCATCGTCCGGCTCGGCGAGGGATTGGCCGCGACCGGGGCGCTGTCGGTGGAGGCGATCGAGCGGACCTTGGATGCGCTCAAGGTCTGTGCCGGCAAAATCGCATACCGGCGGATCGCGAATGGGCGTTACGTCGCGACGGAAGCCTGCCGCCGCGCCGCAAATTGCGAGGCGTTCCTCGCCCGCGTGCGTGAGGAAGTCGGGCTCGAAATCGAGATCATTTCCACTGCTGAGGAGGCGCGCCTTGTCGTTTCCGGGTGCGCCCCGCTGCTCGATCCACGCATTCCCTATGCGATCGTATTCGATATCGGCGGCGGCTCGACCGAGATCGTCTGGCTGCGCCTCGACCGCGGGCGAGACCGGCGGCGCCGTCGCCCGAGAATCCTAGGGTCGGTCTCGCTGCCTTTGGGTGTCGTCACCCTGACCGACCGGTTTGGCGGCGAGGTCTCGCCCACGGCTTATCGCATGATGGTCGACGAGACAGCTTGGGCCTTGCGGCCGTTTGAGAATACCCACCGCATCCTGCCTCGTGTTCGCGGCGGCCGGGTGCAGATGCTGGGCAGCTCGGGCACGGTCACGACCCTGGCCGGCATCCATCTGGCGCTGCCGCGCTATACGCGCGCCCTGGTCGACGGCAGCAGCCTGACCTTCGCGCAGATCGCCGCGGTGTCGGCGCATCTGGCCGGCCTCGACCTCGCCGGCCGCGCCGCCAGCCCGTGCGTCGGGCGCGAGCGCGCCGATCTGGTGCTGAGCGGGTGCGCCATCCTCGACGCGATCTGCGAGACCTGGCCGGTCGGCCGGCTGCGGGTCGCCGATCGCGGCGTGCGCGAGGGCATCCTGTTCGACCTGATCCAGGGATAAGGTGACGAAGGGCGAAGGCGGTTCCGGCGAGCGGCCGGCGGCTGTGCGGCCGCACAAATCCCGCAGGCGCAAGCCCTCCTCGACAGAGTGGCTGTCGCGTCAACTGAACGACCCCTATGTCGCAGCGGCGCGACAGCGGGGCTACCGCTCTCGCGCCGCGTTCAAGCTGATCGAGCTCGATCAACGCTTCCACCTGCTGCGGCCGGGGCGTCGCGTCGTCGATCTCGGCTGTGCGCCGGGCGGCTGGACCCAGGTCGCGGTCGAGCGCGTCGGTGCGCGTGGGCGCGTGTTGGGCGTCGACATCGCCGAGATCGCGCCGCTTGCCGGTGCCGGCTTTCTCCGCGCGGACCTGCGCGATTCCGAGGTGGCGGCAGCCATCGGGCAGGCGCTGGGCGCCGGCGCCGATGTCGTCTTGAGCGACATGGCGCCGCCCGCGACCGGCCATGCCGGAACCGACCATCTGCGAATCCTCGCCCTCGCCGAATGCGCCTTTGCCGTCGCCGAAGAAATTCTCGAACCCGACGGGATCTTCGTCGCCAAGGTGTTTCAGGGCGGCGCCGAGGGCGAATTGCTCGCCCGGCTGAAGCAGTCCTTCACCGAGCTGCGCCATGCCAAACCGCCGGCGAGCCGCGCCGAATCAGCCGAAACCTATGTTGTCGCGAAAGGGTTCCGCCGGAGCGCGTAAACGCCGCACCGCACCTATATCTCTGCCCATGGCTTTTGACCGCGGCGCCCTTGTGTATAGTGCGCCGTCATCGCTCAGGAGGCGCGGATGGAAATCCGGCAGGCGCTGACATTCGACGATGTGATGCTGGTCCCGGCGGCTTCTGCGGTCCTGCCTGGCGAGACCGACACCCGCACTCGGCTGACCCGCGAGATCGAGCTCGGCATACCGCTGGTCTCGGCGGCGATGGACACCGTGACCGAAGGTGCGCTGGCGATCGCATTGGCCCAGGCCGGTGGCATCGGTGTGATCCACCGCAACATGCCGATCGCGCAGCAGGCGGACGAGGTCCTCAAGGTTAAGAAATTCGAGGCCGGCATGGTCGTCAACCCGGTCACGATCCACCCCGACGAGACCTTGGCCGATGCGCTGCGGCTGATGGCGGATCACCGCATCTCGGGCATCCCGGTCGTCGAACGCGGATCCGGCCGGCTCGCCGGGATCCTGACCAACCGCGATGTTCGCTTTGCCACCGACGCGCGCCAGCCGGTCGCCGAGCTGATGACCAAGGACGAGCTCGTGACGGTGCGCGAGAACGTCGGGCGCGACGAGGCTAAGCGATTGCTCCATCAGCATCGCATCGAAAAGCTGGTGGTCGTCGATGAAGCCTATCGCTGCATCGGACTGATTACGGTCAAGGACATCGAAAAGGCGCAGCGCTTTCCGACGGCATGCAAGGACGGGCAGGGGCGGCTGCGCGTCGCCGCCGCGACCGGCACCGGCGTCGACGGGATCGAGCGGGCGGAGGCGCTGTTTGCCGCCGGGCTCGATGTACTCGTCGTCGATACCGCCCACGGTCACTCCGACCGGGTGATCGCGGCAGTTCGGGAGGTCCGCCGCCTGTCGAACTATACCCAGGTCATCGCCGGCAACGTCGTGACCGCCGAGGGCGCCCGGGCATTGATCGAAGCCGGCGCCGACGCGGTCAAGGTCGGGGTCGGACCGGCTTCGATCTGCACGACCCGCGTGGTCGCCGGGGTCGGCGTGCCGCAATTCACCGCAATCGTCGACACCGTCGCCGAATGCCGCAAATTCGGCGTGCCGGTGATCGGCGACGGCGGCATCAAATTTTCCGGCGACCTCGCCAAGGCGATCGCCGCCGGAGCCGATTGCGCGATGCTGGGCTCGCTGTTCGCCGGCACCGACGAGAGCCCGGGCGAGGTGTTTCTCTATCAAGGCCGCAGCTACAAATATTATCGCGGCATGGGCTCGATCGGCGCGATGGCGCGCGGCTCGGCCGACCGCTATTTCCAGCAGGAGGTGACAAGCACCTTGAAGCTTGTGCCCGAGGGCGTCGAGGGCCGGGTGCCGCACAAGGGGCCGGCCGGCAATATCGTCCATCAGCTGATCGGCGGGCTGCGCGCGGCGATGGGCTATACCGGCAACCGCACGATCCGCGAGATGCAGGAGAATTGCGCCTTTGTCCGGATCACGCCGTCGGGGTTGCGCGAGAGCCATGTCCACGACATCGCGATGACCCGTGAGGCGCCCAATTATCCGTCCGAACATTGAGCCCGCATTCTCTAAGCGGCAGGCGCCAAGAATCGCTCCCTCTCCCCGCGGACGGGAAGAGGCTTGCGGTGACCGGCGGCCCAGGATTTGGAATAAGCCCGACGGGAGCCTGTTGACCCCGGGCGCACAGGTCGCCGCCGCGATCGAGATCCTCGCTGAAATCGAGACCGGGCAGCGCCCGGCCGACGATGCCGCGGCCGACTATTTCCGGCGCCGGCGCTATATCGGCGCCAAGGACCGAGCGCAGATCGCCGGCCATGTCTATGCCGTGCTGCGGCATCGCGCCTCGCTCGATTGGTGGATCGCGCGGATCGGCAGGGGCGTGGTTGCCGCCGCGGCGCGAAGCCGGGTGCTGGCCGGGTTGGTGCTGGCCGAGGGCTGGCGGCCCGAAACCGTCGCGGCGTGCTGCGACGGCGATCGCTTTCGCCCGGCGGAGCTGAGCGCAGCCGAGGCGCGGCTGGTCGACGGCCTCGCCAATTGCACCCTCCGCCATCCGCGGATGCCGCGGGCAGTCGCGAACGATTTGCCGGAATGGCTGGAGCCCTATTTCGAACGGGTCTTCGGCAAAAGTCTCGAACGCGAGATGATGGCGCTAAATGCACCGGCTCCGATCGATCTGCGGATCAATCTGCTAAAGGCCGACCGCGAGACGGCGCGCCGGGCGCTCGCTGCCGCGGGGGTCGGAACCGAGCCGACCCCCTGGTCGCCGCTCGGGCTTCGCCTCGCCGAGCGGATGCCGCTGTCCGGTTTGACCGCGTTCAAAGACGGTCTCTTCGACGTTCAGGACGAGGGCTCGCAGATCGCCGCCTTGCTGGTCGGCGCGCGGCCGGGGATGCGGGTCGTCGATTTCTGCGCCGGGGCCGGCGGCAAGACCTTGGCATTGGCGGCCGGAATGGCCAATCGCGGCAAGCTCGTCGCCTGCGACGTCTCGGCGCGCCGGCTCGAGCGCGCCACCCGCCGGCTGCGCCGCGCCGGGGTCGGCAATGTCGAGCGCCGGACACTGGCCCGCGAGCGCGACAAATGGGTCAAGCGGCACGCCGGCGGGTTTGACCGGGTGTTTGTCGACGTCCCGTGCCTCGGCACCGGGACCTGGCGGCGCAACCCCGACGCCAAATGGCGCTCGCGCCCCGAAGACCTCGCCGAGCTGGTCGAGCGCCAACAACAGATCCTGCGCAACGCGTCGCGCCTGGTTCGCCCCGGCGGCCGCCTCGTTTACGCGACCTGCTCGCTGCTGCGCGAGGAGGACGAGGCGCAGTCCGAAGCCTTTCTCGCCGACGCCCCCGATTTCTCGCTGGTGCCGGCCGCACGCGCCTGGGAAGAGACGATCGGCGGCAGCTCCCCCGGCGGCCGTGATTATCTATTGCTGACCCCGGCGCGCCACGGCACCGACGGGTTTTTTGTCGCTGTGTTCGAGCGCCGACCGGAAAATTCGGAGGACCATCGCTGATGTCGGACCGCATCCTGATCCTCGATTTCGGCAGCCAAGTCACCCAGCTGATCGCCCGCCGGGTGCGCGAGAGCGGGGTCTATTGCGAGATCCACCCGTATACGATCGGCGAGGACAAGGTCCGCTATTTCGACCCGCGCGCGATCATCCTGTCGGGCGGTCCGGCCTCGGTGACCGAAGGCGCCTCGCCGCGCGCGCCCGCGACCGCGTTCCAGCTCGGCGTGCCGGTGCTGGGGATCTGCTACGGCATGCAGACGATGTGCGACGAATTGGGCGGCCGCGTCGCGTTGAGCGAGCATCAGGAGTTCGGCCGCGCCTTTGTCGACATCATCGACGACTGCCTGTTGTTCGACGGACTGTGGCCCAAGGGCGGCCGCGCACAGGTATGGATGAGCCATGGCGACAAGGTCGAGGCACTGCCGGCCGGCTTCCGCGCGGTCGCCGCCAGCGAAGCCGCACCCTACGCCGCGATCGCCGACGACGAGCGGCGCTTTTACGGCTTTCTGTTCCACCCCGAAGTCGCGCATACCCCGCAGGGCGCCGAACTGCTGCGCAACTTCACCCACAATGTCGCCGGCTGCCGCGGCGATTGGACGATGGCGCTGTTCCACGCGCAAGCGCTCGAGCGCATCCGACGCCAGGTCGGCCACGGCAATATCGTGTGCGGCCTGTCGGGCGGGGTCGATTCCGCGGTCGCGGCGGCATTATTGCACGAGGCGGTCGGCGACCAGCTGACCTGCATCTTTGTCGATACCGGCCTGTTGCGCGCCGGCGAGGCCGAAGAGGTCGTCGACCTGTTCCGCCGCCACTACAACATCCCGCTCATTCATCGCGATGCCGGCGATTTGTTTCTGGCCAAGCTCGCCGGCGTCACCGATCCCGAAGAAAAGCGCAAGCGGATCGGCGCGGTCTTTATCGACGTGTTCGACGAGGAGGCGCAGAAATTGGGTGATGTCGAGTTTCTCGCCCAGGGGACACTCTATCCCGATGTGATCGAGTCGACGAGCGCCGTCGGCGGCCCCTCGGTCACGATCAAATCGCATCACAATGTCGGCGGGCTGCCCGAGCGCATGAAATTGAAATTGGTCGAGCCGTTGCGCGAACTGTTCAAGGACGAGGTGCGCGCCTTGGGCCGCGAGCTTGGCCTGCCCCAACGGATCGTCGGGCGCCACCCGTTTCCCGGGCCGGGTCTCGCCATCCGCATCCCCGGCGAAGTCACGCGAGA
Organism: uncultured Alphaproteobacteria bacterium; assembly: GCA_963785565.1. Taxonomy (GTDB): domain Bacteria; phylum Pseudomonadota; class Alphaproteobacteria; order ATCC43930; family CGMCC-115725; genus AP-15. The sequence continues at coordinate 81,668 of CAWAVV010000011.1, read as the reverse complement.
AAAAGCGGCGATTTTGCGCAAGGCCGACGCGGTGTTTATCGAGGAGATCCGTAACGCCGGGCTGTACGACGCGATCTGGCAGGCCTTCGCGGTGCTGTTGCCGGTCCGCAGCGTCGGGGTCATGGGCGATGCGCGCACCTACGATTACGCCTGCGCCCTGCGCGCGGTGACCTCGACCGACGGGATGACCGCCGACACCTTCCCGTTTCCCCACGAATTTCTCGGCCGCACCGCGACGCGTATCATTAACGAGGTGCGCGGCATCAACCGCGTCGTCTACGACGTAACCTCAAAACCGCCCGGAACCATCGAGTGGGAGTGAGGGGCAGTACTGCGGCGTAAGATCGGATAGTTGGGGACACCAGAAGGAGTGCATGCTGCCAAAAGCAGCCGATAGAAATCGAGCGATCCTACTCGAACCGATCACGGTCTCCGATCGCCGATCAGCACCGGACATTGTCGCCGCACTCCGGCAGGTCGGCCTGTGCTACGGGCGGATATAAGTCGAAAACGAATTAGCCGGGCGCCGTCGCTTTGGCGGTAGCGACATCAACGCAAATCACTCTGTTCGCCATCGACCGACACTTCGGGGTCGTGCTCTGGCGCGAAGTGGAAATGGAGTTTCGCGCCGTCGAATGAGAACCGAAATCTGGTCTTTCGGCCCTGCCCCAGATCTTCCGAGTCGAGCTCGAAGGTCTGCCCGTTCAGCCACGTTCCTTTCAGGGCCGGGATGTGACCGGGGTTGATGCCATTGAGCGCCGGCGAGCCTTGGCGAAAGAGCCCATTGAGCCCGATCGGTGCGCGATAGGTGACCGCGGCATTGGGCGGGTATTTCAAGGATAGCGCGTATTCAAGATGCGGATTCGGCTCGGTCAAATACAAGGTCAGTGACTTCAGTCCGAGAATGTTATCCGGAAATTTGAAAGCCTTGCCCGAAATCATGGAAGCAAGCTCGGGCGTCGGACTGACGGGGCTCGGCTTTTCGACAGCAGCATCCTTGGTCGTATTCGCCAGCAGGTCAGCGCCGTCCGGGTTAGGCGGGAGCGCCGCCTCGGATTTGACCGCCGCGGCAACGCCACCGATCAGGGTTCTGAAGCGGACATACTCCCGGGCGGTAGTCACCATCACAACATCCAGGTCGGGAAACACCATGATCAACTGGCCATTGAGGCCGCTCGCCATGAAAACGTGTTTGTCGGGGAATACCCAAATGAAATTCGAATAGCTCAGATTCGGATCATCCGACGCATGCGTGTTCAGGAGCGTGTGGCTCAAGACATCTGCCCAACCGGGTGGAAGGAGCTGCTTCCCTTCCCACTGCCCGTGGCGCAAATACAAATAGCCGATCTTCGCCATGTCGCGCGATAGCAGGGCCAGCATCCCGGACCCGATCGAGAGGCCTTCAGGTTCGCGCTCCCAGTGCCAATTGGTGATGCCCAATGGCTCAAAGAGCTTTTCCCGCGCGTAATCTTCGGCAAGCTTGCCGGTCAAGCGGGTGATGATCGCGGAAACGAGATCGGGGTCGCCGTTGGAGTAGTTGAAAATTTCTCCAGGCACGCGCGCCATCGGACGATCAAGAATGAACTGCGTCCAATTGGAGCTTCGGTCCATTTCGTGCAGCGTTATCTCCTCTTCGCCCTGGAATCCCTGCGTCCAATCGATCCCGGACGTCATGTCCAAGAGATTTTGGACCGTGATCGCCTTCTTTCTGTCATCGACATTTGCAACGTGGCGATCGGCGAAGAAATCCAGCATCGGGTGATCGAGACGGTCGAGCACGCCGTCCTTGTACATGATCCCGACCAGCGTGCCGATGACCGCTTTTGTCGAAGAGAAGATTTCGTGCTGAAGATTCCCCGTGTAGGGCGCGTAATATGCCTCGGTGACGATCCGCCCGTGACGTACGACGAGGAAGCTATCGAAGTCGTGACTTTCCCCATAGGCGACCAGCTTCGCGAGCGCCGCCGAATCCATGCCTTGCTCTTCCGGCGTGGATGTCAGCCATTCGCTCGTCGGCCACGCCGGTTGATCTGTGTTCTCGGCTCGGACAGATCCGGGATGCGCGACCGCCAACAGGGCGCTCAGGCTCAACGCCGCACTCAAACAGAAACGGTCTCGAATTCTCTTGCGAGCTGTCCTTTTCTCCGGCAACCGCGGCACCTGCATATCGTCGGCGCGCTCGCCGTCATGCGTGCAGGCTCCGGGAATGCTTGTGCAGCAGAACCCGAGGTCGGTCAGCGGCTGGTGATCGGTGGCAATGGACAAAGACATACGGTCAGATAGCCGATGGTGGGATTTTCATCCAGTTGATCGTTGTTGCCAGAGTTGACGGTCTTTTTTGCCGATCGGGTCTAGCCAGCCATTCTTGCAGAGCACGCGAGAATCGACCGATCGATGCCGATAGTCCCTGAAACCGAGCAAATTCCGATTCGGCGAAATCCCTTTGTGAATTCAAGAGCCCGAATTTTTGACGGATCGGCGAGTTGGTTCTTCGTCGCATGACGGGAAAAATTGCACTGATAAATCAACGTGTTATCATCGCTTAGAACCATTGAGTGGGAATGAGGGGGTGTAGAAAAAGCGGCCATCGGCGGTTTTGGGATGCTAAGCGTAATGTGCGTGCTCGATAGATACTGATGGGCGCCGCACATCGTCATGAGCCAGGTAACGACCCATACTGCTTCAATCCTCGATCCCGGAAGAGATGGAAGGGTTCGGTATGACGAAAGTGCGAGTTGCAGGCTTTTCGATCTCGCTCGACGGTTTCGGAGCCGGGCCTGAGCAAAGTCTTGAAAATCCGCTCGGCAAGCGCGGGCTGGAACTGCACAAGTGGATGTTCGGTACGCGCATGTTCCGGGCAATGATCGGTAAGGACGGCGGCTCGGACGGCGTCGATGAGGCCTACGCACACCGTTCGATGGACGGGTTCGGCGCGTTCATCCTCGGCCGCAACATGTTCGGGCCGATCCGCGGCCCCTGGCCGGACGAGAGCTGGAAAGGCTGGTGGGGCGTCAATCCGCCTTATCACGCGCCGACCTTCGTGCTGACGCACCATCAACGCGAGCCGATCGAGATGGAAGGCGGGACGACCTTCATCTTCGTGACCAGCGGTATCGAGGCGGCGCTGGAACAAGCGAAGCTCGCTGCCAATGGTCGCGACGTGAAGATCGGCGGTGGCGTCGAGACCGTGCGTCAATATCTTCGCGCCGGGCTGATCGACGAGTTGCACTTCGCCTTGTCCCCCGTCGTGCTCGGGCAAGGCGAGGCGATATTCACCGGGATCGACCTGCCGGCGCTCCGCTACCGCGTCACCGAACATCAGGCGACCGAGCATGCCACCCACGTCGTTCTCGGCCGATAGGAGTCCACCATGACCAGCACCCACGAAGCGCAAGTTCGCGATCTTCTGCAACAATGGGCAGCCGCGACCCGAAAGGGGCAACGCGACGAAGTCCTGGCAAACCATCTTCCGGACGTGTTGATCTACGACGTGCTCGCTCCGATGAAGTACCAGGGCGCCGCGGCGTATCGACAAAGTTGGGATGAATGGCAGCCCGATAAGCAAGGTGAAGGGCAATTCGAACTGCAAGATCTGTCTGTGACGGTGGGCGGGGATCTGGCGTTTGCCCACTGCTTCATCAAGTGCGGCGGCGTCCTTCCCAATGGCAAGAGGTTCGAGGACCTGGTTCGCGCGACCTTCTGTCTACGCAAAGAATCTGCGTCGTGGAAAGTTGCGCACCAGCACATCTCGAAACCCGTCCAGCTCGCGGGTGCCTAGCGGCTACTGAGGCCTGGACGCGCCGGCGCTGACGGTCTTTTTTGATCAAGGCGACGGGATCACTCCCGCGGAGACTACGAGAACCGACCGATATGCGGCTTAGTGATAGCGGCGATGAATGCCGATGCGGCTCGGGAGGTTTGGCAGGCAGCGCGCCGAGAGCATCGGACTGCTGCAGCGTAAGCGGTGTCGGAGCGATGACGGTCTTTTTTCCCGGCGACAGCTTTCTCCGCATGCTCGATGCATTCGGAAAATCGACCGATTGATGCCGATAGTTGCCGGAACCGGCAGATTCGAAAATCGTCGAAATTGTCGTTTGAAATCAAGAGCGCAATTTTCTGACGGATTGGCGAGACGGTTCGTTATCGTGCACAGAAAAAATTTGCACCGCTAAATCAGCACGTTATCGTGGCTAAAAACAATCGAGTGGGAATGAGGGGCCGGCTTCAAGATCTGCCCGTAGGTGCCGACGCGGGCATAGCCGCTGCGGCGGCTTCGCGGGTGCGTTTCGCTTATATATTACGGGAAGCGTAAGCCGTTGATCGGGCACGGGCGAGCAAATTTGCCGAAATTGTTGGATTGTGTTGAAAAACTCGCTGGACGATCAACAGCAACTCCATTTGGGAAATATTGTTAACACTTATCTCTCTTTTGCAACGTTTTGTTACGGCCAGATGTATCTGACGAACTATTATTTCGCCGTGAAGCCGGCTGTGGAGTTTTTCAACACAATCGTTGAGTTTTGCAACACCGCTTGCACATCCGTGCAGAAGGGGCGCACTCCCTACGCGCCGCACGAAGGTGGGACTTCTCAGATGGACCCCAAAGATCACTGAAAATGAGGCATTCGATCCGTTTATACCGGATGATCGGGTTGATGAGTCAGCGACCGACGAGTTTCACGTAACGGATGAAGATATAGCACTCTACCGCGTGCTTGATCCCGGCGACACTGATATCGATTACATCGCACAGCTTTCGGCAGCCCATGACCTATTGCAGAGAGAAAAGGTCGCTGATCAGTTGTTAACTAGCGCAATAAAAAAACGCGAAGAATTTGTCAAAAATGCAACTGGACTTTTAAACCAAATGCATGCTGAAGACGACTGGCTCGATCATATGTATAGGGCAACATATCAAGACGCAGCTCGCAGCATGGCGGCCGTGGGAATGTTAGCTCCGCTCGCGGAGTCGCTTTTCTATCATTCCTTTAGCGGCATACAACGGATTCTTGAAACGAATAGCGTACCGGTCGGTTCTTCCCTGCGCCCGAAGGAGGATTGGGACTGTCATTACGTCTGGGGGAAGACCAGTCGCCGTAGAGACCTCGCGGCGGGCATAATACAAATGGCGGAGTCTATCGGCTTAGATAACCATCTACCCAACGACGTACGGCACACGTTGCAAGCACTATTCATGTATAGAAACAAGATGTTTCACTGGGGTTTCGAGTGGCCAGCCCAGCAACGAGAAAAATTTTCAGAAACAACTAACGCAATGGCCCCCGGAGTGGTTTACGTTGTCCACCAAAGACGATAAGCCTGGGATTTTTTACATGACAGACGCCTTTATCGAGCACTGCTTTACTACCATTTATTGTGTCATTAGCGGAGTTGGTGCGTTCGCGTGCGCCAAATCCACCCGGTAAAAAACCTTCCCGAGTGCTGGGGCGAGCCGTTCAACATCTGCGTCCGCGCGGCCTATGCGGCTCTCTTCGAAAGCCGCATAGGCCCATTCTGGAAAGTATGGCGAAGGGGACGTGAAGCCGTCGCCGGGACGGCAAACCGGGGCGGGCAGGTGTCGATGACTGTTTTCGCGGGTGCGCGGGGTGGGCGGAATACTTGCCGCACCGGACTGTGCCGGTTGCTCGCGGTTCCTAGATGTGGTAGCTCGCGCGGCTTGGCCAGGACATTTCCATTTTACATAATACCCGTTATCCGACATTTTCTCGCCCCACCTTTCTGATAGTTTAGCCTCCCGTCTGCGGCGGGCGGAAGTTGAAGACTAGGCGGTACTGGAATTCTTCGAGACCTCCGGACGCAACCCTCTCCGGGCGGAGGCTGCAGCGGGCGGGAACAGCGGGCGGGAACAGCGGGCTGGTCGCGGGGCTGGGGCAAAGGATATGGGCCGTCCCGGCGGGCTAGGATTTCGGCATCACGTCGAGGCGGACGACGAGGCCTTCAAGCTCGGGCTTCGGCGACGGATAGCGGCACATCACCAGCGGATCGTGGCCGGGGACGATGTGCTGCGGGCTCGGCGCCTGGGCGCGCAGCGAGTCGTACGCGTCGAGCATGTCGCCGATGTTGAAGGCGGCGGTGAACGGGCGGCCGGCCTCCATGTTCTCGTAATAGTGGGTGACGTCGGAGGCGAGCACGAGCCAGCCGCGGCTGGTGTGCACGCGGACGAATTGCATGCCCGGGGTGTGGCCGCCGACCGGATGCAAGGTGATCCCCGGCGCCAGCTCGACCGGCCCGTTGTAGAGCTTGACCCGCCGCGCAAAGTTGAGCCGCACGATGCCGACGACATCCTCGACCTCGAACGAGCGGGCGAGGAACGCATGGCGCATGTAATGCCCCGTGGTGTAGTGCAGTTCGGCCTCCTGCAAATGGAACTGCGCCGCCGGAAAGCGACCAAACGTGCCGACATGGTCATAGTGCATGTGGGTCAGGATAACGTCGGCGACGTTATTGCGGTCGAGGCCGACTAACGACAGCGACTCGACCGGACAGCGCAAATGCCGCCGGCCGCGCGCCGCGGCAACCTCGGCGGTGAACCCGGTGTCGATCACAAAGCTGCGCAGATGCCCGATCGCCGCCCAGACGAAGTAATCCATCGGCATCGGCCCGTCATGCGGGTCGCCGCCGATGAAATGGTCGGCGCGCCGCGCGTCGCGCTCGGCATAGCGGATGGCGTAAAGCTCGTATTCGGGAAGCTGGGCGTCCATGGCGGCCTCAGATCGTTGAGGGGATTGCGCGAGTCCCGGCGCGGTGCAAGCCTATGATCGGCCCTTATAGCCAACACCAGGAATCCGAGCCATGCCGCAATCCCCACCCGGCCCCTATCATGTCGAAGCCTTCAACACCGCCAAGGAATCCGAGAACAAGATCCATGACGACGCCGTTGCCCGCCGGTTTGGTTTCAAGGGCGGTCTGGTGCCGGGGGTCGAGGTCTACGCCTATATGACCCATATACCGGTGGCGCGCTGGGGCCGCGCCTGGCTCGACCGCGGCAGCGCCGAGTGTCGGCTGCTCAAGCCCGTCTACGATGGCGACACCGCGATCGTGACCGCGACCGAGACACCGGAGGGGCTCGACCTCCGGGTCGACAGCCACGGCGAAATTTGCGCCACCGGCCGCGCGACATTGCCAACCGCGGCATCGCGGGTCCCGGCCATTTTCGCCACCGCCCCAGCGCCGCCAGACCCGCCTGAAAATCGGCTACCGGCCGATGAAACGACGCTCACCGTCGGAACCTGGTTCGCGATCCATCCCTTTCGGATCGGCGCCGAGGAGGCGCAACAATATCTGAGCGACGTGCGGGAAGACCTGCCGCTTTATACCGACGAGGGACTGGTCCATCCCGGAACGATCCTGCACATCGGCAATTGGGCGTTGCGCCACAACGTCGTGCTGGGGCCGTGGATGCATGTCGGCAGCCGGATCGAGCATTTCGCCGCCGCCCGGATCGGCGATGAGCTTTCGGCGAAGGCGCTCGTCACCGGCAATTACGAGCGCAAGGGCCACCGCTTCGTCGATCTCGACGTTCTGGTCTACGCCAACCGCATCACCTCGGTCGCCCGCATCGCCCACATCGCGATCTACCGGCCCCGCCAGCTCGCGGCGGCTTAGCCCCGTTCGCCTTCGCCCGGCGCGCCACCCAGCGGAGGGTTCGCTCGCTCTTCTCTCAATCCTGCGGCCCGTCGGGGTGCACCCAGAGGCCGGGCAGCACCCGACGAAAGACGCGCATGTCGGCCGTGTAACGGGCAGGGGTGGTGATCAGATCGGCGCTGATCTCAATCCAGCTGAGCGGACTGGCACCGGTCTTGCGCAATACGATGTAGGTAACCTCGATGTGGCCATCGTCGAACCGGCGGCGGCACCCCGCCGCCTTGCGCCCGCTGATCCTTTCATCGTGCAGCCAGACGATGTCCTTCGCGTTATCCCAGCGGCATTCGGTCGCCGCCAGGGCCTCGGCCGTATCCCCGATTTCGGCCGTGTTGTAATCGGCGTTGACGAATATCCCAGGTGAGCTGAAATAATTTCCATCGCATTGTGCAGGATGATTTAAAAGAATTACCACTCCATGGTTGGTGATCTCGCCGACACACGCTAAGAATCCCTTGGGAAGATCCACAGAAAATTGGTAATCAACATTATTGTAGCGGGTCTGGTCTGGAGCCGGCCTGTCAGCTGCTGCCGACAGCGGCCCTAGAATAAAAGCGGCAGCGCCAATCCACGCAACGATCCTCATATTCCACGTCTTCTCAATCGCCAACCCGAGAGGCGTGCTGTAATGGATCGGATCGTGCCAAGAACATTTGTCCTCCACATCGGATCTGTCGTGTTGTACCGAGCGGAGAAGAGCCTGCTGACGAAGTCCTTCGCGCTCGTCGCCCCTTGCACTGTCGGGCCGTAGCGGCGCTCCCAATAACCGACAGCGTCGGCTATCGAGTCATAGTGCACATTCGGACCCCCACCGTGAGTAACGCCGAACGGATCGTTGATCTCGCGATCGTGCGGATCGAGATACCCGCTTTCATGCGCGGCGAGGCCCAGCAACCAGGTTTCGTCGATGTCGAGCCGTTGAGCGAGTTCGTGAAACGGCGAATAGACGGTGTCGAAGAATTCGTCGGGATTTCCGGTCCGGTATTCTTGTGGCGTCGTTCCCCCCCGCACCGCGACCGGCGTGATACCCGATCCGTAATCTTCGGTCCATTCGCCGCTTTCGATGCCGTTGCCGGCGGGGATGCGCGGCTCCGCGACGTTGAAGCCCTTCCCGACCCGGTTAAGAAACGACGGGTCGATATCGCTGGCTTTCAGCAGATCGCGCGGCGAGAGCCCGTCATCGAGCAAAATCTCGCCGACGAACATCCGATATGCGGCGCTTTTCGGATCGCTCAGCCGGGCCAAGCCCGCTCGGGCGAGATGGATCAGCGCGAGGGCGATCTCGCCGCGGGCATACTGCTCGGAGGCCCGGCGGAGATGGAAGATGATTTCCGGCTCGACCGCCCGGCCGTAAGCGACGGCCAGCAACGCCAAGATGCGTCCCTCATTGCCGTCGATGGCGAATGTGGACCGGCCGTGGCGATCGGTAATGCGCCGCGCCAGCACGGTTCCGGCACCGAACACTAGTCCGGCCTCCGCAATGTTGGGGGCAGGCTCGATCGAGGCGGTGCGAACGCGCGTTTCCCAATCTTTCCGCAACCGATCGGCTGGCAGCATCGACAATGCTCGATTGTGAGGCGCCGAGAATAACCGATTTGTGCGATTTGGTCAAGAACGAAACAGGAATCTATCCATTGCCGGGTGGCGGCGCGGGGGCGGCGATTTCGCGGGTCTCGACTTGTGGCGGGTCGCCGAAGCGCAGCCGGATGCGGTATTTCTGCCAGTCGCGGCGATAGGCTACCGGGTCGGGCAGGGGGATCGAGGCGGTCGAGACCACGGCGAGCAATTGCGTTTGCGTCTGCGGCGCCGCCCCGACGACGCCGGGAGACAGCGCATTCGACCCGATGCTGCTGGCGCCGAACTGGGTGCTGGAGTAAGGGCCGGTCGGGAATTGCTGGAAAAAGCTCTGGGTTGGCGCCGGGTTCGCCGCGACCGAGGACGCCGCGGTAGCATGGCCGTCGGGGGTGATCAGTTCGGCCTGCCGCAGCGGCAGCCGGTCGACCGCGTCGACGGCGATGACATTGACGATGCCACCGGTCGGAAAGCTGGCGCGCACCGGGTCGGTCGGGACTGGCCCCGAACCGGCGCCGCTGCAGTCGGCGAGCAACAGGATTATCGCAAGACTGGTGGCCGGGCGCATAACTCCATCGCCTTAATACAAACCGCATCGCCTTAATACAAACCGCGCTGCCCCGAAAGAACAATGCCGGCATTGATGACATCGCCCTGAGCGCCATGGCAGAATTGCGCGCCGATCAACGGAGGACAGAGCCATGTCCGTCGCTTTTGCCGCGCGTACCGCCGATCTCGGAGCCGTCGAGGACCGAAATTTTGCGATCCGCGACTTCCGCCTGCGAAACGGCGCCGTCATGCCCGAGGCCAGGATCGCCTATGAGACCTATGGCCGTTTGGCGCGTGACGGCAGAAACGCGGTGCTGATCACCCATGGCTACACCAGCAGCCATCACGCCGCCGGGCGCAACCCGGCGAACGGCAATCAGCCAGGCTGGTGGGACGGGCTGATCGGGCCGGGCAAGGCGATCGACACCGACAAGCTCTTTGTCGTCGCCTCGAACATGCTGGGCTCCTCGTTTGGCTCGACCAATGGCTCCAGCCTCGATCCGCGCACCGGCAAGCCCTATGGGCCGGATTTCCCGGCGATTACGGTGCGCGACATCGTCGCCGCGCAAAAGGCGCTGCTCGATATGCTAGGCGTGCGCCACCTCGCCGCCGTGGCCGGCCCGTCCTATGGCGGCTATCAGGCGTTCCAGTGGGCGGTGGCCTATCCCGCGATGATGGACGCGGTCGTGGCGGTGGTGACCGCCCCCAAATCGCAGAATGCCGAGAAGAGCCTCGCCGAACTCCAGGCGCGACTCGCTACCTATCCGGAATGGAACGGCGGCAATTATTATGGACGCGGCAAGGCCGGGACCGTGCTGACGCAAATGCGCTTCGAGACCTTGATGCGCTACGGCTATGACCAGCAACTAGCCGGCCGTTATCCCGAACAGGGCGAGCGCGAGCAGGCGATCCGTGAGCTCGCCGCCGACTGGGCGGAGCGGTGGGACGCGAACTCACTGGTCATCCTGCGGCGTGCGACGATCGGCTTCGACACGGTCAAGGACTTCGCCCAAATTCGGGCGAAAGTCCTTTATGTGCTGTGCCGCAGCGATGTGCTGTTCCCGCCAACGCTCGCGCCCGGGGTCATGAACGATCTCGCCGCCGCCGGCGTCGACGCCCGCTATTTCGAGATCGACAGCGATCTCGGCCATTCGGCGAGCGGCCCCGAGCACGCCAAGTGGTCGCCGGCGCTGCGCGAATTCCTGGCGCCGGTCATCGCCGCGCTCGGATAGCGCGGGCCACTCTCAGCGCGGCGGCAGGCGCAGGCGGGGGAATTCGATCGCCGGGCAACGGTTCATCACGACCTTGACGCCGCGGGCTTCGGCGCGGGCGGCCGCCGCTTCATCGCGAACGTCGAGCTGCATCCAAACCACCTTGGCGCCGATCGCTATCGCGTCGTCGACCGCCGCACCCGCGAGCTCGCTGCGGCGGAATATGTCGACCATGTCGACCGGTTCCGGGACATCGGCCAGCGAGGCGTAACAGGTCTCGCCGAGGATCATGTCGCCCACGGCATTGGGGTTGACCGGGATCGCGCGATAACCGCGCCGTTGCAGATAGGCCATAACCCGGTGGCTCGGCCGCTCGCGCCGCGGGCTGGCGCCGACGACGGCGATTGTCCTGGTGTCGGTCAGAATCTCGCGCAGATAGGCGTCGGAATAGCTTTCGTGGTTCATCGCGGCCTCAGCGGTCCTGCCAGACCGGCGGGCGTTTGGCGAGGAAGGCGTCGATGCCCTCGCCGGCATCGGCTGCCAGCATGTTCGTGGTCATGACTTCGGCCGCATAGTGATAGGCGGCGACGAGGTCCAACTCGGCTTGGCGGTAGAACGCCTCCTTGCCGATCGCGACGGTAAAAGCCGATTTGCCGGCAATCTCGCGCGCGAGGGCATCGACCGCCGCACGCAGCCCGGCGCTCGGGACGACGTGATTGACGAGTCCGATCTCACAGGCCCGCGCGGCGCTGACGAGTTCGCCGGTCAGCAGCATCTCCATCGCCGCCTTGCGTCCGACCGCGCGTGACAACGCCACCATCGGGGTCGAGCAGAACAGCCCGATATTGACCCCCGGGGTCGCAAAACGCGCATCCTCGGCGGCGACCGCCAGATCGCAGCTGGCGACCAGCTGGCAGCCGGCCGCCGTCGCCACCCCGTGCACTTCGGCGATGACCGGCTTTGGCAAGCGGACGATCGTCAACATCAGCTCGCTGCATTGGGCAAAAAGCCGCTCATAGGTTTCGCGCCGGCGGTCCTCGCGGATCTCGCGCAAATCATGCCCGGCGCAGAATGCCGGGCCGGCGCCGGCGATGACGACGACCCGGGCCTCCGTATCCTTCGCAGCGCGGCCGAGCGCTCCGATCAGCGCGTCCATCAGCGCCACCGACAGCGCGTTGCGCGCCTGCGGCCGGTTCAATGTCAGACGCAGCACTCCGTGCTCGCGCGCTTCGAGCAGAACCGGAGCATTTTCGCTAATCTTCGGTATCGCCGCCATCGCCGCCTTCACCCTTGCTTGCTCGGCGTGAAAACGCGACTCTCGCGCCGGTGGGGCTCCGGCAGCAACAGATATCTTCGGGAGAAGGGGTGGCGGACAGCGCCGCGCCGTTGCGTGAGGCGTGGTACTACGCGGTCGCTGGCCGGCGGCTGAAACCGCGGGCGACCTTGGCGAAGGTGATGCTGGGCGAGCCGGTGCTGATCGGCCGCGACGCAACCGGCGCGCCGTTCGCATTGCGCGATCTGTGCCCGCATCGCGGCATGCGGCTCAGCGCCGGCAATTTCGACGGGCGTGAAGTCGAGTGCTGCTATCACGGTTGGCGCTTCGACACCGGCGGGCAATGCACCGCGATCCCTGCATTAGTGCCGGGCCAGTCCTTTGCCCCGAGCCGCGTGCATGTCCGCAGCTACCCGGTGCGCGAGGTGCAGGGCAACATCTGGGTATTCTTTGGCGAAGACCCGGCCGCAGCGCCGGAAATTCCTGATATCGACGGGTTCTATGACGCGGCGCCGCGGCTGGTCGAGACGGTCAGCTTTGCTGCTTCGATCGACCACGCGGTCGTCGGGCTGATGGACCCGGCGCACGGGCCGTTCGTGCATCGCGCCTGGTGGTGGCGCTCGCGCCATTCGATCCAGGCCAAGACCAAGGCCTTTGCCCCCTCACCCTGGGGGTTTACGATGAGCCGCCACGCGCCCTCGGTCAATTCACGCGCTTATCGGTTGCTTGGTGGCGCGCCGGAAACCGAGATCGCCTTCCGCCTGCCGAGCGTCAGGGTCGAGCACATCCGCGCCGGCCGCCATCTAGTCGGCAACTTGACCGCGATCACCCCGATCGACGACAGGACAACCGAGATCAACCACTGCATCTATTGGACGTCGCCGTGGCTCGGTGTGCTGAAACCGCTGCTGCGCCCCTATGTGCGGGCCTTTCTGCAGCAGGATCGGGCGATCATGGAGCGCCAGCAGCAGGGGTTGCGGTTCGAGCCGCCCTTGATGCTGATCGACGACGCCGACACCCAGGCAAAATGGTACTACCGCCTCAAGCGCGAATACCGCCGCGCCCGCGCCGAAAGCCGCCCATTCGAGAACCCGGTGAAGCCGCGCGTCCTGGAGTGGCGAAGTTAGGCAGCCGGAGGGCCGAACTCGACCCGGCCATCCGCGCCTTCTTGCGCCCGAAACCAAGACGTGGATGCGCGCAACAAGTCCGCGCCAGATGACTTTGAGATGTGCCGATAAAATCGGAACATGTATAAATCGCAGCAGCAGGTTCCCCGGACAGTTCCGCGCTTTCGCGGGAGTGACGGGAATAAGGAACAATTTGATGGGTGAATTCACCCTGCCGGCAAACTCGAAGATCGGACCTGGCAAAACCGTGGCTGCGCCGCCGGGAGCCGCGCGGGTGCGGCAGTTCAAGATCTATCGCTGGAACCCCGACGACGGTAAAAATCCGGTCACCGACAGCTTTTCGCTCGATCTCGACCAGTGCGGCCCAATGGTTCTCGACGCGCTGATCAAGATCAAGAACGAGATCGACACGACACTGACCTTTCGCCGCTCTTGCCGCGAAGGGGTGTGCGGCTCGTGCGCGATGAACATCGACGGGGTCAATACGCTCGCCTGCATCAAGGCGATCGAGGACATCAAGGGGGCGGTGCGGATCTATCCGCTGCCGCATATGGCCGTAATCAAGGATCTGGTCCCGGACCTGACGCACATCGCCGCTCAGTATCAGTCGATCCGCCCGTGGTTGCAGACTCAGAGCCCGCCGCCGCCGGATCGTGAGCAGCGGCAATCGGAGGAGGAGCGCGAACAGCTCGACGGGTTGTGGGAATGCATCCTGTGCTTCTGCTGCTCGGCCGCGTGCCCGAGCTATTGGTGGAACGGCGAGCGCTATCTGGGGCCGGCGGTATTGCTGCAGGCCTATCGCTGGATCGCCGACAGCCGCGACGAGGCGACCGGCGAGCGGCTCGACGCGCTCGAAGACCCGTTTCGGCTCTACCGCTGCCACACGATCATGAACTGCACCCGCACCTGCCCCAAGAACCTGAACCCCGCCAAGGCCATCGCCGAGATCAAAAAGCTGATGGTATTGCGCCGGTAGTTTAGAGGCGCGGTCGCCGGTGCGCGTCGTGTTATAATTCGAAACGACTTGATCTGCTTGACCAAGGTGGGCTGCCGGAGTCATGGCCTCGACCCGCCGTCTGACCGCGATCCTCGCCGCCGATGTGGCAGGCTATTCGCGTCTGATGGGCGCCGACGAAGAGGGCACGCATGAGCGTCTGAGGGCGCATTTCACCGGGTTGGTCGAGCCCAAGATCAGGGAACACCGGGGCCGTCCGGTCAAGAACACTGGCGACGGCCTGTTGGCCGAATTTGCCAGTGTTGTGGATGCGGTGCGCTGCGCAGCGGAAGTCCAGCGCGGGATGATCGACCGCGAGCCGCAGGTCCCCGACGAGCGGCGCATCCGGTTTCGCATCGGGGTCAACCTTGGCGACGTGATTGCCGAGGACAATGACATCTTCGGCGACGGGGTGAATGTCGCGGCGCGGCTGGAAGCGCTAGCCGAGCCCGGCGGGATCTGCATTTCGCGGACAGTGCGCGACCAGATCCGCGACAAGCTGCCCTATACGTTCGAGGATAGGGGCGAGCAGAGCGTCAAGAACATCGCTCGCCCGGTGCGGGTCTACGCGTTGCGCCCGGAGGTCGTCGCGGAATTGGCGGCTGTGACGCGCCCGCCCGCCGCGCCGAACGCCGTTGCGCCACGCCTGTCGATTGTGGTGCTGCCGTTTACTAATCTTAGCGACGACCGGGAGCAGCAATATTTCGCGGACGGTATCACCGAGGATCTGACGACCGATCTGTCGCGGATCCCCCTCATGTTTGTGATCTCGCGCAATACGGCGTTCACCTATAGGGACAAGCCGGTCGACACGAAGCAGATCGGCCGCGAGCTGGGCGTGCGCTATGTGCTGGAAGGCAGCGTCCGTCGGTCGGGCAACCAGCTCCGCGTCAATGCCCAGCTGATCGATGCCGCAACTGACGCGCATTTGTGGGCTGAGCGCTTCGACCGCAACACGGGCGATCTGTTCGCGCTGCAAAACGAGATCACGAGCCGGATCGCGGTCGCCCTCAACCTTGAGCTGATCACCGCTGAGGCCGCCCGACCCACCGAGCATCCCGATGCGCTGGATTACCTCCTCCGGGCGCGCACCGAATATTCGAAGCCGCCCTCGCGTGACAAATATACCGAGTCGATCGGCTTGTTCGAGCACGCGTTGGCGCTCGATCCGCGGTCCGTCGAGGCACAGAGCTTGTTGGTGACCGCGCTGATGGACCGCGTGCTCGACGATATGGCCGACTCGGCCGCGGCTGACATCGCACGCGCGGAAACATTGGTCGGGCAAGCCTTGGGAGCAGCGCCGCGCAGCCCGCATGCACATTTCGCCAAAGGCCAGGTGCTACGCGCGCAAGGCCGGCCGGACGAGGCCGTTTCCGAATACGAGATGGTGATCGCGCTCAATCGCAACTGGCCGACCGCCTACGCGCAACTCGGCCGGTGCAAGTTCCTGACCGGGTCGATAGAGGAGCTAATCCCGCTCCAGGAGCAAGCCATCCGCCTCAGCCCCCGTGATCCCCAGCTCGGCAATTGGTATTTTAGGATTGGGCAGGTGCATCTGCTGCAATCGCGCATAGACGAGGCAATTCTCTGGCTCGAAAAGGCGCGCAGCGTCAACCCGGCACATCCCTCACCTCACGGCTTCCTCGCTTCCGCCTATGCCCTCAAAGGCGAGGCCGAGCGCGCCGCCGCGGAACTCACCGAAGCTCGGAGGCTGAGTAGCGGAGGTACTTATTCGAGCATCGCCTGCTTGAAGGCCAATTCATATTACAACGTGCCGAAGATCCTCTACGCCTTGTTTGAAACCATGTACTTCGCCGGCCTGCGCAAGGCCGGAATGCCGGAGGAATGACCGTCGTGGCGCCGATCCTGCGCCGGATCATCATCGACACTGACCCCGGCATCGACGATGCCGTCGCGATCCTGCTCGCATTGGCGGCGCCCGAGGAATTGGAGGTGCTGGGGATCGTCGCGGTCGCCGGCAACCTGCCGCTGGCGCTGACCGAGCGCAACGCGCGCCGGGTATGCGAATTGGCGGGACGCCCGGATATCCCCGTTTATGCCGGCTGCGCCCGGCCACTGCTGCGCCCGCTGGCGACGGCGGCGGGCATTCACGGCGATTCATTGGGTGAGAAGCTGGGTCTGCCCGAGCCGGCAATACCGTTGCAGGCGCAACACGGTGTCGACTTCATCATCGAAACCTTGCGCGCGGCTGAACCGGGCGGCATCGCCCTGGCCGCCCTCGGGCCGCTGACCGACATAGCCATGGCATTGGTCAAGGCCCCCGACATCGCCGCCAGGATCGGCGAGCTCGTCGTCATGGGCGGCGCCGGTTTCGAGATCGGCAACGTCACCCCCGCGGCCGAATTCAACATCCATGTCGATCCGCACGCGGCCGAGATCGTGCTCGAGTTGGGCATCCCGATCACGATGATCCCGCTCGACGTCACCCACCAGGTGCTCAGCACGCCGCCGCGGATCGCGGCGCTGAACGCGCTCGGCAACCGCTGCGGACCGGCAGTGGCGTCGTTGCTGTCCGGCTTTGATGAACAAGCCCGCGCCAGCAAATTTGGCGAGCGCGGCATGGCGCTGCACGACCCTTGCGTCATCGCCTATCTGCTATGCCCCGAACTTTTCACCGGCCGGGAGGTGAATGTCGCGGTCGAGACCGCGAGCCCGCTGACCACGGGGATGACGGTGGTCGATTGGTGGGGCGTCACCGGCCGCAAGGCGAATACCCGGTTTCTGACAACGGTCGATGCCGGCGGCCTCTACGATCTGCTGACGGAAAGGCTGCCGAGCTTCCCTTAGCCACGACACGAGTGTCGGATTTCTTAACACATTACGGGTCTCGGACGAAGATCTAACCCACTGATCCGCTTGAGCTCAATCCAGCCTGCCTACAATCGGGCGTCCGCCACCTGTAAAGTTTTCCGACATCGGCACGCTCGCCCCCCAGGGCTCGATTTATCAACCTTCTGATTTCGTGCGCACAAACGGCTCGGTTCGAGCTTGGCATGGCTTTTGCCTTAACGTTAATAGGATCAAGAACCTTTGGTATTCAGTATCGAAGGGGGCTGCCATGAAATCAGCGATCAAAGACTCCCCACGCGCGTATCGAAGCCGCCTAAGGCTCGGTTTGTGCGCATTCGCGGCCGTGGCTTTGGCCTGGAGCGCCCAGCCGGCGCACGCTGCCTATGTATTTCAAGACGTAATCAACCCCGGTGACGTGACATTCAACCAAGAGTTGGGCATAAACAATTCGGGCAAGATCGCGGGCTATTTCGGCAGCGGTAATGCCGGCTTTCCGAACAAAGGCTACACGACGACTCCGCCTTATAATACATCCTTTGTTAACGAGAACTTTCCCGGCTCGGTGCAGACGCAAGTCACCGGCCTTAACAACGTCGGGACGACGGTCGGCTTCTGGTCCAACTCGAACAACGGCATTGGCTTGGACAGCAATTTCGGCTTCGTAGAGCAGGGCGGCACTTTCACCCCTGTAAACAACCCGAACACTGCGGTGACGCCCCCGACCTTCAACCAGCTGCTCGGGGTCAACGACAGCAACATCGCCGTCGGGTTCTACACCGATGCGGCGGGAGTCACCCACGGCTATACCTATAATATTGGGGCGATGACTTATTCTCCAGATATTAACGATCCGAAGGCGGTCGGCAGCACAACGGCAGCGGCAATCAACAATAGCGGCGAAATCGCCGGGTTTTACACCGACGCGGGTAAGGTCGTTCACGGCTTCGTCGATAATGGCGGCATGTTCACCACGATTGATCCGGCCGGGTCGACGTCGACGATGCTATTAGGGCTCAATAACAATGGGTTCGCGGTAGGCGACTACATCGACTCGATGGGCGTCATGCACGGCCTTTTGTACGACCTCAACAACAACACGTTCCAAAATATCGACGACCCGTTCGGCATCGGCACGACGACGATCAACGGCATCAACGATAAAGAGCAGCTGGTCGGCTTCTACGTCAATGGGGCCGGCAACACCATCGGGCTGGTGGCCAATGTACCTGAGCCGGCGTCGCTGCTTCTGCTCGCCAGCGGTCTGCTCGGCTTGGGCGCGTTCGCGCGCTGGCGCAAGCCGGCCTGAGGGTGGCGGCGGCGCGTTTGACTTGCCCCCCGGCGGTTCTAGAATGCCCGGCGCTGAACTCATGACAACGGGAGCAGGTCGATGATCTTTGAGATGCGCACCTACCGCTTGCAGCCGGGATCCGTGCCGGAGGTCGAGAAGCGCTTCGCGGAGGCCCTGACCGAGCGTGTCAAGGTGTCGCCGCTCGGCGCCTTCTTCCACACCGAGGTCGGGCCGCTCAACCACATCATCCACATTTGGCCCTATGACGATCTGCAGCACCGTACCCGCGTGCGCTCTCAGTCGATCCCCGGCTGGCCGCCGAAGATTCAAGAATTCCTCGTCGAGATGGAAAGCAAGATTGTCATAGCGGCGCCGTTCTGCCCGGCCTTCACACCGCGCCAGCACGGCAACCTCTACGAGATCCGCACCTACACGATGCTGCCCGGATCAGCCCCGACCGTCGTCGAACGCTGGGCCGAGCGGATCGAGGGGCGGGTCAAACTGTCGCCGTTGGCGGCCGCCGGTCATACCGAGCTCGGGCCCTTGAATCAGTGGATCCATATCTGGGCCTACAAGGACGCGAACGAGCGGGCCCGCATCCGCGAGGAATCGCGCAAGGACGGCACGTGGCCGCCCGCCACCCGCGGCATGTTCGTCAAGCAGGAGAACATGCTGGTGGTTCCGGCCGCCTTCTCGCCGCTGCGCTAGCCGCGCTACCCGCCCGCCAGACCCTCTCCCGCATTGCGGGAGAGGTGCTGCGCGCCGCGAAGCGGATGAGGGCATCGCCGCTGTAGCGGATTTATCTGCGGCTCGGTCCGAACAGCCCAAAAAAGTTATCGAACAGCCCACGTCCGGGCGCAGTTGCCGCGACCGCTCCTGCCTGCGGGGCGCTCATGTCGGGCAATGCCCTGACCGGCGTTGATTGCGTCGCCGCCAGCATGAACCGCCGCCAAGTCTGCGCCGGCAGTGAACCGCCGGTCACCTTGTTCATCGGCTTGTCGTCGTCGTTGCCGAGCCACACCCCGGCGACGAGGTCGGCGGTATAGCCGATAAACCAGGCGTCACGATAATCCTGGGTCGTCCCGGTCTTGCCCGCGGCCGGCCGCGGCAACGCGGCGCTTCGTCCGGTGCCATGATCGACGACCCCGCTCAGCATCGCGTTCATTGCCCCGGTCAATTCGGCGCTGACGACCCTGCCGGGGCCGGAACCGGCGGGGCGGTACAAGATATTGCCGTCACTGTCGCGGATCTCGGCGATGCCGTGCGGCCACACCCCTGCGCCGCCGTTGGCGAAGGGCGCGTAGGCCGAGACCAGTTCCAGCAGGTTTACCTCGTCGGTGCCGAGGGCGATGCTCGCGTCTCGGGTCAGCGGCGAGGCGATGCCGAGCCGGTGCGCGACCGCGACGATGTTGTCGATACCGGCGCGCAGCGCCACCTGGACCGCGATCGTGTTGATCGATTGGGCCAGCGCTTCGGCCATGCTCATGTCGCCCTGATAACGGTTGCCGTAATCGCGTGGCCGCCAGCCGCCGATCTGGATCGGGCCGTCGACGAAATGATCGGACGGCTGCAGGCCGGCTTCGAGCCCGGCGAGATAGACGAACGGCTTGAAGGCGGAGCCGGGTTGACGCTGCGCCTGGGTGGCGCGATTGAACTGGCTGGCGTCATAGCTTCGCCCGCCGACCATCGCGCGCACCGCCCCGTCGGGCGACATCGCGACCAATGCGCCCTGGCTGACCGCCGCTTTGGCGCCGTCGCGCGCGAGCGCGCCGTCGATGGCGCCCTCGGCCTCGGCCTGCAGCCGAGGGTCGAGCGTGGTGACCACGGTCAGATCCCGATTGCCGGCGCCGGCAAAATCCCCCAGCTGCTCGGCAACCCAATCGGCGAAGTAGCGGCTTCCCGGCCGAGTCGCGGCGACCATGGCGAGAGGCGCGCCCTCGCTGGCCGCGGTAGCCTCGTGTTTGGTGATAAAGCCGGCCTCGACCATATTGGCGAGGACCTGCTCGGTTCGCGCCGCGGCTTTATCGCGGTCGCGGATCGGATTGAACCGCGCCGGCGCCTTTAACAGGCCGGCGAGCAGGGCGCTTTCGTAAAGATCGGTCCGCCGCGCCGATTTATCGAAATAACGATGCGCCGCGGCGTCGACGCCGTAAGTCCCGGCGCCGAGATAAACCCGGTTCAGATAGATCTCGAGGATCTGGTCCTTGGTGAAGCGGTGTTCGAGCCACAACGCCAGCAGGGTCTCGCGGATCTTGCGCCCGAGGCTCCGCTCGGGCGTCAAGAACAGGTTTTTGGCGAGCTGTTGGGTGATCGTGCTCCCGCCCTCGACGACATGGCCGGCGACGAGATCCGCCATCGCGGCGCGGACGAGCCCGACCGGATCAACGCCGAAATGGCTGTAGAAGCGGCGGTCCTCGGTCGCTATCACCGCTTCCGGCAGATAAGGCGACATCTCCTTTAAATTCAGCGGCTGACCGAACAGATCGCCATAGGTCGCGAGCAAGCTGTCATCCGCGGCGAGCATGGTGACGCTGGGGCGCCGCTGGGATTTGACCAATTGACCAGTGTCGGGCAAGGTCAAGGCGAAATAACCGAGGACGCCGCCCCCAAGGATCACGGTCCATAGCAACAGCAGGACGCAGAATTTGAGCGCGCCAGCCGGTCGCGACCGCGGACGCCCGCTCCGGCCCGGCGGACCCGGTGCGGGTTTGTGCCGCCGCGGCGTTGGGGCGATGCGGTCGGCCGGGTCGGCGCGCAGCTTCCGATCAGGCATCGGCCTCCCCCAGCCCGCCGCCGAATTTCATTGCCCCACCGGCCACTTGTTCCCCGCAACATCGGCCGCCCGGCATGGCGCCCCAGCCCCGTGGCTTTTATTATCGGAAAAACTGTGGCAGTGGTTCGGCAGTGATCGGTCCATATGCGGCGAGGGAACCCTTACGCGCACGCCCTTGTTTTGACTACAATCAGAGGTGAGGAACCTCACGCGTTGCTTGATCTCGATCGAGGCATGGCGCGATCACCGCGGGAGCGACAGGCATGGCCGAGCGGACCGATTCGACAATAGGCGCCGGCGAAGCAAGGCCGAGTAGCCACCGCGCCAAGGCCATCCTCGCCGAATTGGCTGACGCGGCGATGTCGGCAGCGTTATCGGCGGTCAACCAACATAAGGGCCGTCATGCGCAGCAAGTCGGCGCTCTCGCCGAAGCGGCGCGCGCGGCGGCACGCTCCCTCGAGCGCTCGCAGAGCCCGATGGCTGCACGCTATGCCGATCGGACAGCGGATCAAATCGACGAATTCTCCCGCTCGTTGCGCGAGTCCAGTTGGGTCGATCTTCTCGGCGATGTCGAAGCTATCGCGCGCCGCCGTCCTGGCCTGTTTGTCGTCGGCGTCGTGGCCGCCGGTTTCCTAGCCGGGCGATTTCTGTCGGTCGCGGCGCCCCCTGAGAAGGCCCGGCGAGCGACCGCGGTGGGCCCGCCGTCACCGGACGAGGCGATCGCGGCAACCGTTTCGAGCGCTGCCGGCAGCGGCGGGCTCGCCGGCCGGATCGACGAGGGCTCGAAACCGCGAGAGGCCCGTTGATGAGCCCCGACGCCGTCGCGCCCGAGCCGGAGGAGGCCGGCGACCGGCCAAGGCCCGAGCGCCCGATCGCGGCTCTGATCGCCGATCTTGCCAATCAGGTTCGCGTGCTGCTTCGGCTCGAAGTCGCACTGTTCAAGGCCGAACTTGCCGGCAAGCTGCACCGGCTGGGGCTTGGCTTGATCGCGCTGGCGGTCGGCGCCTTTCTCGTATTCAGCGGCTGGATAGCGCTGTTGGCCACGGCGACACTGGCTCTCGCTACCGTGGTGCGGCCATGGCTCGCGGCGCTGACCGTTGGGCTGGTGGCGCTACTGGTCGGGGCGTTGCTGCTTTATCTCGGCAAAAGGTGGCTCGACCCCGAATTGCTCGTTCCGCGGCGCAGCTTGCGCTCGCTGCGCCAGGACGAGACCTGGATCAGGGAGCGTCGGTGATGAGGGCCTCGCGTCAGTCGATGATCGAAATCGAAAAGGAAATCGGCCGAACTCGGGACGAACTCGATCTTACTCTGGACACGTTGGCGGTCGAACTCGCCCCGAAACACCTGGTCGAAAAGGCAGCGAACATGATCAAGCGATCTTGGAGCGGAAATAGGCTGGGCGGGATGGGGCTCGGCGATTCGGCGCCGCTGGCGCTGATCGGCCTTGGCGTCGCTTGGCTCGTCGCCGAACACACGGGCCTCCTCAGCGGCGCCGCAGCGGGTCGGGGCGAGCGCCCCGCGGCTTCGGACCCGCAGGGCGGTGCCGCATTCGAATGCGCCGGCGAACACACCGAAAAGATCACCCATCCGGGCGGGCGCGCCTGCCGTGCCGGCCGGCGGCTGACCGACGGCATTGGGCGCAACCCGCTGCTGTTTGGGCTCGCCGGCATCGTGTGCGGCGCGGCCGTCGCCGTGCTGTTGCCGTCCGCCCGGCGCGAGCGGGAGGTGGTTGCACAGGCGCGCGAGGATCTATGGGAAAAGACCGAGCAACTCGGCCACCGCGCGGCCGACAGCATCCGCTCCATGGCCCGGACCTCGCGCGGCGCCGACGACGAGGGCTGACTTCCGAGCTTTTTCACACGCGTTAGGGATAGAAGGAAACCGATCATGCTACGTTCGATTGCGGTCTGCGGCGCGATGCTTTTTGGCGCCGGTCTCGTGGTTGTCACCGATGCCGCCACAGCGCGCGCGCAGATGTCCAGCGACCCGGCCGAGATCACCGCCTGCCTGTGTATGCAGCAAGGGGTGGCGGCCCTGTCCTCCGACATGTCGGGCAAGACCCAGGCGCTCGCCGCGGTGCGCCAGCACCTCGCCGATCTCGACGCCCGGCTCGCGCAAGCCCGTCCAGGCGTCGATGTCAACAATCAGGATTCGGTCGCACGCTATAAGGCGCTCCTCCAGCAGCGCGACGCCGCCTATCAACAGTCACTCGGCCCGGTCGTAACCGACGCGGAACAGGCGACCGCCCGCTACAACAGCCATGTCGCCCAATACAATGCGCAATGCGCCAGCCACCAGTTCAACGCTGATGTGATGGCGCAAATTCAGGCCCATCTGTCCTGCCCGCCGCTGCAGTGAGATCAGCCGGTGCGCTGCGGATAAAGAGTGTCGGGCGAGATCTGCGGCTCGGCGATGAGCACCCAGCCGCCGTCGCGCCAGGCGCGGAAAAAGCAGCTGCGCCGCCCGGTGTGGCAGGCGACGCCGTGCTGATCGACCACCAGCAATACCGTGTCTCCGTCGCAATCCAGGCGCAGCTCACGCAACAGCTGAACCTGGCCCGAAGTCTCGCCCTTGCGCCACAGCGCCGCGCGCGATCGCGACCAGTAGCAGGCGCGGCCCTCGGTCAAGCTCGCGCGCACCGCGTCGCGGTTCATCCACGCCACCATCAGGATCTCGCCGGTATCGTGCTGCTGCGCGACCGCCGGCACCAGCCCGTCGCGGTCGAACCTGATCTCGGCAAGAGCGCGCTCGATCGTATCGGTCACCATTGCCGTCCTCCTGCCGATCCCCAACCTTTGCGTCCGGCCTGCTTCTCACGGTCCAAATATTACCTGGCATCAATAGACCCGCGCCTTGGGCGGGAAGGCCTGCACCTCGTTCGAGAGGGTGTAGAGATGGACCGGCCGATAGCCGAGCTTTACCACGCCGTCGCCGTCGAGCCAGACGATCGTGTGTCTCAGCCAGCTCCGGTCGTCGCGCTCGGGATAATCCTCGCGCGCATGGGCGCCGCGGCTCTCGGTGCGATTATCGGCGGAATGCAGTGCCACCACCGCCTGCTGCAGCAGATTTTTCAGTTCGAGCGCCTCGGCGAGATCGCTGTTCCAGATCATCGAGCGATCGGAGATGCCGAGATCGGCGAAGCTGTCGGCGACGCCGTCGATCTTGCCGACCCCCTCCTTCAGAATTTCGGCGGTGCGGAAGACGGCGCAGTTGCTCTGCATGACGCGCTGCATGTCGAGACGGATCTCGGCGGTCTTGCGCGGCCCCTTCGCGTGCCGGACCGCGTCCAGCCGGGACACCGCTTCCTCGCCGGCGGAACCTGACAGCGGTTTGTGCGGCGTCCCCGGGCGCACCAGCTCGGCGGCGCGATGCGCGGCGGCGCGGCCGAAGACGACGATATCGAGCAGCGAATTGCAGCCGAGCCGATTGGCGCCGTGCACCGAAACGCTCGCCGCCTCGCCGATCGCCATCAGCCCGGGCACGGCGGCTTCCGGATCGTCCTCGGTCGGGCGCAGCACCTCGCCGTGATAATTCGTCGGTATGCCGCCCATGTTGTAGTGCACGGTCGGCAGGACCGGGATCGGCTCGCGCGTGACATCGACCCCCGCGAAGATCTTCGCTGTCTCGGAGATGCCCGGCAGGCGCCGGTGCAGCATTGCCGGATCGAGGTGCTCGAGATGCAGCAGAATGTGATCCTTCAGCGGGCCGCAGCCGCGGCCCTCGCGGATCTCGATGGTCATCGCCCGGCTGACTACATCGCGCGAGGCGAGATCCTTGGCGTGCGGCGCATAGCGCTCCATAAAGCGCTCGCCTTCGCCGTTGGTCATATAGCCGCCCTCGCCGCGCGCGCCCTCGGTGATCAGGCAGCCCACGCCGTAGATGCCGGTCGGGTGGAACTGGATGAACTCCATGTCCTGTAACGGCAACCCGGCGCGCAACACCATCGCGTTGCCGTCGCCGGTGCAGGTGTGCGCCGAGGTGCAGGAGAAATAGGTACGGCCATATCCGCCGGTGGCGAGGATCACGATATGGGCGCGAAAACGGTGCAAGGTGCCGTCTTCGAAGTTCCAGGCCATTACCCCACGGCAGGCGCCTTCCTCATCGGTGATCAGGTCGAGCACGAAGTATTCGACAAAGAACTGGGCGTTATGCCTGAGGCATTGTTGATAGAGCGTGTGGATGATCGCATGGCCGGTACGGTCTGCGGCGGCGCAGGCGCGCTTGGCCGGATCGCCGTCGCCGTAATCCATCATGTGGCCGCCAAATGGCCGCTGGTAGATCCGCCCGTCCTCGGTGCGTGAGAACGGCACGCCGAGATGCTCGAGCTCGACGACGGCGGGGATTGCGTTGCGGCACATGTATTCGATCGCGTCCTGGTCGCCGAGCCAGTCGGAGCCCTTGACCGTGTCGTACATGTGCCAGCGCCAATCGTCGGGCTCCATATTGCCAAGCGCGGCGCTGATCCCGCCTTGCGCCGCAACGGTATGGCTGCGGGTCGGGAACACCTTGCTGATACATGCGGTCTCGAGACCCGCGACGGTGCAGCCCAGGGTCGCCCGCAGCCCGGCGCCGCCGGCGCCGACGACGACGGCATCGTAAACGTGATCGGTGATTGGGTAGGCGGGCGGCATCGCAACTCCCGATCAGCTAGCTCGCGGCTCCGAGCGCCAAGGTCAGCACGGCGACAGTGCCGGCCACGGTGAGGGCGACACAGGCCAGGCGGACGACGATTACCAGGCCCAGCCTGGACAACTCGCCATGGACATAATCCTCGATCACGACTTGGAGCCCGAGCGAGGCGTGATAAAAGGTCGCGATCAACAGCAGCACCAGGCAAATCGCCGGCAGCGGCCGGCCGACCCACTCCTGGACGGTGTCCAAATCGGCTCCGACGAGGCCGATCAGGGCGATCACGAACCATAGGACAAGCGGCACAAGCGCCACCGCGGTGACCCGCTGCAGTAGCCAGTGCTCGACGCCTTCCTTCGCCGAACCGAGGCCGATCGCACGGCCAAGCGGCGAACGCATCCGCGACGACGCCATCTCAGCCGACCCAGCGCGAGATCCCGGCGACCCAGGCAATCACGGTCAGGATCGCCGTCGCGGCGACGACGATCCAGCCGCCGATATAGGTGGATTTGAGGTCGAGGGCATGACCGGTATCCCAGACCAGATGCCGGATGCCGTTGCACAAATGATAGAACAGCGCCGCGCTCCAGCCGAGCAGCAGGACGATCCCGAGCCAGGAGCCGATGAAGTCGGCGACGGCGCCGTAGGCCTCCGGCCCCGACGCGGCGGCGACCAGCCACCACACCAACAGGATCCCGCCTACAGCCAAGGCCACGCCGGTGGCCCGGTGCAGGATCGACAGGACCGAAGTGAGCTGCCAGCGATAGATCTGAAGATGCGGCGAGAGCGGACGGTCGGCGGATCTCATCTAAAGCAGTCCTGGCATCGATACCTCGGCGGCCGTCACGACAGCGCGGCAACCGGAGTGCGGCGCGCGGGTGACTTAGACCGCGCTCCGGGAGGTGTCAACGTAGCCGGGCGCAGTGCTGCATTCACCGCGGAGCGGCAACCTGCGCGGTCGCCTCGGCGACCGCTACCACGCGCCGGGCATTGTCGATATGCAGGCTCTCGACGAGCTTGCCGTCGACCAGCACGACGCCTTTGCCGGAACGCTCGGCCTCGGCATATGCCGCGATGATTCGGCGCGACCAGGCGACCTCCTCCGCACTCGGCGCGAAGGCGGTATTGGCCGCTTCGATCTGCTTCGGGTGGATCAACGTCTTGCCGTCGAAACCGAGCTCACGCCCTTGGCGGCAGGCGAGCGCAAAACCCTCGTCGTCCGACAGATCGAGATGGACGCCGTCGAGGGCCGCAAGCCCGTATGCGCGAGCAGCGAGCAGAGCGAGCTGAAGCGCCGTCAGCAGCGGCAGACGATCGCGCGTATGGGCGGCATGCAGATCCTTGGTCAGATCCGAGGTGCCGAGCACCAGAACGGCGAGCCGTGGACACGCCGCCGCGATCTGGCGCGCGTCCAAAATGCCGAGCGGCGTCTCCAGCATGCACCAGACGGCGCGCTCCGGCGGCGCCCCCAGCGCGTCGAGCAACGCCGCCGCGAGCCGCACCCGATCGGCGTTCTCGACCTTTGGCAGCAGCACCGCGTCGATCGGCATCGTCGCCGCGGCGGCGAGATCGGCATGTCCCCAAGGGGTGTCGAGCGCATTGACGCGCAGCACCAGTTCGCGCCCGCCGTAACCTCCGGCCGCAAGCGCCGCCATCACCGCCGAGCGCGCCTCCTCCTTGGCCATCGGCGCGACGGCGTCTTCGAGATCGAATATCAGCCCGTCGGCCGGGAGGGCGCGCGCCTTTTCCACAGCCCGCGGGTTCGAGCCGGGCACAAACAGAAGGCTGCGGCGTAGGCGAAGCATAGGGCGGCTCCGGCGTTCCTGCCCGAGATTATACCAGCAACGACACCGGCGGTGCGGGAGCATAATCGGTTGCGATTGTCGTCGGCCGACGTACATTGTCGAGCCCGAGCACGACGTTCGGAGGGTGCTGGGCATGGTCGAGACGAGCCGGGAGCCGGAACCCGCCGAGCATGCGTTTTGGTCGTGGCTCGGCTTCTGGGTGCAGTTCCTCGTCCTCGGGCTGTTCGTCGTGATCGGCGCGTTTGCCGCCAGCCGGGCGGACGGGCCGGGCGATTATCTCTGCGGGATGTTGTTGGTCCTCGGCGCGTTAGCGCTCGCCTTCCTGCGACTCAAGCACCGGTTCGACGGGGGTGGCCCGGGCTGGCGAGATTTTCTGTTCGTCGACGACATGACGAGCCTGCCGGTGGTAATCCCGCTTTTCGCCGTGATTGGGCTCGTCGGCCTGTTCATCGCCCGCGCTTGGCCCGATGGCAGTTTCCACAACGCCGGGCTTGGTCTGTTCGTGGTCAGCGGCGTCATCATCTTCCTCGACATCAAGCGCGTCTTCGACCGCATCAATTCGCATCGGCGCTAAAATGCCGACCGTCCTCTCGGTCCAATCCTGGGTTGCCTGCGGGAATGTCGGGAATTGCGCGGCATTGTTTCCGTTGCAGCGCCTGGGGTTCGAGACCTGGTCGCTCAACACCGTCGCGTTTTCGAACCATACCGGCTACGGCAAGTGGCGTGGCGACGCGGTGCCCGCGCCTCAGATTGCGTCCTTGTTCGAGGGCATTGCCGAATTGGGCGTGCTGCCAAACTGCGACGCAGTACTGTCGGGCTATCTCGGCGCGGTCGAGACCGGCTCGGTTCTGCTCGACATCGTCTCCAGGGTCAAGCAGGCGAACCCGCGGGCGCTTTATTGCTGCGACCCGGTCATGGGCGACATTGGCCCAGGCTGGTATGTTCGCGCCGGCGTCCCTGAATTCTACCGCGACCATGCACTCTGCGTCGCCGACATCGCCACCCCCAACCGCTTCGAGCTCGAATGGCTGACCGGGCGCCGGGTCGGCGCCATTGAGGAGGCTGGAGCTGCGGCCGAGGCACTGCGCCGGCGCGGACCTGGCATCATCCTTGTCACCAGCCTCGAACCCGCGGCCGACCGGCTCGCCGTCCTGGCCGCCGGCACCGCGGGCGTCTGGGCAGTCGAAACCCCGCGGCTGCCGATCGAGCCTACCGGCTGCGGCGATGCGGTCGCGGCGCTCTTTCTCGGCTGGCTGATGAAAGGCAAACCGTTGCCCGAGGCGCTTGCACTGACCGTCTCCGCGATCTGGGGCGTGGTCGAGGCGACTTTCCGCGCGGGCGGCGGCGAGCTGGCGCTGGTCGCGGCCCAGGACGAGCTGGCCGCCCCCACCCGAAAGGTTCTTCCGCGGAAACTGTAAGCCGAAACGGAGAGAATTATGGAAACGCCAGGAAAAATCGCTGTCGTCACCGGAGCGGGCAGCGGCATCGGCCGCGCCTCGGCGCTGGCGTTGGTCGAGGCCGGGTTCGCGGTGGTCTTGGCGGGCCGCCGCCGCAACATGCTCGAAGAGACCGCCGCGATGGCCAGGGCGCCGCCGCCGGCAACCACGGTAGTGCCGACCGACGTCTCCGATCCGGCGGCGATCGCGGCGCTGTTCGACGCCATCAAAAACACCTACGGCCGTATCGATCTGCTGTTCAACAACGCCGGCATCAGCACGCGCGGGATTCCATTCGAGGAGCTGACCTTCGAGCAGTGGTCGAATGTCGTCGCGGTCAATCTGACCGGCTCGTTCCTGTGCGCACAGCACGCTTTCCGCATGATGAAGAGTCAGGACCCGCAGGGTGGGCGGATCATCAACAACGGCTCGGTATCGGCCCACGTGCCGCGGCGCAACTCCACCCCCTATGTCGCGACCAAGCATGCCCTGACCGGCCTCACCCGTTCGCTGTCGCTCGACGGCCGCCAATACAATATCGCCTGCGGCCAGATCGACATCGGCAACGCCGCCACTTCGCGCAACGAGGACACGGCGCAGGGCCGGCTGCAGGCGACCGGCAGGGTGGAAGCAGAGCCGCGCATGGATGTCGAGCACGTCGCCAGGGGTGTCGTCTACATGGCGACCCTGCCGCTTGAGGCGAACGTTCAGTTCATGACGGTGATGGCGACCAAGATGCCCTATATCGGCCGCGGCTGAACTCAACCCGCTGCGCCCTGGGGTGAGCGAATTGGGTCGGGAGGATCGGCGCGGATTGGCCGCAAACGACCATATCTTTTGCCCGATTTGAACAAAAACGGCGCTGAACTGCTCTGATCTGCCTAGTAAATAGTCAGCTGTGGCTATGCGCCTCTCACCGGTTGACAAAGGCGGCCGGCTGCGAGCAAGAGGTGATCTGGTGATTTTCCGCACAACCAGTCAGTTAGCACTTCGGCTCGCCACCTAGGATCCACGCGTTGGTACAGCGTTTGCGTCGCCGCAGCCAGGAGGGGGCTATGACGCGCGTGATCGCATGCCGAGGTCGTGCGCGCCCCGCAGTGAACGCTAATTCGAAAGGCTCGTCTCTAGATGAACAACACCAAGAAAAGCACCATCTCGGGCGCCGCGCTCGCCGTCGTCCTGCTCGGCGCCGGGTCGGTTTGCGCATGGGCCGACGAACTCGCCCAGGCGCCGCCGTCACCAGCGCCGCCAGCAGCAGCGCCACCACCAGCGGCGGCCCCGCCGGCAGGCGCGCCACCGGCGCCCGGGCAGGCAGCGGCTGCGGCCCCGGCCCCAGCAGCGCCGACCTCGCCACTGATCGGACCATCGATCACCGGCCCGCTGACAATCCAGCTGCCGCCGCCCAAATACACCTTGCCGCTTTTGGGCAACATCTATGTGGACGGCGTCGCCAGCGGTCTCGGGATGTGGCAGAGCAACCCGGCCCCCGGCAACCGCTCGTGGCAGCCCGACCTGTCGAACGGTCAGGTGTTCGTCCAAAAGACTGACGGCCTGTTCCAGTTTTTTGTCGAGGCCGGCGCCTATTCGCTCGCGACTTTGGGATCACCGTACATTTCTGCGTCGCAGGCAACTTTCGGGGCCAATTCGGCGGCTGGGCGTTTGTGGGGCTGGGTCCCCGCGGCCTATGGCAAAATTGTCCCGACCGACAATTTTTCTATCCAGGGCGGCAGGCTTCCGACCCTGATCGGGGCCGAATACGGATTCTCCTTTCAGAACATAAACATCGAACGCGGGTTGCTGTTCAATCAGGAACCCACCTTCAGCACGGGCGGCCAGGCCAACTACACGGTCGGCCCGTTAGCCTTGTCGCTCTCGTTCAACGACGGGTTTGATTCTGGGGTCTACAATTGGGTCACCGGTTCCGCCACTTATACCATCAACAGTACAAATACATTCGAGTTTGCTGCCGGGGGAAATGTCGGAAAGACCAACACTGCGACCTTGCGGGCACCGCTGCTTCAGAGCAACTCTCAAATCTGGAATTTAATCTATACGTACAATTCCGATCCGTGGATTATTCAACCCTATATTCAGGTTACGCATGTTCCTACCGATGTTAGTATTGGAATAAACTCGGATGCGTCGACTTTCGGTGGAGCCATTCTGGGGAACTACGATTTCGGCTCGGGGTTCAATTTGGGCGGTCGTCTTGAATACATCGGCACCACCGGCAGCAACAATCTGCTCTATGGTCCGGGGAGTGCAGCTTTTTCCGCGACGATCACCCCGACCTATCAATGGCAATACTTCTTCGCGCGCGCCGAGGTTTCCTTTGTCAAAGCCCACGTAACTCCGGGATCTGGGCTGGGCCCGAATTTCAACGGTGATACTCAGACCCGAATAATGGTCGAAAGCGGCATCCTGTTCTGAGTTGAGCGGCGGCGGAGCGTTCGGCACCGGCTGAGAGCCGTCGCCAGCCGCGGGCTTCTTCGGACGCCGTCTCGCTGGCGCCACGCCAGCGCAGCAACCGGGTCGGCACGCTTAGCCGACAGAAAACCGATAGTCCCGCACCGGAGGGGCATGGCCGGGTCTTGGTTCCGCGGCTCGCGGGTTCGACGCCGGATTATATGACCTGCAGTGTGAACTAGATCACACTCGATCCGGCGCTGGCGTGGTCTTCTCGAAACCTGCCCACCGGTGAAGCCAGGGAAAGGGGCCCCGTGCCCGACCTCGTCATCTTCGATTGCGACGGCGTCCTGGTCGACAGCGAGGTCATCTTTGCCCGCATCTTGGCCGAGTGCCTGACCGCGGCGCATCTCTCGGCGACGGCCGAGGAGGCCTTGGTCCTCGGCGTCGGCAAGAACCGCGACTCCTTAGCCGCGGCGGTCGAGGTCCGATACGGGCGGGCGTTGCCGGATGGGTTTTTCGATGCGATGCGCGCGCAAACCGCAATCGCGCTCGCCCGCGAGCTGGAGCCGATGCCGGGGGTCGAGGCGCTGCTCAACGCGCTGACGGCCGCCCGCTGCGTCGCTTCGAACGGCCACCTCGGCCGGGTACGCGAGCGCTTGGCGCTGACCGGCCTATTGCGCTTCTTCGATCCGCATGTTTTCAGCGCCACGCAAGTTGCCTCGGGCAAGCCGGCGCCCGATCTCTTTCTGCTGGCCGCTCGGCAGCTGGGCGCACACCCTGCTGACTGCACCGTCGTCGAGGACAGCGTCATCGGCGTCGCCGCCGCGGTCGCCGCCGGCATGCCGGTTTTCGGCTTTTGTGGCGGCAGCCACTGTTCCGACGGCCACGCCGACCAGCTTGTCGCCGCCGGATGCTCGCGGGTCTTCGCGCGAATGACCGATCTGGCGGCCCATTTAGGCGAGAGGCGATGCGAATAATTCAGATCACCGATACGCATTTGAGCCGGCGCAAGGCGCATTTCGACGACAACTGGGCGCCGCTCGCGCGATGGATTGCCGCGCAACGCCCGGATCTCGTAATTCATACCGGCGATGTCACGGTCGACGGGGCCGATGTCGAGGACGACATGGCCTATGCCGCCGGGCTGTTGCGCGATCTGAGGGTGCGCTGGCGCGCGGTCCCCGGCAACCACGATGTCGGCGATGCCGCCCACCCGCACCAGCCGGTCAACGGCGAGCGCCTTGCCCGATGGCATCTCCATTTCGGCGCCGACTGGTGGGTCGAGGATGTCGACCAAAACGCCGGGGGTTGGCGCATCGTCGGGCTCGACGCCATGCTGCTCGACAGCGGCCTGCCGGAAGAGGCGGCGCAGGACGCCTGGCTCGACGCGGTAATGACGCAGGCGGCCGGTCGGCCGGTCGCCTGGTTTCTCCACAAGCCGCTGTTTCTCAACAGCCCCGTGGAAGACGATACCGGCTACTGGTCGGTCAAGCCGCAGCCGCGCGCGCGGCTGATGGCGCTGTTGCGGCGCTATCGGGTGAGCTTGGTCGCCAGCGGCCATCTGCACAAAGCGCACCAGGTATTGAGCGAGGGGACCCGCTTCGTTTGGGCGCCGGCTTCGAGCTTTTTGGTCGGCGGGATGCAACCGGCGATGCCGGGCGAAAAGCGGCTCGGCGCGGTCCTCTACGAACTCGGCGGCCCAACCATCTCGACCGAGATCATGGACGTGCCGGGTCTCCGCGCACATCGGCTCGACGACGTGATCCATGAAGTCTACCCGCCTGCGAAGCACTGACACCCGGTAAATGGGGACGGTATTCCAAGGGCCCTATTTATGGACCCTCTGGAACTCTGTCCGGCCAGCCCCATATAGTCATCCGGTAGAGACCAGTCTTTACGAGGTGACCAATCGTGCGCGCGCCGGCCATCACGGCCTCCGAGTTCAAGGCCAAGTGTCTCGACCTTTTCGATCAGCTGGCTGCCCGCAAGCTGACCCGCCTGTACATTACCAAGCGGGGACGGATCGTGGCTGTCGTCACCCCTCCCGACGACACAAAGGATCTGGGCGACCTTCACGGTTTCATGCGCGGCAGCGTCGTCGCGCCCGACGGGTTCGATTTCACCGCCCCCGCGCTCGATGAACCGCTTACCGCCGATCAAGGGCAGATCCACGGGTGAGAGCCGACGTGGGGCCTCGGGCCGTTTTGCTCGACACTTGCGCGGTCATCTATCTCGCCAACGGGGATCTGATGGCAAATGGGGCGACCGACGCGATCCGTTGCGCTGCTCTGGCCGACGGCATCTTTATTTCGCCGGTTTCCGCCTGGGAAGTGGGACTGTTAAGTCGTCCTGGTCGCGCCACTACGATCCGCTTTCTGCCGGACCCCAAGACTTGGTTTGCGCGCGTGCTGGCCGCGCCGGCGATCAGAGAGGCGCCGTTCACGCCCGGCATCGCCATCGACAGTGCTCATCTCCCGCCCCCCTTGCATGGCGACCCGGCCGATCGGCTCCTGATCGCCACGGCGCGACATCTTGGCGTGCCGATCGTGACCAGGGATCGTCAGATCACCGCTTACGCCTCCTCCGGCCATATCCAGGTGGTCGCTTGCTGAGGGTGTCGTGGGTGCCGACCGTCTAGATCCGATCGCTTTCGACGGCCAGTTGTTCGATCGCGCCGTTGGAGAGGCGGTAGATCCGATCCTGCGGAACCGGAAGGGTCAGGGCGACCGCCCGCGGCAGACCGGCATAAAGACCGCGCAGCACGCGGCTGACGAGCCCGTGGGTGACAACGATGATCGCAGCGGCTTCGTCCTGCTCGCCGAGCCATTCGCCGACGCGCGCCGCGAAAGCAGCGTAACTCTCGCTGTCGGGCGGCCGGAAATACCAGCCGTGAGCCCCCTCGCCGTCGAAGACCCCCGGTGAACGGACTTCGATCTCGCTATAGGCCAGGCCGTCCCACGAGCCGACGGAATGCTCGCGCAGCCGATCGTCGAGGCGCAGCGCAGCGGCGCCGCCCAGCTCGTCGCGGATGATCTCGGCGGTGCGCCATGCCCGCCCTTGCGGGCTGGCGACGAGCGGCGCCGCTACCGCTTCCGGCATGGTCGCCAACCGCCGGCCGATCGCGCGGGCCTGCGCGACGCCGTGCCCGGTCAGCGGCGAATCGAAACGGCCCTGGTGTCGCCTTGCCTTGTTCCATTGGGTCTCGCCGTGGCGGATCAGGAAAATCGTCACGACGCGGACCGGGGCCTGTGAAGCCGGTAGAGGACGCAGCGCTTCAGCGGCCCCTCCGGGACGTTGGGGTGGTCGAAATCGTCTTCCGGCAGGCGCGTCATGCCGAGCCGCTCCATGACCCGGCGCGAGCGAAGATTGGCCGGTACCGTGATCGCGACAATCTCGGTCAAGCCCAGCGTGCCAAAGCCGTAATCGAGCGCGGCGCGCGCGGCTTCGCTCGCATAGCCGCGGCCCCATTGAGAGCGCGCGAGCCGCCAGGCGATCTCGACCGCTGGAGTGAAATGCGCCTCGTAAGAGACACTGCTGAGCCCGACGACGCCGGTCATACTCGCCTCGCCGGGGATCTCGACGACCCATTGCCCAAACCCGTGCTGCCGCCAATGGGCGCGCACCCGCGCCGCCCACGCTTCGGCCGCGGCCGGCTCGGCCGCGGGCCGCAGAAACTCCATGACGGCGGGGTCGGCGGACAGTTCCGCATAGGCGGCGACATCGGCGTCGCGCCACGGGCGCAGCAGCAAGCGCGAGGTTCGCAGCGAGACCGCCACGGCTATTTTTTCTCGCCGGGGCCGCGGGCCATCCGCGCCATGAATATTTGCTGCAGCTGCTCGAACCCCTTCAAGGTTGCCGGCAGCCAGGTCTCGATCATCGCCTTGGCGTCCATCGCTTTGATGTTGGCGGTCATTCGTTCCTGCACCTCTTTCAGCAGCGCCGCCTGCAAGGGTTGCACTTCGGGCAATCCGAAAAACGTTCGCATTTCCTCCGGAGTGCAGTCGATTTCCAAGTTGATCTTCATCGCCACGGCTCCTTCCCGCCCCACTAAGCGATAGCACTTTAACCGTTGGGCCGCGCGCAGGATCTCGGGTAAGCTTTGCGCATGGCTGTCGAGATCCCGTTCCGCCGCGAATTTTCCTTCGAATACGGCCGGCTCGAGCGGGTGGCGCCGGGCATTCGCCGCATTGTCGCGCGCAACCCCAGCCCGTTCACCTTCCGCGGCACCGGGACGTATGTCGTCGGCGACGACGAAGTCGCGGTCATCGATCCCGGCCCCGATCTCGACGAGCACGTCGCGGCATTGCTGGCCGGACTCTCCGGCGAGCAAGTGACCCATATCCTGATTACCCACACCCACAGCGACCACTCGCCGGCGGCCGCAGCGCTGAAGGCGGCAACCGGGGCCCCGACCTATGGCTTCGGCCCCCACGCCGGAGGGAAGCGCGGCGATCCCGCGGTCGAGGAAGGCGGCGATTGGGACTTCACGCCCGATGTGACCGTACATGACGGCGACGCGATCGCCGGCTCAGGCTGGCGTTTCGACGCGGTGCATACGCCGGGACACACCTCGAACCATCTCTGCTTCGCGCTGCCCGATCAAGGCATCCTGTTCAGCGGCGACCATGTCATGGGCTGGTCGACCAGCGTGATCGCCCCGCCCGACGGCGACATGAGCGCTTATATGGCCTCGCTCGACAAATTGCTCGATCGCTCGGACGCGGTCTATTGGCCGACCCATGGCCCGGCGATCACCGAGCCGCAGGCCCATGTCCGTGCCTTCGTCGCCCATCGCCGCGAGCGCGAGGCCGGGATTCTGGAATGTCTGGCGGCCGGTAGCGATCGGATCGACGCGATCGTCGACAAGCTCTATGACGGGCTTCAGCCGGGGCTGCGCCGCGCGGCGGGGCGATCGGTGCATGCACATCTGCTTGATCTCGCCGGGCGCGGCATCGTCGAAAGCGAGGGACCGCCGGCGATCGACGCGATCTATCGCCCCACCCGGTCTTGAATCAGGCGCAATACCCTAACCGCTTAGCTAGCGCGGTTTTCGACCGAATAGACGCACTCGGCGCGAATCACCCCTACCCCGACCCGCCCCCATCGAGGGGGCGGGAGTACCGATAGGCGTGCTGATTGAGGCCCTCCCCCTTGATGGGGGAGGGTTTGGGAGGGGGTGATGGGGGAGAGTTTGAGGGGGTGAGCACGGTGCGACTTGATCGGAAACCGCTGTAAATACGGCATGAGCGTTCGGCAAGATGAAGGTCAGAGAAGTGCTGCGGCTGTTGCGCGATGATGGCTGGTATCCTGTAACCACTCGGGGAAGCCATCGCCAGTTCAAGCATCCGGTAAAGCTGGGCCGGGTCACGGTCGCAGGAAGGTCCAGCGATGACGTCGCCCCGGGAACCCCAAACAGCATTCTGAAGTAAGCCAACGTCAAACAGTGAGATTATCGCGATGCGTTATGCGATCGTCGTCGAGAAAGCCGGAGAAAACTACTCAGCCTACGTACCGGACCTTCCCGGCTGCATCGCCACCGGTAGGACACCGGACGAACCGAGCAACTGATCCGTGAGGCGGTGGAATTGCATTTGAACGGGCTGCGCGAAGACGGATTACCCATTCCGCAGCCATCGAGTCGGGTCGAATATGTAGAGGTAACGGTCTGACAAAGGCCCGCCCCGACAAGACATATGTCCGTGCCCGCAAAATCCGCCCAAGATAACCACTCGCCAATTACAGCAATTGATGGTACGAGCTGACCAGCTCGTGGTTATTGTCCGAACAGCGGCGCGCGGGTCTGAACGAATTCTTCTACCGCGGCGATGAGCTTGTCGCCGTCCTCGTCGACGAGCGCGATCGACAGCGCGAACATGCCCCGTTTGGCGAACCAGATGCCGTGGGCGACGAGATCGAACCAGAACAAATCGCGCAGCGCGCCGTCGCCGCGCGCCGCATCCTCCTCCGAGCGGATCGGCCCGTCGGCCATGTGGACCGACATCATCGAGCCAATGCCGGTGAATTGCATCGCCAGGCCGGACAGGCGGACCACCGCGTTGAGCCGTCCGCGAAGGCGGTCGCCCCATTCGTTCAGGGCATGGGCGGGCCCCGGTGTATAGATCTCGGTCAGCCCGACCAGTCCGGCGTTCATCGTCAGCACGTTGTTGTTGAAGGTGCCCGCATGCTGGAAGGCGTCCGGGCGGCGCGGGTCGAAGCGCTCCATGATCTCGGCGCGCCCGCCAAAGGCGCCAAAGCTCATGCCGCCGCCGAGATATTTCCCGAGTGTCGTCAGGTCGGGGAGGATGCCGTGGACTTCCTGCAACCCGCCCGGCGCCAGCCGCGAGGTCATCACCTCGTCGAAGATCAGCAAGGCCCCGGTCTCGCTCGCGAGCGCGCGCAGTCCGGCCAGAAAACCCCGCTCGGCCGGGATGCAGCCGGTCGTGCCCTGCATCGGCTCGACCAGGATCGCGGCCAGCTGTTGGCGGTGCGGGCGGATCAGCGTTTCCAGCGCCTTAAGGTCATTATAGCGGCCGAGCAGAAACTCGAACGGGGTGTTGAGCGGGCTGCCATGGCCGCGGAAATAAAAGACGCCGCCATGATAGCCGCCGCCAAACACCAGGATCTTCGGCCGGCCGGTGATCGCGCGCGCGGCGCTGACCGCCATCAGATTGGCTTCGGTGCCCGAATTGGTAAAACGCACCAGCTCGATCGACGGGAAACGCGCGCAGACCGCCGCGGCAAACCGAGCCTCGATTTCGGTGTGCGCGCCGAAATTGAGCCCGCCCGCGAGCGCCGCTTCGATCGCGCGGCGGATCGCCGGGTGCGAATGGCCGTAGAGCCCGGCGGTGAACTCGCTGAGGAAATCGGCATATTCGTGCCCGTCGAGATCCCACAGCCGCGCACCCTCGCCCCTCGCCATGGTCAGCGGAAACGGATCGACATGGATCGAGGCGCGGGTATTGCCGCCGGGCATCGCCGCGCAAGCCGCGTGGTGCTGCTCGAGGCTTTTCGGGTTGTCGGCCCGATACCGTTCCTCGGCCTCGGCGAGCGCCGCCTGGGCGTTGATATTTGCAGGGTGAGTCGTCGTCATTTCCCGTTGCTCACAACCCTCAGCCGGGATAGGCGCGGCGGCCGTGGTCGCGCAGCCACAGCCGCACGAGATGCCGCCGGGTTTCGGGTTCCGGGTAATCGATGAAGGCGGTGCGGCTGTGGCCCAAGGCGCGGTTGTCGACAAACTGCATCTGCCCGGGTTCGAGGTCAAAATCGATCGACAGCGCATCGTCCTCGAAAATCTCGAGCATCGTCGAGACGGCGGTCGCTCCGGCCGCGTCGAGCGGCTCGCCCTTCAGCGCGTAGCCGCTGTTGATCTGATGGACGCTGAACCGCGCCTTGATCTCGGCGCCGCCGGCAAACACTGGGGCGGCGAAGATCGGGCTTTCGCCGGGATGGAATTCGCGCTGGCGGTCGAACCAGAACGGCTCGTAGAGCCGCGCCAGCCGCTCGGGGCAGCGTGCCAGCAGCGCATTATGCGCCGTATGAAAACTGATGACCCGGCTGTGGCCGCCGCTCATGGCCCGCCGCAGGCAGAGGAGACCGACATAGTCCGGCGGCGTCTCGTTATACGCGTTGTCGTTGTGAAAGCGGATCTCGATGTTGGTCTTGTCCGGACGCACGCCCGAACCCGGCAATGCCCGCTGCCCAGTATCGAGCACGTCATAGATCAAGGCGCCGTCGAGCTTTTGCGCGACCGGGCGCGCGATCATGCCCGACAGCAGCCAATAGATCGCCGTCGCCTCGGCTGCGTTCATCTCGGCCGTCGGCAGGCGCTCGACGATCGCAAAGCGCACGCCTGATGCGAGGATGCCGCTCGCCCGCGCCATCGCCTCGCGGCAGGCCGGCATCGCGAAATCATCCGCGCCAAGCACGATCGTCGGCAGCGGGTAAGCGCGCAGTTCGTCGACCACGCGGCCGATCTCGTCGAGGCAGGCGGCGTCGAGCGCGACCCGCCAATCCTCGGGGCGGACATCGCGGCGCACCCAGGCGCTCGGGCCGTCGATCGGCCGGGTGGAAACGGATAGTTGCGTCATGGATTCTCCGAAAGCGACTGGGTTTCCTTTCGGTGGTGACACTCGCGCCGATCAGGGCGCGGCGCAAGGGGTCAGCGCTCGGATCGGCTGCGTTCTTCGCGCGCCTCGTAGGCCTTCAAATGGGTGTAGGCTAGGCGCAGCAGCGAGTCTTCGCCCGGCAGCGACCCGGTCCGCTCACCGCGATGGATGAAATCGCCGATAATATGATCGGCTTCGACCGGATTATGGTTTTCGATGTCGCGCGCCATCGAGGCGGTCAATGGCGAGCCCGACGCCGTCAGCATCGAGCGAAAGCGCTCGATGGCCGGCTCGCCCGGCGGGAAACCGCTGGCTTGCGCGATCGCCCGGCATTCCTCGATCAGCCCAAGCACGATCTCGCGGCCGCCGGGTGCATTGAGGATGTCGCAGATTGCGGCGCGCAGCAGACAAGTACTGCCGGCAAAGGCGGCGAGAAACACCCATTTCTCCCACATCTCTTGCAGGATTTGGTCGCTGGCCAAGACTGTCGGGGGTGCCGGCCGGGTGAAATCGCCTGCGGCGCTCTCGACGACCAGGCCACTGGCCGCCAGCTCTGCCGCGCGTCGCGGGCGGACCAGGAAGGTCACGTCGCGGCCGGCTTCGATCAGCCGGCCCCCGAAATAGCCGCCGATTGCGCCCGCGCCGACTACGAGGTACGCATACTCCAGTTCCTTCCGTCGGTCCGGCCATTATCGGCCCGGTCAATGCGCCTCGGCCGGTGGGACCTTGGCCGGCGTTACGTTGCGCAATAGCGGGACTAGCAGGGTGGCGATAACGAACGCAACCATGATCGCACGAAATGCGTCGGCATAAGCGAGGGTCGAGGCTTCTCGGTACGCCAAATGCCATAGCTGCGACAGCGCGGCCGCATGTCCGGCGGCCGGACCGCCCAGGGCGACGCTATAGCGCTCAGCCAGCCCGTGGATGTACTGCGTCATCGCCCCGTTTGCCGGCGTCAAATGCGACGCGATGTACAGGAAATGTAGGTTGGTGCGGTCGTTCAGGATCGCGCCGCATACGGCGATGCCGACCGCACCGCCGAGATTGCGCATCATGTTGAATAAACCGCTGGCATATTTCAGGCGCTCGGGCGGCAGACTGCCAAGACCGAGATTGACGCTCGGCGCCACGGCAAAGACTTGCGGGAACCCGCGCAGAACCTGGGGAAGCAGTAGTTCTGCGGCTCCCCATTCATGGTCGATAAAGCTGAACGACCACATCGCCGCGGCAAAGCTGGCGAGGCCGAACATCATCAGCCAGCGCGTGTCGATCTTGCGGGAAAGCAGCACGTAGACCGGAACCCCGATCAGCGAGGCGACGCCGGTCGAAAAGATCGCGACGCCGGTCTGCCATGCGCTGAACCCCCGCACATAACCGAGGAACAGCGGCGTCAAATAGATCGTCGAGAAGATGCCGATGCCGGTGACGAACGACAGAAAGCAGCCGAGCGAGAAATTGCGATTGCCGAACGCGCGCAGATCGACGACCGGGCGCGGAAACGTAAAGCTGCGGATGACGAAGACCACACCGCAGATCCCCGCGATCCAAGCGCAGGCGGTGATCGTAAAATCGTCGAACCAGTTCCAGCGCGCCCCTTCTTCGAGCACGTATTCGAGCGTGCCGAGCGCCAACGCCAGCAGGATCATGCCGAGATAATCGGCGCCTTTGAGCAATGACAGGTCAGGGTGGTCGATCTTGACCAGCACAGACACCGACACGGCGACGATCAACCCCGGCACCAGATTGACGTAGAACAGCCAGCGCCAGTCGAGCGTGTCGGTTATCCAGCCGCCGATCACCGGACCCAA
The DNA here is from genome assembly GCA_963785565.1 of uncultured Alphaproteobacteria bacterium. GTDB lineage: Bacteria > Pseudomonadota > Alphaproteobacteria > ATCC43930 > CGMCC-115725 > AP-15. The sequence goes on along the minus strand of CAWAVV010000011.1, from coordinate 40,216 downwards.
AACCGGCGCGACCGAGGCTATGGTGCCGACCACCGCCGCCGAATACACCCTGCGTTGGCCTTGGAAATAATGAAAGGACGAGGTGAACACGGTCGGGATCATCGACGCGCCGAGCATCCCTTGCAGTGCGCGGAACACGATCATGGTCTCGATGTTCCAGGCGATCCCGCAAAGCAGGCTGGCGAGGGTGAACCCGGCCGCCGATCCGGCAAACAGCCAGCGCGTCGAGAACACCCGGGTCAGCCAGCCGGAGAGCGGTATGACAATGATCTCGGCGATCAGATAGGCGGTTTGCACCCAACTGATGTCATCCTGCGCCGCCGATAGTCCGCCGCCGATATCCTGCAAAGACGAGGCAACGATCTGGATGTCGAGCAATGCCACGAACATCCCGACGCACATAACCGCGAACGGCACGATGCTTGGCGCGGGACCGGAGGACGGGGTCGTATGCATTACTCCTCTCACCGGACGCCGGGACTAGTGGGCGCGCCCGAGGCGGTGGTGCGTCCGCCTTATGGTGCCGGCGAGCTTCGTCAATGACGCGAGATGAAGCAGCAGCGACAGCGGGACCAAAAAGGTCGAGATCAAGACGAGCGGGAACACGGTGATGAGCTCGTTGGGTCGATCGAAGGCGAGTCGCTGCAGAGGGGACGGCACGGTCAATAACCCCATGGCGACAGCCACGATCAAATCTAAAATCCCCAGGACGTTCCACGACGAGACCGCGGTAAAGCGGGTTGACGGGCGGTCGAAATTCGCTCGCGCGACAAGCGCCGCCAGCAGCCCGACCGCAACATCGCCAACGCCGGCCGGCCACGCGAACGGGCCGGGCAGGTCGCCAGACGCATACAGCACCAGAAAGATGAGACCGAGGACGCGATAGACCTGGATACCGATCAGCCACTCCGGCGGCGCCGCGTCGATCACCCGTCTCATGGCTGGCGACCGCCACATCAGCAACCAGCCGGCCAGCAACGGGAGCGAAATCCCATACTGAATCGTCGGCAACCGGTCCGGCGCGGGTCGATACACCCCCAAGCACGCGAGAACCACCGCCACAGCGAACCAGCCGAGCAGGACAGCGGCCGCTGTCCGGACGGCCGACCGGCGATCGCTGCCGGGCCAGCGGGCTCGCCCGAGCATTTGGCTCAGACCGACAAGCAGGGCGGCAATGATGGCGAGGCTCGCCGCCACGACGTAGTAGGGCAGGTATCCGGGGATTGTCATTGCACACCTCCCAAGGTTGGGATTGGTTCAACGGCTTTGCCGCGTGTCGACACTGACCGTGGTCGACAGACCGGGGCGCAGCAGTCCCAAGGTCCCGTCACCGTCGGCGACGGCGATGCGCACCGGTACGCGCTGCACGATCTTGGTGAAATTGCCGGTCGCGTTTTCCGGCGGGATCACGCTGAACACCGCCCCCGTCGCTGGGGCGAGGCTCAACACCCGGCCCTCGAATTTACGGCCGGGCAGCACGTCGGCGACGATCATCGCCTCTTGCCCCGCCCGCATCCGCTCGATCTCGTCTTCCTTGAAATTGGCGTCGACCCACAGCCCGTGGGCGGGAACGATCGACAACAGCGCCGAGCCGACAGTTGCATATGCACCTATTTGGGCGCCGCGATCACCGATATAGCCGTCGATCGGCGAGCGGATCTTGGTATAGCCCAGGTCGAGCTCGGCGGTGCGCAGATCGGCCTGCGCCTGAGCCAGGCTCGCCTGGGTTTCGGCGATTTCGGTATCCAGCACCGCGAGCTGCCGGCGGGCGGCATCGAACCCGGCTTCGCCGGATCGAACCGCCGCTGCTGCCTTCTGGTCGGCGGCAGAGGCCTTCTGGTCGGTCTGCAACGAACCGAAGGTGGAGACCGCGAGGGCGTGGTAGCGGACAGCGTCCACGTGGGCGAAACCCGCTTCCGCTTTCTTCGCAACGAGGTCGGCTTCGGCCTGATCGATCATCGATTGCTGCAGCGCGTATTTCGCATGGAAATTGGCCAGAGCCGCCGTCTGATACTGAACGACTGCCTCGGCATGCGCCAGATTGGCCTGATAGTCGCGCTGATCGAGCTCGATCAGCAGCTGGCCGGCATGGACGAACTGATTGTCGCCGGCGAGGATCTTGGCGACGAACCCGGCGACGTGCGGCGACAGGGTCGTCACGTTGCCGCCGACATAGGCGTCGTCGGTGGTCTCGACAAACCGCCCGACCTGCCACCAATTCCAGCCGTACCAAGCGACGCCGCCGGCGGCGATCAGGCCCAGCAGGACAGCGATGAGACGGCGGCTGACGTGGAGGTGTCGCCGAGTTGCCAAGACGCCGCGCAGGCCATCCTCCGCGATGTCGCCGGTCGCCGTGCGGTCGAGAACTTGCGTGCTCATGGTTGGTTCCCATGCGCAAAAGGCCGGCGGCCGCGCTCGGCCAGGCGGTGGCGCACTCCCTCATCGGCGGCGGGTCCGGCGACGACCGCAAAATCCGGTCCGGCGATTTCTACACCGGTAGTGCCGTCGACCACGACCGGCTCGACCTTCGCGCCGGTCCGCAAATTGACCAATTCCACCGAGGCGCCCTCGGCGGCGAAGTGACGGTTGCCCCAAGCGAGCAGCGCCAGCAGCACCGGGTGGAAATCCCGGCCGCGCTCGGTCAGCACATATTCATCGCGGGGCGGATGCTCGTTGTAGCGCCGGCGCGCCAACAGGCCCGCTTCGACCAGCGCATTCAGCCGGCGCGTCAGCATGTTGGGCGCGACGCCGAGGCTCTTCTGAAATTCGTCGAACCGGGTGAGCCCGTAAAACGCGTCGCGCAGGATCAGGATCGACCACCACTCGCCGACGCGGTCGAGGCTGCGGGCGATCGGGCAATGCATGTTGCCAAAGCCTTTGCGCTGCATGGGTACCATTCCCGCCAGTGACTTGCATTATGCAAGTAACATCGGCGCGGCCAGCTTGCAAGAGGAAAATTCCAGCGCCCGCGAACCTGTCGATGCGCACGGTCCCGGCGTTATGGGACCAGCAGGATCTTGCCGATGTGTCGGCTCGATTCCATCAGGCGGTGGGCCTCGGCGGCCTCGACCAGCGGGAAGGTTTTGTAAGTGCAGGCGCGCAATTTCCCCTGCCCCCACAATGGCCACACCTTTTCCTTCAGCGTGGCGATGATCGCTGCCTTCTGCGCGACGGTGCGCGAGCGCAGGGTCGAGCCGGTGACCGTAAGATGTTTACGCTGGATCAGGCCGAAATCCGCCTCGACCCGGGTTCCGCGCATCAGCGCGACAAAGCACAGCCGGCCCTCCTGCGCCAACAGATCCAACTCGCGCGGGATATAGTCGCCGCCGACCATGTCGAAGATCGCGTCGACCCCGCGCCCCTTGGTGAATTCCGTGCCGATTTTGACGAAATCCTCGGTGCGGTAGTTGATCGCGACATCGGCGCCGTAGTCGCGGCAGGCCTGGCATTTCTCGTCCGAGCCGGCGGTGGCTAGCACCTTGGCGCCAAACGCCTTGGCGAGCTGGATCGCGGTGATGCCGATGCCGCTCGACCCGCCCTGCTGCAGAAGCACTTCGCCGGCCTTGAGATGGATGCGCTCGAACACGTTGGTCCACACCGTGCAGAAGGTCTCGGGCAACCCGCCGGCGTCGACGAGGCTGACGCCATCGGGCACGGGCAGGCATTGCACGGCGGGCGCCGTGGCATACTCGCCATAGCCGTCGCCGATCATCAGCGCGCAGACCTGATCGCCGACCCGGCATTTCGCGACGCCCTCACCAGTCTTCACCACGGTGCCCGAGCATTCGAGCCCCGGAATGTCGGGCGCGCCGGGCGGCATCGGATAGCGCCCCATTCGCTGCAGGCAGTCGGCGCGGTTGACCCCGGCGGCGGCGATCCGGATCAGCACTTCGCCCGCTTTCGGCTCGGGCACCGGCCGGGTCGCCGGCGCCAGCACCTCCGGCCCGCCGGGCATCTTGATCTCGATCACGGTCTGGGTCGCGGGAATATTGGCGAGCACGGCCAGGCTCCTCTTGTCATCAACTCAATTCGTCATTGCGAGCGTAGCGAAGCAATCTCGCGCCGAGGAGTCTCTTTCCAACGCGATTGCTTCGTCGCTACGCTCCCCGCGATGACAATTCCAAGGGAGCATCGCCATGGCTGACTTGCAGGATAAGGTCGTGCTGGTGACCGGCGCGGGGGCCGGGATCGGGCGGGCAACGGCGCTGGCGATGGCCGAGGCGGGGGCCACCGTCGCGGCGGCCGATATCGACCTTGCCGCGGCGCAGCGCACTGCGGCCGACGCGGCGACCAATGCCCGGCGGGCGATCGCGATCGAGGCCGATTGCGGCGATGTCGCCAGCATCGATGCGATGGTCGCGCGCACCGTCGCCGAGTTCGGCCGGCTCGACGTCATCGTCAACAATGCCGGGGTCACCCGCTACGCCCCGATCATGGACCTGACCGAGGCGGATTGGGACCGCATCCACCGGGTCAACGCCAAGGGCGTGTTCTTTTGCCTGCAACGCGCGGCGAAGGAAATGATCCGCCAAGGCGGCGGGCGGATCGTCAACATCGCCTCGATTTCCGGGCGCGGCTATGCCGGCGCGTCGAACGCCGCCTATGCCGCGAGCAAGGGCGCTGTCATTGCCTTGACCAAGACCGCGGCGCAGCAGCTCGGCCCCCACAACATCAACGTCAACGCGATCTGCCCGGGCGTGACCCGCACCGAATTGGGCGTCCGCAACGCCGCGGCTCGCGCGGCGGCACGCAGCATCACCGTGGCCGAACTGCAGGCCGAACAGGAGAAGGGCATCCCGATCGGCCGCGCCAACACCCCGGAGGACATCGCCGCGATGGCGGTGTTCCTCGCCTCGCCCGGTGCCCGCAACATTACCGGCCAAGCCTATAACGTCGATGGCGGACTGGTGCCGAGCTGAACCGGTTTCGCCATCGTCTTAGCGTCGCCGCGACGGCTTCCTCGCGGCAGCTAAGCCTGCCACAGCTGCTGAGCGCGCGGCTGCCGTTCTTTTACGGCTGGGTCGTGCTCGCCTGCCTGTGCTGCGCCGGATTTTCGCGCCAGGGCGGGGCCACTGCCACCTTGTCGGTCTTTGTCGAGCCCTTGACCCGCGAGTTCGGCTGGTCGCGCGCCGCGTTGTCGGGAGCGGTCTCGCTCGGCGGGCTGCTGGCGGCCTTGGCCTCGCCGCTGATCGGCCCGGTGGTCGACCGCTACGGCTCGCGCCTGACCTTGTGTCTCGCCGTCCTCGTCACTGGGGTCGCGACCCTGCTGTTGTCGCTGACCAACTCGTTGCTGATGTTTTATCTGCTGTTCTGCGTTGCGCGGCTGAATTGGGCGGGGCCGTTCGAACTGGGCATCTACAGCGCCCTGAACAACTGGTTCGTCGCCCGCCGCGCCTTTGCCACCTCGATCGCGACGGTCGCACAGATGGCGGGGCTGGTGGCGATGCCGCTGATCGCCCAGCTGGCGATGGGCCATCACGACTGGCGCGCCGGATGGCTGGCGATCGGGATGATCGTGCTGGTGGTCGGGTTCATGCCGACCTGGCTGTTGATGGTGCGCCGGCCCGAGGATCTGGGGCTCCAGCCCGATCGCCGGGCGGCGGAAGCGGGACCGCGGGCCGGCGGCAGCCCGGCGCTGCCGGTCGAGACCAACTTTACCAGGCGGCAAGCGGTCCGCACTTCGGCGTTCTGGCTGCTGTTGCTCTATACCGTGCTGGTCTACCCGGTGCAGGCCGGGGTAAGCCTGCACCAGGCGGCCAATCTGATCGAACGCGGCATCGCGCCGACCATCGCCGCGACCACGGTCAGCCTGTTCTCGCTGATGTCGGCGGTGGCGAGTGCCGCCTGCGGCGTGCTGCCGCGGGCCTTGCCGATCAAGTACCCGCTGGCGGCGATCGGCGTTTTCCTCGGGGTCAGCAGCCTGTTGATGACCGGCATCTCGTCGGCATTGGCGGGAGCCGTCGCCGCGGCGCTGTTCGGCTTTGGCATCGGCGGCATGCTGACCCTGCTTCCGATCGCCTGGGCCGATTATTTCGGCCGGGCGAATTACGGCGCGATCCGCGGCCTGGCCCTTTCGGCACAGGTGCTGGCCCAGGCCTCGGGGCCGCTGCTGTCGGGCGCCTTACGCGACTGGACCGGCAGCTATGTGCGCCCGCTGCAATGCTTTGCGGTGCTGTCCGCTCTGAGCATCCTCGCCGCACTGGCTTCGCGCCGGCCACGCATCGCGGGCGCCTGAGCGCCGCGTCAGCGCCTAATTGCGGCGCACCGCCCCCGCCTTGTCGAGCAACTGCTCCAGCACCTCATAGGGCTGCGCGCCGACCACCCCATAGCGCGCCGCGACAAAGGTCGGCACACCGGTGACGCCATAGGCGTGCGACTTGGCCCAGTCGGCGTCGACTGCATCCCTGAGCCGGCGTTCGCTCAACACCGCGCGCGCCTCCTCGCCCGAGAGCCCGGCCGATTGCGCGATCTCGACCAATATCTCAGGGTCGCCGATATTGCGCGCCTCGACGAAATAAGCCCGGTAGAGAGCGTCGTGGATCGCTTCGCCGCCGGGCTGCGTGTCGGCCCATTTGCCCAGCTCTTGGGCCAGCCGGCTGTTATAGGAATGGGTCCGCCGGCCATAGGGCAGCCCCTCGGCGTCCATCAGCTTTTTCATCCGGGCGTACATCGCTTCGGGATCGACATTGCGTCCGGCGTAAAGCTCCGCCATCGACCGGCCCTCGGCCGGCGTCTCCGGATGCAGCGGAAAGTGCACCAGTTTGGTCTCGACTTCGAACGCCCGCTTCAGCTTTTCAATACGCACGGTACTGAGATAGCACCACGGTCAAACGTAGTCGGTGAAGATCTCCAGGGTGGTCGGCGTCGCCATCGACGGTCCTCCGAGAGCCGAGAGCCGGCTGCTCGGCATACATTCTAGTGCGGAACGCCATCCCGGCAAGGGGAGATGCGCCTCCCGGCCGGCCGGCGGCTTCAATCGAAGGCCGAAGCCCCGGCGCCAAAGCCCCTTCGCTCTCCTAACACCTTGGATTTGGTGCTATCAGTTAATTTGACACAAAGATCGCCGACCAGTTGCGTTGCGCTCTGGCGAATGCAGCCGGGAGCGGCCCGTGCGGGCACCCCTCATCGCCGGAAGGACGCGCCCAATGAAGCCTTCCGACAAAATCGCCGTCGCCGTCTATGCCGAGCAGGTCGCCGCCGTCTATTGGCAAATGCCGATCGCGCTCGGCGTCAATTTCGTCAATGCGGCCTTGACCGCCGCCGTCCTGACGCCGATCACCGCCGGGCCGGTTCCGCTGTTATGGTTTGGCGTCGTCGTCGTGGTGACCGCGGGCCGCGCGGCCGTGTGGCGGCGATATCGCCGCGGCAATGCCGGGGCGGACGCTGGGCGGTGGGCATTTCCAGCGACGCTGGGCGCGATGTTCGCCGGTCTGTGCTGGGGGTTCGGCGGGGCGGTGCTGTTCCCGTTCATCCCGCCGCTTGCCCAGGCCTTTCTGACGATCGTGATCGGCGGCATGTGCGCGGGTTCCGTCGTGCTCAGCGGTCCTCACCTGCCCACCTTGCTGGCTTTCGTGCTCCCCGCGTGCGCGCCGATCGCCGCCCGCTTTCTTGCCGAGGGCACCCCTATCGACCGCGCGCTTGGGGCGATGATCGTGGTTTTCGTCGCCGCGATGACCTTTGCTGGACGACATCTCAATCGGATCTTTGTCGAAGCGATGCGCCTGCGCTTCGAATTGAACGAGACCAATTTGCGTCTGCAGGCCGAGATCAGCGAACATCGGGCGACCGAGGCGGCGCTGCGTCAGGCGCAAAAGCTCGAGGCCATCGGCCATTTGACCGGCGGGATCGCCCATGACTTCAACAACCTGCTGACGGTCGTGATCGGCAATCTGATGCTGGCAAGAGGACGAGCCGGCGGCAATGGCGCCATCGCGCCGTTGCTCGACAGCGCCATCCAAGCGGCCGAGCGCGGCGTTGCGCAGATTCAGCGCCTGCTCGGCTTTGCCCGCAGACAGCGCCTCGATCCGCGATCGGTCGATTTATCTCGATTGGTGGCGGGCATCGATGCGCTGCTGCGGCAAACCCTCGGGCCGAGGATCGATCTGTCGATTGCCGCGGATGCCGGCCTCGCTCCGGCGTATGTCGACGCCAACCAGCTCGAGCTGGCGATCCTCAACCTGGCGATCAACGCGCGCGACGCGATGCCCACCGGGGGCTCGGTGAGGATCGGGCTCGAAAACCACGCCACCAACCACGATTCTCCGCCGGAACTGACACCTGGAAAATACGCCGTCCTATCGATCGCCGACACCGGAACCGGGATGGACGAGGCAACGCTCGCCCAGGCGTTCGACCCGTTCTTCACCACGAAGGATGCCGGCGCCGGCTCTGGCCTGGGACTGCCGACGGTACAGGGTTTTGCCGCGCAATCGGGTGGTGCTGTGCGGATCAGCAGCAGGCCGGGCGCCGGAACGACGGTCGAGCTGTGGCTGCCGAAAGCCGACGAGCCGCCGCGCGACTTCGGACCGCTCCGAGCGGTCGGCGGCGGAAATGCCGCGCGGTGCCGCCCACATCCTGCTGTGCGACGATGATGACGATGTGCGGCGCTTTATCGGCGAGTTTCTCGGCTCCGCCGGCTACACCATCCACGAGGCAAGCGGCCCGGAAGCGGCACTCGGCATTCTGGAGCAAAGCGCCGAGATCGACCTGCTGATCGTCGATTACGCGATGCCGGGGATGAATGGCCTCGAAACGATCCGGCGGGCCCGGCAGCGGCGGCCGGGGCTGAGGCCGCTGCTGATCACCGGCTACGCCGGCGCCTTGGGCGGCGGCGCCGTCGGCATACCGCTGTTGCGCAAGCCTTTCGCCCCGGCGGAGCTGGCGCGCACAGTGGCCGAGATGCTGGCGATATGACATCCGGTGAAATCGTCTTGTCCGCGGCCGTTGGCGGAGCGCCGGGGCGGCGCCGATGCTAGACTGCGCTCGGACGGAATTCGGGAGAGAACCCATGCCGACCGCGGTTGAAGACAAGGACGCCATTCGCGAATTGATGGCGGAATACTGTTACCGCCTCGATGACGGCCGCTATGACGACATGGCAGCCTTGTTCACCGAGGACGGCGTCTGGGACACCGCCTTCGGCAAGGCCACCGGCCGCGCGGCGATCGCCGAGCTGGCGCGCAGCCTTCGGGCGAGGGCCGGATCGGAGCGGCCGCGCGCCGTGCATCTGGTGACCAACATCGTCATCGCGCTCGACGGCGCCCGGGCCCAAGCGCGTTCCAATTGGATGGTCATGCAGAACAGCCCGCAGGGGCCGAAAATCGGCTCGGGCGGCGCCTATGCCGACGAAATCGTCGAACAGAACGGGCCCTGGCTGTTCCGTTACCGCAAGATCGACCGCTTTATCGCAGGTTGAGCGCCGCTGACGCCGAGGCCGCCGCCGGGCCGGGCGATGCGAGCAGATGGGCGACGCCGATCGACCCAAAAGCTTTCCCGGCGCTGGCGTCGGCGGCATGCTCTCGTCCATACTCACCAGACGGCCCGGCTGTGGCTGGGATAGCGCGTTACGGATTGGGGAAGCCGGCATGAAATTGCGGCCCGGGGCCAACGACAAGCCGAACCGTGCATGGCTTCGGCGGGAGACCCCGGCTGGCGACGGCTTGATCGCTCCGTTGCAGCAATTCTTCGCCACCGCGCCGGTTGCCTGCCCCTATATCCCGGCCCGGGCGGAGCGCAAGCTGATCGTCGAGCTCGCCGGCGGCGGCGCCACCCAATTCTACGATGATTTGTCACGCGCCGGGTTTCGCCGCAGCCATCGCTTTGCCTACCGCCCGGTCTGCCGCGGTTGCGCCTCGTGCGTGCCGGTGCGCATTGCCGTCGACCGTTTCGGCCATACCCGATCGACCAGGCGGATCCGCAACACCAATCGCGACCTGATCGGCGATCTCGCCCCGGCCCGAGCGACGCCGGAACAATTCGAGCTTTTCTCGGCCTATCAGCGGGGGCGGCACCGCGACAGCGAAATGGCCTCGATGACTTATGGCGATTACCGCGGCATGGTCGAAGAAAGCCCGGTGCGAACCAAGATCGCCGAATTTCGCGATCACTCGAACCGCCTCGTCGCGGCTTCGCTGATCGACCTGCTCGACGACGGCATATCGGCGGTGTACAGCTTTTACGATCCGCGGCAGGCGAAACGCAGCCTTGGCGCCTGGAGCATTTTGTGGCTGGTCGAGGAATGCCGCCGCCGTGCCCGGCCCTACGTCTATCTCGGCTATTGGATCGCGGAAAGCCCGAAAATGGCCTACAAGGCGCGCTTTCAGGCGCTCGAGCGCCTGACCGCCGGCGGATGGGCCGATTTCGCATCCCCCTCGCTCCCGCGCGAAGCCGATCATCCCCTCGCCCTCCCCGGACTCGATCCGGGGATCACGGGGAGAGGGTTGGGGTGAGGGGCAACGCGCCGCCATAACCGCGATGGCACCAGGATTCCCGGTACGACGCCCGGTTATTCTGATCCCGCTCCGGCTTAACCCTTTCCAGGACCCATTGATAAACGTCAGGAAAACGCTGACGGACCTCGGCCTCTTGCAGGCCGAAAAGGTCGATGACCATGAAATTTCTGCTATGCCCGGTCAGGTCCCGGCCACTAAGATAAGGGCGGATGTGATTTTCCAGGCCGAGCACACGGCCAATACCGAGCGCCCGTCCCTGATCCGACGTCGCGATAAAACCGGCCCCAATAAGCTGCACCCCGCGAGAGCACAGCCCTTCATTCGCCCGCAATGGCAATGCGCGGGTCAGATCGGCGCCGATGCGCAGATCGGCATGAATCACACCGATGCGGTATGAAAATTCGACCTCCGACTCGCCGTCATCAAGCGGCATCTGGCGCGTGACTTCCAGCAACCGGCCAGGCCGGTCGCGGCCCCGCATGCCGACGGTCATGGAGATGCGCACTGCGGCGGCGTCGGACGCATCGACCCAAGGATGATCGGGGACCGCGAAGGCGATCGAGATCCCATCGACATGCTCCAGATGCGCCTTGACGACCCGGCGGTTGAAAGCCTGCGGCAGCGAGTTGGTTGTGAGCAAGCCAAAGCGGCGGGCATGCCCGGCTGAGACCTCCTGAGCGGCACGATTCCACCAATACATCACGTAATCGGCCGATTGCGGCATCTGCCGGTAAACGTCCCACAATGCCTCGCAATAACCATCCCCCAGCAGTTCACGAAGGTATTTCGCGCCAATAAACGGCGGGTTGCCGATAATGAAATTGGCTCTCGGCCATCTCGTCGGATGGGCTCCGACCAGTCGGGTGACCTCGACTCGCGCGTTCTCGTCGGGCACCATTTCACCGGTGACCGGGTGCGGTTTTTTGGTCCGCCCGTCCCAGCGGGTCAGCAGGAGGCCGTCGGGACCGCGTACCAATTCCTCGGTGCGCCAGGTCAGCAACGCGTCGCGATGCTGGATATTCCGGAAATTGCGCAATACTGGCTCAGCCGGCCTCGCCTTGCCGCGAATGCGGAAATGCCATTGCAGATAGCCGATCCACAACACCAGCTCGGTAATCGCGGCGGCGCGCGGGTTCAGCTCAATGCCGAGCAGCTGGTGAGGATCCACTGAGAGGAGCCCCGGCATCTCGCCAAGGCCGGCAAGCAAGTCCAACACCTCGCCTTCGAGCCGCTTCAAGTGCTCCAATGCGACATAGAGAAAATTGCCGGTGCCGCAGGCCGGGTCGAGGATCGTAACATTGCACAGATTTTCGTGAAAGCGGCGCAGCTCGGTGACCGCACGCGCCTTGTCGCCGATGTCGGTCAATTCGACCGCGGCGGCCTTGACTGCCTCCCAATCGGCGCGCAGCGGCTCGATAATTGTTGGCAATACCAGACGCTCGACATAGGCGCGTTGTGTGTAATGCGCGCCGAGCCGCTCGCGTTCGCGCTCGTCGAGCGCGCGCTCCAACAAGGCGCCGAATATCGCCGGCTCGACCGCCGACCAATCCCGCTCGGCCGCGTCGATCAGGATTTCGAGCTGCTCGCCATTGAGGGCGATCGCCTCGGTGTTTTCGAACAGGCCGCCATTGAAGCGCAGGATGTCTTCGCCAAGCTCGGGCGAAAATCCGCCCTTGTCCATGTTGGCCCACAGGCCGCGCATCATCGGCGCGAAGGTGTGCGGCCGGCCGCGCAAGCCGCGAAGCAATTCTCGGACGCTTTCCCTTCGCAACAGACCGACGTTGTCGGCGAACATGGTGAATAGCGCGCGCATCAGAAACAGCGCGACCCGTTCAGCGCTATGCCCGTCCTTTTCCAGGCTGCGGCCGAGCAACGCCAGCCGCGCCGCGATCTCGCGCGTGACCCTGGCCGCGTGACGCGTCGGATCGAGCGACAGCGGGTCGAGCCAGATCGCTTTCAGGCGCTCGCGGACCTCCTCTCGGGCCAGGTCAGGAAGCAGGATGCGAAAGCTGCTGGTATCCGGGAATTGCGCGTAATGCTTTCCGGCGCCGGTGAAATCGGCATAAAGCTCGATGCTATGGCCGACATCGGCGACGATCAAAAACGGCGGCCATTCGGGCAAGGCCTTGGCGTATTGCTCGGCCTGGCCGCGGGCGCGCAGCATCGCCGCATCCCAGGTCTCGGTGCCGCGGATGCCGTGCCCACGACGGCGACGAGGTTTGGTGAGGCCGGCCTGCTCCAGCAACGTCGCCTCCCGTTTCGCCTCGCAGCCTTGCTTGGTTTCAAGGACGAAGGCGTTGTGACGATAAAGGTCGATAAACCCGGTGCTGGTCGTGCCGTCGGGGTTGTGGAAAGTAACCGGGCGCTCGAACACATAACCGTCGCGCTCCGGTTCGCCGGTGGCCGGCTCTGGCCGCGGAACCCCGAGAACCTCGCACAGATCGATCAGGAACAAGCCGTAATTGGCCCGTTCAGAGGCGGCAGATCGCTGCCATCGGCCGACAAAGGCCTCAATCGCCGTGTTACCGCAAGTTGGGTCGCTAACGTCCACCGGATTGGCCATCAGTCGAGACAGTGCTGCGGATAGTACGATCGAGGTCAAATTTGCGTCGAAATCGCATCGTCAGATCGTGAGCGCGTCATATCGGATGTGGTGGCTGCCAATTCCGGCATTTGGTCCTCATCTCCAATAGCGACGGTGAAATTGCCGTAATCGCACTATATTTGAGATGCGGACAGATCAGAAACAAAGCCGCTTGTTCGAGAATGCGATCACGATCTTCCGTTCCCGTCTATTTCCCGGTTACGCCGAATATTTTCCCGGTTCGGGGGCAAAAAATTCCCGGTTATGCCGCGACGGGAATTAGCCTGCAAGCCATTGACGGATCAGCCTCGTTTTCGGGGTCGAACAGCCGCCTCGACGCTGAATCAACGAGATTCCCGGTTATCTTCCCGGTTCACGGGAATTGGCGCCGGCATCGGTCTGCCGGTTTCATGACCGGCACCGGTCTCGTCGTCGATGGCGGCATCACCGCGCTGTAATCCCTCGGTCGCGAGGTCACGCTCGGCGCGGTTGCTTTACTTAGTTAATTTAACCAACAATGTGGCAAAATTAACCCTCAATTTTGGCGCGGATTTCGACGTCTTGGCGTAGCTTGGTCATCGACAGAGAAAGTCTGACGAGCCAGGGGATCCGAAATCATGTCGCAGAGCGAATACGACGCGGCGATCGCCGCATTCATCCGCCGTAAAGGTATCACCCGCTGTCCCACAGCCTGTGTCGTACGAACTCAAGGAACTGTCAGTGAAGCGGACCGGAAGGCGCTGCAGCGGCGCGCCGCCGAGGTCGAAATTCAGCGCGTCCGCCGGCGCGGCCGCGATCCATTGGCGGCATTTTATCCGAACCCCTGAATTCTTCACAACGACCCCGCTCACTCCCGGCGAAAGCGCTTGCCGTGGCCGACGAGCCTCTCGGCCGGCAGATGGACGCCCTTGCTATCGTCTTCGATAACCCGGCCGATCACCCGGGCGCGTCGGCGATGACGTTCTAGGATCGCCAGGATGGCGCCGACATCCTGGTCGGCCGCCAGCACGCAAAAGCCGATCCCCATATTGTAGACCGCGAACATTTCGGCGGTCGTCAACCGCCCCGTGCTGCTGGATCAGCCGAAAAATCGGCGGCGCCGGCGGCAGATTGTCGATCTCGAACCCGACCTTCGCATCGACCCGCGGCAGGTTGAGCAACCCGTCGCCGGTAATATTGATCAACGCCTTCACCCCCGGGACATGCTCGATGATGTCGAGCACCTCCGGCACGTAGATCAGGGTCGGACGCAGCAGCTCCTCGCCTAGAGGGACGCCGAGTTCCGGGAAGACGTGGTCCACCGACAGCTTGCCTTGCTCGAAAAAGACGCGCCGGGCCAAGGTCAACCCGTTGCTGTGGATGCCATTGCTTTCGATGCCGATGATCGCGTCCCCGGGCACGAGATCGCGGCCGGTGATGATCCGGTCGAGCGGCACCAGCCCGACCGCCATGCCGACCAGGTCGAAACCGCGCATCATATCCTTGAGCTGCGCGATCTCGCCTCCCGAAATCGAGATCCCGGCCTGCCGGGCGCCCTCGGCGAGCCCGACCGCGATCGCGCCGAGCATATCGGCGTCGGCTGTCTCGACCGCGATGTAGTCGACCATCGAGATCGGCCGCGCGCCGACGCAGATTACGTCGTTGACGTTCATCGCGACGCAATCGATGCCGATCGTGTCGTATTTCTTCATCATGCCGGCGATGATCGACTTCGAGCCGACCCCGTCGGTGCAGATCGCCAATCCGACCCCGCCGATATCGATGACGTTGGCGAAATATCCGATGTCGAGCTTGACGGCGCCGACGCCATCGGCCGCCGGCCAAGTCTCCCTGATGCTGTCGACGATCTTCTTGAGGCCGGATTCGGCGGCGGCGATATCGACGCCGGCGCCTCGGTAACGGTTGTCTTGACCCCTCATCAGCGACCCCGACAATGCGATCGCCCGACAATGCGATCGATAGCCTCAGCCATGCTCGATTAGCCCTTTGCATCGCGCGCGCCTAGACCGATCATCGCCGGGCCAATGGAGGATCGCCCATGACCATCGCATCCGACACAATGCAACTGCGCCCGCTCGGCGAGGCGCTCGGTACCGAGGCGCTCGGCGTCGATCTGTCGAGGCTCGACGATGACACCTTCGCATGGGTCCGGCGGGCTTTCGCCGAGCATCCGGTGCTGGTGTTCCGCGACCAGCATTTGGACGCCGGCGATATCGCTGCGTTCGGCCGCCGCTTCGGCACCCCGCGCAAGCACGCCCTCATGAAATACCGGCATCCGGAATATCCGGAAGTGTCGTGGCTCACCAATGTAGAAGATGACGGAAAGGTCGACTGGTACGGCGTCAAGCGCGCCACCGACTGGCACACCAACTCGACCTATGAAGAAAAATTGCCGCTTCTGGCCATGCTGCACGCTCTTGAAGTGCCGGCGACAAAAGGCGGGACGATGTTCGCCGACATGCGCGCCGCCTACGACGCGCTGCCGCAGGCGATGAAGGATCGCCTCGCCGGGCTGACCGGATTGCACGGCCGCAGCTCCGGGCCGGGCGGGGAACGGCTCTACGGCGCCGATAAGGGCAAGACCGAGAAGGAATACGGCGAACTGCCGCGCCCGGCGGTTGTGCAGCACCCGGTCACCGGCCGTCCGATCCTGTTCGTCAACCCGATGCACACACACGGCTTCGACGGCATGGAACGCGAGGCGGCCTGGGAACTGATCGAGGAGTTGGCCGCGCACGCCACCCAGGAGCGCTTCACCTATTACCATTCCTGGCGGGTCGGCGATTTGCTGATCTGGGACGAGCGGGCGACGATGCATCGCGGCGCCGGCGATTACCACCCCGAGGAGCGCCGCATCATGCTGCGCACGATCGTCTACCCGAATTGACGCCTGGGACCGCACCACCCTCGCGCGCGGCCGTAGTTCCGCGCGGCCCCCACGTCTGTTATGCTGGTCCGTGCGTGTGACATCCTCCCTCTTTACGAGCGCTGGCCCGGCTTGCCGGCCGGCGGCACAATCAACGGCGCCCGCCCTTTCTGTGGAGTAGACCATGAGCGGTCATCTGAGCCCTGAGCAGATCCATGCCAAACTCGGCCATCCGATCATCGACGGCGACGGCCATTGGATCGAATACACGCCGGTCTTCGCCGAGAAGATCCGCAAGGTGGTCGGCGACAAGGGGGCCAACGGGTTTCTGGCCTCGCAGCGGCGCATTCCCAATTCGCTGAGCCTGACGCTCGCGGAGCGCAAGCGGCGCGGCGTCGCGATGGAGGGCAATTGGGGGCGGCAATCGACCAACACCCGCGACCGCGCCACCGCGATGATGCCAAAGATGTTGTACGACCGGCTCGACGAGCTCGGCATCGATTTCGGCATCATCTATCCGACCGCCGGGCTCGGCATCCACCGCATCGCCGATGACGCGACCCGGCATGCGGTAATCCGTGGCTTCAACATCGTCACCGCCGACTATTTCAAAGGGCTCGAAGACCGGCTGACCCCGGCCGCGGTTATTCCGGTGCACACCCCGGAGGAGGCGATCGCCGAGCTCGAATTCGTCACCAAGCAGCTCGGCAGCAAGGTGTGCATGTTCGGCAGCGGGGTGCGCCGGGCATTGCCGGCCGCGGCCGGGACCGATCGTGAAATCGCCTTTCACGCGCAGGCCTTCGACCAGCTCGGCATCGACAGCGACCATGATTACGACCCGCTCTGGCAGAAATGCCGCGAGCTCGGCGTCGCCCCGACCTTTCATACCGGCGGCCGCAGCTATGGCATGCGCAATTCGCCGAGCAATTTCACCTTCAACCATATCGGCCATTTCGCCGATGCCGGCCACGCAGTCGCCAAGGCCTTGTTCCTCGGCGGCGTGACCCGCCGCTTCCCCGATGTGCATTTCGCGTTTCTCGAAGGCGGGGTCGGCTGGGGCTGCCAGCTGTTCTGCGACCTGATCGAGCATTGGGAGCGCCGCGGCGCCAAGGGGCTCGCCTATATGGACCCGACGAAGCTGAACCGGCCATTGTTGCGCCAGCTCGTCGACAAATACGGCTATGCCGACATCGCCGCCGAATTGGACAAGCGCGACGGCTGGCCGATGAAGGAAGAGGATTCGCTGACCGGCGGCGTCGCGATGGACGACTATGCGGCGTGCAACATCACCCGCAAGGAAGACTGGGTCGATCTCTATGCCAAGCCCTATTATTTCGGCTGCGAGGCGGACGACCGGATGAACGCTGTCGCGTTCGGCAAGGGCATGCCGTTCGGCGCCCGGATCAACGCGATCTTCAGCTCGGATATCGGACATTTCGATGTGCCGGACATGCTGCAGCCGGTGCCCGAATCCTATGAGTTGGTCGAAGACGGGCTGATCACCCCGGCCGATTTCCGCGATTTCACCTTTTCGAACGCGGTTCGCCTGTGGGGGACGCAGAACCCGCGCTTCTTCGAGGGCACCCGCGTCGCCAAGCAAGCCGCCGCGATCCTCGCCGAAGCCCACACCCCGACCCGCGCCGCCGCCGAATAACCCCACGCGCCGCTCACCCGCGACAGCGCCGTCTCCTGACGCGCTGTTTTCTAGGCGTGCGCACACGCACTGTGCTACCGCAGGCGAACGCCAATGGGATGATCCGCCGGCGTACCGCCGCCGGCATCAAAACCAAAATCGGCAACCACAGCTTTCGCGCGACCGGGATCACCGCTTACCTCAAGAACGGCGGCCCGCTGGAAAAGGCCGCGGCGATGGCAAATCATGCCTCAAGGCGCACAACGCGGCTCTACGATCGCCGGCGCGATGAGGTCAGCCTCGATGAGGTCGAGCGGATCGTGATCTAGCGCCTGTCTCTTTTGCGCCGTAAACAGTCGTCCGCCGTGCCGGGCCAAACGACTGTGGAACCTTGGTCTTGCTCGCTGTAACCAAGTGCTGGGCTCGTTTTCTACAGGGTAAGGCTATTCCCGCTGGCGACCTCCTCGACCGTTTGTTCCTCCTTACCGGCCGATCGGCGCGTGCGGCGAATCTCGGTCGGCGGCCTGCCGTAGACTTCGGCAAAGACGGAGTTGAACCGTCGCAGACTCCCGAAGCCCGCCCGCATCGAGATCTCGGTCATCGGCAGGCTGGTCTCGTCGAGGAGGCGTTTGGCTCGCTGAACGCGTGCGGTCCTTGCCACTTTTGAAGGACTAGCCTGGAGATAACGCGCGAATAGTCGCGTCAGCTGCCTTGCCCCCACGCCGAGGCGCTGGGCCAGGCACTCCACAGTGGCTCCCTCCTGATCGAGTGCTTCCTCCTCGGCGATGAGCCGCAGCGCCCGCTCGACGATCGCTCGGCTCCCGATCCAGGCGCTGCAAAAGGGAGCGGTTTCGGGCCGGCAGCGCAGACACGGGCGGAAGCCGGCAGCCTCCGCCGCGGCGGCCGACGGGAAGAACGAAACGTTGGCCGACCGGGCAGGGCGCACCGGACAGACCGGACGGCAGTAGATACCCGTGGTGTGGACGCCGGTATAGAACCGCCCGTCATAGCTCCGGTCTCGCGCCAAGCGCGCCCGATCGCATTCCGTAAAGTCGAGCGACATGGGAACGATAATACTCGCTGCCGCTACCCGGACAGATGACCTTTTGGGGATGGAGTCCGGTTTTGGCCAGCAACAGCGGCTTGGTTCCACTACATCTGATCGCGAGCGCCCAGGACGGTGATCCGCCCGCCACGAGACGCTTTGGGCACCTAACGTCAGCCAACTCGCGGGAGAGTGAGATTGCAGCAGCACCGAAACATCGAAGTCAGCGGCGCGACGCTCGAATGCACCCTTTACGGTTCCGGCCCCCCGGTCGTGTTGCTCGCGAATGCCGGCTGCAGCACCGGTTATTTTGACGATCTGGCGCGCGTGCTCGCTGCCGGAGGGTTGCAAACCATCACCATTAACATGCGCGGTACTGGAGAGAGTCGCGGCTCGCTCGACGGCATAACTGTGCACGATTTGGCCGCCGATGTGGCTGGGGTCCTCGAAGCTGTGGATTGCGGTCCGGCGCACCTCGTCGGCCATGCCTTCGGCAATCGGGTCGCTCGCTGCCTGGCGGTGGACCGGCCCTCGCTGGTGCGCAGCGTGACTTTGCTTGCTGCGGGCGGTCTCATCGGACCCGCAACGCCACTAGGCACGTCCTTTCGCAACGCTACGGAAGTCAAGATGAACGGCAGCGATTGCGTCACCGTGCTGGGGGCGCGCTGGCTATCGCCGGCGTCGGATCCGAAAATACTTGCGCAGGTCGAATGCTGGCCGGCGGTGCATCTCGCCCACCTCGCGACCAGCCGGGGTATGGCGCTCGAAGATTGGTGGGGTGCCGGAACAGCCCCGCTTCTCGTGATCCAGGGGCTCGATGATGAAGCGGCTCCGCCGGGCAATGGCCACGCGCTCCGCGAGCAATTCGGCGAGCGCGTCCGGGTTATCGACCTGCCTCGTGCGGGACACTTTCTGCTGTTGGAGCAGCCCGAAGCCGTTACCCGCGCCGTTGCCGAGTTTGTCGGCGCTGGCGCAGTACCTCGCTGACTGCTTGCGGGAGATCGAGGGGAGCCGAAATGGCGCGCTACGACGACACATTTGTGGATCGCTTTCTGGAGCCGTGGAACCGACACGATGTCGACGGCGCGTTGGCGCTGATGACCGACGATTGCGTCTGGGAGGTTACGAGAGGCCGAGAGCCGCATGGCACCCTCTACACCGGGCAGACGGCCGTCCGCTCGGCGATCGTGGAGGCGTTTAAGGCGCTCCCCGACGTCAATTACCAACCCGTTCGGAATTCTTTCGGCGAGGACCATCGTCAGGTGGCCGACGAGATTTCGTGTCGCGCCTCTTCGATTAACCAATCCCTAAATCGCCGGACCGCAGGCTTTTGCAGCGTTTCGGATGTCGCGACCACGTAATAAGCGAATTGCACAGGCCAATTCACCGTGAGCGGCTTTACCAGCTTCTTCGATCGAAGGTCGTCCTCGGCGTAAATATCCCGCACTAGCGCCAACCCTTGTCCGGCGACAGCCGCGCGCACAACCAGGTGGCTTTCCGAAAACGCTGAGCCCTTTTTACAGTTCGGCGCGGCTACGCCATGGGCCTCGAACCAAAGTGGCCAGTCCTGGCGATTGAAGTCGTGGAGCAGAGGAAATGCCAGGCAATCGGCCGGCCCCTTGAGGGGGGCACGGTCTTTAAGCAGGTCGGGGCTCGCGACGACAATGAGTTCGGGAGCAACGAGCCAAGTGGCTTCAAAGCCAGGGTACTTTCCCAACCCATGCCGGATTGCCAAATCGATCGGCTCTCGCCTCAGATCGACCGGGCGGGTGCCCGTCTCCACGGCAATTTCAATATCGGGATAACGTTGCGCGAACATCGCGAGTCGTGGCACCAGCCAAGTCGCCGCGAATGACGGCATCGTACTCATCGTCACACGGCTCGATGACGGGCCGCCGAGTTCGCGATCGACCGCTTCGATCGCACGAAGGGGCTCGGCAAGCGCGGTAAACATGGCTTCACCGGCAGCGTTGAGTTCGACACCAGCGGGGACCCGATTAAACAGCCGGCGTCCAGCCACCTCCTCAAGCTGGCGAATGCGTTGACTGACCGCGCCCGGCGTCAACGCCAACTCATTGGCGGCTCGCTTCATCTTTCCGGCGCGCGCCACGGCGACGAACGTCTGCAGCAGCGCGAAGCGTCTGATCATGATGCGAGTTTAGCGCAGCTAAACCTACCCACCAAATCTATCGCTTGCTGGTCCGATACCCGCACTTGATATCCAGGGGACGCACTATCCCAAAACGAGGCCGTCTCGATGACCGATATCATCCTGCACCACTACGAGATCTCTCCCTATTCGGAGAAAGTTCGGATTGGTCTTGGTCTCAAGGGCCTGGCATGGGGATCGGTGGAGATCCCCGTGATTATGCCAAAACCCGACCTGACGGCGCTGACAGGAGGCTACCGTAAAACGCCGGTGTTGCAGATCGGCGCGGACATCTATTGCGATAGCCAGTTGATCATGCGCGAACTCGAGCGCCGGCACCCCACCCCGAGCTTTTATCCAGCCGGCCGCGGCGCGGCCGACGCGCTTGCCTGGTGGGCCGAGAAGACAACGTTCAGCCCAGCTGTCAGCATGGCATTCGCGAAGAAGCCCGACGCGTTGCCCGAGGGATTTCTTGAAGACCGAGCCAAATTCTCCGGCCGAAATATAGACCCCGCCGCAATGATGGCGGCAGTGCCGAACCTGCTCGATCAGCTGCGCGCGCATTTCGATTGGCTAGACCAGAGCCTGGCTGACAGTCGATCATTTTTGCAGGGCTCCGCCGCTAGCCTTGCCGACCTCGCCGCCTACCATCCGATTTGGTTCTTGAAACAAAATTTCGGACTAACAGCCGCGCCGCTCGATGGCTTTCCAAGGCTGCTGAGCTGGGCCGAGCGGGTTGCCGCAATCGGCCACGGCAGACGGAGCCCAATGACCTCCGAACAAGCGCTCGATGTGGCCAGAACCGCTACCTCAATCGCTAAAGCATCCACTGACGCGAAAGATCCCATCGGCCGGAAGCCTGGCCAAGTCGTCAGCGTTACTCCGGACGATACCGGACGCGATCCTGTCATCGGCGAATTGGTTACGTCGGGCATACATGAGATCGTCATCCGGCGCAGCGATCCCGCGATTGGCGAGGTCTGTGTCCATTTTCCGCGCGCCGGCTTCGTGGTCACATCGCCCTAGCGCAATCCCAGCCCTCGCTTGGCACGAGGACCGTTCTCGCAGGAGTGCGCGCGATGGATGCCACGACGCAGCAGCAGTACGCCGAGACGTTTCACGGACTTCACAGGAAGGGGGATCCGCTCATCCTGTTCAACACCTGGGACGTCGCCACCGCCAAGGCGATCGCGAACACTTCTCCGGCCGTTGCGACCAGTAGTTGGGCGGTCGCGTCCGCCCTTGGATACGCAGACGGGGAAGATGTCCCGTTGGATATGGTGACAGGTCTGGTGTCGCGGATGACCGCGGCTGTGTCGGTGCCAGTGTCAATCGATCTGGAGGCAGGATACGGCGACACGCCGGACGCCGCGGCGGCGTCGGTGACCGAGATTCTGAAGGCCGGCGCGATAGGGATCAATATCGAAGACGGGCTCTCCGGGGGAAAGCGGCAACTCGTCAGTCCCGATCAGCATGCAGCGAAGATCAAAGCAGTGCGAGAAACTGCGCAAAAACTCGGAATTCGTCTGTTCATCAATGCGCGAACCGATCCGTTTCTGCTGAAATTCGGATCGCCGGATGAATGCCTCAATGAAGCGGCAAAGCGTGCAAAGGCTTATGCCGATGCCGGTGCTGACGGTATTTTTGTGCCCGGCCTCACCGACCTCGTGCTCATCGAGAAGTTCGCTCTACTCACGCCTTTGCCGGTCAACATCATGGTGACGCAAGGTGTTCCCGAAATCCCGGATCTCGCGCGCGTCGGTGTTCGGCGGGTGAGCCTTGGGCCGTGGCCCATGATGGCGGCGATGCGTGTCATTGAACAGGCCGCCGCCGCGGTCGCCGCCAGCAAGCAATACGGCACGTTTCTGCAACCGAAGGCCTGAGCACGTCCTGGGGAGAGAGCCAACATGAACCTGCCACAGACCGGTGGCTGCCAGTGCGGCAAAATCCGCTACGAGATCACCGAAATCCCCCAGCTCGTCTAATCGCGGATGCGAAAATCGGCAAAGGGGCATTTTGCGACCTTCTCTAAGTGATGAACCCGATTATCACGTGGAAAGGGCGCGAAGGGCCGGAACGTCGCCGCTCGCATGGGTGGACGACAAAATTGCCACGATCACATGATATGTCCGCGCCTCGGTGGTGGCTGACGGCGGCGGCTGGCATGGCCGGAAGAGTGGGAGCTGTAGCTGATGTTTCGCTGCAAATAACAGGAAAAACAGCCGGACGATGGCCGCGTGGCCATTGCTGGAAGCGGCTATCTGGGAAACCCGGTCGGATGGCTGCGGATCGGCAAGGTCGGCAACCACAGCGGGATCCCTAGTGGTGCGAATTTGACGCTTGGTACCCGTCCTCCTTTTTCGTCATGCCCGCGAAAGCGGGCACCCAGAGCCTGCCCCTGGCTTGAACAGGGGGCAGCTAACACCGTACCAACGGCCCCTGGACCCCCGGTTTCGCGGGAGGGACGAGGAAGAGAAACCGGGACATAACATCGAGATTGCTTCGTCGCTCCGCTCCTCGCAATGACAACCACTTACGACGTCATTGCGAGCGCAGCAAAGCAATCTCGACGCCGGGTACCGGCACCAAGTGTCTGATCCGTACCACTAGCTGCTGATTTGCTGCAGAACCAGCAGCCTGTCTTTATCTTCTCAATGAAAGATTGTACCTTGACGCTCCTGCTTCAGCGTTTCCCTGCCTCACCCGCCGCTCGCGATCAGGCGTCGCTGCATTGTCATCCGGGCGGGGTGAGCGGCCCTGGCGGCATCGCAGGGCTGTCCGGGAAAGCTTCTTCGGCTGCAAAGGTGGGACTATCGGCTCGCCCGTTTCTTGGCAGCGCGTAACCACGGCTGTCCGGCTTAGAAGTGACGATAGCATCGGAGCGGTGGTTACGAATGCTGACACAATCTCGAGAACCCCGTGCCCGGACTTGTTCCGGGCACCCACGTCTGGGAAACCGGCGCGGCCGAGCAAGAGAAAGGCATGGGTGGCTGGGTCAGGTCGGGGGGCGGGATCTGAGGCAATATTGAGTCCGGTGCATGCAGCTCATTTTGCCTCAACCGGATGCCGCGCGGCTCGACCCGTGGGCCTTCAGCGCGGGAGGTTGACCGTGGGCATCCAGACTTTGGATGATCGGCACGAAGACGTGGATACGCGGATCAAGTCCGCGCAAGGCGACGTTAAATCGCGTTCCATCGGCCGCATTGGGCCGGTTTTATAGGGTCATGCATGCGTCCCGTGCAGACCTCCGCAACAAATCATAGTTGGCGCTTATTGTCAGTCGGCTCAGGATACGGCGCGCGGCAGCAGTCACTTCTCCGGAGCAGACAATGAGCGCTCACATGACCCCCGAGCAGGTCCGTTCGAAAATCGACCATCCGATCGTCGACGGCGACGGGCATTGGGTCGAATACGATCCCGTGTTCAGCGAAAAGATGCGCAAGGTGGGCGGCGATCTGGCCGCGGACGGCTTTCTGAAGGCGATGGGGACGACCCGCGAGTTGCTCTCGATGTCGGTTGCCGAGCGGCGGCGCAAGCGCGTCGGGCAGTCGGCCTTTTGGGCCCGCCAGGCGGAAAACACGCTCGACCGCGCCACCGCGATGATGCCGAAATTGCTCTACGACCGGCTCGATGAGATCGGCCTCGATTTCGCGATCATCTACCCGACCGCCGGGCTGCGCTTTCCACGGATTGCGGACGACGCCACCCGCCGCGCGGTGATCCGCGCCTACAACATCGTCTCGGCCGATTACTTCTCCGGCCTCGGCGATCGGATGACCCCGGCGGCGATCATCCCGATGCACACCCCCGAAGAGGCGATCGCCGAGCTCGAATTCGTCACCAGGCAATTGGGCTCGAAAGTCGGCATGTTCGGCAGCAACATGGCCCGCAAAGTGCCGGCGGCAGCGGGCAACGACCCCGAGACCGCGCGCTTTGCGGTGTGGTACGACGTGCTCGGCATCGACAGCGACTATGATTACGATCCGGTCTGGGCGAAATGCGTGGAAGTGGGGATCGCGCCGACCTTCCACAGCGCCAGCCTGAACCAGGGCCTGCGGCTGTCTCCGACCAATTTCGTCTACAGCCATATCGGCCATTTCGCCGCCGCCGGGCATGCGACCGCCAAGGCGATTTTCCTCGGCGGCGTTACCCGACGGTTCCCGGAGCTGCGTTTCGCCTTTCTCGAAGGCGGCGTCGGCTGGGCCAGCCAGTTGTTCGGCGATCTGATCGAGCATTGGGAGCGGCGCAGCGCCACGGCGCTCGAGCGCATGCACCCGGACAAGCTCGACCGCGCCAAATTGCTGAGCCTGGTCGAGAAATACGGCTATGACGACATCGCCGCGGCATTGCGCGAGCGCGGCGGTCTGCCCGACCCCGAACAGGCCTATCTGACCGGCGGGATCGAGAACATCGACGATTTCTCGGCCTGCAAGATCACCCGCAAGGAAGACTGGGTCGATCTCTACGCCAAGCCTTACTATTTCGGCTGCGAGGCCGACGACCGGATGAACGCCACCGCTTTCGGCCGCAACAACCCGTTCGGGTCCCGGCTGAATGCGATCTTCAGCTCGGATATCGGCCATTTCGATGTGATCGACATGCGCGATCCGTTGCCCGAGGCCTATGAGCTGGTCGAAGACGGCCACATCACATCGGGCGATTTCCGCGACTTTACCTTCGCCAACGCGGTGCGCCTGTGGGGCACGCAGAACCCCAAATTCTTCGAGGGCACCCGCGTCGCCAAACAAGCCGCCGCCGTGCTCGCCGCGGCGCAAACCCCGACCCGCGCCGCCGCCGAATAACCCTGGGAGCGGACCGCCACCGGCAGCGCCGTCCCCCGCGGCGGCGCTGCTTTTATTTCGAGCAGATCGGAGAGGTGTACAGCACAGCAGCAGGAAGATCGCCTATGTGACCTATTGAGGGAGCTGCCTTCACGTTTTCAGGGTCGTGCGATAATAAATCTCGTCGAGCGCCAGCGGTTTGGTCAGTAATCCCTGCTCCAGCGAACCTTGGATCGCGCGCTCGATATTGCGGCCCATCGCGGCGAGGCCGAGCGGGTAGGGGTCGCCGCCGACGATCGCCCGCTGCTCGGCGAAGTTCTGGCCGGGAAAATACACCCGCGTCGCCTCGTAGCGCCGCGCGCGTTCGTACGCGATTTCCTTCGATCGGCGGAAGGCGTCGTAGAGTTCGAGCGCAACCCACGGGTGTTCGCGCAGGATGCGGTTTTGCACGATTACATGATGATTGGCCTGGAAGCGGCCGGTTTTGCGATAAAATTCGAAAACCACGCTCTTGCCGTTGTCGTCGAGCAGTTTGCGCAGCCGCGGGTTGCGGTCGATCTGGGTGCCGCCCCAACGGCAGGATATCGGCATCGAGACGCAGCCCCGCCGTGCCTTACGCAACGGTCACATGCGCGACTTCCGGGGGCGAGTTTTCAGATCACACCGTACAGATCGCAAGTTTCCAGGCCTATCGGGCACGGAGCAGCACGTCGCGTGCGCGGTTGATCTTGGTCGCCAGATAATCCGAGCCGCCGTGGTCGGGGTGCAATTTGACCATCAGCCGGCGATGAGCTTCCCTGATCTCGTCCGGGGTGGCCCCGGGCTTCACTCCCAGGATCGCGTGAGCTTCCTCGATGGTCATATCGCCGCTTGTCGGTCGCCCGCCGCCGCCCCTGGCCCCACCGCCGCCGAGTCCGCCGGCGAGCTCGTCTCGCCAATCGGGGTGGAGGCGATCGAGATAGGCTTCTAGCAGACGCGCGCCTTCCTCGTCCTCGGCCCGGCATTCGCGCAGCAGCGCCAGCAGATCCCCGACGCCGAGCTCTTCGACCCGCAACCCGCCAAACTGGCCACGCAAGACGGTACCGCTCATGCTGCCGGTGTCGTGATCGAGGCTCATGCGCAAAAAAGCGGTGGTCACCGTCGAGGTCTGGCCCCCGGCCGGGGAGCGGTGGCGGTCGATAAAGCTGCGGATCCGAGACAACAGCGGCATCGACATGGCGAGCGGAAAAAGCAATGCCGCGAACTCCCGCGCCGGTGGGAGGAGCACCAGCGCGAGTACCGCCACGCCCGCGATCGCGATACCCGACCATTTGAGATTGCGCGCCAGCCTTGCCGGATCGGCGTTGGCGAACAGATAGACCAGCAGCAGGAACCCGCCGAGGACCGCGAATCCGCCGAGCAGGAACAGCATCGCCGCCCGTCAGTTGCGCAGCTGCGCGGTTAGCCGCAACACTTCGCCTCCCTTGCCCTCGCCATAGGCGGCCAGCGCGCGATATCCCCCGGCGGCGTAGACGGCGACGGCCGCTAGCAGCTCTTTGAGGCGCTCGGCGCTGGCGAGATCGAAGCTCAGATAGGCGCCGTGCGACAGACCGGCCATCTGTTTGAACGCCGCCGCGGCAGTGCGGTCGCGGCCTTCGTGAAAGATAAAGATCGGCACCCCGAGCAGCCCGAGTTCCCCGGCTAGCCGGCACAGCCGGTCAACCTTTTCCTCCATCGCATCGCCGACGAAGACGAGGGCGTTGACCCGGCGCTTCCCGGTCTCGCGGATGGCGTGGGTAAGCACCCGCTCGATCTGGGTCTCGCCGCCGACGCAAAAGACCGAGCGCATGACCCGATGCAATTCGCCTGCTGTCGTCATCCAGCGGCTGGCCTTGCACTCCGAGAAACCGCGATAGAAGACGAGTTGGATCTCGAGCCCGCCCAACGTGGCCGTCGCCTCGAACATCTCGCCTTGGATCTTGCAGGCGCGGTCCCAGGTCGGCTCGCGGCTGGCGGTGGCGTCCAGCGCGAAGATCAGCCGCCCGCGTCCGCTACCCGCTCGCGCCGGCGCACTCTTCAGTTTTTCGAGAAACTCCGCGACTTCAGCCGAGTGCGATTCGGTCGGAAGCCCTTTCTTGTCATCGCTCATCCGTGCCCCTCACGCCGGGCCGAGCCAGACCGAGGTATCGTGGAACACAGCACCGCCCCGTGGCAATCCGGGATCGGCGCTGGTCAGTAGATTGATCCCGATACCCTCCTCGAACGCATGGTTGGGCCAAACTCCCTCGACGATCACGACCTGCCGCTGCAGCCCATTGAAGGCGCGGGCGTGGACGACGACGCTGCCGTGCCCATTGCCGATCCGCACCCGGTCGCCGTCGGCCATACCAAGCCCGGCCAATGCCGCGGGATGGACGAGGGCGGTTGGCCTGCCCTCGCGAGCGATGCTGGATGGCGTATTGTTGAAGCTCGTATTCAGAAACGAGCGCGAGGGGGCGGCGATGAGGCGAAAGGGCCGCTCGGGGTCGCCATCGTCGATAACCGCGACATGATCGGGGAAGACCGGCAGCCGGCTATGATCCCGGCCTACCGATCCCCAATCGGCGCGGAAATGAAACTTTCTGTCGGCATGGCCAAACCCGTCGAGAAAATGCGCAGTCTCGAAAGGCGGGCAGCAATCAAGCCAGCCATCATCTGGAAAATCTTCGACGCCGGGCAGCCCGCTCGCCCGCAAAGTGCGTTCGATCAGCTCGAGCGGGCTCAGCTCAAACCCGAGATGACGGGCGCCGAGGCGCTGAGCGAGGGCGCGGATCACGTCGTGATTCGACCGGCACTCGCCGTGGGGCGGCAGGATCGCGCGGCTGACTTGGAGATAGGTATGGGCCCCGGCGGTGTAGAAATCGTCGTGCTCGAGAAAGGTCGTCGCCGGCAGCACGATGTCGGCCATTGCCGCTGTCTCGGTCATGAACTGCTCGTGGACGCAGACGAACAGGTCGTCGCGGGCGAAGCCTTGTCGGACGAGACCCGATTCCGGGGCGACGACCATCGGGTTGGTATTCTGGACGAACAGCGCGGTGACCGGCGGCCCGTCGCCGAGATCGCGCCGGTCGCCGGTCAACACCGGGCCGATCCGCGACTGGTCGAGGATGCGGGTTGCCGGATCGAGAACATCGAGCCCTTCGATCAGGGTGCGGTCGAGTGGGACCAAGCCATGGTTCGACTGAAGCGCGCCGCCACCCTCGTATTGCCAGGCGCCGGTCACAGCCGGCAGGCAAGTCACCGCAAACACCTGTGCGGCGCCATTGCGCGAGCGGGAAAAGCCATAGCCGACGCGGATGTAGCTCCGCTTGGTCTGGCCATAGAGGCGGGCGAAATCGATGATCTCCCCCTCCCCGAGCCCGGTAATATCCGCCGCCCAGGCAGGGCCGCGGGTCGCCAAATGCGCTTCGAGCCCGGCGGGGTTGTCGGTATAGCGCTCGATGTAGTCGCGGTCGGCCAAGCCCTCCGCGAACAAAATATGCATGACCGCGCAGGCGAGCGCGCCATCGGTGCCGGGCCGCGGGGCGAGATGCAGATCGGCGGCCTCGGCGGTGGTGGTACGGTAGGGGTCGATGACGACGAGCTTGGCGCCGCGCTCTTTCCGCGCGGCCGCGATATGGGCCATCACATTGATCTGGGTCGACGCCGGGTTGCCGCCCCACACCACAATCAGGTCCGATTTGGCAATCTCCCTTCCGTCGACCCCGCGCTTGACTCCGATCCCGGCAAGCCACCCGGCATCCGTCAGCGCATTGCAGATCGTCAGATCCTCGCGCGAATAGCGCATCGTGTGGCGCAGCCGGTTGATGCCATCGCGCTGCGCTATCCCCATGGTCCCCGAGTAGTAATATGGCCACACCGTCTCGGAGCCGTGATGCCGGGCGGCGCGGGTCAGCCGTTCGGCAACCTCGTAGAGGGCGTCCCCCCAGGAAATCGGCGCGAAGGCAGCGCGTCCGACGCCCTTGTCGCCAACCCGGCGTAACGGCTGGGACAGCCGGTCGGGGTGATGCTGGCGCTCGGCATAGCGGGCGACCTTGGCGCAAACGACGCCCCGCGTGTAAGTCTGGGAGATGGCCCCGCGCACCCGCCCGATGCGCGTTCCATCGATCCGCTCGACCTCCAGCGCGCAGGCGCTTGGGCAGTCATGCGGACAGACGCTGGGCAGGATGTCGAGAGGCAATCTATGCTCCGCCGGCGGCTTCTAGCAGAATATAAGAGATGGCCCGCGCCGGCACCTTCTGCCGAGCCCAGGATACAAGCTTTTAAAGCGGTACCGAAAGGGGGGAGAGCGCTTCGGTCGTTCGCAAACGGTAACAGAAATCGGCGGGTCAGAAATGGAAGCGCAATCCGGCTTTGATCGTGTTGCTCTCGCGCTGCCAGTTGAAATTGAGCGACGGTGCCGCGGCCGGGACGTCCAACATCCCGCTGCTCCACCAGATATGCTGATATTCGACGAACAAAGATGACGCCGCGAAAAGCGGCGGCGGCGAAACCGGAAGCGCCCATTCCGCCCCCGCCCCGATTGCGTAGCCGGGGGCGACCCCGCTCTGCTCGGTGATCGGCCCGCCGAAATCGATCTTGAGGTTCTCCCTGGCAAGATTGATGCCGGTTTGCCCGTACCAGAGCAGGTCGGGGGCCGCGAGGATTCCGACCCGCAGCTGTCCGGATGCCATTAGATTATCCGTCGTGCTAAAGACATGACCGTCGGAATCACTGAGAAAATCGATATCAGCGATCACGCCCACGAGCCAATTACTCCCCACGGCAGCCAATTGTAACCAAAGTCGAGGCCACCGCCGAATCCGCTGGCGAACGCATCAAAATGGTGGAACAAGGCGCCGGTCGCGGCGGTGGTCTCAGTTGTGCTGACATCGCCCAGGGAGCCTAGAATCTGCGCGCCGACAAATGCGCCTGGCCAGGATATGACCGGTCCGATCGGCGGCGTACCCGCTGACGTGGCAGTTTGGCCCAGCGCGCTGTCAGGAATGATGCCGGCCAGCAGAGCACTCAAAAGGGTCGCACCGGGCAATCGGCGCTCGATACACCAGCGCATCGGATACCGCTTCTCAGTTTGGAAATGAACGAATAGAAAGAACAGCAGTCGGGGCGATCCTAACCGACCGATCACCCCCTTCATGCCACACTTAGCGGAATCATTGCATTGATAACGAATGCTTCGTGTGCCGGTTTTGTAGCTTTCCGGAATTGCAGCAGGGTTCGCTGGAGATCTAACCTGTCGAAAACGCTTGGACATCACAGATGGCATCGCTTCATATGATCCGAGTGCCGCGGGGGCGGAGAGGGCCATGACCTTCACGTTGACGAAGGACCAGCAGGAGATCCGCGCCGCGGTCGCCAGGCTGTGCGAGGGCTTCGGCGACGACTATTGGCTGAAAAAGGACGAGGAGGGCAGCTTCCCCCACGAATTTCATCGAGCGACGGCCAAGGCGGGCTGGCTCGGCATCGCCATGCCGGAAGCCTATGGCGGCAGCGGGCTCGGCATCACCGAGGCCGCGGTACTGATGCAGGCGGTCGCCCAATCCGGTGCCGGTTTCAGCGGCGCCTCGGCGATCCACATGAACATCTTTGGCCTGCACCCGGTCGTGGTCTTTGGCACCGACGAGCAGAAGCAGCGCTTTCTGCCGCCGCTGATCGCCGGTGACGAGAAGACCTGTTTCGCGGTGACCGAGCCGGATGCCGGGCTAGACACGACGCGACTCAAGACAAGAGCCATGCGCCGCGGCGGCCATTATGTGCTGTCGGGGCGCAAGATCTGGATTTCGACCGCCCAAGTCGCCGAAAAGATGCTGATCCTGGCGCGCACTACGCCGATCGAAGAAGTCGCGCGGCCCTCGCTCGGCATGACTTTGTTCTATACTGATCTCGACCGCAGCAAGGTCGAGGTGCGCGAGATCCCGAAAATGGGTCGTAAGGCGGTCGACTCGAACCTCTTGTTCATCGATGGGCTCGAAGTGCCGGTCGAAGATCGTATCGGCGAGGAGGGCAAGGGATTTCACTACATCCTGCACGGGATGAACCCAGAGCGCATATTGATCGCGGCGGAAGCAGTCGGGCTCGGCCGCGCCGCCCTGGCGCGCGGCGCGCGTTACGCCGGCGAGCGGGTCGTCTTCGGCCGCCCGATCGGCCAGAACCAGTCGATCCAGCATCCGCTCGCCGAACGCTGGATCGAGCTCGAAGCCGCGGAGCTGATGGTGCTGCGCGCGGCCGCCGCCTATGACCACGGCGAGGAGGCCAGCATGGTCGGAGCGTGGGCCAACGCCGCCAAATACTGCGCCGCCGAGGCCGGGTTCCGCGCCTGCGAGACCGCGATAATGACCCATGGCGGCATGGGCTATGCTCGCGAATACCACGTCGAGCGCTATTTCCGCGAAATCCAGATCGCCCGCATCGCGCCGGTCAGCCCGCAACTGATCCTGTCGCACATCGCCGAGCGCGTGCTAGGCCTTCCGAAATCGTATTAATTATATCTAGCGTCCAGCCCCAAACCGGCTCCCTGGGCAGTTGCGGTGTCATCCGCGCCAGCTCCCGCCGATGCCCATCGGCCGCTGCCGACCCGCCTTTGATTTTTAAAACTGTAGCGCATGCCGCAAATCGGCGTGGACGACGGGTCTACGTACCTATCAATCTCTAGTTGATACCTGGTTGATCTAACGCTATCCTCCTAATGCGATCTCTATAGGAGGATCGGAAACTCGATCGATCCTGTGAGCCGTGCCGTTCGGCGCGTGCGCGCACGCTGTCAGATCTCTCGCGCTTGGAGGGCTCCTGTGATGAGGAGTTCGAATTGGTTTCCGACGAGAATTTGGCTCGCCACATGTTTCGCGCTTCTTGTTTCCGGATGCGGTCTGATCCGTGACCAGACCGACCCGAACACCGTCAGCATTCAGGGCGTGCGCCCCACCTTGGAGCAACTGAACGTCAGCGCCACCGTCGTAGCTCAAAACCAACTGGTGAGTGATCTCATCCAGGGGGCCGGCTTCCCGCCGGGTACTTACGTCCCGCCTTACAACGAGAAATGGTCTCTGGTCACGAGGGCCGGAATTTATGAAATCGGCCGTCAATGCGACCAGTATCTAGACGCGCTGTTCCGCTTCAACCGCGAACAGCGCGCAGGCCGGCAAGATCTCGCAGCGGCTGCTGCAGCAACCGGCTCTATAATGGGCCTATCGGGGGTCAGCGTCAAGGCAATCGCGATCACTGCTGCTGCCTTTGGCCTGGCAACCAGCTTATTTGACGCCAGCGTAAATTCTGTTCTCTTTACGATCGAACCTTCGGCATTACGTAATGTCGCTCTGCAGGGACGTAAGAATTATCTGGACCAATTTGACGCATCGAAGATAAATACGCGACCGGACACGCTGATCGCATTGCAGGGGTACCTAACGCAGTGCTCGCCAGCAGCGATCGAGGCGAACATCAACAACGCCGCTAGCGGCGCTAAATCTGTCGCGATACCTAGCGAGGCGCCAAAGGCAGCCGCTTTAGCAGCACCCGCTACTATTCTGCTGCCGCCCTCTGTCACTGCCCCGGTGCACGAGAAGCCGCAAGAGCAGGTCCAGCGTCGAATTACGGTGGTGCCGCCGGTCGCGGCGAACTTTCGCCCGTTCCTCGAAGACCCGAGCGTTCAGTAGAGCCCGCGTCAGGTTGACAGAATTTTCGGTGCGTTGTGCGTCGCGCCGCGCGAGATCAGCAGCGCGGGGGCCGCGAGCACGACGGCGCGCATCAAGGCCTTCCAGCAGTGGCACCATTTCGAGGCCGGAAAGTCGATGCCCTCGGCCACTGGCCGGCTCACCTCGTCGGAAATCACCTTTCTGCT
This sequence comes from uncultured Alphaproteobacteria bacterium, assembly GCA_963785565.1. GTDB lineage: Bacteria > Pseudomonadota > Alphaproteobacteria > ATCC43930 > CGMCC-115725 > AP-15. The sequence goes on along the minus strand of CAWAVV010000011.1, from coordinate 6,852 downwards.
CGGGCAGCCGGACTGCCAGAGGTCACGCTTCGAAAACACTTATGAAATCAACTTCCAAAGGGGAGTTGGCACCGGGCCCCCGAAAGATATAAATTCTCCGGCGCTGATCGATGCCATGGACCAGAAACTTGCCGAGCCAAAGCTGGCCTCGAACGCAAGCGTGGCCGAGGTGAGAAGCCGCATCCCCGAGCTTCGCAAAGCGCTAGCGGGCCAGTTGGTTCTGACCGACAGTGCGCTTTCAAACCAACTTACCAAAGATTTGGTCAACATACTCTTCGGGGGCAGTTGATGGCTTTCGAACTCAATGATTTGACGACAGTGAAGGCGACACCAAGTGTAGATGCCGCGACACTTGATGTTCAGAGCGGCACGCTCTTTGCTACGGGCAAGAAATTCACCGACGATCATCAGGTGGAATGGGTAAATGTCTGCCTGCGGCCGCAGCAGACCATCGACGGCTGGGTAATGAGGACGGCTGGAAAACCGGTGCCCGATCCGGCCCCCGCTCCGCTCGACCCAGAGATGTTCGTCCGGCAATGTACGCTAGTTGACCGGCAGCTTAACGCCGACCCTGCTGTCACGCCTAATTTCATAACCGCCGATTTCCTGATCGCCCGCGCGATCATCGAGACCAGCATGACAGAGACCGTCTTTTCCGACCCGTTCTGCACTGGGCCGTTCCGGTTATCCCGGACAGAGTGGATCGACTTTCTCAACAGCGAATTACAAACCCATAGCCTGTACCAGCTTGCGGATGTGATCTACCCGATGACTCAGGTCTACGCCGCGGGATTCTCGATGCACGCCGCCGGTAAAGCGTTTGCGGATGCGTGGAAAGCCGACGACGCTCCGGGCGGTGATGCCGAACCTTTTGTCCCCAGCTATCTTGACCTATTCCACGCGTATTTGACGGATGTCGCAACGGCCGTTGCCATCCGCAAAAACGAGACGGATTCAAACAAGCCACTGTCGGATATTGCCAGCCCGGCGTCGATCGCGCCGATTGTTAGTCGCGCTCAGCTAAGCCAAATTAACGGCTCGATGACGATCGCCGCCTTCGTCGCCGCCACCGAAGCGGTGCTGGCGGCGGCACTCGACGCAGCGTTCGACAAAATCAAAACTCTAGCGCCCGACGAGCTGCCGTCCGGCGACAATGCCGGCACCGCGCCGTGGTTTCAGGTTGCTCAGGCGGAGCAGGCCGCCGGGGGTTAGCGAGGCAACCGCACCAGATAAAATCAGATCCTATTTTGCCGCCGTCCCACAAAGTGTCGGGGCTACGATACCGGCATGGTGCGGTGCTTTCGCGGCTTTCTGCATGAGAACGAGCAACAATCCCGTGCCGGCGGGCGCAGCGCGAGCCGCTAACTGGACGGTCTGGGGCTCGAAAACCGTTCCTCTAGGGTCGCATGACGTACCCGTCGGGGCGGTCGTAGTCCTGACGCCATCACCCGAAACCGCGACGAGCGGACATGTAGGCTTTTTTTCCGCCTTTGCCGCGGACGGTCGGAACCTGCAACTGCTCGGCGGAAACCAATCCGGCGCGGTTAATGTCACGTCGTTTCCGGTGACCCGCGTCGCGGCCATACGGGTTCTGCAGACTACAGCCGCGACGAGCGGCGCAGCCAACCAATACGATCTCACGGCCGCAGGAGTGCCGAGAGACCTCCAGAAATATGGTGACCTGATCGTCGACCGCTTTCGACGGGCGAACTTTACCAAAGACCAGCACCTACGCACGGCGCTTGCCAACGCCATCGCGGAATCCGGCCTTGATCCCACCAAGAAGGCGGCTAGCGCTGAAGAAAGCTACGGCCTTTTCCAATGTAATCGCGTCCATGGGCTGGGACAGGGATGGACCGTCGAGCAATCTCGCGTCCAGCGCGGATTTGACAACGCTTAGCCCGCGCGAGAGCCGGTCAAGGTCGGCTCCGGCCGAAGAGCCTTTGAAGAGCCGTTCGAGCTCCGATCGCGGGCGGGCGATATAGCAGCCAGCGCGGTGCTCGATCAGCGGGGTGCGGCCGAGGAACAGCCCGTCCGGATTGCAGCAGAGTCCGAGCTTGCTATCCGCGCTCAAACGCCACAACTGGAAGCCGGCTGGCAGCAAACGCCGTCTCCTGATGCTTATGAGCTTCAACCTTACACGAGTAGTGCGAAATTGTCAACATCAATTGCTAGCTGTATTAGCAATATCACCAACATATCCGACATCTAACATCTCTTTTTGGGTGACTGCCCGCAGGCTATTATCGATCAGCTGAAACCGCGAGGACGTGATGCGCAACCTTCAGGTCAATGGCGAGCGGCTGTGGGCGAGCCTGATGGAATTGGCGCAGATCGGTGCCACGGCAAAGGGCGGGGTGTGCCGGCTCGCCGCCAGCGATCTCGACGGTCAGGCGCGACGGCTGTTCATCCGCTGGTGCGAGGAAGCCGGCTGTACCGTCACCGTCGATCGGATCGGCAACATCTTCGCCCGCCGACTCGGCCGAGACCCGAACCTGGCGCCGGCCATGACCGGCAGCCATCTCGACACCCAGCCGACGGGCGGCCGGTTCGACGGAGCCTATGGGGTAATGGCCGGGCTGGAGATCGTCCGCACCCTGAACGATCTCGGCTACGAGACCGAGGCGCCGATCGAGATCGTCGCCTGGACCAACGAGGAGGGCTCGCGGTTCTCACCGGCGATGGTCGGCTCGGGGGTGTTCGCCGGGGTGTTCGATCTCGCCTATGGGCTCGAACGGCCGGACAATATTAGCGGCGTTACGCTCGGCGCCGAGCTCGAACGGATCGGCTTCGCCGGTTCCGAGACGGACGGCGAGCATAAGGTTGCCGCCTATTTCGAGGCGCATATCGAGCAAGGGCCGATCCTCGAAGCGGCTAAGAAACCGATCGGGGTAGTGACCGGCGCGCAGGGCCAGCGCTGGTACGAGATCACCGTCACCGGCCAGGAAGCGCATGCCGGGCCGACGCCGATGCCGCGGCGGCGCGACGCGCTGGTCGGCGCCGCACGGATGATCGATGCAGTGAACCGGATCGGCCATGCACACGCGCCTTATGCCTGCGCCACGGTCGGTTTTGTCCAGGTCAGCCCGAATTCGCGCAACACGATCCCCGGCCGGGTTTTCCTTACCGTCGATTTCCGCCATCCCGAGGATACGGTCCTGACCCAGATGGACCGAGAGCTGCGTCAGGCCTGCGACGATGCGGCGGCGGCCAGCGGCGGGCTCGAAGTCGTGGTCAAGGAATTCTGGTATTTCCCGCCGACCGCGTTCGATCCGGCGCTGGTCGCCGCGGTGCGCGATGCCGCCGCGGCGCTGGGCCAACCGCACCAGGACATCATCAGCGGCGCCGGCCACGACGCCGTCTATATGGCGAGGATCGCACCGACGGCGATGGTCTTCGTCCCCTGCGTCGGCGGGATCAGCCACAACGAGATCGAGGACGCCAAACCCGAAGACCTCACCGCCGGCTGCGCCGTGTTGCTGAACGCCCTGCTCGAATCAGCCGATGCAGCGCGAGCGCAGCGCCCTCGTCGTCGGTAATGGACACCGACAGCATAATGCCGACCAGGAAAGTCGCGGGCGACGTCGAACGTCTGCCGCCGCCGCCCCGGCACGGCGACGAGTAGCTGAGGCATCGGCGGCTCCGCCATTAATTGTGGCTATGTCTTAGCTCAGGCACCGGGATGTTGCAGCACCGACGCGCCCGAGAAGCCGGCATGGTGGGGACTTCGGGCGAGTCGGCCTTCCTCAGATGGGCCGCTTCCACCGGATATTTATCGAACTCGTTCGTGCGGGAAGAGATAATGCTCGATTGCGTCGACGGCGGAGGCCAATGGCGGGAGCCTACAGAAGGAACCCAGAGGTCAGCTGGCGGGAACTGTCTGCCAGCCGGTGTTGCACTGGCTTACGTACGGGTAGTAGCCGGCCGGCTCGGAGCAATAATACCACGTCTGCGAATAAGGTTGACCATAGTCGTAGCCGTAATACGGGTAACTGTAATACGGGTAACCATAATACGGGCCAAAGCCAAAGCCGAAGAAACCGCCGCGGAACCGGCCGTCGTGAAACCGGTCTGCGTGAAATCCGCCGAATCTGCGGCCATGGAACCCGCCACCGCTGTGAAACCCGCCGAATCTGCCGCCGTGGAACCCGCCACCGCCATGGAAACCTCCGCCACCGCCATGCATCTGAGCGTAGGCGGGATTTGGCTGGCTGAGCGCGGCAACACACAACAGAGCTCCCAGAACCTTTCCGATCCTGGACCGGGCTCTATATTCGCTTAACTGTTGCATTGATGAGTCCTTTGTACCGGCCGCATATCACGCGTCTGTGACAGCGGGACGCGGCTCTGACCCTTCAATGTGTTGCCCAATGGCCCAAATCAAATCGAATATTTTGTGCATTAGGTGATGAGAGGAATTCAGCAATGCGCCGCGCCGACCTGGCCGATCTGACCGCCTTCGTTGCCGTTGCCGATGATCTCAGCTTCCGGGCGGCGGCGTCGCGTATCGACGTTACCCCCTCGGCGCTTAGCCATATGATGCGGAAGTTCGAGGAGCGTCTTGGGGTCCGCCTGTTGAACCGCACGACGCGAAGCGTTTCGCTGACCGATGCAGGCCAGCGGCTGCTCGACCGGCTGCGGCCGGCGGTCGATCAGATTTCTCGGGGGTTGGACGACCTCAAGAGCGAGCAGGGCCACCCCCGTGGACGCCTGCGGCTCTATGTCGCCCATCTCGCCAGTTTCGCGACTGTCGCCCCGGTCTGGGCCCGTTTTCTATCGACCTTTCCCGAGGTCCAGCTCGAACTCCACGCCGATGCGGCACCAGCCGATATCGTCGCAAAGGGGTTTGATGCCGGGATTGGTCCGAGAGACTGGGCGGCCACGGACATGATCGCCGTTCGGGTGATCGGGCCGATGAAGGTGGCCGTGGTAGGCGCACCAGGGTATTTCGCAAGGCGGCACCCGCCGCATACTCCCGATGATCTCTCCTGCCACAGCTGCGTTCAATATCGCCGCGCGGCAGATGGCGCCATGTTCGAGTGGCCCCTCGAGCGGGACGGCAAGGCATGGCAGATTTCCGTTAATGGCCGGATCATCGTCAACGATACCGATCTAGCGGTTCGCGCCGCCGTCGACGGCTTGGGAATCGCCTACGCGATCGAGGCTGTCGCCGACCCATTCCTGCGCTCCGGGCAGCTGGTCCGCGTGCTGGAGGACTGGTCGCCGTCCTTCGAGGGGTTCTTCCTCTATTATCCAGGCCATCGACAGGTGCCGGCCGCGCTGCGTGCCCTGATCGACATGCTGCGCACCGCTGGCGAGGCTACCCCGGCCAAAAGCTCGCTCGACTACCCGTTCGCGGCCAGGTGAATACGCCGAGGCGAGACCAGCATTCGGGCGCATCATCCGTCCCTCCCTCCTCCGCGCGCACCGGCGATGCGCTACCTGCATGGCCGTCGTGCCCGCGCATCCGCGAGGTGACAAACCTAGTAGCGGGCAGGCTATTCATGAATCCCTCGCATTGGCCAATCAAATTTGCAGCGATTGAGCTGCGCCGGCTGCACTCTCATTTGCCGGAGTCTTGAGGACCGGGCCACTGACTTTGTCGGGTGGGCAGCCCGGAAATCACCCACGACCCGGAGCATCGGGATGACGACATACGACGACTATGATCTTGACAGCCTTCGCATCGCGCTGCTGGATCATCCTATCTATACACGCGTGGCTTGCGTCGCCGACCTCCGGCGATTTATGCAAGATCACGTCTTTGCAGTATGGGATTTCATGTCGCTGCTGAAACGGCTTCAGCAGGACATGACGTGCATCAGAGTGCCGTGGTTCCCGGCGGACAATGCGCGAGCCGCGCGGCTCATCAATGAAATCGTTATTGGTGAGGAGACGGATCTCGATCCCGATGGATCCTATATCAGCCACCTCGAGCTCTACCGTCGTGCCATGGCGTAGGTTGGCGCCAGCACCCTGCAATTCGACAGGTTTTGCTCGCTTGCGAAGGTCGGTGTGCCGGTACAAATGGCCCTGGCGCAGATCGATGCGGCGCCGCACGTGCAAGCCTTTGTTGCGCATACGATGTCTCTCGCCAATTCGGGTTCGACCGAAGAGGTCTTGGCGGCGTTCTTCTATGGCCGCGAAGACATTATCCCAGACATGTTTCGCCGACTTCTCAACGCGCTTTATGGCGCCCAGCGCAATGACGATCGATTGCGACATTTCATCTACTACATCGATCGGCACATCGAACTTGATGGCGACAGCCACGGCCCGATGGGACGCGAGTTGATCGAGGATTTGGTCACGAATGCGCCGGATCGGCGGGAGCGGGCTCTGCGTGCTGCACGCCGCAGCATCAAAGCCCGGATTGGGCTTTGGGACGGCACATTGAACAACCTCCGCAACAGCCGCGAAGTCGACACATCCGCTGACGGAGCAGGCTCAAAGCGCCAATACCGGGGTATTGCAGATCAAATTCTGCATCCAGCTGTGACAGACATCTGATCGGCCGCCGGTGAAGAGGAGGGCCGATGCGGCGTGGTCTGCACGCCGCATCGGTCGTTCGGCACCCGCCCGGTGAGCGCAGGTGATGTTAGGACCGGGACAATAGGACGGTCGGGAACTCGATGCGCCGACTGGCGGGTCAGCGGAACCACTGGCGCAGTTCGATATGAAAGCCGTTGGGATCGCAGATCTCGGCGCGGGTATAGGTTTCGCGGACACGCGGGCCCCACACGATCTCTACCCCTTTGGTCTTCAGATAGTCGGCGGCCCGCTGCATGTCGTCGACCTCGAGCGCGATCATGCGGTACCCAAGATGCTCGTTTTGCGGTGCTGGATCGACCG
>CAWAVV010000010.1:0-48555 GCA_963785565.1 uncultured Alphaproteobacteria bacterium | reverse complement strand
GGGCCCGACCCGGCGCAAAAAAGTAAGGTTGGGCATAGACTTATGGGAAATTCCCGTTGAGCTGGAACCGTGAATTTTTTCGCCGTAACCGGGAAATAAATCGGCCGAACCGGGAATGACGGGAAATCAGGATCGGCCAGCCCGATACGCATCGACACCCACTACCTGTCTCGGCTCGCGCGTTTCTCCTTTCGCGGAAGGCGGTGCGGTTTCGCCGCCGCCGACCGCCGCACCATAAAATGCAAATCCGGCAAATTTACCGGCGGCTCGCGTCGGTCAGCCCTCGACCCCACCCATCGTCAGGCTCGCCACGACATAGCGGCGCAGGACCAACAACAGCGCTATCGGCGGCAGCGCGTAGATGATCGCGGCGGCCATCATCGCGTTATAGGGTGCGTCGACGTCTTCGAACAATTGGCCCTGCGTGACCGAAAGGGTCATGTTCCGTACCGAGAGCAGTACGGCCTGGTACAGATAATCGTTCCAGGCGAGCAACAGGGCGTAAATCGCGACGATCGCCAACGCTGGCGTCATCAACGGCAGATAGATCCGCATATACAGTTGAACCGGAGAGGCGCCGTCCACCCGGGCCGCGTCGTCCAGTTCGAACGGTATCAACCTCGCATAGAGCTGCAGGATCAAGATGGCAAACGGCGTGGCGAATGTCGTCTGCGCGGCGATCACCGCCCAGGGGTTACCCAAAAGCCCGTAGCCGTGCATGATCCGAAAGTAGGGGACGATCAGGAAGGACGCGGGGATCGCGTAGGTCAGGAGTGCCGCGTTGGTGAGCAGCGACGCTTTGCCCAGCCGCAGCCGGCTCACCGCGAAGCTCGCCAACGAGCCGATCAGCACGGTCAGAACCATCGTCGACAGACCGATCAGAAGGCTGTTGGCGAATTGATGCCAAAAATCCTCGAGATACCGGGCCTGCTGGGCCACGACCGCGCGGAAGGCGTCGAGTGACGGCTGGGGCGGCCAGAGATTGCCGTCAAACTCGATTTCGCCTTCCTCGGGATCGAGCGCGATCAGGAACATGTTGTAGACGGGCAGGAGCGTCCAGACCACGAGGACGACGGCGAGCATGATCGAGCCCGCTTCGACAACAGCCCGCCGCAGCCGGTAACGGCGGCGCGGGCCGCCGAAGACCGCGGCGAGGCTCACAGCTGCACCTCGTTCATCCCGACCCGGCGGATCAGGATCAGCAAAATCGGGATCAGCAGCGGGAGGGCGGTCATCACGGCGGCGGCGCCGAGCGCCGGATTGCCCATGTCGAAGGCGTAGCGGAAACTGAGCGTCGTCAGCATTTCCGTGTCCCACGCCCCGCTCGAGACAAGATAGGGGGTGGTAAACTCGCCGAGCGCCCAGAGGGCGGAGAGCAAGGTGCAGATCAGATAGAGGTTCGCCAGCAGCGGGAAGGTGACATGGACGAAGCGGCGTAAACCAACCGCTCCGTCAACCTCCGCCGCATCATAGATATCGCGGGGGATCGTCATCCGGCCGGCGAGGAAGATCACGGTCCAGAACGGCATCCATTTCCACAGGTAGGCGGCAATATCGGCGCCGAGCGCCAGCCAGCGGCCACCGAACCAATCCGGGCCGGCGATGCCGAACAGTGCCGACAGTGCGCCGTCGACCAAACCCCAAGGGGTGATCAGCATCCAATGGAACGAGACGCAAGCTTGGGCCGCCGCGATCAGCCAGGGCAACACATAGACCGGCAGCAGGGCCCTGATCCACCAGCGGCGACGCAGAAAGAAGCCCGACAGCAGCAATGCCAGGAACATCTTCAGGTTTACGCCGATACCGACGAAGAACAAGGTGTTGACCAGCGTTGTCAGGTAAAGCGGATCGTCGAACAGCTCGGCGTAGAGCGAGGGCTTGCCGGCCATCCACAGCGCATAGCCGAACGGATAAGCGACAAAGGCGAGGAACACCGCCGCATAAGGTAGGATAAAGGCGACCGCCCACCGGAAATCCGAGCCGTGTTCGCGGCCGCGCCAGGGCGGCCGGCGCCGATTTACCGGAACCGGCATTCCGCCCGCGAGAGCCTGCGTGCCGCTCATACCCGCCCTCCCAAAGGAGAACCCATTTTCCAGCCCCGGTCTTCGCAAGAGTAGACCGATTTGTGCAACCCGCAGCGGCTTTTTCACCTGGGATCGGGCGGCGGGCGGGCGCGGAGCCCCCGCCGTAGCGCCTGCTGAGCTGGAAAATGTCACTCGATCACTTCATCGGCAAAGGCCAAGACTCGAGGCGGAACCGTAACGCCGAGCGCCTTTGCGGTCTTGAGATTGACGACCAACTCCAATTTGGGATGCAGCTCTACCGGCAAGTCGGCGGGCTTGGCGCCCTTCAGAATTTTCTCCACATAGCTGGCCGCATGCCGCCAGAGATCGTCTCGGTTGATTCCGTAGCTCATCAAGCCGCCGGCCTCAACATGCTCGCGGAAGCCGAAAACGGTCGGAAGCCGCGCCGCTAGCGCCAAAGACGCTATGCGCTCGGTGTTAAAGAAAAACAGTCCATCCTGGAACACGAAGACCGCCTCAACGTGCTCACGCGTGAAGGTCTGAAACGCGGCTTCGATCTCGGTCGAAACGTGTAGCTCGGCCGGCACGAGCTTGAGCGGCAGCGCGGCGGTGTGGGTCTCAAGCACATGCAGACCGAATAGATTCCCGGGGTTGCTCACATTGAGCAGGATCCCGATCCGGATCACCCCGGGGACGACTTGGAGGAGAAGCTCAAGCTGCTTCGCCGGTAATGTATCTACTGCGGAAAGTAACCCGGTAACGTTTCCTCCCGGTCGCGCTAGGCTCGCCACCAAACCGAAACCAACCGGATCGGCAATTCCCACACCAACAATCGGGACTGCCTCGGTTGCTCGTTTTGCCGCCAGCGTGAGGGCGGTATCGCCAGTCACGACTACACTGGGCTTGAGCCCGATCAATTCGGTCAAGAGCCCCGGCACGCGCTTGGGGTCGCTATTGGCAGATCGCTGCACCATGTCGAAGTCCCGGCCCGCGACCAACCCGAGCTTTTGCATGCCTTGGGCAAAAGCATCCATGTAGCGCCGGACTGCTTCGGGCGATCGCTGCATCAGCATGGCAACCAGCGGGGGGCGGGCCGAAACGTCGGCAAAAACGCCAATAGCAGGCCAGGCAACCACCGCCCCTGCGATCAGCGCGATGGCCTCACGGCGTCTCATTCGATCACCTCGTCAGCGCGGGCGAGCATCCACCGAGAGAAATACCACATCTTGTGTTAACGTGCGCGTAAGGAATCTCACACAAGCCGCATGAGGCACAATATCGAAAGTTTGGTGAAGACGCTGCGAAATGCTGGCTGGGGCCGATAAATGAAAACACGGCCGGGTGTAGTCTAAACGTGCGAGATCACGTCGGGTTGGCATTAGACTTCGCCAGCCAGGTTCGTTACGTGACCGGTTGCAGCCACAAACTCCGGTCAGGCCACGAGCGGGGAAATCGTGTTCGGGCTGAGGCTGTAGCCCTCTCCGGTTGGTTTCCCACGCGTCTCGAAGCCGATCTCCCGATCATGTGATCCTAGTCAGGATGACTAGAACGAAAAAGAACCCGCCGGGGTGCACCCGAACCCGGTCAACCCGCCGCTGTGATTTGCCCTTTGTCCTGCCGCCGGCTATCGTTGGCGGCTATCCAGTTTGGGAGACCGCGATGGGTATCCGCCGAATTGCCATTTCGGCCGCGTTTGCCGCCGGGCTCGCCGTGCCGTTCGCGACCGCCACGGCGCAATATTATCCGCCGCCCTGCTCGCCGTTTCCGCTGTTCTGGCCGTTTTGCGTGGCGGGCGCCGTCGTCGGCACCGCCGCGGCAATCGTCACCGCGCCGTTCTGGTTGCTTGCGCCACCGCCCTATTACTACGGACGGCCCCCGCCGCCACCGCTCTATTACGGCCCGCGATACTATCCGCCGCCATATAATTACTATTACGGGCCGCGCTGAGCCCGTCACTTCAAGAACTCGGCGAGTTGGGGCCGGTGGCCTAATTCCGGGCGCGGAACGTCGGCGCTAGCGCATAAACCTTGGCCAATGAGTAGGGCAGGGCAGATGAGCGAAGAGGCTGGGCAAGAAACTCATGCAGCCGCTACTGCGGAAGGACCAGGCCCATTGGTGCAATTGGGCGGGTTAGGCGGGAGCCCCCGATCCCAGCGGCCAGCCTAAGGAAAGAAAGAGCGAACGAACGAGCGAGACACAGAACAGCCAATAGTAGCCACAAAAACAGCGCCATCCAGCGTTGCAGGCCGAGGATGCGCAGCACCCGGCTGAAGTTGTAGCCAACGCCATCAGGTTCCATTCGCCGCACACCTTGGCGAACCCGCGCACCAGGAGTGGCGATACCCGGCACGGCATTTGAGCGTGCCGAACGGGTGCTCAGCCAAGGCTTTGCGGCGGCGCATCATCGCCTCGCCATGCTGCTCGAAGCGCGCCCGATGCCGCTCGACGACGTCCTCGTGAACCCAGCGCTCGATCTCGCGCCGCGTGCCGTTGCGCGAGAGGCATCGCCCGCGCAACGGGCAGGCCCGGCAAACCGATCGCCGGCTGGCATAGCGGAGCGCCATCTTGCCGTGGCTTGCCGCCTCAGACTGCGCATCGGCCGCAGCTCGGCGCCACCCGGACAGCGATACCGGTCAGCCGCGGCGTCGTATTGGAAGTCTCCCAGGCCGAACCGGCCTTGCGCCTTCAGCCGGTGGCTGCGATCGGGTGGCGGCACATAGGCGGTAATCGCCTCCTCTTCGCACGCCTTAGCGTCTCACCGTTGTAGTAGCCGCTGTCGGCGACGACGGTCAGCGCGGCGGCGCCGAGGGCTTCTTTGGCTGCCGCCGCCATCGCGTGCAGCTGGCCGGTGTCGTTGCCTTCGTTGACCACAGCACTGGCGACGATCAGCTTGTACTTGTCGTCGACCGCGATTTGCACATTGTAACCGGCCACGATTTGCCCGTGTTTGGAGAGCAGCCGAGCGTCCGGGTCAGTGCGCGAGAGCTGGCCATCGCCACTGTGCTGCAGATCGGCCAGATCGGCTTTGGCCGCCGCCCGGCGCTCACGCAAGCCTATCAGCCGCTGCGTCATCTCTTGTGCCGAAGGCGCCGGCGGCGCTGCGGCGCTCGCCTCCTCGGCCCTGTCGTTGGCGTCGAGTGCTGCGGCGTACTCGGCGATGCTGCGGTCCAAGGCCGCCATCTGCTCGTCCAGTCGCTTCTCGGTCAGGATGCTCGCCTTGCTGGCGTCGCCGTGGTAGAACGCGCCATCGATCGCCACCAACGCGCCGCCCAGCAAGTCCAGGCGGCGCGCCAAGCGCACAATTTCCCGGTTGACCCTGCAGCCCGGCGGTGTTGTTCTTGCGGGAATCGGCGATCGTGCGATAGCCGGGCGTCAATCCCCGCAACAGCCACATCACCACGGCATTGCGCCGCTTCTCGCGCGCCACCGGCGGGAGGAGCGCACCTGGTTGAGATAGCCGTAAAGATACAGCTTCAACAGATCGCCCGGAGCATAGGGCGGCTGGCCGGCGCCGCCGTTCGAGCCGACATCGCAGAACTCCAGCCCCATCAGGTCGAGCGAATCGAGTAGGCTTCGATCGTCCGCACCGGATCGTCGCGATCGACATAGTCCTCCAGACACGGCGGCAACAGGCTCACCTGCTCCCGGCTGTGGCCGATCTTGAGTACGTTTGTCATACCAAAAATTGTATACCCGGCAACCCGCCAGGATGGTGTTTCTTGCCCAGCCTCGAAGCGCCTTTCGGCGCTCGACAGCCGAACCAAGCTGATCTCACGCGGCGGTGCCGCGACGTCCCGGCCAATGTCGCCGAAATGCACCGTCTTGCGCGTTCCGATCTGTTGTGGCCATTCGCGCTTGCGCGAGACGGTCCGCGTGTGCGGGCCCGAGCACAGCCTATCGATGCGGGTCCATGCCGACGCCTGGTGATCCTGCCAACCACAGGCGCTTCCGAAGGCGCGCGACCTCATCAATCGCCGCTATCGCCATCGCGGCGCAGTGGACCAGGTCGAACACGCGAAAAACCGCACCAAGTCGAAGGTGCGGGCCAAGAGCCTGCCCTCGCGAAGGTGGGGGTCGAGCATTCGATCGGGGTCATCAAGCGGGTGTTCGGCTTTGCCAAGCTGCGCTATCGCGGGCTGAAGAAGAACGCGCATCGCCTGATCGTCGCCTGCGCGCTGGTCAATCTGTTCATGGTGCGCCGGCATCTGTTGCGCGCACAGCAGGGGTAGGATGTCCGCATCATCAGCCCGCCCAGACACCGAAAACGACCGCAAAACCCCGCCGTCGCCTCGGCTGGGGCCGGCGGCCCAGATGGCAATGCCTCTCATCCGCGGGCTATCCCCTTATTCAGACGTTCCTTAGCATCAGCTCCGTGATTTAGCAAACATTCCACAATATTTTTTCTGCGTATGGCAACCGCGTCATGCAATGGCGTACGGCCTATGCTGTCTCTGGCATTTATGCCGGCGTTACGAGATAGCATCAATTCTAATGCGTCTTTGTGGCCCATCCACGCCGTCCAGTGAGTTTGCCGTGGGGTTTATTACAGCTCTTCATAACAATAAGATCAGGGTGTTCTTCGAGGATCAATCTGACTTTCTCCAAGTCGCCACTGCTAACAGCCTCATAGAAAGTGAGCAAATGTTCGTGCCGATGTTCAGCACCCGCGTACACGTGTGCACGCGCGATTTCCCGCACGGCACCGATCGGCAGGGCAGCGAATTCCTTCGCTCCAGCTTCGGCTACACCTGTTCTTGACGAGTTTGCCGCTTCATCAACCACAGTATTGCTTTCACGTTCGTCTTCCCATTGTTGGACTAATTCTTTTCGCCCCGTTTCTCTTTGATTCGACAAGAAATCTATGACATTCGATGAATTGATCTGTTAATGTTTGTCTATTAAATAATGCTCAAGAACCGAATCGGCCCCGTTTGGTCGTTTCACAGGTAGGTAGTATCGTCCGCTTTACTTCCGAACAACCTTGCGCAAAATGTCATCGGAAATTCCTCCCTGTTCTCGCGGCACAGCCGGTCGGCGTCGAAATGTTGCCCAGATGTGTAGGCCAACGTATGGATCGACTATCGCCCATCCTATCCTGTTCAGCAGCGCAGTGGTAAACCCCTGCTGGGAGAAAACCGACATTTTCTAACAGTTCTGTTCGGCCTGCTCTAGTGGTGCGAACGCAACGGATGGTACCGTGAACAAGCCAGCGTTTGCGCGGGTGTGGGCGGTATTCCGAGGGTACCAAATGTCACATTCGCACCACTAGCTGATTGTGGGATAGCCGACAACACCGAGAGCCAGCGGAACGCCGACCAGCGGCCGGCGGCGGCGGCAAGAACGGCCAGGCGCGAGCCGGCGGGGCTTCGGTGTCGGGAAACCGACGATCTCGACTATGGCCCGCAGTAGGCCGCAAGACTGTTAAGCTTAGGTCAGGATCGGCCGTGGCGGCGCAACAAGCCGGTCAGCTCGGCGAGGCTGGCCCATTCTTCGCTACGATCGACGGCGCCTTCGACCTTGCTCACCCCTTCCGGCGTCAGCACGGTTCCGGCGAGCTCGCGGAATTTTTCGCGGATCTCCGACTCGGCAAAGGGCTGCTGAAAATCGCCGCGGTGGCTGTCGCGGGAATGCGTGGCTTGGCGGCCATCGGCCAGGGTCACGGTCACGCGGGCGGGTCGCTGCCGCGGCGCCAGCGCGCTCATCGCCGGGTCTTCGCCGACCTCCACTCGATGGCGCAACGCCGCGATCGTTGGATCGTGCAACGCGGTATCGTCGAGTGCGGCGAAACCGGCATGACCGCGCACCGCCATCACCGCGGCGGCGTGCGGCAACGAATATTTGGAGGCGAAATAATTGGGTGGATCGGGGTTCTTCATGACCGAAGCGAAACGATAGGTCGCGATGTCGATGCGAGCGATCTGTTCAGGCCGTGGGCGCAGCGCGGCGAGCGCGGCTTGGAGGCAATCGAGCGCCGGGTGGATCGGATTGCAGCATGCGTAGAGGCGGAAGTAATTGCGGGTGATGTGCCAGCTCGCGCCGAGTTCGTCGAGCAGACCGTCGGGCGTGAAGCCGCCGCCGACCAGATGCCCCAGGGCCTCTTCGATCGCGTCCGCTTGCGCCTCGAACCCGGCCAGAGCCAGTTCCGGCGCCAGCGCCGCGGCAAAGCCGCTCATGCCGCCGGCGACGTTGAGTGCGGTGGCGCCGGCGACCGCGTTGGTATAGCTCGGGGTCAGCAGCAGGACCGTGGCGATGCGCATAGCGCGGCTGATCCCGGCGGCGTCGAGGCCGCGCAGGCGCGCCCCGGCCGCGGCCGCGGCCAGCAACGGCGCCTGGCCGTTCTGGTGCGCTAAAGGCCGCGGGGTGAACCCGCCGGAAAGACGGGCCGCGAGGTCATAGCCGAGGACGAAAGCGGCCAGCACGTCGCGTCCCGCGGCGCCGGCATGCTCGCCGACCGCCAACACCCCGGGCAGCACCTGCATCGCCGCCTGGCCGGACACGAAACGCAATCCTTCGCAAAGCTCGATCGAGCGGCCGGCGATGCCGTTCAGCAATGCCGCGGTGCGTGGATCCTGCGCCGGCCAGCCGCACGCGAATACTGTCGCTCCGGCGCCGGCGGTCCCGGCCAGCCGCTCGCGCAACTGCAGCACCTCGGGCCGCTCGGACCCCGCGAGGATGACCCCCAGGGTATCGAGCATCACCAGTTTCGCGTGGCGCTGCACCGTGTGGGGTACGTCTTCCCATTGGGTTTGCGCGACAAACTGCGCCAACCGTTCGATCTGATGTCCCATCACTCAACCCCTTTGCGCGGCATGGCTTGATTGGCTGCCGGGGAATGGTAGCCTCGCGCAGCCTTAGGGGCCAAGCGTCGGGGAGAAGATCAGATGGCCGTCGTCGAGACCGAACGTCATGGACAGATACTGGTGGTGCGGATGAACCGGCCCGAGCGGCTGAACGCGCTCAACCACGAAATGCGCACTCGGCTCGCCGAGACCTGGAGCGAATTCCGCCGCAGCAACGAGTTCGAGGTCGCGATCTTTACCGGGACCGGCCGTGGGTTCTGCGCCGGCGAGGATATGAAGGAATCCTTGGCGGCCGGACGGCCCGGCGGGAGCCGGCCGGATATCGAAGATCCGTTCATGACCGGGACGCTGGAAAAGCCGGTCATCGCCGCGGTCAACGGCTACGCCATGGGCGGCGGCTTTATGCTGGTCGAGCGCACCGATCTTCGCGTCGCGGCGAAAGAGGCAGTGTTCGAAGTCTCCGAAGCGAAACGCTGGCTGCTCGGCGGCTACAATCACGGGCACGTCGCCAATCTGCCCTATCCGATCGCGATGGAGATGGCGCTGGGCTTCCGCTTTACCGCCGAGCGCTTCTACGAGATCGGCTTTCTCAACCGCCTGACGACGGCCGACGAATTGATGCCGAGCGCATTGGCGATGGCCGAGCACCTATTGACTCTGCCGCCTGCCTCGCGCGTCAACACCGTCCACATGATGCGCCAGATGCGCCCCGTCCCGGGACCGGACTCGCAGCGCCTGGCGGCAGCATTGCGCGAGCACGGCGCCAAGAGCGATCTGATCGAGTCGCGCGCCGCCTTCGCCGAAAAACGAGCGCCCAATTTCAAGGGCTGGGACGACCCGGAGGATCGCTTCCGGTTGCCCACGATCGATACGGTCAAGGCCTGACGGGCGCAGAATGGCTGATCAGAACGGCCCGCTCGCCGGGTTGAAGGTGCTCGATTTGACCGAGCACATGGCCGGCCCGTTTTGCACGATGATCCTGGCCGATATGGGCGCCGAGGTCATCAAGCTCGAACGACCGGGCAAGGGGGATTCGGTGCGCGCCTGGGGCGACGGCAGCGAGCGCAACCCCTATTTCCGCTACATCAACCGCAACAAGAAAGGCATCACCCTCGACTACAAACAACCCGAAGGGAAGGCGCTGTTCCTCCGGCTGGTCGAAGGTATGGACGTTCTGGTCGAGAATTATCGTCCAACGGTCATGCCGCGCGCCGGGCTCGGCTTCGAGGACTTGCACCGGGTCAATCCCCGGCTGATCTATGCTCAGCTGTCGGGTCTCGGCTATGACGGGCCTTATGCCGGGCGGGGCGGCTTCGACCTGATCGCGCAAGGCATGGGTGGAATCATGCATGTGACCGGCGAGCCCGACGGGCCCCCGACCTCGGTCGGCCTGCCGATCTGCGATCTCGGCACCGGTATGTGGGCGGTTCAGGGTATCCTCGCGGCGCTTTACGAGCGCCAGCGCACCGGCAAGGGCCGCCTCGTCGAGTGCTCGCTATTGGAGACCGCGATCGGTTTCAGCTCGTGGACCTCGGCGCAATGGCTCGCTGACCATCAGGAGCCAACCCGTCAAGGCTCGCGGCATCGACAGAACGCGCCCTACCAGCGCATGCAGACCAAGGACGGCTATCTGATGGTGGGGGCAGCCGGCGAGGCGATCTGGGCGCGTTGTGCCAAGGCATTGGGGCACCCGGAATGGTGCGACGACCCGCGCTTTGCGACCAACCCGCAGCGGATGAAGAACCGTACGGCGCTGGAAGCCAAGATGGAAACGGTGTTCGCCGCCGATACCACCGAGCACTGGGTCGGCGTGCTCGAAGCGGCCGGGGTGCCTTGCGGACCGGTCTATAATTACGCCCAGATGTTCGCCGACCCGCAGGTCCGCCACCGTGGCCTGATCCAATACGTGAGCGACGCTGAATTGGGCGAGGTCCCGCACATCCGCACCCCGATCAAGATCGGCGATGATGTGCGGGTGCGCACTGTCGCCCCCAAGCTCGGCCAGCACAATGCCGAGATATTCGGCCGCTTCGGCGTTACCGAGGCGGAAATAGCCCGATTGCGCGCCTCCGGCGTATTGTGATCGTTTCAGGCACGTTGTCTCGCCTCGGGTGTCCCCTGCACATTGTCAGCGGGTCGCAACTTCGCGCCGTAAACGGTCGTTCCCGCCAACCGGATACGTAACGAGGAGTCGATAACCGCAGCTTGCTCCGACCGATCAAATTCTTTTGTCGCTGCGAATCCTCTCCCAGGTCGGGTAATACACCGTGCGTTATGTTCTTTGCATTTCGGCGCCCATCTCCTCAGAAAAATCGCGCATCTTTTCAGTGAGCTGAAATGCGATGTCATCCAGCTTTCTAGCCACTTGTTGCGATTTACTGATCATTTGAAAGGCGCACTTTACCACGATGTAACCGCCATTGGTTAGAACAAGGGATTTGAACTCATCGACATAGGCCGCTAGCCGACCATCCTCAGCAAGGGCTTCGAGCGCCGCTCTGGCAGGATCGGAGAAATCATAAGCGATGAAATTCAGCAACCGCAAAGCGCGGGCTTCCGCCTCATCCAGCCGATCCCATTGAGCCGGTTGTTTCAGCCGCTCCCAGCCCGCATCGTGCAGCCCCAGAAACTTGAGCGGGCTCGCAAAATTCACGACGGCGACGCACCCACCCAATTGCCCGATGCGTGCAGCGATCTGCTCCGGCACATCATCCAACCTTCCGCAATATTTCCGAGAGACAGGGCCTATTTGCGACTGAAGGCCGTCAGAACTGTCTCGCGTTTCGTGGACCGAAATCATCAAACCCATTTGGTCAAGCGCTGCCCACATCTTATCGACCGCCGCATTAATACCGATTTCGATCGCGCGAGGATCATTCCTGGCGGCGCCGAGCGCGTCGCGCACATGGTATCCGCTGTGCGACCAATGGGCGATGTCGGCGGTTTTGCCGGGCGGCATTAGCGCGGCGTGACCGGAAAACAAATCGGCATCGGTAGCAACCGGAGCCTGCGCCAATCTCAGTTTTCCATTTTCTGCCGCCCCTTGCATCTTCTTTGCGGTTGTCATCGCATACGTTTCGCCCGTTTCTCTCGCAATGCCATCAGGATAATCCGTACAATAATATGCTATACCCTTTGGTAAGAATTTCGCGATTTGCGATATCCATGCCACACTGTAATCACCCGGGCCACAACTTACGTCTAGTATTACTGTTGGGGCGTTTTGCTTTATTGCTACACCCTGGAGCGCAAACAGGCTGAACGCTTCGCGCAGCAGAATTGCCTGCAATATTTTTTGACCGTTGCCCGAAGGTTTTAAGAATTCGGCAAAGCAGGTGTCGTAATCTCTTATTTGAGCGGGTAAGTCATCGCGATCACCGAGTTGCATCTTGGTCACCCGTGAAGGACTTGCGCACCGCGCGGTGCCGCGCTTCGATCTCGAATTTGAGCCATTGATCCGATCATGTCTACGGCGCATCGGAAGGTTCGTGTAGAGGACGCTGTTCACTGCATAGACACCGATAAGCAGGACGATCGGTGTGCCGTGGGTCAGTGATCTGTGTTCGACCCTGAGCGAAACGTGCACACAAAGAAATGACCGGAATGGGGCATAACCCGTCGTCGGTGCCCCACACCCGAGCGCCCATTAAGGGTCTGGTGCGACATTGTCGTGTAATCAGGATAGCGCGCGCAGATCGGCGCGCAGGCGGTCGGGGTCGGACATGCCGACCAGGCTTTCGACGGCCGCATGCGTCTGTCGCCAGATCGGCATGGCGGTGGAGAGCAGAGCCCGGCCGGACGGCGTCAAGATCAGGCGGCGGGTACGCCGGTCGGCGTCGTCGACTTTCACCGTCACCAGCCCGCGACGCTCCAGCGGCTTGAGATTGGCGGTCAGGGTCGTGCGGTCCATCGCCAGCAATGCCGACACATAACCGATGCTCGGGGTGTCCAGGGCATTAAGCGACATCATCAGCGAAAACTGACCGTTGGTCAGATCGAGCGGCCGAAAGGCCTGATCGAAACGCCGCGCCACCGCCCGCGCCGCGCGCTGCAGGTGCAGGCACAAGCAGCTGCCGCGAAGCTGAGGGGTTTTTCCGACGGACAGTTTTTTGGCGCTTGACATGCCTGAATATACGTTGGTATCAACCTAGCTGTCAATACGAGGATCGGCATGCCGACGGTATCTTTTACCTCCGCGCTGCGACGGTTTTTATCCGTGCCCGCGGCGCAGGTGGACGGCGTGACGGTCGGCGAAGCGCTTGCCGCGGTGTTTGCCTCGCAGCCGGCGCTGCGCGGCTATGTGCTCGACGATCAGGGCGTCGTGCGCCGGCACGTCGCCGTTTATGTCAACGGCGAGCCGGTGCATGACAGGGTCCGGATGACCGACCCGGTCGGCATGCACGACGAGATTTACGTCTTCCAGGCGCTGTCCGGCGGCTGATGGGGGAGAGGATGGCAAATCGGCTCCATGTCGGAACCCGCAAGGGTCTGTTCGAAATCGCGCGCCGCAACGGGGCGTGGGAGGTCGCCGACGCACAGTTCCTCGGCGATCCGGTCTCCGCGGTGCTGGCAGACACCGATGGCGCGGTCTATGCCGCGCTCGATCTCGGCCATTTCGGCGCCAAGTTGTGGCGTCGCGACCGCGCCGGCGCGTGGAGCGAGGTGGCGGTGCCGGCGTTCCCGCCGAAGCCGGGTGACGACGGCGACGATCCCCATCCCTGGTCGCTGGGTAAGATCTGGGCGCTCGAACCGGGCGGTGCGGCCGGACGCCTGTGGGCCGGCACGATGCCCGGCGGGCTCTTCCGCTCCGACGACGGGGGAGCATCGTGGTCACTAAATGACGCGCTGTGGCATATGCCCGAGCGGCGGCAGTGGGCTGGCGTCGCCGGCGGCGAGCAACCCGGCATCAACTCGGTGCTGATCGACCCGCGCGATCCCTCCGACATCCGCGTCGGGGTGTCGACCGCAGGCGTGTGGGCGAGCACCGATACCGGCGCCTCGTGGCGCCTTATCAACCGCGGCATGTATGCCGAGTACATGCCGCCTGAGCTGCGCGAGGAGCCGATCGCCCAGGATGTCCACCGGTTGGCGCGCTGCGCCGCGCATCCCGAAATCGTGTGGTGTCAGCACCACAATGGCGTCTTCCGTTCGGAGGATTCGGGCGCCACCTGGCAAGAGCTGACGGCGATCCGCCCGTCGAAGTTCGGCTTCGCCGTGGCAGCGCATCCGCGCGACCCGAACACGGCGTGGTTCGTCCCGGCGATCAAGGACGAGCGGCGCATCCCGGTCGATGGCAAGGTCGTGGTCGCGCGCACCCGCGACGGCGGCCGTAGTTTCATGGTGCTGAGCAAGGGCCTGCCGCAGCACCACGCCTACGACCTGGTATGGCGCCATGCGCTCGCGGTCGACGAGAGCGGCGAGCTTCTCGCCTTCGGCTCGACCAGCGGCGGCCTGTGGATTTCCGAGGACGGCGGCGATTCTTGGTCGATGCCCGAGGCGCGGCTGCCGCCGATCGCGGCGGTGCACTTCTCGCCGGCTTAACCGCAGGCAGGACGAGAGAACACACGATGAGTGCCGGAGGACTCTCCAAAACTCGTCTCGACCGCATGCACGGCGTCATGGCCGGCTATGTCGAGCGTGGCGAGGTGCCGGGTATCGTCACCCTGGTCTGCCGGCGAGGCGAAATTCATGTCGATGGGATCGGCATGAAGGCGCTGGGCAGCGCGTCTGCGGCCGGAAATGGGAAGATCGGCCGCGACACGATCTTCCGCATCTCATCCATGACCAAACCAATTACCGCCGCAGCGGCGATGATCCTGGTCGAGGAATGCAGGCTGCGGCTGGATGAGCCGGTCGATCGGCTGCTGCCCGAACTTGCCGGTCGGCGGGTGCTGAAGCGGCTCGACGGCCCACTAGACGACACCGAGCCGGCGAACCGACCGATCACCCTGCGCGATCTCCTGACCTTCCGCATGGGGCTTGGCATCGTCATGGCACCACCGGGCGCCTATCCGATCCAAAATGCCATGAGCGAGCTGTTGCTCGGACAAGGGCCTCCTCAGCCGCAAACTCCGCCGGCCCCCGACGAGTGGATCCGCCGCCTGGGGACCTTGCCACTGATGCACCAGCCGGGCGAGAAGTGGATGTACAACACCGGATCTGACGTACTTGGGGTGGTGATCGCGCGCGCGTCGGGCCAGCCATTCGAGACGTTCTTGCGCGAGCGCCTATTCGAGCCTCTCGGCATGAAAGACACCGGCTTCAGCGTTCCCGGCGCCAAGCTCGACCGGCTGGCAACCAGCTATTGGACGAATTTCACGACCGGGGCATTCGAGCTTTACGACCCAGCCGCAGGCGGGCAATGGAGCCGCCCTCCGGCATTCCCCTCCGGCGGCGGCGGGCTGGTGTCAACCATCGACGATTATCTTGCCTTCGGCGAGATGATGTTGAACCAAGGCAAGCACGGCAGCGCACGCATCCTTTCGCGGCCCTCGGTCGAGACGATGACGGCCGACCACCTGACCCCCGAACAGAAGGCCGTCTCCGGGATCGTCCCCGGCTATTTCGACAGTCACGGCTGGGGGTTCGGCTTATCCGTCGTCACCAGGCGCGACGATGTGGCGGAGACCCCGGGACGGTTCGGGTGGGATGGCGGCTTGGGCACCTCCTGGTGCTCGGACCCGCGGGAGGATTTAGTCGGGATCCTGATGACCCAACGCGCCTGGACCTCTCCTAGACCTCCTCCCGTTTGTCTCGATTTCTGGGCCTCGGCATACCAAGCGATCGACGATTGAGGCGTCGGCAAAACCTCGTTCACTCCTAACCCTTGAGAAGGAGAAGACATGCTAGTTCAACCTTATTTGTTCTTCGATGGTCGCTGCGAGGAGGCTGTCGAATTCTATCGCAGCGCACTCGGCGCCGAAGTCGTGATGCTGATGCGCTACAAGGACTGCCCTGATCCGCCGCCACCCGGCATGGTCCCGCCCGGCGGCGATAACAAGGTCATGCATGCGGCCTTGCGAGTCGGTGATGCGATGGTGCTGGCATCCGACGGCCGCTGTTCGGGGCAGCCGAGCTTCCAGGGTTTTGCGCTGTCGCTGACCGCGGCCAACGAAGCCGAGGCCAATCGGCTGTTCGCAGCACTCGTCGAGGGCGGGCAGGTGCAGATGCCGTTGGCCAAGACCTTTTTCTCGCCGCGTTTCGGCATGGCCGCCGACCGCTTTGGCGTCTCGTGGATGGTCTACGTCGCGCAGTGAGGGGTCGCAAGTTCCGCCGGTTCCATGCGGCGCCAGCGTCGCATGGAACTCCATGGATGGGAAGCACTCAGCGAAAGAATTCGATCTTCGCCTCGCGAAACCACAGGAAATTGGCCGGCGCCGCTGAAATCGGCCCGTTGATCGCGAAGACCGCGATCTCGAACTTGTCGCCGGGGGTGACGGGATTGGCGAGCACCAGGCGATGGGGCATGTTGAAGCCCTGGATCGTGGCCGGGCTCGGCCGCCCGGCCGCTCGCAGCATCTCCCCATTGATCCACACTTCGGCGTAATCGTCCACGTTCACCCGCAACACCGTCATCGCGCCGGCGGTGTCGAAGCCAACGGCGTTTGCGGGTATCGTCAGATTTGTTCTGTACCAGAAGAACGAGACCATGCCGCCGCCCCGCCTGGCGCCCAGTTCCGTCGCCGGCACCGTTGGCCAAGATGAATTGTCAAACCCGCTCAGCTCGGCATGGGGCTCGATGTCGTAGGTCGTTTTGAATTCGGGCATCGAATCGGAGAGTGCCGGGCATTCGACGATCTTCGCCTCGATAGCCCTCCATCGCGCGCCGAACACCGCCGATCCCTCGGCGGTCATCAGATCCACCGCATGCACCGGCGGCGTCAAAGGCGCGACCGCCGGTTGCGGCGCGAACAACGGAGGCATCGGCGGCGGCATTGAAACCGTGGGCCTGACATAAGCTTTTGCGGGCATTTATTTCTGTGTCCTTTTCGTTGGATCGCCAACTATAGGCCGATGCGTCGGCAACGCGCGAGCCCCGCCACCCCGAGGGATTCCGAGCGTCCGTCACGGCAGCGGGCCGAAGGCCGGCGGCGGGATGCGGCGGCGGGATGCGGCTTCGTAGGCGGAGGCGATCTTCAGCAAAATATCCTCGTAGCCGCGCTCGGCACGAGAGAGGCAGAGAAAGGCGGGCAGACCACGGGGATAGCATCGCCGCCCGCAGCGCGCGCGACCGGCGTGCGAAACCGATCGGGGTGGTTTTGCGGCCCGAGGTTACGACCTACGCGACCATCCGCGCGTGTGCGATTTCATTGCGTCCTACGGGGCGTACGGCCTGGGCCGGCACCGTCACCACTGAGACCGTCTCACCGGCCAGTGTGACGAATTCGACCTCGTAACCAGCGCTTGCGGCGTGGACCATCACGACCCAACCGACGTCGCCCGCCTGCAATCCCTGCTCTGGCAGGCTCTCGGTCAGGACAACCGGATCGAATTCCTTGATCATCGCCCAAACCCGGGTGCGGCGTACGCTGTAACCAATCTCGGAACCCTCTCGCCCGTTGCCACAAACCAGATCGCGCGAATCCGCGGTTTGCGGGAATCCGGGGCAGCCATTCGCCCCTCCAGAATATACTTCCTGCCGAATTCGGTGTCGTTCATCGAGATTACCCTAGCAGAGAGGGCGTGTTCCAGTAAGGCGTCGCGTAAGGTCTGCCAGACCGCGATCTCAAACCCATACCGGCGAAAAAATGCAGCCTTGGCGCGTCCCGCCGGATGACCGCTTGCCAGAAGATATTGAGTGATCTTTTGCTCCTCAATGATCGCAAGATGTCCCTCGGGCAAGCGAGTCGGCAATCCAGTCTTGCGCATCGAATCACGACGGCAGCGGGCCGAAGGCCGGCGGCGCGATGCGGCGGCGGGATGCGGCTTCGTAGGCGGAGGCGATCTTCAGCAAGATATCCTCCTTGCCCGGTTCGGCGCGGAACACGAGCGAGAAGGGCAGGCCGGGTTCCGGGATCGTGGTCGGGGCGGCGGAAGCGGCCGAGATGTAGCGGGTGCGGTTGGGGCTGAGGGCAAAGACCGGGTCGTAGACCGTTGTCACATACCCGGCGGGCACCAGCACCTCGGTCAGGCCGGCGTTGGGGCCGTAGAATGATTCCAGCCGCAAATTCTGGGAGAGTCCGGGCTCGGGCGCGCCGCCGATCTTGGCCGGCGGCAATGGCGTGTGCAGACGCACCAGGGCGTCAAGCTGGTTTTCGAGGAGCACTATCATGTCGACCCGGCGCAACAATTCGCGCAGCATGATGCGCTCATCGACCCCTTGGCGTCCGCCGAGCGGGTTGCGCGGGTCGGCCACTTCTTCCCAATTGCGGAACGCGGCGCGGCCGTCATCGCCCCAGAATTTGGAGCGCGCGTTGAGCGAAGGGAAATCGACCAAGGTCTCGGTAAAGCCGCGGGCATGCCAGTCGGCGGCGCGGCGGCTCAGATATTGCGGGATGTGATAGCGAAACGCCATCGCCAGCTCCTGCTGCTGGATCGTGGCGATGTCGAGGTTCGCCGGCGGGGCGATCCGGCCCTCGGCCAATTCGACGAGATAGTCGATCGGCGTCATTGTGCCTGATCCGAACACCTTGCCGGGCAAGAACGCGCTCGGCCGGATCGCCGCCGCGAACTCCTTGAAGAGCGGCGTTCCGTTGGGCCCGAGCCGGAAGAGCAGGTCGGGCATGAAGACCGGCGCCAGACGCGCCAGCGCCCGGCGGAAATCGGGGTTCATCTGTTCGAGGTCGCGATCGGGCGTCCAAAGCGGATCGGACGATTCGACCAGGGCCGCGCCGAGCTCGCGGCCGAGCACCGATTTGATCTCGGCCGCGGCGGCGGTAGCGATCGGCGCCGAGGCTTTGGCGTCGGGCGGGGTCAGCATCGACTTGCGGATGACGCCGATGCGCATGCCGGCGAGCGAACCCGGTGCGACGGACATCCTCGCGTGGCCCGCATAAGGGGTCGCCAGCACCGATGAGCGCGGCACGGTGGTGTAGGGATCGCGCGGGTCGTAATAGCCGGCGACTGGATCTTTCAGCGCGTCGAGCACTTTGGCGCAATCGCCGATCGTGCGGCACAGAATGCCGGCGCGATCGCAATAGATGTCCGCGCCGATCGCCCCGCCATTGAAACCGAGCAGCGATTTGTGCGGCAATATCAACGCAACGGCATTGTGGTTGGCCGGGCCTCGCGTCGAGGCGCGCGTTTCCTCGCCGAGGCTGCACATGACCAGATTGGCGCTGACCGAGACCCCCGACCCCGAGCTCGAGCCGAGCGAGGCCGCGCGCGTCGTATCATAGGGGTTGGCCGGGTTGCCGCCCCAGCTGCTGCGCTGATAGCCCAATACCGACGGCAATATCCTCTCGGCCTTATGCCGTCCGCCCGGGTCTCCGGCGCGGCCGTTGTATTCGGTGCAGACCGCCTTGGCGAAGATGATCGCGCCCTTGTCGCGCAACTGCTCGACCAGCACGTGGTCGCGCGCCGGAAAATCGATGTCGTAGGCCGCGTCGCCACCGGCGGTGGTGCGCATGTCCTTGGTGTCGAACGGGTCCTTGAACGAGAAGACGACGCCGTACATCGGCATCCGGTCGAGATCGGGGTTGCGGCCGTAGCGCGCGTCGAGTTCGGCCGCGCGTTCGAGCGCGTCGGGCAGCCGGCGGAACACCTCGCAGACCGGCGGCGCGCCCGGCGGCAGCGGCCCCTCGGACGGATGCCGGTCGAAATCGCCGCGGCAGGTGACCGAACGCTCGCCGCGGATGTTCAATGTGGCGAGCGCGTTCAGCTGGCCCGCATTGGGAATGCCGCTGATCATCCCATATTGCTGCCGCACCGAGGGGTCGGAGGCGGTCGGCTCCATCCGGCCGAATTCAATGGGCGGACCCTGATATTTGTCGAGATCGGGGAAGATCGTCGCTGAGTTGACGGTCTCGGTCGGGAAGCGCAGCGGCGCCATCGCCCGCACCGCGCCGCTGGCCTCCGGAACCGGCGCGCCGTCTTCGGTCACGAGCATGCTGCACACCCCGTTAAAGGCCCGGGCGCGGTCGATATAGTGCCGCACCACCGCGAAGCAGGTGGTTTGCCCGGTCTGGATTGCCCGGTGCAGCTCGTCGATTGTCGCTTCTTCGAGCCGAAACGGCTGGTCCGGCATGGTGCGCTCTTCGCTCACGACCTGTTTCCCCCTCCCTAAGCCACGTCCGGTGATGGTACCATCGCGGTGGAATTTTCACGTGCCGAGCCGCCGACGATCGTTCAGGATGGCGCAATCGGCCCCACCAATTCCGGACCAGACTTATGCCTGATAAAGCAGTCGTTGCCGAACTCGCCCCGACCGGCGTCCTGCGCGCCGCGATCAATATGGGCAATTTCTTCTAGTGACCGGCAAGAGCCCGTCGGGCGATCCGACCGGCGTCTCGCCCGACATGGCGGCAGCGATCGCCGCGCGGCTCGGCGTGCCGGTCAAGTACATTCCCTATGCGAGGCCGGGCGAGATCGCCGACGACGCCGAGAAGGGTTTGTGGGATATCGGCCTGATCGGCGCCGAGCCGCAGCGCGCCGCGGTGATTAACTTCACCGCCGCTTATTGCGAGATCGAGGCGACCTATCTGGTGCCGGCCGGCTCGCCGATCCGGTCGATCGCCGAAATCGATCAGCCCGGCCGGCGGGTCGCCGTGACCGCGCGCAGCGCCTATGGCCTGTGGCTCGAGAACAACTACAAAAGAGGCGAACTGCTGCAGTTCGACGGCGCCCAAGCAGCCCTCAAGGCGTTCGACGGCGAGAAGCTCGACGCCTATGCCGGATTGCGGCCCGGCCTGATCGAGGTGCAGCAAGCGCGCCCCGGCTCGCGCATTCTCGATGGCCAGTTCACCTCGGTGCAGCAGGCGGTCGGCACGCCGAAGAAAAACGCGGCCGGGTTCGCGCTGCTAAAGGATCTCGTCGAAGAAGCGAAGCGATCCGGGATCGTGGCGAGCTTCATCGAGCGGCAGGGTGTCGTCGGCCGATTATCGGTGGCGCCACCCGCCTGAGCCTGCTCCCTCACCTACCGAACGCCCCGGCCGCCGAGGAGTGCTCGAAATGCCTGATGACATGCCGTCGACGCCCACGGAACTGGCGTTCCTGACCATCGCCGAGGCGGCGCGGCTGATCGAAAAGAAGCAACTCTCGCCGGTGGAGCTTACGACGGCGCTGGTCCGCCGGGCAGAGGCGCTCGATCCGCAGCTCAACGCTTA
Organism: uncultured Alphaproteobacteria bacterium; assembly: GCA_963785565.1. Classification (GTDB taxonomy): domain Bacteria; phylum Pseudomonadota; class Alphaproteobacteria; order ATCC43930; family CGMCC-115725; genus AP-15. The sequence goes on along the minus strand of CAWAVV010000010.1, from coordinate 27,468 downwards.
TCTGCTGCCGACCTTCGACCGTGCGCTCGACCAGGCCCGCACCGCCGAGCGCGAGATAACAGCGGGCCGCTATCGCGGGGCGATGCACGGCATCCCGTTCGGGCTCAAGGACATCTATGCGACCGCCGGCATCCGCACCACCGGGCATTCCAGGGTCTGCATCGATACCGTCCCCACCGCCGACGCGACGACGGTGCGAAAGCTCTACGACGCCGGGGCGATCCTGACCGGCAAGCTCGCGACCCATGAATTCGCGCATGGCGGCCCGAGCTTCGACCTGCCCTGGCCGCCAGCCCGCAACCCCTGGGACCGCGAGCATTTCACTGGCGGCTCGTCGAGCGGCTCGGGAGCGGCGGTCGCGGCTGGCTTTGTTCCCGGCGCGCTCGGCTCCGATACCGGCGGCTCGATCCGCGGTCCGGCCGCACTGTGCGGGATCGTCGGGTTGAAGCCGACTTATGGGCTCGTCAGCCGCTACGGGGTCTACGCGAACTCGTTCAGCTTCGACCATGCCGGCCCGATGACCTGGACGGTCGAGGATTGCGCGATCATGCTGCAGGCGATCGCCGGCCATGACCCGAATGACCCGGCGAGCGCCACGCGCCCGGCGTCCGATTACCGCGCGGCCCTGACCGGCGACATCAGAGGCCTGCGCATCGGCATCGTGCGCCATCTGCATGAGGACGATTGCCCGGTGACCGCCGAGGTCGCGGCGGCGCTCGACAAAGCGTTTGCCGTCTTGCGCTCTCTCGGCGCCACTCTCGGCGAGGTACGGCTGCGGCCGGCGCAGGATTATTACGACGTTAAGGTCACGATCGCCGAGAGCGAACTTCTCGCCGTGCACGAGAACGCATTGCGCACCCGGCCGGGGGATTTCGGCGAGGATTTTCTCGGCCGCGTCTTACCGGCGGTGCTGATCAGCGCGCGCGATTACGTACAAGCCCAGCGCGAGCGCCGACGCATCTTGGCCGAGATGGCGCCGGTTTACGAAAATTTCGACGTGCTGGTGACCGCGACCGCTGGTGGCCCGGCGCCGCGGCTCGGCACGTGGCGCACGATCGAATTCTGGCGTCGGCCGTCATTGACGACGCCGTTTAACGTCACCGGCGGCCCGGCATTGGCGCAATGCATCGGGTTCAGCAGCGGCGGGCTGCCGTTGTCGATGCAGATCGTTGGCCGGCCCTTTGACGACGCGACGGTGCTGCGGGTCGGGCACGCCTATGAGATGGCGACGCCGTGGCGGAACCGCCGGCCGCAGCTCGATCCCTACGCCGAACTCTCGAATGCGCCGCCGCCGCTGCCCGACCCGGGACCCGCCGATATCGACCCCGCCACCTGCGACCGGGTAGCGATGGCCTGCCGCGCCGCGGGGCTGACCTTGTCCAAGCGCCAATTCGCAATGACCTGCGCCGCCGCCCCCTATGTCGAGGCGATGACCGGCCGGCTCTACCGCCAGCGTCATTGGGCCGAAGAGCCAGCCAACATCTTCCAGTTCGGCGGCTAGGCGGCGCCTTTAAGCAGTTCCAGGGCAACTATCTGTCGTCGTCACCGGCATGCTAATGGGATGCGTCGTCGCAGCTTCGCCAAAGGAGGACCCGCATGGACAATATCGTGGTTGAGAGCCGTGCCGAGACCTCCGCACCGCCGGGCAAGCCCTTACTGAGAGGCATCCATCATCTTGCGCTGGTCACTGCGGACATGCGGATGACGCTCGATTTCTATGTGCGCGTCCTCGGCATGCCACTCGTGCACGGTCTGCGCACGCCGTCGCGGCCGCCCGATGCAGGGCCGGCGCATGGCGTCGGGTCGCCGCCCTACAAGAACATACTCCACTACTTTCTTGATATGGGCGGCGACAGCCTGCTCGCGTTCTTCGAATATCCAAAGGGAGTCGACAAGACAGACCGCGACACCTTGGGCGCGATGCAGCATGTCTCGTTCGTGTGCGGGCCGCAGCGTTATCAAGAGATGTTGGCGCGGCTCAAGGCGAATGGCGTCGCCATCGCGGCCGGACCGCTGCTGACCATACCGCCGGCGATTCATTCATTCTATTTCTTCGATCCCAATGGTATCCGGCTGGAGATCGTCTGCGACCTCGAGGGCGACGAGGAAGATCTGCGGGTGATCCGCTCCTGCGCGATGCCGGAGGCGGAGCTTCGCGCGCAGCTCGCAACCATCAGCAATGATGAGGCGTGGATCGCAGACATGGTCGCGGCGATGTCGCGCTAAACCCCCGCCCGGCCGAAGATCAGCCGAGTTTCATCTCAGGCAGGGTTACGATCTGCACGCCGGCGGCTTCGAGGCCGTGGCGCACCGCGCGGGCGGCGATCACCGCGGACGGTTCGTCGCCGTGCAGGCACAAGGTGTCGAGACGGACCTTCAGCCGCTTGCCGGTGCGCGAGACGATCTCCTCGTCGCCGACCATCCTGACGACCCGGTCGCGGATCTCGTCGGCATCGTGCAGCACCGCGCCCGGCACCTTGCGCGAGATCAGGTTGCCGTCGTCGTCGTAGAGCCGGTCGCAAAATCCCTCGCGCGCCAACGGCAAGCCCAATTCCTGCGCCGCCCTTTCCATCTGCGATCCGGCGAGCGCCACATAGATCATGTCGCGGTCGACCGTCTTCATCGCCCGGCCGATCGCCAAGCCCAGCTCGATATCCTCGGCCGCCATGTTGTTCAGCGCGCCGTGCGTTTTGACATGGGTGACCTTGGCCCCGACATAGGCCGCCATCGCCTGTAACGCGCCGATCTGATAGGCGATCATGTATTCGAGCTCGCGCGGGTTCATGTCGATGCGCCGCCGGCCGAACCCCCACAGATCATTGAACCCGGGATGCGCGCCGATGCTGACCCCCTCGGCCGCGGCCAGGCTGACCAGCCGGTGCATCGTCACCGGGTCGCCGGCGTGGAACCCGCAGGCGATGCTGGCCGAGCGGATGATCTTCATCAACGACGCGTCGTCGCCCATCTCCCAGGCGCCAAAGCCCTCGCCCATATCGGCGTTCAGATTGATCGCTTTTGCCATGCCCGGCTCCTCGCTCTATCGTCCCGCATCATATGTGGTGGCGAATTGTAGCAATAATTCGATGCCGGTGCGTTTCCTGTCGGTCGGCGACCGCGCGCTCGTTGTCGAATTCGGCGACGCGATCGACCGCGGGCTGAGCGGCGAGGTGCTGCGCCTCGACCGCGTGCTTCGCGCCGCGCCGCCGGCGGGCGTCGTCGAGACCGTGCCAACCTTCCGCTCGCTGATGGTGCATTACGATCCGCTCTCGACCTCGCGGGCGGATCTGGAGCACGCGATCACCGGGCTGCTCGACCGCGACGAGGGCGCCGACGCCAGTGCTCGCCTCTGGCATGTCCCGGTGTGCTACGAGGGCGAATTCGCCCCCGATCTCGCCGAGGTGGCGCGGCTGACCGGGCTCGCGCCCGGGGAGGTCGCGGCATTGCACAGCGGCGCGCGTTACCACGTCTACATGCTGGGCTTTCTGCCCGGCTTTCCGTATCTGGGCGATCTGCCGGCGGCGCTGGCCTTGCCGCGGCGCGCCGACCCGCGGGTGCGGGTCACGGCCGGCTCGATCGCGATCGCCACCACCTTGACGGCGATCTATCCCTATGAGAGCCCCGGCGGCTGGCATCTGATCGGTGCGACGCCGATCCGCCTTTTCGACCCGGCGCGAACGCCGCCGGCGCTGCTGGCGCCCGGCGACGCTGTGCAGCTCGAGCCGATCGACCCCGCCGCCTTTGTCGCGATCCGCGGCGCGGTCGCGCGCGGCGCATACGCGGTCGACAGCGAGCCGATCTGAGCATGAATGCCACGCTGAAGGTGTTGACTCCAGGCCTGCACACGACGGTGCAGGATCTCGGCCGGATCGGTTGGCAGGCGCTCGGCGTGCCGGTTTCGGGCGCGCTCGACGGCCTCAGCTTGCGCCTCGGCAACGCACTCGTCGGCAATCCGCCGGAGATGGCGGCGCTCGAAATCATGCACAGCGGCCCAAGCTTCGAGGTCGCCGCCGACACGGTTCGGGTCGCGGTCGCCGGTGTCGGCGCAGCTCTGGCGATCGAGGGCGAACATGGGCGTATCGTCGCCGCCTGGCACAGCGCCAGCCTGGTGCGCGGCGAGGTCTTCCAGATCGTCCTCGGCCGGGAATCGGTGTGCGCCTATCTGGCCGTCGAAGGCGGCGTCGCCGTGCCGCCGGTCCTCGGCAGCGCTTCGACCTATCTGCGCGCCGGGCTCGGCGGCTTTGAGGGGCGCTCTCTGCGCCAGGGCGACCTCGTCCCGCTGGCGGTCGAGCGCGCCTCGGAGCGGCCGGAGCAGCGCTTGCCGGCGCCACCGCGGGCAACCGCCGACCAACCGATCCGCGTGATCCTCGGCCCGCAACAGGAATATTTCACCGAGGAAGCGGTGACGATGTTGCTCGACGCCGAATTCCGTATCTCGACCAGCGCCGACCGCATGGGCATGCGGCTCGACGGCCCGAGGCTATGCCACCGCCAAGGCTGGGACATCGTTTCCGATGCGATCGCGACCGGCGCGATCCAGGTGCCGGGCTCCGGTCAGCCGATCCTGCTGCTGGCCGACCACCAGACCACCGGCGGCTATCCCAAGATCGCCACGGTTATCTCGGCCGACCTCCCGGCCGTCGGCCGCCGCCGCCCCGGCGACGCGGTCCGCTTTGTCGCCGTCACCGTCGAACAGGCCGAACAGCTCGCACGCGACCAAGAGCATCGCCTCGCCGCCCTGATCGCCTCGATCGAGCCGGCGCCCGGCGACGGCAACATCGACCTCGCCTCGCTCTACGCCGGCAATCTGATCAGCGGCGTCGTCACCGCCAGCGAATAAGCGCCGGGGAGGGACTGGCTGCCAGGACGCCGCTCGAGCGGGCCGGCCGCATCAGCTTCGCCCCGCCGCAGCCTGGTAATTCTAGGGCTCGCCCATCCCCGAAAAACCAAGTCAAAACCCGCGAAGGGAGCGTGCGCCTCTTCGGGTATCGAGGGGACGACGAGAGCGTAGAGTGACAAGCGCGCCCGCCGCAAACCAACAGAGGGGAGAGGCTTTTCGACACGTGACGGGCGGGGTCAGGACCGACTGGACACTCCTTCGCCGGTTACTCGAGCCTCGTCCCCGGCGACCTAGCGACGGCAACGCTACCCGTGCCCGTGTGCGCGCGAGTCGAGGACGTCTTCGCCGCCCAGAACTGCCGGCTCGGGCTCGTCACTCAAACGGTTGGCGTGGTGCGCGCGAGCGAAAATCGGCCCCGCCAATCTGGCCCACAATTTCACCCCGGCTGGCCTGGCTTTAGGGTCAAACTGCGCCCGCATGATGCCTAGCCCACCCCGAACTCAAACCGGGCCAACAAATCCGGCTCAGCGCTGCCCTGATCAGCCCGCAAACGGCCGCCCCGGCGCGCTCAGAAGAGCAAGCCATCGCCCAAAATCGAGTTATTCGAGGTGTCCAATCGATGCGTGTCGAACTATGAGATCGGTATGACATGAGAAGGGCGCCATAACCGGCGGATGGGGTGGGATTCGAACCCACGACGGACTTGCGCCCGCGCCGGTTTTCAAGACCGGTGCCTTAAACCGCTCGGCCACCCATCCGGCCCGATCAGGATAGCGCCCGAACGACCAAATCCAAACGTTTGCGCGATTTAGAGGGTTTCGTGCAGGACGGTCGATAAAGGACCGGCGAACCTCATCTTGTCTTACGTGAAGATGAAGCACTGAAGCGACGGTCGAACTTAACGAAGCTTTAGGCGGAACGGCGGTGGGTGGTCGGGTTGGGTGGTGACGACGGCGCGCGGGGTGACCGGGGTCTCGTCAGCCCGCTCGACGTGAAAGGTTTGGATCAGCGTGGCAAGGACCAGGGTGGCTTCGGTCAGGGCGAATTGGGCGCCGATGCACACGCGCGGTCCAAGACCGAACGGAAGATAAGCAAAGCGATCGGGCGGCAGCGCGGGGGGCAAAAACCGCGAGGGGTCGAACATTTCGGGCCGCGACCATAGCCGGCGGTGGCGGTGCAAGACCCAGGGGGCAATTAGGACCACCGTGCGCGCCGGGACCGGGATGCCGCCAGCGACATCGGCGCGGAGCGCTTGGCGCGCCAGGGTGAATGCCGGCGGGTAGAGCCGCAACGCCTCGTGTACGACCGCGCGAGTGTACAGCAGCGTCGGCAGCGCGGCGGCGGCGCTGTCCGGCCCGAGATCGGCAACGGCTACCTCGGCGGCAAGTCGGTCCTGGATGGTGGGCGCTGCAGCGAGCAGATAGAGCGACCAGAACAACGCCACTGCCGTCGTCTCGTGGCCGGCGACGATCATCGTCGCCACCTGGTCGGCCAGGCGGTCGGGCGGAAACAAGGCGCTGCTGTCCGGGTCGCGCGCGGTTGCCAGCAGATCGAAAAGGTCGCGAGGCGCTCCGGCCGAGCCTTGCTCGCGGCGCGCGGCGATGATCCGACCGACCAGGCTCAGCCAGCGGCGCCGGAAACGCCAGCGGAACACATCTCGCGGGCTCGGGATCGATGGTGGCAAGAGAAAATCCATGAGGCTCGACCGGCCGAGATGCGAGGCGTAACCCTTGATCAGATCGCGTAATTCCGCGCCGTACCGCTCTGTCTCGAGCGAGAACATCGATGCGCCGGCAATCTCCAGCGCCAGGAATTGCATCGCCGCGAGCAGATCGACCGGTTCGGCGCGCGACGCTTTGAGACCGGCGACCAAGGCGCCAGCGGCCTTGGCGACATGACGCGCCAGGATCGGCATCGTGCGCGGAGCGAAAGCCGGGGCCAGGGTGCGGCGCTGATGCCGCCAATCCTCGCCAGTGCTCAGCAGCAGCCCTTTTCCCAGCAGCGGGCGCAGGATGCGGATGCCGGCGGCGGTGCGGCGGTAATTGCCGGGATTGTCGACGAGGATATGCTGGATCCCCGCAGGCCGGTTCATAATGATCTGCCGGCGGCCGAACACTTTGCGGAAAACGGCTTCTTCGTCGAAGGCCTGCGGCGGAAATATGCCGATGGCGTTGTCGCGCAACGAGCGGGCGAAGCCGCGCGACGAAGGAGGTTGGTTGGCAATGCCATGGGCGGGGTCGACCGGGGACTGTGCTTCGGTCATCTTTCGCCACCTTTTGTCGTTACGCAGCACGCAGCCGGTTTCAGGCGAAGTCCCGATTTTATACCGCCTAGTCGCGGGCCGGAGCAGCCCGCAGCAGCGGCAGCAGCAGCAAAGACAGCAGCATCGCGCCGCCGATCCAGAGCCAGGCGTCGTTGAAGGCGGCGACAAGCCCAGCGCGCTCGACCAACGGGGCGACGAGTTCGCGCGTCGCCGTGTCGACCGGGCCGATCGCCACCCCGGTAAAGCGCTCGGTCGGCAGCCCGACGAGGCGTGCGGCCGCTGCATCGCCGGCCTGGAGACGGCTAACGAGGGCGGCGACATGGGTCGGCGCGCGCTGTCCGATCACCGTGTCGATCACCGCCAGCCCTATCGCTCCCCCGAGATTGCGCATCAGGTTGAACAGACCGCTTGCGTTCGGGACATCGGCGGGCGCGAAGCTGCCGAGCGCCAACGCGGTCGTCGGCAACAGGCACAGCATCACCGCCGTCCCGCGCGCGGTCTGCTGCCAGAACAGTCCCCAGAAATCGGTCTGATAGGTCATGAACCCGTTGCCGACCCAGCCGATCGCGAGCAGCGCATAACCTGCGGCGATCAGCAGCCGCGCATCGGTGCGACGTTCGAGCAGGGTGGCGATCGGCGCCACCGCCAGCTGGGCCGCACCGGTGACCATCATGATCTCGCCGATCGGCAGCGCGTCGTAGTTTCGCACCAAGCCTAGAAACACCGGCAGCAGATAGCTCGCCCCGTAGAGCCCGATGCCGAGCACAAAGCTGAACCAGCAGGCGAGCGCGAAATTACGGTCCTGGAAGGCGGCAAGATCGATCAACGGCGTTGAATGCCGCAAGGAGCGCCGCACTAGGCCGCCGCCACATGACAGGCAAAGAGCCGCCAGCAGCAGCATCGGGGCACTGCTCCAGCCGCGCTTTGGCGCCTCCTTCAGCAACAATTCGAGGCCGCCGAGAAAGATCACGAGCAGCGGCAGGGCCCAAAGATCGACCGCGCCGAAGCCACCTCGATCGGCCCGGTCGATTTCAACGGTTCGGGCGACGAGCAACGCCACGACGATCCCCGCCGGTACGTTAATCAGAAACAGCCAGTGCCAGGAAAGCCGGTCGGTGACGAATCCGCCGATGCTCGGTCCGAGGGTCGGCGCCAACATCGCCAGCAGGCCAGCGATCAGTGTCGCCCGGGTCCGCGCCGACCAGTCGAACATCAGGAAGATCGCCGAAAAGACCAGCGGGATCAGCGCTCCGCCGCAAAAGCCCTGCACTATCCGCGCCGAGATCAGCGACCAGAACCCGGTCGAACCGGCGCAGGCGAGGCTCGCAGCAGTAAAGCCGCAGACGCAGGCGAGAAAGGCGCCGCGCGTCGACAGCATCGCGGTCAGCCAGCCGGTCAGCGGGATCGCGACGATCTCGGCCATCAGATAGGCCGTCTGGACCCAGCTCAATTGATCGAGCGCGAGCCCGAGCCCGGCCTGGATCTCGGGTAATGAGCTGGCGACGATCTGAATGTCGAGGATCGCCATGAACATGCCGACGGCCATGGCGACAAATCCGATCCACGTCTTGGCTCCGGCGACGTGGGATACGGCGGCGATGGTCACAGCCCTCGGCGCGGCGCCAGCGCGTGGTCCTCGAGGCGGACGCGCCTTTTGATCAGCATCAGGTTGAGCGCGGAGAATATCGCGGCGATTGCAACGGCGCCAAAGGCCAGCGGCAGGACGGCGAACTCGGCAATCACCAAAATGTAGTTGGGATGTCTGAGCCAGCGGAACGGGCCGATTTGCACAAGTGGAGCCTCGGACAGGGTCATGATCCGCGTCGTCCACCAATACCCGAGGCTCAGGATGACCCAAAGCCGACCCAGCTGGAGCAACGCGAACAGCGCGAGCAATGGCCAGCAGGGCGAGGTGGCGGCTGGCGCCGGCAGAGCAAGGCTGGCGAGCCAGGCGGCATGCAGCAACACGAACAGCGGATAGCCGACGGCATCCGCCTCGATCGCGCCCAATCGGCGCAGCCGCGCGGTGTTGCGGCGCGCCCAAGCGAGTTCGGCAAGCCGCTGCAGGGCGACGAGGCAGACCGTCCAGTAAAGCACCGTCACCGGTTGTCGATCACCATAAACCCAGCGGAAAAGCCCGGTCCCAGCGCGTTCATCAGCGCCCGGTTCCAGGGCCGTGGATCGGCGAGCATGCGTTCGAGCACGAACATCACGGTGGCAGCCGACATATTGCCAAAGTCGCGCAGCACCCCGCGCGCGCCGGCGAGCGCGCCTTGCGCGAGCCCAAAGGCGTTTTCGAGTGCGGCCACCACCTTGGCGCCGCCGGGATGGCAGACGAACCGATCGATATCGTCGATCGCAAGACTGTGACGGGCGAGGAATTCGGCCGTTACCTCACGAAACTTTGCAGCTACGAGTTGCGGAATGTCGCGGGAAAACACGGCGCTAAGCCCGTCATCTGTGACCTCCCAGCCCATCACATCGAGGCTGTTGGGCCAAGTGTACTCTCCCGCCGCGACAATCGCCGGCCCGCCCCCTTCAGTCGACAGCAGCGCCCCCGCAGCGCCGTCACCGAACAGCGCGGTTGCGACGATGTTGCTTTTTGAGAAATCATCGCGGCGAAACGACAGCGCGCACAATTCGACGACCAGGAACAGCACGGTCTCGCCCGGCGACGATATTGCCTGGCTCGCGGCGCGGGCGAGGCCGATGACGCCCCCGGCGCAGCCGAGGCCGAAAATCGGCAGCCGCCGTACCGTAGCGCGCAGCTCCATGCGGTCGATTAGCAGCGCATCCAGGCTGGGCGTGGCGATCCCGGTGGTCGAGACGACCACGATCGCGTCGATCTCGTCCCTGGCACGGCCGGCGCGGTCGAGCAGTTGGACCGTTGTCGCCTCGAGCAGGTCGAGCGCGGCCGCGAGGTAGATGCGGTTGCGTTCGGCCCAGCTATGGGGGCGATCGTACCATTCGATCGGAACGCAGGAATAGCGCGTGCGAATGCCGGTATTGGCAAACACCGGTAGCAGCCGTTCGAGTGCCTGCGCGCCGCCAAACAACAGTTTGACCCGTTCGATCACATCGTCCTGGTCGAGCGGATAGGGCGGAACCGCGGTCGCGACGCTCAGAAGGCGCGAGGCTGCGAGCATCGAAAGGATCCTCCTGTCCGGGACCATCCCGACACCGAATATGACACCGTCCCGCCGCGGATAATTCCCTGCGCACGCAGATGTGAAGGCAATCCCGGCGGCCTTCAAAGCAATAACTGCCCGCACGCCTCCCATCGTCGAACAATGCTATGCCCGTCTTGCTCATTCTCGAACCGCTAGGCAGGATGTAAACGTCGAGCAAATGGGAAGTGGGGCCATTCCATGAACGGCGCGGAAAGTCTGGTGCGCACCTTGGTCGGGGGCGGCGTTGATGTGTGCTTTGCCAATCCCGGCACCTCGGAAATGCATTTTGTCGCCGCACTCGATCGGGTCGATGGTATGCGCTGCATACTCGGCCTATTCGAGGGGGTCGTTACGGGGGCCGCCGACGGTTATGCCCGAATGAGCGAACAGCCGGCGGCCACCCTCTTGCATCTCGGGCCCGGCCTTGCCAATGGGCTCGCCAACATCCACAATGCCAACAAGGCGTCGTCGCCGATGGTCAATATCGTCGGTGATCACGCGACCTACCACCGTAAATACGATGCCCCGCTGACCTCCGACATCGAGGGGCTGGCGAGGCCGTCTTCGCATTGGGTCAAAACCTCGCCTGACGCGAAGTCGATCGCGGCCGATGGCGCCGCCGCAATCGCCGCGGCGCGCCAATTGCCGGGACAGATCGCAACCCTGATCCTGCCGGCCGACACCGCCTGGAGCGAGGGGGCGGGCCCGGCCTCGGTGGCGCCCCCAGTCCCGCCGAAGGCGGTGTCGCAGGAGGCGGTTACCGAGGCGGCGCAGGCGCTGCGCTCGGGCGAGCCGTGCTTGATCTTGGTGACTGGGCGCGCCTTGCGCCAGCGGGGGCTCGATCTTGCCGGCAAGATCGCTGCCAAGACCGGAGCACGGTTGATAGCGCAGGGGTCGAATGCGCGCACCCAGCGCGGTCGTGGGCGGGTGTTTCTGGAGCGCGTGCCGTATGTTGTCGATCAAGCGACGAAGGTACTGGCCGGGCTGAAGCACATCATCCTCGTCGGCGCCAAGATGCCTGTCGCGTTCTTCGCCTATCCCGACAAGCCGAGTCTACTGGCGCCGGCCGACGCGCAGGGTCATGTGCTCGCCCGGCTCGACGAAGACATGATCGGCGCGCTCGACGCATTGGCCGAGGAAGTCGGCGCCCGTTCAACCCTTGCCCCGGTCGTCAACGACCCGCCGCCGACAAAGGCGACCGGGAGAATCACGCCCGAGGCGCTCGGCGCTTCGCTGGGCGCACTGTTGCCGGAAAACTCGATCGTCGTCGACGAGGCGGTGACGACCGGGCGCGGCTTTTTCGCCCCGACCCGCTCGGCGGCGCCGCATGACTGGCTGTCGAACATGGGCGGATCGATCGGCTTGGGTATGCCGCTCGCGACCGGGGCGGCGGTCGCTTGCCCCGACCGCAAGGTGATCACCCTGGAGGGCGATGGCAGTGCGATGTACACGTTGCAGGCCTTGTGGACGCAGGCGCGCGAGGGGCTCGACGTCACCACCTTATTATTCTCCAATCGCAGCTACGCGATCCTGCGCGGCGAACTCGCCAACGTTGGCGCCGGGAATCCCGGGCGCAAGGCGCTGGATATGCTCGATTTGGGCAGTCCGGATCTCGACTTCGTGACCCTGGCCAAGGGAATGGGCGTCCCTGGGGCGCGAGTCACGACGATGGAGGAATTCAACCACCGCCTGGTCGAAGGGATCGCCGCTCCAGGCCCGTTTCTCGTCGAAGTTGCCCTCTGAGCGCCTGAAGCTCAGATCGCGGTGTAGCCGCCGTCGACGAGGAGATCGCTTCCGGTAACAAAGCTCGCGGCATCGCCGGCCAGGAACACCGCAGCCGCGGCAATCTCGGACGGACGACCAAGGCGCCCTTGCAGATGTTTGGGGCCGAGGGCTTCGCCCGCCGCCGCAAAGCTGCCGTAGCGGCGCAACAGCCGCTCGGTTTCGATCGCGCCCGGCGACAACGTGTTGACCCGAATGTTTTGACCGGCGTGGTCGATCGCCATGACCTTGGCGAGCTGAATCAGTGCGCCCTTGGTCGCGCAATAGGCCGCACGCCCGGCGCTGCCGACGCGCCCGAGCTGCGAAGCGATCAGGATGATGGATCCCCCGCCGTCGGCGATCATCAAGGGCAGCACAGCACGACAGAGCAAAAACGAGCCGGTCAGGTTGACCGCCAACACCCGTTCCCAATCGGTGAGGCTGGTCTCCGGTACCGTACCGCTGGGGTCATGCGGGGCTGCACCGCTGACCAGGATGTCGAGCCGGCCGAACGCGTTGTGGGTCGAAACCGCAGCCTTCCGTGTGTCGCTCTCGACGGCGACGTCGCATTGCACCGGAACCGCCCGCCCGCCTGCCTGACCGACCAGCCGTGCCGTCTCCATTGCGCCGCCCACGTCGATGTCGCAGCAGGCGACTGCTGCTCCCGCCTCGGCAAGAGCAAGCGAAATCGCCCGCCCGATGCCGCCCGCGGCACCGCTGACGAGGGCGGCCTTTCCGGTGAGCGTCATAAAGTGTCCTTCGACCGTCACCCGGCCGCCCTTCCGCCGCCAACCACGGCGATCATCCCGGAATTCGCTTTGGAAGCAAGCCGGGGCGCCGCTCGATCAGAGACGGGGTCACAACACCAGTTCGGTGCGCGGATCGATCAGATGCATGCGGTTGAGATCGGCGACGAGCGGCATGGACTCGCCGACGAGGCCGGCCGAGGTCGGATTGACGCGGCCGCACACCTCGACTCCGTCGACGATAAAATAAACCATCGTCTCCATACCCATCGGCTCGACAACGTCGAGGCGTGCCGCGAACGGCACGGCACCGGGCACCGAGTTGCCACGCCCCTCGGTAATGTGCTCGGGGCGCAATCCGAACAGCAGCTCGCTGCCTATCCGCGAACGGTAATGCGCCTCGCGCGACGGCGGCACTGGGAAGGAGAGCCAGTCGGACAGACGGACGTTCAGCCCATTGCCGTTCTCGACCAGCCGGCAGGGGAGCAGGTTCATTGTCGGGGAGCCGATGAACCCGGCAACGAACCGGGTCCTCGGATTATGGTAGACCTCGTATGGCGTGCCGATCTGGTCGATCCGCCCGGCGTTCATGATGACAACCCGATCGGCAAGGGTCATCGCTTCGACCTGGTCGTGGGTTACATAGACCGTTGTCGTCGTGACCTTCTGATGGATCTTCTTGATCTCGGTGCGCATCTGCACGCGCAGCTTGGCGTCGAGATTGGACAACGGCTCATCGAACAAAAAGACCTTGGGGTTGCGGACAATCGCCCGGCCCATCGCCACCCGCTGACGCTGCCCGCCTGACAGCGCCTTTGGCCGGCGGCCCAGCAGTTCAGTAATGTCGAGGATGCGGGCGGCGGATTCGACACGCTCCCTGATCTCCTGCTTCGGGAACTTCTTTAGCCGCAGACCGAACGACATGTTCTCGAATACGGTCATGTGCGGGTAGAGTGCGTAGTTTTGGAACACCATCGCAATGTCCCGGTCCTTGGGGGGCACGTCGTTGACTAGCTGGTCGCCGATATAAATCTCGCCCTCGGTGCACTCTTCGAGCCCGGCGATCATGCGCAAGGTCGTGCTCTTGCCGCAGCCCGACGGCCCCACTAGCACGATAAACTCGCGATCGGCGATATCGAGATCAATCCCCCGCACCGCTGGGGTCTTGTCGAAGGTCTTTACGATATTGCGGAGCGCCACTTGCGCCATACTGTCGGCCCTTCCTATCAGCCTTTGGTTGCACCTGCCATCAAAGCCTGCGATGACGTAGCCCAAGGGGAACGCAGTTCCCGCCTCGCCGGCGGGATCGTCATCTCACGGCCAGCTTACGGTCTAGACGATTTCAGCATTGCCTGCATTGTAGCGCAGCCATGCGTAATCGTGCCATCAAATTTGCCCTTGCCGCACGGCGAAGCGAACCCGACGCCGGGCGTCGACCCACGGCATCATGTCGCCGGTAACGCAGCGATGCCGATTTGCCATGGCTATTTTTGCACAGGCCGCACGGCCGTCGAATCGCCGGCGGTGGGGCTGAAGATGCCGGCGTCGTCTTGCTGCGCGCCGCGGTGGCGTTCAAGCTCGTGGGCATACCGGCGCAGTGCATAGGCTTCACTCAGATAGCCGAGGATCCGGCGACCATCGGGATTGTCGATGACGGGCAGCGTCTCCTGCGCCGCCTGGCTGAAGCGATCGAGGGCGGTGCGCAAATCATCGCCCGGCAACAAATACGGCGCGGGTTCGGAAACGAGGGTGCCGACAGTCTTTGCCGCTCCGTCATCTTCGGAGCCGTTGGCCTCGGTGGGATCGATGATGCCGGAAAGGCGGCCACCGCTGTCGACAACGAACACCTGCTTGGTGCTGCCCGCCGGAAACCGCCGGCGCAGCTCGCCGAGCGGCAGATCGGCAGAGATGACCGCCGGGTCTCGTCGCATCATCGGCCCGATCAGCAGCTCGTTGATCCAACCCACATCCTCGGGGCTGCGTATCGTCAGCCCGCGCAGATGAAACCGCCAAGTCGCAAACGAATAGCCGAACCAATGGCGCACAGCGATCGCGGCGGTGACGACGCCGACCATCACGCCGATCGTCGCCGAGAAATCGCCGGTCGTTTCGAGCACCAGCATGATCATCGTCATCGGCGCCCCGACGATCGCGGCGGCGACTGCACCCATCCCGACCAATGCATAGATCAGCGGGTCAGCGGCGAGTCCCGGGCCGAGCCGCGTCAGCAAATCGCCGATGAGGCTGCCAAACAGGCTGCCGAGAAACAACGAGGAGCTGAACAGCCCACCGCGAAAACCCGAGCCAATCGATATCGCCGAGGCGATGATCTTGGCCACGATCAACCCGGCGAGAAATGGCAGAGCGAAGCCCGAATGCAGCGCGCTCAGGATGCCGCCGTGGCCGCTGCCGAGAACCTGCGGAAAGGGCAGCGCTATCAGACCGATGATCAGCCCGCCCAGCGCCGGGCGCGCCCACCGCGGCACAGCTTGCGAACGGAACAGGCTCTCGGTCGAGGTCACCCCCTTCATGGTCAGGATGCCGAGCCCGGCCGAGGCCAGACCGAGGCCGAAAAAGGCCAGATAATCCGATGGCGACAAGGCGATGTCGTGCCAGACGACAAAAATCGGATTTGAGCCGACGAGCCCGCGCACAACCAGCGCGCCGGTCAAGGCGGCGATGCCGACCGGCGCCAAGGCCTGCAAGGTATAACTGCCGATAATCAGCTCGAAGGCGTAGAAAGCGCCGGTCAACGGCGCGTTGAATGCCGCTGCGATCGCTCCTGCGGCGCCGCAGCCGACGAGCGTGCGCACATCGTCGCGGCGCAGATCGACGCTGCGCCCGAGCCGCGAGGCGAGGGCGGCGCCGAGCTGAGTATAGGCCGCTTCGAGCCCGACCGATGCGCCGAACCCGCCGGAAAGGATCGTCACCCAGACTAGGCCCAGGCTATCGCTGAGCGACATCCGGCCGCCGAACAGCGCGTTGGCCTCGATCGCGTCGACCACCTCGCGCGGGCGCCAACGGCGCAGCAGGAGAGAGGAGAGCCCGACGAAGATGCCGCCCAGAACCGGCATCAGCATCAGGCGGGCCGGCTCCACGATGGCATTGGCCTCGCTGAGGTGGCCCTCGTCCGGGACAGCGAAGGCAAAATGCCGGACCACGCCGAGCAGCAGGTCTGTGAGGACGACGCCGAGGCCTGCCGCGACCCCGGCTCCCAGCGCGAGCACGAGCAAAAACAGCTCGCTGTCACGCAGCCGCGCCTCGGCGCGAGTGCTACCGGGGGCTGCGGACTCGATCTCCTCTCTACCCTCGGCGGGTGCGATCTCGGTCACGCGCCAGCGCATAGGCGAGTTGATCGCACCTGGCAAGAACACCTTTCGACGAAGCTTGTCCGCGGATCGCAATCACTAGTCCATGGACCATTTTGCGTCACTTGGCGCGGTCAATGACGCACGAAATAAACGCGGTAGAGCTGCTCGCGGAAAGACGGGCTCGAGACCACAGCCGCCTGGAAATCGGACTTGCCGAGGACGAAAGTGTCGAGTGGTTCGGTGGCGACGATTGTGGCGTTGCGCGGCTCGCCGCTGATCAGGGCCACTTCGCCGAAAAATTCGCCGCGCCCCAGACGCGCGACCTCGTGATCGGCGCGGACCACATCGACTTCTCCGTCGGAGATTAGAAAAAATTCCTCACCCGACTCACCCTCGCGAATGATCGTCTCGCCGGGCGCGAAGTGGCGCTTCGTCATTTTCTCTGCGACGGCGGTTAGCTGGACCGGGGTCAATGCCCGGAACAAATCGACCGCGCGCAGGAATTCGCAGATCCGCAATGCGTCGTGCAGCACCACGTCGGACACGATCCGGCCATCGACCATGTGAACCAGCCGGTCGGCGCATTCGATGACCCGAAAATCATGGGTGACCATGATCACCGCAGCGTCGTATTCGACCGTTGACCGCTTGAGCAGATCGATGACGATCCGCGTCGCATCCTTGTCGAGCGCGGCGGTCGGTTCGTCGGCGAGGACGAGGCGGGGGCGGTTGATCAATGCCCGTGCAATCGCGACACGCTGCCGCTCGCCGCCGGACAATAGCCTCGGCTTATGGCTGATCCGATGGCCGAGGCCGAGCTGCTCGAGCAGCTCAATGCAGTGACCGCGCCCCGCTTCAAGAGAATCATGACCGAGCTGCATCGCCATCTTGACGTTCTCGAAGGCGGTTAGCGCGTCGAACAAATTGTGCATTTGAAAAATGAACCCGATCTCGCGCCGCACCGCGACGAGGTCGCGGGCCGCGAGGTGTGAGAGATCGCGACCCAATACCTCGATCCGTCCCTCCTGCAGCGAACGCAAGGCGCCGATCAAGGTTAACAGGGTGGTCTTACCCGCGCCCGATGGGCCGGTCATCACCACGAGTTGACCCGGCGGGATCGTGATGCAATTGTCGAATAAGACTTGGTTGCGCGCCGCGCCTTCTCCGTAATGGTGGTCCAGCCGCTCGACTTTAACCGCAGGTGGTGGCGCGGACGGAGCTGCGACCGGTGCCGGCGCTTCGGCGACCATGGCGGCACACATCAGAACACCTCAGCAGGGTCGGCCGCGATCACCCGGCGCACCGCTATCGCCGCCGAGATTAGACACATGCCGAGGGTCAATGCGAGGCTCAAAAGGGTGATTTTAGGGCTCATTCGCATTGGCAGCAATGCCACCTCGGCGATCACTTTGTACAACAGAACGCCTGCGAGCCAGGCAGGAATCCACCCCGCCAGCCCGTTCAGCGCCGCCTGCTCGAGCACCACACGCAGCAGAAACCGGGTCGGGTATCCGATTGCCTTCAACGTCGCATATTGCGGCAATTGGTCGGACACATCGGCGTAGGTGACCTGATACGAGATCAGCATGCCGACGACAAAGCCGACCACAGCGCCAATCGCGAAGATCGGCCCGGCCGAGGAAACTGCCGCCTGAAATCGGCGCTCGAACGCGATCAGCTCGGGCTTGGTCATGACAGCGATCGTGCGCGGTACCGCTCGCTCGAGCGCCGATTGAACTGTGACCGGGTCGGCCCCGGGGGCCAGCTTGATTACCCCGACCTCGATCCCAGGCGAGGTTCCGGCGGTGCCGTGCAACAGGCCTGTAAAGGTACGTGTGCTCATGATCACCGTCCCGTCGTTCTGAAAGTCAGGACCGAGGGCAAAGCTGCCGACGATCCTGACCGTGCCCCCGTTCAATTCCGATTTCGCTGCCGGTGGGTTCATACCGAGAAAACGACGGGCGCGACGGTCGACCAGGATCGTATCGGGCGAATTCAGCTGTTGGCGCTCGGAGTTAACATCGGCGAACGAAAAGACCGGCTCGTCGGGGTCGAAGGCCAGGGCGCGAACTAGGAACATCTTGCCGTTGAGGGGATTCTTCCAGAATACATCATACCAGTCGGCATAGAGCGGCCGAGCGGCCGCGATCCCGGGCATCCGCGCCGCGGTGTCCAGGGCGGCGGCGGGAAACGGGTCTTGTGTCGCGAATTGGTACTTGTGGGCGCTCTGCAGAAAGAGGTCGCCGTCGAGCCCACGAATGATTTGCAGGGAGCTATCGAAAAAGGCCTGCTCGAAGCCGAGCTGCATCAGCATCAGCAGCACCGCGAACCCAATGCCAGCGCCGGACCGAACTAGCCGGCGGTTGTTCGCCGTAAGGTTGCGCCATGCGAGCGGGACCGGGCTCAACCGCCCGCGGATGGAACTGACGAAGGCGATCGACAAGAACGGTGGCTCCTCCCTCAAAACACGTCGGCCGGATCGGCCCGCCGCAGGCCACCGAGCGCCAACAGCGCCGCGATGGCCGCCATGGCGAGCGCCGCGGCAAGCACTGCAGCGGCGTGGCCCGGCGTCATCGTCACCGGCAGTAAGGTCTTTTGGCGGATCACCCTATAGACCCAAACGGCTGCTGCCAGCGCCGGGCCAAAGGCGGCGGCGACGATCAGCAGCGACATCGCGGCGACCGTAGCGGCGAGCGCGCGGTCGTTATAGCCGATCGCCTTCAAGGTGGCGAATTGCGGCAGTTGCCGGCTTACCTGGGTCGAAACGATCTGGTAGACCACCATGATCCCGACTACTATCGAGATTAGCAACCCCGAGCCGAAAATCAGCCCGACCGAGGTTCGGGTCGTCCAGTATGCAGATTCGTGAGCGGCGAGCTCGTGGCGGGTGAAGATCTGCGCCCCGGCGCCGAGCAGCTTGCGCAAATCAATCGCAGCGCGGTCGGGATCGATGCCCGGCTTCAGTCGGATCGGACCGAGATTGACTTCGCCGAGCCCGCGGCCGGGGAACAGGCGGGCGAAGTTCGGCTCGCTTGCTAAGGCGACGCCGAGCCCCATAAAGCCGGTTCCGAGCGAGTATTGCCCGCCGAGGTTCACTGCGCGGTCGCCGATGTCGACGACCCGCCCGGGGGTAAGGGGACCGAAAATCGGCCGCGTTGCACTGTCGACAAGGATCGTATCGGGCCGCTCGAGTACCGCGCTCTGCCAATCGATGCTTTCGGGCAGAAAGACGTGACTAGCCGGGTCGAAGCCGATTACGAAAACGTCCGGCCATACGCCGGCCTGGCTGTCCTTCCATTTTGCGATGGCAAGATAGATTGGCGTCGCCATCGCGATATTCGGGGAAGCGCGCACCCGATCGAGCCAGCTCAGTGTGAACGCGCCTGGCTGGGCCTGGTATTCGTATTGGTCCGAAACCAACAGCAGGTCGAAGCGCATATTGTCGTACAGCAGCATTCCGCCCTGCGGCACCGCAAAAAACAGGCCCAGCTGGATAAAGACCAGTAGGATCGCCATGAAGATCCCGACCAGCGCGAGCGCCGTCCGCCCCTTTTGATGGGTCAGGATCCGCCAGGCGAGCGAAATCGTCACGGCTGGCCGACCTCACGACAATATCGCTGCTGGCGCACCGGCGTGATCCCGTCTTGTCGCGGCGCAAAGGCCGGGAGCTATTCAAGAATGACCCAGACCCGGTGCTCGCGACGGTAAGACCCACATGATCGCCGTTGTTTGGGCGAACAGGTCAATCCGATTGTCGAGATTTGGCCGGGCGGACTGCACGAGGTCCCATTGCCGACAGCCCGCCGGTCTATGCTACAGACACCCCCGGCCGTTTCTCCTTTTTGTCGAGGCGAGCGGCGCGACCCGAAAAGGCTATCACGCCCGTCCGTCAGCGGTATCCAGTATCATCTTGATCCGGGAAAGGAGGAATCTCAGCGCGAATCGCGGCGATCGTGTAGTGCTTAACTTCGAGCGTCCAGGGCGAGTTTATCGCCGTCTGAGGCACCCCGGCATTTGGCAGGAATAATGCCAGGTTCGAAACGTAGAGGGTTTTCCCATCGAGGCTGAATGCGGGGCTAGCCGGGAACAGCAGCCCTTGAACCGTACCGTTCTGGCTGAGGCCCTCGAAATCGCCGCGTTTGGCGATAACCTTCGCAAGAGGGCCTTGCTCAGTGATCGCGTTCGGATCGATCACGTCGATCTCGTCTTCCTGATTTGCGACAATCCAGAGATTGTCGTGCCGATCGACTGCGATGCCGTCGGGCGCATTGATGCCGGTGGTCAAAACCGCCGCGGGACCCGCGAGCGAGACGGACCCGTCCGCATTCAAGATCGTCGGCACCTCGACGATCGAATGATAGGCGGTATTGGCGACGTACATCTCGGTGTATTCGTTGTTGAATTCGACGCCGTTGGCGCCAAACGGCGGGACCAAAATCACCCCCGATGCTGCCTCCGGCGACAGGGTCTGCGAGTTCGACAAACTTCGTCGGCGCCCCGCCATCAGGTCCGGTCTTCCAGATGACCCCCTGGAACGAGTTGGACACGTAGACATTGCCCGCCTTGTCGAAGGTCAGCGCGTTGAGGCCGGAAGCCGGGCCAAGCCCTGTATTCGTGAATACGCTCGACTTGCCAGTCTTCGGATCGGCCTGCCAGACGATCCCCTGGCCGAGGTCGCAGATCAGCAAGGTCTTTGACGACGCCTGATAGACGAGCCCAAGAAGCGTGATGCTCGGCTGCGGCGCCGGACTAGGCGCAGGATTCACCAGGGCGACGTTGTGGAGCAACATGCCGTCCGGCCGGAAGGAGAACAGGTGAGGCGGCGCGGGCACCGCGCCCTTGGCGTTGATGCCAAAGGTCGGCGTATAAACCGTGCCGTCCGGGCCGACAGTCAGCCCTTCGATGGCGACTGGCGCATTTCCCGGCAAGGTCGGCAATACCGCAAATGTTCCAGTCTGGCCGCGATCCCAGGCGTTTGCCGGGCTCACCGTGGAGAACACCAGCAACGCAACCAGTGTCGCCCTGAGTAGCAATGTCCGCATAACTTCCTCCCCCCGTCCATTATGGTTAACAATACCTGAGGCCCGTAACTGACATTCCGAACCCGACAAAGAGCAATGCTTACCGTCTACGCGCGTGTCAAGCCGCCGCCAAACCGCATAGGCGAGCAACACGCGATGCTGAGGCGGTTGAACATGTATGGGGTCGCTCGATGCGCCGGCAATCGAGGTTCGCTATGCTGGCTCCTTCACCAGGAAGGGGGTACGCGATGAAAGTCGTCGGTCTCGAAATCCTGCGCTGCGACGCAGGCTGGCGGAATTATCATTTCCTCAAGCTGACGACCGACGAAGGCATCGTCGGGTGGAGCGAGTTCGACGAGGGGTTCGGCTCGCCGGGGGTCGGCACGGTCATCGACCGATTGGCGCCGCGGGTCGTCGGTCAACGCGTCTTCGATCACGAGCGAATCTACGCCGAACTCTATTGCCTGACTCGGCCGGCCGCCGGCGGGGTCGTCGGCGAGGGGCTGGGCGCCATCGAGAACGCTTTGCTCGACGCCAAAGCCAAGGCGCTTGAGGTGCCGTGCCACGTGCTCCTGGGCGGCAAATTGCGGGACCGAGTGCGGGTCTACTGGTCGCATTGCGCCACTTGGCGCATCAACCACCCAAATCTTTACAAGCCCGCGATAACCGGTCTCGATGGAGTCCGGGCGATCGGCGCCGAGGCCCGCGACCGGGGCTTCGGCGCGCTGAAGACCAACGTCTTTATCTACGAGGGCGGGGCGCCGCGGGGTTGGCGACCGGGCTTCGGTGTACCGTTTGCCCCAGAGCTCAATGTCGACAAGACGGTGCTGCGCAACCTGCGCGCCCATCTCGAAGCGATCCGCGACGGAGGTGGGCCGGATATGGACCTGCTCCTCGATCTCAATTTCAACGCCAAGACCGAGGGCTACGTTAAGATCGTCAAGGCGATCAAGGATTTCGACATGTTCTGGGTCGAGATCGACAGCCGCAACCCGCGGGCGCTGGCGCATATCCGCCAATCTAGCCCACACCCGATCAGCTCATGCGAAACCTTGCTCGGCCTGCGCGATTTCCTGCCCTATTTTCGCGAGCAGGCGATGGATGTCGCGATTATTGACGCGGTGTGGAACGGGGTGTGGCAATCGCTCAAGATCGCTGCTGCCGCTGATGCGTTCGAGGTGAACATCGCACCGCACAATTTCTACGGCCACTTGGCGACGATGATGAACGTGCACTTCGCCGCGGCGACGCCGAACCTGCGCATCATGGAGGTGGATATCGACCGGCTCGCCTGGGACCACGAGCTGTTCACGACCCTCCCGCAATTCGAGAACGGGCACATCGTCGTCCCCGATACGCCGGGCTGGGGCACCGAGCCGAATGAAGATGGGATCCGCGCCCACCCACCCAAAACCGGCGCCGGCCTGATGAGCTACCGCCAGCACGGGTCATGAGCGCGGGCCGCGGCTGTTTATTTCTCAGTCATCCTCGGGCTCGCGCGTGTCGGATCGCCGGGAAGAATCGCAAAGTGGGCGGGGTAAAGTGATCGGCGAGAGCATGCGACCGGCAACGCCGGCTGATGTAGCGGCGATTGAGCACGTCGTACGGACGGCTTATGCCAAGTACGTCGATCGCATCGGTAAGCTGCCTGGGCCGATGCTGGACGACTATGCTGCGCGGGTGGCCGAGGGCAGCGTGCGAGTGGTGGAAGATGGGTGCGGGCTTGCCGGCATCCTCGTCTTACTGCCGCGGACCGGCTACTTGTTATTGGATAACATCGCCGTCGCACCCGAACGGCAGGGTAAGGGCATCGGCCGGCGTTTGCTCGCCGCGGCGGAGAACGAGGCGCTGCAACGCGGCTTTGATGAGCTTCGCCTTTATACCAACGCCGCGATGCACGAGAACCTTCTCATGTACGCGAAGCTCGGTTGGGAAGAGTATGGCAGGGCGAAGCAGGCCGGTTACCAGCGTGTGTTCTTTCGCAAGAGGCTCGGCCGTCAGGGTTGACGCGTGGACCCTGCCCAGGCGCGTGTCCCCGCTCTCGACGGTAGGAATAGGGCGATGGCGGATTTTCCTATTACCGTGTCGGACCGGATCGTCGCTGCGGGCGAGGCTTATCTGCACGACACGCCCCTGTTGCGGTCGCATACCGGAACCCAGCCGGATCTGTTTCTGCGCTGGAACGAGGTGCCGCTCGACGCGGCGGCGGTAGATGTCGTCGTCCATCTGCACGGATTCTCGCGTGAGGGCGGCGCCATGCCGCTCGCCGAGAAAGTCCCGCGCGGCGGCCTCGACCTGTCCCGCCGATGGCGGCCGACCCTGGCGATGCTGCCGCGCGGCAACTGGCTGCGCTACGGCTGGTACGATCATCCGGCGCTGCTCGCAGGCGGGATTGATCGGCTGATCGAGTATGGTTTGGCATGGTTCGCCGCGGCATTGCCAACTGCGGCGGCCCTAGAAATAGACCGCCTTATCCTGACCGCGCATTCCGGCGGCGGCATGCCTGCGGTCGATGCGATCGACGGGGCGCGGCGGCCGCCAGACGAACTGCATGTCTTCGACGGACTTTATGGCCGTGATCCGGCGACCGATGACCCGATGCGCGGCCTGGAGACGATCGATCGCTGGCTCCGCGAGCGGGTGGCGCGCGAGCCTGGGCGCAAGGGCGCGCTGCGGGTCGTCTACATCGAGCAGCAGACTGGCCCGTTCTCGCGGAGGGTAGGGGCATTGATCTCGCAGCATCTCGCCGCCGCGGACCCGGTCTTGGCCGCGGATTTGCGCCGACGCTATCGGGTCGAGCCGTCGGCGGTGCAGCATGCGCAGATCGCCCAGCGTTGCGGCCCCGACCTGTTGGCCGCGGCCGATGCGGAATTCGACTGGTCGCGTTGACCCACCGCCCAAGCGCTGCGTAAAGGATTGATGGCCGTCTAGCGCAAACGCCCGACAGCACCCATGTCCTCAACCTTGGCGGGTCGCGAGTTCGCTCGTGACTGGCGGCCGGATGGGGATGCCGTCACGAGCGGCCCGCGGCCCCCGAACAACATAGTTCGGGAGGAACGCAGATGTTGACCATCCGCAACCCCGTCGAATGGGGCGTCGATCAGCTCAAGCATGCCGCCGAGGCGCTCGAAGCGGCAGGGCGCGCCGGCCGCCAGGTGCGCGAAAACCTGCACTCCCCGGCGCCGGCGGTTGCCCGTATCGGGATCGCCGATCTCCGGGCAGCCCTGGCCAGCGGACTTCGCGACTTCGCGGCGTTTCGGAGCGATGTCATCTTTCTCTGCTTACTGTACCCGGTGGCCGGCCTGATCCTGGTCCGGCTTGCCTTCGGCTACCAGATGCTGCCGCTGCTCTTTCCGCTAGCCTCGGGCTTCGCGCTCGTCGGCCCGTTCGCAGCGGTCGGTCTCTACGAGATGAGCCGGCGCCGCGAAGCCGGCGCCGAGGCCGGCTGGCCGGACGCATTTGGCGTGTTCCGTTCGCCGTCCTTCCCGGCGATCGTGCTGTTGGGCTTGCTGCTGATGGCCATTTTTCTGTTTTGGCTCGCCGCAGCACTAAAGATCTACAACTGGACCCTCGGCCCAGATTCGCCGGCCTCTCTCGTCGCATTCTTCCACGACGTGTTCGCGACCGGCGCCGGCTGGACTCTGATCGGGGTCGGCGTCGGCGTCGGTTTCCTGTTCGCGTTGTTGGTTTTGACGACCAGCGTCGTGTCGTTTCCGCTGCTTCTCGACCGAAAGACGGGTCTTGACACGGCGATTCTGACATCGGTACGCGCTGTCGTTGCCAATCCAGCCCCTATGGCGCTGTGGGGGCTGATCGTCGCGGCCGGGCTGGTGATCGGGTCGTTGCCGTTTTTGCTCGGTCTAATCATCGTCATGCCGGTCCTCGGCCACGCCACCTGGCACCTCTATCGGCGGGTAGTCCCGCGTTGAACCGGGCGCCCTCAGGCACCGGGCTCGACCGCAAATTACGCGAACGGGCGAAACCCGCGTACCCCGCTTGCGTTTCTTTCCGCAGCGGGAAGTGACGGCAGGAGGACGAGATGAGCGAGGAAAGCAAGCTGGCTGGACCCGACTTTTTGCAAGGGGTGTCTCTCAAGGATATCGCTGAAGTCGGCACGCTGCTCGGGCACGCCGCCGGTGAGCCGGTATTGCTCGCCCGCAGCGGCGGGGAGGTATTCGCGATCGGCGCCGAGTGCACGCACTACCACGGCCCGCTGGCCGA
Organism: uncultured Alphaproteobacteria bacterium; assembly: GCA_963785565.1. GTDB lineage: Bacteria > Pseudomonadota > Alphaproteobacteria > ATCC43930 > CGMCC-115725 > AP-15. Next base: position 2,138 of record CAWAVV010000010.1, on the reverse strand, counting down.
AGGGCTGCGCATCGGAGATACCGTGCGCTGCCCTTGGCACCATGCCTGTTTCAGCCTGCGCACGGGCGAGGCGCTGCACGCGCCGGCGCTCGATCCGGTCGCGCGCTGGCGGATCGAGCAGCGCGACGGGACGATCTTTGTCCACGACAAGCTCGCGCCGGCACAGGGCGCAGCGCGGGCGGCAACGCGCGGGCAGCCGGAGTTGGTGGTTATCATCGGCGGCGGGGCGGCGGGGCAAGCGGCGGCCGAGATGCTGCGGCGCGAAGGTTATGTTGGACCAGTGACGGTTTTGAGCGCCGAGAACGAGCGGCCTTATGACCGGCCGAATCTGTCAAAGGATTATCTCGCCGGCAACGCACCCGAGGAATGGCTTCCGCTGCGCCCGACCGAATTTTACCCCGAACACGGGATCGTGCTCGCCCTCGGCGCGCGCGCTGTGGCCATTGATGCCAAGGCCCGCGAAGTACAGCTGGCCGATGGAACCCGGCATCCTTGGGGCGCGCTGCTGCTGGCCACCGGCGCCGAGCCGATCCGCCTCGGTATCCCTGGGGCCGAGCTCCCGCACGTCCACACCCTGCGCAGCGTAAACGATTGCCGCGCACTTATCGCCGGGGCGCGGGCGGCGCGGCGCGCGGTCGTGATCGGCGCCAGCTTTATCGGGCTCGAAGTCGCGGCATCGTTGCGGGCGCGTGGACTCGACGTCAACATCGTGGCCCCCGAGGCGCGCCCGATGGAAGCCGTGTTCGGGGCCGAGATTGGCGAGCTGGTACGCCGGGTCCATGAGCAGCACGGCGTCCGGTTTCATCTCGGTACGACCGCCGCGACGATCGACGCGCGGGGTGTCAGCCTCCATAGCGGCGAGCGCCTCAACGCCGATCTCGTCGTCGTCGGCATCGGCGTGCGGCCATTGACCGCGCTCGCCGAAACCGCCGGAATAGCCGTCGACCGCGGCGTCACGGTCGACGGCTATTTGAAAACCAGTGTTCCGGGCATCTGGGCCGCCGGCGACATCGCTCGCTGGCCCGACCCGCTGATCGGCGAGGCTGTACGTATCGAGCATTGGGTTGTTGCCGAACTACAGGGCCAGACGGCGGCCCGCAATATCCTGGGCAGCCGCGAACGGTTCGACGCGGTTCCTTTCTTTTGGACGCAGCAGCACGATTTGACCCTGCGCTATGTCGGTCATGCGCGGCAATGGGACCGGGTCGAGATCGACGGCAGCATCGGCGACCGCGACGCGACGGTAAGCTATTGGCGGGGCGACCGCAAGCTCGCCGCGCTGACCATCGGGCGCGACCTCGAGAGCCTCGGCGCGGAACTCGAACTCGAGCGAACGATCGCAGCTGGCCGGTGACCAGCGCTGTCCCGACGCCGTCTTCCGAGGCGGCGAGGCATCAATCCCGGGCGCGACGCGCTCAGATGCGGATGGGATTCAGGATCTACGCGTCACGGGGATATTAGGCCTTTTTTCAGCTTACTTTCTGGCGAGCAACCCGAAAATCGGCTTTCTCATTTCGAGATGCACGCTGGCCTTTGACGCACGCTGGCCTTTAATGGGGGGCATGAAAAAATATGTGTGGCCAAAGCCCGATAAGACCGATCAGAATTAGGTAAATCGCGACGACGTAATTGAGTATTCGGGGCACCAGCAAGATCAGAATGCCAGCGATCAGCGCGACGAGCGGTTGGATCGCGACAACATCGATAGTCATTGGGCAGGCTTTCTGTTGACGATTAAGTTGAAGAAACGCGTGGCTTGCACCGTGAGTTTCGGTGCCAAAGCGGAAACCGAACGATGGACGAGATTGTGACCGGAGGCTGCCTGTGTGGCGACATACGCTATCGTATCAACTCTGCTCCCGTCGAGGCACTCTATTGCCATTGCAAAATGTGCCGAAGCACCCATGGCGCCCCGGTTGTCGCATGGCTGACTGTGGCGCGCAGCGGCTTTTCCATTACCACGGGCGATCCCGTCGCCTACAACTCCTCGGCAAAGGCGATCCGCTGCTTTTGCGGCCGGTGCGGCACGCCGTTGACCTGGCAAGCGGTCGACAATCCCCGCCTGATCGATGTCGGAATCGCCACGCTCGATGATCCTGCCGCGGTAGAGCCGAGCCTGCATATCTGGACCGAGAGCC
>CAWAVV010000009.1:0-63402 GCA_963785565.1 uncultured Alphaproteobacteria bacterium | reverse complement strand
GAGGCATTCACCTGTCGCAAGGTTATCAGGCGCTGCTGACGCTCGCCGAGGCGCAGTCGATCCCGGTCGCGCACACGATGAGCGGCAAGGGCTGCATCGCCTGCGCCAACCCGCTGTCGGCCGGATTGTTCGGCCGCTACTCGCGCATCGCCAACGAGCTGATCGAGGCCTCGGACTGCCTGCTTGTCGTCGGCTGCAAGCTCGGCGAGATCGCGACCAAGCGCTATGCGCTGCCGTCGCGGCCGATCCAGCTAATCCATCTCGACATCCTGGCCGAGGAGATCGGCCGCTGCCTGCCGGCTGAGGTGGCGTTGTGGGGCGACGCTCGCGCGGGGCTCGATGACCTGGCCGAGGCACTCGCCGAGGACGGCCGGCAGGCCCGCTCCGCGCGTGCCGATTACGTCGCCGAGATCCCGAAGCGAATGGCGGGCTGGCGCGACGAGGCCGCGGCCCGGCTCGATTCGGCGGAGCGGCCGATCCACATGGCGCGGCTCTGCCGCGAGCTGAACCGGGCGCTACCCGATGACAGCATCCTGGTCGCCGATGGCGGGTTCGCCGGGCATTGGACCGGGCTTCTTTACGATACGAAGATTGCCGGACGGCGCTTTATCCCGGATCGCGGATTGGCCTCGATCGGCTACGGGCTGCCGGGCGGGATCGGGGCTGCCTTGGCCGCGCCGGCGACGCCCGTGGTCGCGATCACCGGTGACGGCGGCTTCAACATGATGCTGGGCGAGCTCGAAACCGCGCGCCGTGCCGGGATCGGGCTGACCATCGTCGTCGTCAACAATGCCGCCTCGGGTTATGTCAAGGCATTGCAGCATGCGATGTTCGGCGGCCGCTACCAATCCTCCGATCTGGTCGAAATGGACTACGCAGCGATCGCCCGCGCGATGGGCTGCAACGGCATCCGCGTCGAGGACCCGGATCGGCTCGGCACCGCGCTGGCCGTCGGTCTCGCCGAGCGCACCCGCCCGACCGTGCTCGACATCGTTGTGACCCGCGATCCCGCCCGCATGCTCCCGGCTGTTGACAACCGCACGGTCGAAATCAAGCAGGGCGATAGGGTGGCGTGACCAGGTGCTATCGCAATGAACCACTCTCGAACCAGAGGCCATTGACAAATCCGGATTAATGTGATAGCAACGTGCTATAATATCAACCCACCTAAGATGGCAACAGGCGCCGAAATCCCGCCATAGCTGGCCTGTGCGGAGGCTCTGAGCAATCGTATCGACGTATCCCGGGGGACTGTTATCGCCCGGCTATGGCGAACGGCAGCGATCGTCGCATTTTTGATGCCCAATTCGACAGTTGCTTGCACCACACCGCGCCGTAAAGGAATAGGAACTGCGACGCCGCCAGCATTCCGGATTTAAGGTTCCGGCAGCCGCTGTCACGGACAATCTCGGCGCGTCGCCAGCTAACACCTGACTGAACAGTCTACGGCGGCTTGAAGGACGCTTCACCCAGCGTCGACCGATACTGCGGATCTGCGCGGAAGCTCGCAATCGGGACCGGAGCGCTCTCCCGTGCGGCGTCAGTGCGCCCAATGACAAGATGCGAGATAAATTAAAATCTACTTAAAGATCTAAAATACATCTGAAGTCTTCTGAATTAACCATACGTAAAAACTTCTTCTGTTCTGCATCTATTCTGACGGCGTTCTCGGCTGGAGTACTCGCTGACACCCCAGTAGGAGGAAAAACTCGTGAACACATTAAGCATAAGTGAAAGCGGCCAGATCCGACGAGCGATCGACGGATATATCGGGGCCCTCGCTACTGTCAGGATATCGCTTAGCGTGCGGCGCAACTTCAGGGACTATGCCGCGATCCGCCGCGCCAACGGAGACGCTCATCTGAACCAAGCCTTCGATCCGGTGTTCACGCGCTTCGGCGCCGACGATTTCTGGCTGCTGGCGCAAAATCAAGTAGGCGATCCGATAGCCACTTACTGCGTGCGCCGGTTTATTGTTGATGACTTCTACCGCTTGATTCGATCTCAGGCGCTGTGGTTTGGCACAGCACGCCCGGCCGACCCCCGGTTCGTCGTCGAATGCGAGATCCCGCCGTTCGGCGGGGAAGTTGCTCACGCCGGCGGGCTCTGGGTGCGCAAGGATTATCGTGGCGCCTCGAGGCAGCCGCGTCTGAGCACCGTCATGTCCCGCCTCGCATGTACAATCGCGTTGCGAAATAGGCCATTCGACCATGACAGCGCGATGATCCTGATCGATCCCCGAGACCCAGCTGAGGTTGCGGACCGCAAGGCGGTATCTCTGGGAGTAGAGGCCTACGGGTTCGCTCGCGCGTGCCGGTTCGTAGATGGATGGTTTCCCCCGGAAGGCCGCGAGGCCGTTATGCACCTCTGCCACTCGACACGGGCCGAGGCGCTGGCCTCCTTGGTCACACCGCAGTTGAGCGTCGCGGCGGCCTAACGCGCTTCGAGTTCCGGCAGCCGCCGCTCGTTTATCAGCACCACCAGCTGGTCGACGCGCCGGCCGTCCGCGGCGAGGGGCAGCAGCAAGCGCGCGTACGACAAGAGCTGATGATTTTCAGTACGATAAATCAGTTGATAAGTCGGAACGCCGGATGCGGCGACCTCCCAATAGTCCTCGACGGCATCCTCCCGCATCAAGCCCGCTGGCATCAGGCCGAGAGTTTGGTTTTTATACGCGCCGCGGTAGGGGTTGACTGTCCCCCAGAGACGAAATCGATAACCCATCGGGTCGCTGTCGCGCGTATCGACGATGTGCGCGCGGCCGCGCGCAATGTTCAACACCTCGAGCGGATCGATCGATTTGCTCGCCGGCAGCCGCGATCCCTGGCGCGCGTTACGCCAAATGCTCAACAAATGACCGAGCCACCTGTCTTCCGGTGCGATCGAATCAAGGGGCTTCCACAGTCTTTCCGAATAGTCGTCGGCCTGCGTTTTTACAGCAATTCCCGAGATTGCAACGGATGGTTTCCTATTTGAAACTTTTTCCGGAGTGGGCTGAGGGAAGCGCCGATCAGCCGGGAAGCTTTCGTAAGCCTGTGCCGGCGACGCAATGCCATTCTCGGCGGTGGTCAACGCCGACTCCACCCGCCTTAGACCCGCGATTAGGCTGCTGAAGATCTGATACTGATCGGAACCGCCCTCCCTGCCAGGATAGGCGAGGACAAGGCGCTTGGGGGCCTGTTCGACAATCTTATAAAAGGCAGCCAGAGCTGCCAAATGATGGACTGTCGAAGGGTCGAATTTGACAAGCAGCGCGTCACGGATCGGTGCGACGTGCACAAAGCCGAGTATTCGCACTGCATGGGTTATTACGTCGGTGTCGCCCGGTTGGCGGCCGAGCTGCTGTGCGAGATGTTCCGGTGGCAACGCTTCTCCCGCGCCATCGAAGATGACGCCAGCAATTCCTGATTCCAGGGCTTCCAACTGGTGGGCCTCCCAGACAATCCGGGCGCGGCCGTCTAGGCATTAGCCGTTCGCGGTCACGCTTTGCTCATTTCGAACTTTGATAACCACTTTTCTCCCAGCGCCGATCCGCCGATCATGAGGTGTCGATCAACATCGGCGGCCATCGGCCCGGCATCGCTAGGATGCCGTTCGCAGTCTTATCTGAGAGAAGCGCCACGGGCATCCTCCGGGTAGCGCTAACGACGCCTTAATTTAAATGCGACAGCAGAAAGACGCGTCCAAAAATTGTCATGTCTGCGTCAAATATCTTTGTGGTCCGACCTTCATCGATCTCGGTGATCTCAGCATCGGCTCATCCGGCAGGAACAGCATCCCCGACGAGCTGACCAATAACGTATTAGCTTGAACCCTCATCGCATTTCGGTCACCCGTTTGTTTACAAACCGATGTCCGAGCTTCTTTCGATCTCCGTATTAGACGAGGCGCGGTGGCAAGAAAGTCAACACGTGTTCCGTTGCCGTTACGGCAACGCGACCGCTGTCTAAGATCACCCGTGGAGTTTATAATGCCACTCATCTCCGCCATAGCGGTTGCCATCGCTGCGCAGCTGTTAATTTATTCCGGATTGACATTTATGGTGGCGAAATTATTGCCCAGCCTGTTGACGACCGTATACGATCTAGTCCCTCCTGGAAATTATCGTTTCTTGGTTTCCAGCCTTACGGTTATATTGGCCGAAAATTACCTTTTCCAGCGTCTATACTCCTGGCAGCCGGCATTAAACGCAGGAGTGATTTCCGCCGTGACGGGAATATGCATAGTAAACATAGGCGGCTTGATTATCGAGCACAAATTCCCTAACATGCTAATGGCGTCAGGATTGATGCTTGTGATTGTTGGAGCAACCATTACTCTATATGCTAGGAGTCAGCTGTAGGCCCGAGCATAACTATAATCTGTTATTGAAGCGTAGTGTCAAAACAAGACGCTGGCTGCCCTGTCAGCAGATTTTGCGTTGTCCGCGATCGCTCCGCCGGGATCAAGCGGGCGGTCGACTCGGTGAGCAAGCGCAGAGACGCAAACCCGTCACGGCCGGTCCATCACCGAGCCCCTCCGCCCGCAAAAGTGGAGAGGCTCGGGGTGCTGAGCGATGCGCGGATGCCGAGGCGGCTACTCCGTTAAGCTCTGCGGGTGCGATTGGCCGCGCTCGCGACCGCCTTGAGCGAAGCGGTGACGATGTTGGCGTCGATGCCCACGCCGAAGAGGGTTGCCTCGCCGGCGTCGCGGATCTGGACATAAGCGGTGGCCTGGGCATCGGCGCCGGCGCCGATGGCGTGCTCGCGATAATCGGCGACGGTCAGCTCGATCCCGCATTGGCCGCGCAGCGCGTCGACAAAAGCGGCGATTGGGCCGTTGCCCACTCCCTCGATCCGCCTCTCGGCGCCGTCGATCACGATTGTCGCGGCAATCCGCCGGCGCTCCGCAGAGCGCGGCTCGGGAAAGAAGCTGTAGTCGCCGAGAACGATCCCGTTGCGGCGCAAATAAGTCTCGCCGAACAGCGACCAGATGTCGGCGCTGGTCAATTCCTTGCCGGTGCGGTCGGCGACTTCCTGCACGATCTTGCTGAACTCGATCTGCAGCCCGCGCGGCAGGTCGAGCCCGTGATCGGATTGAAGCACATAGGCGACCCCGCCCTTGCCCGACTGGCTGTTGACCCGGATCACCGCCTCATAGGTCCGGCCGAGATCCTTGGGGTCGATCGGCAGATAAGGCACCTCCCACAGCGAATCATTGCGCTTTGCCAGGGCCTCGAAGCCTTTCTTGATCGCATCCTGATGCGAGCCGGAAAAGGCCGTGTAGACGAGTTCGCCGGCATAGGGGTGGCGCGGATGGACCGGCAGCTGATTGCAGTGCTCGACCGTGCGCACGATGTCGTCGATATCGTTGATCACCAGGCCTGGATCGATTCCCTGGCTGAACAGGTTCAACGCCAGGGTCATGATGTCGACATTGCCGGTGCGCTCGCCATTGCCGAACAAGGTACCTTCGACGCGATCGGCGCCCGCCATGACTCCAAGCTCGGTCGCCGCCACCGCGGTGCCGCGGTCATTGTGCGGATGCAGGCTCAACACGATGCTGTCGCGGTTGCGGATATTGCGGCCAAACCATTCGATCTGGTCGGCATAGATATTGGGCGTCGCCATCTCGACGGTCGCGGGCAGGTTCAGGATGGTCTTTTTGGCCGGAGTCGGCTGCCAGACATCCATCACCGCCTGGCAGATCTCGACCGCGAAATCGAGTTCGGTGCCGGTGAAGCTTTCCGGCGAATATTGGTAGAGCACTTCAGTCTCCGGCATGACCTCGGCGAGATCGCGGATCAACCGCGCCCCGTTGACGGCGATGCCGACGATACCGCCTTTGTCTAGCCCGAAGACGACGCGGCGCTGCAAGGTCGAGGTCGAGTTGTAGAGGTGCATGATCGCGCGCCGGGCGCCGCGGATCGCCGCGAAGCTGCGTTCGATCAGCTCGGGGCGGGCTTGGGTAAGCACCTGAATGGTGACATCCTCGGGCACGAGATCTTGATCGATCAGCTCGCGGATGAAGGCGAAGTCGGTCTCGGACGCGGCCGGAAAGCCGACCTCGATCTCCTTGAAGCCGAGCTTGACCAGAAGGTCGAACATGCGGCGCTTGCGGTCTGGCCCCATCGGCTCGACCAAAGCCTGGTTGCCGTCGCGCAAATCAACGCTGCACCATAGGGGTGCGTGGTCGATGCTTTGCGCCGGCCAACGGCGGTCGGGCAGATGAACGGGGGTAAACCGGCGATATTTGTGAATCGGCATCTCGGACATAGGAAACTCCTGGTGCGGACTAGCCACCGCGGCGGCGGCCGCGCAATCGGTGTGGGGGGCCTAACGGCCGGCGGAAATCGGTCAGCGCCGCCGGCCGCTGATAAGTCGCTGGAGCAGAGCCCGCGAACCGGCCGCCCACAACATGGCGGAAATGGCCGGACTGTCGATGATGAGACTAGGGGGCATTGCGGAGACCGAGCAAAACAGGTTCCCTTGACGGGAACGACGGCAACCTGTGTCGGCGCCCCTCAGGACGCCGAGAGGGTAAGTCGCAACTCGTCTCGCTCGTACATCACGAAAACAGCGTTAGCAGAGCCAGTAATACAGGTCAAGCGTAATCCTGGGCCTCGGCAAGGAGGTGATCCCGGCGTCGGGCAGCCGTCCGTCCCGAGCGTGTGCGAAACCATAGGTTTAACAGGGTGTCGCTTTTCTGCCACTGTTGCTGATTAGTCACAGACACGCCGAAAAAACATTGGTTGGCCTTGGCTCAATTGACTTGGAATCAGGCCCGATAGTATTGGTCCTAGTTGAATTTGCTCAGAGGGCTGTATCCATCGCCGATGGATAAGTAGTCAGCGAAACTGCGCCTCTCCGGTTCGCTGCTATGCGGTAAGCAGCGAACATACGGGGCGCATGCGCGGGGGCTTAGCTGCAGTGGCGTAGCCTGAGAAGCGGGGGGAAAGTGGAACAGGCGTCCGAACGCACTAACGTCGTAGCATTTCCGCTGGCGGTGCAGGGCGTGCCAGCACCGGCGGATGGATCATGCTTTATCACGCCGACCCGATACGAGTTCACCGAGGTAGAGCTCGCGGCCCTGTGTCGGTGGTTCTCGGCAATGAGATACGCCTTTCCCGGGACGGAGGGCGTGATGATCGTGAGCCACCAGGAGAGCTATTCGGCTGTCGGCCTCTATAATCCGGCTGGCGGCGCTCCGAATTGCTTGGTGGCCAAGCACGAGGTCGCGGGCCGTGCGCGCTTCTTCTGGTCAACCGAGTTCGATCCGCCGCATCCGATCGAAGATCTATCCGAAATCACCAACGCGCATATTCGCGCGATTAGGCCCCCGCGTAACGAAAAGGGCTGGCTGGACCGGGCCGGATGGATGGGCGTTTATGCGTCGCGTCTAATCGCCGCGCACCTGCAGATCGTTTAGCTGCGGCGCGGCGGCCGCAACGCCGATCGCTCCTTCCGCCGCAATGGCGCGGCCGGACGGCCGCCAGCAGATCGGTTTTGCCCCCGGACCCTTCAAGGGATAATCCGGTTCGCCAACTGACCGGCCTCGGCCGCTCTCGCTGGTTGGAGCATCGGTCTACCGCGATGAGGGTTGATGTCGATGGTCGATGATCTGCGGAACGACGATGTGATCGTGGTGACCGGAGGGGCGGGGTTCATCGGGTCGCATATCGTCCTCGATCTGGCCTCGACGGGGTTGCGCATAGTCGTTTCGGACTTGCTGCGATCGGATGAAAAGTGGCGGCACATCGAGGCGGCGCAACTTCATGACCTGGTTCGCCCCGAGGTGCTGTTCGACTGGCTCGGCCGCCATCGCGGAAAGATTGCCGCAGTCATCCACATGGCGGCGATCTCGACCACCACCGAGACCGATATCGACCGCTATGTCGCCAGCAATGTTCGCCTAACCCTTGATTTATGGGACTGGTGCACAGCCAATCAGGTGCGTTTCATTTACGCCTCATCGGCGGCGACCTATGGCGACGGCAGAGCCGGCTTTGCCGACGACCAAAGTCCCGCGGCCCTCGCCACGCTGCGTCCGCTCAACCCGTATGGCTGGAGCAAGCACCTCGTCGACCGTCGACTGATCAGCGACGTCGCGCGCGGCCTGCCGACACCGCTGCAATGGGCGGGTCTCAAATTCTTCAACGTTTATGGTTCGAATGAAAGCCATAAGGGCCCGATGCAGTCGATGGTCAGCAAGCTTTGTCCAATATTAAATGGCGGTGAACCGGTAACGCTGTTCCGCTCGCACCATCCAGCCTACCCCGATGGCGGGCAGCTCCGCGATTTCGTCTACGTCAAGGATTGCGTCGCGGTGGTCCGATGGCTTTTGGAAAACCCGACGATCAACGGTCTGTTCAATGTCGGGAGCGGGAGGGCGCGCAGTTTTCTCGATCTCGTCAACGCGCTGGGCGCGCAATTGGGCCGCCGAGCCGAGATCCGCTTTGTCGACACCCCCGAGATTTTGCGCGCTCAATATCAATATTTCACGCAGGCGGATGTGACCAAATTGGGCGCAGCAGGTTTCCCCGCCGCCTTCCACTCGCTCGAGGAGGGCATCAAAGACTATATCGAGCACCTGCCCTGATTGGCGCCGCATTGGCGTCGCGCGGCGCTGTCAAGACGGACAGGCTTGGTGATTGTCTTTGATCTCTCGCGCCTACTGTCGCGAGCTGGGCGCGCAACGCCGACCGGAATCGACCGGGTCGAACTGGCCTATGCCGAACATCTGATCGGCGGAAGTGCTTCGTTATGCTTCACTGCGCTTAGCCCTTGGGGCGGATTGGGATTGTTGCCGCGGCCGGCCGCCGATGAATATGTCGCGGCGATCGCTGCGGTTTGGCGGGAAACGGCGACATCGCCGTCTCGTCGACGGCGGGTACGGCAGCTGGCGCGTCGGTTGCGGCTCGAGCCGCTGCGGCGCGGACCTCGCGCCTTCCGCGCACGATTGCCGGCCACTGTCGACCAGCCGGTTTATCTTCTGGTGTCGCACCACCATCTCGAACGGCATCGGCTGATCGCCCGGCTCAAGCGACGAGGCCGGGCAAGCTTTGTCTGCCTGATACACGATTTGATCCCGATGGAATTCCCCGAATACGCCCGACCCGGCCAGGATTTGCGGCACTGGCGGCGGATCGAGACCGCGGCTCGGCTGGCCGACGCTGTGATAGTCGGGTCCGCGGCGACCCGCGACGCTCTCCAACCGTACCTCGACCACGGCGGCCATACCCCCACCGTGCTGGTCTCACCGTTCGGCATTGACCTACCGGAGGTTACCGCGGATGGCCCGCCGCAGCCGAAGGCGCCTTATTTCGTCTGCGTCGGTACGATCGAGCCGCGCAAAAACCACCTGCTGCTGCTCAATCTGTGGCGCCGGCTGGCCGCGGAGTGCGGACCGACGACCCCCCGCCTCGTGCTGGTCGGGCATCGCGGATGGGAGACCGGAAACGCCGTCGAGATGCTCGACCGCTGCCCGGCATTACGAGGAGTTGTCCTCGAGCGAAATCACGTCCCTGATGACGAGATGGCGCGCTTGCTCAAAGGATCACGCGCGCTGTTGTTGCCGTCCTTCGCCGAGGGTTTCGGATTTCCGATGGTCGAGGCTTTGGGTCTCGGCGTACCTGTGCTGTGCAGCGATCTCGCAGCGTTACAAGAGAATGGCGGAGATGTTCCAGAATTTCTCGACCCGCTCGACAGTCGTGGCTGGCGGGATGCGATTATCGATTATTCATCGGAAACCTCGCCGCGGCGGGAGGCGCAACTCAGACGCCTCGCCGGCTGGAAGACGACCGGATGGCCGGACCATTTCGCCTCGGTCGACGCGCTGATCGCACAGATCTGCGCTCTCGCTGGCAGAACCGGATAACCGTCGCCGAACGCGACCGCGGCGGGCATCGCCAGGCGCTAGCGCGGCGACAACGCCATCTTGCCAAGATGACGCGCGACCGCGGCCAAATCGCTCGGCTCAGAGGCCACCCGGCAACTCTCCTCCAGCAAGATCCGCACGGTGTCGCGAACTTGTTCTTGGCTATGCGCCGCAGTCATAAAAAATCTCAGCCGCGCCGCGCGCTCCGGCACCGCCGGGTAGAGGATCGGCTGGACGTTGACCCCCCGCTGAAACATGGCTTGCGCCAGTCGCCCGGCGCGGATCGAGCCGCCGGTGATGATCGGCACGATCGCGGCGCCGATCGATCCGCCGACATCGAGGCCTCCTTCGCGCGCCAGGCGCAAAAATAACGTCGCCCGATCATTGACGCGGCGGACCCGCTCCGGCTCACGCTCTAGCAATTCGATAGCGGCGAGCGCCGCCGCCGCGGCCGGCGGGGCCATCCCGACCGAGAATACGAAGCCGGGCGCCACCAGCTTCAGATAGTCGACCAGCTCGGCTCGTCCGGCGATATAGCCGCCGCAGGATACAAGGCTCTTGCTGAGCGTTCCCATCCAGAGGTCGACCTCGCCCGGATCGACGCCGAACCGGTCTGCGGTACCAAAACCCCGCGATCCCAGCACACCCAGGGCATGCGCCTCGTCGACCATCAGCCAGGCTCGATGGCGCCGGGCGATGGCAATCAAGGCCGGCAGATCGGGGACGTCGCCGTCCATACTGTAATGACCTTCGACGACGAGCATGGTATGCCCATTGCGCGGGCGCAGCTCGCTGAGCAGCCGGTCCGCGGCTGCGTGGTCGAGATGGGCGAACGGCACGCGGCGGGCGCCGGAGAGGATCGCGCCTTGGACGATGCTGTTGTGGATCAGCGCGTCGTGGACGATGACATCGTTACGCCCAAGCAAATGCCCGATCACCGTGACGTTGGTCGAATGGCCACCGACAAAGACGACGCTATCTTCGGCGCCGTGCAGTCGCGCCAAGGCCTGTTCGAGTTCACGATGAACCGGGCGTTCGCCGGAGACCGGACGGCTCGCCGAGACCGAGGTGCCGTAGCGGTCGATCGCCGCCTTCGCCGCCGCCGTGATCTCGGGGTGGCCGTTGAGCCCGACGTAGTTGTAGGAGGCGAAGTTGACGTAGTTCTTGCCGTCGATCACTGTCTCCGCACCGGCGATGCCCTGATGCACACGGAAGAACGGGTCGGCAATCCCGAGAAACTCCGCAGCTTCACGGATCATGCGGATCTCTCTAAACCCTTCGAGCTCCGCCACCGAAGGCCGCGCGACCAGGTCGGCGCCCGATTGCGCTCCACGGTGACCAGGGCCTGCCACCCCCCGCAATGGGGAGGCCGCCGCGACCTTCTCCAGCAGCCGCGCCTTTGCCTGCGCCGACAACCCAAAGAGGCTTCGCCCCGCCGCCAACGGACTATTCCGCCGCCACCGATTTGAGTTCCGACATCCTCGCGGCGCCGCCGCCCTCCTCTGCCGCGATAGATGTTTCGCCAACGCCCTCGTAGCGGGCCGCCAGCGCAACGATTTCGGCGTTCTTTGCACCCGATCTCAACGCGCCGCCAAGACGAGCCGCGATCGACGCCACACTCGTCCCTTCGGTTAGCGACACCAGCGGCAGATCGATGCGCAGCCGGCTTTCAAGGGCGAGACGAAGCTCGACCGCCATCAACGAATCCATTCCCATTTCCGAGAGCGGCCGCCGCGGATCGATGCCGCCGGCTGGGAGCCGCAGGATCCGCGCTGCTTCTTCGGCTACTACCGTTTTCAGCAGAGCCAGCGCCGCTTCCGGATCCATCTCAGCCAGCCGATCGGCCAGCGCTTCGTCATTCGCCGCAGGGCCAGCCTTGGCGCGGATCTCTGAGAATAGGGGGGTCGCCAGCACCGGCAAAAAGCGGCCCGCCTCGGTCCAGCTGGCTTCGGCCAAGCCGACCACCGGCAGCCCGCTTGCGATCATCGCTGGCAGGCCTGCCAGGGCCTGTGCGGCGGGTATCGGTTTAGCGCCAAGCCGACGCACCAGTGCGGTGCGGATCTCGGGCCGCTGGGCCAAATATCCGGCATCCTCGATCGGACCCCAGGCGATCGCAAGCGCCGGCTTGCCGTCGGCGCGCCGACGGCGGGCGAGCGCCTCCAGCGCCATATTCGCCGCCACATAGACGCCCTGGCCCGGGGCGCCGAGCAAAGTCGTCGCCGAGGAAAACAACAAAAACAGCTCTATCGGATCGGCGTGCGTCAGCGCATCGAGAGCAAGGGCGCCGCCGAGCTTTGGGCGCAGAATCGGCTCAATCGCGGCGAGATCGATCTCACCGACGAGGCCGTCGTCGATCGCCGAGGCGGCATGCACAACACCGCGCAGCGGTGGTTGCACCGCGCGGATCTGGTCGAGAATCGCAGCCAGGCAAGCCCGATCGGCAACGTCCCCGCGATAAACACGGACCTCGGCGCCCGCCTTTTCAAGCGCCGCAATCCGTGCCGCACACCCCGGAGTTTCCCACCCGCGACGGCCGAGGAGCGCAATCGACCCGGCGCCGTGCGCAACAAGCCAGCGCGCCGCTTCGTAGCCAAACCCATCAACCCCACCGGTGACCAGGTAGGTGCCGTCACCGCGCGCCGCAAACTCCGGCGGCCCGCACAAGATGGCTCCGACCTTCTCGTCAGGAACTAGAACCAGCTTACCGATGTGACCTGACGCCTGCATCAGGCGAAGGGCATCGTCTATCTCGGAAAAGCGAAAGAGCCGGTGCGCAAGCGGCCGAATCGCGCTCTCGGCAAGCAGGGTCGAGATTTCGGCAAGCAGCCGCCGTGCGAGCGCCGGTCGGCGCAACGGCAACTGGTCGACATCGATTGCGAAATACGAGACGTTTTGGCGCAACGGACGCAGATGTAGGCGACGGTTGAAGTAGAAGTCTCGTTTGCCGAGTTCGAGAAAGCGCCCGAATGGCCTTAGTACCTCGAGGCTGCGCTCCATCGCCTCGCCACTCAGCGAGTTCAGTACGACATCGACCCCCTGCCCTTCGGTAATTTCGCGCACCCCGTCGGTAAAGGTGAGGTCGCGCGAATTGAGAACATGGTCGGCGCCAGCCAAGCTCAAGAAGGCTCGTTTGGCCTTCGAACCGGCGGTGGCGATGACGATGGCGCCGCGGTATTTCGCATATTGGATCGCGGCGAGCCCCACGCCGCCGGCAGCTGCATGGATCAGAACATGCTCGCCTCGTGTGAGCTGCGCCAAATGACCCAAAGCGTATATTGCAGTGACGAAGGCGACAGGCAGTGTCGCCGCGGCGGTGAAGCTCAATTCGGGCGAGATCGCGACGACCGCATCCGCCGGCGTCACGACGCGCGTGCTCAGTGCCGCTGGGGCAAAGGCCATGACCTGGTCACCGGCGGCCAAACCTTGGACGTCCGATCCCAAGGTACGGACGATTCCCGCGCATTCGAGCCCGAAAGTCGGACCGGCAAAGCCGTCGATCAGTGCTTCTTCCGGGAGCAGCCCCATCGCCCACATGACATCGCGAAAGTTGAGACCGGCGGCATGCACCTCAATCTCGACCTCGCCCGGGGAAAGGGGGCGTAGAGGGCAGTTCTTCCAACTCAGCGGATCGAGCCCCCCAGCCTGGTTACTCGCCAGGGCGAGCACTGCCGATCGCGGCGCCCGGCGGGGCGGCAGACCGGGCCGCACCCGCAGAACGTGACGCCCATGCGGCGTCCAAACGATCTCGAGTTCCTCCGTGGCAGCCGCTAGTTCGGCGGCGATTTGCCGGGCGCGTTCGCCCGGAGTCGCAGCGCCGGCGAGATCGACGAGATGAACCGACAACCGCGGCAATTCATTAACGAGCACTCGCGCCAGGCCCCATAACCCGGCGCCGGCTGGACCCAACGCCGCGTCGGCACCGGCGATCGCGGCCTGCTGGGCATCGCAGGTAACGACCCAGAGCGCGGCTCGCCTCCGCTCCGCCTCGAGCGCGACCGGCGCCAGCTCTGCGATCTGGCGCGCTGCACAATGATGATCGCCGTCCGATTGATCCGACAAAAAGAGAACGATTTCGCCCGTGCTAGTGTCCCGCTCAAGACGCGCGCCGGCCCCGGCGACGTCCAGAAAATCGAGATTGTGCACTGTTTCGACGCGGTGGCCGGCCACCGCCAATCGATCCAGCAGTGCTGCCCTAAAAGATTTATCACCGCCGACGAGGGTGATTCGGTGCGACGATAGCGGTTCCGCGATGAGAGGCTCTGCGCGCGCCGGGGCGCTGCCCCAGAACAGGGCGCAGGGCCACGGCGACGCAACCACTCCGGCGGCGCCGACCTCGTGGAAACCTGCCGCCGCAAGCGCGGCCCGCCACTCCTCGCCCGAGCGCATCGGCGATACCGCGTCGGCCATTGACGCGGTCGCCCACCATCCAACAGCTTGCCCGAAGACGACGTCCCAAAAGGCGTTCGGCTCGGGATCGACCGCGGCCAACAGCCCGCCCGGAACGAGGAGATCACGCATAACGGCGAGCGCCGCGGCGTCGAGCTGCAAACGAGCGCAAGCATTTACGGCCAACACAATATCGAACCGAGCTTCGCCCAGCGCATCCACCCCATCCCGCGGGGACCAGGTTTGCGCATCAGCGCCGACAAAGGAGTGCGTCACCGCAGTGAGCCGATCGATCTGCTCGGCGTCGGCGCTCGTCGCCAGATAGGCCAGCGCCACCCCGCACGAGGACAGGCGCTCCAACAAGCGGCGAGTGGTCCCGCTGACTGCCCCGACCTCAAGAATCCGCAAGCGCCGGTCCTGTGGCCAGGCAGCCCCGAGGTCGTCCAGCGCATCGCACAGCAAGTCGAGGCTGGCGACGCTTGCCGGCGACGCCTGTAGCAGTTGCTCGACCATCGGCGACAGCCAAGGCGTCGCGTGCCCCGGACCTTCGACGAGAATTTTCGGCAGATCTTCTAAAGCGCTCGCGGCAAGCGCTAACTCAGCGACCAAATCGGGAGCATCGGCGAGCAATAGGCGCCAGATTTCCGCTGCATTGGGCAGATCGCTCGCCGGATCGATCCGCCACTCACCCTCAGTCTCGGTCGCGACGCCAAGCTGCTCTAGCGCTGTCAACAGACATTCGAGGAACCCGCGTGAAGCTAGGGCAACAGGTCCGGCATCGGTCAGCTCTCCGATCGTGAAGGCCCGGCCGGGTGCGATCAACTCGTTCAAGGAGGGAAGTGCGCTCGCGCCGATCAGGGCGTTGAGCAGCAGGGCCTGATCGCGTTGCCCGAGATCCGGTTCTCGTCTTGCTGCAATCCGCGCCAAAGCGGCGCCGGCTCGGTTCAGCACAACCGGAGTGTCGAGCTCTGCAAGCGGCGCCGGAACGAGATCGACGTGAAACAAACGCCCGTCGGGCGATACCCGCCGGCCCAGCTCGACGCGGCGCAACCAGCAATCCTCGAGCTCGGCGACAACCGAGTCGGCCTCGTCGTAGACCACGATGTCCGCCGACACGGATCTGACCCCGCTCCGCGTCAAGCGAAGCCGCGCTTGGCGCGCAACCCGCCCAAACGGCGCCGCCAGCCGCACTCTACCGAAGCGCCATGGCAAAAAGCCTGTACCCGGCAGCTCTCGACGATGCCCCTCCAGCAGACCGAGCAATCCCTGCAACACACCATCGAGCAAAGCGGGATGGAGCAGATAAGCGTCGAGTGGCTCGTCAATCAGCGTAGCATCGAGATGGACGATGGCGGCGTCGTCCGCAACGATCTCGACATGATCGACCGTTCTGAACCGGGGGCCGTAATCCAACCCAGCGCGCTGTGCCAACCGATAAAGGGCCTCGGCGTCAATGCGACGTCCGCCAGACGCGCAGTCGGTCCAGCGCAGAACCGGCCGAGCGTCGCTTGCTGCCGAGATCCGGCCCACGGCATGAACCGTGAACGGCTCGCTCGACAGCCGCGGACGGCTCGCCAGGTCCCAGTCACCGTCTTCGGAGACGAGCGTCGTGCGCAGCTCGCGCATGCGCTCGTTGTCGAACGGCAGCGGGCGCCGGATTTCGACATCAAAGGCTTCCAGGGCCACAGCCTCCGGCCAGCGCCATCGGGCCGCCGCAAGTGCGATTTCGAGGATGGCGGCGGCCGGGAAGACCGGGGTTCCTTCGACCGCGTGGTCAGCGATCCAGGGCAGCACTTGCTGGTCCAGATGATTAAGCCAGTGCGGCGCTGGACCGCGCTGGCGGAAGCCGAGCAACGGGTGGTCGAAGGGCGGATTTTCCGGATCGCTGGCTTCGACCGTCTTGTCGAGCCAGAATTGCTGGCGTTGCCACGGATACAGCGGAACGCTCCGCAAGTCGGCAGGGCCATCGAACAACGGCGCCGCCGGTAGATCGTACCCCGCGACATAGCAGCGGGCGGCGATCCTCGCGAACGGATCGCCATCGCCGTCGTTTCGCGAAAGACTGGGGAGGACGCGGCCTTCGACCTCCGCCGCGCGCAGCCCATCCGCCAAATAGGAGTGGAGGATCGCGCCGGGGCCAATTTCGACAAAGATACGAAAGCCGTCGCCGATCAGTGCCGCGGTTGCCTCGGCGAAGCGCACCGGATTTCTGATGTTTCGCCACCAATGATGGGCGTCGAGCACAGCGTCTTCGATGGCGGTGCCGGTGACGCTCGATATCAGACGGGCTGTCGGGGGAAGCGAGGATAAGTCGGCGAGGCTTATCAGCAGCTCGTCTTGGATTGGGTCCATCCATTCGGAATGAAAGGCGAAATCGAGATCGAGCGGGCGGCACCAAAGATTGCGCCTGCGCGCCTCGTCGGCCAGGCGCTCGATTTCCGCACCCGAACCCGAAATCGTGACCGAACGGGTGGCGTTGAGCGCGGCGATCTCAGCGGTGCTGTCGAGCTCGGAGAGAAAGCTGCGCGCCGCATCGCCGTCGAGCGCCAGCGCCGCCATCCGCCCGGATCCTTGCGTTCGCTGTTGGCTGCGGCTTCGGGCGACGACGATGCGCCCGGCATCTGCAAGTGAGAGTGCGCCGGCGCCCCAGGCAGCCGCGATCTCTCCGACGCTGTGCCCGAGATATCCTGAACCCGTGACGCCGAGCTCGCGCAGCGCCTCGACGACACCGACCTGGATGGCGAACAGCAGCGGCTGGGCGATGTCGGTGCGCGCCACCCGCTCGCCGTCGACGCCGCGGGCGATCAACTCTGCGACCGACCAACCGAGCTGCGGCCGCAATATGCCGTCGACGCTCTCGATCGCGCCGCGGAAGGTTGGGTTGGCACGCCAGGCGGCCCGTCCCATTTCGGGGAATTGCGCGCCATTGCCGGAGAAAACGAAGGCGAGCTTTGCGCCGCTAACGGCAATCCCGGCAACAAGATCCGCTGCCGTTCGGTTGTCGAGAAAACTCTCAAGCAGGATGGCATTGGCGGTCCGATCGGCGCCGAGGGCAACCAATCGATGCGGGTGGTGATCGCGCCCACGGGCGGCAGCGCGCACTGCCCCGGAGATCTCGTGATCCGGCAGGGCGGCGAGGGTGCCGCACCAGCCGCTGGCGAGTTCGCGCAGCGAGGCCTCTGTTGCGGCGGAGATCAACAGCGGCGGAGTCGGTCCAGGATGCTGCGGGTTTTCTTCCCGGCGCGCCGCCACGGCGAGGACGACATGTACGTTGGTCCCGCCAAAACCGAACGAGTTGACCCCGGCGTAGCGTTGGTGTTCGGCGGTCGCCAACTGCTCAGACTCGTGGAGCAGGCGCAGGTTCAGCGTGTCGAATGCAATATTCCGGTTCGGGGTGGCGCAGTGCAAGGTCGGCGGAATGACACCGCGCTCGAGCGCAAGCGTTGCTTTCAGCAGCCCGGCCATGCCTGACGCCGGCTCCAGATGACCGATATTGGTTTTGACCGACCCGATCGGCAGCGGCTCGCGCCGTCTTTGCCCGAGAGCGTGTCCAACCGCCGCCGCTTCGACCGGATCGCCAACCGGTGTCCCGGTCCCATGCATCTCAAGAAACGCCAGCGAGTCCGGATCAATCTCCGCCTGCGCGTATACCGAGCGCAGGAGCAATGCCTGCGCCGCCTCGCTCGGCAATGACAATCCGATTGTTCGGCCGTCCGAATTGGTGCCGGTAGCGCGGATCACTCCGCGAATCGGATCACCGGAGAGGAGTGCGTCGGCGAGCGGCTTCAGGATCACTACGCCACCGCCTTCGCCGCGGACATATCCGTCGGCGCGGTCATCAAAGGCGAAGCAGCGGCCGCGCCTTGACAGCATCGCGGCGCGGCAGAACCCGATAAAGGGATAAGGCGTCAACAACAGATTAACGCCGCCGACGACGGCGGTGCCGATCCGCCCGGCGCGGATTGCCTCACAGGCCTGATGCAAAGCGACCAGCGACGATGAACAGGCGGTGTCGATGGCGAGGCTCGGCCCGCGCAGATCAAAGACATAAGAAATGCGATTGGCGAGGATGCTCAGCGCATTCCCGGTCATGAAATATGAGTTGGCGCCGGCCGGATCGCCGAGCCGCAAATCGGAATAATCAGTGGCCGATGCACCGATATAAACGCCGGCTTGGGCGCCGGCGAGTTGGCTCGGCGGGATTCCGGCATCTTCGAGCGCGTGCCAAACGAGTTCGAGCAACAGTCGCTGCTGCGGGTCCATCTGCACTGCCTCGCGCGGAGAGATCCCGAAAAACGACGGCTCGAATTGGTCAACGCCACTAATCAGGCCGGCCGACCAAGTGTAGCTTTTGCCCGGTTCACCACGATCTGGATGATAGAAAAATCGGGTCGACCATCGCTCCGGATCGACCTCCGAGACTGCATCTCCGCCGGAGGCGAGCAGCTGCCAAAACTCCTCCAGGCCCTCACCCCCGGGAAATCGGCAGGATGCTCCGACGATTGCGATCGATCCGTCACTCATAACAGCCGGACGGTCGCGCCGGGCCACCAGCTTTCCCCATTTGCCCCCTCGCGATCGAAGCCGTGGCCCAGGCCTCCGGCTTTCGACTACCTGTTAATCCTATCTTATTTGTCGTCGTCGATGGCGGCGTTAATGTCAACCGCCGCGAGGACAACCGAGAGCGCTGCTGACGTGATAATTTGGGTCCATCGTGTGTCGTCGCCGAAGGTGAAGCTAGTCCGCACAGCGAGGTTCATTCCACCCCAAAGGATGGATGCGGCGGGCTGAGCGGGGTCACGGTCCCGGCTGGCCGCCACGGGTTGCGGGCCAACCGCAACCTCTCACAAAGGTCCATCGCCGACCAATAAAGCGGTACGGCACGGCCCTTTACTATGGGCAGACAAGACGCGTCCAGCCCCAGCCACGGCAAGAATGGATTGCGGCGGCCGTAAGCCCAAATCTCGCTGCGGACAGCCGGACGCATCGAGATGCCGCGCGCGTGAAACCCCATCGTGTCAGCAACCACAAGCGTATTCTGCGGTACGGCGAACACTTTGGGCGCTGCGAACCCCAGGCGCCGCAGCATTGGCGCGCTGATTCGCAGCGAGCCGCGAGACGATTGAAAATCGGCGCTTTGCCCGGCGGTCAATGAAGCACGCCGCTCCCATGCCAGACGCCGCCGCGTCGGCTGGTGAGAGCCTGGGACATAGATCAAAGGCCCCTGGTCCTCGCCAACATCGGTCAGGAAGAACCACGCCTTGACGGTCGGATGAAAGGTGTCGGCGTGCAGCCGGGTCTGGGGATCGGGCGCCGCTTCGCGCGCGTGGGCGAAGATCGTCTGAACGTAAAGAAACGGTTCGAGCCGATACGAGCCGATGTAGCGCACGAGGCCGAGCCATTCCGGGCTCTCGACCAAGGCGCGCACGGCCGGCAGGCGCATCATCCCCCGCCGGTCCAGGGCGATCCGCCGGGTGATCGCATCACCCTGCCACTGCTGCCGCGCCGGCGCCGCGAACGAAAGCACTTGCTGCTTGAGCGCGTCAAAGGCGGCAGACGGCAAAAAGTCGCATTTGATGACGAAGCCGTCGCGCGCAAAGGCCGCCCGATCTTCATTCGAGATCAGCGGCGCCAGTCTTTCGCGGCGCCGTTCGGCCATACGATAAGCCAGGCGCATGCGGGCGACGTGCAGCCCCGCCCGGTTCAGGGTTGGGCTGCCGATGATCGGATTGTCGCGGAACGACTTCGCGCCGGTAGCGAGCGCCGCGACATGAATGGGCGCCATCAGCCATGAGCGCCGCCGTGATCTCATGTCTCGCCTTCGGTGCAATACTCAGGGTCCGGCCGAGGTGGTCAGACGTACAGCGCGGCGAGCGCGTCGTAGACTAGACGATCGATCTCGATGCCCTCGCGCAGTAGCCGCTCGCGGCTGCGAAACGAGCGCTCGCCTGGGATACGGATCTCTTCAACCCCGGGCTGACGTGGAATGCTCTTGATGCGGTCGACCAGCCCGCTGACCTCGCGCTTGAACTGGTCGAGCGGAATCAGGAGATCGGGCTTGAACACGACGAACAGGTAGCCGTCATCCTTGTCCGGGTCCATGCCTGAGCCGGCGAGCACGCCCAGAGCCTGCACGATGAACCCGAGCCCATAGCCTTTGTAGCCACCAAAGGGCAGCAGCGCCCCGAGCCTCGCCGCTGTTGGGTCGCAGGTCGGCTGGCCTTGCGAATCGATCGCCACACCTTCTGGCAATAGCTGCCCGAGCCGCTCACGCAGGGCCAACTCGGTCCCCATGAAAGCAGAGGTTCCCATGTCCAGAACCACTGGTCCGCTATCGGACGGCATGCCAAAGGCGATCGGGTTGGTGCCGAGCGCCGCGCGCGACCCGCCGAATGGTGCGACGCTGCGCGACGAGCTGGCGGTGTGGATGCCAACGAGATCGGCGATTGCGATCATCTCGACGTAATAAGCGCTACGCCCGCTCATCCAGCTGTTAGTGACGCCGACAACCGAAAACCCGTGCGCCGCAGCCTTGGCGATCGCGGCGCGGGCGCCGTGATACATCGCCAGCATGCCCACATTGTTGCCGCCGTCGTACAGAACCGAAACTTCGGTCTCGCGCACCACGCGCATCGGCTGGCGCGGCCGCTTGAAACGGCGGTGCTCGGGGATGTTCAGGATTTTGGCCATCCCCGAATATTCGTAGCCGCACAGCGCTGCGTCGATCATGTGGTCGGCGAGGATGCGGGCTTCCTCGGCGTCGTAGCCGATGCCGCGGAGCGCGCGCTCGGCATGCTCGCGCGCCTCGGCGACGCTCAAATGAATGCGGTCGGCCGCCATTCTCCGCCCTCTGCCAGCTCGTGGCTCAACCCTGCTCGACCTGGAACACGGCTTTGCCGGCGATGCGCCGCTCACGCAATTCAGGACCAATGCGCGCCAGATCGCGCCAGCTGCTTTCGACGAGTGAGAGCTTCAACGAGCCCTCGGCGACCAGCGACGCCAGCAAGGCGAGATCAGGGGCGAACCGCTCCTCGGCTTCGGAGGTGAAATAGGAGAAGCTCTGGATGCGCGCGTTCGGACGCTCGGCAAATTCGCGGAAATTGATCGGGGTCGGCTCGCCCGACGAATTGCCGAAGATCACGATCGCCCCCTTGGCCTCGATCCGCGCGATCGCGGCGGCGAGCGAGGCGCCGCCGGCGGCTTCGAGGATCAGGCCAAATCTTCCCGATGCCATGTCGATGCCAGTGACGACTGCCTCGGCGCCGCGTATATGCCGGCCGCGCTCAGGGCTGCCGACGATGGCGGTGACATGCGCCCCCGATCGCGCCGCGATCTGCACCGCCATGTGCCCGACCCCGCCGGCGGCGCCGGTGACCAGCACCCGCTTGCCGAGCAGCGGCGCGCCGTGACGCAGGGTGCGCAGCGCCGTAAGCCCCGCGACCGGCAAAGCCGCCGCCTCCTCGAAGCGGACATTTTCCGGCAATGGCGCAAGGCGGTGGGTCGGCGCAGCGACGCGTTGCGCCCAACCGCCATTGTCGGTCAGCGCGACAACGCGGGTGCCGGCTTTGGGTCCGCTGCCGTCGGCCGCCTGGCGTACGACTTCGCCGCCGATATCCTGGCCCGGCCGCCAGCCCTCGGGGCGGACCTGCATCAACCGAATCTCGCCGCGGTTCAACGAGAAGGCGCGCACCTCGACCACCGCTTCATTCGCTGCGGGGGCGGGCTCGGGCACATCGCGCAGCTCGACCGGACCGGCGCCGTTTGGCGTGTTGACCAGGGCGAGCATCAGACGTTGTCCCTGCTTAGCGGCCTCAACACGACTGTCTTGGTCCGGCTTTCCGGCTATCCACGTCTCGGTCCGGCGACGTTTCGTGGATGACTGGGCGAGCCCGATCATGAAGATGATCAGTGGATCATCGTCAGTTCAGGCGCAGATCGACGATGTGTTTGGGGTCCGGCTTCAACTCGCCCTTTTCGACCCGAGAGACGATGTCGGTCAGGATCGCATTGGTCGGGGTGGGAATTCCGACCTCCTCGCCCTTGCGCACGATAAACCCGTTCAGAAACTGGATCTCGGTGCGGCGCCCCTTGAACATGTCCTGACCGGTCGAGGGGCGATGCTCGCCGCCACCGGCGCGGTTGGCTTCGGCGAGGCGATGCTCGTCGATTTCCTTGGTCGCGGCTGCGTCGCCTTCGCCGGCACGAGCGATCGTCTCCGGGTCCATGTGGCTGACCTCGTCGAAGGTGTAGCCGAGCGCCTGGCCGACGCGGATCGCCTCGCTGCCGAGCCGGGTCGAGAAATTCCGGATCGCGTCGTTCTTGATCATGTCGCGAGAGATCAGGCCGGTGCAGGCCGACAACCCGTTGCCCATGACGTTGGTGACCAGCTTCGACCAGCGCTCGCCCCACAGATTCTCGGTCACCATCGCACTGTCGGCGTAGCTGACGAGCCGGCAGACTTCCTTGGCGCGGTCGGTGATCCGGCCGTGCACCTCGCCGACGCGGAACACGGTATGGCGCGAGCCCGATTTGCCGGCGGCCCGCCGCACCTGGCCCGGCGCATGCAATTCTACGGTGATCGAGCTGGCGATCGAGCCCAATGTCTTGCCCCAGCCGACAATGCCGGCGATGGTTTCTTCGTTCATGCAATTCTGCAATGAGACGATGAAGCCGCCGGGCGCCAGATACTGCTTGATCAGGGTCGTCGCCCAGGCGGTGTCGTATGATTTCATGCAGACGAAGGCGATGTCGATCGGCGCCTCTTTGCTCAGCTGCTGCGCTTCGGTCAGATGCAGCGCGCGGGGCTTGACCGTGAATGGCTCGACGTCGCGGATATGGGTGATCCTCAGACCGTCCTTGCGAATGGCTTCGACGTTTTCCGGCCACGGGTCGATGTAGGTGACGTCTTCGCCGGCCTGCACCATATGCGCGCCGGCATAACCGCCGACCGCCCCCGCGCCGACGATCGCTATCTTGTTCTTCGGCATTCCGTCTTCCTCCGCATCAGTCTCGCGGCCCAGCGCGCCGCGTGCTCCGTCTTCAATCCTAGTACGGTGCGGGCGCCCTCGTCACCATCGCTTCATCCTATCGCTTCGGCTTTGACGGGGCGGGTTTGCGCGGCCGCGGGTTACTGCGCGGTTGCGCGGCCTTTGGCCGAGCCCCCGTCCTGCCGCGTCCTTTGGGCGGCTGCCGAGCCGATTTCGTCGCCAGCCGCCAGTCGACGATCATGCCGATTGGGATCGTCATCAGGCCCAAAGCCATCAGACCGCTGGCGACGCGGCCGAGCCAATCGATCTCGATCACGACGACGGCCAGCCCCAGCACGAGTCCGGCGCCAAAGGTCAGCAGGGCGATCTTGGTGTAGTACATCGGTTGCGGCGGCGGGACCCGGCTCCTAAAGTGGCGCTCGGAAAGAGACGGCGTCATCGACGCTCAGCGCAAATGCCAGAAAGGGAAAGAGGATGATAGAGGTCGAGCGGCCGGCCGATCTCGCCCAATATATCGGCAAGGAGATCGGGGTCAGCGACTGGTTCACCGTCGACCAGACGATCATCGACAAATTCGCCGACGCGACCGGCGACCATCAATGGATCCATGTCGATGTCGAGCGGGCCAAGCGCGAGATGCCGGGCGGCAAGACGATCGCCCACGGCTATCTGACCCTGTCTTTGGTGCCGCGGCTCGCGGCGACGCTCTATCGCGTCAAGAGACGCTCGCGCGGGCTCAATTACGGATCGAACCGGGTGCGCTTCACCGGGCAAGTGCCGGCCGGGTCGCGCGTCCGCCTGCGCCAGAAGATCAAAGCGGTCGAGCCGGTCGAGGGCGGCGGCGTTCGCATCACCTCGGAAAGCACGATGGAGGTCGAGGGTGCGACGCGCCCGGCTCTCGTCGCCGAAACTATCAGCATGCAGTTCGAATAAGGAGTCATGATCGATGGCAGCGGTATTGGAGCGGCCGCCGGTGATCGTGCAGCCGACCGGTGCGGCGCTCGGCGCCGATATTGAGGGCGTCGAGCTGGGGCAGGATTTGTCGCCATCGACGGTCGATGCGATCAAACAGGCCTGGTCCGACCATTTGGTGCTGCGCTTTCGCGGCCAGCATCTCGACGACGATCAGCTGATGCGCTTCAGCGCGCTGTTCGGTGAACTCGACTTCGCGCCGGTCATCGCCGCATCGCGGGTCCAAATCCGCGGCGAGGACCGGTACGTCGACTCGGCCGAGGGAGGCCACCGCTATATCTCGATCATCTCGAATATCGTTGAGAACGGGGTCGCGATCGGCGCGCTCGGCGCCTATGAGGCGATCTGGCACACTGACATGTCGTACAACCCGGAGCCGCCGATCGGCAGCGCGCTCTACGCGCTCGAAGTCCCGCCATCGGGCGGCGACACCGGCTTTGCCAATATGTACCTTGCGTACGACACCTTGCCGGAGGAGCTGCGGCAGCGGATCGAGCACCGCCTGTGCCGGCACGATTCGAGCCGCAACAGCGCCGGCGAATTGCGCCGCGGCTATACCGACGTTACCGATCCGCGCCAGGCTCCGGGCGCCGACCACCGGATCGTCCGCACCCATCCGGTGACCGCGCGCAAGGCGCTGTTTCTCGGCCGCCGGCGCAACGCGTACATCCAGGGGCTCGGGCTCGACGACAGCGAGCGGCTGCTCGACGCGCTGTGGGAACATGCCACCACGCCGCAGCTGACGTGGTATCAGCAATGGCAGGTCGGGGATCTCGTGCTGTGGGACAATCGCTGCGTCATGCACCGCCGCGACGAGTTCGACCCGGCGAGCCGCCGGCTGATGCACCGATCGCAGATCAAGGGCGACCGGCCGTTCTGAGGATCACTCGATCTCGTTTTCATCAATAGAGACGAGACGATCGGCAGCCGGTTCATAATGCAGGACGAAGAGCGCGGTGTTGGGCGCTCTAACCGGGGTGCTGCCGGGCGGCAGCGCATGCTTGACCAGCTGGCGCACCATCGCGCCATGGGTGGACACACCGATCCGCCGATGGGGATGCGCGGCGGCGAATCGGCGCAACGCCGCCAGCCCGCGGGTCAAGGTGGCGAGGCCGGTCTCGCCGCCCGGGAAGGCCGCGTCGTTGTCGCTGTACCAGCGCTCGGTCAGCTCCTCGCCAAAGCGGGCTTTGGCGTCGGCCCAGATCATCCCTTCGGCGGCGCCGACACTGGTCTCGCGCAGACCGAGGTCGGTCGCCAACGGCACGCCCAGCGTCTCGGCAACAATTCGCGCAGTCGTTAGCGCACGTGCGAGATCGCTGGACAAGATGGCGTCGAGGCGGTGCGCGCGTAACCGGTGGGCCAAAGCCTCCGCCTGAGTGAGGCCCGTGGCGTTGAGCGGGGTATCGGTATGCCCTTGCAGCCGCCCCTCGCGGTTCCAATCGGTTTCGCCGTGACGGAATACGAACAGAATGCGGTGATCGCGACCTTGCTGCACAACGGCTCTCCGCGTTATCCCACCGGATTATTATCGATTAGTTGGGATCGGCGACAATAACTGTCACCGACGCCGTCGTCCTCAGCCGTTGTTTCATCGCTCGCTGATAAGCATTGCGATCGGACGCTGCCGGGGGGCGGTCACACCCAGAGTCCACGCTTCCTCGGTCTCGACCCGATGGCGCTGCTCGGGATCGAGACCCGGATCGCCGGCGAACAGCGCCGCTAGTTGCCACGCGCGATCGCGCTCCGAAAGAAAGCGGGCGACGGTGCGAACCTGTGCTCGGTCCTTGGGTTCAGCCGGCGTTGGCGACACCGCCCACAATGACGGGTAGATCTCGGCGATAACGATTCGGGCCTCGAAGCGCGCGCAAAGGCCCGTTTCGAACGGCCAGACCTTTGTCTCCCGGCGCCAGCGCGGGTCGTCGCGCAAGGCGCGCGCTATCGGGATGCCGGTCAGGGCTTGGCCGCCGACCGATCCGACGCCCAACAGCTTCCAGCAAGGTTGCGCACTCGGGATGTAGAGATCCACCAGGCGACGCTCAGCCAACCCTTCGCTATCGTGGCGGCGGTGATGCTTGCCGGCGAGATAGGTTCTGACCGGCGCGGCAGGGCAGCCCCAGAATGGAAACCCGCCTCCCGAGACACGCCGGTTCAGCGCGTCGGCCACGTCGAAGCGGTTGTTGCGGTTGCGCTCGTCGTCCGCGATCAGACCGGCGATCTCATCCCAGACCGCCCGCCAAGGCGGTCCCGACAGGCCGAGCCGGGCAGCAAAGCCGGCGGGATAGCCGAGTGGGAAATCGAAGCCCACCAGTACTCTTTCGTCGGTTGCGCTCGCTGCCGCCAGCCATTCGGCGATAAGCGCTTTGGCTGCGTGGCGAGTTGTCGGATTGACCAAGGTTTCATCATCGCCGCATCGCCGGCAGATCCAGATGCTGTCGCGGCCGGTCCGCGGCATGTTCGCCGCGCTCCAATCGACGATCACAAAACTATCGAACATCAGACGCGATGATACCGCGGATTCGGCGAGGACTGCCCGCCCGCAGCGCATTGCCTGCGGTCATCGGTTGACCCTCTCCCGGCCGCAACGGAGACTGCCGCCGGGATGATGCCGGCCGTTGATGCCAATCCATTGCTGCTGCTCGTGGCCGGGCTCGCCATCGACGCATGGTTCGGCGACATGCCGGCGCTGTTCAGCCGCGTCCCCCACCCGGTTGTGCTGGCCGGCCGCGCCGTCGCCTTATTCGATCGCAAGCTCAACCGCGAGATCCGCGGCGAAGCTTCACGACGCATCCGCGGCATCATCACCGTGATCGTGCTGGCCGGTCTGGCTGCGGCGATCGGGCTCGCGATCCAGCGGGTCTGCCGAGGCAGCCTTGTCGGCGCGGCGGTCGAGACCCTGCTGATCGCCGTACTGGTCGCCCAGCGCAGCCTTTACGAGCATGTCGCCGATGTAGCGGAAGCACTCGACCGGGGCGGGCTGACGGCCGGGCAGGAAGCGGTACGGCACATCGTCGGCCGCAACCCGATGAGCCTCGATGCTTACGGCGTCGCCCGCGCCGCGATCGAAAGTCTCGCTGAGAATTTCGGCGATGGCGTCGTGGCGCCGGTGTTCTGGTACCTGCTGCTCGGCTTGCCGGGCCTGTTCGCCTACAAGATGGTGAACACTCTCGACAGCATGATCGGGCACAAGACGCAGCACTATCGCAGCTTCGGCTGGGCGGCGGCGCGCTTCGACGATCTCGCAAATCTGGCGCCGGCGCGAATCAGCGGGCTGCTGATCGCGGGAGCGGCACTGTTTGCTGAAAAGGGCCGGCCAGGCCGGGCGCTGGCGATCATGCTGCGCGATGCCCGCAAGCATCGCTCGCCGAATGCCGGCTGGCCCGAAGCGGCGATGGCGGGCGCGCTCGGTCTGGCGTTGGCGGGACCACGGCATTACCCTGAGGGCGCGGTTGTCGATCCGTGGGTCGGCGACGGCACGGCGCGCGCTGCGACTTCGGATATCGCCCGAGCCCTGAGCCTCTACAAGCTCGCCTGCCTGATCGAAGGGAGCCTGGTACTGGGCGCTTGGCTCGCCGCCCATATCAGCTTGCTGATCTAAAACCGGGCGGACGCGCCGCGGTGAGCAGCGCGGAAAGATCGAGATGGCTTTCGAGATGATCAGCCAGAGCGTCGAGCGTGACCTCGACTTGATGCTCATAGGCGAAATCGCCGGTGGCGGCGCCGAGCTGAGCAAGAAAGCTCCGGCGGAACGAATCGCTGGCGAACAGCCCGTGCAGATAGCAACCGGCGACGAGGCCATCGGCGCTGAACGCGCCGTCGCTGCGGCCCGCCAGCCGCAGCATCGGCCGCTCGAGCCCCGGCCCGGTCGTCGTCCCCAGATGCATCTCGTAGCCGGTGACCGGCAGCCCGGTGGCCAGTTCGACCCCCGCGACCGATTGCAGCCGTTTTTTGGCGCCCAGCGCCGTGTCGACATCGAGCAGTCCGAGGCCCGACAACGTCGCCGCGCTTCCCTCAATGCCCGACGGATCGGCGATCGTCCGCCCGAGCATCTGATAACCGCCGCAGAGACCGAGGATATGCCCGCCGTGGCGGTGATGAGCGAGGATGTCGATGTCCCAGCCCTCGCGGCGCAGAAAGTCGAGATCCGCGAGCGTCGCCTTCGATCCGGGCAGGATCACCAGGGCCGCGTCCCGCGGCAGCGGCCGTCCGGGCCGGGCCATGACCAGCTCGACCCCGGGCTCGGCGCGAAGCGGGTCGAGATCGTCAAAATTGGCAATGCGCGGCAGCACCGGCACCACAATGCGGATCGGCTGATGCCCATGACCCTCCCGCTGCGCGGGTCCCTCCCTCTCCCCGTTCGCGGGAAGAGGGAGGGGGTGACGGGCGAGCGCAAGCGAATCTTCCGCCGGCAATAATGAGGCAGCGGGGAAAAACGGCACCACCCCGAACGAGCGCAAGCCGGTGTGCTCGGCAAGCGCCCCAATGCCGCCGTCGAAGAGCCTGATATCCCCGTGGAATTTGTTGACGATGTAGCCGGCGAGCAACGCCCGTTCGCGATCGGACAACAGCGCCCGGGTACCGACGAGCTGGGCGATGACGCCGCCGCGCTCGATATCACCGATCAGCACGACCGGCACGTCCACCGCCTCGGCAAAGCCCATATTGGCGATGTCGCCCGCGCGCAGATTGATTTCGGCTGGGCTGCCGGCTCCCTCGACGAGGACGAGATCGGTCGCGTCGGCGAGCCGCCCGAACGCAGCTAGCACCAATGGCAGCAGGGTCGGCGCAAGCCGGCGATACTCCCGAGCCGAGGCGCTGCCCCAGACCCGGCCATCGAGCACGATCTGCGCGCCGCTCTCCGATTGCGGCTTTAGCAGCACCGGGTTCATATCGGCCAAGGGCTCGACGCCGCAGGCGCGCGCCTGCAACGCCTGCGCTCGGCCGATCTCGCCGCCGTCGGCGGTAACCGCGGCGTTGTTCGACATGTTCTGCGGCTTGAACGGGCGCACCCTTAATCCGCGCCGGGTGAAGGCGCGGGCCATCCCGGTCAGCAGCAGCGATTTGCCGACATCCGACCCGGTGCCTTGCAGCATTAGCGCCTGAGCGATCAGAATTCGATACCCTGCTGAGCTTTGACGCCGCTACGGAACGGGTGTTTGACGAGAGTCATCTCAGTCACGAGATCGGCGGCCTCGATCAGCTCGGGCTTGGCGTTTCGCCCGGTGACGATGATGTGCAGATCGTGCGGTTTCGCCCTCAGCGCCGCCACGACCTCGGCGAGCGGCAGATAGTCGTAGCGCAGCACGATGTTGAGCTCGTCGAGCAATACCAGCCGGTAGGATGGATCGGCGATCGTCGCCTTCGCGACTTCCCAGGCATTGCGTGCGGCGGCGATGTCGCGGGCGCGGTCCTGGGTGTCCCAGGTAAAGCCTTCGCCCATCGCGCGGCAGGTCACGAGGTCGCCGAAGCGTTCGAGGGCCACCCGCTCACCGGTTCCCCACACGCCCTTGACGAACTGGACGATGCCGACCCGCATACCGTGGCCGAGACACCGCAATACCATGCCGAAGGCGGCGGTCGACTTACCCTTGCCGGTGCCGGTATGGACGATCAACAACCCCCGCTCTTCGGTCTTGGTCACCAGCATGCGGTCGCGGGCTGCCTTGCGCCGCACCATCTTCTCGTTGTGGAGGCGGTTGACCTCCGCCTCGTTCGGGGTTTCCCCCACCTCACCCCAGCCCTCTCTGCCCCCGGGGGCAGAGAGGGTGGAATTAGGTTCGGTGGCGCTGCTCACGGCACGGCCCATCGCGTCAGCGCTTCGCGGGCGCTGTTGCGGCGCGGGCGCCACAACCCGCGGTCGATCGCTTCGAGAAAGCGGCGGCTGGTGTCGGCAAGCGCCGCGGGGTTGTGCGCGGCCATAAAGCCGCGCACGGTCTCGTCGGCGAGGTAGGCGTCGTAGAGCGCCTCGAAATGCGCATCATCCACCGCCTGCGCGGTCGCGGCAAAGGCAAACAAGTAATCGACCGTGGCGGCGATCTCGGCCGCACCCTTATAGCCGTGGCGCATTACCCCGGCGATCCAGCGCGGGTTCGCGGCTCGGCCGCGGACGACCCGCCCGATCTCTTCGCGCAGGGTGCGGATGCGCGGGGTCTCGGGCCGCGAATGGTCGTTGTGATAAACCGCCGGAGCGCGCCCCGAAAGTTGGCGCACGACGAGAGCGAGCCCGCCCTCAAACTGGTAGTAGT
Organism: uncultured Alphaproteobacteria bacterium; assembly: GCA_963785565.1. Taxonomy (GTDB): domain Bacteria; phylum Pseudomonadota; class Alphaproteobacteria; order ATCC43930; family CGMCC-115725; genus AP-15. The sequence continues at coordinate 32,960 of CAWAVV010000009.1, read as the reverse complement.
CGCCGCTGTCGAGCAAATCGTGCTCGCGGTTGTCTTGATTGTGCAGAACGGCGTCAGCGCCGGCGAGTCTGGCTTTGAGCATCGCTCGCTCCGGGCGGGCCTCGCCGCCCGCGCCGTAGGCATAGCAGCTGACGCGGAGCCATGCCTCGGCAAGATCGGCGTCGTCATCCCAGAGCCGCTCGTCGATCAGATGCTGCAACCCCGCTCCATAGCCGCCGGGTTTCGAGCCGAAGATCCGGTAGCCGGCGCGCTCGGCCGCCTCGGCCGGCGCGACGCCCTGGGCTTCGAGCGCATGTTGGTCCGCGGCGAATTGGGCGGCCAGCGGGTTGTCCGAGGCTGGCTCATCGAGCGCCGCGACTGCACGCACCGCCGAATCGAAGAGGTCGACCAGCCCCGGAAAGGCATCCCGAAAGAAGCCGGAGACGCGCAAGGTGACATCGATCCGCGGCCGGCCAAGCACCGAAGCCGGCATGATCTCGAACCCGGTCACCCTTCCGCTCGCCCGCTCCCAAACCGGCTGCACGCCGAGCAACGCCAAAGCCTGGGCGACATCGTCGCCGCCGGTGCGCATGTTCGCCGTGCCCCACGCCGACAAGGCCACCCGCGCCGGATAGCTGCCGTGTTCCTGAGCGTGGCGCTCGACCAGCAATGCCGCCGATTTCCAGCCGAGTTGCCACGCGGCCTGGGTCGGCACCGCGCGGGTGTCGACCGAATAGAAATTGCGCCCGGTCGGCAAAACCTCGGGGCGGCCGCGGCTTGGTGCGCCGGACGGGCCGGCCACTACCAGACGCCCGTCGAGGCCGGCGAGCAAGCCCGCCAGCTCGGCCGCGCCGCATTGCGTGACGGCTGGGCGCAACTCGCGCTCGATCCACGCGAGAACGGCCCGCGTTCGCTGCCAGCGCTCCTCGGCCTGGACCTCGCCCGAGACGAGGCGCAAGGCCAGCGCTTCCAGGCGCTCGACCGTGTCCCCAGCATTGCGCCACGGGCCGGGACCGGTGAGCACCGCCGGGCGCGGGCCCTGCCACGGCTCGGCCATGTCGAGAGCCAGCGGATCCTCGCCGAGTTCAAGATCGGCGGCCAAGGCTCGCAGGAGCGAGGCGTCCTCGGCCGCGGCGCCACGGGCGGGGCGCGCGAACGCGACCAGCAATTCGTCGAGTCGCGGACCCTCGGGGCTCTGGCCGAAGACGTGAAGCCCGTCTCGGATCTGCAATTCTTTGATCTCACACAGCAGGCCATCGAGCTTGCGCAACGCCGTTGCTGTGTCCTCGCCGGCGATGATGCCGCAATCGCCGTCGAGCCCGGCGGACCGCGCCTGTTCGAGGATCGCCGCCGCCAGCACCCCAACTCGCCGCGAATCGCCGTGGGCGGCCTCGTAATATTCGTCGATCAGGCGCTCGAGCTCGGCCATCAACCCATAGCTGCCGGCGCGGGTCAGCGGCGGGGTCAGATGGTCGACGATCACCGCCTGAGCGCGCCGCTTGGCCTGGGTTCCCTCACCGGGGTCGTTGACGATGAACGGATAGAGATGGGGCAATGGCGGCAGCACCGCCTCTGGGAAGCACTCACCAGAAAGTGCCAGCGCCTTCCCCGGCAGCCATTCAAGAGTGCCGTGCTTGCCAAGATGAATCACGGCGTCGGCGCGGAAATCCTCCGCCAGCCAGGCATAGACGGCCAGATAGGCATGCGGCGGGACCAATGCCGGGTCGTGATAGGTCGATTTCGGATCGACGCCGTAGCCTCGCGCCGGCTGGATCAGCACCGCGACATTGCCGGCGCGGAAGCCGGGGATCGCGAACCGGCCGCAATCGAGCCGCCCCGCGCGGAAAAACGGATCACGCTCCGCCGGACCCCACTGTGCGATGATCGCCTGCTGCACAGGCGGCGGCAACGTCGCGAAGTGCGACGAATATTCGGCGAAAGGAAATGTCTCGTCGGCCGGCGCAGTCGGGTTGGCGTTGGTCGGACCGGCGGTCAGGCGCTCGATCAGCGCAGCGGAATCTTCGGGAATGTCCTCCACTCGATAGCCGGCTGCGGCAAGCGCACGCAGGATCGCGAGCGCCGAGGCCGGCGTGTCGAGGCCGACACCGTTGCCGATGCGGCCGTCGCGGTTCGGATAATTCGCGAGAATCAGGGCCACACGGCGCTCGGCTGGCGGCTTCGACCGCAGCCGCACCCAATTGCGCGCGAGATCGGCGACAAAGGCGACACGGTCGGCGACCGGGCGATAGCCGACGAGATCGATCTCGGTTTCGGGATCGCGGCCGAGCGGCGCCTTGAACGAGACTGCACGCGACAGGATACGGCCGTCGATTTCCGGCAACGCCACGTTCATCGCCAGGTCGCGCGGGTGCAGGCCGCGGCTTCCGGCGCGCCAGCTTTCCTCGTCGCCGCCCGAGAAGAGGACCTGCAGCACCGCGCAGTCGGCAGCCGCCAACGGATCGTCGCCGGCGCCCGCCCGGACCGAAAAACCAGTGGCGTTGAGGATCACCACGGGCGGATAGGCGCTGAACGCCGCGCCGAGCAGCGCCGCGGCTTCGCCGTCTTTGAGGGTCTGCGCGAAGATCGGCAACGGGCGCAGCCGCCTTGCCGACAGCGCGCGCACGAGCGCATCGACAGGCGCCGTGTTGCCGGATTGAACCAGCGCGCGGTAGAACACGATCGGCACCACGCCACCGGTCCCGCGCCAATCGGAGGCGATGTCGTCGAGGCTCGGCAATGTGCAGTCGGGCCAATAGAGACCGGCGCGCAGCAATGGCGCGGGCTCGGCCCAAGCCGCTGGATGCCCGATCAGCGAGGTGGCGTAGCGCAGCAAATTCTCGGCGTTGGCTGGGCCGCCCTCGGCGAGATAGCGCCACAGCCGGAGGGTGCTGTCCGGCATCAAGGTCGAGAGGTCGGCCAGTTCCGGATCGGGCTTGTCGTCGCCGGGCAGCAGCGCCAGCGGGATACGACTGGCGCGGCAGGTCTCGACCAGGCGCTCGATTCCATAAGGCCAATAGGCGCTGCCGCCAAGCACCCGCGCAATCACCAGGCGAGTGCGGGCGACCGTTTCCATGTACAGGTCGACCGAGAGATTATGGCCGAGGCGCAGGATCGGTGCGAGGCGCACGCTCGGCGCGGCCGGGTCCTGTGCGCGTCGCCGCGCGGCTGCCGCTGCAAGCAACGCCAGCTCGGTATCGGCGCTCGACAGCACCACGATGTCGCCCGGCGTCTGGGCGAGATCGACCGCGGCCGAGCCGTCGGCAATCACTCCCGGCAAGGTAGCGAGCAGGTGCATTCAGCCCGCCAACGCCGCGGCGATGGCCGTTCGGGCGAGGCCTTTCTCGCCGATCACGACAAGCCGCGTGTCGCGTCGTTCTTCGGTCTGCCACGGCCGATCGAAATATTGCTGCAACCGATCGCCGACCGCCTGGATTACGAGCCGCCGGTCGCGACCGGGCAGATCGACGAAGCCCTTGAGCCGCAACACGCCATACTGGCGGATCGCGGCGCGCAGGCGCGCAAAGAATGCCTCGCTGTCCGCCACCGCGCCCAAACTCACGACAAAACTTTCGAAATCATCGTGGTCATGCGTCATTTCGAGATCATGCACGGATGGCCGCGCGGCGAGATCGTCCTCGGCCGTCGCGGCAAGGCCGAGCGCCACCTCGGGCGGCACTGCTCCATCCCGCGCTGCGACCAGCTTGACCCCGGGGCGCAGCCGCTGCTCGATCTCGCCGCAGAGCGCGGCAAAGCGATGCGGGGCGACCAGATCGCTCTTATTCAAGATCGCGAGATCCGCGCAGGCGAGCTGGTCGGTAAACACCTCTTCGAGCGGATTCTCGTGGACGAGCGCCGGGTCGGCCACGCGCGCGCGAGCCACCGCCTCGGGGTCGTCGGCGAACCGGCCGGCGGCGACGGCGGCGGCGTCTACCACCGTCAGCACTCCATCGACGGTGGTGCGGGTGCGGATCTCGGGCCAGGCAAAGGCCTGCACCAGCGGCTTCGGCAACGCCAGGCCCGAAGTCTCGATCAGGATGTGCTCGGGCGGCGCCGGGCGGTCGAGAAGACGGGTCAGGGTGGGCAGAAATTCATCGGCGACGGTGCAGCATAGGCAGCCATTGGCCAGCTCGACGATGTCGTCGTCGGCGCAAGCTTCGTCGCCGCAGCCGAGCAGCAGCTCGCGATCGATGCCGAGCTCGCCGAATTCGTTGACGATTACGGCGAGCCGCCGCCCTTGTGCCCGCGCGAGGAGGTGCCGCACGAGGCTGGTCTTGCCGGCGCCGAGAAAGCCGGTGATCACCGTGGCCGGAACCCGCCGCATCGGATCAGCCGCCCTTCAACAAGAGCGGCAGGCCGGCGGCGACAAAGACGACTCGGTCGGCCAGGGCGGCGATCTGCTGATTGAGACGGCCGGCGGCATCGCGAAAGCGGCGGCCGAGCGGCGTCTCGGGAACAAGGCCCAGGCCGACCTCATTGGCTACCAACACCACCGGCCCAGAAGCCAGGCGCAATGCCGCGCATAGGGCCTCGGCCTCGCCTTCGATCGGACGCTCGGCGAGCATCAGGTTCGACAGCCACAAGGTCAGGCAATCGATCAGCAGCGGCCGGTCGGGCGACGCTTCGGCGGCGATCACCGAAGCCAGAGCCAGCGGCTCCTCGATCGTGCGCCAAAATGATCCACGGCGCGCCCGGTGTGCGGCGATGCGCCGAGCCATCTCGGCGTCCCCAGCACCGGCCGTCGCGCAATAGGTCCCGGAGGCCGCGGCGCCTTCAATCAGACATTCGGCATAGCGACTCTTGCCCGAGCGGGCGCCGCCCAACACCAGGGTCACCGGGGCCAAACCGGCCCGCGCCCGATCTGCATTCGCCAACGGCATTGGTCCCTCCTCCGCCCGAGGAATCGTCCCAGTTCGTGCGATGCGGAGGTCTCCTGGCTCGGGGTCGTCGCCCGCGGCGCCTTCCCGGACCCCCTCCCTACCCTCCCCCGCGCGCGGGGGAGGGTAGGGAGGGGTTTGCCAGTGGCCGTTGCCGCGGTCTCGCCGCTTACAGTTGCGGGGGCAGCGCCGGTATCGCACCGGACTTCCCTGTCGCATCGCAGAGCCATGCTATCACGCCCGTGGCGCGCGTTGTCACAGGTTCGTCTCGGAAGCTCGATTATATTGGGGGTTCGGCGTAATCAGCGCCGTCGAGAGCAGGAGGGGCAAATGAAAATCGAGGGTGGGTGCGTGTGCGGCAAGGTGCGCTATTCAGCCGACGCAGAACCGATTTTTGTCGGGGTATGCCACTGCACCAATTGCCAAAAGGCCTCGGGAAGCGCATTCAACATTGTGGTCGCCCTGCCGAAGCCGGCGGTCAGCGTTCAGGGCACGTTGGCAACGTTCGAAGGCCGTGGCGACAGCGGCAAGGCGACGTATCGCAGGTTTTGCCCGATGTGCGCCTCGCCGATAGCGGGCGAGGTCGAGGCGATGCCGGATGTCATCATGATTCCGGCGGGCACGCTCGACGATGCGAGCTGGGTGAAGCCTACGATGCAGATCTACTGTGACAGCGCGCAGCCTTGGGTAAAGCTCGAAGGCGACATGCAGCGCTTCCCCGGAATGCCCGCCCAAGGGTAGCGGCTCATCGCGGCGGGCGGTTGACGGTCACCACCCGCCAGCCGTGACCCAGACCGGGGCCCTCGACCCGATCGATCCGGGTGATCGAGCAGTTGTCGGTCGAAATCGCGAGGGCCGCCTCGGGATCGAGACCGAGGGCCAGCCCCAATGCGGCGCGGATCGTGCCGCCGTGGGCCACGGCGATGATGTCGTGTCCGGCACATGTTTCGACCAGGCGGCGGATCGCCCGGCTCACCCGCTCGACAACCGTCAGAAAGCTTTCGCCACCCGGCGGGGCCTCATGCGCCGGTGCAGGCCAGAAGCGATGGAAGGCGCCGTTGCGCGACCGGCTCAGCGCATCGTGGGTCAGCCCCTACCAGTTTCGGAAACCCTGAAAAGAAGACGCCCGTCAAATGTCCGGTAGCGCCAAGCCCGCGAACCTCCTACCTGACATTTATCTTCAACACCCTTGTCGGCGGCCGCATCTGTGACGCGGATCACACCCCGGGAAAATTTCTCGCGGCGGAAATCGGCAGCGGGAACTGCGATGTGCGGTGCGAAACGCGCATCCAAACGGCGCAGACGGCGTGGGTTGGATAAGCGCATCACTCGGGTCTGCAGCGCTCGATTGTCGGGGCGGCGAGGCCTGCCGCAGGCGAAACGCAAAGATCGGAAAGCGTTGACCTCGCCACGAAGAAGGCTGACAGTTCCGATAGCATCAGACAGCCGGCGCATCGCCGGTGGTCATCGGAGCCGCGCGGCGATAAACTGAGGATCAGGCGGCGGCGAACCACGACCAGGCGGGCGATATCTTGGGCACCGTCGGGATCAGCGGCGACACGTCCGGGAATGACCGAAACCTCCACGGCGGACGGTATCGGCTGCGCCGGGCTGGTCGCCGACACCGGCGACCCCGCCTAGCGGATTGTGCTGCGGTGGAACATTACAGATGGCAAAAGACGGTATCGCCGCTCCCCGTCAAGAATACCGTCACCCTGTTACCGTCACCCTGTTACCGTCACCCTGTTACCGTCACCCTGTTACCGTCACCCTGTTAAGGATACCGTCACCCTGAATTCGTGCGAAAGCCGGCGGCCGCGGGCGCCAGACGCGGGCGGTTGAACAAGCGGCGGCGGCAGGTGAAGCGGATGTGACGGAATTTTTTACGCAGTTTTCCGACCGAAAAGCCGTGTTTATGGATTGTTCCGTCGGTAATTTTTACACCGATGCCGCGACCCGAGAAACAGCCCATTGAAATCGCACGGAGATCTGCACTTGGCACGGTGCTTGCTAATGCTTAAGCAACCAGTCCGTACACGAGGTGTCCTATGAACAAGCTGTTTGCCGGGACTGCGCTAGGAACGCTCGGCTTGCTCGCATTGGCCGGAGAAGCTGATGCGGGGTTCATCAATTCGTTCGCTTGGGTGTCGACAGAGGCCATCGTCAGCAGTGCGACCGGGGCCTCGCCGACGTCGCTGGCCTTGGCCACCTGCCATATGGGTGCCGGGGCCTGCACCCATGGGAACGCCGATGTCACGTTCACGACCAAGGGCATCGGTTTCAATACCGCGTCCAACACTATTGGGGGGTGGCTGGCGAGCAACCCCAATGTTCCTCCAAACACCGGCCTCATGTTTCATAACGGGGTGACCGGCGCGACTGCGCTGGATCCCACCCTGTGGGAGTTCACCGGGACGGCGCATTTTACAGCCGGCGAAAAGTTCAGCTTTGAGCACGATGATGGCGTGACGATGATCGTCAACGGGATCACGCAAGTCAGCGCGCCCGGACCCACCGCGGCAGTGACCACCACCGCAACGTATTCCGGTGGCACCGGCAACTTCGCGTTCGACATCGTCTATGCGGAATGCTGCACCCCGCCAGCGGTGCTGAATACCACACTGGTCGGACCCATTGTGCCAACGCCGGAGCCGGCATCGCTTGCGCTGCTCGGTTCCGCCCTTGCCGGCTTTGGCGCCGTGATGCGCCGACGCCGCAAGACCGGATGAAGAGCCCGTCACAACTGATGATAGGATGGCGCCTGTTGGCGCCATCCGTATTTTCGATTTAGGGTGTGCGAATATCCGCCCTACCCCTAGTGGAATGAACCAGACAGATGGTTCCCGGTTTTCTTCCTCGTCGTCCCCGCGAAAGCGGGGGTCCAGGTGCTGTTGATACGGAGTTAGAACCCTGGGTGCCCGCTTTCGCGGGCATGACGGAAAAGGAGGCGGGTACCGAGCGTCAAATTCGGACCACTAGGATGACGTATCAGTAGGATTGGCTCGTTAAACCGATGGGCGGTGGCCCGATGGGTTAGAAGGTTCGGCTGCTTGGTGACGACCGCGACGAGATCATCGGGAGAAGGGCCGGGCGATCCGAGACGTGGGCGCAACGATCTGTGCCCGTGCGGCAGCGGACGCAAGCAAAAACATTGCTGCGGCGCCAAGCCTCGGATGGGAATAGCTGATCTTGCGCCGGAGCTTCATCGGCTGGTGTCGTTGGTCTCGGCGCAGGCGCCACGCCAACCGTCGGGGGACGACAGCCGGCATTTGCAGCACCTTGCCCGCCTGCGTGAGGCGGGCAAGATCGCCGAGACAATCACGCCGCTGCGTCTGCTGGTCAGGCGGAACCCAAGAAATCCGAGCGCCCATTACGATCTCGGACTGACCTATCGGATCTGCAACCGATTGCCGGAAGCGATTGCCTGTTTCGAGCGGGCGATCGCGCTCAAGCCGGATTACGCCAACGCGTACTACAATCTCGGCCTTGTTTTGGAGCAGCAGGGACGCGAGGCCAATGCGCTCGCCGCGTACCGCCGCGCCATCGCAGCCGCGCCAAAGTTGGCCGATGCTCATAGCCGCCTGGGCATCCTGCTCGGCTTGCAGGGCAATTCTGCCGAGGCGATCGAATGCTTTCGGCGCGCTGCCGCAGCTTCCTCCGATCTGGTTGCGAAGCGGTTGGCCCAGGCCAGATCTCTGCTTGCCGAGGAGAAGTTCATCGAAGCCGAAAAATCGCTGCGGCACGCGATCGCGATCAGCCCCAGAAATGCCGAGGCGCACATGGTTTTGGGGCTTGCCATGCATCGGGCCGGGCGCTTCGCCGAGGCAGTGCTACACTCAGAGCAAGCGATCGCACTCGGTACAGCTGACCCGTCCGCATACTACTTCCTGAGTATCTCTAAGAAGATCACCGAAGCCGATCGTTCATTGATCGGTCAGATGCTCCAACAACTCGACAGAGCTGATATCGCCAGCAGAACCCGCATGAGTCTGCACTTTGCGCTCGGCAAGGCGTTCGACGAACTGGCCGAATACGCGCAGGCGATGCAGCATTTCGACGAGGCAAACCGGCTCGCCCGACTCGATCTCGTCTTCAACCGCGCCAGGTTCAGTGCGGAAAACGATCATCTCATTGCGCGCTTTACAGCCGATTTTTTCAAAACGCATGCCGGGCTCGGCGCGAACGACGAGTTGCCGATCCTGATCGTTGGCATGCCCCGGTCCGGCACCACTCTTGTCGAGCAGATTATTTCCGCGCACCCGATGGTAGGCGCCGGCGACGAACTCGTCTTCTGGAATGATGCGGCGCCCGCTTTTTTGCAGAACGAAGCAGAAGGCCCCAGCGCGCCGATGTTAGAGCGGATCGCCGCCGACTATTGCGCCCTGCTGCGCCGGATCGCGGCGAATTCGCTGCGCGTGACCGACAAAATGCCGGCTAATTTTCGGCTGATCGGCCCGATCCATCTGGCGCTGCCGCGGGCGCGCGTGATTCACTGCCGGCGCCACCCGGTCGATACCTGCTTGTCGAATTACTTTACTCAGTTCACTAAAGTTCAGAGCCACACCTTCAGCCGGGATGACTTGGTTTACTATTATCGCGAATACACCCGCTTGATGACGCATTGGCGGACCATTTTGCCTTCCGACCGCTTACTGGAAATTGATTACGAGGAGCTGATCGCCGATCCTGAGCCGATGACCCGCCAACTCGTCGAGTTCTGCGGGCTCGACTGGGACGATGCCTGTCTCCATCCGGAGCGAAACGACCGGGCAATCAAGACAGCGAGCGCGTGGCAGGCGCGCCAGCCGGTCTACCGCAGCTCGGTCGAGCGCTGGCGCCGATACGAGCCCTGGCTCGGCGAGTTGCGGCAGCTTTTGCCTGAGGCGGGGATCTAAGCCGAGTCCAAGTCGCCGGCCAAATCGAAGCCGAGCGCCGAGAATAACGGCGCGAGCATGTCCCCATAGCGCCGCCACCGTCCGATCGAGCTCTGGTAGATCGGCCGGCGCACCTGAAGCATGCTCGCAGTCTGCACTGGGCGTTGCGTCTTATGGAATTCGAGGCACGCATCATCCCAGTCGAGCCGGCAATGGGCGACGATCCGGCGCGCCTCGCGCTCGACATCGGTCACGACATCCTCGTATTGCACCTCGAGCATGACCCCCGGCGGCAGCACCCGCCGCCAATGATTCATTAGTGCTGCATAGGCGCGATAGTAGCGCCCGAGCTCGCCGAGATTGTAAGTGTGCGGCTGATCGCCGGTGAACAGCAATGAAAAGCACGAAAGGCAGGTGTCGACCGGGTCGCGCCGGGTATGAATGATTCGGGCGTTGGGAAACATCAGATGGATGAAACCGACAAAGCGGAAATTCGCCGGCATCTTGTCGGTGATGCGCAGGGCTGCCGGCGCCTGGGCGCGGACGCGCTCGAGGTAACGCTCTCCTAACGCGCGCAGCTCCCTGGCCGACAAGGTCGGGATAACCTCCGGAAAGCTCACGGGGGCTCCGGCCGAGTCGCCCAGATGGGCGACAATGTCGGCCAAATCGGCAAGCTCCCCGGCGCCAAACACCATTGGATGGCTGGCTAGGATCTGTTCGACCAGGGTAGTGCCCGAGCGCGGCATGCCAAGGATGAACACCGGCACCGGCGAGGGGTGGCCGTGGCCTTTGTTGAGCTGCAGCAGCTCGGGCGTACAGACGGCGCTGGTGCGCTCGAACCGGCCGAGAACCACCCCCTCGTCATAGGTAACTTGGCGCCGTTTTAGCGCGTTGCCGGCGAGCAGGTGGCGGAACGACTGCTCGTGCTTCTCGAGATCCGCAAAGGCCTTGCCGAGGGCGAAATGGAGCTGAACCAGCCCGTCGGCGGATTGCGGCGGGCCTGTCCGCGCCAGTTCCTCCATGGCCGCCAAATGTGGGTCGTCCTCGGTAAATCGCTTCACTTCGGACAGATTGAGGAGGAACTCGACCGTTGTCGGCGCCAGTCGGATCGCGGTCTCGATGGCCTGAAGCGCCTCGTCGACGCGCCCCACCATTTTGAACGCAGTGCCGAGATTGTTGTACGCCTCGGCATAATCCGGTTTAAGGGTTAGCGCCTGTCGATAGTGACCCATCGCGTCGTCGACTTGCCGCGCCTGCGTGAGTACGATGCCAAGGCCGTTATGGGCTTCCGCGATATCGGGGGCGATTGCCAGCGCCTTGCGGAAACTGATCATCGCCGCGTCGAGCCGGTGGCTCTTTAATTGCAGCATGCCGAGATTGGCGTGGGCCTCGGCATAATCCGGCCACAGATCGATCGCGCGTTGGTAGCTCGCGACTGCCTCGTCAACCCGGCCGAGCTCGCCAAGCGCGCTGCCAAGATTGTTGTGCGCCTCGGAAAAGTCAGGCGCTATCTCGATTGTCTGCCTGAAAGCGGCTGTCGCCTCTTCATGACGGTCAAGTCTCTTCAGTGCGACGCCCAGATTGTTGTGGGGCTCAGCGGCACTTGGTTCGATTGAGATCGCCCGCTGGTAACATGTGACCGCCTTTTCAAAGTGGCCGAGCCGGCCCAACACGATCCCGAGATTGTTATGCGCCTGGGCATTGTCGGGCTCGAGTTCGATCACCCGGCCATAGCTTTCGATGGCCTCGTCGAGTTGGTCGAGCGCGGTCCTCATCATCGCGACCGCGGCGTGCGCCTCGGCAAAATCGGGCCGAATTTCGACCGCTTGCCGGAAGCTCGCCAACGCCTCGTCGAGCCGATCTTCTTGGCTCAACGCGTAGCCGAAATTCATCTGCGCTTCGATCGAGTGCGGATTTAGCGTCAAGGCCTCGCCGATGATGGCGAGTGCTTCGGCCGATCTGCCCTGGCGAAGAAGGATGTTACCGAGCAGGTTCAGGGCATCGAAATTTTGCGGTTCCGATTGCAGAAGCTCGCGATAGAGCGCGGCCGCTTCGTCGAGCCGCGCCCTCCGATGGAGCTGCATTGCTTCCGCGAGCAGCTGACGAGCCGGTTTCGGTATCAGGGTCTGCAGTCAGAACTCCCGCGCGAAAGTTTGGGCGGACCGAGGATTGTGGAGTCCAGGGGACGGCCGAGTTTACTCGCAATTATCGGGCGAGGTCCGCTCGAACGCCAGCCCGGCGTTGCCCACAGCGCCGCGAAAGCGTTGACGGCGCCGCCAAGAAGTTTGAGAGTTTGACCGGATATCAGTCGACCGGCGCCCGCCCCGTATAGACCATTCGAACCACGCGGCGATAGACTGAGGATTAGGCCGCGCCCGGCGGCAGCGAACCACGACCAGGAGGAAATGATATGCCCAACGACCCGACGCCTGACACGAACGGCCAGACCCCGAGCGTGCAGCGCGGCGCCTTGCACGGCGTCAGGGTGGTGGATCTGACGCAATTCGAGGCCGGCACGTCCTGCACCCTGACCTTGGCATGGCTCGGGGCCGAGGTGATCAAGGTCGAGGAGCCGACCAGGGGCGAGCAGGGTCGCGGCGCGTCGACCGACAAAAAGGGTGTCGATTCCCAATATTTCATGCTGCTCAACGCCAACAAGAAGAGCGTCACCGCCAATCTGAAGACCGACAAGGGGCGCGCCATTGTGCGCGGGCTGATCGAAAAGGCCGATGTCTTTGCCGAGAATTTCGCTCCCGGCGTCATCGAACGGCTGGGCTTTGGCTATGACGAGGTGCGGGCGATCAATCCGCGCATCATCTACGTCGCGGTCAAGGGCTTCGGCGAGGACAGCCCCTACAAGAACTATCTCGCCTTTGACATGATTGCGCAGGCGACCGGCGGCGCCATGTCGATCACCGGCGAGCCCGACGGCCGCCCGATCAAACCGGGTCCGACGATCGGCGACACCGGCACCGGGCTGCATGCGGCGATCGGAGTTCTCGCCGCGCTCTATCAGCGCCAGTTCACCGGCGAGGGCCAGCTCATTCGCTGTGCGATGCAGGAATGCGTCATAAATTACGGCCGCATCTCCTACGCCGCCCAATATTTGTGGGGCCATGCCGCGCCGCGCATGGGCAATCAGAGCATCATGGGCACCAATTCGCCAAGCGAGACCTATCCATGCAAGGGCGGCGGCCCGAACGACTATTGCTATATCTATACTTCACGCGCCAACCAACAGCATTGGGAACGAATCCTGAAGATGATGGGGCGTGAGGATTTGAGCGGCGACCCGCGTTTCGACAGCCCGGAGGAGCGGTTCAAGAACCGCCATGTGGTCGACGAAATGCTCTCGGAATGGACCAGGCAGTACGACAAGCTCGAGGTCATGAAGCGGCTCGGCGAGCAGGGCATTCCCGCCGGTGCGGTCATGGATACGATGGAATTGTCGAACGACCCCGACCTCAACCGCCGGGAAATCTTCGTCACCGTCAAACATCCGGTGCGCGGCGACTTCAAGATGCCGGGCTGGCCGGTCAAAATGAGCGGCTCGAAGGTGCCGATTACCGCGTCGCCACTACTCGGCGCCGACACCGACGACGTTTATTCCAGCCTCCTCGGGCTCAGCAAGGAAGAACTGGCAGCCTTGCGCGAGGAAAAGGCCATCTGACGATTGCCTGACCGGGTTCGTTGACGATCTCGATCGAGATAGGGGTGATCCCGGCAAACGGCGCCGGACGGGCCGCGATGCTCGATCCGACTCGCCACCGATCAGCGAGGCAGGGCTGATGAGCGGCATTGTGGGGGGAGCGGCCAGCACGCCTATAGTCGGCGCGGCCACACCGTTCGCGCCCAGCCGCTGGGAACCGGCTCAGAGCTACCCGGACGCAGCGATCCGCACCTTGGATTCGCGGTTCGACGCGATCAAGCCGCCATTCAATGCAGCGGTCGAGCGGCTCGCGACCGGATTTCGCTGGGCCGAAGGCCCGGTTTGGTTCGGCGACGGCCGCTATCTGTTGTGGAGCGACATCCCCAACAATCGCATCATGCGCTGGGACGAAGAAACCGGAGCAGTCGGCGTCTTCCGCATGCCGTCGAACAACGCCAACGGCAACACCCGCGACCGCCAGGGGCGGCTCGTCACCTGCGAGCACCAAGGGCGACGGGTCATCCGCACCGAATATGACGGTGCCATCACCGTCATTCTCGACAGTTTTGACGGTAAGCGGCTGAACTCGCCGAACGACGTCGTCGTCAAATCGGACGATTCGATCTGGTTCACTGATCCGCCCTTTGGGATTTTGGGGAATTACGAAGGCGACAAATCGCCGCCCGAACTGCCGACCAACGTCTACCGGGTCGACGGAAGGACAGGACGCGCCGCGGTCGTCGCCGGCGATATCAACGGACCGAACGGGCTGTGCTTCTCTCCCGACGAAACCAAACTCTACGTTGTCGAATCACGGTCCGTACCACGGCAGATCCGCGTCTTCGACGTCGTCGACGATGGCGCCAGGCTGGCCAATGGGCGGATCTTCGTCAGCGCCGGAGAGGGAAGCCCCGACGGGTTCCGCTGTGACGTTCACGGGAATTTGTGGTGTGGCTGGGGGATGACCAGCGCGCTAAACGGCGTCGTCGTCTTTGCCCCGGACGCGACCATGATCGGCCAGATCGCGCTCCCCGAACGCTGCGCCAATCTGTGCTTTGGCGGACGCAAGCGAAATCGCCTGTTCATGGCGGCCAGCCAATCCGTTTACGCGGTTTACGTCAACACCGAAGGGGCGGCCGGCGGTTGAACGCCGGCGCCAATTGCGGCGTCCGCGAGCGTCGTGGGCGACTGGAAAATTGGCGGCGCGGGGAATTCCCACCCCGACCGCCGGAAAAAGAAGCGTTTTGTTGCTAGTGTGGCCGGGAGATTTCACATATTGTACGGCGTTCAACTGCCGGAGGAACAGATGAAACGCGTTTTGATGCTCTGCTCGCTCCTCGCGCTTGCCGCCTGCGCACAGCCGGCGCCGCCCCCGCCGCCGACCCCGCCGCCCCCGCCGCCCCCGCCGCCGGAGCATAACTTCACGGTCTTCTTCGACTGGGATAAGGCCAACATTACGCCGGAGGGCCAGCAGATTATCGAGGCCGCTGCGGCCACGTTCAAATCTCAGCCGCCTGGGCCGGTTCAGGTCATCGGGCATACCGACACCTCCGGATCGGCCGCCTACAACCAGAAGCTGTCGGTGCGGCGTGCAGACGCCGTTGCTGGCGGGCTGACCCAGGCGGGCGTGCCGCAGAACGCGATGACGGTCACCGGCGTCGGTCAGACCGACCTGAGGGTGCCGACACCTGATGGCGTGCGTGAACCGCAGAACCGCCGGACGGAGATCATCGAAGGTGGGTCCGGCGCTCCGCCGCCGCCACCGCCGCCGGCAACGCAGTAAACCGGTCGCGACAAAGGGGGCGCCCCGCGCGGGCGCCCTCTTCGACCCGCGCTCGACAACAATCGTCGGTTCAGCGTGTTGCTGCACCTTGCTTGCGCGCGGGCCTCGGTTTCCAACTCGGTTTCCAAGACGTGGATGTCCCGGATCAAGTCCTCGCACAGCGTGTTGAGGTCGAGGAGACTGCGAGTACGATTGATCTGAGTTGTCGCCATGACTGAACCGGACAGCCGTGGCGTTTTACGGCGGCGACGGTAAGAGATCGCTTTTAGTCAAATAATTGCGATCCAATGTTTAGATCCGGACCCGTTCGGCCGGTCTATGCGCCCCGTGGTTAGCGGCCGCGTTGCACGGCCGCAGGATTCGCTACTATTGACTGCCCAACTGTCGCGCGGCAATTCCCGCTGCTTTAGCGGGACACCTGCCCTTGACGCGATGGCTCGTTCGCCCACTACTCGCTGATCGGCCGAGATCGTTGTGCCGGCGATCAGGAAAAATGGGAGGACGCTCGATGGACTGCGATGCCGATCCTCCGGAAGGAGTACGGGATATCGAGCCAGAGAGCGGTGCGCGCTCGCAGCGGATTGCCGGCGTCGTCCTTGCCGCAGCGCTGGTCATCCTCGGGCTGTGGATCCTGCACCGGTTTCTGGCGGCGCTCGCCTGGGCCACCATCCTGGCGATCGCGCTCTGGCCGCTCTACTGGCGGCTGGCGAGCGCGTTTTCCCCTCGTGGACGCCGGATTCTCGCGCCGCTGGTCGTCACCTTGCTCGTCGGCCTGGTTCTGATCGTCCCGCTCCTTTACGTCGCGTTCGAGCTAGCGCGCGAGAGCGGCAGTTTTCTCCGATATATCGGCGAAGTGCGCGATTCCGGCCTGCCAATGCCGCCCTGGCTGCCGCGGCTTCCGGGCGTCGGCTATCAGATCGCCGGCTGGTGGCAGGCCAATTTGAGCGACCCGCAGATGATTCACCAACTGTTCGGGCGCATCTACACGCGCATCCCCGCCGAATCCGCAAGCCGGCTTGGCGGTGAAGTGGTCCACCGGCTGATCATTTTCGGCTTTACTCTCTTGACCCTGTTTTTCCTGTTTCGGGACGGCGCCGCCCTTAGCCGCCACCTCTTAGGCCTGAGCCAACGCGTGCTCGGCCCGAGCGGAGAACAGGTCGCGCGCCACATGATCGCGGCGGTGCACGGAACGGTGACCGGTCTGGTGCTTGTCGGCTTGGCCGAGGGCGTGTTGCTCGGCTTTGCCTATGTTCTTGCCGGACTGCCCCATCCGGTGCCGATCGCGGCGCTGACCGGCGTCCTGGCGGTGATCCCATTCGGCGCGCCGGTTGCCTTCTGCGCCGCCGGCCTGTACCTGCTGGCGCAGGGCAGCACGGTCGCCGCCGCCACGGTGGTCGGCTTTGGCTTTCTTGTGGTCTTCGTGGCCGACCACTTCGTGCGCCCGTTTCTGATCGGCGGGGCGGCGCGGCTGCCGTTTCTATGGGTGCTGCTCGGGATTCTTGGGGGGCTGGAGACGTTCGGCCTGCTCGGGCTGTTTCTCGGACCGGTGGTTATGGCCGCGCTGGTCTCGCTATGGCGTGAATGGATCAAGACCCCGGAGACATCCAAAGAGCTGTCCGCCGTCGCCCCGCCCCGGTCGCGGCCCGAGCCGTGACTACCCGCTGCACTGGCGGGCATGGGTGTTGTATCAGTTTTGAATTGTAACAGCCTTGACGATGTCCAAAGAAGCGGAGGCCAACATGCCGGTGGTTCGCGGAAGTTGCCTATGTGGCGGTGTGAAATACGAAATAACGGGTCCGCTGATGCGCAGCGGCCATTGTCATTGCTCAAACTGCCGAAAGGCTCACGGCGCTGCATTTCGCAGCCGCGCCCGCGTCCGTCTCGAGGATTTCAAGTGGGTACAAGGGGAACAGCTAGTCAAATACTTTGAGTCCTCACCGGGATTTCATCGCGGGTTTTGCAGTATCTGTGGTTCACCGATTGTAAACCGTCCTGATCGAACCCCGGAACTCGGTATTGCGCTTGGCGGTCTCGACGATGACCCAGGCGTACGCCCGGAACGCCACTTCTATGTGGCGAGCAAAGCCCCCTGGTTTGAGATCACCGACGATCTACCGCAGCACGCCGAGCTTCCCCCTCGTTCCGAAGTCCCCGGAGCGTAAGCTCACCTGTTGCAATTCAACCTGAAACAACACCAGGGCACGCCGAGGCTCGACAGCCGGGCATCGAATGAGCAAAATGCGGTTATAATGATCGGCGTGGATAACGAGAGCGGCCATTCCGGCTACTGATCCCTCCGGCGACCTGTCCCGGGCGGTTCGCGGTCCCAGCCTGTCGAAAGAAACACTGGAGGATCCATGAAATACGTTTGCGATGCTCTGGCCGGGAAAACCTGGTTTCGGATCGAGACAGAAGCCGAGGCGGCCAGCGAATCCGACGTTATGCGGCACGCCGTCGAAAAGTTCTTTCGCAAGGAACAGGAAAAGGCGACGCAGACGTTCCAACCGCTGTCAAAGGTCTATTTCGAGCAGGAAATCGGGCTGAAGGCGCACATTCAGCGCGAAATGCCGCTGTTCCTGACGTTACGCGCCGACGACGGCACGCCGCTGGTCACCGCCATGCTGCCGCCGGGAGGACAAGACGACCGAACCTTCCGGCCGATCATCGTCGGAATGGCGAACGCCGACCCCTATATAGAGCACACCGACGCGATCCGCGCGCTGGGCCAGCATTTCAGCATCGCGCTCGAGCGGTCGCGCTGCTACCCGTATCGCAGAGACTGATACGCGGCCGCTGATCCCGCCGACCGAGGCAGCTCTCCCGAACCGCCTCGATCGGACGGGCGGAACGGGGCTTATCCCGGCAGCACCTGCTTGCCGGCGCTGGTCCCGGCGATCTTGCCGAACACCGAGCCCGACACAAGCCCGGTGCCGCCCGGGTAATTGAAATAGAACAGCCCGCCGACCAGTTCGCCGGCGGCGTAGAGCCCGGGGATCGGCCGTTGGGCGGTGTCGAGCACCTTACCGTCGGTGTCGATGCGCAGCCCGCCAAAGGTAAAGGTCACGCCGCAGGTCGTGCAATAGGCCTCGTAGGGCGGCTTTTCGAGTGGCATCGCCCAGTTGGTCTTGTCGATCGCGAGGCCCCGCGTGGTGCGCCCGTCCTTGATGGTCGGGTTGTAGGGAATATCGCGCTGCACCGCGGCATTGTATTCGGCGATAGTCTGCAGGAATCGCCTTTTGTCGACCGCGGCGCCGGTCTCGGCCATCTTGTCGGCCAGTTCCTCGAATGTGTTGGCGGTGACCTTGGTGACCTGCCGGATGCGGTATTCGTCGCGCTGATACTGCACGACCTGCTGGTCGAAGATCTGCCAAGCGAATTGATGCGGCTGGGTCAGGATCTCGCGGCCGTACTTGGCATAGGTATAGTTGCGGAAATCGGCGCCTTCGTCGCAGAACCGTACGCCGTCGGCATTGACCATGATGGCGAACGGGTAGCTGTGCTTTTGGAAATTGTCGCCGACCGCGAGATCGCCGAATTCGGGTGCGCCGTAGTCCCAGCCAACCGCATGGCATCCCGACCAATTGCCGTAGGGCATGGCGCCGATGTCGAGCGCCATCTTGATGCCCCCTCCGGTATTGAAGCGGGTGCCGCGCACCTTGGCGAGGTCCCATCCGGGGCCGAGATAGCGGGTGCGCATCTCGGCATTGGCCTCGAACCCGCCGCAGGCGAGGATGACCGCCTTGGCCGGGATACGGGTGGTCTTGCCCTCGACATTGGCGATGACGCCATGGACGCCGTCGTCGTCGGCGATCAGTTTTTCGCCACGCGCCTCGTAAGCGATCTGGATCTGGCGCTCCTCGGCCGCCTTGAACAGGCCCTCGACCAGCCCCGGCCCACCGCCCCAGGCTTCGAGCGCCAACCCGCCCCAGAACACGAACTTGCCGTCGTGCTTGAAGGCCTGGCGCGAGTACATCGGCGCAAAGCGGATGCCCTGGCCGCGCATCCACAGCAGGGTTTCCTGGCTCTTGGTGATCAACAGCTCGGCCATGTCGGGATTGCTGCGGTAATCGGTCAGCCGGCCAAGATCGTCGTAATATTTGTCGGTTGTGTAGGCGCCGAAATCGCTGGTTGCGATCTCGGTCTCGGACAGATCGCACAGCTTCAACAAATCATCGACGCCATTGTAGACAAAGCGCAATGCCCCGGCGGTGTAGCGGCTGTTGCCGCCGCGCTCGTCGAACGGCGCCGCTTCCAGCACCAGCACCCGCGCACCCTCGCCACGCGCCGCCAATGCCGCGCACATGCCGGCATTCCCGGCGCCGACGACAACGACGTCGAACTCGCCCGCGATCATATCGCTCCCTCCGCTTCGGTTCGGTGCGGAGGGAGTAGCGCGCGGAAGCCGGGGGTGGCAAGCATGACGCGGCGTCGCCCGGCGCAGCCGCCCCCAGGGATGCGGGAACCAAACCGGATTACCCGCCTCAACAGCTAACCGGCTGCTGGCCGCGCGAATACCACCGGAAACAACGAGTTCTGGCGGGCGGCGGTTCGCGCCCGGCGCATCTGCTCGCGCGCGGCCGCGTATTCCTGGAGCGCGGCTCGGTCGGCCGCCGCCACTGCGGCTTGCGTTGGCAGCACGCAGGCCGTCGGACAACGGGTGACCCCCCTTGTCCGGATGAATTCGGCAACCGCCGCCTCGCCGCCGCAGTCAGAGTAGCCTGCTACCGGTTTCGTCCCGATCATCGCGCCCATCGCCCGTGCCCAATTCGTCTCCCGAATTGGCGCTTGCAGGGCGCTATCTAATCGCGCGATCGGACGCCGCCCATGTCGGACTTCGCGCGGGATTCCAGCGGGAACAATCGATTACGGTATGCGCCGACACGTCAGACGGTAATGCGAACGCATCGAGCGACGTAACCTCGCCGACAAGGCCAACAGGAAACCTCGCTCATCGTCCCGATATGTTCTATAAGGAAGGGCCGCCCGCCGCGAGCTCGGCTAATCCGCGGCCAACGCGGCATCCGCCGGCTCGGGTTCGCGCCCGCCGACGCCGACAAACAAAACCATCACCGCGGCGCCGAGCAGCAACAGACCGGACAGCATGAACGCCTCGAGGTAAGTGCCAAAGGCGCTGCGGGAAACCCCGCCGAGATACGCCGCCAAGGCGCCGCCGACCTGGTGGATCACGGTGATCCAGGCGACCATGATCCCGGTCTTCTCGGAACCGACGACCCGACTGAGCAGGCGCACCGTCGGCGGCACGCTGGCGATCCAGTCGAGGCCGTAGAACACTGCGAACAGCGGCAGCCCGTAGACCGATATGCCAAAGGCGAAGGGCAGATACATCAGCGCCAGCCCGCGCAGCCCATAATACCAGGCGAGCAGCACCCGGTTATCCCAGCGGTCGCTGAGCCAGCCCGACAAAGTGCCGCCCAGAAAACTGAACACCCCGGCCGCAGCCAGCAGGCCCGCGCCGGCAACCTCGCTGAGCCCATGATCGACGCAGGCGGGGATCAGATGCGTGCCGATAAGTCCGTTGGTCGTGGCGCCGCACACGAAGTAGCCGCCCGCGATCAGCCAGAAATCGCGCTTGCCTGCGCCGGTCCCGAGCGCGCGAAAGGCAATGACGAGCGGATTTCCCTGCGGCGGGGCCTCGATGTTCGGCTCGCCCTCGCCGCCATAGGGGGTCAAGCCCAAATCACTCGGCCGGTCGCGCATCAAGAGTGCGACGAGCGGGACAAACACCACCACTGTGCCGGCCAAGACCAGCGACATCGCGCGCCACCCGAAATGGGTCACGAGCTCGGCGAGATTCGGCAGGAAAACCAGTTGCCCGGCAGCATTGGCGGCGGTCAGCAGACCGACCACCAGACCCTGCCGCCGGCGAAACCAGCGCGCCGCGATATAGGCCGAGAGAAACGCGCCGATGACGCCGGTGCCGGCGCCGACGACCACACCCCACAGCAAAACCAGCTGCCACGCCTGGCGCATTGCCGGCGACAGCGCGACCGCCGCTGCCGTCAGCGCCAAGGCCAAGGTCATCGTGCGACGCACGCCGAAGCGGTCCATCAGGGCCGCGGCAAACGGCCCGACCAGACCGTAGAGCAACAGATTGATGCCGATAGCGAACGAAATCGTCGCCCGCGACCAGTCGAATTCCTGTTCGAGCGGGACGATCAGCACCCCCGGCGCGGCGCGCACCCCTGCGGTCAAGAGTCCCACCACGAACGTGACCGCGGCGACGATCCAGGCGTAGTGCAGTCGCGTTGTGGAACGCATCATTGCTCCTCGGCCGACCAGCCTCGGCAATGATTGGGGCACCCGTGGCGCGCCACGCTATTCGCCCTCGAACGGCTCGGTTTCGACGATCTCGATGCCGAAGCCGGCCAGGCCGACATAGGTTCGTGAGCGGGTCGCCAACAGCTGAATCGACGAGATTCGCAGGTCGCGCAGGATCTGTGCGCCGAGCCCGACTTCGCGCCATTGCACATTGCGCTCGCGCTCCGAAGGGGTCGTCTCCTCGCTAATCGCTGAGATTGGGACGCCCGACGTGCCGTCGCGCAGATAGACCAGCACGCCCCGTCCGGCGGTCTTGAAACGGTCGAGGGCGGCATGGATCGGCTTTGCCCCGCCGAAGACGTCCTCGAGCACATTGGCGCGATGGAGTTGGGTCGGCACGTTGGCGCCGTCGCCGATATTGCCGTAGACGAACGCGTAGTGATGCACCTTGTCGAACGGCGTCACATAGGCATAGCCGGCGAGTTCGCCGATCTCGCTCGCGACCTTGAATTCGGCAACCCGCGAGACGAGTTTCTCGCGCGCTTGGCGGTAGGCGATCAAATCGGCGACCGAAATGCGCTGCAGCGCGTGCTGTTGCGCGAAGGCGGCGACTTGCGGCCCGCGCATGACCGTGCCGTCGTCATTGATCAGCTCGCAGATCGCAGCCACCGGTTCGAGGCCGGAGAGCCGGCAGAAATCGACCGCCGCTTCGGTATGGCCGGAGCGCATCAAAACGCCGCCATCCCTGGCGATCAGCGGGAAGATGTGGCCCGGCCGGACAAAATCGGACCGGCCGGCATTGCCATTCGCCAGATTGCGGATCGTCGCGGTGCGGTCGTCGGCCGAAATGCCGGTGGTCGTGCCGTGGCGGTAATCGACGGAAACGGTAAAGGCGGTGCCGTGGATCGCGTCGTTGTCGGCGACCATCGGCGCCAGATGGAGCCGCCGGGCGATCTCACCGGTCAGCGGCGCACAGACGATGCCGCAGGTATGGCGGATGATGAACGCCATCTTCTCAGGCGTGGCGTGGACCGCGGCGAGGATCAGATCACCCTCGTTCTCGCGGTCGTCGTCATCGGTGACGACGACGATTTCGCCGGCGGCGAACGCGTCGATCGCCTCGCGGACACTTGATTGGGGCACATTCATCCTCTCCGCAGAAGCCGCCGGCTAGGCAAAGCCATTGGCGGCGAGAAATTTCGGGTTCGCAAGACGCAGCCTGGCGATGGTCATCCGCCACAGAATAGCGCGGGCGCGGGTATCGCGGTCCGGCGAATTCTCGAACGCCCCATTGCGCAGCTCGCAGGCGAAGCGCCGCAGTATCTCCGAGCCCTTACCCACAGTGCCGGAGACGGGGGACGAGGGATCCTCCGGGTGGTACAGCACCGCCAGCTCGCGGAGCAGCGCGTACTCCGGTACCTCGGTATTCGCCTCACGCTCGGCAACCGCCATGCAATTGGCGACGAGCAGCGCCTCGAGCCGCCGCTCGAGCGGCAGCAGCGGCATCAAATCGTTCAGCAACACGTCGCGGGCGAGCGCTAATAGTGCCGGACCGTCGGGCAAATCATGCATCGCCGGCGGCTCCGCCCCTTTCGGCGATGCGGAGCTTTGCCTGTCGAGAGGGCGCGAGCCCGGCTCGCACGCGCGGTCGAGCAGCGTAAGGATCTCCAGCTCGCATTCGCTCGCGCGCCGCCCGGTCAAGGCCAGATCGAGGCTGCGTTCGCCGCCCAACCTGTGACGGTCGCTTTGCTGCAAGGCAATCATCGCCCAGCGCACGCTCGCCAACACCTCCCAGAACCGGACCCGAAGCGGGTCGATAACGGCGCCGCCCTCGTTCTCGTAGCCGCGGTAGAACGGGGCGCGGTCGGCGATCCCGCCAGCTTCGCGGTCGAGCCTAGCAAACCGCCAGCCCTTGGAGCAAAACCAGCCGATATCCTCGTGCGGGTCGCCCCATCCAGCGAATTCCCAGTCGAGGATCCCGGTAAGCTCCGCGCCGTCGAGCAGATAATTGCCGGTGCGAAAATCATGGTGGCACAGCACCGGGAGGACAGGCGCGGGCATGTGCGTTTCGAGCCAGCGAATCCCCCATTCCAGCACCGGACGCGGCGCGGGATGGCTGTCGAGATAGGTGCGAAACGCCGCGATCTGTTGCGCTGGCCTGCTCTGTTCATAGGGCGGGAGAAAGCCGAGATCGGACCGCGGCGGCCGGATTGTGTGGATACGGGCGAGCTCTTGCCCAAGCCGCTCGGCGATTGGCGGCAATGCCGGCGTCGAGCGCCGGATCGCGGGTGATGCGGTGCGCGGCAGCGGTCCCGGATGCCCGCCGCATGATAAGGAACGCCTTACCGAAAACCGCCGGGTCGGCGCTGGCGAAAAGTGGCTCGGGCACCGTAACCCCGGCCCCGAAAGCGGCCTGCAGCACGGCGAATTCCTGCAGGCGGTCGAGGCTGGACGGGACCCCGGTCGCGGCTGCCGCGCGGAGCACGAGACGCTGGTCGCCATCGAGCCGGCCGCCCGAAAAGCGCGCGTCGATGCCCCAATTTTCTTGAATCGAACCGCCGCTGAGCGGCGTCAGCCCGGTGATCTCGCAGGCCCTGGCCCCGACTCGCTGAGGCGAGGAACCGCGCCAATAACGCCCTGCGGTCATCGCCAATGACCGGCGGCGGATCAGATCGCGGCGACCGCGTGCCCGCCATCGACCGCGATGACCGCGCCAGTGATATAGGCTCCCGCCGGTGACGCCAACAACAGCATCGCCCCGTCGAGATCGTCAGGCTGCCCGACGCGGCGCAGCGGGATTCGCGCCGTGAGCTTTTTGCCGGCCTCGCTGGCCAGGAACTCGCGAGCAAAGTCGGTGTCGACATAGCCAGGCGCCAGCGCGTTTACCAGAATGCCGTGGCGCGCAAGTTCCATCGCCAGCGCATGGGTCAGATGAATCAGTCCCGCCTTGGCCGCACAATAGCTCGGCACCCACGCGGTGGTGTGCGATCCCAATACCGAGGCGATGTTGACGATCCGACCGGGCCGTCCGCGGTCGACCAGATGGCTCGCGAATTCGCGGGCCATCAGCCAAGCCCCCTTCAAATCGGTGTCGATGACGTAATCCCAGTCCTCTTCGGTATGTTCGAGTGCCGGCTTGGAGACGACGACCCCGGCGTTGTTGACCAAGAGGCTCAGCGGCCCGAGCGCGCTGCTCGGCCGCGGCGACCGCGGCGGAAACGCTGTCCGCCCGGGTCACGTCGAGCGCGATCGGCAGACAATTGCCGCCATCCGCTTCGATCTCGCGAGCCGCCTCGGCGAGCCGGTCGGTGCGGCGCGCAGCCAGCGCCACCTTGGCGCCCGCGGCTGCCAGCAGCAACGCCAGATGCCGCCCGATACCGCTCGACGCGCCGGTGACCAGCGCCGCCTGCCCGGTCAGGTCGAAACTTGGCAGCGGGGTCACGGCGCGGTCTCCTTGGCACGCTCGCGCAATTCGTACTTCTGGATCTTGCCGGTCGAGGTCTTGGGCAAGGGCCCAAACACGACCGAGCGCGGCACTTTGAAATGGGCGAGGTTGGCGCGGCACCAGGCGATGATGTCGTCCGCCGCGACCGCGTCGGCATCCGGCTTCAGGGTGACGAAGGCGCACGGGCTCTCGCCCCAGACCGGGTCGGGCTTGGCGACTACCGCCGCCTCGAAGATCTGCGGGTGACGGTAGAGCACTTCTTCGACCTCGATCGAGGAGATGTTCTCGCCGCCCGAGATAATGATGTCCTTTGACCGATCCTTGATCTCGACATAGCCATCCGGGTGCCGGACCGCGAGATCGCCGGTGTGGAACCAGCCGTGTTCGAATGCGGCTTCGGTCGCCGCCGGGTTCTTCAGATACCCCTTCATCAGCGTGTTGCCGCGCAACATCAGCTCGCCGATCGTCGAGCGATCTGCCGCGACATCCGTCATGGTCTGGGGATCGACGACGCGCAGTCGGTCCAGCGTCGGATAGGCCACACCTTGGCGCGCGGTAAGCGCGGCGCGCTCGGTCAGCGGCAACCCGGCCCATTCCGGCTGCCAGGCGCAGATCGCCGAGGGGCCATAGCTTTCTGTCAGGCCATAGAGGTGGGTGACGCGAAACCCCATGCGTTCCATCGCCTCGATCACCGCCGAGGGCGGCGCCGCACCTCCGGTCGCGGCCTCGACGACATGATCGAAGCGGCGTTTCACCGCCTCGGGCGCGTGCGCCAGCATATTCAGCACGACCGGCGCGCCGCACAGATGACTGACTCGGTGCTCGACGATCGCTGCGAAGATCGCCGCGGGCTCGACCCGGCGCAGGCAAACATGGGTCCCGGCGAGGGCAGTTACCGCCCAAGGGTAGGTCCAGCCGTTGCAGTGGAACATCGGCAAGGTCCACAGATAGACCGAGTCAGGATCGAGCCCGAAAGCGATTGCATTGCCGAGTGCGTTCAGAAACGCGCCGCGATGATGATAGACGACGCCCTTGGGATTGCCGGTGGTGCCCGAGGTATAGTTGAGCGCGATCGGCGCCCACTCGTCTTCCGGACCGTTCCAATCCGCGGTCGGGTCGCCCTCGTTGAGAAAGTCCTCGTAATCCATGCCGCCGAGCGCGTCACCGCCGGACATGTCGTCGATCTCGACCACCGGCATCGGTCGGCCCAACTCGTCGAGCGCGGATTTGACGATCGGGGCGAATTCGCGATCGGCGATCAGCAATTTGGCTTCGCCATGGGCGAGGATGAAAGCGATCGAGCGCGCGTCGAGACGATAGTTTAGCGCGTTCAGCACGGCCCCCGCCATCGGCACCCCGTAATGCGCCTCGAGCAACGCCGGCACGTTCGGCGCCATGACCGCGATGGTGTCTCCCGGCCGGATGCCGCGCCGGCGCAGCGCGTCGGCAAACCGCCGGCAGCGGGCAAAAAACTCACGATAGCTGAAACGGATCTCTCCATGCACGACCGCGAGCTTGTCCGGGTAGATCGAAGCAGCGCGAGCCAAAAGGGAAAGCGGTGTCAGCGCTGTAAAGTTCGCAGCGTTCCTGGCGAGATGCGGTGCGTCGTATTGATGCGGTTCCGCAGCCGAGGACAAGACTACCCTCTTTTCTTTTCGACCGTTTCGCCGGCATCCTCACGAGCCAGGGCGCCAAGGTCAAGCGGCGGCGCTCTCCGGAGGGGATTTTGCACATCGACATCGTCGCCGATATCGCCTGCCCCTGGTGTTATATCGGGAAACGACGGCTCGAGCGCGCCCTGGCGCTGCGGCCCGACCTCGTCGCGACGCGGTCGTGGCGCCCGTTCCAGCTGAACCCGGACATGCCTGCCGAGGGAATCTCGCGAGAGTTCTACCTGGCGGCGAAGTTCGGCAACCCGCGCCAGGCCGCGCGCAGCTACACCGCGATCGCCGCTGCCGGGCGCGGCGAGGGGATCGAATTCGCTTTTGAGCGCATCCGACGGACGCCGAACACCTTGCGCGCCCATCGGCTGATCCGGCTTGCTGCAACCGAGGGCTGCGGCGATGCGATGGTCGAGGCCCTGTTCCGCGCCTACTTCATCGACGGGCTCGACATCGGCGACATCCAAACCTTGGCCGCGATCGCCGCGCGCGCTGGTCTCGAACATGACGCGACCCGGACTTATTTGGCCGGCGAAGCAGGCGCCGAGGAAGTGTTCGCCGAAGAAGACCGGGCGCGAAGGCTCGGAATTCATGCCGTCCCGTGCTTTGTCCTCGAACGCGGCTACGCAATCGCCGGCGCGCAAGAACCGGAGATGTTCCTGCCGCTGTTCGACATCGCCGCCGGGATTGGCAATGTGGCCGCGGCCGAAGGGTGACCGCCGGAACCAACAAGCAACCCGTCCCGGCTGATCTGTGTGATCAGCCGAGGCGCGTGGGGGTAGCGCGACTACGCCGCGAAGCCGTAGAGCCGGACGGCGTTGCCGCGGGTGATCTTGAACCGGTCTTCGGCGCTGGCGTCCTTGAAGTCGCGCGCCACGACCTCCTGCGAATGCGGCCAGGTCGAGGCCTGATGCGGATAGTCGGACGACCACATCATCCGGTCGACGCCGATGAAGTTGCGGTTGGCGACGCCGACGAAGTCGTCGATGTAGGTGGCCCACATCTGGCGCCGGAAGTACTCGCTCGGCTTCAGCTTGTTGGTGAAACCGGCGGAGATGCGCTGGCGCTCGAAGGCCCGATCCATGCGCTGCAGATAATAGGGCAGCCAACCGATGTTGTTCTCCGCCGAGACGATCTGCAGTTCCGGAAACCGGTCGAGCACGCCGGAGAAGATCAGCACGCTGAACGACTTCTCGACCTCGTGCGACAGCACGGTCGCGCGCATGTAGCGCTCGCCCCAATTAAATTGGCTTTCCATCCCCATGCCGGTGATCGCGTGCAGACTGACCGGCATGCGCAATTCCTGGGCGGCCGCCCAGAACGGATCGTAGATCTCCGAGCTGTAGGGACCGTCGTCGGGCGGCGAGCACCAGATCATCGCCCCTTTGAGGCCCATTTTGGCACAGCGCTCGAGCTCGCGGGCGCCGGCCTTGGGGTCGTACAGCGAGATCATCGGCAGCCCGGCCATGTGTTTCGGGTCGTAGCTGACAAATTCGGCGAGCCAGTCGTTGTAGACGCGGAAGCAGTCGGCCTGCAGCCCAGGGTCCTTCAGCCAGAAGATCCGGAAGCCGAGGGTGGTGTAGAGCACGTCGGCCTCGACCCCGTCGGCGGCATTGTCCTTGACCCGCTCGGCCGGGTCCCAACCACCTGGCCGGGCGTCGGCATAGGTCGCCTTGGTCAGGAATTCCTTCAGTTCCTCGGGGCTCTTACCCGCGCCGAGACCGATCCCGATCGGATGCAGCGGAAAGCCCTCGTAATAGAAGTAGGCGCCTTCCTTGCCGGGCGGGTTGACCATCAGGTGAGGCGCCCGCTCGCGGTATTTCTGATCGACTCGCTCGGCCCATAAATCCGGTGGTTCACTGACGTGCGAATTGGCCGAGATCAGCTTGTAATCCGCCATCTTCACCCTCCCTCCAAAGGCCTTGCCGCGGTGTCCGGGGATTCATGCCCCCGGCAGCTCATCGTGATGAACGATAGATCAGCCTCCGGCGTCGCGTCCAGGCCCGTACGGGGAGAAGGCGGGAGGCCGGGGAAGTTTGCGCCGAGCCCGCTACTCGGGCGAGCGCCAACCGTCCGCGGTGTCCCGCTTGCGGCGCAACAAGCGTCGGCAAATATCATGACCGTGCGACCGACGTCGGGGCTCGGGGTTTCCTCTGGCGCCGCGGATTGTCGGACTAGAATGGCGGCCCGCGGCAAAGCCGATTGCGTCAGATTGCTTCAGGTGGCGGCAGAGGGATCGGTGCGAATGAAGGCACGGGATGTGATGACCACGGATGTCGCGATGGCGAACCCCGATACCCCGACCGGCGAAATCGCAGCACTGCTGCTGAGGAGAGGGATCAGCGCGATCCCGATCGTCGATGCCGGCGGTGCGCCGATCGGCATGGTCAGCGAGGGTGACCTGGTGGGCCGCGACGACAACGCCCGCGAGGCGCGATGCGACTGGTGGCTCGCGCTGTTGGCCGAGGGGAACCCGCTCCACGAAGATTTTCTCGCCAGCCTGCGCGCACCCGAACGCCGAGCCCGCGAGATCATGTCGGCGCCGGTGGTGACCGTCGAGGAAGACACCCCGGTCGCCGAGATCGCGCGGCTGCTGGCGGCCTATCGCATCAAGCGTGTCCCGGTGGTACGCGATGGCCGCATCGTCGGCATCGTCAGCCGCGCCGATCTGTTGCGCGCTCTGGCCGCAGAGCAGCCGGAACACGGCGCACCCGGAGGCTCCAAGCCCAGGCACGACCTCTTTTCGTGGATCGATCATCATTTTCACCACGATCGCGGCTCGGCGCCCGATCAGCCGACGACCCAACCGTCCCAGTCGCCGGGCGGCGAGGGATTGCGGGTCGACGACTTCCGCGCCCTTGCCGCGGATTTCACACATCACCGGACACAGCATTGGGATGTCGAGCGCCGCGCTCTCGCGGAACAGCGTCGCCAGCAAGCCAAGGACTTGATCCAGCACCATATTTGTGACGAAAACTGGCGCACTCTGCTGCACCAGGCGCGGCTGGCGGCCGAGCACGGCGAACAGGAATTCCTGTTGCTGCGCTTTCCGGGGCAGCTGTGCAGCGACGGTGGCCGCGCCGTCAATGCGCCGGACCCGCATTGGCCGCAGACGCTGCGCGGCGAGGCCGCTGAGATGTATCTTCGTTGGGAGCGCGATCTGAAGCCCCGCGGCTTTCATCTCGCCGCGCGCATAGTCGACTTTCCCGGAGGGATGCCGGGCGATATTGGCCTCTTTCTGATTTGGGGAGAGTGATGGCCGCGCGGCCGACCGCCGCGTCCCACCGGCCGCCCTCGATTACGGCGGCCGCTACCGGGTAAGCCGGGCCGGTGATGGCGTCTGCTGCCGCCGTATTGGCCGAAGCCGTCCTGGCGGCGCATGTTGCGGTCATTCTGTTTAATGTGTTCGGCTTGATCGTCATCCCGATCGGGGCGGCCCACGGCTGGCGTTTCGTGCATATCGCCTGGTGGCGCGTGCTGCACGTCCTCTTACTGGCGGCGGTTGCTGCGCAGGCGCTTGCCAGCCGCGCCTGTTTTCTCACGCTTTGGCAGAGCGATCTGGCCGGATCTGCGGCAAGCCCGACGCCGCTGATCGAGAGCTGGGTCGACCGGCTGATCTATTGGAAGCTGCCGATCTGGATCTTCGCCGCGCTCTACACGGTTGTGTTTGTCTACGCTGTTGCGCTGCTGTGGCTCGTGCCGTTGCGACGGATAAGGCAATGAGACTCCGCACGCGACCTGCTGCCCCGAACGCGGTTTCCGCCGTCGAGGCGGAGCCGCCAAGCCTCTATTTCGGGCCGCCAGCGAGCCTTGGCAGCCGCCCGGAGAGCCTGCTCCAGCCTCGCCCTGCGAGGCCCTGAATCCGGCGTCCGATGACGAGCGGACCCGGACGCCACAGTCGCGGCGTATCGAACCGCTCGAGCACGATTTCGGGCGGACAGGGCAGCCCGGTTACCGGATCGAGATAACGCGGGTAGAGGATCAGCGCCCCGGCGACGAGCTCCTCCAGGGTGAGTCGCCGGCCGCGGTCGACGGCCACGTCATCCACGGTCAGCCCCCAGCCGGCATAGAATGGCCGGCCGTATACAACCACCCGGAGCCGCCTCAGCAGCGCCTCGAAGCCGGCGAGCGAGGTCAGTGTGTGCAGCTCGTCGATCTGGGAAAACAGCGCCGCCGTCGACCTGTCGCGGATTATCCGGTCGGCGAATTGGCACGCGAGGCGATCGGGGATGGCGCCGGTGCGATGGCCCGCCTCAACATCGGGGTGCGGCTTGTAGAGGATCAAGGCATCGGGATTCGCCGCGCGGACGCGGGCGAGTAGATCGAGATTGCTCCGGATGTCGCCACCGCCCAGGCGCACTGAAAGATCGTCCTCGACCTGTCCCGGCACCAGAATGCGGCGGCGGCCTGCCGAAATATCACAGCCCGGAAATTCCAGGGCCGGCGCCGATGATGCTCCTGCGAGATTGTATTTGGTGACCCCGCGGGCGACGAGCTGATCGATCAGCTTGACCGCGCGGGCGATCAGCGCGGCATCGAATTCGGCCTCCAGCAACAATTGCTTGAGGTCGCTGCGTGCGTCCGGATCGTAATACATGCCGCTTGTGTCGAGCACCAAGGATGCGGCCGGCACGAAATCGGAGCCGAGACCGGCCGAACGCACGAACCCGTCTTCGACGCGGATCAGCGCGATCTTTTGCCGCGCGGCCGCCTCGACGAGCCCGGCGGGGATCCGAGAGGCCCAGACAGCGACGGCCCCGCCCGAGCCCGCGCCCGCCGCTCTAAGCGCGCCCTTCGTGGTGCGGCGAAATACCAGCGCGCCGACCGATGACCGAAAGAACTCCGCGACTCGGCGGCGCTTCCAGAACGACATACCGACCAAGACGCCAACGCGCCGATTGGTGCTCTCGATTTTTCGCCATTCGACAAGGATCGACAACATCTGCTCGAACGTCGACGCGGTTTTGCGATACGGATCGAGGTAGCGGGTCGCAACCAGGCAGGCGCCGGCAAAGATCTGGTCGACGGTTCGCCGGAATAAATGCTGCGCGACTTGCGCGTCGTCGGCGGTGACGCCCCAACCGGCATAGAACGAATTGTCGAAGCATCGCACCGCGCGGCCGGCGAGCAGCGCGAGAAAGCCGGTCTCCCCACCCGCGGCATAGACGCGCTGCACGCGCGCGATCGCGGCCCAAGGGTCGACCGGCCGGGTGATCACGCTGCTGCCGCGCGAGGTGGCGTCGGCTAAAAGATCGCGCGCGAAGACGTGGTCCGAGGCCAAGATCACGACCTGGCGCGGCGCGTTCTCCGCCAGCGCCGCTGCGAGCATTGTGCGCAGCACGGCGGCGGAAGACGGCGTCCCCGTTCCCCCCGCATCGACGAGGGCGACGCGGTCGCCAGACGGAAACTCGCCGGGTTGCCACCACGAACCGCCAACTCGCCGCGAGACCAGCTCACGCCGTCCCGCGGCGGCGCGCGCGAGGAGATCCGGCGTCTCCCAACCCCGCGTTGCCAGCACCCGGTCGGCGCACAGGATGTCAGCCGGCGAGCCCGGTCCGCTTATGGCGGCCGCAGTCACGCTCAGTACCGAAGGGGCGCCACCGCGCCGCGGCGGAGCCCGCAACAGACCTTGGTCGAGAGCGATGACGGGAATGCCGAGCGCCGCCGCGCGCGTCCGCATCCGCAGCTGATGTCGCGAGCCAATCCAGGCACCGAGGCCTGCGAGTGCCTGGCTATTCGAGAACTCGGGAAACAGCGCAGCCAGCGCGGCGGCGTCCAGCGGGCCACCGCGCACTTCCAATCGTCCCAGCCCGATCGCCGCCTCGCGACGCCCGGCGCCATGTTCGCGTGAGGTCAGCGGATCAGGCGGGCCCAGATCAGGCTGCGTCATGTCAGCGGCTCGATAGGGGAGCACGAAGTAGCGTCGATTTGGTTACGTCAATCTCACCAGCGGCTATAGCGCTGTCTATGAAAAACACGTGGCGGTCCCAGTCCTCCGACCAGCACTGTCGCTTTCGCCGGGCTGGTCGGCTCCGAAACCAGGCGTTTCAAAGCCCAGAGGCCGGCCAGACCGAGCACGTTCTGATATTACGCCGCGATCTCGTGCATTGCGAATGCGTGGCTTTTGCGGCCGGCGGCGGCGCCGCGGCCGACGTGCGTCGGATCGAATTCGTTCGCGAGCCGTAAGCGGCCCGCGGTTACATTCCGCTGCCGCCCCCGCCCCCGTCTTTGTCTCCACTGTCATAAAGTGGACCGTGGGGAGCGGCCGGGCTTCCGGCCATCTCCTGAGCGCACGCTGGCAATACCAGAACGGCTAGCATAAGCGCGGTCGACGCCAACTTTTTCATTGACGTCTTTCGCTTCGGATGACTCATGATAAGAGCGTATTAACTAGCTACGTCAGAGAGTTCCAACAC